>CAWISL010000001.1:0-499516 GCA_963838795.1 uncultured Actinomycetes bacterium
CTGCCGAAACAAACGGCGCGCCTCCGCCGGAGACCGAGGCGCAGCTACCTGAGGAAGAGGCGCCGCCGCCTGAGCCGGCAGCCGCAGTGCCCGTCCAGGACACTGCCGAGAGCGACGCGCTCCGCGCCGAGCTGACTGCGGCTCTCGAGCGCGAGCGCGACCTCCGCATCGAGCTGGCCACGACGTTCTCCATGCGGGACGAGGCGAGTGCCATCGACAGCGACTCCAACGCGCGCGCGGCCGAGCTCGATCTTCGCGCCGCCAAGGTCGCCTCCGCCGAGCAGGAGATCGACCTGCGCGAGGCGCGGCTCACCGAGCAGCTGCAGAACTTCCGTGAGGAACGGGAGCGCCTCTCGGAGCTGGAGACCAGGCTGACGGCTTCCGAGGCGCTGACGGGCGAGCGATCGCAGCAGGTCGAGTCGAAGATCCGCGAGCTCCGGGATGCGGATCGTCAGCGCGAGAAGCTTGCCTCGGACCTGGCCAAGCAGGGGCAGACCTTGAGCTCGCAGGAGACGAAGCTCGTGCGCCGCGAGCAGGCTGTCGCGAGCCGCGAGGCCGAGATGAAGGCGAGGCAGGAGGCGCGCGATCGCGCGTTGGCCGAGCGGGAGACCGCTCTGCGAGAGCATGAGAAGGGCACCTCCAAGCGCGAGCAGGCTCTTGCCGCGCGCGAGCGTGAGCTCGCGAAGGAGCATTCGCGGGTCCAGGCCAAGGAGGAAGCGCTCGAGGAGCGCGAGGCCGATCTGCGCGCCAAGCAGGATCGCCTGCGGCTCGACGCGGAGCGGCTCGAGCGAGGCGCCTCCGGGCGCGAGCGGGAGAACCAGGAATCGACGAATCGCCTCGCCGAGCTCGACCGGCGCGAGGCCGAGCTGGCCGCCCGCGAGGCGGAGATCCACCATCGCGAGACCCACGTCGCCCGCGTCGAGTCGGAGGCCTCCAAGATCCTCGACGTCGAGGCCCTGCAAGAGCGGCTCAAGGAGCGAGAGCGAGAGGCGGCGGAGCGCGAGGCCGAGCTTTCGAACACCGAGGACGTCGTCGAGTCCCAGCGCAAGCGGCTCGAGCGGCGCGAGAAGCGCCTCACCGAGACCGAGACGTCCCTGCGGGATCGGCTGCACGAGCTCGACAGCCGCGAGTCGGAGCTGGAGGCTCGCGAGGCGCGCACCGAGGCCGACATCGAGATCCGCGAGGACAAGCTCGAACGGCGGGAACGCGAGCTGTCCGACCTGCAGGAGCGCCTGGGCCAGAAGGAGAACGAGCTCGCCTCGTACGTCGAGCAGGTGCAGGGCGAGCTGAAGCGCCGCGAGGACGACTGGTGGGAGAAGGTCACCGGCGGCGAGCCTCCCCGCGAGTCCTGAGACTTCTCGCCTAGGCGGCCGTGGCCTCTCTGGCGCGCCAGAGCTCGAGCGCCTCCCAGGAAGCGACGGTGTCCGCGGACACCTGCGCGCCGAGGTCGGCCGGCGACCCTGCCCAGAAGAGCTCGGCGACCTTCACGGAGTTTGGCTCGGGCTCGGCGCCGTCGCGAAGCTTCGCGTGGTAGACGACGAGCGCCGAGCCGGTGTCGTCGCTGACGACCACCGCGAGCGGGCGGAAGCCGAGGAGATCCCCTTCCCCGAGGCCGATCTCCTCCGCGGCGTCGGCGAGCACCGCGTCTCGCGGCTGCTCCGCGTGGCCCAGGCCGCCCGAGGCCGAGGCAGTCCACAGGAGGGGGTCGCGGCCGATCGACGGGCCGCGTTGCTGGAAGACCGTCAGCCCCTCCGGCCGCTCCACGAAGAGCTGGACCCCGAGCGCAAAGCCCAGCCGGTAGGCCTGCGTCGGCTCGGCGAAGACGACCATCGCCTCGGCGTAGCGCCCGTGGCGGCGGACGATCGCCCCATCCCGCGAGACGCCGTGGCAGAAGGCGATGGGTCCGTCGAAGCGCCCCCTGGTCCGGGAGAGCACGAGCGCAGCGTCGTCGACGGCGCGGCGCACCGGTCCCTCGAGCGGTGGGTCGAACGGAAACGGGCGGAAGCGAGGCTCCCTTTCGAGAGGAACGATCGCGCGCATCGGTCGAAGTTTGGCGAACGGTGCGGCGGTCGAGCCGCCTAGCGCGGGATGACCCTCTCGACCGCGATCGTCGCCGGGTCGAGCCCGGCGTCGCCATATGCGGTGTCTGCGCCCGAGCTGCCGACGATGAAGTCGGCGCCTTCACCCCGCTCAGCTTGTTGGAGCCGGCGTGCCCTCGCGCCGGTCGTCGCCGGCGTTGTGCCGTTGATCGTGTCCGTGGCGGCGCCCCCGCTGAAGGAAGTCGTTGCCGTTGCCGCCGTTCAACGGCGCCGTTTCAGGACTAGCGAGAGACCAGGAAGGTTCGAAGCGCACGTCTCGGGGGGAATCATGGCTTTGTGACCCGCCTGCGCAAGGCCGACTGCTCCGGGACCGGCCTCGTCCGTCGGCGCCGCGGCCGCGGTTTCCAGTACCTGGACGAGGAGGGCGCGGGAGTCGACTCCGAGACCGTCGAGCGAATTCGCGCGCTCGCGATCCCGCCCGCGTGGGCGGACGTCTGGATCTGTCCGGATCCGAACGGGCACCTCCAGGCGGTGGGAACCGACGCGGCGGGGCGGCGGCAGTACCTCTACCACCCGGACTGGCGGCGGCGGCGCGACCGGGAGAAGTTCGACGAGATGGTTCGCTTCGCCCGTTGCCTGCCGGCTCTTCGTGAGGCCGCCGCATGCGACCTTCAGCGTCGCGGCCTCGTGCGTCAGCGGGTCCTCGCCTGTGCAGTCCGCCTGCTCGACCGCGGCTTCTTCCGGATCGGCTCGGAGGGGTATGCGGAGAACAACGGCACCTACGGGCTCGCCACCATGCGATGGCGTCACGTCACTCTCGCGCCCGGGGGCGAAGTCCGCTTCGACTACCGGTCGAAGGGAGGCAAGCGCCGGGTCCAGTCCGTGGTCGACTCCGACGTCTCCGAGGTCGTCCGGGCGCTCCGGCGCCGCCGCGGCGGCAGCGAGCTCCTCGCTTACAAGGAGGGACGGCGCTGGGTCGACGTGACCTCGGACGACATCAACGAGTACATCAAGGAGGTCACCCGGGACGCCTTCTCGGCCAAGGACTTCCGCACGTGGAACGCCACGGTCCTCGCGGCGGTCGCGCTCGCCGTCTCGGGCGGGGCGCTCGGGTCGAAGACGGGCCGCGCCCGCGCCGTCTCGCGGGCTGTGCACGAGGTGGCCCACTACCTCGGCAACACGCCGGCCGTGTGCCGTGCCTCCTACATCGACCCGCGGGTGTTCGATTGCTTCCGCGACGGGCTCACGATCGGCGGGGCTCTCGAGGACCTCGGCGCGGCGCGCCACGGCGAGCCGGCGACGCAGGGGGCGGTTGAGGAGGCCGTGCTCGACCTGCTCGAGCGGGATCTCGACTCGCCGGCGCTGGCGCGAGTCCCTCGGTCCAGCTGAGAGCTAGCGGCGCGAGATCCGGTCGGCCGCCGTCACCGGGTCCTCCGAGGGCGGGAGCGGGAGCGGCTCGGCGGTTTCCTCGGGCGGCAGCTCGGCGATCGGTGGGGCGACCCGGGCGCTCGACTGGATGAGGTTTCGCACCTCGCGAAGCGCCACCGACAAGGTCTCCAGGTTCGAGAGCCCGCCCATCCGAATGTCGGACAGGACCTGCAGCACGCGCTCGACGCCCGCGCGGTTCTGCGCGTGCCATTCGTCGGCTCGCGCCTCCGGGCTCAGCTCGGGGGAGCCGGTCTCGAGCGCCTCGCGGGTGAGTGCGCTGTGCACGCCGTAGAGCTCGTCGCGCAGAGCCGCCCGCGCCAGGGTCTGCCAGCGGTTGTCGCGGGGAAGAGCCGTGATCTCGTCACGGAGCCACTGGAGCTCGAGGCGCGCGCCGATCGCGTGATAGACCGCGGCGACCTCCTCGATCGGCGCCCCGGCAGCCCCGGCCACCTCGGCGATGTCGAGCGCCGAGAAGAGCGCGCCGAGGCCGGCCACGCGGGTGGCGAGCTCCTCAGGGACCCCGGCGCCGACGTAGCGGGCGGCCGACTGCTGAAGCGCGGTGCGATCGGGGCCGTGGAGCACGCCCTGGAGCGTCTCGGCGAGCAAAGCAGCTCCGGGAGCGAACCGCTCGATCTCGGCGGCGATGTCGAGGGGCCGCGGTCGGCTCCGCACCAGCCAGCGGGTTGCCCGCTCCACGAGCTTTCGCCCCTCGAGCAGCATGTCCAGCTGGACGTCGGCCGCGATGGACGAGTCAAGCGCCTCGATCGCCGTCCAGAGCGCGCGCAGGTCGAAGACCTCCCGAGCGACCATGTAGGCGCGCGCGATGTCGGCGGCCTCGGCGCCGGTCTCCTCCGCCAGCCGGAAGGCGAACGTGATCCCCGCCCGGTTCACGAGGCTGTTGGTCACGTAGGTGGCGATCAGCTCCCGGCGGAGGCGGTGGCCCTCCATCTCCCGGCGGAACCGCTCCGAGAGGACGCGCGGGAAGTAGCGGACCAGCTCGTCCCCGGTGAACTCGTCGTCGGGCAGGTCCGAGGCGACCAGCGCGTCGAACAGCTCGATCTTGGCGAAGGCGAGCAGGATGGCCAGCTCGGGGGCGACCAGGCCGCTTCCGGCGGCGCCGCGCTCGAAAAGGACATCCTCGCTCGGGAGCGATTCGAGCTCGCGGTTGAGCCGACCGGCCTGCTCGAGGTGCTGAATCAGGCGCGCGTGGACGCCCACCATCGACGGGGCCTGCCGAACGGCCAGGCTCAGCGCCTGCGTCTGGCGGTAGTTGTTTCGCAGGACGAGGCGGGCGACGTCGTTGGTCATGGCGGCCAAGAGCTCGTCCCGCTGCTTCTCGGTCATGTCTCCGGCCGACACGACGGCGCCGAGCAGGATCTTGATGTTGACCTCGTGGTCGGAGCAGTCGACTCCCGCCGAGTTGTCGATCGCGTCCGTGAAGATGCGGCCGCCGGCGAGCGCGTACTCGATCCGCGCCTTCTGGGTGAAGCCGAGGTTGCCGCCCTCGCCGACGACCCGGGAGCGCACGTCGCGGCCGTCGACCCGGAGCGCATCGTTCGCCTTGTCGCCGACGTCGAGGTGCGATTCGGTCGACGCCTTCACGAACGTGCCGATGCCTCCGTTCCAGAGCAGGTCGACCTCCGCTGTGAGAATTGCCTTGATCAGCTCGTTCGGCGCGAGCGACTCTGCTTCGATCCCGAGCGAGGCGCGCGCCTCGGGCGAGAGCTCGATCGCCTTGGCGGCTCGCGGGAAGACGCCTCCCCCGGTCGAGATCGCCGTGGGGTCGTAGTCGGCCCAGCTCGAGCGCGACAGCGCGAAGAGGCGCTCCCGCTCGGCGTAGCTCGTCTCGGGGTCAGGGTCCGGATCGAGGAAGACGTGCTCGTGATTGAAGGCGGCCACGAGCTTCAGGTGCCGGGAGAGGAGCATGCCGTTGCCGAACACGTCGCCGGCCATGTCGCCGATCCCGACGACCGTTACGTCCGTCGTCTGCACGTCGACGCCCAGCTCCCGGAAGTGGCGCTTGACCGACTCCCAGGCTCCGCGGGCGGTGATCCCCATCGCCTTGTGGTCGTATCCGGCGGAGCCACCGGAGGCGAAGGCGTCGCCGAGCCAGAACCCGTACTCGGCGGCGATGCCGTTCGCAACATCGGAGAAGGTTGCCGTGCCCTTGTCGGCCGCGACGACCAGGTAGGGGTCGTCGTCGTCGTAGCGGACGACGTCCCGGGGCGGCACGGTCTCCCCGCTGACGATGTTGTCCGTGAGGTCGAGCAGCCCGCGCATGAGCGTCCGGTAGCACCCGACGCACTCCTCCCGGAGGGCCTCGCGGTCGGACGGCGGACGCTTGACCACGAACCCGCCCTTGGCGCCCACCGGGACGATGACGGCGTTCTTGACCATCTGCGCCTTCATGAGGCCGAGCACCTCGGTGCGGAAGTCCTCGCGGCGGTCGGACCAGCGGATCCCGCCGCGTGCCACCTTGCCGCCGCGCAGATGTACGCCTTCGGTCCGGGGCGAGTACACCCAGATCTCGTGCTCGGGTCGCGGCAGGGGCAGGTCCGGGACGAGCTCGGGATCCAGCTTGAAGGAGAGGTAGGGCTTCGACCGACCGTCGTCGTCGAGCTGGAAGTAGTTCGTTCGGACCGTCGCCTGGACGAGCCGGAGGAAGCTCCGGAGGATGCGGTCCTCGTCGAGGCTCGGCACCGCGTCGATCTCCTCCTCGATGAGCGAGGCGAGCTCGTCGGCGTCGCTCGCGCGCTCGTCGATGCGCGCCGGGTCGAAGCGGAGGCGGAACAGCTCGACGAGCTTGCGGACGACGCCAGCGTGGTTTCCCACCGTCTCTTCCATGTACCGCTGGCTGAAGGTGGTGCCCGTCTGGCGCATGTACTTGGCCAGCGCGCGCAGCATCGCGACCTCTCGCCAGGTCACGCCGGCTCGCAGCACGAGACGGTTGAAGCCGTCGACCTCGATCTCGCCGCGCCAGGCCTGGCCGAACGCGTCCTTGAACGCGTCGCCTACTTCGTCCAGGTCGATGGGGCCGTCCTCGCTCGTGAGCCCGAAGTCGTAGATCCAGGCGTCGACCGGACCGGCCCGGTCGATCTCGTACGGCCGCTCGTCGTAGACCTTGACGCCTAGGTCTTCGAGGAGCGGGAGCACGTCGGAGAGGAGGATCGGCTGTCCGGAGCGGAGCAGCTTCAGGACGAAGAAGTCGTCGGCCGCCTCGAGCGGGCGGTAGAGGGCCATCTCGAGGTCGCCGGCCGGGTCGAGGCGCTCCATGCGCTGGATGTCGAGCACGGCCGCCGCGGGCGAGAAGTCCGCACGATAGCCGGGCGGGAACGCGTCCCGGTAGGACGCGAAGAGCGCGGTGCCGTGCTCCTCCCCGAGCTGCTCCACGAGGGCGTCGAGGAGGTCGTCGGCCCACGAGCGGGTCGCCTCGACGATCTGCGCCTCGATCTCGCGGACGTCGTAGTCCGGCACCGTCTCCCCGGGGCTGGTGCGGATCACGTAATGGAGCCGTGCGAGCACCGACTCCGAGAGGCGGACGTTGTAGTCCACGCTCGTGCAGTTGAAGGCTTCCTGGAGGATCTTCTGGATCGCCTGCCTGACCTGCGTGTTGAAGCGGTCGCGAGGCACGTACACCAGGCAGGAGTGGAAGCGCCCGAACCTGTCACCGCGGACGAAGAGGCGGACGCGCTGGCGCTCGCCGAGGTGGAGGATGCCCATGGCGGTCTCGAACAGCTCGTCGTCCGAGATCTGAAAGAGCTCGTCGCGCGGATAGGTCTCGAGGATCTCGACCAGCGCCTTGTCCGCGTGGCTCCCCGGCGGGAGCCCCGAGCGCTCGCGCACCTTGCGGGCCTTGCGGCGTAGGAGTGGGATCTCGTCTGGCCTGGCGCTGTAGGCGGTCGACGTGTAGAGGCCGAGGAAGCGGCGCTCGCCCACCACCTCGCCGGACTCGTCGAAGCGCTTGACGCCGACGTAGTCGAGATAGGACGGCCGGTGCACAGTCGCCCGGGAGTTGGCCTTCGTCAGGACGAGAATCTCCTTCTCGCGGGCTAGCTCCTGCGCTTCGCGGCCGAGCTTGACGATCCCCGGGTCGGGGTCGTCGTCCCGCAGGATGCCGAGCCCCGTGCCGGGCACCCGCCGGAGTGCGTCCTCGCCGTTCGCGCTCACGAGGTCGTAGTCGTGATAGCCGAGGAAGGTGAAGTGGTGGTCGAGGATCCATTCGAGCAGCGCTGTCGCCTCGGCGAGCTCCTCGGCCTCGACCGGCGGCGGGTTCTCGGCGAGGTCGGCGACGACCTCGCGCCCGCGCTCGACGATCGCCGGCCAGTCTTCGACCGCCGCACGGACGTCCGCGAGGATCCGCTCGAGCCCGGTTTGCACCTGCTCGATGTGCGCCGGGTCGGTCTCGCGCACGATCTCGGCGTGGATGAAAGACTCGAGCGCGCAGTCCGGAGCCTCGGAGTCGTGCGGCAGGACCTCGAGCAGGCGCCCCTCGCCGTCCCGCCGCACCCGGACGACCGGGTGGATGATCAGGTGCACGCCGCTGCCGAGCCGGTTGAGCTCCATGCTCACCGAGTCGACCAGGAAGGGCATGTCGTCGTTGACGATCTCGACCACGGTGTGGGTCGAGGTCCAGCCGTGCTCCTCGAGCTGCGGCGTGTAGACGCGCACCTTGGGCTCGCCCGGGTTGCGCCGTGAGCCGAAGTTCAGGTGCCCGAGCGCGGCGCCGTACAGGTCGCCGATCGTCCGCTCCAGCAGGTCGTCGGCCGCCACGGCGCCGTAGTAGATGCGAATGAAGGCTTCGAGCCGCTCGGCCTGCTCCGCGGGGAGCTTGGCGCGTGCGTGCTCGACCGTCTTCTCGATCAGAGCGGCCTTGGCCTCGTCGGGCTTCGAGCTCATCGGGTTCTCACCCGACAGTCTGTCCGAGTCGCTCCGGTCTGTCGAGCGTGAGGGCGGGGAGGCCCTGTCGGCCTCCCCGCCGCTCGCGTCTAGCGGTCGTCTTCGTCTTCGTCCTCGTCCTCGTCGTCGTCGTCCCCGCCGCCGTGGCCGCTTCGATCGTCGTCATCGTCATCGTCGTCGTCGTCCCCGCCGCCGTGGCCGCTTCGATCGTCGTCGTCGTCATCGTCGTCGTCGGCGTTGCCGGGGCCGGAGTTGTGCGACCCCGGGCCCGAGTTGTCGTCGTCGCCTCGGTCGTCCTCTCCGTGGTCGCCGTCGCCCCGTCCAGGGCCGGAGTTGTCGTCGTCGCGGTCGTCGCCGACGCCGGTGCAGCGCGGGTCGTTGGCGTGCTCGGCCTCGTCGCACGGGCCGCTGACGTCCTCGGCCTCGGTCGTGGTGGTCGTCGTCTCCGTGGTCGTCGAGTCGACCGTCGAGGTCGTCGGGGCGACCTGGGCGAGCGGGCTGCTCGAGCCGCCGCCTCCGCTGGCAGCGATGGCCACGCCGACGCTGAAGGCGATGACGAGCGCGGGAACCAGCATGATCTTCGTGAAGGTAGACATCGAGCCCTCCTTTGCTCGGTGAGCGAACTGCTGCTCCGAGGCTAGGAGCGGCCGGGAAAAGCACGCCCCCGGCCGCGGTGAAGACTCGTCAGGGCAACGGTAAAGAATGAGAAGGTCGGGCTAATCGTCGTCGCCACCCGAGCCGGGGCCGCTCGAGTCGTCATCGCCCGAGCCGGGGCCGCTCGAGTCGTCACTGCCCGAGCCGGGGCCGCTCGAGTCGTCATCGCCCGAGCCGGGGCCGCTCGAGTCGTCGTCGTCGCCACCACCGCCGGAGCCCCTTCCGCTCGAGTCGTCGTCGTCGCTCGAGCGTGGGTCGCAGTCCGGGTCGAGCCGATGATCCCGATCCTTGCACTTCCCCGGAAGGTCGTCGCCGGCCGTCCCGGCGGCGGTCGTCGTGTCATCGGCGGAGGTGGTCGTCTCGGCCTCCGTCGTGGTCGCAGCGGCCCTGGCGATCGTGCCCGGAGCCTCGACCACGGCAGGCAGCGCGGTCAGCGAGCCGGCCGAGGCGACGTAGACCCCGAGCGCGAGGCCGACGGGCAGGGCCAGGCCCACGACGGCCAGAAGAAGCGCGCGTGCGCGACTCATGGCCGCGACGCTAGCAAGGCGTGTCTTCAGGAATGGTTAGCGGGAGGTGAGGAGTCGGCAGGGACGGCCGGGAAGCTGGCTCGCACGCGTGTGCCGGGGCCGTCGAGAAGGTCCACCCGGCCGTTCCACCGCTCGACGAGCTCGGCGACGATGGCGAGCCCGAGCCCGGTTCCGGGCCCGGCGCTTCGGCCCTCTGCGCCGCGGTAGAAACGCTCGAAGACGTGCGACCGCTCCTCGGCGGCGATGCCGGGCCCCGTGTCCGAGACGACGAATCCGGGGCGGCCGCCGTTTCGGTCGAGCGCGACCTCGATCCTCGCCCCGCGCGGCGAGTAGCGGATCGCGTTCTCGAGCAGGTTGTCGAGGATGTGGGCGACGTCGGCCGGAGCGGCCCAGATCCTCGCGCCGGCGGCATCACCGACGGAGAGGTCGTGGCCGGCCTCGGCGGCGGGCTCCGCCCAGCGCCGCTCCGCGGCGCGCACCGCCTCGCCGAGCTCGACGCTCTCGCCGGGAGTCCGGTCGGCCGCGGCGCGCGCCAGCCCGAGGAGGTCGTCCACGAGCGCGCTCAGCCGGTCGAGCTCCCCCTCGGCCTTCAGCGCCTGGTCGGCCGCGCTTCCGCCCTCGGCTCTGATCGCCTCCAGGCGGAGCTTGATCCCGGTGAGCGGCGTCCGCAGCTGATGTGAGGCGTTGGCCACGAAGTCCCGCTGCGCTGCGAGGTTGGCTGAGAGCTCGCCGGCCATGCGGTTGAACGACCTCCCGAGCTCGTCGATCTCCTGCGGGCCTTCGGGCTCGACGCGCGCGTCGAGGTCGCCGCGCCCGAGCCGACCGGCGGCGGTGCGGAGCTTCTCCACCGGGCGCGCCAGCGACCCGGCGAGAATCCACGCGAGGACGAGGCCGGCAGCGACGACGGCCAGGCCGATGAGCGCCAGCGCCAGCCAGCTGGAGCGGACGCTCGCGTCGACCTCGCCGAGCGGGGCCGAGACCCGCACGGCGCCGATCACGTCGCCGCGATCGGTGACCGGCGCGGTCACGAGCAGCAGGTCCTCGCCGAGCGTGTCGCTGTGGCGCTCCCGGACGTCGACGCGCCCGTCGAGCGCTGCCTGGAGCTCTGGGCGCTCGGCCGTGGCGAACGCCTCGCCGACCGGAGCGGCGCCGGCCGAGTCCGCCAGCGCCACCCCGTCGACGTCGACCACGACGGTGCGCGCGCCCTCGCCGACCGTTGCCTCCCCGATGACGGCCGCGAGCCGGTCGGTGGCGCCGATGCGAACGAGGTCCGCGACCCGTCCCGACAGCAGCGCCGTGTCGGCGACGACGTCCGACTCGAGCTCGGACGTCGCCCGGCGGTCGACACTGAGCGCCAGCGGCACCGCCAGCGCGACGACGACTGCGGCGAGCAGGTAGGCGGCCGCGAGGACGAGGCGTGCTCGAAAGGTCACGGCGCTTCGAAGCGAAAGCCGACGCCGCGCACGGTGTGGATGTAGCGGGGCGCCGCCGGATCGTCGCCGAGCTTCTTCCGCAGGGCGCTCACGTGGACGTCAAGCGTCTTCGTCGAGCCGAACCAGGCGGGATCCCAGACCTCGTGCACGAGGTCGTTCCGCTTGACGAGCCTGCCTGCGTGCTCGAGCAGGACACGCAGGAGCTCGAACTCCTTCACCGTCAGCTCGAGCGGCTCTCCGGCGCGGGTCGCCGCGTGCGTGTCGAGGTCCATGCGAACGTCCCCTGCCTCGAGCACGGCCCCTGCCGGAGCGGCGGCGTCGCCGGCCCTGCGGAGCACGGCCCGGACCCGGGCGGCAAGCTCCGCGGCGCTGAACGGCTTCGTCACGTAGTCATCGGCGCCGAGCTCGAGCCCGAGCACGCGGTCCATCTCCTCGCCGCGGGCGGTGAGCATGACGACCGGGGTGCGGGACGTCTCACGGATGTGCCGCAGGAGGTCGCGGCCGTCGCCGTCGGGGAGCATGACGTCGAGCAGGACGAGGTCGGGCGCCCGGGCGGCGAAGAGCTCGAGGCCCTTGGCCGCCGTTCCCGCCACCAGCGCGTCGAAGCCCTCTCGTGCGAGCGCGGCCGCGAGCGGCTCGGAGATCGCCTCCTCGTCCTCGATCAGCAGGATCGTCCGCTTCGTCATCTAGCAACCAGCGGGCGGGATCACCTTGGTCTGCCGCTCGCCCTCCTCCCGGATCGCCCTCTGGATCGTGCGCGCCATCAGGGCGGCGCCCTCCGGGTTCAGGTGGATGGCGTCGTAGGTGATGCCGGTGCGGTTCGAGACCTGGTCCCAGCGTGCCAATACGAGATCGTCGCGCGTCCGGTCCAGGCGGCGCAGGCGATCGTTGACGTACGGGAAGTACCAGGCGTAGCGGTCGTGCTGCCACCGCGCCGGGGAGGGAATCACGGCGCGACGCGCGTCGCGGAGCGTCACCCAGACGAACTGCCGTGCTCCTTTGCGGCGCAAGGTCGCGAGCAGCTCCTTCGCCTCCGTGTCGAACTTTCGCGCCCAGGTCCCGTAGTTCCGGCGTCGACGCTCCCAGATCGAGTTGTAGCCGATGCCGAGCACGACGAGGCGTGCGACGCGTCGCTTCGCGGCGATCCGCTCCTCCATGGCGGGCAGCATGACCGCCGGCTCGCCTACGAAGCGGAGCTTCCAGCGCCTGAACGTCTCCCGCAGCGCCGGCTTGCCGCCGAGCAGCACGGAGTCGACGAGCACCGTCTGCCGACGGGCCGTCAGCCAGCTCGGCCTCACCGTGCGCGCCGGCTCGGTCGGCTCGCAGACGGTCGACGTGCCCAGCTGCTGCGGGGCTCCGACTGGGTTTCCGCCGAACACGAAGCCGGCGAGGAGAGCACCCACCGCGACGAGCCCGGAGACCACCACCGCCAGCGCCGTGAGACGCCGTCGTCGGTAGCGCCGGCGGAGCTGGGCGCGCCGCGCTGCCCGCTCCGCCGATATGGGCGGTTGCTCGGCCATTCGCGTGCCTTTCGCTGCCTCGGGCGGTTCACCTTAGCGCCGTCGCGCGCAGGTCGCCGCGCGCCGGCCCTGGCAGACTTTGCTCGTGAACCTGTTTCGGTTCATCCCGGGCTACGAGACGTCCGTCTACGAGGCCGGCCGGGAGCCGATCTTCGTCGCGCTCGTGGCGTTCCTCATTTGCTTCGCGATCACGCGCGGCTACACGCGAGCCGCCCGCGTCCGTGGCTGGGGCAGCGGCAGCGTCCACGGAGTCCACCTCCACCACGTCGTCGTCGGCATCATTCTCGCCCTTGCCTCCGGGGCGTTGATCATCGGCTTCGAGCCGGTGGAAAATCCCTTCGACCTTTTACTCTGCGCCGTGTTCGGCTCCGGCACCGCGCTGATCCTCGACGAGTTCGCGCTCGTCTTCCGTCTCGACGACGTCTACTGGTCGGACGAGGGGCGCGCGTCGATCGACGCAGTCATCATCGCGTTCACCGTCGGCGTCCTCGTCCTGCTCCACGTGGTGCCGTTCGACGCCGACACAGCCGACGACTCGGTGCGTTGGATCACCTTCGCCATCCTGACAACTCACGTCGTCCTCGTTCTCGTCGTCTTCCTCAAGGCCAAGCTCCTGACGGGCGTCGCAGCCATGTTCATCCCGTTCGTGTCTCTGGTCGGCGCGATGCGGCTCGCCAAGCCTCACTCTCCATGGGCACGGGTCTTCTACAAGCCCGGAAGCAAGCGCATGCTTCGGGCCGGGGCTCGCCAGCGCAAGCACGAGGCGCGATGGGACGCCAGGACCAAGCGGCTGCTCGACCTGATCGGAGGCGCGCCGGACGCGCCCGAGGCCGACTAGAAGCCGGCTGCGTTAGGCTCGCGCCGTGCGGATCCTCTACGGCGCCGTCGGGGAAGGGCTCGGCCATGCCACGCGCTCCCGCGTCGTGGCCGCGCACCTGCTCGACCGGGGCCATGAGGTGAAGATGGTCGCTTCCGGGCGCGCCTTTCCGTACCTGCAGCAGCACCTTCCGGACGTCGAGCAGATCTGGGGAACCTCGTTCGTCCTCGAGCAGGGGACGGTGAACGCCTGGAAGACCTTGACGGCGAACGTCAGGGGCGGCGCCCGAGGGGCTCCCGCCGATTGGAAGCACGGCTCCCAGATCGCCAGAGCCTTCGGGCCCGAGCTCGTCATCACGGACTTCGACGGCTTCGCCTACCTCTACGCCAAGTCCCACCGAAAACCGGTGCTGTCGGTCGACAACATCCAGATGGTCGACCGGTGCAAGCACGACGCCGAGATCCTCGACGGCATCCGGCGCGACTACGAGCTGGCGCGCACCTTCGTCAACACGAAGATCCCCAGGGCCAGCCACTACGTGATCACGACGTTCTTCCGCCCGCCGGTGCGGAAGAAGCGGACGACGCTCGTCCCCTCGCTCCTGCGGCCCGAGATCATCGCGGCCGGGCCCGAGCAGGGCGACCACCTGCTCGTCTACGGCCGCATCAGCGAGAGCTCGATCGCGGCGCTCGAGGCCAGCGGCGTGACCTGCCACGTCTACGGCGCGCGCGACGAGCTCACGGACGAGGTCGTCGAGGGCCCGCTGCACTACCGGCCCTTCGCGAACGAAGCCTTCATCGACGATTTGCGCACGGCCCGGGGGGTCGTCGGCTCGGCGGGCTACTCGCTCATGAGCGAGGCCGTCTTCCTGCGCAAGCCGATGCTCGCCCTCCCGCTCGCCGGGCAGTTCGAGCAGGAGATGAACGCCCGCTACCTGGAGCGGCTCGGCTTCGGCACCGCCGCCTCGACCTTGGACGAGGCCGCCCTCGAGCGGTTCCTCGACCGTGAGCCGGTTCACGAGGAGGCGCTCGCCGGTTACGAGCAGGACGGGAACGCCGAGGCCCTCGCCGCCGTCGACCGCCTCGTGCACGAGCTGGCCGCCGGACGGCGTCGGTGAGCGAGCTCGAGCTCGGGCGCACGCTGCTCCTCTTCGCCTGGGCATTCGGGCTCGCGGCGATCGAGATCGAGATCGAGGGAGGTTGGGGCTGGGCCGAGCGCCTCCCCACGTGGTGGCGAAGCCGGGGTCTGGTGGGACGCGTCTACGGCGTGGCAATGGGCCGGCGCCCGCTCACGGGCTACCACGTCTGGGCGTTCACGATTCCCATCGTCGTGCTGCATCTTCCGTACGTCATGGGAGTCGACTGGACGTTTGCGGGGGAGCTGCGAACGCTCGCGACCTTCTTTGCGCTCGCCGTCGTCTGGGACTACCTCTGGTTCGTGCTCAACCCTGCGTACACGGTCAAACGGTTCGAGCGCGGCAAGGTCTGGTGGTTCGAGGTGCCGTGGCTGTGGCGGTTCCCGCTCGACTACTACGCCGGCGTCGCAGTCTCGCTCGGCCTCGCCGGCTTGTCCGCCTGGGCCGCCGGAGACGTCGAGCCCTTCCGGCGTCACCTCTGGATGCTCGCCGGCCTGGCCGTCCTGGTCGCCGTGACCGTGCTCGCAGCCCCGCTCTACCATCGCTGGTATCGGCACATGCGCCGGCCCGGCGACGACGACCGGGGTGTGGTTCGCACCTATCCGCCTCCGGCGCCCGGGGAAGCCTGGGCCGGCGGCGATCCCGTCCTGCACTTCGACGACGAAGGGAGAACGACATGAGAACGTGGCCGCTCGCACTCGGCGCGGCCGCCGGCGCCGCCGGTTGGGGGACTTACAACGCGATCTCGCCGAAGGGCCAGGGATACGGGAGGTCCTTCGTCGGCACGCCCGGGAACGGAAGGCTGATGGCGCTCACCTTCGACGACGGGCCGAACACGGCGTGGACGCCCCAGCTCCTGGAGGTGCTGGACAAGCACGGCGTCAAGGCGACCTTCTTCTCGGTAGGCCACTACGCCCGCGAGCAGCCGTCTCTCCTCAAGGAGGTGGCCGACGCAGGTCATGCGGTCGGCAACCACACCTACACGCACGTGACGATGCCCCTCCACACCGACGAGACGATCCGGCGCGAGCTGCGGGATACGACGCGCGCGATCGAGGAGGCCGGAGTCGAGATGGCGCACGTCAACGGCCACCGCCTCATGCGCCCGCCCTACGGCCGCCGACGGCCTGGCACACTGCGCGTCCTCTGGGAGGAGCGCTACGTGCCGATCCTCTGGTCGGTGACGCTCTGGGACTGGGAGAAGAAGGTGACGACTGAGCGGATCATGCGCCGGGTCGAGAAGCAGGCCCGCGGAGGGGGCCATGTCATCCTTCTGCACGACGGGTGCAACGTGGCAATGGGCTGGGATCGCAGCCACTCGGTGGCCGCCGCCGACCTCATCCTCCAGCAGTGGAAGGAACAGGAGGGCTATGAGTTCGTCACCATTCCGGAGATGATCGAGCGCTCCGGCTTCGCGGTGCCGTAAGGAGTTCTTAATGAGGATATTCGTCTGGCACGGCTACCTCCTCGGGGGCACAGGCTCGAACATCTACGCGCGCCAGCTCGCCCGCGAATGGAGCCGCGAGGGCCACGACGTCGTCGTCTTCTCCCAGGAGCCCCACCCGGAGCGGTTTGACCTCGGCGGCGCCGAGACCGTGCGGCCAGACGTGAGCGGGTTCCTCCCGGTCTTCGTCCTCGACGAGTACGACGGCTATGAGGTCAAGCGGGTGCAGGACTCCACGCGGGCGCAGCTCGACGCCTGGGTCGAGGCCAACGCTGCGTCCATTCGGCAGCGTCTGCCGGCCGACTTCCTGTTCGTCAACCACGTCCTCCTGGGCGGCCCTGTGGGCGAGGCGGCCGGCGCGCGCTACGTTGTCAAGGCGCACGGCTCCGAGCTCGAGTACTCGATGCGCGGGAACGCCGATCTCTCCGCCTGGGGGCAGGAGGCCCTCTCCGGGGCAGTCGCAACCATCGTCGGGTCCGAGCACATCCGCGAGGTCGTCGCCGAGGTTTGCGGGCAGACGGAGCGCGTGCACGAGATCCCTCCCGGCGTCGACGTCGAGCTCTGGCAGCCCGCCCCCAGGGAAGAGGCGCTGGCGGCCCTCCTCGCGGAGTCCCGGAAGGACCCGCCCAACCCCGGGAACGCCGACGAGCGGCTCGCCGACGAGGGCAACGCCGGGCGACTGGAGGCCTTCCTCGCCGGCGATCGGTCGACCGTCGTCTACTTCGGCAAGCTGATCGAGAACAAGGGGGTGCAGGTCCTCTTCGAGGCGCTTCGAGGGGTGGACGCGCGGTTGGTCATCGTCGGCTTCGGCGACTATCGCGCCGAGCTCGAGCGCCTGGCCGAGGGCCTCGACGTGCTCTTCACCGGCCCGCTCGAGCACCGGCACCTCGTGCACCTGCTCGCCCTCGCGGACGCCTCGGTCGTGCCGTCGATCTTCCCCGAGGCCTTCGGCATGGTCGCGGCCGAGTCGGCCGCCGCCGGCTGCCCGCCGATCGTGGCGAACCACTCCGGGCTCGCCGAGATCGCCGAGGGGCTCGAGCGCTTCTACCCGGCGGAGCTGCGGCACCTGCCGGCCTTCCCCAACAAGAACGCCGCCGAACTGAAGGGCCGCCTCCAGGAACAGCTCGCGCTGGGCACCCAGGAGCGCGAGTCGCTTCGCGCGGCAGCGCGTAAGGCCGCAGCCGAGCTCTGGAGCTGGACGGGCGTGGCGCGGCGCATCCTGGCTGTCGCCGGCTGATTCGAGTTCTCAGGCCGCCGCGGGGGCCGGCTCGGGTCGCGGCGTCGCTGCCGCCTTGGCCCGCGCGATGAGGACGAGCCCGAACAGCGCTGCCGCAAGCGAGAGCCCGGTGACGACGTAGCCGAACGCACTCTCGTGCAGGGCCTCATCGAAGACGACGATGCCGAAGACGAGGCTGGAGAGCGCGTCGAAGGCCATCGTCGTCGCGACCGCAGCGGCGAGCGCACCGGTCTGCAGCGCGGCTTGCTCGAGCCAGAAGGCAGCCACGCTGACCACGACCATGGCGTAGAGGTGCCAGTCCGTGACGATGGCGACGAAACCCTCGTCGAAGTTGGAGACGACGGTCTTCGTAAGGGCCGCCCCGAGGCCGAAGAGAACGCCGCCGGCGGTGCCCAGGAGGGCACCGCGAACGCTGGGCGTACGGCCGCGTGCGAGCAGGAACAGCAAGGACGCAATCCCCCCCGTGACACCGCCGACGATCGCCCAGCGCGCGAAAGACGCGTCGTCGGAACCTTCGTCGGTCTTGGCCGTGATCAGCAACACCGCGAGGCCGATCGACACCATCGCGGCTCCGATCCACTCGTTCCGCTTGATCCGGCGGCCCTCGAGCAGGCGTCCGAGCGGGAGCGCAAACACGATCGAGAGGATCAGGAGCGGCTGCACCACCACGATGCGACCGATGCCGAGAGCGATCGCCTGCGCGACGAAGCCCGCCGCCTGGGCGAGACCCCCCAGGAGCCACAAGGGCTGGTGGGCGAGACGGACGAGGAACCCGGCGCCGACGGCCTCGCTCGGGAGCGTCGACGCCGACTTCTCCTGGAGGACCAACCCGAGCGCGAAGAGAAAGGCGGCGACGATCGCCAGGATGATGTCCACCGGAGGATCCTAGTCCTCGACGTGCCGTCGCCTGGGCTGCAAGCTGGGAGGAGCCGTGGGCTGGGAGGGGGGCGGCCGACGACTCCGGCCGCCCCTCCTCGGTTCAGGGTGCCGTCGTGGCCACGTTGGCGGCGCCGCGCGTCAGGGTCGTCGTGAAGACCCAGTCGGCCGCGGCGTCGTTCGTGTCGGCGCCGTCGGGAATGCGGCTGAGCGAGCCGGCCGCAGCGTTTGAGTCTGCCACCGTCGCCGGCAGCATCGTCCCCTCGACGAGGCTGTACGTCCTCCCGGCGATCACGGCCGCAGTGATGCCGCCCTCGTAGGAGAGAGCGTCGAGAAGGGCGCCGTCGTCCGTGTCGACCAGCGCGAGCCCATCGGGCGCGCCGTTCTGGGCGTCGCCGGCGACGACGAGGTACGCGCCCGGGTCGAGCGTGCCGGTGAGCGCCTCTCGGTCGTACTCCTCCGAGTCGGAGCCGTCCACGTAGACGAGCGCGATGCCGGCCAGGTCGATGGCCGTCGTCCCGGTGTTCTTCAGCTCGACGAAGCCGTCGCCGTCGGCGCCTACCTGATCGTAGTCCACCTCGTTCAGGACGAGAGCGGAGGTGGGCGGTGGCGGTGGCGGTGGAGGCGGAGGCGGCGGCGGAGGCGGCGGTGGCCCGCCGCCGACGCAGCGGAAGAGCACGGTGTCGTCGCCTGCGAAGTCGAGCTCGACCTTGCCCGCGTCGCCGCCGTCGGTCGTGCAGGCGATGCCTGCGAGGTCGGCGAGCTTGGTCAGCCCGGCGCCCGCGTCTCCTTTCGGGCCCGGCGGCCCCGCCGGCCCGGGCCCTCCGGCTGGGCCGGCGACGTTCCAGGACACCGCCTGCTCGCGCGAGCGACACTCGCCTGCGGCGGTGACGAGTCGCACCCAGCCGCCGTTCGGGTGGCGGCAGGCTTGAATGACCTCGTCGGCCTCGAAGGCGGCCGACGACACGCTGGTCCCCACCGCCAGGGCGACGCCGGTCGCGACGGCAAGCGCGCCCACGGCAGCCAGGGTTGCCAGCGCCCGTGTCCGTGTGATCCTCATGTGGCTCCTTCCGGTCGGAGTGACGCGACCGGAGATACCGTCGTGAGGCGAGGGCCGACCAGTGGCCAGGAGGGCCATGCCCAGGCGCAGGCCGCATTGACACTGGGCCCTGTGGAGAGACTGACCCGGACCCGGCGCTGGCTCGTGGGCTTCTCGCGTGGAGCGTGCGGACGGGCGAACGGGCTGCTCGATTAGCCCGGGGCCTCATCGGGCCGTGACGCAGAAGGCCGGCAAGTCGCCGGCCCACAGCGTAGATCCCGATGACGCCTAGAGGATCAGGATCAGGATGACGACGATAAGGATGATGACGAGCGTGCCAACCCCGATGTACATGCGACCTCCCTTCGGCGCCCTGGATACCCGGCCTGGGAGAACGCAAAACGTGTCCGGCGCGCGGCGACGTCGCTAAGACGGCTCGGACCGGGTGAACTCCATCACCCAGTTCGTCTCCCAGGTCCGGCCGCCGTCGGGCGAGAACGCCTGCTCCCAGCGCGGCGTCGGCGTCCTCACGCCGGACCAGTCGAAGCGCACGAGGATCGGCTTCCCCGCCAGCGTGTCGGCGCCCTGGAAGCTGCCTGTGTCGCCGCTGAAGGACCCGACCACGGGCACGTCGAGCTTGCCCGGACGCCGGCTGTCCGCCCAGTAGATGGACCACGTCTTCCTCTCCGGGTCGAAAAAGCGAAACGACATGCCGACGAAGCCGCCGTCGTAATCGGTTCGGAACTCGTCCTCGTTCCCGAGCACGCCCGGGAGTGACCGCGCGGTGACCGCCGCCTCGAACTCGACCCAGTCTGTCGATCCCTTCAGCCGCTCGCGCAGGCAGCGGTTCCGCACCTTCCAGGCTCCCATCCAGAAGTCGAAGTCATGCCGTCCGTCGTCGTCCATGTTGGGCCTCCTCGAGTGGTGTGCCTCGAGGCTAGCCGTGAAATAGGGCGCTTACCGCCCTTTATGTGTGCTTGACTGGTCTCGTGGCGTCCCCGACCTCGCGCCTCCTCGCTCTCCTCGAGAGCCTCCAGGCACAGCCGGTGGCCACCGGCAGGGAGCTGGCCGATCGGCTCGGTGTCGACGTGCGCACCCTCCGGCGCTACGTCGCCGCCCTCCAGGAGCTCGGCATCCCGGTGGAGGGTCAGCGGGGTGTAGGTGGCGGCTATCGGATGCGGCCCGGATACCGGCTCCCCCCGCTCATGCTGAGCGACGAAGAGGCGGTCGTCGTCGTGCTCGGCCTCGTTGCCGCGCAACGGCTTGGGCTCGACACGGAGAGCGCCGCGGCCGCCGGCGCGCTCACGAAGATCCACCGCGTCCTGCCTGCCCGCTTGCGGAGCCGTGTCGAGGCGCTCGAGTCAAGCCTCGGGTTCGTCGAGCCCGCCTCGGGAGCGGCTCCGGTGCCCGGCGAGACCGTGCTCCTCCTCGGCGACGCGGTCCGCCGCCGACGGCGCGTCCGCACTGGCTACCGCTCCTTCTCGGGCGCGCTCTCCGAGCGAGAGCTCAGCCCCCACGGCCTCGCGGTCAACGCCGGCCGCTGGTACCTGGCGGCGCACGACCACGGCCGGGGCGAGCTTCGGACCTTCCGCGTCGACCGCATGCTCGCGCCTCGGCTCGAGGCCTCCGCCGCGCTCGCCCCCCCGGACGGGTTCGACCCGGTCGCCTACGTGACCCGCTCGCTGGCGAGCGTTCCCTGGGCCTGGACGGTCGAGGTGGAGCTCGACCTGCCGCCCGACCGGGCCGCCGAGCGGATCCCCGCGACGCTCGGCGAGCTCGTCGTGGAGAACGAGGCGACCGTTCTCCGCATGCACGTGGAGTCGCTCGACTGGATGGCGAGCGTCCTGGCCGGCCTCGGTTGCGGCTTCACGATCCGGCACCCGGACGAGCTGCGCGCGAGCGTCCGGGAGCTGGCGGCGCGCCTCGCCACTGTGTGATCCGGGAGCGACGTACGATGGCGGCGTGGAGGGGTCGAGCTCCGAATGGCTGACGCGACCGCCGGCGCCGCCGCTGGCGCCGTTCGTCGACCGGTACGTCGGCTACCGGCTGGAAGGGTTCCCGCCGGGCCTGCACCGGGGCCTACCCTCGCGGCACCTGACCTTCATCGTCAGCATCGGGCCACCGATCGACGTGGTTGCGCAGGCCGATCCCGCGCAGGCTCCGTCCGCATACCGAGCAGTGATTGGCGGCCTGCATGCCTCGCCGGCGCTGATCGCGCATGAGGGCAGCCAGGAAGGGGTTGCGCTCGAGCTGACGCCGCTCGGCTGCCGCGCGCTGTTCGGGACGCCCGCACGGGCTCTCTGGAACACCTCGCTCGAGCTCCAAGACCTGGCGCCGGCGGCCGGCGGCGAGCTGTGGGACCGCCTCCAGCTGGCGCCGAGCTGGCCGGAGCGCTTCTCGACCTGCGACGAGGTTCTCGGCAAGCTCGTGACCGGCGAGCCGATCGAGCCGGCGCTCGGGCGCTCCTGGCAGCTGCTGACGGCATCCGGCGGCACGGTGTCGGTAGGCGAGATCGCCGACGTGGTGGGGTGGACGCGCCAGCACTTCGCCCGGCGCTTCGCCGGGGAGTTCGGCCTCTCCCCGAAGCTGGCCGCCCGCGTCGTGCGCTTCGACAGGGCTCGGAAAATGCTCCAGGCGCCGTTCCTCTCGATCGCGCAGGTCGCTCGCTCCTGCGGCTACTACGACCAGGCGCACCTCACTCGGGACTTCACGGAGCTCGCCGGCGTCGCTCCCGGCCGGCTGCTCGCCGACGATCTTCCATCCGTCCAAGACACCGACGGCGCCGGCCCTGGATCATGAGCGCATGACCGACAACACGACATCCGTCTGGCCGATTCTCTCCTACCTGGACGCCCGCGCCGGGATCGCGTTTCTCACGGGCGCGTTCGGGTTCGAGGAGCGAGCCGTGCACGCCCGGGAGGACGACCCCGGCGTCGTCGAGCATGCCGAGCTCCGCTGGCCGCTCGGCGGCGGCGTCATGCTCGGCACCGCGGGCAAGGACGACTCGCCGTTCGGAGCGCGCAAGCCCGGGAACGACTCCGTCTACGTCGTCTGCGAGGACCCGGACGGGCTCTTCGCCCGGTCGACGGCGGCAGGCGCAGAGGTCGTCCGCGGCCTCGCCGACGAGGGTTACGGCTCCCGGGGGTTCACGGTTCGGGACCCGGAGGGCAACCTCTGGAGCTTCGGGACGTACTCAGGAGCGTAGAGGGCGGTCCCGACCCGGCCCGCCGGCTTGCCAAGATGTTCGACCTCGACCAAGGGAGGCCCCCATGCTCGACCACATCGGGCTCAACGTCTCCGACTACGCTCGGAGCCGCGACTTCTACGCTCAGGCGCTGGCACCTCTGGGGCTCACGCTCTTGATGGAGCCGATTCCGCGGACCGGCGGATTCGGCGCCGACGGCAAGCCGTGGTTCTGGATCACCGACCTCCGGGAGCCCGTGACCGAGAACGTTCATGTCGCCTTGACGGCGTCCGATCGGGCGACCGTCGATGCCTTCCACGCCGCCGCGCTCGCCGCGGGCGGCACGGACAACGGCTCGCCCGGCGTGCGCGAGCTCTACCACCCGACTTACTACGGCGCGTACGTCCTGGATCCCGACGGCAACAACGTCGAGGCGGTCTGCCACCGTCCGGCGTGATGTGGCGACGAGCTGACTAGGAACGATCGAGCGCCAGCCGCGCGCCGAGCGCGATCAGGACCACGCCGGTCACCGCCTGCATGCCACGGCGGATGCGCGAGCTGCGGGCGATCACGGCGATCATCTGCGCGTAGAGCGCGAGCCAGACCATGCCCAGCCCGACGAAGACGGCGGCGAGCAGCATCGACTTGGCGAACGCCGGATCCCCAGGTGAGATGAACTGCGGAAGCAGCGTCGTGAAGAGGACGGCGATCTTGGGGTTGAGCAGGTTGCTGAGGAGCCCTTCGCGAAACGGCGACGCGGCGCGACGAACGGAGCGGGTCTCGGCGGCCGATTCGCCGCGGCGTAGGGCGCGGAGCGTCTGCACCCCGAGGTAGACGAGGTACACCGAACCGGCGATCTTGAGGACCGTGAAGACGGTAGTGGACGCCGCCAGAACCGCACCGACTCCGAGCGCCGACGCGACCGCCCAGCCGACCAGCCCGAGGCCGATCCCGAGGATCGTCCGGTATGCGGCCGGATTGCCGCCCCGAAGGCCGTTTCGCAGGACGAGCGCCATGTCGGGGCCGGGGAGAAGCACAACGACGAGCGCGACACCCACGAAGGCAAGGAGCTGCGCATCCAGCATGGCACTGTTGTACCAGTGCCTGCGAGCGTGATCCGAAGACGGGAGCGACGGGACTCGAACCGGGGGCCGAAGGTTCCCCCCTCGACGGCGAGCGAAGACCCCGACAGCGATGAGTTTCGCAGTTGGTCCCAGTCTGTACCCGCACCCATCAACGCATTCGAGGGGGGAACGACATGACCGCTACCTACACCTTCGACGTCTTTTCCAGCCTCGACGGCTACGGCGCCGCCAGCGCCAACTGGACCGGCTACTGGGGCAAGCAAGGCCCCGAGTTGCTCGACCACCGCCTTGCCTTGTACGGCGCGGAGCAGCGGATGGTCTTCGGGGCCAACACGTATCGGGCATTCGCGCGGATGCTGGCCTCGAGCACCGAGGAGTTCGAAGTGCGTGATCCATGGGTCACTCGGATGAGGAGCCTGCCGGCAACGGTGGTGTCGACGACGCTGGAAGGCCCCCTCGACTGGCCGAACGCGACCGTCGTGAGCGGTGACGCCGTCGACGTCGTCGCCCGGCTCAAGGAGGAGTCCGAGGTGCCGTTGCGCTCGCACGGCAGCCTGTCGATGAACCGGGCGCTGATGGCCGCCGGCCTAGTCGACCGCGTGCAGGTGACGCTCTTCCCTGTCATCACCGGTCAGACCGGGCTGGAACCGATCTTCCAGGATGCGGCCGACTTCGACCTGGAGCTGGTCGAGAGCCGGACGCTCGACGGTCACATCCAAGAGCTCATCTACCGACCCACCCTCCATTGACCTGTGCGGATTCGAAGAGACGTTTCTGTCAGGGCGACTGCGGGAACCTTGTGACCATGAACAAATGGCGGTATGCGCTCTTTGGCTGGGCGGCCTGGAAGTTCACCAAGCGTTACGCCCGGCGCAAGCTGCCCCTCCCGCGTGACTAAGCGGGGATAGCCGGGACGTCCGAGAATGGCGTGAATCCGCCGTTCTCTATCGGGTTTGGGGCCCTAGTGGGGACAGAAAGGCGCCCCGTCTCACGCCCGCGATAGGCCGCAAGCCGCATGGATCCTGAGACGGGAGCGACGGGACTCGAACCCGCGACCTCCGGCGTGACAGGCCGGCGTTCTAACCAACTGAACTACGCCCCCGGGCGCCGGACAATAGTAGCCGCGGGCGGGGCGCGCCGGTCGATGCCGGCGTGCCCCGCGTCGCGTGATGCCTAGAACGTGCAGTTTCCCGGGTCGGGATGGTCGATCCGGAACGCTCCGCCGATGGGAACGTCGAGGTAGGTGGCGTAGAGCACCACGGGCTCGGTTCCTTCGTTGCGGGCGATGTGGACGTTGCCGCGGCCGTGGTCGATGAAGGACTCCCCGGCCGAGTAGCTGTGCGGCCTGCACTTCCTGTCGTCCGCCATGTAGAGGGTGAGCTCTCCGGCGGTGACGAGGACGACGACGGGGCCGGGGTGGCTGTGCCAGCCTGTGTGTCCGCCGCCGGCGATGGTGATTTGTTGCACGACGACGTCGGACGCGTCGCTTCTGATCTTCAGCCTTTCGGGGCCTTCCAACACCCCGCGGCCGAGCACCGGCCCGACGACGCCGGAGCCGGGGGTGCTGAGCGCGGGGGTCGCCACGATCACCGTGGCGAGCAGGGCCGCAACCGCGATTCGAGTCTTCATGTCTCCTCCCGTTTCGTTGAAACCCACGAGCGGGAGCGTGATAGTGAGGCGTGTGACTGTGCGTGTGACCCCCGGAGGCACGGTGTGGGGCTAACGATCCACCTTCTCGGACCGCCGAGGATGGAGCTGGACGGTGTCGCCGTCGATCCCCCGCGCGGCCACAAGGTTTGGGGGCTCCTGACCTACCTGGTCCGCAGCAGTGTCGCTCCTTCGCGGGAGCGGCTGGCCGGCCTGCTCTTTCCCGAGGCGGACGATCCATTGGGAGCGCTTCGATGGACGCTCTCGGCACTTCGTCGTCAGTTGGGCGCGAAAGCCGAGCTCGGCGGCGATCCGCTCCGGCTGGCGCTTCCGCAGGGAACCTTCGTCGACGTCGACGTCCTGAGCCGGGGGTCGTGGCCTGAAGCCGTGGCGCTGCCGGGCCTCGGCCACGAGCTGCTGGACGGGATGGCCTTCCGCTCCAGTCCCGGCTTCGAGATGTGGCTCGAGAACGAGCGCCGCCACGTCGCCGGGACGACGAGCGCCGTTCTGCACCAGGCGGCCCTCGCCGAGCTCGCCCGCGGCGAGGCCGACGAGGCCGTGCAGCACGCCTGGGAGCTCGCCCGCCTCAACCCGTACGAAGAGAACGCCCACGTGCTCCTGGTGCGCTGTCTCCGCGCCGCGGGCGACCTCGAGGGCGCGGCCCTGCAGGTCGAGGCCTGCACGGAGCTCTTCAGGCGCGAGCTCGGCGTTGATCCGACCCCTGCGCTTCGGACCGCCGCCGCCGCGTCCGAGGTGTCGGCGGAGGCGAGGGTCTCCGGGCGGGCGGCGGCGCTGGCGCAGGTCGAGGCCGGTGAGGCGGCGCTTGCGGCCGGGGCGGGCGAAGCCGGCCTCCAGAGGCTGCGCGGCGCCGTCGCGGCCGCCCGGAATGTCGACGACCCGAAGCTTCTGGCGCGGGCGTTGATTGCTCTGGGCGGCGCGCTGGTCCACGCACCCGTCCGCGGCACAGACGAGGAAGGCGCGGCAGCGCTCCACGAAGGCACGCTGCTCGCGGAGAATGCCGACAGCTCCGACGTGGCGGCGACGGGCTGGCGGGAGATCAGCTGGGTTCAGTTCCTGCGCGCTCAGTACGACCGAGCCGAGGAGTCGCTGGCTCGGACGGCCGAGCTCGCCGCTGGGAACGACAGCGAGCTGGCGTGGGTGGCGCTCATCCGCGGTGCATCGGCTCACGACGTCGGTGACCATGCGACGGCGGGCGAGCTCCTGCCCTTGGCTGTCGCGCGCTCGGAGCGTCTTCCGTCCGGCCAGCCGCTGGGCCTCGCGCTGACGTTTCTGGGACGCTTCCACCTTCTTCGCGGCGAGATCGACGAGGCGCGCCGCGTCCTCGACCGCGCGCTCGCCGAGGGGGAGGCGCGAGCGATGACCGCCTTCGTTCCTTGGCCGGAGTGCTTCCGCGCGGAGGTCGATCTCGTCTGCGCGGAGGTGGATGCGGCAGAGGATCGTTTCGAGCACGCCTTCGCCCTCAGCTGCCAGGTCGGCGACCCCTGCTATGAGAGCGCCGCCATGCGCGGCCTCGGGCTCGTCGCGGCCGCGCGGGGGGATCTCGCTCGCGCGCTGGAGCTCCTCCTCGACGCGCCGAAGATCAACCGCCGGCTTCCGGACACCTACCTCTGGATCGAGGCCTACGGCCTGGACGCTCTCTGCTCCGTCGCCGTCGAGCACCGGGTGGAGGCGGCCCCGCGCTGGATCGACGAGTTCGAGGCCACCTCGGCGCGGCGCGGGATGCGGGAGCTCCTTCTGCACGCCGCCCGGTATCGAGCCCGCCTCGGGGAGCCGGGCGCGCTCGACGTCGCCCGGTCGCTGGCTGCGCAGATTGACAACCCCGCGGTGCCGATGCTCCTGGAAGCCGAGGAGCTCAGCCCGGTCTGACCTGGCCCGCGGGGCGGGCCCAGACGACCAGGCCGTCGCTCCAGTACGGGGCGAGGCGGCCGATGCGGACGAAGGCGGCCCTCCCCGCGCGGACGAGCGTGCCCGCGACGCCTTCGAGGTTCGGGGCGGGGCTCTGGTAGTAGGCGGCGCCCTCCACCTCCCAGCCGCTCCGCTCGAGCAGGGTCGTCAGCGTGTGCGGGCTGTGCCACGCCGTGTGGTCGGGGTGAACCAGCTCGACGCCGCCGACGGGCGCGAGGAAGTTGAGTAGCCGGTAGGCGTTGGGGGTGGTGAGGACGAGGAGGCCGTCCGCCGCGACGAGCTCTCGCATGGCGCGGAGGAACGGCCCGGGGGCGTCGAGGTGCTCGACCACCTCGCCCGCGATGATGACGTCGGCCGGCTCGAGCCCGAGCGCGGCGACGGCCTCCGGCGACTGCGCGTCGACGGCGTATGCCTCGAAGCCGCGCTCGGTCGCCCAGCGGACGCCCTCCTCCTCGACGTCGAGCCCCACGAGCGATGAGGCGGACTCGGCGAGGCGGGCGTGCAGCCACGTGCCCTGGCCTACCTTCGCCTCCAGCCGGTGCTCGTCCACGAAGCCGACGTGGACAACGCGCTTTCCGCCAGCGAACTCGACCAGCATCTGCTCGCGGTTGTACGGCCCGCGACGGGGCAGGCGCTGGCGCCACTGGGCGCCGGACAGGGGTTCCCAGCCGTGCTCGGAGACGATCGGCATGGTAGTCGCCCAGCCGGTGTATGACACAGAGAAAGCCGCGTGAGGAATGTCAGTACGACGAGGTGTGCGGCGCCGCCAACGTGCGGGGGCGCGTCATGGGGCGGCCAGCCGGTCCGCAACCCGATCCTGGGTGCCTCGCGTCTGACGCTTCCGCTTCGTCGCTCGCTGGACGAGCCCGCCGAACAATCGTACGGCTGCCCAGTACGGCCATCGAGGCGCGAACTCTGAGTCCCCGAGCAGAACCAGGAAGAACCTGTCGGCGTCCCTTCGCCGATACGGTAGGTCTTCGGGCAGGAACTGGTACAGGGCATCGTGCACGAGAGAAGCGAAGTACGTCTTTCGCCTCCCGGTCTTGGCATAGACGACGCCCTCGGGCGTTCCGAGCAGGAAGTCGAAGACGCAGACTTTCGGGCTGCACCCATTCCAGGCATAGCCCTCCGTCACGGTGATCCTGCCCTCCGCTTCGACGATCAGGCGCACCACGCCCGTCTTGTCGCGGAAGACGAGATCATCGGGAACAGGGTGACCCGACTCCCAGTCGAAGTTGCGCTCGAGCCTATAGAGCCACCGAACGCTGTTCTTACACATGGGCACCTCGTGCGGCCTGCGGATCGGCGGTCGAGCTCGGCCAACGGAGCTCTTAACGCCCGCGTGAGGCTACCACTCGGGTCGACCGTCTGAGCAACTGCCTCCGGTAGTGGGCGGTGCTGGGCTCGAACCAGCGACCTCCTGCTTGTAAGGCAGGCGCTCTCCCAGCTGAGCTAACCGCCCAATGCCCCCAGCGGGATTCGAACCCGCGCTACGGCCTTGAAAGGGCCGTGACCTGGACCGCTAGTCGATGGGGGCCAGGCGGGGCAAGGATAGCTGCCCCCCGCGGCTACACTCGCTGCGCGGGTCGGTAGCTCAGCTGGTAGAGCAGGGGACTTTTAATCCCAAGGTCGCTGGTTCGAATCCAGCCCGGCCCATTCCCAGTCGCATGGCTGCACGGCACCCGCATGGTTGAGCGGGTCAGGTGTGCCAGGGATGCCGGAAATGCGCGCCGCGTGCGTGGCTCGGTGCGTGCCTCGAGAGAGAGCCGGGACGTGAGCAAGCTCGGACTCTAGGACTCCCCGAGTAGCCGACGCCGGCAACGTAGATCGCGACCTGGGTGTGGTCCGCCCTCCACCTCGGATCAGGGCGGCGACGCGATGGAAAGGACGCACCCCGCCATCCTAAGCCGCGCCGCACTCGCCAGAGCGCGGGCCGCAAGGTGACCCTAGGACTACCCTGACCCGCGCCCCGGTCGGGATCAGGCTACGCCGCCGCGAGCGGTTCGCCTGGATGGCGAATAGAGACACGGCCGGGAAGCCACCGCCACCTCGCGCCGCCGCTCGGGGCGTCAGATGGCGACGATCGGCGTTGAGCGTGTCGGGAGGTCGCGGGAGGCTACGATGCGGTCGTGGGGTGGAGGGTCAGGGAGTCTGTACGGGCCGATCCTGGATCGAAGGACGTGGCAGCCTCTTGGACGGTGAGACTTGAGGCAGAAGACGGTCGGCAGGCCTCGACAATCGTTGATGTGTCCCGCACGGCGATGGACACCCTCGAATTCGGCTCCGTCGCCGACGATACTCGGATGGCGCTAAGAACGCAGGGACGGACAGCCGTGGAGGACGTTGTCCGCAGGGGTGACGAACCCCCGGCTCGGATCATCTGCTCGACGGAAGGCTGCCGCGCCGAATCTTGAGGCCGAGGCCCGCAACCGCGGCTCCCCCTTGACTCCCGGCCCCGCACCCAGGTTACGCCGCAGGTTGCTCGCGCGCCTAATCGGCGGGGAGTAGAGTCGCCCCATGCACAACCTCCTCGCAAGGATCCGCAAGCTATTGGGGCTGGGCCCGAAGGCGTAGCCGCCGCCCGGAGTCTCGAAGCGAACGCTCAACGATGGCCGCCAGCGAGAGTGAAGTACTCGCGCAACAGCTGAGCGCTCTAGGTCAGAGCCTCCGCGACCTTGAGAAGCGTCTGAGCGACGTCGAGAAGGTGAATGCGCGGCTGGAGGCAGCTGCGCTGTCCACCGCCCGCGCCTTGGAGGAGCTGTCAGCGCACTGGGACGCGGTCGCTGTGGCGATGCGCCGCGGCGAAGAGCCTGGGTCTGCGCTCTAGCAGCAGGGCCGATACACAAAGCTCAGGGCGGATATACGGCTCCAGCAGGAAGGGCTGCGACCATCCGTCATACAACCGGAAGAAAGGTCGCCTACGCCATGCCCCGCGCCGATGCCTTTGCCCCTTCGAAGTATTCGCCGATCTGTATTCGCCCGGCGAGTGCGGCTCAGCGTGCGCGGTGGGAAGCGGCGGCCTCGGAGGCGGGTGAAACGACGAGTGAGTTGATCCGCGGCGCCGTCGACCGCGAGCTCGCGAGCCGGCGGAAGGAGCGGGAGCTCGAGGAGAAGCGCCGGGCGGAGATCGCCGCTAACCCGCTGGCTGCACTCGACGAGGTCCTCGCGCAGGCGCGCAAGGCCGCGGCGGGTTAGCCTCCGGGAAGCGCCGGCCGGGGAACCATGCGGGTTCCCGGTCCAGGTCTGCGGCCGAAGCCACACGGGAACCACACGGCGCAGGTGAACGAGCTCAGGCTCGCGGACGTGAGGGCTGGCCGTCGACATCGGCCGGGGGCTCCGCGCATCTGAGCGTGGGTACTGCGGCGGGGACGGGCCGCTCGAGCTCGACCCCGATCCTCGCGCGCACCCCTACCCCTCGCGCGGCGGCGAACCTCCTGGGTCTGGGTAACTGACGTGGACGGGGCCGGCCAAGCTCTCGAGGGGTCGGCGCGCGAAGAGCCCACGGGGAACGGTCGAGTCGATACCGGTGAACTAATGGCCGGTTAGCCGCTGCCCAACCAGTGAGCTCAAAGGGAAGCACCGCTGGCCGGTGGAGATGTCGGCACCCGCCCGCCACGACGTCTGTAGTGGCCACGTACCGAGGTGCGTGGCCACGGCTCCGGCACCCAGGGCTGCAAGGATGCCTAGCGCTCATGACGACCCCGCGCGCGCGAAGAGGTGTGAGGAGCGCTCCGCCGACTACCAAGCCTCAAACGTACCCGGATGGAGCGGAACGAGCGCCGAGCGATGCGCGGAGTAGGGCCGCCGCCGGAGCGGCAAGGCTTGCGCGCGGGGTGGGCCACTAAGGCTGAAGGTGGCCTGCTGCCGATAGCCCGACGGGGCGTTGAATGGCGCCTAAGGGTTCTTGGGTCGGTCGTAGCTATTCCGAAGCCAATGCGCCCCTGCGCTCGTCCCGGCTTCGATGGCCGCCCGGAGCGTCGCCCGGTCGGTGGTGGGGATGCGAAACCTGATCGCGGCGCAGGCGGTGCAGAGGGCTTGGCCCGAGGAGAGGATCACCGTGACCACGGAGTTCTGGCACTCCTCACAGAGCTGATCTTCGAGGGGTTCGGGCACATAGCTCACCACACCTCGAGTGTACGTCCTACTTCCAGTGGCTTCAGTCCCGAGGCGGCCGCCGAGCCCGGTGTTTAGGATTGCCCCGGCGGAACCGGTGGCGCGGGGCTCGCCTTGACCTCTTTAGCTGCAAGGGGGGCGGGCTACGAGTGGCAGGGATCGACCGCTTGGCAGGATCGGGTGCCTCGCTCGAGCAGTTCGGGGAGCTCGAGGGGATACGGGTGGGTGTGGCGCCGCCCGAGTTCGAGTTGCCTGTCGGGGTCATCCTCGCCGCCGGAACGGGCTCGCGCTTGGGCGTCGGCTCGAAGGCGCTCGCGCGACTGGCGGGGATCACGCTCCTCGAGCGGGCCGTCAGCACCTTCCAGGCGGTCGGGATCGAGGAGATCCTCGTCGTCGTCGGCCACGAGAAGGAGCGCCTGCGCGGGTTCGTGCGCGAGCGCGGCCTCGGTGTTCAGCTGGTCGAGAACGGCGACTTTGGCCTCGGAAACGGCTCCTCCGCCTTCGTCGGCGCGCGCGCGGCCGGAGGCCGCTTCCTCCTCGCCATGGTCGACCACGTCGTCGATCCTGAGGCGGTGCGCCGTCTGCTCCGCAGCGAGGCGGCCTTCGCCCTTGCCGTCGATTCGCGGCCCCACGCCTGCGACCTCGACGAGGCCACCAAGGTGCGGCTGCAGGGACTGCGCGTCGTGGCCGTCAGGCGGGAGCTGGACGTGTGGGAGGCGGTCGATGCCGGGCTCGCCCTCTGCGACGCCGAGGTCGCCGACGTCGCGGAGCGCTGCCTCGCCGCGGGGGAGCAGAGCTGGAACGCCGTCAAGCGCCGCTGGCTGGGAGAAGGCGGCGAGATAGAGGCCGTCGACCTCGAAGGTCTCTTCTGGATCGACGTCGACACCCCGGCCGACCGACGACGCGCCGAGCGCATGCTCGCCTCCCTGGCCGCCCGCAAGCCGCTAGACGGGCCCGTCTCCCGCCGCATCAACCGTCGCCTCTCCGGGCCGATCTCGCTCGTGCTCCTGCGTGCGGGGGTCTCGCCGGGCGCGGCGACCGTCGCCACCTTCTTCTTCGCGCTCGCCGCCGCGGCAGTCCTCGCGCTCGGGGTCGTGTGGCCGGCGGCACTCGTGGCCGGCGGAATCCTCGTCCAGCTGGCGTCCATCCTCGACGGAGTGGACGGGGAGATCGCGCGCGCCTCGCTCCGCGCCTCGCCGTTCGGGGGCTTCCTCGACTCGGTGCTCGACCGGGCGGCCGACACCGCCGTGCTCGCCGCGCTGGCGGTCGCCGCCGGCCTGGACGCGACGACCTGGGCCCTCCTGGCGGCCGCGCTCTTCGGCTCTTTCATGACGCCGTATGTGAGGGCGGCCTACGAGGCGGCCTACCGCCGCCCCTTGCCGCGCTCGATCTCGCCGATCAACGCGGGGCGCGACGTCCGCCTGCTCGTCGTCTCGCTCTCGGCAATTGCGCTCCAGCCCCTCTGGGGCCTCGTCGCGCTTGCGATCTTGACGAACGCCGAGGCCGCGCAGCGCTTCGTCCGCGCCGCGCGGGCGCGCTAGACCGACGCGAGTGCCCTTTCCGGCGCGCTGAGAGCGAGTAGGCGGCTCTCGAACGGTGACATAGGGCAGCGAGACCGGGCGCAGGAGTCGCGGCTCGTTGGGCGGGCCTGGAGTCTGCGGCTGAAGATCAGCTTCGACGTGGCGGGCAGCTGATCGTATCCTGCCTCCAATCATCCTCGAGGAGGCTTGCAGGTGACCCGGAGCCAGAGTTGCTGGGCGAGGCCCGCACGGCCTCCTCATATGAATTCTGAACCCCGAGTCCAAGTGGTCGTTGCTTTAGGTAACGTTAGTTGATCGCATCGGAGGCAAACATCTGCATTTGACCGATGGTACACGACCGGCTAGACTGGGCCCATGATGCAGATGCTGGCCGAGCTGTCTATGGCCGAGGTGACAAAGGAGGCGCGCGTGCGCGCGCGTCTCTCGATGCGGGGGCTGGCGCGGCGGAGCGGCCTCTCGGCTGCGCAGATCAGCCGGATCGAGGCGGGCGAGGTCGAGCGGCCCGTTGCGGAGACCCTCGTAAAGCTCGCCAAGGCCCTCGATCGGGACGCGCAGCTCCTTCTTGTTTTCGCCGGACACATCAGGGGAGCCAGGGCACGGCAGCTCCTGCGACAAGCGATCGAGGCCCTGCCCGAGCCGGGCCGAGCTGAACACGCTGATGCACTTGCGCGACTCGGGGCCGAGGATGAGCGCGAGCGTCGGCTTCGGGAAGAGCTCGCCGAGGCTGAGAGGGCGCTGACGAAGGCTCAGCGAGATCTGGACGAGGCGCGCTTCGAGGGCGAGCGGGTGGCAGCCGAGCCGCTGCGCGAAGCTCATGAGCGGTTGCGCGAGATCGGCGTGCTTGCCCAACGCCGCGCCGTCGAGGTCGCTGAGAAGCGCCGGGAGTTTGAGCAGCTTGATGATGCTGAGAGCGAGGAGGTCTGTGCCCTGGCCGGCCATCTCTTTCTGCACACGGCCGCTCGCGGCGACCACCTCGAGGCCTGGCGGGAGTTCTCGGGTCAGATCACGCCTGACGATCCGGAGCTGCGCCAGCTGCTGCAGGCATGGCGTCAGCTTGAGCACGAGCGGCGCAAGAAAGTACTCGAGTTCTCCCAGGATCAGTTGGCTCTCTCGCTGCTCCGGGTTGAGAAGGCCATCCTCGGGTCTGTCCAGACCCCCGAGGAGGCATTCGAGATCGTCCGTAACGTGTCCTCCGCTTGGACGGCGGAGAACGGACAGCCGAAGGGGTCTTCGCCATCGGCGAAGAGGCCGTCCGCGAAGTCGAAGAGCCAGAGGAGATGATGCCTATGGAGGCAGCTAAGCACCGACTCGTTCGATCGGAAGGACTGAAAGACCCGTCGGGTGTGGAGGGGCCTTTCGACGGCGGTTCCGCGACTAGGCGGAAGTCGGCACGCAACTAGGCGGAAGCTGACACTCTCTCCGAGCACTAGGCGGAAGCCGACCCGCTCCGAGCCTAGCGCGGAACCGCCGCTAACTCGATAGGGCCTAAGGGCTCCCGGGAAGGAGTGAGACACAGTGATGATTCCGCTGGCATCCGAGTCTGCACCCGCACCCGCTGCCCAGATCGACGGCGATCAGATGCTGATCGTCCAGCCGCGCGAGGGCGATACGAAGCTTGCCCCCTGGTGTGCGAGGTCGACGACTCCGAGGTCGAGCGGGGAATGTCTCGCGGCTGGAAGGGCAAGCGGTCCGAGTACCGCTGCGCTTCCTGCGGCTACGGCATTGTCGTTTACGCGCAACCTCCGAGCTGCCTGATGTGTAGCGAGGCACGCTGGGAGCCTGTTGAGTGGCGGCCCTTGTCCCAGCTGCTCGACGACCTTTCCCTTGCCGTTGGCGCCCGAAGCCAGCGACGTCGCCTCCACGCGCCTTCTCGCCAACAATGAGCCGACCCGCTTCCTTCGCCGGGTTCAAGCCGGAGCATCGGCCGGAAAAATGACACCGAAGGAGGAGTTGGCACAGCTCGCCTCCGCCCTGAAGAAAAGCGCGCTCGAGCTCTTCCTCGTCGAGATCGGCCGCCACCGGCTGCTGAGCGCGGCCGAGGAGGTGGCACTTGCCAAGCAGGTCGAGCGTGGCGACCTCAATGCCAAGAAGCAGATGATCAAGGCCAACCTGCGCCTCGTCGTCTCGATCGCCAAGCGCTATCGTGGCCTCGGCGTTCCCTTTCTCGACCTGATTCAGGAGGGCGCCCTCGGCTTGAACCGCGCGGTCGAGAAGTTCGACTGGCGGCGGGGCTACAAGTTTTCGACCCACGCCCACTGGTGGATCCGCCAGGCGGTCGAGCGCACGATTGCGAACCAGGCCAAGACGATCCGCCTCCCGATCCACGTCACCGAGCGCCGACAGAAGCTCGCTCTGACCGCCCGAACGCTCGCGCCCACGCTCGGCCGCGAGCCAAGCCCAGAGGAGCTCGCCGAGGCGACCGGCCTGCCGCTCGAACACGTCCGCCAAGCGCTCGGCTGCGCCGAGGCTTCGGTCTCGCTCAATCAGGCGGTCGGCCCGGACGGTGATAGCGAGCTCGCCGACTTCCTTGCCGATCCGGCTGCCGCTGACCCCGCCGAGGCGGCAGAGCGGTCGCTTCTCCGGCAGACGGTGCAGCGCAGGCTCGAAAGGCTGCCGGAACGGGAGCGGCTGATCGTCGAGCGTCGCTTCGGCCTTCAGGGCGAGCCGCAGACCCTCGAGGCGGTCGGGCGCCAGCTTGGGCTCACCCGCGAGCGCGTCCGCCAGCTGCAGGTCCAGGCGCTGAAACAGCTCGAGACGGAGCTAGCAGACCTCGCTCCGATGCAGAGTGCCGCGGCTCGCGCGGCGCAAGCGCGCGAGACAGAGCGAGTACCGGCGTAAGGCCGCGCGGTCGTCGCCGTACCGGGTTGGTCATCACGCGCGAGGTGTTCGGCGACGGCCAGACGGAGGATCGGAGGGTTGATGGGCGCGAACGGACGTCGGAGATGGTGATCGGCGCGTAAGGCCAGGGTACGCGCAGCCTCGCTGCAGGCCCCGCGTCGGTGTCGAGCGTCGATCCACGCGCGCCTCCCTACCCTCGCGCGTCGGCGGCGGATCCTGGTACGGGATCAGCGTCGGGGTGGCCGGTCTGGCGGGTCGGCGACCGAAGCCTGCGGCGGCCGCCCTGGCCGAGCTCGCCCATCGGCGCGGGCTGGCCCGGGCGAGTGGGGTGATTATCAGGTGGGCGAGTTAGGCGGCCACTCCAAGCAGGACTAGCGGCGGCTCCGTCAGGCCCGACGCAGACTGACGGAGCCGCCGCTAGGGCGAGCTAGTGGCAGCGGAAGAACGCGTTCACCGTGCCGTCCGGCCGTTCGTTGAAGTGGTCAACGAGATGGATGCTCACGGTCGACCCGTCCGAGCCCGTCGCGGAGGTTGAAGGTGAACGTGCCGTTCAAAGACACGGAGCGACCGTCGTACCGTCGACGCGCTTTGGCCAACGGAGTTGCCGAGGCGCGGGCCGCAAGGACACCCTAGGACAACCCTGCCCACGCCCCGGCGTGAGTCTGCTCTGTAGTTACTCGCCGGAAGGTCGCTTGAAGCCGAAGCTTCTCCGAAGCCGTGCGCGAAGAGCCTTTCGAGCCTTCCGGCGTCTAGAGGGGGTACCGTCGAAGTCGGAACGGCCGAAAGGAGAACCGAGATGGGAAAGATCGTGATCAGCGAGAACGTCACGCTCGACGGAGTAGTCCAGGACCCGGCCGGTGCGGAAGGGTTCGGGCGCGGCGGCTGGGTCGGTCGTGTCGGCGAGCGGGGTCGCGAAGAGGCGGCCAAGGTCCTGCTCGACGAGGCGCTGGGCGCCGAGGCCCAGCTGTTCGGTCGGCGAACCTACGAGTTCCTCGCCGCGCGGTGGCCATCCCGGAGTGGCGAATTGGCGGACAGGTTGAACGACATGCCCAAGTACGTCGTGTCCTCGACTCTGAAGGATCCTGACTGGAACAACTCGACGGTGCTTGCGGGCGACGTCATGCAGGAGGTCTCGAAGCTGAAGGAGGAGCTAGACGGAGAGATCGTCGTCGCCGGCAGCATCCGGCTCGTCCGCTCGCTGATGGAGAACGACCTGGTCGACGAGCTGCGGCTGATGATCTATCCGGTCGTGCTCGGGGCCGGCGAGCGCCTCTTTGGCGAGACCAGCGACCAAAGGCCGGTGCGCCTCGTCGAGACCCGGACCGTCGACGACCTCGCCTACCTCACCTACGAGGCCGTCCGAGACGCCTAGCGCGGGTAGGTCCTGCGCGAGCGCTGCCAGACTCGATCAGCCGGCACTACGACACGAGGCCCACAATGCTCGGCCGCGCGAGCGTACTGTCGCTAGAGAGGCGGTCGGGGATAAAGACAACTCTGTAGTCAGTCGGGGAACCCTGACGAGTCCTACGTCGCCGGGGTTAGCGATCCGTGGGACTCCTCCCGGCCGTCGTGGCCTCCTCTTCGAGGTAGGCCCGTACAACCTAAGGGGCGACATAGACATCGGGCGGGATCGGCCAGGACCACACCCGCGACCACACCTGCGTGTGCTCGGCACCAGCAGCACGGGGAGCGTTTGTCACCGCGGCGCCGTTCCTCGCCCCCGCCACCCTGTTGCACCTTCGATGAGAGGGGCCGAGATAGCCGGAGCGGTCGGGGCTGTGATCGAGGTCCCAAGGCGTTCCCGCCACGATCGGCCGTCTACACCTGGCACACACAGCCTGACCGGCCTCGACAAGGGCGGCATACCGGGCTCGCACCGCCTTGTGAACCGACCGTAACCGCGGCTCGAGCGGCTCTTCTCGGCCCAAAGCGCCCGCACCTCCGGCGGAGGGCGATGCTCGAGGCAATAGGGGCTCCGACTCGACCAGGTGAGCCGGCCGCAACGCTTACACGCTCGCTCGTTCACCGCACCCGTCTAAGAGGGAGAAACGGCACTGCGCGGGGGTGTTTGGCGATGTGTACTACGAGGCGACCCCCCTCCGGGGCGTTCCTCGCGGAGCTCCACGTCGGGACGACGAAGAGCCTGCAATCGGCCGACGTGTCCATTCCGACGAAAAGGCTGCGACCTTCACAGCCATGCCGACTTCGCTCAACCATGCGGTCCGCAGACGCCGTCTACGACGTCGAACGCTCTCCCGGTGTGGTCTCGGTATGGTCTCGATTCGGTGGGTTGGCGAGTGGCGCTCGTCCCGTTAGGTGTAAGCGCGGTGAACTCATTGCAGCTTGGCTCGCACGACGTAGCGGTACGCGGCCGACCCTGGAGGGTGGCACGCAGCCAGCAGCAGAGCGTCGCCGTCGAGCCTGGGACGAAACGCCGACCAGGCGTTCGCCCGGACGACCTTGTCGCCGCGCACGCGGTAGACGTAGCGGCCATAGGGCATCCGCACGATGATGCGAGCGCCGCGGTGGAGCAGGTCGATGTCGTGGAACGGGCCATGGGGCAGCCCGAGGGTCGGGGTCATGTTGTGCCCGAAGAAGGCGATCGTGCCGCCCATCCCCGGGCCGTAGGTGCTTGGCAGGTGGCCCACCGCGCGATCGAGAACACGCGTTCCCGGGCCTCGGGCCGGCAGTTGCCGGATGGGAGCGTCGACGTCGATCGCCGGGATGGCGATCGTGCCGTACTTCGCGCCCGTGGCCGGTGGCGTCACCTCGATCGGAGGTGGAGCCATGACGGGAGCGACCGTGAAGGTCACTCCCGCCATGAGCTCAGCGAGCATCCGACTAGTGCGTGAACGGCAGCGTGCTGCCGGTCGGCGCGTCGGAGGTGGTGGCCGCCTTGACCTGCGGGCCGGAGGTCGAGGAGCTACTGCTGGAGGTCAGGGTCGGCTTCTCGCCCGATCCCGGATCAGCGGGGTCGGTCGGATCGTCGGGATCCTCTTCGCAGCTGGACGGGTCGAACGAGTCGAAAGTGATCTCCCACTCGTCGTCGCCCATGAGCTCGAAGCCCGCCTTGGCGGAGGCCGTGACGCTGACCGTCGAGCCGGGGGCGATGTCGCCCTCGATCGAGTAGTCAACCTCGTCCTCGTTGCCGAGGAGGAGCCCGATCTCGCCTGCGTTCTCGCAGGACGGCTGCAGAGGCTCGACCGAGGCCGAGGTCTCCACGAGCTCCTCGCCGGGGCAGTCCACGGCGGGGTGGTCGAGCGCGAATTTGAACTCCTGGTGCGTGACCGCGTCGTGGTGCTCGGTCTGCTCTTCCGCGTAGGAGTGGAAGAACCAGGAGGCGTTGTTCCCGCCCTTGGACGATGCGTCGAACACGGTGTTCGGCGCGTAGTCGGGCTTGTTCTTCAGCCCGTTGTGATTGCCGTTGTCGGTGTTCCAACCGGCAGCGGGCGGAGGCGGCGGAGGCGAGCCCTGGTTGGAGCCGTTCCAGTGATACCACTGATCGACGCCTTCCTGGACGACCTCGTCATAGGCCTCCTCGTCGACGACTGTCTTCTCGTCGACCTGGTACCAGTCGGCGCCCGGTGACTCGAGCACCCAGCCGGTGGTTTCCGTCCAGGCGTCCTGCGGCTCGCAGGGCTCCTCGTAGGACGTACCGGCTGTGCCGGTTGTGGCGACGACGCCGACCATGACGATCAGCGCTGCCGCGATGGACAGGTACTTCTTCACTTGTCTCCCCTTGTTGTCGGAACGGCGTATCCGCTCCGCGCTCGGCTCCGCAGGGAGGAACCGAGCGCGCAGCGGGCGCTGCGCGGAGAACCCTTAGCCCGCTGTCGCTCTGATCAGGCCGCCGATGAGGACAGCGCCGCCGACGAGGGCGACGACGGCGAGCGCGATCCAGGCGAGACCACGCAACAGGAGTTGCTCGTATCCGCGCCTACGTCGTCATGAGCGAACAGCCGCGCGGCCCGCTCGAATTGTTCATGAGCAACGGTCATCGTCGCCCCCAGCCGCCGCGATAGATGAGTCCGCCGATTCCGCCAGCGGTAAGAGCAATCAGAACGACGAGCATGCTGCAGCACGTTCCCTTCCGGTGAGGTTCCCGACATCGTCGGGGTTCATTGCAAATGAAACGCGCGGGCCCACAGTCACAGCGGCCCGCGCACAGTCCAAGGCCAAGCTAGCCAACGAGCGCCTAGCCCGCCTCACCCAAACGAGGGATTAAGGACACGGTAAGTCTGCTCGGCGGAGCTCGTTTTTCTGGTGATCTCTCGGCGTGACGCTCTCTCTCAGCGTCTCCGTGACTCCGACCTATGCCGGGCCATGCAAAGACCTACGACTACCCTGCCCACACCCCCGGCGTGAGTCGTGGCGCCCGATCTTGCTGGGCCGGGCGGTTAGCTGAACCCGATCGGCTGCACCCCTGCCCGGCCCGGATCGAGCCGTGCCACGACCGATGAGATCGGTGCGGCCCCCCGGTCTTACCGAACAACGCTAAACCCCAAGAAGGGAGCCGGGACCATGACCGATATCGACACCGTGATCGAACAGTTCAACGAAGCTTTCCGGCTGCGGGCGCCCGAAAAGCTCGTCGACATCATCGCCGACGACTGCGTCATGGAGGGCGTGGGTCCCGCGCCCGAAGGCAATCGTTGGACTGGCTACGACGAGTGCCTCGCCGGGTGGCAAGGGCTCATCCGTGAGCCGGACGTCCGTTTCGAAGTCGAGCACGTCGACGTGGACGGCGATCGCGCCGTCATCCGTTGGCGGCTCCACGCCGCCGTGGCACCCTTCCGCGGCGTGAACCTCATGCGCGTCCGCGACGGCAAGATCGTCGAGGCGCTCGGCTACGGCAAGCGGCCCTAGCGCGGGCACGGCGTGGCACCGGGCGGCAGAAGAGGTCTACCGGCTTACCGGGCGCCCGACGACGCTCGATCTGAGTCGGTTCGGGGAACGTGCCGAGCCGTGACGTCCTGCAGCACGGACCGTGCCACGACCGATGAGATCGGCACGGCGCCTGGTCTTACCTCACCGCACGACCTCCGGCATCGGCGGATCAGCCTCCTCCACTGCCAGGGACGCACCTGGGCCGAGATCGGTCGGCTCGTCGGCCAGCGGAAGCTGAGCGTCACCGCAGACACGTACACGCACGTCCTCAGTGACGGCCGCGAGCTCAACTACGCATCGCTGCTGACCATGAGCTTGTAGCCAGCGGCCCTTCGTACGCGACGAGGCGCTGGGTTACTGCGTGAACTTGCTCCGTCCAGCCGGCGAGCTCGCGATATGTGAGCCGCTCTCCGGCAAGGGTGACTCCGTCCTCCATGACGATCAGCGCGGTGGGGACCTCGCCTCCTCGAACGCGCTCCTCGGTGTGGAGGATCGCGCCGCGAACCCTCGTTATCCGCTCTTCGTCCGGCCGCCGGGGAAGGTCCGAGTTTGGGATCGGGGGGATGTCACGGCTCTCGGGGCGGTGAAGCGTCTGAAGCGTTCTTGCGTATTGGAGGCTGCGCCAAAGCGAAATCACAAAGGCCTCGAGATGGCTTTGGGCGCGGAAATAGGCGCTCTTCTGTCGGGCGGCGTATTCGTCGCAGGCCGCCCGGGCGCTCTCGTACTCCCGCAGCGCGTGATCGATAAGGCGGGCCAGGTTGAACAACAGCGACACCGCAGGTTGAGTGTGTAACCTCCGCCTACCGAGCACCATGTTCAGCTGCATGTTTGCCAGGTTCTGAGCGTCGAGCTGCGAGAGGTCGGGCATTTTGCAGCCGTCTCGCGGCAACCATTCCTCAGCAGGAGGGAAGCTCGATTCGCTTTCGGGACGCTAACGCACGTCCTCTGCTCGAACGTGCTCGCCCATGTCGGTGGCGTGCGTACCCCGGTGCGTACCTCGAGGAAGGCCCGAGTCCTATTTGCAGGGATGTTCGAGTCCAGCCCGGCCCATCTTCAACCGCATGGGTTGAGCCGAACCGCTTGCATCCGCGCTCCAATGGGTATCGCAGGTTCCGGGTCATTCGTAACGCAGCGCGTCGGCGGTGCGGATTCGTGTGGCTAGCCGGGCCGGGAGGCTGGTCGCGGCGACGACGACGAGCACGGCTCCGACTGGAATCAGGGCGAGCGACCACCATGGTGCAAGGACGGCCTCCTCGGTCGAGCCGCCTGCGGCCTTGACGAGGGCGAGGTAGAGCCCGATGCCGAGCGGGACGGCGAGGAGCGAAGCGATCACTGCGAGCGCCGCGTGGGCGCTGACGAGGGTCGAGGTGATCTGCGTCGGTGTGAGGCCGATCGCCTTGAGTACGCCGAAGTCGCGGATGCGCTCACGGACCGAGAGCAGGGTGACCGCGACCAGCGTCGTGGCGGTGATCAGCAGCAACACCGCGTCGAGGGTGTAGATGAGGAGCGGAAGCTCATCCGGAACGTCGCTCACTTCGCCCGCGGGCTGCGCGTCGAGCGTGGCGTCAAGCGAGAGGGCGACGGCGACCACAGCGCCGGTCACTGCGATCGCGGCCGCGAGGAGAAGCGCCCTGCGTTTTCGTGCGAGTAGGTCTTTGAGCCCGAGCCGTGTCGTCAACGGCAGGGAGGATCGGGTGACGGCGCGCGCAAGACGTGAATTCGGTGGAGACGAGCTGCCGGCCCGTAGCGCTTCGAGGACGGTGTAGCGGGTGCTGCGGCGGGTGGACGCCAGCGTGCCGGCCAGGAGTACGGGAACGACGACACAGCTCGCGACGAGGATGTGCCAGGGGTTCGCCGCGATCGTTGGCGAGCCGATCAGCGTTTCGGCGCTGGGTGCGGCAAGGCGCGGTGCGAGCAGCATCCCGAGCGTGAAGCCGAGGGCCGCCGCGATGAAACCGAGGACGGCGGACTCGAGGGCGAAGACGGCTCCGACCTGGCGCGGGGTGAAGCCGGCCGCCTTCAGCAGCCCGATCTCACGGTGTTGAGCGCTGGCGCGGGCGCCGACGAGGATCCCGACCACGACGAAAGCGACGATCAGGAGCAGGATGGTGTACGTCGTCACGACGAGCTCAATTGGCTGTGCATCGGCCAGTGCGTTGTCGCGCTGCTGTTGCCATGACTCGAAATAGAGAGCGCCGGACCCCAACGTGGTTGCCGAAAAGCCTGCAGCCGCCCGCTCGGTGAACGACGAAGCCGTGTAGGGATTCGCCAGGCGAAGCGCCTCTGTCCAGCGCCAGCGGCTGCGATCCGGCTCGATTCGCTCGAGCGTGGCGCGGGTAATCCAGGCAAGGCCGGGGTTGCGGCGAGGGTAGCGCGGCTGGCTGGGTACGACCGCCGTCCCGAGAACTGGAAGGTCGACCGAGCCGCGTCGTGTCGCGAGCTCCAGCGTGGCGCCGGCCCCGATGCCGAGTGCGCGGCCGAGGCTGCGTTCGAGCACGACGCCCCCGTCGCGCAGCTGCGAGCCCGAGGTAAGCACGGGCGTGTTCACGGCTGTGCGACCACTCAGGCCGGCGAGCTCCACTCGCTCGGCGCTCCCAGGCAGGCTCAGGGTCGGCCCCAGGGTCGCCGTGACGAGAGGAACCGGCGCGCCGCGCTCGGTAACGCCTGGGAGGTTGGCGATCGCGCGCGTGTCGGCCTCCGAGTGAGCGAACACGAGAACGTGTGCCCCGTTGGCGGCATCGAACGTCCGCTGCCACGGATCGCGCCCGCTCGAGCGCACTTCCAGCGCCAGCACGATCGTCGCCGCCGCTGCCCCCGCGATCGCGATCGTGAGCGCGCTCGCAAGTAGACGCGAACGGATGCCCGCGAACGCCAGCCTGAATAGCAGCGCCGTCATTCCGGGCTCTGCAGCTCGAGTAGAGGAGCGACCTGGCGAGCCGCAGCCAGCTCCGTCTCATCGGCTACCAGCCCGTCGCGGAGCATGATCACCCGCTCCGCCGCCGAGGCGACGCTCGCGTCGTGCGTGACCAGCAGGAGCGTCTGCCCGCGGCTCTGGGCCTCGCGAAAGAGCCCGAGCACATCGCGCGCCGCTGCCGAATCGAGGTTGCCGGTTGGCTCGTCCGCGAGCACGACGTCAGGCCTGTTCGCCAGCGCGCGCGCCAGCGCGACCCGCTGCTGCTGCCCGCCGGACAGCTCGGCCGGAGCGGCTTCCTCCTTCCCGGGAATTCCCAGATCGCTCATCAGCTCATTCGCGGCTTGTCGAGCCTCTCCGTGCCGGCGGCCGACCAGGCGAAGTGGCAGCTCGACGTTCTCGACCGCAGACAGCGTCGGCACCAGGTTGAAGAACTGGAACACGAAGCCGACCTTGCGACGACGCAGACGCGCGAGATCGGTCTCGCTCAACCCGTCGATCCGCTCGCCATCGAGCCAGACCTCACCCGCCGTCGGCCGATCGAGCCCGGCGAGCAGATTGAGCAGCGTCGACTTCCCGCATCCGCTCGGCCCCATGATCGCGACGAACTCGCCGCGCTCGATCGAGATGTCGACCCCGCGAAGAGCGAGCACCTTCGCGCCGCCGGTTTCGTACGTCTTCGCGAGGTTCTTCGCCTCGAGTACGGGTGCCATCAGACGTCCTCCTTCAGCGCAAGGCGCTGCTCGATCAGTTCGAGCCACTCCAGGTCGGCCTTCAGATGCAAGATCGCCCCCTCGACAAGGAGCTCACCCGCGGGCGCTCTTCCGTTGGCCTCGAGCAGCGCGTTCAGGTCGCGCAGCGACTGCAAGTACTCGCGTCGCTGCCCTTCGATCAGCTGCTTCGGCTCCGCCAAGTGAGCTGACGCAGCGACGACGAGCTTCATGAAGAACTCGTCCTTGAGCCGCCTGCCCGAGACGGGCAGCTCGATCCAGGCCGCGAGCGCGGCTCGGCCGGCATCCGTCAGTTCGTACACGCGCTTGCCGCGGCTGTCCCCGGGCACTGCCGTACCGACGACGAGGCCATCGCGCTCGAGCCGGGCAAGCGTCGAATAGATCTGGCCCGCGTTCAGCGCCGGCAGCAGATCGCCGAACTCATACTCCAACGACTGCTTGAGCTCGTACCCGTGAGCGCGCTCGTCGCTCAGCAAGGCAAGGAAGAGCTCTCTCATAGATAGCGAGCATATATTCTTGCTATCTATCGGTCAAATCACGACAGCGGATCTCGGCGGCGAGCTCGTGGAGCCGGGCGTCGTAGTCCCTCAGCCGGCGGAGCACGCCTCCTTCATCCGTCGTGAGATAGGCCTCCTCGGCGATGCGGTCGGCGTGCTCCGACAGCTTCTCGGCCTCGGCCGCCCAGGCTTCCAGCAGCTCTCTCGCAGGATTGCGCTCCGTGTCAACGGCGGCCCTGAGGTCGGTCAGCTCCTGGTCTAGGCGGTGCAGGTCGTCGTCGAACGACTCCCCGCTCGCGGGCGCCTGCGGCCGGAGCCGCCAGAGGAGCGCGACGAAGACGAGGGTGCTGCCCAGGCCGACGACGAGGGCAACTTCCCACACGCTGAGCGAGAGAGCGATGTCGGCGGCGCCGAGAGCCGACGCTGATGATGATCCCGATCACGGCCAGGCGCATCTCCGTGAGCCAGCGATCCGTGGCGGAGCCGACCGTCGCGGCCAGCTCCCGCTCGTAGTCGGCCGCGCGCGGATGTTCCCGGTCACGCACAGACCGAGGATAGGGAGCGCCGCCGACGGCCACGCCCGGGCGCCTATCGTGCCGGTGTGATCCTGCGCGAGCCCGCCCTAGCCCTCGACCCGCGGGCGCGGACGCTCTGGCTGGTTGAGAACCTGCTGGCGACCGGCCTGGTCGCCGTCCTGGTGATCGGCGGCGCCGTCGCAGCCGCGATGCTCGACGCCGCCACGGTCGCCTGGCTCGTCGGCGGGCTGGGCGGGCTCCTCGTCGTCGTGCTCGCGGCGCTCTCGTTCGTCTCCGCGGGCCTCGACTACCGCCATTTCCGCTACGAGGTCACCGACCTTGGGCTCTACGTGGCCCGCGGCTGGTTGTGGCGGCGCTACCAGGTCGTCCCGCACGCGCGCGTGCAGACCGTCGACACGACCTCGGGTCCGCTGATGCGCGCGCTGGGCCTCGTCGCCGTGCTCGTGCGGACGGCGTCCTCGGCCGGTGGGACCTCGGTGCCCGGGCTGACGCCCGAGGTCGCAGATCGGCTGGTCGAGGAGCTGGCGCGGCGGGCCGGCCTCGAGGAGGGAACCTGAGCGCGCCTCAGCCGGCCGAGCTCGAGGGGCGCCTGCACCTCCTCGCGGTCGTGGTCGTCGCCCGCCGCTTCGTGGGCGCCAGCCTCATTCCGGCGCTCGCCCTCTTCCTGTCCGCAGGAACGCGCGTCGTCTTGCCTGCCGTGCTCCTGGCGCTCTTCGTCGGGCTGCCGCTCGCGTTCCTCTCCTGGTGGCGCTTCCGCTACCGCGTGGGCGGCGGGCGGCTCGAGCTCCACTCCGGTGTCCTCAGCCGGTCAGTGCGCACGATCCCGCTGGAGCGGGTGCGCGGCATTCACATCACAGAGCCGTTCCTGCACCGGCTGCTCGGGCTCGTCCGGGTCGAGGTCGAAGCTGCTGCGGGCGGCGGAGAGAGCGCCGAGCTCTCGCTGCCCGCGGTCTCACGCGCACAGGCGGACGAGCTGCGCGAGGCGCTGCTCGCGGCCGGCCCGAGGGTCACAGCCGCTGAGGAGCTGCCCCTCTATCGGGCGACGCCCGGGCAGCTCGCGGTCGCAGGGATCACGAGCTTGAGCTACCTGGTCGCTCCGGCGGCGATCGTCGGCGTCGCCCTGAATCTGGCCGACAACCTCCCCGGGGGGTTCGTCGAGCGTGCGGCCGAAGCGGCCGCCGACCGGTTCCCGACCGACGTGGTCGGGCTCGCCCTGGTCGGAGCGGCCGCCGTCGCGCTCGTCCTCGTCTCCGCGGCCGTCGGCTCACTGCTCATGGATTGGGAGTTCACTCTCCGAGACGAAGGCGAGCGCCTGACGGCGACCCGCGGCCTTCTGACGCGGCGGGTTGTCCATCTCGATCGGGAACGGATTCGCGGCGCCGACGTCCGGGACACACCGCTACGGCGGCCGTTCGGCCTCGCGTCTGTGACGGCGATCGCAGCCGGCATCGGGGGCCGCGAAGGGGGCACCACACTGGCGCCGATCCTCCGGCGAAACGAGATCCCGGCGCTCCTCCGTGCCGTGGACCCGCCTGCGGCCTCGATCGACTCCCCGCTCGCGTCGCATCCGGCAACCGCGCGCTCGCGCCGGCTCGTGCGCGCGGCGATCCTCCCCTTCGCCCTTCTGGTGGTCCTCGCGGCTCTGGGCGTCGTCTGGGCGGCCGCGCTCGCCCTCGCAGCCCTCGTCCTGGCCGTTCCGCTCGGGCTCGACCGCTACCGCCAGCTCGGGCACGCCTTCGACGGGCGCCGGCTCGCCCTCCGCGAGGGAAGCCTCCGCCGCCGCTGGACGGAGCTCGATCCTGGCGCTGTCGTCTCCTTCGAGCTCCGGAGCTCGCCGGGCCAGCGCCGTGCCGGCCTGGCGACGCTCACCGTCCACCTCGGCCAGGGAGCGGGCTCCCGGCGCGCGCTCGACCTGGGAGGAGAGCAAGCAGCGGCGCTGCTCCGCCGCGTGCAGCCCCAGCTCTTCGAGCCGCTTCTCCCTCCGGCCGAGCGCGGCTACGAGACGCTCGCCGGCCGCGCGGCGTCGGAGACGCAATCGGGGAGGAGGACGTAGAAGGACGCGCCCCCGGACGGACTGTCCTCGACCCAGCTGCGTCCTCCGTGCACCGCCGCAAAGCGTGCCACGAGCGAAAGGCCGATCCCGGCGCCGGGGGTCATCTCCAGCATATTCGGGCCCCGGTTGAAGGTCTCGAAGACTTCCTGCTTGAACTCGTCCGGGATCCCGGGGCCCTGGTCTTCAACGACGAGCAGGACGTCCCGGCCGCGGGCCGAGAGCCGGATGTCGATCGAGCTCTCGCGAGGCGTGTGCTTGTCCGCGTTCGCGACGAGGTTCTCGACGATGCGCTCGAGCTTCGCCGCGTCGACCTCTGCCACGATCGGCTCGCAGTCGAGCCTGACCTGGCGGTCGGAGAGGTCGCAATCAGCCACCACCCGCTTCGTGAGATCGGAGAGGTCGACCCGCTCGCGCCGCAGGACGAGCTCGCCCCTGCGCAAGCGCTCGACGTCCAGCAGATCGGCGAGCAGGCGATCCAGGCGCCGGGCCGCCTCGGCGAGAGCGGCACTCGTCTCCTCGATCGTCTCCGGGGTCAGCTCGCGTGCGTGCTTCTCGAGCGTGAGCGCGAAGCCGAGCACCGAGGTAAGCGGTGTCCTTAGCTCGTGCGACACGGCGGAGAGGATGTCCTCCCGGAGCTTCTCGACGTGCCGTTGCTCGGTCACGTCCTGTCCGGTTCCCACCATCGTGACCGGCTCCCGCCCGCGAAAGACGACGCGACCGCGGCTGGCGATGATCCGCTCGTGGCCGTCCGGGCGGACGATCCTGTGCTCGAGCGCGTACGGCTGCCCGTCCTCAAGCGCGGCAGTGACCGTCTGGTCGGCGAGCTCCCGGTCGTCCGGATGGACGAGATCGAGGTACGTCGAGTAGCTCAGCGGCTCGGCCCGCTCACGCTCGAGCCCGAAGACGCGGTACAGCTCGTCCGACCACGTCACGAGATCGCGGCGGATGTCCCACTCCCAACTGCCGAGATGGGCGAGAGCCTGAGCTTCGCCGAGGCGGGAGGCCGTCAGCGCCAGGGCGCCGCTCGCAGCCTCTCGTTCCGCGAGGGTCGCGCCCAGGAGCAGAAGGCTGACGACGACGACTGCGAACGAGGCCTGGGTGAGCTGCACGCGCTCGGTTGCCGTCTCGCCTCCCAACGGCACCGAGCCGACCACGGCTCCCCACGTGCCGATCGCGCCGACAAGGAAGGCAGACGCCGCGGCCCCGAGCTGCTTGAAGCGAAGAGCTGCCCAGAGAAGCAGGGGGAAGATCAGGTACGGGTAGCGCCATGCTCCGGCGAGGAAGACGATCGCGCTCGCGGCGACGACCGAGGCCAGGAGCGTAGCGCCCTCGAGCAACCGGGCCCGCGGCAGGCCCGCTCGCTTCCAGGTGTCGTAGAGGACGAGCAGGATTGGCGCGACCACCAGAATTCCCACGGCGTCTCCGAACCACCAGAGCAGCCATGCGGCGCCGTAGGAATCCTGCAGCTCGTCGGCAAGCGTGAGCACGGTCACGCCGTTCGTCGCGCTGATCGTCGTGCTGACGAGCGCGCCTCCGACCACGAGGGCGAGAACCGAGCGAACGCGGTCGAGTGCGGGCGTGAAGCCGATCCTGAGGACGAGCAGCGCCCCGACGACGGCGGCCAACGAGTTGCCCAGCGAGATGCCGGCCGCGACCGCCAGCGTTGCCCCGCTCGTGGCGTTCGCGGCGAAGGCCCCGATCGCCACCGCGGGCCAGCAGCGAACGCCGAGAACGAGGAGCGCCGCAAGCGCGATGCCGGAGGGCGCCCACACGGGCGTGATCACCCCGCGCGACACCGAGAGGCTCATGCCGAGCTTGGCCGCGCCGTAGTAGGCGACTGCGATCAGCCCGAGCCAGAGGGCGAACCGTATGCGCCGATGCGAATGCTCCAACGCTCGTGGTGAGATCAGTGGTGTATCGACGTTCGCGGCGCTCGTCGCCTGCCCATTGTCCCAGACGCCTGGCGCCGTGTCAGGCGACGCCGGCCGGCTTGGGCAACGGCTCGATGGCCTGCAGTGCGCGGGCGATCTCGTCCTCCGGGAGCTCGAAGTCCTCGAGCTGGCCGTGGAGGTACGCGTCGTAGGCGCCCAGGTCGAAGTGGCCGTGGCCCGAGAGGTTGAAGAGGATCGTGCGCTCGCGACCCTCCTCGTCGGCGGCCGCCGCCGCCTGGACGACTCCGTGGATCGCGTGCGAGGACTCGGGCGCCGGGATGATGCCCTCCGTGCACGCGAAGCGCACTGCCGAGGCGAAGACGTCGGTCTGCCCGTAGGCCTCTGCCCGAACGAGCCCGTCGAGGACGAGCTGGGAGATGAGCGGTGCCACCCCGTGGTAGCGGAGCCCTCCCGCGTGGATGCCCGGGGGCACGAAGTCGTGGCCCAGCGTGTGCATGGGGACGAGCGGGGTCAGCTGGCTCGTGTCCCCGAAGTCGTACGCGAACGGGCCGCGCGTGAGGGTCGGGCAGGCGGCCGGCTCGCAGGCGAGCACCTCGATCTCACGCCCGCCGATCTTCTCGCGCAGGAACGGGAAGGCGAGCCCGGCGAAGTTGGAGCCCCCGCCCACGCACCCCGCGACGAGGTCGGGGAACGCGCCGGCCAGCTCCATCTGGGCGAGCGCCTCTTGCCCGATCACGGTTTGGTGCATGAGCACGTGGTTGAGCACGCTCCCGAGCGAGTAGGCGCTGTCCTCCCGCTGCGCCGCGTCCTCGACCGCCTCGGAGATGGCGATCCCGAGGCTGCCGGGCGAGGCCGGGTCAGCTGCGAGGATCGCGCGCCCCGAGTTGGTGTCCTCGGAGGGGCTGGCGACGACGCTGGCGCCCCAGGTCTCCATCATCGAGCGGCGGTACGGTTTTTGCTCGTAGGAGATCCTGACCATGTAGACCTTGCACTCGAGCCCGAAGAGCTGCGACGCGAGCGCGACGGCGCTTCCCCACTGGCCGGCACCGGTCTCCGTGGCGATGCGCGTCCTGCCCGACTCCTTCACGTAGTAGGCCTGGGCGACCGCCGTGTTCGGCTTGTGACTCCCTGCCGGGCTCGTGCCCTCGTACTTGTAGAAGATGCGGGAGCGGGTACCGAGCGCCGCCTCGAGTCGATGGGCGCGGTAGAGCGGCGTCGGTCTCCAGAGGCGGTAGACGTCGCGGATCGCCTCCGGAATCGGGATCTCCTGGTCCTCGGAGACCTCCTGGAGGATGATGTCCATGGGGAAGAGCGGCGCGAGGTCGTCGGGGCCGACGGGCTCGCCCGTGCCGGGATGCAGCACCGGTTGCGGCCGGTTCGGCATGTCGGCCGCGATGTTGTACCAGCGCTCCGGGATGGCGCTCTCGGGCAGGGTGATCTTCGTCTCGGTCATCAGGCGGCGAGAATACTCCTATCGGGGCCCGATCGCATGAGCGGCGCTTTCGAGGCGGTCCATCGCCGCGTCGAGCTGAGCGTCGGAGAGGTACGGCGCCGGGCCCAGGCGAAAGTAGCGGCCGCGGGCATCGATCAGGACTCCGTCCTCGGCCAGGTGCCGCGCCAGCTCCCCCGCCCGAGGGGACTCGACGGCGAGGAAGCCTCCGAAGTGATTCAGCCCGACCGAGCGGTCGCGCGTCATCAGCTCCTCCGACGCGCCGAGAGCGTCGAGACGGGCTGCGAGCAGCCCCGTCTGGTGGAGGTACGACGCGCGCAGGAGCTCGGGCGTGAGGCCGCGCTCCGCGAAGAAGGCGAAGACTCGGGCGGCGCGGTAGTGGCTCGTCGGGTCGTAGGTCGAGCCGGCGAAGCGGGCGCCGCCGGACGGGTACCCCACCGCCAGGTCATCTCGCTCGGCCGCGAGCAGCTCGAACTCGGCGAACCAGCCCGTGAGGATGGGCCGCGTCGTCTCCGCCTGCGGCGGCAGGCGGAGGAAGCAGTTGCCTTCTCCGAGCTGGAGGTACTTGTAGCCGCCTCCGACGACCCAGGCCGACTCCAGCCGGAGCTCGGGAAGCCTGAATGGAGCGGCTCCCAGGGCATGGTAGGCATCCACGAGCAACTCGGCACCGGCCGCGGCGCATGCCTCCGCGAGCTCGTCCAGCCGGGGCACGATCTGTGCGGTCTCGAAGAGAACCGCCGAGACGAGCACCGCGCTCGTACGCTCGTCGAGCGCCCCGGCCATGCGCTCGGCCAGCGTCTCGGCCGGGCGGGCGGGGAGACGGACGACGTCGAGTCCCGTTTCGTCGAGCCTCGCGAGCTGGCGGCGCAGGGTGTGGAACTCGCCGTCGGAAGTGACGAGCCGAGGGCGCCGGCGAAGGTCGAGCGCCGAGAGAAAGCGCGTGACGAGCTCGTGCGTGTTCTGCCCGAGCGCGATCTCGGCGCCCGGCTCGCCCAGAAGCCGTCGGAACCCGTCTCGAACGGCCTCGGCCTTCGCGAAGGCACGATCCCACTTCTCGTCGACCCGTAGCGCCGCGTCCTCGAAGGCCTCGAGTTGCCCCTCCCGCGCCACGTCCGGCCAGGCCTGGTGGCTATGGCCGGTGAGGAGCAGGCGGTCGGCGACCCGGAACGAGGAGTAGTCGGCGGCCAGGGCGTTCGGCGTCCGCCGCAGGTCGTCGAGCTCGATCACAGCTCGCTGCGGACCGACCAGAGGTCGGGAAACGCGGGCCTGTGCAGGGTCGTGCGCAGGTAGGCGGCGCCCGGCGAGCCGCCCGTGCCGGTCTTGTCGCCGATCGTCCGCTCCACCATCTTGACGTGCCGGTAGCGCCACTCCTGAAAGCCCTCGTCGAGGTCGACCATCCGCTCGCAGACCATCGCGGCCTCGCCGTCGTCGCGATAGGCGGCCAGGATGGCTGCCTGGACGCCCGCCGACTCCTCGACCGGCAGGCTCACGTCGCGCTCGAGCCGATCGGCGGGAACCTCGTAGCCGCCAAGCGAAAGGTAGGCGAGGAACGAGTCGTAGAGCGAGGGGCGCCCGAGCACAGCCTCGACGCGACGGTAGTCGTCGCCACCCTCCTGGTAGGCCCGGAGCACGGAGTGGTCGCGGCGCCCGAGCACCCCCTCGAGCTCCCGAAACTGCGCCGACTGGAAGCCGCTCGCCGACTCGAGCCGGTCTCGGAAGCTCAGGAATTGCGTCGGCTGAAGGGTCTCGATCACGTCGAGCTGCGCGACGACGAGCTTGAGGATCGTGAGCACCCGCTTGAAGGTGCCGAGCGCCTGCGAGCCGCTGTCCGCCTCGAGCAGGCGCTGGAGATGCGCGAGCTCGTGGAGCATCTCCTTGAACCAGAGCTCGTACACCTGGTGGACGATGATGAAGAGCATCTCGTCGTGCTCGTCCGAGCGCGGTCGCTGCGCGCCCAGGAGCTCGTCGAGGGCGAGGTAGGCCGTGTAGGTCAGCGACTTGGATTGGTCCGTCACGCGTTCTCCTTGAAGAGCTCGCGCGCGATGATCTCGCGCTGCACCTCGGAGGCGCCCTCGTAGATGCGAGGAGCGCGCACCTCACGGTAGAGGTGCTCCAGGAGGTGGCCGCGCTCGAGCGCCCGTGCGCCGTGCACCTGGATCGCCACGTCCACCGCCTGCTGTGCCGTCTCCGTCGCGAACAGCTTGGCCATCGCCGAGGCCTGACGCACCGGGCGTACGCCCGCGTCGTAGGCGAAGGCCGCGTCGTACACGAGCAGGCGCGCCGCCTGCACGCGCGTCGCCACCTCGGCGAGCTGGTGCCCGACGGCCTGGAGCTCCGCCAGCGGCCGACCGAAGGCCTCGCGGCGCGCGGCGTGGGAGACCGCGGAATCGAGCGCGGCCTGCGCCATCCCGACCGCGAAGGCGCCCACGCTGGGACGGAAGAGGTCGAGCGTCTCCATGGCGACGCGGAAGCCCTTGTCTACCTCCCCGAGCACCTGGTCAGCCCCGGCGAAGACGCCGTCGAGCTCGAGCCGGCCGATCGGGTGCGGGGAGAGGAGCCGGAGCGCCTCGCCCGAGAAGCCCTCGCTCTCGCGCGGGACGGCGAACGCCGTGACTCCACGAGCGCCGGCGCCTTCAGTTGTCCGGGCGAAGACCGTGTAGACGTCGGCCTCCGGCGCGTTCGAGATCCAGGTCTTGGTGCCGGTCAGGCGAAAGCCGTCGTCCTCCCGGTCGGCGCGCAGCGCGAGCGCGGCCGCGTCGGAGCCGGCGTCCGGCTCGCTGAGCGCGAACGCGGCCACCGCCGTGCCCGCGGCCAGTCGCGGAACCCAGGCTTCGCGCACCTCCGGGGTGGCTGCGCGCAGGATCGGATAGCCGCCCAGGCCCTGGAGCGCGAGCGCCGTCTCGGCGTCGGTGCACCCGTGCGCGAGCCCTTCGCGAAGGAGGCAGAGCTCGACCGCCGAGCCCTCGCCCTCGCGCGGAAGAACCCGCTCGAGCAGCCCCTGCTCACCAAGGGTCCGCACGAGCGGCAGGTTGATCTGTCCCGGCGTGCCCTCCTCTGCCAGCGTTTGGAAGACGTCGTGGCCGAGCGCGCTCGCCCGCTCGAGCAGCTCCTGCTGAGCCTCGGAGAGACGGCTGTGGCCGTTCATTCGGGAACGACCGCCACGCCCATCAGCTCGACGCGCGCATCCCGCTCGAAGAGCGCGGAGGCCCCGATGAGCGCCATGGCGGGGTAGCGGCGCCCGAAGTGGCGGCGCCACACCTCCCCCAGGTCGCGAAGCGAGGCGCGGTACTCGTCCATGTCCGTGGTGAAGACGACGACGGAGACGAGGTGGCCGGGCTCTCCCCCCGCAGCCCGCAGAGACATGACAAAGGCCGTCGCGGCCGCGTCGAACTGCTCGACCAGCGTTGCGCCGGCGCCGGTCTGCCCGCCCAGGTACACGGTTCGCCCCGGACCGGCCACGACCGCGTGGGCGTAGCCGCTCGGCTCCGGGAGCTCCGGTGGGTTGACGATCCGGTGCTCCGTCATCGTCCTGTCCACCCGGGCTTGCGCCCTTCCGAGAATGCGGCGTAGAACTCGCGGTGATCCTCGCTCTGCATCATCAGCGCTTGCCCCAGGGCTTCGAGCTCGATCGCGCCTGCGAGGTCGAGGTCGAGCTCGCGGGTGAGCAGGACCTTCGTCGTCGAGTAGGCGAGCGCCGGGCCGTCGGCGAGCCTGCGGGCGATCTCCCGGGTGGCGGCGGGCAGCTCATCGTCCTCGACGACCTGCGTCGCCAGCCCGATCTCGAGCGCGCGGTCCGCGGAGAGCTCGTCGCCGAGGATCAGGAGCTCCAGCGCCCGCCCCGCGCCGACGAGGCGCGGCAGGAGGTAGGCCGACCCCATGTCCGCTCCGGCGAGCCCGACCCTGCTGAAGAGGAATGCGAAGGTCGCCGACCTCGCCAGGAGGCGGAAGTCGCTCGCGAGCGCGAGCACCGAGCCCGCGCCGGCGGCGACTCCGTTGACGGCCGCGACGATCGGGAGCGGGGAGTCGCGCATCGCCTTGACAACCGCCCCGGTCATGCGCGTGAACTCGAGCACGTCGGCGATGGGCCGGCCCTGGAGCTCGCCGATGATCTCCTGCACGTCGCCGCCGGAGCAGAAGCCGCGTCCCTGCCCGGCGAGCACGAGCACGCGCGCGTCCCCCCGATGCGGCAGCTCGGCCAGCAGATCGCGCAGGTCGGCGTAGACGTCGAAGGTGAGCGCGTTCAGCTTCTCGGGTCGCGACAGCGTGACGGTCGCGACGCCGCCCTCGACGACGAAGTCGAACGTGTCCCAGCTCTCCGTGAAGCCGGCCGACGCCCGAAACCTGGTCACGCCTGGATCCCGCCTCCATCGAGCACGAGCGCCTGCCCGTTGATCGCCCCGGCTTCCGGGGCGGCGAGAAAGGCGACGGCGAACGCGACCTCGTCGGGCTCGAGCAGGCGGCCGAGCGGGGACGATCCGGCGAGCGCCGCCTCGGCCTCCTCCTCGTTCCGCTCGGTCACGTCGACGATGCGCGCGATCGACCTGCTGGTCATCTCCGACCGAACGTAAGAGGGGCAGACGGCATTGGCGGTCACTCCCGTCCCGGCCACCTCGGCGGCCACGGCGCGCATGAGGCCCACGGCGGCGTGCTTCGACGCCGTGTACGCGGCGGCGTAGCGGACGCCGACGCGGGCCGCGGTCGACGCCACGGTCACGATGCGCCCACTCCCGCGTTCGACCATTCCGCCGAGGACGGCTCGGGTGCAGAGGAACGCGCCGGTCGCGTTCACGTCGAGGAGAGCGCGCCAGTCCTCGAGCGAGGTTCGCCCGAGCGGGGCACTCGTGGCGGCGCCGGCGTTGTTCACGAGGACGTCGACCCTGCCGAGCCTTTCGAAGAGCGCGGTCACCTGCTCGTCGTCGGTCACGTCGCAGACGCCTGACTCAGCCGCTTCCGTCGACTCCAGCGCCCGCTCGTCGCGTCCCAAGGCGACGACGCGATCGCCCGCGGCTGCGAAGCGCTCGACGACCGCCTTGCCGATGCCCTTCCCGCCGCCCGTCACGACCACGACCCGCGTCATGCGACCGCCTCGAGGCCGGCCCGCAGTGCCTTCCGGTCGATCTTGCCGGAGGGCGTCTTCGGCAGCTCCGCCACGAAGCGGACGTCGCGCGGATACTTATGAGGCGAGAGCCGCCCGCGCACGTGGTCCTGCAGCGCCGCGGCCAGCTCGTCGGACGCGGCGCTGCCCACGCGGAGGACGACGTGCGCCCGGGTCAGCGTCAGGCCGTCTTCCTCGAAGCCGACCACGGCGCACTCCACGACGTCCGGGTGCGAGAGCAGGCAGTGCTCGACCTCGGAGGGCGCGATCCAGATGCCGCCGACCTTGATCATCTCGTCGCTTCGGCCCCGGTACCAGAAGAATCCGTCCCCGTCGCGGGCGAAGAGATCACCCGTGTTCACGAGGTCGCCGTTAAAGGTGCGCTTGCTCTTCTCGTGCTCGTTCCAGTAGCAGAGCGCGGCCGTGTCTCCTTCGATCCAGAGCGTCCCGACTTCGCCGTCGGGCGCCTCTCGGCCGTCGTCGTCGAGCACGCGGGCACGATAGCCCGGCACGACCTCGCCGACGCTGCCGGGGCGAACGCGGCCGGGGCGATTCGAGATGTAGATGTGGTAGGCCTCGGAGGAGCCGATCCCGTCGAGCACCTCGACGCCGAACGTGTGCTGCCAGCGGTCGTAAAGCTCGCGGGGGAGCGCCTCGCCGGCCGACGTGCAGAGCCGAAGGCAGGACAGGTCCTGCCTCGCGGCGTCGGCATGGGCGATCATCGCCGCCATCATCGTGGGAACCTGGACGAGGATGCTGGGCCGGTGGCGTGCGACGAGCTCGAAGATGCGCTCCGGCGTCGTTCGCTCGGGGAAGACGATTCCGGCGCCGCCGACGCCGAAGGGGAACAGTGCCGTCAGGTCGCGCGCGTAGCCGAAGAAGAGCTTCGGCACCGGCAGAACGACGTCCTGCTCCGTCAGGTCGAGGACGCCTCGGGCGTACCAGTCGAAGCTGAGCAGCGGGCTGTGCTGCGGGTGCACCGCCGCCTTGGGGAGCCCGGTGCTGCCGGTGGTGAACTTCCAGAGCGCGATGTCGTCCCTCGTTGTCGGAGCGGGCTCGAGCTCGCCGGGCGCCTCGGCGGCGAGCGCCTCGAAGGCCACCTCTCCGGCGCGGAGCTCCTCGTCGGCGCCGACGACGAGGAGGTGTCGGAGCCAGCGGCTCGAGGCCGCCGCCTCCCGCACCCGCTCGAGCGTGGAGAAATCTGCGACCACGACGCCGGCCCGCGTGTAGTCGAGGTAGTAGGCGTAGTCCTTCGCCTGGAGGAACGTGTAGGCCTCGGCGGTCACGGCGCCGATCTTCTGCGCTCCGTACCAGAGCGACACGAGCTCGACGCCATCGGCGAGGACGAGCAGCACGCGCTCCTCCGCTCGGACCCCGAGCTCGCGGAGGACATGGCCGCTCCGGTTCACGAGCGTCGCGAGCTCTGCGTACGTCGTGAGGGCGTCGGGGCCGATCAGCGCCGTGCGCTCGCCGCGGCCCTCCTCGACGTTCCGGTCGACGAAGTAGGTGGCGAGGTTGAGCTCGCGGGGCACGTCGTCGTAGGTCAGCACACAGCTACCTCGCGGACGAGCTCGACCAGCATGTCGGCGAGGGTCTCGAACGTCCGCTCTCCCTCTTCGGCGGTCGCCTCGGCTGGCGCACCGCAGTACGCGCGATCCATTCCCATGGCCATGAAGTCCGTCTGTCCCGCGGCGATCGCCGCGGGCATGTCGATCATCTTCGATTCCAGGCCGGCCCTGCGCTCCTCACGGACGAGCCCGGGCCGGTCGGCCAGGACGAGTGACGTCTCGTAGCGCCCCGCGTGGCAGGAGCCGGAGCGGAACTCGTCGGTTAGCCGTTCGGCGGTGTGCCGCCGCGTGAGATCGAGCAGGCGGACCGACGCCCCCAGCTCTGCGACGGCCTCCCGGAGCGTCCCTACCTGCTCCGGCTCGAAGTGGCTGTTCACGAGCACGATTCGCCCCAAGCCCTGCTCGGCGAGCGACGCGGCGATCTCGACGACGAGCGCGCGAAGCGTCGCTTCGCCGATCGAGACAGCGCCGGGGAAGGCGGCGCCGTAGCGCGTGACGCCGTAGGGGAGCGGCGGCAGGACGAGCGCGCGGACGTCAGGGTCGTCCACGAGCCGCTCGGCGGCGCGCCTGCAGATGCCGAGCGAGATCAGCGTGTCGGTCGCAAGCGGCGCGTGCGGCCCGTGCGGCTCCGTCGCGCCGAGCGGGAGGAGGAGGACCGTCCGCCGCCCGTCTGCGAGCAGCACCTCGATGTCGGGGTAGGCGAGCTCGGCGAAGTCGTTCACGAGGTGACGATCGCGCCCTCTTCGCGCGCAGGCGTCGCGGGAAGGTCGGTCTCCAGGTCGGAGGGAGGGAGGTCGAGGATGCAGAGGTCACCCCTGCCGGCGCCAACGATCGTGTTCACGTCGTCGAGCGTCGTCAGGTGACCGCCGACGAGGGTCGGCACGCCCGCCTCGCTCCGGACACGGTCGCTGAGCGCGGTCAGGAACCCGCGGCGGTACTCGGGACGGCCCTCGGCGACCGTCTGCCCCGCGACCGTGTGCACGAGGTCGCAGCCGTGCTCGACGAAAGCGCGGGCGATCGCCACGCCGTCCTCCACGGAAACGCCGCCGCGGGCCCAGTCGGTGATGGACAGGCGGACGGCCAGCACTCCGTCCCACGCCTGGCGCACGGTATCGAGCACCTCGAGGGGGAAGCGCAGGCGGGCCTCGCCGTACGCGTCGGCGCGGCGGTTGGTGAGCGGCGAGAGGAAGCTGGCGAGCAGGTAGCCGTGGGCGTAGTCGAGCTCGAGGATGTCCACGCCGAGCTCTGCGGCGCGCCTCGCCGCCGCGACGAAGTCCTCGCGGACCACGGACATGCCGGCCTCGTCCAGCTCTCGCGGGACGGCGCCGAACGGCCCGTAGGGAAGCGGGGAGGCAGACACGAGCTCCCAGCCGTCCCGCAGCGGGACGTCGATGCCGACCGACCGCGGGCGGCACGCTCCCCGCCGTCCTGCGTGGCCGAGCTGGAGCGCGATCGGCCGAACACTGGGCGTCCAGTCGAGGATGGTCGGCGTCTCGGGCGTGATCCGGCCCTCCGGGGAGACGGCGACGAAGCCGCTCAGAACGAGCCCCGCCCCGGCCGGGGGCGCGTCCGACCTGACGACCGCCCGGTTCTCGAGCCTGAGATCGCCGAGCTCGAGGGGCGCGAACATGGGCGGCGGAGCCACCGTGGCGGCGGTGCCGGTGAACCAGGCATCGAGCACGCGGGTGAACGTAGGGTCGCGAACGGCGAGGCCAGCGTGGCTGATGCGCCCGCTCCGCGTGAGCAGGTTGAAGGCGAACTGGATCGGCTCGAGATCCCGGTAGCTCGAGACGCGGGCGAAGTACGCGGCGCTCTCGCTCGCAGCCCGCTGCGTCCGCTCGACGACGGGCTGGCGCTCGAGCTCGTAGTCGACGAGCGCGGCCTCGACGTCCCACGCGCGGCGTTCGAGCGCGTCCCTGAGCGCGATCGCGTCCTCCATGGCGAGCTTCGTCCCCGAGCCGATCGAGAAGTGCGCGGTGTGGGCGGCGTCGCCCAGCAGCACCGTTCGGCCGTGGTGCCAGACCCTGTTCACGACCTTCGGGAAGTCGAGCCAGAGCGAGCGGTTCGTGAGGAGCTCGTGGCCCTCGAGGTCGCGGGCGAAGAGCCGCTCGCAGAAGGCGAGGCTCTCCTCCTCGCCTAGCTCGTCGAGGCCGGCGCGACGCCACGTCGGCTCCGGGCACTCCACGATGAACGTGCTCATGCGCTCGTCGAACGGGTACGCGTGCACCTGGAAGAGCCCGTGCTCGGTGTCGCGGAAGATGAAGGTGAAGGCGTCGAAGACGAGGTCGGTTCCGAACCAGGCGTACTTGCAGCCCTCGGGCTGGACCGAGGTACCGAGCTCGCGCTCGTGCGAACCCCTCCAGGCGGAGTTGACGCCGTCCGCGGCGACGATCAGGTCGGCCCCGGCCGGAAGCTCGCCGACCTCCTGGTTGAACGTCAGGTCCACCCCCAGCGAGAAGCAGCGTCGTTGGAGGATCTCCAGCAGCCGCTTGCGCGCGATCGCCGAGAAGGAGTGTCCTTGCGACCTGAGGACGCGTCCGCGATAGCGGATGTCCACCCGGTCCCAGCGGGCGAACGTGTCCGTGATCGCCAGGTACGTCTCCTGATCGGCGTCGCGGAGGGCGCCGAGCGTCTCTTCGCTGAAGACGACGCCCCAGCCGAAGGTCGCATCGGGAGGGTTCCGCTCGACGACGTCGACCTCGATCCCGCGGTCGGCCTTCTTGAGCAGGATCGCGAGATAGAGGCCGGCCGGGCCGCCGCCGACGATCGAGACCTTCATCACGACAGCGCCTCGGTCAGGCGGTCGAGCTCGTCGGCGTCCCCTACCGTCGGCAGGAGGACGAGCTCGTCACAGCCCGCCTCCTCGTAGCCGCGCACGAAGTCCTTGATCGCCCGGGCGCTCGTCAGATTGGCGGCGACGATCCGCTCGGCGAAGGGGCCGGTGAACGCGTAGTAGTCGCGGAGGTAGGCGTTGCCGCGCTCGACGTCGCTAAGGGAGAAGTAGCCCTGGCCCCAGAGGCGGGGACGGCCGGGGCGCCCAAGATCGCGCCAGGCCGCCTCGGCACGGGCGGCTGCGCTCGCGAAGGCCCGGGGCGGGCCGCCGCCGTGGGCATAGCCGTCGGCGTAGCGCGCCATCCGGGCAAGAGCGAGGCCGCTGGCGCCGCCGACGAGCAGCTCGATCCCTTCCCGCGACGGGCCGACGAGATCGTCGTCGACGCCGCCGCGGAGGTACGCGAGCTGCTCCGAGAAGCGCTGCCCGCGCCCGCGGTGCTCGACGCCCGCAATCTCGTAGTCCTCGATCCGAGCGCCGATCGCAAGGCCGAGGGTCAGCCGCCCCCCGGAGAGCGCGTGCACCGAGGCAGCCTGCTTCGCCAGGAGGGCGGTCGCGCGGAGCGGGGCGATGGCGATCATCGTCGCGAGCCGCACCTGGGTGGTCACGGCCGCCGCGGCGGCCAGGGTCGCCAAGGGCTCGAGGCTGTCGTATGCCACGCGGTCGAGGACGGCCACGCTCGAGTAGAGCCCGGCATCGGCGCGCCGCGCCCACTCGAGCACGAGCGCGCCCTCCGTGCCCGGCGTCGTGTTGGGGAGCCCGACGCCGACGTTCATGCGTTCGTCCGAGTCTGCGTGCAGGAAGGTTTACACTTGACCGAGGTGATGTGTCAACCAAATCGTGGCGCAGGCCTGTGAGCGACGCAGGCGACCCGCCCGCGCGGCTCCTCGAGCTCTCGTCGTTCGACCGCCACTACGGGCTCGAGCTGATCGAGTGCAGTGACGAGCTCGTGCGGGGGCGCGTGCAGGTCGAAGATCACCTCAAGCAGCCGCTCGGGCTCGTGCACGGCGGCGTCCATGCTGCGATCGCGGAGGGGCTCGCCTCGCTCGGCACCAACCACGGAGTTGCCGCCGAGGGCAAGGTCGGCCTCGGCATGTCCAACGAGTCGTCCTTCCTGCGCCCGGTGGGGAGCGGGACGATCCACGCCGCGGCGCGCAGGCGTCACCGCGGCCGAACCACGTGGGTGTGGGACGTGGAGCTCACCGACGACGAGGGCCGGGTCTGCGCCCTCAGCAGGGTGACCGTCGCGGTCCGCCCGGGCCCGTGAGCGCGGATCCCACGGCCACGCTCGTCGAGCGGCGGCCGCAGAGCCTCGTGATCACGCTGCTCGGCGCCTACGTCTACCCCGGCGACCGCTCGGTCTGGTCCGGCGGGCTCGTGCGGCTCCTGAGCGAGCTCGGCTTCTCCGCCGGCGCGGCCCGGATCGCCCTGGCGCGGCTGACGCGCCGCGACCTCCTTGCCCGTGTGCGGGACGGGCGGCTGGTGCACTATCGGCTCACCCCTCGGGCCACCGCCCTGCTCGACGAGGGTGACCGGCGGATCTTCTCCCTCGGCCGCGACGAGCGCCCCGCCGACGAGTGGACGATTCTCTGGCATGCGGTGCCCGACGATCGCCGCCTCGAGCGAGGCCGGCTCGCCCGGCGGCTCCGCTTCCTCGGCTTCGGCTCCATCCAGGACGGCGTCTGGGTCTCACCGCACGATCGCGAGCGGGAGCTGGTGGCCCTGCTCGACGAGCTGCGCCTCCTCGGCCATGCGACCGTTCTCGTGGGGCGGGCCGCCGGCCTCACCGATCTCGAGGCGCTCGTCTCTCGCGCGTGGGACGCGAACGAGCTGACGAGACGCTACCGGGCGTTCGAGCTCGCCTTCGCGCGCCACGCGCAGGCAGGTCATCACCACGACGAGCGCGAGGCCTTCCTCGTCCGAACGCGGCTCGTGCACGCGTTTCGGGAGTTCCCCGCCCTCGACCCGGGATTGCCGGATGAGCTCGTTCCCACGAACGGCCGGCGCGCCAGGGCGGTCGCGCTCTTCCACGACCTCTACGACTCACTGGCCGAGCCGGCCCAGCGTCACTTCGACCAGGCGACCGCTCGGCCCTCGCCGGCGCGCGGGCGTCGATCCGCGACCGCCGCTTAGGCCCGGCCGGAGCAGTCGAGGTCCCCGTCGCCGGCCGCCGGGAGCCGGGACAGGAGGGCGGAGAGCGTGGCGAGCTCCTCGTCGGTGTAGCGCCCGACGAAAAGCGCCTCGATGCCGGCGACATGTGTCCGCGAGGCTTGACGGAGCCTCTCGGACCCGGCCGCGGTGAGCTGCGCGTAGGCGACGCGGCGGTCGGAGTCGCACAGGACGCGCTCGACGAGGCCGGCGCGCTCGAGCCCCTCGAGCAGACGCGTGATTCCGGAGGCGGTCAGGAGGACCGAATCCGCGAGGTCGACCCGTCGCATTCGCCTCTCCGGCGCGCGTGAGAGGTGGAGCAGGACCTCGTAGTCGTTGATCGTGAGGCCGTGCTCCGCGACGAGCTCGGCGGAAAGCTCGCGGGTCAGCGCGGCGTGTGCCCGCAGAAACCGGATCCAGGCGTCGAGCCTGGAGGTGTCCGGGAGTGACTGTGCGCCAACCGTCATGGACTGACTGTAGTCGTCTCGTCAGCAAGCGCGTGCCGGAGAATGTCGCGGAGCGCGCGCTGGTCGGCTGCCGGCAGCGCGGCGATGGCGGCCGGCGGCTCGCTCAGGAGCTCGATCACCCGCGCTCGGGCCACTGCGCCCTCCGGCGTGAGAACCAGCGTCTTCACGCGCCGATCCCCAGCCCCCTGGGTGCGCTCGACGAGGCCCCGCGACTCCAGCCGGTCGACGATCCCCGTGACGTTCGAAGCGTGACAGTACAGCGCCTCCGCGAGGGCGCTCATGGCCAGCGGCAGATCCGGGTCGAGCCGTCGCAGGGCGTGGGCCTGGACCGGCGTCAGGTCCAGCTCGGCGAGCCGGGCGCTCAGGACTCCGTGCTTTGCCTTGGCCACCCGGAAGAGCAGCTCCCAGGCCTCGCGGGCGACGTCGGTCGCCGGTTCGGTAGCGACTGCCACGGTTCGGATGATACTTGACTGGGTGGATGCTTGACAAGCTCAAGTTTCTCGCTAGCCTGGCCTCCATGCGCGACGAGCATGGAATCCAGGCCGAGGGCCTGGCGCGGGAGTTCAAGGGAGGGATCCGGGCTGTCGACGGGATCGAGCTCGCCGTGGGCCCGGGCGAGATCTACGGCTTCCTCGGCCCGAACGGGGCCGGCAAGTCCACGACGGTGCACATGCTCACGACGCTGCTGCCGCCGACGGACGGCACCGCGCGCGTGGCCGGCTTCGACGTGGTCCGCGAAGGAGCGCAGGTGCGCGCCGCGATCGGCGCGGCGCTGCAGGAAGCCGCGCTCGACCCGCTTCTCAGCGGCCGCGAGCACCTGCGCCTGCAGACGGCGCTCCACGGCATGCCCAGGGCCGAGCGGCGGCAGCGGAGCGAGGCTCTGCTCGAGCGCGTCGGGCTGACCGAGGCCGCCGACCGCAAGGTGAAGACGTACTCGGGCGGGATGAAGCGGCGTCTCGACCTCGCGCTCGCGCTCGTCCACGAGCCGAGGATCCTCTTCCTCGACGAGCCGACGACCGGCCTCGACCCGCAGAGCCGGAACGCCCTCTGGTCGGAGGTCGCGCGCCTCGCGCGCGAGGACGGCGTCACGGTCTTCCTGACCACCCAGTACCTGGAGGAGGCCGATGTCCTGGCAGACCGCGTCGGGATCATCGACCACGGCCGCATCGTCGCCTCCGGCACCCCGGAGGTGCTCAAGGCGGAGATCGGCCGGCCGAGTGTCGAGGCGATCCCCGCGGACCCCGCCGAGCTGACCGCGGTCGCGCGGACGCTCCGGCGCTTCGGCGCCCCGGTTCCCGGCTCGCCGAAGGGCGCGTCGGTCCGCCTCGATAGCGGCGAGGAGGCCCTTGCCGACGTCGTCCGGGCTCTCGACGCCGAAGGCCTCCACCTTCAGCACCTGCAGCTGCACGCCCCGACGCTCGACGACGTCTTCCTTGCGAAGACCGGGCGCTCGCTCGAGGGCGCCGGCGACGAGCCCGAGCCCGAGCCGGAGCCGGCACCCGCCGCGGCATGAGCCGCGGCCCGCTCCTCCTCCAGGTCGGGTACCTCGCCCGCCGCTCGGTGCTGCGAACGCTTCGGCAACCGCTCAACGTCGTCCCCTCGTTCGTCTTCCCGCTGATCCTGCTCGCGGTCAACGTGGGTGGGCTCGAGTCGGCAGCCAGCATCCCGGGGTTCCCGGCCGACTCGTACCTCGACTTCGCGCTCGCCTTCACCTTCATGCAGGGAGCGCTCTTCGCGACGACGAACGCAGGCACCGATCTCGCGCGTGACATCCAGACCGGCTTCCTGAACCGCCTCGCCCTCACGCCCATGCGAGGCGCCGCGCTCCTGCTCGGGCAGCTCGCGGGCGTGATCGCCCTCGCTCTCCTCCAGGCGACCCTCTACCTGGCCATCGGCTTGATCGCGGGTGTGCGCCCCGAGAGCGGCGTCGTCGGCGTCTTCCTGATCGTCTTCCTCGGCGTCCTCATCGCGCTGGCCTTCGGCGCGATCGGAGCGTTCATCGCGCTTCGCACCGGGTCGGGCGAGGCGATCCAGGCGCTCTTCCCGCTCTTCTTCGTCTTCCTCTTCCTGTCCTCCATGAACCTGCCCCGGAACCTGATCGAGATCGAGTGGTTCCGGACGGTGGCGACCGTCAACCCGGTCTCGTACCTGATCGAGGGCATCAGGAGCCTGATCATCACGGGCTGGGACGCGCAAGCGCTCCTGCTCGGATTCGGGTTGGCCACGGGGATCGCCGTCCTGGCGCTCGCGGCCGCCAGCGTGGCGCTCAAGGGAAGGCTGGCGCGGTCGTGAGGAGCTTCACCTCGGTCGCGCTCGCGGTCGCCTGGCGCGGGATTCACAACGCGTTCACGAACCCCTCGATCCTGCTCCCGTCGCTGCTCTTCCCGCTCTTCTTCTTCACGGCGTTCGCGGGCGGCCTCTCCCGCGTGTCCGAGGTTCCCGGGTTCGACTTCCCCGCGGGCTACACGGCGTTCCAGTTCGTCTTCGTCTTCCTCCAGTCAGCGGCGTTCGGGGGGATCTTCAACGGCTTCGCCATCGCACGGGACTTCGAGAGCGGCTTCGCGCGCCGCCTCTTGCTGGCCGCGCCCCGGCGGACCGGGATCATCGCGGGCTATGGGCTCGTCGCGCTCGTCCGCTGGGCCGCGACGGCCTCGGTCGTCCTCGTCGTCGCGCTGCTGGCCGGGATGGAGGTGCTGGGCGATCCGGCCGAGCTGTTCGCGCTCGTGCTCCTCGGTCTCCTCGTCAACGTCGCGGCGCTCCTCTGGGCGGCAGGGGTCGCGATGCGCTTCCGTACCCTGCAGGCGGGCCCGCTGATGCAGGTCCCGGTCTTCCTCACGCTCTTCCTCGCGCCAGTCTACGTCCCGCTCGAGCTGCTGAACGGCTGGATCCATGCGGTGGCGTCGGTGAACCCGGCGACGTTCCTGCTCGAGGCCGGGCGCGGGCTCTTCGCCGGGGAGCCGACCGAGGTCGGGGCGGCCTTCGCCATCGCCCTCGGCGCGGTGGCGCTACTCACGTTGTGGGCGCTGGGTGGCCTCCGAAGCGCCGAGTCGGCCGGATAGCGCTACTTGTCGGTCAGCGCGAGCCTGGCCTCGATCAGTGTTGTGACGAGGAACCCGGCGCTCACGATCGCTCCAGCAGCCCCTTCCGGCGGAGCTCGTCACGCGCGTCCTCGCTCTTGCCGAGCCCCTCGAGCTCCATCCCCTGGAGCACCGCCGGCGACTTCGTGAACTGGATGTCTCGGTAGTCGACGACCTCGACCCGGTTGCCCCACGGGTCGAAGAAGTCGAGGCGGCGGCCGGGGACGACCCTGACGCCAAAGTCCTCGAGGGCGCGCTGCACCGCCTCCTTGTCGTCGACGACGAGCCCGAAGTGGCGGTTGTCGTCCGCGGGTTGGCGCCGACCCTCGCTGAACGCCAGGAACTGGTCGCCCAAGTCGACGAAGGCCATCCCCGGCGCTCGGCCGCGCAGCTCGAAGTCGAAGAGCCGCCCGTAGAACGCCAGCGCCTCCTCGAGATCGCCGACCTCGAGGGCGACGTGGTTGACGCCGACCAGGCGTGGGCGCCGATTCATGTGGGTAGCGTGGGAAGGGACAGGCGCAGATCACCCGAAAACGGAGGCGTGCGCCTATTTGAGGATTTCATGAAGACTCTCACCTCACCCTACGAGGCTACCGATTAGCTCCTACAGTGGTTGCGTTGTCGACCATCGCCCGGATCGTCGTCGGCCTCATCCTGCTTCTCGCCGCGGCTGCGAAGCTGCGGCGGCGGGATGACCTGCCTGACTGGCTGAGCGCCTACGGCCTACCCGCGCGGTACGCGCGGCCGGCGGCCTGGGCGGTCATGGGGGCCGAGGCGGCGGTCGGGCTCCTGCTGATCCTCGGCATCGGCCTGCCGGCGAGCGCCTATGCGGCCGTCGCCCTGGGCGTCGGCTTTCTCGCCGCGCTCGCCCAAGCACGCCTTCGCGGCGTGGAGCGCCTGCGCTGCGGCTGCTTTGGCGCGTCGGAAGGGCGCACGACCCACCTACTCTTGCGGGCGGGAGGGTTCACCGTGCTCGCCCTGGTGGCGGCCTTCGGCGGGAGCCTCGATGCGTCCGTCTCCGCCGACGCCGTGGTCGCGGTCATGCTCGTCCTCCTCTCGGGCGCGGTCGTCCTGCTCTCCTTGCTCGTCCTCGCGCTCTACCGCCAGGTCGGCGTCCTCACTCTGCGGATCGGCCCGCGCGTGCCGTTCGAGCTCGCCGAGGAGGGGCCCGAGCTCGGCCAGGCCGCCCCGGCGCTCGACGGACTCCGCGGCCGCCGCTCCGAGGTGGTCTTCTTCTTCTCGTCGACGTGCCGCATCTGCCGTCAGCTGAGCGCGGGAGTCGCCGCGCTCGCCCGCCGGGGCCTGACGGTTCGCGTCGTGGAGGAGGAGCTCGAGGAGGAAGCGTTCGCGCGCTGGAACGTGCCGGGAACCCCGTTCGTCGTGCACCTCGTGGACGGCGTCGTCGCGGCCAAGGGCACCGTGAACACGCTGGAGGAGCTGGAGACGCTCCTCGACACCGGCAGAGCTCGGGTTCATGCAGCGGCTTGAGCCGGGGGCCTCCAGGCTCGACCGCCAGGCCGAGAAGCTCTCGGCGAAGCTCGCCGAGTCGACCACTCGCCTTTCCTTCCTCGGGCGAGTGGGGGCCGCGGCGCTCGCCGTCGCGGGAGGCTCCGCCGTGGCCGCCGCCGTCAAGCCCGACGAGGCCGAGGCTTTCCACTTCTGCGGGCACATCTGGACGACCGGCTCCTGCCCGAGCCCGTACCCGCCCCTCTCGCGCATCGACCGCAAGGGCTTTCCGCTCCACCCGCAGAGCGGCCGCCCGATCGACAACCTCGGCCGGGTAGTGGACTCGTCCGGCTACGCCCTCGACGGCAACGGCGACCGGCTGCGCGGCCCTGATGGCGCGGTGCTCGCCAGGGCGCCGCGGACGCGGATCTGCGAGGACTGGACGGAAGAGGTCAAGGGCCTCAAGGACCTTCGCGTCCAGGGGTCATGGTTCCGCTGCTGCGGGGGGCAGATCCGCAAGCTCGTGGACTGCTGCTCCTTCAGCCGCCGCAGGATCAACGGCGATGCGTCGCTGACCGGCTACTGCTGGGGAGGCCGCCGTGTCTACTGCGTCATGTACTACGACACGGGGCTGCCGTGCTGATCGAGCTCGGGGTCGCGCTCGCCGCGCTCGTCGCCGGGGTCTCGGGCGCCTGGTCGCCCTGAGGACTGTCGATGCTGGAGACATTCACTCCCGCCGTGTGCGGGAGCCGCAAGCGCCAGATCGTCGCCCAGGCCCTCTTCACGGGGGCGGCCGTGGTCACTGCCGCCGCGCTCGGCCTCGGGCTGGGGCTCGTGGGGAGCCTCCTCGGCGCGCGGCAGGCGGTGCTCGCCGCCGCCGCGCTCGCGCTTCTCGCCGCCGCGCGCGAGGCCGGGCTCGTGCGCTTCGCGCTGCCGCAGGCCCGCCGGCAGGTGCCGGAGCGCTGGCGTTTCGAGCTGCCGCTCCCTGTCTGGGCGACCGGGTACGGCGCGGGTCTCGGCGCAGGGCTCTTCACCTTCCAGCCGGTCTCGACCTTCTGGGTCGCCTGCGCGGGCGCGCTCGCGCTGGCCAGGCCGGTTCCGGCCGCGATCTGCTTTTCCCTCTACGGCGCGGGCCGGGCCGTCATGGTCGTCTGGCCGCGGCGGGGCGCCGGCGATCCCACCGTCGCAGTCGAGCGCCTGACCCGCAGGCGCGGCGCCCTCCTCAGGGCCAACGCGGTAGCGCTCGTCGCCTGCGCCGTCCTGCTCGGGCTGGCTCCAGCGGCCGGGGGGGCGACGCTCGTCGTCCGGCAGGCCATCGACCCCACGGTGAGCGGCAACGTCCTCGCTTTCGCCACGCAGGCCGGGGAGGTCGTCGTGCGGCCGGCGGCCGGCCCCGACGTCGTCTACCCCGACGCATGGCAGCCCGCGCTCTCGGGGCAGTACCTCGCATACGTGGACGACCAGGGAATCCGGGTCGTTCGCTGGCAGGACGGGACTCAGGTTGCCCGCATCGACGATGTCCAGGCCTCGCGGCCGGCGCTCGACTGGCCCGACGTCGCCTACGTCCGGCGCGGGACGGAACGGCGGCGCGTCATCCTTCGTGACCTCGCGAGCGGTGAGACCAAGCGTGCGGCGAACGTGGCGCTGAACGTCGACCTCGGGCGCCCGTCCCTCAGGCATGGGCGCCTCGCGTGGCACACCGTCTCGCGCCGCGTGTCGCGGATCGTCGTCCTGACGCTTTCGACCGGGACCCGGCGGACGATCGCACGCACGAAGATCGGCAGGCTGACCAACCCTTCGCTCAATCAGGCGCGGGTGATCTGGGTCGACGCGCGCTCGGGAGTCACCTACCTTCGCAAGGCGTCGCTCACCTCCAGGTCGCGGCGAAACCTCGGGAGGATCAGGGGCCGGTCCGCGAGCTACTGGACGACGAGCCTGTCCGGGAGCACGGCGTACATGACCCGCTGGACGATCGCCTCGGGCGCGGCCTCGATCTACCGGACGCCGCAGATAGGGCTCGACTCCGTCGCTCCCTCAACCGAGGGAAGGCAATCTCGCGACGGGCCCGTATAGTCCGGTCTGCAAGGGCGTCCAGGCGCCCATCGGGTAGAGGTTCGATAGGGAGAGAAAACTTGCGGCCAGCAGTATCCATTCGACTCGTCGTGCTCGCGCTCGCGGCTGCGTTCGCGCTGGCGCTGGCTGGTCCCGCCGCCGCCGAGCGGTACGTCGTCCTGTACCCCGAGCACGGCTGGGGCGTCTGGGCTGCGAAGCACGACGTCACGAAGGCCGGCGGCTCGGTCGTCGCGTCCTACCCGCAGATCGACCTCGTCATTGCGGAGTCGGACGATCCGGGCTTCGCTGCGGCGCTCGGCAAGAACCGCCGCGTCGAGGGCGTCGCGTCCGTCGGGAGCGTCGTCGCCACCGCCTCAGGCTGGGGCTGGGATTGGGACGGCCACGGGCTCCCGAGCTGGCCGGTGGTCGACGAGGACACGCTCTCGCCCCTGCAGTGGTACGCGCACCGCATCTTCGCGCCGGAGGCCCACGCGATCACGGGCGGAAGCCCGAAGGTCGTCGTCGGCGTCATCGACACGGGCGTCGACGCGAGCCACATCGACCTGCGCCACAACGTCGACCCCTCGCGCAGCGTCTCCTGCGTGGGCGGCGCGCCGAACCAGGATCCTGCGGCGTGGAACGACGACTCCGGACACGGGACGAACGTCGCCGGCATCGTCGGGGCCGCCGCGAACGGCTACGGGATCGTCGGAATCGCGCCGAACGTCAAGCTCGCCGTGATCAAGGCAAGCATTCGCAACGGCGCGAGCGACATCTTCCTCGCCGACGCGGTCATCTGCTCGTTCGTCTGGGCCGCGGAGCACGGCGTCGACGTGGCCAACTCGAGCTTCTCGGTCGACAGCGCGCTCAGCGGGGGCACGACCACCTTCTGCCGCAGCGACCCAGCGCAGCGCACGATCATCCAGGCCGTGAAGCGCGCGGTCGAGTATGCGGACCGCAGGGACGTGTCCGTGATCGCCTCCGCGGGGAACAACGGGGTCGACCTCGCCAGCCCGGCGCTCGAAGGGTGCAGCCGGCTGCCGAGCGGGCTCTCCCATGTGCTCACGGTCTCGTCGATCGGCCTCAACGACGGCCTGGCCGCGGGCCCGCCTTCGAACTACGGGCTCGGCAAGATCGACCTTACGGCTCCCGGCGGCGACTTCCTCCAAGGCGTCCCGCCGTCGGGCCTCGTCCTCGGCCCCTGGCCGGCGGCCTTCCAGGTGCCGCGGCTTCTCTGCGACCCGTGCGAGGGGCCTGACGCTTCGTACTACCGCTACTTTGCGGGCACGTCCCAGGCGGCCGCGCAGGTGAGCGGCACGGCGGCGCTCGTCGTCAGCCAGTTCGGACGGAAGAGCTGGTGGTGGGGCGGGAAGATGGATCCGGACCGCGTATCCCTCTTCCTGCGCCAAACGGCGGACCCGCTGCCCTGCCCGGCCGCCGATGCCCGCTGTGTCTCCGACGGCAACCTGAACGGCTTCTTCGGCAAGGGCGTCGTCAACGCCCTCCGCGCGGTGACGCGGGACAAGCGCGACTCGTAGCTCCGCGTCAGGCCGCCTTGACGGCGGCGACCAGCCGCTCGACGGATTCCTTCGCGTCGCCGAAGAGCATGGCTGCGTTTGCGCGGTAGAAGAGGTCGTTGTCGATTCCGGCGAAGCCCGGGCTCATGCTCCGTTTCAGGACGACGACGTTCGCCGCAGCGTCGACGTTCAGGATCGGCATCCCGTAGAGGGGGCTCTCGGGATCGTCGCGCGCGGCGGGGTTGGTGACGTCGTTGGCGCCGATGACGAGGGCCACGTCCGTGCGCGGGAACTCGGGGTTGATGTCCTCCATGTCGTAGAGCTGGGGGTAGGGGACGTTCGCCTCCGCCAGCAGGACGTTCATGTGGCCCGGCATCCGGCCCGCCACGGGGTGGATGGCGTACTTCACGTCCACGCCGCGCTTCTCCAGGAGGTCGGCCAGCTCGCGCACGTTGTGCTGGGCCTGGGCGACGGCCAGTCCGTAGCCCGGGACGATCACGACCCGGCTGGCGTAGGCCAGCATGCACCGCGCAGTCCTCGGCCGAGACCTCGCGGTAGCTCTTCGCCTCGCCGCTCGCCGCCGCCGCTGGTCCAGCTGCCGTTGCCGCGGCCCCGAACGCCCCGAAGAGCACGTTTGCGAGTGAACGGTTCATGGCCCGACCCATGAGGATCGTGAGCAGCGTCCCCGAGGCGCCGACGAGCGTCCCTCCGATGATCAGGGCGGTGTTCTCGAGCACGAAGCCCGTCGAGGCGGCCGCCAGGCCGGTGAACGCGTTCAACAGCGAGATCACCACGGGCATGTCCGCCCCGCCGATGGGCAGGACGAGCAGGACGCCGAAGAGGAGAGCCCCGATCACGAGCACGATCGCCCAGACGCCCGCCTCCGTCGCCCCGGCCAGGACGCCGACGCCGACGAGCGCGAGAAACAGGACGCCGTTCACGACCTGCTGGCCGGCGAAGACGATCGGCCGTCCGGGCAGCAGCTCCTGCAGCTTGCCGAACGCGATCAGGCTTCCCGAGAAGCTGATCGACCCGATCAGGGCGGAGAAGAGCAAGGCTCCCATGTGCTCCGGCAGCACGTGCCCCGGAAGCGGGGCGAGCCGGTGGAACTCTGCCGCGGCGATCAGGGCCGCCGCTCCGCCGCCGACGCCGTTGAAGAGCGCCACCATCTGCGGCATCGCGGTCATCTTCACCAGGCGGGCCGAGGCGACTCCGATCACGCTGCCGACGGCGATTCCGGCGGCGATCAACCAGTAGGAGTCGATCTCGGGGCTCAGGAGCGTGAAGACGACGGCGATCGTCATCCCGAACGCCGCGACGACGTTCCCGGAGCGAGCGGTCGCCGGGGACGAGAGCCGCTTGATGCCGACGATGAGGCAGACCCCCGCTGCGAGGTAGGCGAGATCGATCGTCGTCTGGGCGACGGCCAGGATCACTCGGGCTCTTCGGGCCGCTCGGGCCGGCGCTTGAACATCTCCAGCATCCGGTCCGTGACGAGGAAGCCGCCGACGACGTTGACGGTCGCGAAGACGACCGCGACGAAGGCGAGCACCTGCTCGAGCGACGAGTCGGCGGAGCCCGCGATCAGCATCGCGCCGACGAGGACGATGCCGTGGATGGCGTTTGTGCCCGACATCAGCGGGGTGTGGAGGAGGGCGGGCACGCGCGAGATCAGCTCGATGCCCAGGAAGACGGCCAGCACGAAGACCGTGATGCTGTTCAGCAGTGCCTGGCTCACGAGTCGATCTCCTTCGTGACCTTGCCGCCGTGCGCCACACACGTCTCGCGCACGATCTGGTCCTCGAAGTCGAGCCGGAGCACGCCGTCTTCGACGAGGAGGCCGAGGAAGGCCTGGACGTTACGCGAGTACATCTGGCTCGCGTGCACGGGCATCGTGGCGGGAACGTCCGTGAGGCCGACGATCGTGACGTCGTCGACGACGATCGTCTCGCCGGGCTCCGTCACGGCGCAGTTGCCCCCGGCCTCGGCGGCGAGATCCACGATCACGGCCCCGGCGCGCATGCCGCGCACCGCGCTCTCGGTGATCAGCTCGGGCGCCGGCCGGCCTGGGATCAGCGCCGTCGTGATCACCGCGTCCGACTCGGCGGCGTGGTGGGCGATCAGCTGCTGCTCGCGCTCGTGCTGGTCCTCGGCGAGGGCGACGGCGTAGCCGCCGACCCCCTCGGCTCCTTCCACGTCGAGCTCGAGGAAGCTGGCCCCGAGGCTCTCCACCTGCTCCTTCACCGCCGGGCGCACGTCGAAGGCCGAGACGACCGCGCCGAGGCGCCGTGCCGTGGCGATCGCCTGCAGGCCCGCGACGCCGGCGCCGAGCACGAGGACCTTCGCGGGCGGGATCGTGCCGGCGGCCGTGGTGAGCATGGGGAAGAACTTGCCCAGGTGCTCGGCGGCAAGGATGGCGGCCTTGTAGCCCGCGACCGTGCTCTGGGACGAGAGCGCGTCCATGGGCTGGGCCCGGGTCACGCGTGGGATCGAATCCAGCGAGAAGGCCGTGATTCCGCGTTCGGCAAGCGAGCGAACGAGGTCGGGGTCGACCAGCGGCTGCAGCAGCGCGAGCAGCACCTGCCCCTCGCGCAGAAGCGCGACCTCCTCGGCTGAGGGCCTGCGAACCTTGCAGACCACGTCGGCCTCGGCGTAGAGCTCAGAGGTGGTGACCAGCCGGGCCCCCGCCTGCTCGTAGGCCTCGTCGGCGAAGGTCGCAGCCTCGCCGGCGTTCCGCTCGACGATCACGTCGGCGCCGTCGTCGACGAGCCGCCGCACCGTGTCCGGCACGACGGCCACGCGGGTTTCCCCCGGACCGGACTCCTTGGCGACACCCACCTTCATGCGTCGGGCGAGAGTCTAAGCTGCGTCCATGGACGGATGGCTGCAGGAGTCGCGCGCGAGGCTCGCCGAGGCGGTGGGGGAGGAGCCCACAGCCTACGATCTCTCGCGCGCGGAGATGGACGAGCTGCTCGAGCTCGCGCGCGTTGCGGCCCACGAGAGCGGCGAGCGCACCAACGCCCCGCTCCTCTGCTACCTGGTCGGCCTGGCGCACGGACGGCACGGCGGCGAGCTCGCCGACCTCGTCGACGCGGCCGTGGGCGCTTCGACATGAGTAGTGCCTCTCCAGGCAATGCACTCCGGGTCCCTGACGCGCGATGAGCGGCGCCATGCGTCGTCCTCAGTCGCCTCCATACCTTCGGGTATGAAGGCTCCCTGCGTCCTAGCCTGGCTTGCTCCTCGCACGCCAGGAACGAGGCCGCATCACCTGGAGAGGCACTAGGCTCCCGCGGTGGCCGCGTTGGAGGGGAGGACGGCGATCGTTACCGGCGCCTCGACCGGGATCGGGCTGACGACGGCCCGAGCGCTCGCCGCGGAGGGCGCCAGGGTCGCGCTCGGGGCGCGTCGCGTGGAGCTCGTCGAGCAGGCGGCCTCGGAACTGGCTGGATCCGGGCACGTCGCGGCCTCTCTCGACGTCACGGACGACGCAAGCGCCCGCGACTTCGTCGCGCACGCCGTGGAGCGGCTCGGCCGCATCGACATCCTCGTGAACAACGCGGGCCTCGCCCTCGGGCGGACTTCGATCGCGGAAGGCTCCGACGACGACGATCGGACCATGGTCGAGACGAACGTCCTCGGCCTGCTACGAATGACCCGGCTCGTGCTCCCACACATGGAGGACTGGCGCGGCCACGTCGTCAATCTCGGCTCCTGGGCCGGGCGGGAGTCCTATGCCGGAGGCGGCATGTACGTCGGCACGAAGACCGCGGTGCGCGCGCTCACCGAGGTGCTGCGGAAGGAGCTCGTCGGTCGCATCCGCGTCACGACGGTCGACCCGGGAATGGTCGGCGACACCGAGTTCTCCGACGTCAGGTTCCGCGGCGACCAGTCCCAGAAGGACGCCGTCTACCGCGGCGTGCGCTACCTGACGCCGGACGACGTCACCGACTGCATCCTCTGGGCCGTCACCCGCCCGGAGCACATGGTCGTCGACGAGATCGTCGTCAAGCCGCTCCAGCAGGCGAGCCAGGACGCCATCGTCAGGGACGCGGAGTAGGCGCAGGGGCACGAATGCCGCTGACGATCCTCGAAGGCTCGACGTTCTGCGTCTCCGACGAGCTCGGTGACATCTCCGAGCCGACGATGGGGCTCTTCGCCCACGACACCCGCTTCCTGTCGCGCTGGGTGCTGACGATCAACGGCGCGCGGCCGCTCGTGCTCTCCTCGCGCAAGGTGGAGTACTACTCGGCCGCCTTCTTTCTCCGAAACCCCGTCGTCGGCGACCTCGCCCACGACGAGATCTCGATCGCGCGCGAGCGGTTCATCGGCGACGCCATGCAGGAGCTCCTGGTCGTCTCCAACCACGCGCAGCGCCGCGTCGCCTTCGACCTCTCCCTCGAGATCGGGAACGACTTCGCCGACATCTTCGCCGTCAAGGCGTACGACTTCTCGCTCGGCGACCCAAACCGCGCCAAGCCTCTCCCGGCTCCGATCGCTCCGGTCTACGAGGCGGACGACAACCAGTTCGTGTTCTCGACCAGCGAGAACGGCTTCCACGGGCTCACCCAGGTGCTCCTGTCCGAGCGCGGGGAGACGGAGGACTCGAAGGTGACCTACCGGATCGAGCTCGGGCCGCGGGAAACGTGGCGGCTCCGGGCCGACGTGATCCCGGCGACCGACGGCACGCGCACCGCGGCTCAGCTGGCCGAGCGGCGCTTCGGCGACGAGCTCGCGCGCGTCCGGGCCTCCCTCGCGGCCTGGCGGCTGCGCGTCCCCCAGCTCCGCGGCTCCTGGGACGACCTGACGCACTCCTTCCGCCAGTCGGTCGCCGACCTCTCCGCGCTCCGCATGGACGAGGACACCCGCGTCCCGGGCCAGCTACCGGCCGCCGGCATGCCGTGGTTCATGACCGTCTTCGGGCGCGACACGCTGATCACGTGCCTGCAGACGCTCCTCTTCGGCCCCGAGCTGGCGCAGAACGCGCTCGCAGTGCTCGCCGAGCTGCAGGCGCGCGACGACGATCCGGAGAGCGACGCCGAGCCCGGCAAGATCGTGCACGAGGTTCGGCACGGGAAGAGCGCCGAGGCCTGGTTCCCGCGCTACTACGGCACCGTCGACGCCACCCCGCTCTATCTCGTCCTGCTCTCGGAGGTCTGGCGCTGGACCGACGACGCGGGCCTCGTCCGTGACCTGCGCGAGCCCGCGCTGCGCGCGCTCGAGTGGATCGACCGCCACGGCGACCTGGACGGCGACGGCTTCGTCGAGTACCGGCGCCGTTCGGCACGGGGGCTCGTCAACCAGTCCTGGAAGGACTCGGGCGACTCGCAGCTCTTCCACGACGGCCGCCTCGCCGAGGCGCCGATCGCGCCCTGCGAGGTGCAGGGATACGTCTACGACGCCAAGCTGCGCCTGGCCGAGCTCGCCCGAGAGGTCTGGCGGGAGCGTGAGCTGGCCGACCGGCTGGAGCAGGAGGCGGCCGAGCTTCGCTCGCGCTTCGACGAGGCGTTCTGGGTCGAGTCCCGTGGCGGCTACTACGCGCTTGCCCTCGACGCGCGGAAGGAGCGGGTCGACTCCCTCACGTCGAACATCGGCCACCTGCTCTGGAGCGGGATCGTCCCGCCCGAGCGAGTGGACGCGATCGTCGACCAGCTGATGGGGGAGGAGCTGTGGTCGGGCTGGGGAGTGCGGACGATGTCCGCGGGTGACGGAGGCTTCAACCCGCTCGCGTACCACAACGGCACCGTGTGGCCCCACGACAACTCCCTGATCGCCTTGGGCCTCGCACGCTACGGGCGGTGGGCCGAGGCGCAGCGCATCGTCCGGCGGCTCCTGAACGCCTCCTCCTACTTCGACCACCAGCTCCCCGAGGTCTTCGCGGGCTTCTCGCGGACCGAGACCCCGTTCCCCATCCCGTATCCCACGGCGGCGCGGCCGCAGGCCTGGGCTGCAGGCGCCCCGGTGCTCCTGCTGCAGCTCCTGCTCGGGCTCGCGCCCGACCGCAGGCGCCACCTTCTGGGCACGACGGCACCCGAGGACATCCCCTCGTGGGCGGGCTCCCTTCGCCTGACGGGCGTGCGGGCGTTCGACAAGGCGTGGGACGTCCATCTCGACGACGGGCGGGTCACGATCGAGCCGGCGTGAGGATCGCGATCATCTCCCCCGTGTGGTTCCCGGTGCCGCCTTCGGGCTATGGCGGCATCGAGTGGGTGGTCTCTCTGCTCGCCGACGGCCTGGCCCAAGCCGGTCATGAGGTCACGCTCTTCGCCTCGGGCGACTCGTACACGAAGGCCGCGCTGGTCGCCGCGTACCCGGAGGCGCCGTCGGCAGACATCGGCAGGACGACGCCCGAGCTCCGGCACGCGCTGGCCTGCTACGAGCGCTCCGACGAGTTCGACATCGTCAACGATCACTCCGGGCCGCTTGGAGCCGTGCTTGGGGCGACCGTGGAGACTCCGGTCGTCCACACCGTGCACGGGCCGCTGGTCGGCGCGGACGGCGAGCTCTACGCCTCCCTCGCCCGTGTCGCTCCTCGTGTCGGGCTCATCTCGGTGTCGCTCAACCAGCGCAAGCCTCGGCCAGACCTCCCCTGGGTGGCGAACTGCCCCAACGCCCTCGACCTGAACGCGTACCCGGTGCACGCGGAGCGCGGCGAGTATCTGCTCTTCCTCGGCCGAATGACCGCGGACAAGGGCTGCCATCGCGCCGTCGCCGTCGCCAAGGAGGCCGGCCTGCCGCTCCGGATCGCGGGGAAGATGCGGGAGCCGGCCGAGCGCGAGTACTTCGAAACCTATGTGGCCCCTCACCTCGGTGACGGGATCGAGTATCTCGGCGAGACGAGCCACGGCAAGAAGGTCGCTCTGCTCCAGAACGCCCGTGCGACGCTCTTCCCGATCGAGTGGGAGGAGCCGTTCGGCCTCGTCATGATCGAGTCCATGGCCTGCGGGACGCCCGTGATCGCCACGCGCTGGGGAGCGGTCCCCGAGGTGATCGAGCATGGCCGCTCCGGGATTGTCGTCGACGACTACCGCGAAATGGCCGGGGCGCTGGCTGCGGCGGATTCCCTCGAGCCGCTCGAGTGCCGCAGGTGGGTCGAGGAGCACTTCTCCGCTACGCGGATGGTGGAGGACTACGTCGCGGCGTACGACGCCGTTCTCGCAGGAACCGCGCGAACGCAGCAGGTGTAATCGTGGTGTGCGCAGAACGGGTCTCGTGCTGCTGGTCACCGCGGCCGTCGCGTTCTCGGCGGGCGCGTGTGCCCGCGGGGAGGCGGAGGCTGAGCAGCCGGCCGGTCGGCTTGTGGTCTCGGCCGGTGACGACCTCTACACGGTAGGAGCCGACGGCTCCGCGCGGCGTGTCGTCGTGCGCTCGCCGGGCCCTCAGTTCGACGCGGACTGGTCGCCGGACGGCCGCCTGCTCGCCTACCGCGACTCGCGCTCCGGGATCAACGTCGACGACGAGATCTACGTCGTCGGGGCGGACGGCTCGGGCGAGCGCAACCTGACTCGTGACCCTGCCAACGACTGGTCGCCGGCGTGGTCGCCTGACGGCGGCCAGATCGCCTTCGCCTCCGATCGCGAAGGCGAGCTGCGTATCTTCGTCATGGCCGCCGACGGGTCGGGCGTCCGGCGCGTGACCGAGATCTGGGGCGAGTACCCCGCCTGGTCGCCGGACGGCGAGCGCATCGCGTTCGCCTCATTCGCCGGCGGCGTCGGTCCGACCGGCGACCCGAACTACGACCTCTACATGGTCAACGCCGACGGGAGCGGGCTTCGGCGGCTGACCGAGAGCCCGGCCTACGACATGTACCCAACCTGGTCGCCGGACGGCGACTCGATCGCCTTCGAGTCGACGCGGGCGACGCCGGCGGACTTCGAGCCTCCGCCCGGCGACCTCGAACGCAGCGCGGACTTCGACGTCTTCGTGATGCCGGCCGCGGGCGGCGAGGCTCGAAACGTCACCCGCGACCCGCTGCGACTGCAGAAGTTTCCGGACTGGTCGCCCGACGGTCGCTGGCTCGCGGTCGACGAGGAGGGCGTGGTCGCGTTCGCGGCGGTCGATGGGTCGGAGCTGCAGCGGCTCGCCGGCTCGGCGCTCGAGGGCGGCTTTCCCGCCTGGGCACCGAGATCCTAGGCAGTCTGCGAGGCGGAGCCGACGGCGGCCAGCGCCTGCTCGAGGTCGCTCACGAGGTCGGCCGCCGACTCGAGCCCGACCGAAAGCCGGATGAGGTTTCCCGGGGTCGCGAAGGAAGCTTCGCTGGTCGAGGCATGGGTCATGCGGGCGGGCACCTCGATGAGGCTCTCGACTCCGCCGAGGCTCTCCGCCAGCGTCCACACCTTCGTGTGGGTAACGAGCGCTTCCGCTTCCTCCTCGGAGCCCGCGAGGATGGAGATCATGCCGCCGAAGTCCCGCATCTGGCCTGCGGCGACCTCGTGCCCCGGGTGGTCGTGGAGGCCGGGGTAGAGGACGCGCTCGACGGCTGCGTGCTCCGACAGGAAGGCGGCGACCGCGCGCGCGTTTTCGCAGTGGCGCTCCATCCGAATGGCCAGCGTCCTCAGGCCGCGAAGGATGAGCCAGCAGTCGAACGGCCCGGGCACAGCACCGAGCGACTTCTGTAGGAACTTCAGCCGCTCGGCGACGGTCGGGTCGTTCATGGCGATGAAGCCGCCGATCACGTCGGAGTGGCCGCCGAGGTACTTCGTCGTCGAGTGGACGACGACGTCGGCGCCGAGCTCGAGCGGGCGCTGGAGGTACGGCGTGGCGAACGTGTTGTCGACGACGACGAGAGCGCCGGCCGCGTGGGCTGCCTCGGCCGCCTTGCGGATGTCGATCACGTTCAGCATCGGGTTCGTCGGCGTCTCCAGCCAGACGATGCGGGTCTGTTCGTCCAGGTGCTGCTCGAGCCCAGCGTCGATCTCGTCCGTTGAGAGGAACGTGAAGTTGTAGCCCTTGGGCTCGTACACCTGCGAGAACATGCGGTAGACGCCGCCGTAGACGTCGTTCACGCAGACGACCCGGTCACCGGGGTTGACGAGGTGCATGATGGTCGTCGTCGCTCCGAGCCCGGAGGAGTACGCGAGCCCGAAGCCGGCGCCCTCGAGCGAGGCGAGGCAGGTCTCGAGCGCCGTGCGGGTCGGGTTCCCGGAACGGGCGTAGTCATAGCCCTTGTTGACGCCGACCGCGTCCTGGACGAACGTCGACGTCTGGTAGATCGGCGGGATCACCGACCCGGTCGCCGGATCCGGCTCCTGCCCGTCGTGAATGGCCCGCGTCTCGAAGTCCACGATCTCAGTCTACGCACGCCTGTCCCGGGCAGATACGCCTGGGGTCTGACCCCGGGGCATGGCCGGATGGGACGCTAGGCGTCGTTGCCGGCGCGGCCTTGGGCGAGGTACTCGAGGAGGTCGGCCCGGGTGAGGACGCCGACCGGCTTGCCTCTCCGGGCGACGACGACGGCCGGGTTTCCGGCCGAGAGGTCGGCGAAGACGGTGTCGACCGACTCGTCGATCTCCACCGCCGGGAGGGGCGGCTCCATCGCCACGGCCACCTCGTCGGCGAGCGCGTCGTGGCTGCGGAACACGCGGTCCAGGAGCCCCCGCTCGCGGATGGAGCCGACGACGTCCGCGAGCGACTCGGCGCCGTCGTGGCGGACCACGGGGATCTGCGAGATCGAGTAGCGCCGCATCAGGTCGATCGCCTCTCCGACCTTCTGGTGCGACTCGACGGTGACGAGCTCCGGCATCCCCGGCTCCTCCTGCCGCTTGAACGCGAGCACCTCCTCGATCGTCGGCGCGGGCGCCTCGCGCTCGAGGAAGCCGTGCTCCATGAGCCAGTTGTCGTCGTAGAGCTTGGACAGGTAGCCGCGGCCCGAGTCCGGGATCAGGGTCACGAGCGTTGCCTCCGGGCCGAAGCGCCGGGCGATCTCGAGCATCGCCCAGACCGCGGTCCCGCCCGAGCCGCCGACCAGCAGCCCCTCCTCCCGGGCCAGCCGCCGGGCGGTCCGGAACGAGTCTCCGTCCGAAACGCTCACGTACTCGTCTACGAGTGACGAGTCGAAGGTGGTCGGCCAGAAGTCCTCCCCGATCCCCTCCACGAGGTAGGGGTGGACGTTGTCGGGCTGCGAGAAGATCGAGCCTTCCGGGTCGGCGCCGACGACCAGGACGTCCGGCTTCTGCTCCCGGAGATAGCGCGCGGTGCCGGAGATGGTGCCGCCGGTCCCCACGGAGAAGACGATCGCGTTCACTTCGCCGCCTGTCTGCTCCCAGATCTCCGGCCCGGTCGTCTCGTAGTGGGCCTGCGGGTTCGCCGGGTTCGAATACTGGTCGGGCTTGTAGGCGCCGGGGATCTCCTCCGCGAGGCGGTTCGAGACCGAGTAGTAGCTCTCGGGAGACTCCGGGGGGACCGCGGTCGGGCAGATGACGACCTCGGCGCCGTAGCCGCGCAGGAGCGCCCGCTTCTCCTCGGCGATCTTGTCCGGCATGACGAACACGCACCGGTAGCCCTTGATGGCCGCGGCGATCGCGAGGCCCACTCCTGTGTTCCCGCTGGTCGGCTCCACGATCGTCCCGCCGGGCCTCAGCTTCCCCTCCCGCTCGGCCGCCTCGATCAGCCGGAGCCCGATCCGATCCTTCACGCTCCCGCCCGGGCTCATGTGCTCGAGCTTGGCAAGGAGCGTCGGCCCGGGGTCGGCCGCGACCCGCTGGAGCCGCACCAGGGGCGTCCCGCCGACGAGGTCCAGCACGGTCGGATACTCGCGCGCCACGGCGATAGCGTAGTGCCCGCTGCCTCAGAAGCCGGTGTCGACGACGCGGAAGAACCAGAGTGCGCTCGTGTACCAGACTCCGATCAGGACGGCGAAGAGCACGCCGCCCGCGGTCGGGAGGACCCAGGCCGGGTACCGATGCAGCCGCACGACCAGCACTTTGGCCGTGAAGGCCCCGTAGAACGCGCAGCCGAGCAAGGAGTGGGCCAGCACGCGATCGTCTCCCCTCTGGAACCCCAGGAGGAAGATGCAGTGGTAGGCGACCGGAAGGGTGAGGAGAAGGGCGACGCGGCCGGTCCAGCGGTGGAAGCCGGGAATCCAGTCCGGGCGCCGCCAGGGAAGCTTCCGGAAGATCCACGCGGCTGTCAGAAGCTGGGCGAGCCCGAGCACCGCGGCCGCGCTCGCCAGCCAGACCTTCAGATGGATCGTGTCGCTGAAGAACAGGTCGAAGTAGCCGCCGCCCTCGTCGAGCTCCGCCTTCGCGAGGAAGCCCGCCAGCAGCGAGACCACGGCGAAGCCCGCCACTGGGACGAGGAGCCACCGGGCGGATCGCGTCGCTAGTGGCGTTGGCGCGGTGGTCATCTCAGTGCCTGAAGTGCCGACGAGAGGTGAAGACCATGACCGCTGCCGCCGACTGCACGGCGGCCACGACTTCGGCGTCACGCTTCGAGCCTTCCGGTTGGACGATCGCGGCCACGCCGGCGTCCAGCGCGAGCTGAGGACCGTCAGGGAACGGGAAGAAAGCGTCCGAGGCGAGCGCCGCGCCGCGGAGGTCGTGCCCGTGCTCGGAGGCCCTCTCGAGCGCGAGGCGGACCGCGTCGACCCGACTCGTCTGGCCGCCGCCGATGCCGATGACCTGCAGGTCTCTGGCGATCACGATGGCGTTCGAGGCGACGTGCTTGGCGACCCGCCAGGCGAAGAGGAGGTCGCCCCAGCCCGGCTCGTCGGGATGCTTCGTGGTGACGACCTTCATGCCCTCGCGGTCGTCCACCTCGGCGTCGGTGTCCTGGACGAGGAAGCCGCCGAGAACTCGCCGGTAGTCGCGGTCGCCGGGGCCCGCCCCGCGGCGCTCGCGGTCGCGCAGAATGCGCAGGGCTTCCTTCTTCCGCAGTGTCGCCAGTGCGTCGTCGTCGTAGTCCGGCGCGATCAGAACCTCGATGAACTGCTCTGCGAGTCGCCCGGCGAGCTGGGGCGATACCTTGCGGTTCAGCGCGACGATGCCGCCGTAGGCGGACACCGGGTCCGAGGCGACCGCTCGCTCGTACGCCTCCTCGATCGTCGCAGCAACCGCGACGCCGCACGGGTTGGCGTGCTTGACGACGACGCAGGTCGGCAGCGCGAACTCCCGCAGCACAGCGCGCGCGGCGTCGAGGTCGTTGAGGTTGTTGAACGAGAGCTCCTTCCCGCCGAGGCGGTCGATGCGCGAAAGGAGATGCCGGCGTGCCCCGGCCTCGGCGTAGAAGGCCGCCCGCTGATGCGGGTTCTCGCCGTAGACGAGCTCCTGCTCCCTCTCGAGCGAGAGGAGGAGCCTCGGCGGAAACGTCTCCACGTCTGCAAACCAGGCGGCGATGGAGGTCTCGTACGCTGCGGTGTGGGCGAAGGCCTCGGCGGCGAGCCTGCGGCGGGTGCCGAGCTGGACGCCGCCGGTTCCGAGCTCCGCGAGGATCTCCTCGTAGCGGGATGCCTCGCACACGGGCACGACGTCGACGAAGTTCTTCGCGGCGGCTCGCAGGAGCGCGGGGCCGCCGATGTCGATCATCTCGACGGCGTCCTCCTCGCGCACGTTCCGCCGCGCGGTCACGCTCTGGAAGGGATAGAGGTTGACGCAGACGAGGTCGAAGGTCCGGATCTCGTGCTCCCGCAGCTCGTCGAGATCGGCCTCCAGCCGCCGTCGGGCGAGGATTCCCGCGTGGATCCTGGGGTGCAGCGTCTTCACCCGCCCACCGAGCAGCTCGGGGACGTCGGTCAGCTCCTCGACGAGGACGACGTCGATGCCGAGCTCGGCGATGTAGGCGGCGGTCCCGCCGCTGGCGACGATCTCGACGCCGAGGTCCGAGAGCCCGCGGGCGAAGACATCCAGCCCGGTCTTGTCGAAGACCGACATGAGGGCGCGCTCCACCTGCATGCGTGACTCAGGAGCGTAAAGCGCCGGCCAGATAGAGGCGAGCCGCCTCGGGCAACAGGCGATGCTCGACCTCGTGGAGCCGCTCGCGGAGGGTCTCCGCGGTGTCCTCGGGCCGGATCGGCACGGGCTCCTGGACGATCAGGCGGCCGGTGTCCACCCCTTCGTCGACGAAGTGGACGGTCACGCCCGTGTCGGCGACCCCGGCCGCGAGGGCATCCTCGATCGGCGTCGTCCCGGGGAAGTCGGGGAGGAGCGAGGGATGGACGTTGATCGCCGTGTGACGTTCCAGGAAGACGGCCGTGAGCAGCTGCATGTAGCCGGCGCAGACGACCAGCTCGACTCCCCGTTCGACGAGCCACCCGGACATGGCCAGGTCGCGCTCGTCCCGACCCTCGTAGTCCTCCAGCGCGAAGACGGCAGTGGGGATCCCGGCGGCCTCCGCCCGCGCAAGCGCTCCCGCTCCGGCGACGTTCGAGGCGACGGCGGCAAGGGGAAGCCCCTGGTTGATCAACGCCTGCAGGTTCGAGCCGCGGCCGGAGACGAGAACGCCGATCACGGCGCGTCCGCCCAGACGACGCCCTCGAGGCCGTCCTCCAGCCGGCCGATCGCCGGAAGGCCCGCGCGCCCCGCCTCGGCCGCGGGCACGACCGCGCAGAATCCAACCCCGAGGTTGAAGACCCGTCGCTGCTCGTCCTCCGGCACGCCGCGCTCGTCCAGCCAGGAGAAGACGGGCGGACGCTCCCAGCTCCAGGGATCGAGGCGAGCGCCGAGGCCGGCCGGGAGCACGCGGCGAAGGTTCCCGGGGAGACCCCCGCCGGTCACGTGCGCCAGCGCGCGCACGTCACAGCTCGTTCGCAGCCGCCGCACGTCGTCGAGGTAGAGGCGCGTTGGGGAAAGGAGCAGATCGGCATCGAAGTCGTCGTCGCCGAGGAGCCGGCGGACGAGCGTGAAGCCGTTCGCGTGCAGCCCGTTCGAGGGCAGGCCCAGGACCACGTCCCCGGCCGCGCAGCTCGAGCCGTCCACGAGGTCGGCCCGCCGCACGAGCCCGATCATCGTCCCCGCGAAGTCGAGCTCGTCGTCGCGGTAGATCCCGGGAAGCTCCGCCGTCTCGCCGCCGAGGATGGCGCACCCTGCCTGGCGGCAGACCGACGCGGCGCCGGCGACCAGCTCGGCCACCTCCTCGAGGTCGAGGGCGGCCGCGGCCACGTAGTCCAGGAAGAAGAGCGGCTCGGCGCCCACCGTGAGCAGATCGTTGGCGCAGTGAGCGGCGAGGTCGGCCCCGGCGTCGAAGAGACGGCCGGCCTGGCGCGAGAGGATCAGCTTCGTGCCGACGCCGTCCGTCGTCGCCGCGAGCAGCCGATCGTCGTCGAGCGCGAAGAGCCCGGCGAAGCCGCCGAGCGAGCCCTCGACCCGCTCCGTCCGCGTCGACTCGACCGCGGCCCGCAGGCGCTCCGCCACCTCCTCGGCCTTCGCCAGCGAAACGCCGGCCTCGCCGTAGGAGCTCACAGCAAGACCTCGGCGACGAGCTCCGGGCGCCCCTCGGGCCCACCGCCCTCGAAGCGGACGAGCGTGTCGCCGACGAGGACGTCGGATTCGAGCCGGTCGACGCCGAGGATCTCGGAGAGCGCGACCGCTTTCTCCTCCGGGTCTTGCGCTCGCAGGTGGAGCTCGCCCAGCCGCAGCTCGTCGCTCTGCGCCACGATCTCGTCGATCCAGTCGCGCGGCGGATGCACCTCGAGCCGGTAGCCCGCCTCCGTGGCGATGAACGTCCGCTTTCCCGGGTGATCCTGGATCTTGAGGCCGAGGTCGGCTGCGCGCTCGAGCGCCTCCGTGAAGCCGTCGTCGTCGAGGACGACGCCGATGTGGTCGACGCGCGGATGCTCCCAGTGGCCGGGCTGGAGGACGACGTTCACGGCGCCCTTCGCCAGCTCGACGAGCCGGAGTCTGAAGCCGATCGTGTCCAGCTCCTCCCAGGACGTCCCGGCCTCGAACCACTCAGAGGTCTCCCCTCGCCAGCCGTAGCGGCCCAGGAGCCCGAACCCGAGCTTGCCGAGGTAGCGGGCCTCCAGGAGCCGGACCTTGCTCGTCACGAGGTGGTAGTGGAAGAGCTGCACCGGCGAGGCCATCGTAACGGCCGCGCCGGAGCTGTCCCGGTTACGATGCCCGGCGACCGCACGAGGAAGGAGGACGCCGATGTCGAGCACGCCGCCGCCCCCGCCGCCCCCGCCGCCGGCGACCAGCTACGAGCGCCAGTACTACCCGATGCCGCAGATGCCGGCGCCCCCCGCCGAGCTGATCGTCTTCCTGCTCGCCTGGGTGGTGGCGCTCATCGTCACCGTCGCAGCCGACTCGGTCGACTGGCCGGCGTTCCTGACCGCGACGACCGTCATCTCCGCGGCGTTCATCATCTCACGTGGCATCGCCAAGGCCGGAAAGGTCTTCGAGAGCCGCTAGAACGACCTCCCAGGCGCTGGAGGAGGCCGAACGTGCTCGAAAGGCTCTTCAGCCCCCTGCGCATGGGGCCGGTCGAGCTGCCGAACCGGATCGTCTCGACGGCCCACCAGACCACGCTGGTCGACGAGGGCCTCCCGACCCACGATTTCGTCGCCTACCACGAGGCCCGCGCCCGCGGCGGCACCGGGCTCATCGTCCTCGAGGCGGCCGCCGTCCATCCCTCGGGCCTCCTGACGCCGCACACGCTCGCCGGCTACCGCGACGAGATCGTCCCGGACCTGGCGCGGGTTGCCGAGGCCGTGCACGCGCACGGGACGCGGCTCTTCGTGCAGCTCTTCCACGGCGGGCGAGAGCAGATCTCCGACCACCCGCGACCGCCGGCGCTCGCCCCGTCGGCGATCCCCAGCCTTCGCTTCCACGTGGAGCCGCGCGCGCTCAGCGCCGTCGAGATCGCCTCGGTCGTCGAGGGCTACGCGCGCAGCGCAGCGCTGGCCGCGAGGGCGGGGCTCGACGGGGTCGAGGTCTCGGCGGCGCACGAGTACCTCGCCGCGCAGTTCTTCACGCCCGGGCTGAATCGGCGCGAGGACGAGTGGGCCGAGCCGCTTCGTTTCCTGCTGGAGGTGCTGAGCGCCGTGCGCGGCGCGGCGCCCGGGCTCGCCCTCGGCGTTCGCCTCTCAGCGGATTCCCGGGCGGCGCAGGAGGTTGTCGGCGGGCTCGCCGCCCACGTCGACTACGTGAGCGTCGCGCTCGGCGCCTCCTCGACGTACCGGGGCTCGACGGGGATCGTCCCGCCTCCCCCGCTCCCCGAGAACGCGATCGCCGCCCGGACGGCGCCGTTTCGAGTCGGCCCGCCGCTCGTCGCCACCTCTCGCATCGTCGACCCTGTCGAGGCCGACCGGCTCGTCGCCTCCGGGCACTGCGACGCGACGGGGATGACCCGGGCGCTCATCACCGACCCCGAGCTGCCACGGAAGGCGCAGGACGGACGGCTCGACGACGTCCTGCGCTGCATCGGCTGCAACGCCTGCATAGCCCACTACCACGCGGGCACGCCGATCGCGTGCGCCCAGAACCCGCGCACGGGCCGCGAGCGGACGCTGCATCCGCCCGAGCGGGCGGCTCGTTCGCTCCGCATCGTCGTCGTGGGCGGAGGCCCCGCCGGCCTTGCGGCGGCGGCCGAGGCGGGAGCCGCCGGGCACGAGGTCGCGCTCCTGGAGCGGAGCGGACGGCTCGGCGGCCAGGTCGCGCTCGCGGGGGCGGCGCCGATGCACGCCGAGCTCGCCCGCTCGCTCGCCCGTAACTACGACCGCCTGCTTGCAGCCGCCGGAGTCGAGGTGCGCCTCGAGGCCGAGGCCGACCCAGCTGGCCTCGCTGCCCTCTCGCCCGATGCGGTCGTCGTCGCCACGGGCGCGCGGCCTTACGAGGCCGACCTGCCGCTGGTTGGAGTCGAGACCGTTCAGGCGTGGGACGTCCTCCGCGGGCCCCGGCCCGGAGGGCTTCGCATCGTCGTGGCCGATTGGGGCGGAGACGCGTCGGGCCTGGCGTGCGCGGAGCTCCTCGACGAGGGCGGGAACACCGTCACCGTGGCGGTCGGCTCGGCTGCTTTCGGAGAGACTCTCCACCAGTATCAGCGCAACCTGTACGCGGCCCGCCTCTACCGGGCCGGCGTCCGGCTGGAGCACCACCTCGAGCTCGTCGGGGCCGAGCGAGGCCGCGCGCGGTTCCGCAATCTCTTCGCGCCGGAGCTCGAGTCGGAGCTGCCGGCGGACCTGCTCGTCCTCTCGGCGGGCCGCGTGCCCGAGCGCGCACTCGCGGAGGAGCTGGCCGGCACAGGCCTCGAGGTTCACGAGGCGGGCGACTGCCTGGGCCCGAGGGGCCTGGAGGAGGCGATCCTCGAGGGGACGCGCGCCGGTCGAGAGGCCGGCGTGGGCTCGTCCGATGGGCGACGAGCCTGAGGCGGCGTCCATCATGCGGATCCTGTCTCCGGGGCCGCCTGGCTTCCGAAGACCGCCAGCTGCGCAGCCGCCAGCGTCACCAGGCAGAGCGCAGCGGCGACCAGGTAGGCGGCCGCGTCCCCGGCTGTCTGCGCCAGCACGCCCCCGAGCCCGGCGCCCACCACGTTCGCGGGGGCCCAGGCGGCGTTCAGGAGGGCGAAGCCGAAGCCCTGGTCGAGACCCGCCTTCTCCGCGCCGTCGGAGAGGAGCGCGGTGCCGGGGACCCAGTTCACGCCGTAGGCGACGCCTGCGCAGATCACGAGCACGAGGTACGGCCAGGGGAGATCCACCCACGGGATCACCAGCGAGAAGGCGATCGCCGCCACGAGCCCGGTGCGGACGGGCGCGAGGCGTCCGTGGCGGTCGGACCAGCGCCCGAGCACGGGGCTCAGCGCGGCCTCGATCCCCGCGGAGATCAGGAACGCAGCGCTGATCCCCAGCGCGCCCCAGCCGAGCTCGTCGAGGCGGAGCGGCGCCACGACCGAGATGATGCCGAGGAGAAACGCGGCCAGCGAGACGAGCCAGAAGCCCGAGACGACCTCTCGCACCCGCGTTGCCGAGCGAAGGGCGACCAGCGGTTGCGGCTCCTCCGCCGGCCGGGCGGCAGGCGTCGCCCAGGCCCAGGCTGCGAGCGCGACACCGCCGGCAGCCACGGCCGCGAAGGCCAGAGCCGGCCCAACCACCGACGCGATCCCCCCGAGCACGGGCCCGAGGAGCGCACCGGCGATCGCCGAGCCCATGGTGATGCCGATCAGCTCTCCCCGGCGATCCTTCGGGGCGGCGGCGACGAGCCAGGCGAGGCCGCCCGTCCAGGCGAAGGCGCTCCCCAGCCCCTGTCCGAACCGGGCGGCGTAGAGGACCCACGCGCTCTCGGCGAGGCCGAAGGCGACGCTCGTGGCCACGATGACGGCGAGCCCGGCCAGCACGGTCGGCTTCACGCCCGCCCTCACAGCGAGGAGGCCGCTGGGGATCGCGCCGACGAACGCGCCGAGGGCGTAGACCGCCGAGAGGGCGCCGAGCGCGGACGTCGAGAGGCCGAACTCGTCCTCGTAGTAGGGGAGCAGTGGCGCGAGGACGCCGAAGAAGATCGACTCGAGAAGGACTGTCGCGCTGACGAGCGTGAGGAGGCGCCGCACGAGAGCGAATCTACTTCCGGCGGGCGACTCTCTGCAGGGCCCGTCGCCGCCTGATTGAATCCGCTGCGCACTTCCCATGGCGACGACGACCGATCACCTCTGGCGGCACTTCACTCCGGCCGGCGCGGGCCGCATCGTCATCGAGCGGGGAGAAGGGGCCTACATCTGGGACTCCGACGGGAACCGCTACCTCGACGCCCTCTCCGCGCTCTACTGCGTCAACATTGGTTACGGGCCCTGGCCGGAGATCGCGGAGGCGGCGAAGCGCCAGGTCGAGGAGCTGCCCTTCTTCTCCAACTGGGTAGGGTTCGCCCACGAGCCGGCGCTCGCCCTCGCCGACAAGCTCTCGGCGCTCCTGCCGATCGACGTCGGCCGCATCTTCTTCGTCGGCGGCGGGTCGGAGGCGATCGAGTCGGCCCTCAAGATCTCGCGCCAGTACCATCGCCTCCGCGGCGAGCCCACGCGCACGAAGTTCGTCACCCGCCGGAGCGCCTACCACGGGACGACCCTCGGCGCCCTCTCCGTCAACGGAAGCCCGGCCTTGCGCTCCCAGTTCGAGCCGCTGCTCCCGGGCTGCTTCCGGGCGCCGATGCCATACCGCTATCGCTGTCCGTACTGTGCGGAGAAACCCGGCTGCACGCTCCAGTGCGCCGACGAGATCGACGGGATCGTCCAGAACGAGGGTCCCGAGACCGTCGCGGCCGTGATCCTCGAGCCGGTGCAGAACTCGGGCGGCTCCATCGTCCCGCCGGAGGGCTACTTCGACCGCGTCCGCGAGATCTGCGACGCGAACGGGCTCCTGCTCGTCGCCGACGAGGTCATCTGCGGCTTCGGCCGCGTCGGAGACTGGTTCGGCTCGACGCGCTACGGGATCCAGCCCGACCTGATGACGCTCGCCAAGGGGATCACGTCGGCCTACGCGCCGCTCGGCGCCGTCGTCGCCTCCGCGAAAACGATCGAGCCCTTCTTCTCGGAGCCGCAGAACGTGTTCTCGCACGGGATCACCTTCGGCGGGCATCCGCTCTCCTGCGCGATCGCGCTCGCGAACATCGAGATCTACGAGCGGGAGGGCCTGATCCGCCGCGTGCGCGAGCTCGGGCCCGAGCTACGGGCGCGCTGCGAGCAGCTCGCGGCCGAGCACCCGATGGTCGGCGACGTGCGCGGGGACGGCTACTTCTACTCGCTCGAGCTCGTGAAGGACAAGGAGACGAAGGAGACGTTCGCGCCGGCCGAGCGGGATCAGCTCATCAAGGGCTTCTTGACCCCGCGGATGCGGGAGCTCGGCGTCTACACGCGCTTCGACGACCGCGCGGAGACGTGTGCGCAGTTCGCGCCTCCGTTCGTCGCCGGCCCGGACGAGTTCGACGAGATGGTGGGAGCCCTGGGCCAGGTGCTGAACGAGGCCTGGGACCGGATCAACGTCACGGCATGAGGAGGGTTCGATGGCTGTCACCGTGAGGACGCTGCAGAACTTCATCGGAGGCGACTGGGTGGAGGCGAGCGCCGAGGACGCGCGCGAGATCGTCTCCCCGGTCACGGGCGAGAAGCTCGCCGAGGCGCCGAACGCGAGCGACGAGGACGTCGCGCGCGCCGCGCGGGCGGCGAGGGAGGCGCAGCCCAAGTGGGCGGCGCTCTCAGCCTGGGAGAGGGCGGAGGTCTGTCACAAGATCGCCGACCTGATCGACGAACGGCGCGACGAGTTCGCGCGCGAGCTCTCCCTCGAGCAGGGCAAGCCGTTCACGGCCGAGGCGATCCCCGACATCGACGAGACGGCCGAGAACTTCCGCCTCGCGGCCGAGGACGTGAAGCGGATGGAGACGGCGATCATCCCCTCCCAGGACGTCAACAAGCGCATCCTGACTTTCCGCAAGCCGAACGGCGTCTACGCGTCGATCACGCCGTGGAACTTCCCCACCCTGATCCCGGTCGAGCTGATCGCGCCGGGGATCGCGGCGGGCAACACGATGGTTTGCAAGCCGTCCGAGTGGACGCCGATCGCGATGGCCAACTTCATGCAGATCATGGCCGACGCCGGGCTCCCCGAGGGCGTCGTCAACGTCATCTACGGGGACGGCAGGGTCGGCGAGCGGCTGATCACCGACGAGAACGTCGACTGTGTCGGCTTCATCGGCTCGCACACGACTGCGGAGAAGATCGTGCGCGCGGCGGGGCTGAAGCGCTCGCTGATCGAGGCGAGCGGGAACGGGCCGGTCGTGGTCTGCGCCGACGCCGACCTCGAGGCGGCGGCGAAGGGCGCCGTGTACGGCGGGTTCTTCTGCGCAGGCCAGGTCTGCTGCGCCACGGAGCGGGTGCTGGTCGACAAGCGCGTGCACGACGACTTCCTGGCAGCGGTCGTGAAGGAGGCCGAGGGCTGGACGCTCGGCGACCCGTTCGACGATGCGACCCTCGTGGGACCGATGAACAACGAGCCGACGGCGCAGAAGATGGACGCGCACGTCGAGGACGCGGTGGCCAAGGGCGCCGAGGTGGTCGTCGGCGGCTCCCGCGACGCCGGCCGGCCGACGGATCTCTACTACCAGCCGACCGTCGTCGACGGCGTCGGGCTCGACACGCTCATCAACCGTGACGAGACGTTCGGCCCCATCGTCCCCCTGATCACGGTAGCCGACGACGACGATGCGCTCGCCGTCGCCAACGACTCCCACCTGGGCCTGCAGGCCGCTGTGTACACCCGTAGCCTCCAGCGGGCCTTCCGCTACCTCGACAACCTCCAGGTGGGCAACGTGGTCGTCAACGACTCCACCGACTACTGGGAGGCCCACGAGCCGTTCGGAGGCGCCTCGGGCACCCGCACCGGGTGGGGTCGCATCGGCGGCCGCTACACCATGCTCGACATGACCGACCTGAAGACCGTCGTCCTGGACGTGGGAGGCCTCGACTAGTCCTCGATGGCCATGGCCCGGGGTCAGACCCCAGGACGTGGCCGGAAGGGACGGGCCCGGCCTCGCCTCGGCGCTACGCCGGCGTGCGCTCGAACCGGAGCTTCGCCAGGCGGAGGTTCTCGGGGATCCGCGTCGGATAGCTCTTCGTGAGGCACGCGCGGCAGAACGAGTCGGCCGGCCGCCGCGTCGCCTCCTGGAGGCCGTCGAGCGAGAGGTAGGAGAGGCTGCTGGCGCCGATCTCGTCGCGAACGTCCTCGACATCGCGGCCCGCGGCGATCAGCTCGTCCTCGCCCGCCATGTCGATCCCGTAGAAGCAGGGCGAGACGATCGGCGGCGAGGAGATCCGGACGTGCACCTCGGTCGCCCCGGATTCGAAGAGCATCGCCACGATCTGCCGCGTCGTCGAGCCGCGCACGATCGAGTCGTCGACGACGACGACGCGCTTTCCCCGCACCTCGGCCAGCGGGTTGAACTTCATGCGGATGCCGTGCTCGCGCAGGCCCTGGTCGGGCTGGATGAACGTCCGCCCCACGTAGCGGTTCTTGATCAGCCCCTCCTGGAACGGGATTCCGCTCGCGCGCGCGAAGCCGATCGCCGCGGGTGTTCCCGAGTCCGGCACGGCCATCACCAGGTCGGCGTCGGCCGGCGCCTCGGCGGCGAGCCGCTCGCCCATCCGCACGCGGGCGCCGTGCAGCTCGACGCCGCGCAAGGTCGTGTCGGGCCGCGCGAAGTAGATGAACTCGAAGATGCAAAGCGCGCCGCCGTCGCGCGGCTCGACCGCCTGTTCGGCGCGCACGCCATCCGCGTCGACGACGACGAGCTCCCCGGGCTGCAGCTCCCGCACCGGGTCGCCCCCGAGGAGGTCGAACGCACAACCCTCGGAGGCGAGGAGGTGGTCGTCGTCGAGGCGGCCGAGCACGAGCGGCCGGATTCCGTAGGGGTCACGAAAGCCGATCAGCTTGCCCTCCGAGAGGAGCACGGCCGCGAACGCGCCCTCGATCCGCGCCATCGCCGCCGTGACGGCCTCCTCCAGCGGGCGCTCGTCGTGGGCGACCAGCGCCGCGATCACCTCGGTGTCCGAGGTCGACGAGAGCCGCACCCCCCGCGCGACGAGCTCCGACCGCAGCTCCTCCGTGTTCGTGAGGTTGCCATTGTGGGCAAGCGCGACCGTCCTGGCAGGGCCGTGCTGGACGATCGGCTGGGCGTTCGTCCAATGCGTCGAGCCCGTCGTCGAGTAGCGGCAATGTCCGATCGCCGTCTGGCCGCGAAGGCCGCGCAGCTTCTGCTCCGAGAACACCTGCGTGACGAGGCCCATGTCGCGGAGGACCGTGAGACGCCCGTCGTCGGAGACCGCGATCCCGGCCGACTCCTGGCCGCGGTGCTGGAGGGCGAAGAGCCCGAAGTAGGAGAGCCGAGCGACGTCGCGGTCGGGAGCGTGGATGCCGACGACCCCGCACATCTACGCGCTCCCTTCCTCGTAGGCGGCGCGGAGCTCGGCGAGCGGGACGCCGAGGAGCTTGTCGCCGCCGACCGTGCCCAACCGGCGCACCGGCACACCCTCGAGCGCGTCCACGCGTTCCGGCGAGCACGCGAGCACGGCTCGCCCGGCGCCCTCGCCGAACCACGCGAGCGCCTCGCCTCCGAGGTCGATCTCCGCGCCGAGCCCTGAGTGCAGCGCCAGCTCGGCCAGCGCGACCGCGAGGCCCCCCGCGGAGACGTCGTGCGCGGCGCTCAGCGCGGGGGCCGAGCGCCAGAGGAGGTGAACGAGCGCCGCCTCTGCGACGTAGTCGGGAGGCGGCGGGCGCCCCGCCGGTCCCGTCCAGGAACAGCGCCTGGTACTCCGACCCGTCGAGCCCCAGCCGGCCGTCGCCCGCGACCAGGACGATGTCGCCCTCGCGCCAGGCTCCGGGCACGTTCCGCACGTCCGCGACCAGACCGACGCAGCCGACGACCGGCGTGGGCGGGATCGAGCGGCCGGCTGTCTCGTTGTAGAGCGACACGTTGCCCGAGACGACCGGGATGCCGAGCACCTCGCACGCCCGCGCCATCCCCTCGATCGCCTCCGCGAGCTCCCACGCGATCTCGGGCTTCTCGGGGTTGCCGAAGTTGAGGCAGTCGGTGATCGCCAGCGGCCGGCCCGCTGCGCAGGCCACATTTCGGGCCGCCTCGAAGACGGCGTGGGCCCCCGCTGCGCGCGGATCGAGCGCCGCCGCGCGTCCGGGACCGTCCAGGGAAACGGCGAGGCCGCGAAGGGACGGGCGCAGGCGGAGAACCGCGGCGTCCAGCCCGGGCCGTCGCACGGTGCGCGAGCCGACGAGGTGGTCGTAGCGCTCGAACACCCGGCGACGGCTCCGCAGGTTGGGCGACGCGAGCAGCGCCAGCAGCTCGCCGTGCCCGACCTGCTTTGGTTCGTGCTCGAGCGGCGGCGGCAGCTCCCGGGTGACCGTCTTCGCCTCGTAGCGCGGCGTCTCGTCCGTGAGGAAGCCCACAGGGATCGCGCCTACCTCCTCGTCGTCGAAGTACGCGCGCAGCTCCCCGGAGCCCGTGACCTCGCCGACGACCGCGAAGCCGAGCTCCCACTTCCGGCAGACCTCCTCGACGGCCGCGAGCTCGGCCGGCGCGACGACTGCCACCATTCGCTCCTGGCTCTCCGAGAGCATGATCTCGACGGGTGCCAGCTCCGGCTCGCGCAGGGGGACGCGGTCGAGGTGGACGTCGAGGCCGACACCTCCGCGGCCTGCCATCTCGGCGAGGGACGAGGCGAGGCCGGCGGCCCCCAGGTCCTGGAGGGACTCGACCAGCCGGCCCTCGGTCAGCTCCAGGCTCGCCTCGATCAGCTTCTTGCCGGTGAACGGATCGCCGATCTGCACGGTCGGCCGCTTGTCCTCGTCCTCGCCGGAGAGCTCCTGGCTGGCGAGGACGCTGGCCCCGCCGATGCCGTCTCTCCCCGTGGTGGCGCCGTAGAGGACGACGAGGTTGCCCGGGCCGGTCGCCGTCGCCCTGGTCACCCGCTCGGCCGGGAGGAGGCCGACGCACATGGCGTTGACCAACGGGTTCCACCGGTAGGCGTCGTCGAAGACCGCCTCGCCGCCCACCGTCGGGACGCCGACGCAGTTGCCGTAGTGCCCGATCCCCCCGACGGCCCGCTCGAAGGAGAAGTCGTGGGCGCCGAAGCGCAGCCCGTCGAGAAGCGCGACCGGGCGCGCGCCCATCGCGACGATGTCGCGGAGGATGCCCCCGACGCCGGTGGCCGCGCCCTGGAAGGGCTCGACGGCGGAGGGATGGTTGTGGCTCTCCACCTTGAAGGCGCACGCCAGGCCCTCGCCGAGGTCGATGACGCCCGCATTCTCGCCAGGGCCTTGCAGCACCGCAGGGCCTTCCATGGGAAACCGCCTCAGCAGCCTGGCCGAGTGCTTGTAGCCGCAGTGCTCGGACCAGAGGAGCGAGAAGACGCCGAGTTCGAAGTCGTTCGGATCGCGCCCGAGCAGGCTTCGGATACGGTCGAACTCCCCGTCGGTCAGACCGAGCGCGCGGTGGAGCGGCTGTTCCGCCACGGAGCTCAAAGGAGGCCCCCACTCTATCGCCCGGGCCGGAGCGTGACGTCCTCCACGAGGAGCGTTCCGCCCGACCCTTCCAGATAGCCTCTCGGAGTGATCCGCGGCTACGTTCCCCTGCTCGCGATCATCGCCGCGATCTGGGGCGCGTCGTACCTCTTCATCAAGGTCGCCGTCGACGAGGTCGAGCCGACAGCGATGATGTTTTTCCGCCTCGTCCTGGCGAGCGCGGTGCTGATCCCCGTGCTCGCGTGGCACGTGGGCGCGAGCCGGGCGGTCGCGGACGTGCGCGGCACCGGGTGGCGAGCGTTCGCCGTCGGCTTCTTGAACGCCGCGTTCCCCTTCGTCCTCATCGCCTGGGGCGAGAAGTACGTCGACTCGGGCGTCGCCGCCATTGCCAACGCCACGGTGCCCATCTTCGTCGTCCTGCTCGCGCTCCGGTTCAACCCGAGCGAGCGCGTCCGGGGCGTGCGGCTGGCGGGGATCCTCGTCGGGTTCGCAGGCGTCGGCGTCCTCGTCGGGCTCGATCCCGAGGGCGGCTGGTGGGCCGTGGCCGGGACGCTCGCCATCGTCGTCGCCTCGCTCTCCTACGCGGGCGCGAACCACTTCGTCCAGCACAACTACAGCAGCACGGCGCCCCTCGTGATCGCCACGGTGTCGGTCGGAACCGCGACGCTCATCCTCTTGCCCTTCGCGCTCGTCCAGTGGCCGAGCGAGCTGCCGAGCTGGGAGGCGATCGGCTCGATCGTGGCGCTCGGCGTCCTCGGGACGGCGGTCGCGCTCCTCTTCTTCTACAGGCTGCTCAACCGCTACGGGGCCGCCCGGGCCTCGCTCGTCACCTATCTGCTTCCGCCGGTTGCGCTCGTCTACGGCGCGCTGATCCTCGACGAGCAGGTGACGCTGAACGCCGCGCTCGGGCTGGTGCTGATCCTCGCGGGCGTCGCGCTCGGATCCGGGGCGGACGGCCTCCTGCGCCGTCGGCGGCGGCGCCAGGCCGAGCCGGAGATCGAGCCCGCGTGCCCGCCCGCGTGAGCGCCCCGCTCGAGGGACGGACCTTCCGCCTTCGCCGCGCGACGGCGGCCGACGTGGGGTTCATGGCGGCTCTTGCCCGCCACGAGGAGGTGGAGCCGTTCATGGCGGCCGTCTCTCCGCGAGAGCGCGACGAGCTGCAGGAGGAGGTTCGCCGCTCGGAGGAGGAGCCCGAGCTGCACGGCAGGTTCGTGCTCGAGGTCGAGGGCGACCTCGCCGGGGTGCTCGCCTTCGACGTCGCCAACCGCCGTAGCCGGATCGCCTTCCTGCACGCGGTCATGCTCGCCCCCGCCCACCGCGGGCGGGGACTTGCGACCGCGGCGACGCAGCTCCTCGTCAGGCATCTGGTCTTCGACCTCGACTACCACCGGGTGCAGCTCGAGGTCTACGGCTTCAACGCGGCCGCCCTCCGCCACTTCGAGCGAGCCGGCTTCAGGCGGGAGGGTGTTCGCCGCCAGGCCTACTGGCGTCACGGCGCCTGGGTGGACGGGATCCTTTTCGGGCTCGTCCGCGACGACCTCGAGGGAGGGCCCGCTCGGGCCGTGAGCATCGAAGACGGGACGGAGTGGACGCTTGCAGGCGGCGGCCAGACCCTCGTCCTCGAGGGCGGGCGCGTCGCCGGGTTCGCCGGCGTGAACCGGTATGCGGGCGAGTACACGCTCGATGGCGAGGAGCTCATGTTCGGGCCGCTTGCCGTGACGCGCATGGCCGGGCCGCCGGAGGCGATGGAGTCGGAGCGTCTGTACCTGGACGCGCTCGGTCACGTCGCGCGCGCGGCGGTCGAGGATGGGTCGCTCGTGCTGGCCGATGGCGACGGGGCCGAGCTGCTCCGCTTCTCGGCTTCGAGCCTCGGCCCCGCCTGATCGAGCCCACGGACGCGGCGCTCGCTGAGCTGGGCTCGGCGCTCTACGATCTCGGCATGGCGACCTTCCTCCACACCATGGTGCGCATCACCGACCCCGAGCGTTCGCGAGTCTTCTACGAGGCGCTCGGGTTCCGGTTCAGTCGCGATCTCGAGATCGTCCGCGACGACGTGCTCGAGGCGACGAACTACTTCTACTCGATCGGCGACCAGGAAAACGTTCTCGAGCTGACCTACAACCACGACGGGCGTTCCTACGAGCTGGGCACCGGATACGGGCACGTCGCGATCGGCGTCGACGACCTCGACGCGACGCTCGCCGATCTCGCCGCGCAGGGGATCGAGCCGGAGCGCCCGCCGTACACCGTCCGCGCGGGCGGGTCACGCATCTGCTTCGTCCGCGATCCGGATGGGTACCGGGTCGAGCTCATCGAGCGGGGCTGAGGCGGCCTGCAGATGCCTTCCGGAGTGAATCCCGAAAGCCGTGCAGACGACCGTATGCTCGTCGGGACGTGTCAGTGTGGCGCGGTTCGATATCGAGTCGCGGACACATTCCTGTACGCCGCGAACTGCCATTGTTCCCGCTGTCGCGCGGCAACCGGCTCGGCTTTCAAGGCGTTTGCCGGTATCGAGCGGAAGAAACTCGAGATCACGGAGGGGATTGATGCCCTCCTCGTGTACGGAGAGGAGGAGCTGAACGACACGCGGTGTGGGAGATGCGGTTCCCTTCTCTTCTCTGTGGTGCGGAACGGTGACTACGTGCACGTCGCGATGGGCTCGCTGGTAGATGCCCCCGGCATTCGACCGACGGAGCACATCTTCGTCGGCTCCAAGGCACCCTGGTTCGAGATCACCGATGACTTGCCGCAAGCCGAGGAGTACGAGTAGCCCTCAGGGCAGCGAGCGGCAGGCGTTGACTGGATCAAGCGGTCCAGTACCGCATCGAACTGATCGAGCGAGCCTAGCCGTTCAGTCGGGCAGCAAACCGGAGAGGTAGCGGGTCTCCCGCGGCGGCGGGAACCGCGCGTCGGCGAGCGCGCTGTCCTGCGTGTCCTCGGGAGAGCTCGCGTTGTAGCGGGCGGCGGTTTCGTCGGCGCAGTAGTAGCCCCACGGGCCGTCCTTCTGGAACTGCCGTGAGCTCGCGCACAGGAGCACGCACGGCCCGTCGCCGGCACCCACGAACGCGTGGCGCGTCTCCGGCGGGCAGTGCACGAAGTCCCATTGCTTGAGCGGCCGCTCCTGCCCTTCGACGATGAGCAGTCCCTCGCCCGAGAGCACGAGGAAGTCCTCCTGTTCCGTCTCCCAGTGATACGTCCCGGTCGGCTCGCCGGGGCTTACGACCCGGATGGCCATGCCGAGCATCGGGAAGAAGGTCTCCGCCTCGTACTCGTCGTAGCCGGTGAGCGGCACGCTGTGGCCTTGATCCGGCTTGTCGAACCAGCGCGCGTCGCGCGCGTCCATGACGAACCAACCGACACTTGCCGGGACGAGGCCCGCCTCCGTCTCCTCGAGCTGTGCCTCGGGAACCACGGCCGGATGATACGCGGCAGCGAGCCGGGCGTCGTCGGCTCGTGCTTCTCCAATTTTGACGGTCGCGCGCAGGGTCGGCTACTGCGGGGGCGTGAGCGGAGCACCCCCGAGGCCGACCTCGTTGCCGTCGGGGTCTCGATAGGTCGCTTTTCGGACACCGTTCGAGTAGGTCTCCCGCTCGGCGGGCTGGACTCCTCGGGCGGCGATCTCAGCGACCATCGCATCGAGGTCACCGACGAAGAGCGTGTGCATCGCATGGCCCGCGTGCTCCGGTCGCTCCACGATGAACAAGAACCGGTGCTCGGCGACCTCCCACACGGCCTCCGTGGGGCACGAAGCTGGGCTCCGAACCCAGGAGGCGCTTGTACCACGCCAAGGCTTCCTCGTAGTCGCTCAACGGGATACCGGCGAAGAGGTCCACTTGCATGACCCGACCCTAGCGGCCAGTTCGACGCCGACGCTTCCGAATGGCCGGCAGGCCCAGGTGCCGGCTAGCCGGGGAGAAGCCCCTGGCGGTACCTGAATCGGTGCGGATGTGCGTCGCTGTGATCGTCTTGTCTCAAACCGGCACACATGCGCGCGCTTTTCCGGGCTAGGGTCGTTGCGATGACGACGAAAGCGGTCAAGATCCCCAGGCCTGTCAAGGCCGCGACCCCGTGGGGACCCGCGGCCGTGCTCGAAGAGGTGCGCATCCCGCAGCGCGCTGGCGACCGCCGCTTCGAGACCATCGTCCAGCTGCTCGAAGACGGGAAGGGAGGTGATCTGATCCGCTTTGCCTACTCCCCCGGCGGCCCGGCGCGCCGTGGCCCGGTCACCCTGCGAAGGCGGGATCTCGAGCGCCTGCGCACGGCGCTCGCCTCGTGCCCCCGCCTGGCCGGAGTGCTGGGTCTCGGGTCGCCGTCCTAGTCGTCCAGCACAACTGAATACCGCCGTGGGTGCGGGTCAAGCTCGAGCGTACGAGCGCTCCCGGGCAGCGCCCACGAGCGATGCCAGGATCAGCCCGCCGTCTCCTGAGCCGAGCAGCGTGTCCACGGCGTGCTCGGGGTGTGGCATGAGGCCAAGGACGTTTCCCTCCGCGTTCGCCACGGCCGCGATGTCTGCTTCCGAGCCGTTCGGGTTCTCGCCTGGCGCGTAGCGCAGGACAACCTGGTCGACAGGAAGATCGGGGGGCGCGTGATAGCACCCGTCGCCGTGCTTGACGGGGATCACGAGCGTCTGGCCGAGCTCGCATCGCGCCGTGAACGGGGTGTCGGTGCGCTCGACGCGAAGTGGCACGTCCCGGCAGACGAACGAGAGCGATGCGTTCGGGCGGAGCGCGCCGGGGAGCAGTCCCGCCTCGCAGAGGATCTGGAACCCGTTGCAGATCCCGAGCACGGGCCCGCCGTCACGGGCGAACTCGGTCACCGCGGCCATCGCCGGCGCGAAGCGCGCGATCGCTCCCGCGCGGAGGTAGTCGCCGTACGAGAAGCCTCCCGGCAGGACGACGGCCTCGACCTCCGGCAGCTCTGGCTCTGCGTGCCAGACGAGGCGAGGGCTCCGCGCCAAGAGCCGTGAGAGCCCACGCGGCGTCCCGGTCGTCGTTCGAGCCGGGAAAGACGAGCACCGCGATGCGCGGGCGCCGCTCGCTCACGTCTCGTGAACCTCCAGCTCGATCTCGTAGCTCTCGATGAGCGGGTTCGCGAGCAGGTGGTCGCACATCTTCTCGACCTGGATCAGGGCTTCGTCGGCGTTCGCCGCCTCGACCTCGAGGTCGATGACCCGGCCGACCCGCGCGTCCCCGACCGGGAACCCCAGCTGCTGGAGCGCCCGCTCGACGGCTTCGCCTTGCGGGTCGAGAATGCCGCCCTTGGGTCGAACGAGAACGGTTGCCCTCACCCGAGCACCACGTCCGGGTCTGCCAGGTAGGTCTCGAATCCGATCCCGGTCAGCCGCTCGAACGCCTCGATGTAACGCGCGCGGGTACCGTCGACGACGCGCGCGGGCAACTCGGGGCCCGGCGCCGTCTTGTCCCAGCCCAGCGACTCACAGTAGTCGCGCACGTACTGCTTGTCGAACGACGGCTGGCCGCGCCCCGCCTCGTACTCGTCGACCGGCCAGAACCTCGAGGAGTCCGGCGTGAGCGCTTCGTCGCCGAGCGTCAGGACTCCACTCGGGTCGCGGCCCAGCTCGAACTTCGTGTCGGCGATGACGATGCCCCGCTCGAGAGCGTACGCGGCCGCGTGAGCGTAGAGCTCGAGCGAGACACGCTCGACCTCAGCGAGGAGCTCGGCGCCGACGAGCTCGGCCGCGCGCTCCCGGTCGATGTTCTCGTCGTGTCCTTCCTGGGCTTTGGTCGCCGGGGTGAAGATGGGCGCGGGAAGCCTCTCCGACTCCACCAGGCCGCTCGGCAGCGTGTGACCGCACACTTCGCCGGTGCCGAGGTAGTCCTTCCAACCGGAGCCGGCGAGGTAGCCCCGCACCACGCACTCGATCGGCAGCATGGCGAGCCGGCGCGCCTCGGTCGAGCGGCCGTCAGCGCGCAACGCGAGGAGGTGGTTGGGCACGATCTCTCGGGTGCGCGCGAACCAGAAGCCGGAGAGTCCGGTGAGCACGCGTCCCTTGTCCGGGATCTCGGTCGGGAGCACGACGTCGAAAGTCGAGATGCGGTCGCTGGCGACGAGCAGCAAGGTCTCGTCGTCGACCTCGTAGATCTCGCGAACCTTGCCGCTGGCGACGTGAACGGCGTCAGGCATGAACGGTCTCCTCCTTTCGCTCCCGGACCGTCTCGGCGAGGGTGCCGAGCCGGTCGAAGATGACGTCGACGTGTTGGAGCGCGTCGGCCAGGTCGAACGCGCGAGCGAGCGCTTGGTGATTCAGGTGCGCGGCGATCTCCGAGTCGGCCGCGACGAGGTCGGCAAAGTCGCGCTCCTCGTCCCAGGCGGCAAGGGCGTTTCGCTGCACGAGCCGGTAAGCCTCGTCCCGGGGCAGGCCCGCCTCGACCAGGGCCAGGAGAACGCGTTGGCTGAAGACCACGCCGTGCGAGGCCTCGAGATTCTCCCGCATGCGCTCCGGACTCACGACAAGCCCTTCCGTCAGCCAGGCGAACCGGTCGAGCATGTAGTCGAGCGCGAGGAATGCGTCCGGCAGGACGACGCGCTCGGCGCTCGAGTGCGAGATGTCCCGCTCGTGCCAGAGAGCGACGTTCTCGAGCCCGACCGCCGCGGCCGCGCGGACGACCCGAGCGAGCCCGGAGAGACGCTCGGCGACCACCGGGTTGCGCTTGTGAGGCATCGCCGACGAGCCCTTCTGGCCGCTGCGAAACGGCTCCTGCACCTCCCGCAGCTCCGTCCGCGCGAGATGGCGGATCTCTGTCGCGAAGCGGTCGAGGGAGGATGCGCAGAGGGCGAGCGCCGAAAGAAGCTCGGCGTGGCGGTCGCGTGGGACGACCTGCGTCGACACGGACTCCGACGCGAGCTCGAGCCGCTCACAGGCCAGCCGCTCGACCTCCGGGTCGCCGCCCACGTACGTGCCGACGGCGCCCGCAAGCTTGCCCACCCGCATTCCATCGAGGGCGCGCACGAGGCGCGTGCGGTCGCGCTCGAGCTCGAACGCCCAGCCGGCGAGCTTGGCGCCGAAGGTGATCGGCTCCGCGTGGACGCCGTGCGTGCGACCCGCCATGACCGTGTCGCGATGCTCGTGGGCCCGCCCGATGACCGCCTCCTGGGCCCGGTCGACCCCTTCGAGGAGGAGCACGCCCGCCTCGCGGACCTGGAGCGCCGTCGCGGTGTCGAGCACGTCCGAGGAGGTCAGTCCATAGTGGAACCAGCGTCCGGCGGCGCCGAGGCCCTCGGCCACGGCGTCGACGAAGGCGGCGACGTCGTGTTGGGTCAGCTCCTCGAGCTCAGCAACGCGCTCGGGCGTCGGCACGATGGCGCGTTCGCGCGCCTCGGCGGCCGCGTCGACAGGCACGACTCCGACTTCGGCCCACGCCTCGAGCGCCGCCAGCTCCACCTCGAGCAGGCGGGCCAGCCTGCTCTCCTCCGACCAGACGTGCTTCATGGCCGGTCGGGAGTAGCGCGCGATCACACCGGTCAGTCTAGTGAGCGGGGAGGCTAGGAAGCCGTTGCAGAGGGATGCTCTGATGGAGGCCGGTGGAGCTAGAGCTCGGCCGTCGGCCTGCCCGGCGTTCCCGGGTAGCCGCCACCCTGGGCCAGGATCTTGGCCGCCAGGACCGCCGCGTTTCGGGCTCCGTTCACGGAGACGCATGCCACCGGTACGCCCGGCGGCATCTGGACGATCGAGAGCAGCGCGTCGAGTCCGCCCATGACGCTCTTCGACGACGTGAGAGGGACGCCGATGACCGGAAGATCGCTGTACGAGGCGACGACCCCGGGCAGCGCCGCCGCCATTCCCGCCCCGGCGATCAGCACTCTGGTTCCCCGGAGCGCGGCGGTCGACGCGTACTCGGCGACGCCGCGGGGGTCGCGATGGGCGGAGAGGACGTTGAGCTCCCAGGAGATGCCGCGCTCGTCCAGCTCGACGCATGCCGGCTCCATCGCCTCGCGGTCGGACTCGGAGCCGATCAGGATGCCGACGAGAGGGCTGACGCCCTCGAACTCCTCGATGACCGTGAGCGGGAGGGGGCTCTCTTCAGGCATTGGCGTGAACGGCCGCGAGCGCGATGTCGTGACGGTACTGGACCTCGGGCAGCTCGATGTGCTCGACGGCGCGGTAGGCGCGCTCACGGGCATCGGCAACCGACTCGCCGAGCGCTGTCACGTCGAGCACGCGGCCACCCGCCGCCACGAGCGAATCTCCCTTGAGCGCCGTGCCTGCGTGGAAGACGAGCGCCCCCTGCGACTCCGCAGCGCGGATCCCGTCGATCGGGGCGCCCGACCTCGGCGCCTCGGGATAACCAGCGGCCGCCAGCACGACGGTCACGGCCGACTCGGGCCCGGCTGCGAGCTCGACGCCTGTGAGCGAGCCCGTCGCGACGGCAGCGAGCGCTTCGAGCAGGTCGCCTTCGAGCCGGGGCACGATCGCCTGTGTCTCGGGGTCGCCGAAGCGGCAGTTGAACTCGAGCACCCGCGGGCCGCCGTCCGTGAGCATGAGGCCCGCATACAGAAGGCCCTGGAACGGAGCCCCGTAGGCGGCGAGCTCGCGCAGCACAGGTCGATGGACGGCCTCCACCAACGATTCCACCTCGCCGTCCTCGAGCCAGGGAACCGGCGAGTAGCTTCCCATTCCTCCGGTGTTCGGGCCCTGGTCGTCGTCGAGCAGCCGCTTGAAGTCCTGCGCAGGCGCGAGCGGAAGCGCGGCCGTGCCGTCGCAGAGCGCGAAGAGCGAGACCTCTCGCCCTTCGAGGAGCTCTTCGACGACGACACGCTGCCCCAGAGCCCGCGCGCGCGGCAGGGCGGCCTCGAGCTGTGCCTCCGTCTCGCAGACGAAGACACCCTTTCCGGCGGCCAGGCCATCGGCCTTGACCACGCACGGCGCCCGCGGCTCGTCGAGCTCGGCCGCGGTCGGAACGCCGGCGGCGCGCAGGATCTTTTTGGCGAACGATTTCGAGCCCTCGATGCGCGCCGCTTCCGCAGTGGGCCCGAAGACGGTTGTACCGGCGTCGCGCAGCTCGTTCGCGAGCCCGCCGACGAGCGGGGCCTCGGGGCCGACGACCACCAGGTCGACAGCGAGGCGCCGGCAGAGCGCGCGCAGCCCTTCGAGGTCGTCGGCTGGGACCGGGTGGCAGGTTGCCAGGGCTGCCAGTCCCGGGTTCCCGGGGGCTGCATGGAGCTCGCCGAGGCCTGGGCTTCGAGCGATCCCCCACGCAAGCGCGTGCTCACGCCCGCCGCTCCCGACGATGAGGACGTCCACGCGGCGAGTCTAGTGCGGCCGTCGGGCGTGCGATGCGGGCGTCCGCCGCGCCTCCCGACCCGAGTGGCTCGACAAGCGACACGTGACACGCTCTCTTGACGATGCGTCACACACCGGCGCGAAGTTCGCCGATACGCTCGAAGCGGAGGGAGGCCCGCGGTCGGCCCCTGGGCGCGCGTGTACCAGTGTCAGAGTTGGTATCCGTCCGGCGCGTCGTCCCGCGAGCTTCCGCCGGCGGCCTCGACATCCCCGGCGCGACGGCGTGAAGTCAGACCCTCCTAGAGCCGCGTCACGGCTGGCAATAGTATTGCCCTTCCCGTAGCCGGCGCCCTGCGCCGCGGTCCAGCAGAAAGAGGAGGGAAGCGCGTGCCGACCGACCTTGAAGCCTTTGTCAGCGCGAGGGGACGCAAGGCGAAAGTCGCCGAGGTCCGCAAGAAGATCGACGATCTCGGAATCACGTACGTCTACTACCAGTTTCCCTCCGTCACGGGCCGGATCATGGGCAAGGGCGTTCCGGCTCCCCACTGGGAGACGATCGCCGGCAAGGGCTTCCAGCTCGTCTACGGCGCGACCGCGAACCTCTTCACCGACCGGCACGGCAACTACATCGGCTACGGGCCGGAGGCCGCGGAGCTCGTCGGCGTCCCAGAGCCCGAGACCTTCATGCCGCTTCCCTGGGACGACCGGGTAGCCCGAGTCTGGGTGACGTGCTTTCGCAACCGGGAAGAGCGTGAGAATCCGGGCGCCGTCCTCACCTCGGACTCCCGCGCGAACCTGAAGCGGATCCAGTCCGACTTCGAGGACGCGACCGGCCTCCACCTCCGCGCCGGCACCGAGCCCGAGATGATGTGGCTGAAGCTGGACGAGAAGGGCGAGCCCTCGGTCGAGGGCAAGACGAAGCCCTACTGCTACCACATCGATCAGTTCTCAGAGCTCCAGCCGATCATCCACAAGGTGATCGAGTACGGGCAGAAGATGGGGCTCGACATGATCCAGGGCGACCACGAGGACGCCCCAGGGCAGATCGAGCTCAACTTCGGCTTCGACCGCGCCGAGCAAACGGCCGACAACCTCTCGACGTACCGTCAGATCTGCAAGCAGGTCGGCCGCGAGCTCGACGCCTTCCCGTGCTTCATGCCGAAGCCGTTCATGGGCGTCTCGGCCAACGGCTGCCACCACAACATCTCGCTCTGGCGCGGTGACGAGAATGCGTTCATGCCGGACACGAAGGACCTCCAGAAGCCGAGCAAGGTCGGCCTGAGGGCGATCGGCGGCATCATGGCCCACCAGCCCGCCCTCACAGCCCTCACGTGCCCGACGGTGAACTCGTACCGGCGGCTCTGGGACACCGGCTTCTGGGCGCCGGTCTTCGCCGACTGGGGCTATCAGAACAGGACGACCGCGCTGCGCGTCTCCGCGCCGGGGCGCTTCGAGTACCGCTCGGTGGACTCGGCAGTCAACCCGTACCTGTCCCTCGCCGGCCTGATTGCGGCGATGCGCGACGGGATCGAGCGCAAGCTCGACCCGGGCGAGCCGGAGGAGCGGAACATCTACGAGGCGATGGAGGCCGGCAAGGAGGTCAAGCGGTTGCCGATGACGTTCGGCGCGGCGCTCGACGCGCTCGAGGACGACGACGTGATCAGGTCCGCGCTGCCCGGCGATATGTACCGTGTGTTCATGCACTACAAGCGCGACGAGTGGGAGCGGTACTGCGCGCAGGTCAGCGACTGGGACGTCACCGAGTACCTCGACGTCCTTCCGTAGAGAGCGAGCTCGAAATGTGCGGAATTGCAGGGATCATCTATCGGGACGGCACCCACGAGATCGGGCGCGACATGACCCGGATGCTCCAGTCGATGAAGCACCGGGGCCCCGACTCGACGGGCTACGCGCTCTACCGCCCGCACGACCACCAGCTGGTCATGCGCTACAAGCTCGCCGACGCGAACACACCCCGTGACTTCGAGTTCTCCGACCGGCTCGACCGGCACCAGGATCAGGTGCTCCGGCGCCTCAAAGCGATGGACGCCGACCTCCACGACGTCGAGGAGGAGACCGAGTACGCCTACCGTGTCGCCTTCACGCTCCCGAACGGGAACATGAAGGAGCTCGCCGACCGGATCGAGGACATTCCGGACGCCGAGGTGCTCTCGCTCGGGCACTCGCTCGAGATCGTCAAGGACCTGGGCGACGCCGAGGAGGTCGCCGAGCAGTACGACCTCAAGGGCTTCACGGGCACGCATGCGATCGGCCACGTCCGCATGGCTACCGAGTCCGACGTCGACATCTCGGGCGCTCACCCGTACTGGGCGTACCCGTTCATGGACGTCGCCGTCGTCCACAACGGCCAGCTCACGAACTACTTCCAGTGGAAGCGCCGGCTGGAGCGCAGCGGCCACCGCTTCCAGTCGGAGTGCGACTCCGAGATCATCGCCGTCTACCTCGCCGAGAAGATGAGCGAGGGCGCGAGCCTCGAGGGTGCCATGCGCGACTCGCTCGAAGAGCTCGACGGCGTCTTCACCTACATCGCCGTCACCGAGGACGCGCTGGGCGTTTGCAAGGACGAGATGGCGGCCAAGCCGCTCGTCCTGTACGAGGCCGACGATCTGGTCGCGCTCGCCTCCGAGGAGATCGCCATCCGCGCCATCGTCGACCACGAGATCGACACCCACGACCCGTACGAGGGCGAGGTGCTGGTGTGGCAGCGGTAGGAGAGAGTCGGATCACGTACGACGCGCGCGGGCTCGCCGAGCCGTTCGCGGAGGCGCCGCGGACAGCCGAGATCGAGCATGGTCGGGCGACCTTCGACGCGCACGACCTGACCACGCGCCAGATCAACCTCGAGCTGCGGCGCCTGCTCTACGAGGAGGGCATCGCGGATGTGACCGTCCTCAACCCGGGCTCGAAGCACTCGCTCGGGGTCGGCATCCTCACGCGCTGCCGGATCACGTTCGAGGGCAGCCTCGGCTACTTCGGGTGCGGCCTGATCGACGGGCCGGAGATCCACATCACCGGCCGGGTCGGCTGGTCGGCCTGCGAGAACATGATGTCGGGGGTCGTGATCGTCGACGGGAACGCCGGCTCGCTGACGGCTGCCGCAATCCGCGGCGGTGACGTCGTCGTCAAGGGCCAGGTCGGCGCGCGCACCGGGATCGACCAGAAGGGCGGAACCGTGATCGTCCTCGGCGACGCGGGCTCGATGACCGGCTTCATGATGCAGCGAGGCCGCCAGGTGATCGGCGGGGACGTCGGACCGGGGCTCGGCGACTCGATGTACGACGGGACGATCTATGTCGCCGGGAAGGTCAAGTCGCTCGGCATCGACTGCGTCCCCGGCGAGTGGGACGAGGCCGACACCGAGCTCATCGAACGCAAGTTCAGGATCTACGGCCTCGGCGAGCCGCCCGAGTTCCAAAAGTTCGTCTGCGGCAAGAAGCTCTACAACTACGACAACCTCGAGCCCTCCGAGCGAAAGCTGGTGTTGTGATGGCCTCCGAAGAGACCGATCGCACGGTCCTCGGTCGCAGCCCGATCTTCACACCGGACGTCATCAACGACATCCACATGAAGGCCGAGCTCGGCCGCTACCGGATGCGGGGCTTCTCGATGTTCAAGAAGATCCCGCACTGGGACGAGCTCATGTTCATGCCGGGCACGCTGACCCGGTTCGTGATCGAGGGCTACCGCGAGAAGTGTCTGACGAAGACGGTGCTCGGCGCGCGCTTCGCGAAGAAGCCGATCGAGCTCGACATCCCCATCTACATCACGGGCATGAGCTTCGGGGCGCTCTCGCTCGAGGCGAAGATGGCGCTCGCCAAGGGCGCCTCCATGGCTGGCACGGCTACCTGCTCGGGCGAGGGCGGGATGATCCCGCCGGAGCGCGACCTCTCCACGAAGTGGTACTACCAGTGCATCCAGAGCCGGTACGGGTTCAACCCGCACCACCTGATGCTCGCGGACGCGTGCGAGTTCTTCATCGGACAGGGCTGCAAGGTCGGGCTCGGCGGCCACCTCATGGGCCAGAAGGTGACGGAGCAGGTCGCGGAGATGCGCTCCCTGCCGCCGGGGATCGACCAGCGCTCGCCAGCGCGTCACCCCGACTGGCTCGGCCCGGACGACCTCTCGCTCAAGATCCAGGAGATCCGCGAGGCAACCGACTACCAGATCCCGATCCAGCTCAAGCTCGGCGCCGCGCGCGTCTACGACGACGTTCGCATGGCGGCCAAGTGCGGGCCGGACATCATCTACCTCGACGGCGCGGAGGGGAGCACCGGTGCCGGCCCCCACATCGCCACCGAGGAGACGGGCATCCCGCTCATGGCGGCGATCCCCGAGGCGCGGCGTGCCCTCGAGGACGTCGGGCTAGACGACCAGATTGATCTCGTCGTCGCAGGCGGGATTCGCAACGGCGCCGATGTGGCCAAGGCGCTCTCGCTCGGCGCGAAGGCCGTTGCCATCGGCACGACGGCGCTGATGGCGCTCAACTGCAACAAGGAGATCCCGGGCGTCACCGACTACGAGGGAACAGTGGGAGTCCCGGCCGGGCAGTGTTACCACTGCCACACCGGCCGCTGCCCGGTCGGGATCACGACGCAGGATCCCGAGCTCCGCAAGCGCCTCCACGTCGACGAGGCCGCCGAGCGGGTCTACAACCTCCTCACGGCGATGACGATGGAGCTGCAAATGCTCGCGCGGGCATGCGGGAAGACGAACGTGCACTCGCTCGAGCCCGAGGACCTCTGCGCGCTCACGGTCGAGGCGGCGGCCATGGCGAAGGTGCCCCTCGCCGGGACGAACTACGTCCCGGGCGTCACCGAGGAGCAGGCTCTCGCCGAGATCAAGCGGCTGCTCGAGAAGCACATCGAGTACCCGGTCGACTACCTCCCCGACCAGCCTGCCGAGTACGCGGGCGCGGAGGATTGATGCTGATGACCAAAGAGCCTGAGAAGATCAGGTCGATCGACGCCGAGTACCTCTCCGGCCATCGCTTCTCCTACCAGGAGGACATGGCCGAGATCGAGGACGTCGACCTGCTGGCAGCCACGCCCGGTGAGGACCTCAACTGGCTCGAGGACGTCGAGCTGCTCGAGGAGGAGGGAGTGCCGGCGGTCTTCGACCGCTATTCGAACTCCTTCATCAAGATCTACTTCGCCATCCCGGACGGGCGTGATCACGAGATCGCGCGCAAGGTGCTCGTCAAGCACCTCCAGTCGGGCAACTCCTACGGCATCCAGCTGAAGGAGAAGCACACGAAGTTCCCGCAGCCCGAGCTCGGCCCGTGGGTCGAGGGCTCGCGGACCGTGGGGACGGACTGGCAGCCGCCCGTGCTGGAGGGCTGGGAGCCGCCGGAAGGCCACTGAGAGTCGAAGGGGCAGGCGCCGGGCGGGCCCACCCCTTCGGAGTTCCCGGAATCGAGCTTCTGCCTCAACGCGGCGGCGCGGTGCGCCTTGTCGGACAGGTCTCCCTCGAGCCCGGTGTACCTGTCTACGGAGCCAGCTGCCTGCCGGATTGCCCTGCTGTGCGTAGAGTCCCGCTCGACTTGGATCCTGCTCTGATCGAGGCCTTCCGCCGGGACGGCGCGGTGTACGTGCGCGGCGCGCTCTCGCCGGAGGATGTCGCCCTCGTCGAGCGCGGGATCGAGCGGAACCTCGCCGCGCCCAGCCCGCGGGCGATCGTCGCCAGCCGTCCTGACGACCCTGGCCGCTTCGTCGAGGACTTCTGCAACTGGCAGGCGATTCCCGAGTACGAGGAGTTCGTTCGCGGGTCGTCCTCAGCCGCCATCGCCGGTGAGCTCATGGAGAGCAAGAGCGTGCGCCTCTTCCACGACCACCTGCTCGTAAAGGAGCCCGGCACGTCGCAGCGGACGCCCTGGCACCAGGATCAGCCCTACTACAACGTCGAGGGCACGCAGGTCGTCAGCATGTGGATGCCGGTCGATCCGGTCGCCCGCGAGGCCACGCTCGAGTTCGTGGCGGGCTCGCACCGCGGGCCGTGGCTGATGCCGAGGACCTTCCTCGACGAGGAGGCGAAGTGGTTTCCGGAGGGGAGCCTCGAGGAGCTGCCGGACATCGATGCCGAGCCGGAGCGCTTCCGCATCCTCGGGTGGGCGCTCGAGCCGGGTGATGCCGTCTTCTTCCACATGCTCAGCCTGCACGCGGCCGGGGGCGTTCCCCTCGGCAGCCGGCGGCGTGCGTTCTCGGTGCGGTTCCTGGGTGACGATGCGACGCACGCCCCGCGGCAGTGGAAGACATCGCCGGAGTTCCCCGGGCTGGTCGACGAGCTGCCCGCAGGGGCGCCGATGGAGCACCCGCTCTTCCCAGTGCTCTGGACGCGCGACCCGACGGGCTCGTAGCCCCGTGCCCGTCTCCGCCTTCCTGCTCGCGCTCGGCGCTGCCTTCGTGCACGCGCTCTGGAACCTGCTGCTCGCACGCGCTCGCGACCCGGAAGCTGCCGGAGCGGTCGCGCTGGTCACAGCGGTGGTCGTCTTCAGCCCGGTGCTCGCCTTCACCTGGGAGCTCGAGACCGAGGCCTGGCCGTACATCGCCGCGAGCTCAGCTCTCGAGCTCGCGTACTTTGCCCTTCTCGGCGCCGCCTATCGGCGCGCCGAGCTCTCGGTCGTCTACCCGCTTGCGCGCGGGGTCGCGCCGGTACTCGTGCTCGTCGCCGGCGTCCTTGCGCTCGGTGCGAAGACGACCGCGCTGCAGGCCCTGGGCGTCTGCCTCGTCGGGCTCGGCGTTCTCCTCGTGCGCGGCCTGCGCCGGCCTGCCGGCTCGACCGGGATCCTCTTCGGCCTCGCGATCGCCTGCTCGATCGCGGCGTACACGCTCGTGGACGATGAGGGGATTCGCTTTGCGAACGCGGTCACGTACCTCGAGCTCACGCTGATCGTCCCCGCGGTCGGCTACGCGCTCGGAATAGCCTGGCTCAAGGGCCGCGCTGCCTTGCGGGACGAGCTGAACGCCTCCACGGTCCTCGCCGGCCTCGGCATGTGGGTCGCCTACGGCCTCGTGCTCGCGGCGCTCGCCCGCGCCGAGGCCGCGCCTGTCGCCGCAGTCCGCGAGACGAGCGTCGTCATCGCCACGATCGGCGCGGCCCTCTTCCTCGGCGAGCCGGTGCCGCGCTCCCGCCTGGCCGGCGCCGCCTTGGTCGCTGTCGGCGTTGCGCTGCTCGGCGTCTAGGAGGAGCGCCGGCCCACCAGGCCGGCGGCCAGCATGAGCGCCGCCGCCGTGAAGCCCACGAGGAAACCAGGGTAGAACGTGCCTTCTTCCCAGAAGCCACGGTAATCGCTCGCAACAGCTCCGAGCAGGCTGCCGTGGAAGAGCGCAGTCTGCGCCCCGAGCGCGAGCGCCATACCGGCGGCGAGCAATCTGGCGGGGCCTGTCTTGCCGAGGGCGTAGGCCGCGACGCATGCGGCCGCAATCGCGACGATCGGCTCGAGGACGATGCCGGTGAGCCCCTTGCTCCCCAAGTCGAAGAGGGACCCCCACTGGCCGGAACCGTCCTCGCCGAACGGGGCGAACAACGCGGCGATGCCGACCGCCGCCCCCAGCACGGCCAAGAGGCTTGCCGGGCCCCAGCGAAACGGCGCACCCCACGCCTCGGGCGAGCGGACATCTCTGGCAGTTCCGACCAATCCCGCGAACAGGACGAGGGCGCCCGCCCCTAGGAAGATGAGCGGCGGGGCAGTGCCCAGCTGCCTGTCGTACGCCGCCGCCGCGGTCAATCCGATCCCAATCGCCCCCGCGGTCGTCAAGAGCCCGAATCCGACGAGCGAGCCGTAGGCGAGGCGGTCGCGAATACGCCCGGCCTGGAGGAGGATGGCGACGGCGGCGACGATGAGCGGAACGCCGAGCGTCTCGGGGGCGAAGGCCGCGATCGTCCCGAGGGGCTTCGGATCACCCTGCGTGTTCGAGATGAAGCCAAGGCCCGCCCCGGCAAGGGCCAGCGAGACCACAACCGGCCGCCTTCGACGCGCGACGCGGGCCGACGGTGAAGCGGCCGGATGTGCTTCGACGCTCCTCGGCGGCACCTCCGTATCGGTCGCCGCCCGTGCTCGGCGAGCCTCGGCCAAGGCCCTCTCGAGAGCGCGGAGAAGCCGGCCGGTGTCGGAAGAGAAGCGAGCCGGGCTGAGCTCGAGAGCCTGACGGCGAGCGAGCGGCGTCAAACTCGGCGGCAGCTGGTGCTCGCTGGGCATGCTCGCTCCTTCGACGAGGACGGGAATGATTCGCACCTTCCGCGTCAGGGCGGCCTCGATCTCGATGCGGACGAAGTCCTCGGGGTCGTCCAGCCGGCGGCCCCCATGCTCGTCGGCAACGGTCAGCCACCTGTCGCCGATCACCGCGAGCAGCACGTCCGTCGATCCGACCGCGGCGGCGATCTCCTCGGCGAAGTCGTCTCCCAGGTCGATCGAGTCGATGTCCTTGAAGATCTGATCCTCGCCGAACCGCTCGGCGAGACGGTCGTACAGCCAGCCGGCCGGATACGCGGAGTCGTCCCGCCGGTAGCTGATGAAGATGCGACCCTGGACGTCAGCGTCGGGCTCGGTCATCCTGCTCGTGCAGATCGTAACTCGGCCGGTGGCGGATGCTCTAGCCCTGGAGCCAGAGCGCGAGCGTGGCCAGCGAGTTCGCGTCCGACAGCTCGCCGATCACGCCCCTGAGGGGTAACCGTTCCATCACGAGGTCGTCGCCCTCCTCCCGCTCGCCGATGCCGACGTCCACGAGCTCGGTCGCCTCGTAGGCGTGCACGTGCTCCGTCGAGTAGTCCGGCGCCGCCCAGAAGGAGCCGAGCTTCCGCCAGGCGCCCGCCTCGAGGCCGCACTCCTCGACCAGCTCGCGCGCGGCGCAGTCCTCAGGCGATTCCCCCTCTTCGATCGACCCTGCCGGAAGCTCGAGCGTGCGCTCGCCCGCGCCGGCCCGGGTCTGCCGTACGACCACGAGCAGGCCGCCGTCCAGGGCGACTATGGAGACCGAATCCGGAGCCCTCAGCACCTGCACGTCGAGGAGTCTAGGCTGCCGCCGTGGCACGGAAGCGGGCACGGGAGCTCGGGATTCGGATCGGAACGCTCCCGACGGGCGAGCAGAATGCGATCACGGACGTTCCCGGCGTCAGGGTCGGCCACGCGACCATCGTTGCCGGCGATTCGGTGCGCACCGGCGTAACCGTCGTCCTCCCCCACGAGGGCAACCCGTGGGAGGAGCCGGTCTTCGCGGGCCCGCACCGCCTGAACGGAAACGGCGAGCTCACCGGGCTCGAGTGGATCCGCGAGTGCGGGATGCTCACCTCACCGATCGGGCTCACGAACACGCATTCCGTCGGGGTCGTGCACGACGCGCTTATCGCCGCCGAGGTCGAGCGCCGGGCCAACGGCGAGGACTTCTGGAGCCTGCCCGTCGTCGGGGAGACGTGGGACGGCCAGCTCAACGACATCAACGGTATGCACGTTCGCCCCGAGCATGCGCGCGCCGCGCTTTCGGCCGCCGCACCGGGACGGGTTCCCGAGGGCAACGTGGGCGGCGGCACCGGCATGATCTGCCACGAGTTCAAGGGCGGCATCGGCACGTCGTCGCGGCTCGTCGACGGCTACATCGTCGGCGTGCTGGTGCAAGCCAACTACGGTCGGCGCGAGCGTCTTCGTGTGGACGGCGTCCCCGTCGGCGTGGACGTTCCGGCGGACCTCGTTCCGCTTCCCCGCGCCCCGGAGACGCGCCCGGGCGGCTCCATCATCGTTCTCATCGGCACGAATGCGCCGCTCCTTCCCGGCCAATGCGAGCGGCTTGCGCAGCGCGCCGGGCTCGGAGTCGCGCGTGTCGGAGGTGTCGGTGAGAACTCGAGCGGCGACCTCTTCCTCTGCTTCGCCACTGGAAACCGCGGTCTTCCGGCGGGTGACCTCGCCGCGGCGAACCCGCTCACGGTGCCCCTCGAGATGTTGCCGAACAGCCGCATCACGCCGCTCTTCGACGGCGTCGTCGAGGCGACCGAGGAGGCGATCCTGAACGCCCTCTGCGCCGCCGAGACGATGACGGGCCGGCGCGGAACGGTCGTCCATGAGCTCCCGGCGGACCTGTTGGTCGACGCGATGGCCCGCCGAGGCGCTCTCACCGGCTAGCGCCTTCGACACTGCGTCCACTTGCGTCTGCGCCATTGGGCCCACGCTTCGGGCTTGTTTTCGGAACCCACAGGGGGCTACGCTGGCCTAAGCGTCGAGACAACGGAGGTCGGATCCAGATGAGCGTTGCGGTGTCCCAACAGAAGAACTTCGTGGGCGGCGAGTGGGTCGATGCCGTCGAAGGCGGGACGGCGGAGATCCTGAACCCCGCGACCGGCGAGACGATCGCGGAAGTCCCGAACGGCACCCAGGCCGACGTCGACCGAGCTGTGGAGGCGGCGAAGAACGCCCTCCCGGAATGGCTCGAGACGACTCCGGGTGAGCGCGCCGGCATGCTCCTGCAGCTCGCGGACGCGCTCGAGGCGCACGCGGACGAGCTCTGCCGAGCAGAGTCGGCGAACGTCGGCAAGCCGATGGGGATCGTGGTGGACGAGATTCCGGTCGCGGCCGACAACCTCCGCTACTTCGCAGGCGCGGCCCGCAACCTCGAGGGGAAGGCCACGGGCGAGTACATGCGCGGGTACACGTCGATGATCCGCCGCGAGCCCGTGGGGGTCGTCGGCCAGATCGCGCCCTGGAACTACCCGCTGATGATGGGCGTCTGGAAGATCGGCCCCGCGCTCGCCGCCGGCAACGTCATCGTCCTCAAGCCTTCCGAGCAGACGCCGCTCTCGACCTTGATGATGGCCGAGTACATCGCCGACATCTTCCCACCCGGCGTCGTGAATGTGATCACGGGCGACGGCGAGCCCGTCGGCGCGGGCATCGTCCGCCATCCGGACGTGCGCATGGTCTCGCTCACGGGCGACGTCGCCACCGGCAAGGAGATCGCCAAGACGGCGTCCGAGACCTTGAAGCGCGTCCACCTCGAGCTCGGCGGCAAGGCGCCGGTCGTCGTCTTCGACGATGCCGACCCCGCGGCCGTCGCCGACGGGATCCGAATCGCCGGCTACTGGAACTCCGGGCAGGACTGCACCGCGGCCTCCCGCGTCGTCGCCGGCCCGAAGGTCTACGACAAGCTCCTCGACGAGCTCGTCCCCCGGATCGAGTCGCTCAAGGTCGGCGACCCCGCCGAGGGCGAGGACATCGAGATGGGCCCGGTGATCTCCAAGTCGCAGCAGGAGCGGGTGCTCGGGTTCCTCGAGCGGGCCTCGAGCGGCAAGGCCAAGGTCCTCGTCGGAGGCGACGCGAACGGCGACCGCGGCTTCTTCGTGCAGCCAACCGTGGTCGTGGACGTCGACCAGGGCGACGAGATCGTCCAGCGCGAGGTGTTCGGCCCGGTTGTCACGGTTCAGCGCTTCGCGGACGACGACCAGGCGATCGCCTGGGCGAACGACGTCAACTACGGGCTCGCGGCCTCGGTCTGGACGCGCGACGTCGGCCGGGCCCTGAACGCCGCCCGGAAGCTCCAGTACGGGACAGTCTGGATCAACGACCACATCCCGCTCGTGTCGGAGATGCCACACGGGGGCTACAAGCAGTCCGGCTACGGCAAGGACCTTTCGATGTACTCGGTGGAGGAGTACACGCAGGTCAAGCACGTCATGGCGAAGATCGACTAGCCGGCGGCCTCTGACTTGGCTGTCGTTGCGGAACGCCCTCGGGCGGAGAGCGAGCAGACCGGGCTGAAGGCGAACGCGATCGGGTTCGTCGACGCCCTCGTCATCGGGCTCGCCTCGACCGCTCCTGCGTACTCGCTCGCCGCCATCCTGGGGTCGCTCGTTGTGATCGTCGGCGTGCAGGCGCCGGCCGCCTTGCTGGCGTCGTTCGTGCCGATGTTCTTCATCGCCGCGGCCTTCTACTACATGAACCGTGCCGACCCGGATGCGGGCACGACGTTCTCCTGGGTGACGCGGGCGCTCGGGCCGTACCCCGGCTGGATCGGCGGCTGGGCGGTCTGCACGACGGGGATCCTCGTCGTCGGCTCGCTCGCCGACGTCGGCGCGCGCTACACGTACATCTTGTTCGGCTGGGACTCAGCGGCGGCGTCGAAGCCTGCGATCACGGCGCTCGCTGTCGCGTACATCATTGTCCTCACGGGCGTCTGCATCGTCGGCACGGAGCTCTCGGCGCGGTTGCAGAACGTGATGATCCTCGCGCAGGTCGGTGCGCTGCTCCTGCTCGCAGGCGTCGCGCTCGCGAAGGTCTACGCAGGCGATGCGACCCCCGAGTCGATCGAGCCCTCGCTCTCCTGGTTCAACCCGTTCGACATCGAGAGCCGCGAGGTGCTCGTCTCCGCCCTCCTCCTCGGAGTGTTCATCTACTGGGGCTGGGAGAGCGCCGTCAACCTGGCCGAGGAGACCAAGGACTCGCGCACGACCTCCGGGCTGGCTGGCGTGGTGAGCACGGTCATCCTGGTCGTCACCTATGTGGCCGTTGCCACGGCGGTCGTGGCTTTCGCGGGTGTGGCGCTTCTTGAGGAGTTCGACGACGACGACGCGCTCCTCGGGACGATCGCCGATGGGGTGCTCGGGTCGCCGTGGGACAAGCTCGTCATCCTCGCCATCGTCACGTCGGCGGTGGCGTCCACCCAGACGACCATCATTCCCGCATCGCGCACGTCGTTCTCGATGGCCCGCTCGGACGCGCTCCCCAGGGGTCTCGCCCGGATCCACCCGCGCTTCCAGACGCCCCATGTCTCGACGTTCGTCGTCGCGGCGCTCGCGGTCGCCTGGTACGTGCCGGCCAACTTCATCTCCGAGAACTTCCTCTTCGACACCGTCTCCGCGCTCGCGCTGATGATTGCCTTCTACTACTCCCTTAGCGGCCTTGCGTGCGTCGTCTACTACCGACGCGAGCTCACGAAGTCGGTCTCGAACTTCCTCTTCATCGGCGTCGCTCCGCTGATCGGGGCGGCGCTGCTCGCCTTCCTCTTCTTCCAGGCGGTGAAGGACTTCTCGGATCCGGGCGCTTCCTACACCGGGCAGTCGATCCTCGGTCTCGGCGTGCCTCTCGTGATCGGGTTCGGGTTCCTTCTCCTCGGCGCCGTCTTCATGATCTTATGGCGGCTCACTGGCCACGAGCGGTTCTTCGGCCGCCGGGCGCTGGAGGCCGTCGACCCGGAGGTCGCGGCCGGGCGCGTCGCCGTCGCGGAGAAGGCTGGCCTCGACGGCGAGAAGGACGAGGAGGGCTGAGATGGCCGGCACTCTCGTCCTCGGTTTCGACGGCTCGGAGTGCGCCGGCTCGGCCCTCGATGCGGCCATCGACCTCGCCCGTCGCTACGACGACGAGCTGGTCATCGTCGTCGCCGTCGAGCCGCCGGTGCGAAGCGTGGGGGAGGAGTTCCGCGAGTACGAGAAGGCACTCGAAGAGGAAGGCGAGGAGGTTGCTGGCCGAGCGGCACGGCGCGCTCGAGAGGCCGGGGTCGAGGCCGAAGTGGAGCTCGTCCCCGAGCGGCCCGTGCCCGCAATCCTCGACGTGGCGAAACGGCGGGGGGCGCACATGATCGTGATTGGGACGCACGGGGAGGGCCCCCTCCGAGGAGCGATCCTCGGCTCCGTGCCTCACAAGCTCCTGCATCTGTCGGACCGGCCGGTGCTGGTCGTCCCCATCGGGAAGAGGTGAGAGATGGCGGTTGAGCAACAGGTCGAGCGCGAGGCCGGGAGCGGCAGGCCGACCCCGGACGTCCGGCTCGAGCGCGTGACGAAGCGCTTCGACGACGCGATCGCGGTCGACGACGTCTCCCTCGAGATCCCTCACGGGAGCTTCTTCGCGCTCCTCGGCCCCTCCGGCTGCGGCAAGACGACGAGCCTCCGCATGATCGGTGGCTTCGAAGAGCCTACGGAGGGAGTCATCTACCTCGGCGACGTCGACGTCACGTGGTTGCCGCCGTACAAGCGCGACGTCAACACCGTCTTCCAGAGCTATGCGCTCTTCCCGCACCTGTCGATCCGCGACAACGTCGCCTTCGGCCTGAAGCGGCGCGGCGTGAAAGGCGCCGAGCTGGAGACCAGGGTCGCGGAGGCGCTCGAGCTCGTCGCCCTCAAGGGCTTCGAGCGGCGGAAGCCGCGTCAGCTCTCGGGTGGCCAGCAGCAGCGCGTCGCACTCGCCCGCGCCCTCGTCAACCGTCCGCGCGTGCTCCTGCTCGACGAGCCGCTCGGCGCGCTCGACCTCAAGCTCCGCAAGCAGATGCAGCTCGAGCTCAAGCGCATCCAGCACGAGGTCGGGCATCACGTTCGTCCACGTCACCCACGACCAGGAAGAGGCCATGACGATGGCCGACACGATCGCGGTCATGAACGCGGGCAAGATCGAGCAGCTGGGCGCGCCGACCGAGCTGTACGAGACGCCGGGCAGCGCCTTCGTCGCCGGCTTCCTGGGGATCTCGAACCTCCTGCAGGGCACCGTCGAGGGCGGCGACGCCGTCCGCCTCGCCGAGGGGACGGTGGTGCGGGTCTCGGCCGCCGCGGGCCGCACCGGAGAGGTGTCGATCGGCATCCGCCCGGAGAAGGTGCGGCTCGGGACGCAGGAGGCGAACCACCTCTCCGGCGAGGTGCGGGAGAGCGCCTACATTGGCGTCTCGACGCAATACATCGTCGACACGCGGGCCGGCGCGATCACGCTCTACGTTCAGAACGCCGAGGCAGGGGCGCCCTCGGTACGACCTGGCGATCCGGTCACGCTCAGCTGGAGCCCCGACGCGACCTTCGTAGTGGAATCACAGGAGGAGAAGCACCCATGAAGCACCCGTTCGAGCGGACGAACGATCCGATCACCCGCGAACAGCTCCTGCGGCGAGCGGCCGCGGGCGGCGTCACGCTCTCGCTGCCCGGCCTCCTGGCGGCCTGCGGGGGCGGCGGTGGCATCGAAGGCCAGCAGCCGGCCGAGACCGGCGCGACGACCGTCGAGCAGGTGCTCGCCGACGAGATCACGGTCTCGAACTGGCCCTACTACATCGACCAGAACGACGACGCGACCTCGTTCCCGACGCTCGACAAGTTCACCGAGGCGACCGGGGTCAAGGTCAACTACCTCGAGGACATCAATTCGAACGAGGAGTTCTTCGGCGAGATCCAGGCCCCGCTCTCGCGCGGCCAGTCGATCGACCGAGACATCATCGTCCCGACCGCGTGGCTCTGCCGCCCGACTCCTGAGCTTGGGCTACCTGCAGAAGCTCGACAAGAGTGCGATCCCGAACATCGTCAACCTCGAGGCCACGCTCGCGAGCCCGGCCTGGGATCCGAACCGCGACTACAGCCTGCCCTGGCAGAGCTACATCACCGGCCTCGGCTACGACCCGAAGAAGGTCGGAGGCGAGCTCACGTCGGTCGAGCAGCTGCTCGACCCCGCCCTCAAGGGGAAGATCACGATGCTGGACTCGATGGAGGACACGGCGGCGCTCTTCATCCTCGAGATGGGCGGCGACCCGGCGAACCCGGACGAGCCGCAGCTTCAAAGAGATCGTCGCGAAAAGCTCAAGCAGGCCGTCGACGACGGGCAGATCCGCCAGTTCACCGGGAACGACTATACGGGCCTCGCTCGCCGAAGCGGCGACGCGTGGGCGTCGATCGCCTGGTCGGGGGACATCATCATCCTCCAGCCGGACAACCCGAACCTCGAGTTCAGGATCCCCGACGCGGGCGGCATGTCCTCGGTCGACACGATGGTGATCCCGACCGGTGGCGACGTCTACACGGCGTCGACGTTCATGAACTTCTTCTACGACCCGAAGATCGCCGCGGAGGTCACCGCCTACGTGAACTACATCACCCCGGTCAAGCGGGACGAAGGAAGCGATCGAGAAGATCGACCCGACGTTCGCCGAGAATCCGCTCGTCTTCCCGACCGCCCGAGCTGCTCGAGAATCTACACGAGTACAGCGCCGAGGCGATCGAGAACGTCGAGTACCAGGAGACAGTGGCAGGCGGTGATCGGCGTGTAGCCGCTGCCCGGCGTGCGGGATGAGCTTCCTCCACCGCCACCGCTGGCTGACGCCGTACCTGCTGCTGGCGCCGGGGATCGCGTTCCTGCTCCTCTTCTTCGTCGTCCCGCTCTACTACCTCGGGTACACGTCGCTGCAGGAAGGCACCGTCCAGGTCGGCTACACGTTCACCTGGGCCTGGGACAACTACAGGGAGGCGATCAGCACCTACCAGGACGCAGTTCTTCCGCTCGCTCCAGTACGCGGGGATCGCCACGGTAGCTCGCGCTGCTCATCTCCTATCCGCTCACGTACTGGATCGCCTTCCGCGGCGGGCGTTGGAAGAACCTGCTGCTCCTCTTCATCATCGCGCCGTTCTTCGTCACGTACCTCATCCGGACGCTCGCCTGGCAGAACATCCTCTCGGACGACGGCTTCGTCGTCGAACGCGCTCCAGGCCCTCGGGCTCGTTGCGGACGACGGCCGGCTGCTCGCCACCTCGACCGCCGTGATCGCTGGAATCACCTACAACTTCCTGCCCTTCATGGCCCTGCCGCTCTACGTCAGCCTGGAGCAGATCGACAAGAACCTGATCGAGGCGGCCAAGGACCTCTACGCCTCGAGCACGAAGGCGTTCCTGCGCGTCACGCTGCCACTCTCGGCGCCGGGGGTGATCGCAGGGACGCTCCTGACGTTCATCCCGGCGGCCGGCGACTTCATCAACGCCGAGCTCCTGGGGACGCCGAACCAGGCGATGATCGGCAACGTCATCCAGTCGAAGTTCCTCGAGATCACCGACTACGGCCAGGCGGCGGCGCTCTCGGTGATCCTCATGGCGGTCATCCTCGTCCTGATCGTCATCTACACCCGCGATGCTCGGCACGGAGAGGATGGCCGGATGACCGTCGCGGCCGAGCCGCAGCCGCTGCCCCGGCGCAGCGGCAGTGCCCGTCTCGAGGGCCTGGGCCTTCGTTCGCAGGCACACGCTCACCTTCTTCGGGATCCTGGCGCTCGCCTACCTGATGCTTCCGATCCTGATCGTGATCATCTTCTCCTTCAACGATCCGGCGGGGCGCTTCAACTACACCTGGGAGGGCTTCACCCCGCGCACTGGACGAAACCCGTTCGGCCCGCCCTTCCTCGGCGACGCGGTCTGGACGAGCATCCAAGTCGCGCTGCTCGCCACCATCGTCTCGGTCATCCTGGGGACTCTCATCGCGCTCGCGCTCGTCCGCTACCACTTCCGTGGGCGGGGCGCGACGAACCTGCTCATCTTCGTCCCCCTGACCGCGCCCGAGATCGTCCTCGGCGCCTCCCTCCTCGCCCTCTTCCTCAACGTCGGGGCGGCGCTCGGGTTCTGGACGATCGTGCTCGCCCACATCATGTTCTGCATCAGCTTCGTCGTCGTGACGGTGCGGGCGCGGCTCGTCGGCTTCGACCGCCACGTCGAGGAGGCGGCGATGGACTTCGGCGCGAACGAGTACGTCACCTTCTTCCGCATCACGCTCCCGCTGATCGCGCCCAGGGATCCTCGCCGGGGCGCTCCTCGCCTTCTCCCTTTCGATCGACGACTTCGTCATCACGAGCTTCAACTCGGGCACGACGGAGACGTTCCCGCTCTACGTCTGGAGCCAGGCGCAGCGGGGAGTCCCGGCCGAGGTCAACGTCATCGGCACGATGATCTTCGGCGTCGCCATCGTGCTGATGCTGGCCAACATCCTCCTCCAGTACCGCCGAACCCCGAAAGGAGCTGCATGAGCCTCCCCGCGACAGGCCTCTCCGCCGACGAGCTGCAGAAGGCTGCGCGCGATCACCTCTGGCTGCACTTCACCCGCATGTCCGGGTACGCGGACGGCGAGGTGCCGATCATCGTTCGCGGCGACGGCTGTTACCTCGAGGACATCAACGGGAAGCGCTATTTGGATGCGCTCGCCGGCCTGTTCGCGGTCAACATCGGCTACAGCTTCGGCGACGAGGTGGGGGAGGCGGCCGCCGCGCAGCTGCGCGAGCTGCCTTTCTACACGAACTGGAGCTACGCCCACCCGAGGGCGATCGAGCTGGCCGCGGAGGTCGCCTCGGTCGCGCCCGGCGACCTGAACCGTGTCTTCTTCTGCTCGGGAGGCTCCGAGGCGGTCGAGTCGGCCTGGAAGCTCGCGCGCCAGTACCACGCCGCGCGCGGCGAGCGCCGCTGGAAGGCGATCGCGCGCCGCATCGCCTACCACGGGACGACCATGGGCGCGCTCTCCATCAACGGCATCGCTGCCCTGAAGACGCCGTTCGAACCGCTCGTCCCCGACACGCTCCACGTCCACAACACGAATCGCTACCACCGCCCGCCGGAGGAGACCGAGACCGAGTTCACGGCGTTCCTCCTCGACGAGCTCGAGGCCATGATCGAGCACACCGGGCCCGACACGGTCGCCATGGTGATCATGGAGCCGGTGCAGAACGCCGGCGGGTCGTTCACCCCGCCCGAGGGCTACTGGGCCGGCGTGCGGGAGATCTGCGACCACTACGGGATCCTTCTCTGCGCCGACGAGGTGATCTGCGGCTTCGGCCGCCTCGGCGCCTGGTTCGGTTCCGAGCGCTACGACATCCGGCCCGACCTGATCACATCGGCGAAGGGGCTCTCCTCGGCCCACGCGGCCATCGGTGCGGTGATCGCGACCGATCGCGTGATGGAGCCGTTCCTCCAGGGTCACGCGATGTACATGCACGGCATCACCTTCGGCGGCCATCCCGTGCAGGCGGCGATCGCCCTCAAGAACATCGAGATCATGCGGCGCGAGCGGCTCGTCGAGCACGTCGCCGCCGAGCAGGACGCGTTTCGCGCCACGTTGGCGCAGCTGCTGGAGCTGCCGATCGTCGGCGACCTCCGCGGAACCGGCTTCTTCTACGCGCTCGAGCTGGTCAAGGACAAGGAGACTCGCGAGACGTTCTCGGAAGACGAGTGCGAGACGCTCCTCCGCGACTTCCTCTCTCCGCGCCTCTTCGAGGCGGGCCTCATCTGCCGCGCCGACGATCGCGGCGACCCGGTCGTGCAAATCTCGCCGCCGCTCGTCGCCGAGCAGGCCCACTTCGACGAGATCGTCGGGATCCTCGGCGAAGTGCTCGCGGAGGCGTGGAAGCAAGCCATCCGGTAGCGCGATGAGGGCGATGGTGCTCGACTCCCCGGGGACGCCTCTCCGGGAGGCCGAGCTGCCGGCGCCCGAGCCCGGTCCCGGTCAGGTCATCGTCGAGGTGGGCGCGTGCGGTGTCTGTCGCACGGACCTCCACGTCGTCGACGGGGAGCTGCCCGATCCGAAGCTCCCGCTGGTTCTCGGCCATCAGGTGGTCGGGCGGGTCGTCGGGGGCGGGGAGCGCTTCGCTGCCGGAGCCAGGGTCGGCATCCCCTGGCTGGGCTGGACGTGCGGCGAGTGCCGTTACTGCCTGAGCGGGCGCGAGAACCTCTGCGACCGCGCCCGCTTCACCGGCTACGACCTGGACGGCGGCTACGCCGAGCTTCTCGTCGCGGACGAGCGCTACTGCTTCCCGCTCCCTCCTGGGTACGACGACCTCCAGGCGGCCCCGCTCCTCTGCGCCGGGCTGATCGGATACCGCGCGCTCCGGCTTTCCGGCGACGCCGAGCGGCTCGGGCTCTACGGCTTCGGTGCGAGTGCGCACATCGTCGCCCAGGTCGCCCGCCATGAGGGCCGGCGCATCTTCGCGTTCACGCGCGCCGGCGACGCGGACACCCAGAGCTTCGCGCGAGAGCTCGGCGCCGAATGGGCGGGCGACCCGTCCGCGGGCCCGCCCGAGGAGCTCGACGCCGCGATCATCTTCGCCCCTGCCGGCGAGCTCGTCCCCGCCGCGCTTGCCGCGATCGCCAAGGGAGGCGTGGTCGTCTGCGCAGGGATCCACATGAGCGACATCCCCTCCTTCCGCTACGAGCTCCTCTGGGGCGAGCGCGCCGTACGCTCGGTGGCGAATCTGACGCGCCGCGACGGGGAGGAGCTGCTGGCGCTCGCGCCGCAGGTGCCGGTTCGGACCGAGGTCGAGGAGCACTCCCTCGCGGAGGCGAACGAGGCGCTGGCGCGGCTGCGGGCCGGCGCCGTCCGCGGCGCGGCCGTCCTGCGCGTCCGCGCGCCGGCCTGACTACCATCTTCGCGTGCGACTCCTGCTGGGTCCCGCGCTGGCCCTCGCGCTTCTGCTCGCAGCATGCAGCGGAGGGGACGACGGGTCGACGACGGCCGCCGCGCCGCCCGGCGAGTCGTCGGAGCAGGCCCCGCCCGAGCCGGAGGGCTTCATCTTCACGGGCGTCGACGTCGTCGAAGGCGAGCCGATCGACCCGCGCCACACCTGCGACGGCGACAACCACTCGCCGGCGCTCGCGTGGCAAGACGTGCCGGAGGAAACGGTCGAGCTCGCCCTGATCGTCGACGACCCGGACGCACCCGGCGGCACCTTCACGCACTGGGTCGCGTACGCGATCCCCGCCGACTACACGGGCCTCGACCGCGGCGTGCCCCCGGGGCCTGTGGTTTCGGGGGCGATCAGCCTGAAGCAGGGGCCGAACGACGGCTCCGACGTGCCCGGCTACACCGGGCCGTGCCCGCCCGGCGGCGAGACGCACGACTACGTCATCACGCTCTACGCCCTCGACGCGGAAACCGGCCTCGACGGCGGCGCGAGCGTCGACGACCTGCGCGCGACCATGGAAGGGCACGTCCTCGGCGAGGCCGTGCTGACCGCTCCGTACTCCCGCTCGTCTCGCTAGGCGAAGACCCAGAGGGCGTTCACGATCTTCCAGCCGGCTTCCGTGCGGACGAGGTGGAGGTACTCGCGGTAGACGTTCGAGTCGACGAGGGCGGTCGCGATGTCGCCGTGAACCTCGACGACGCGGACGTCGATCCGCCGCGCTCCGGGATCCCGCTCTCGACCGGCGCCCGCGGCCGTCGCCTCGATCATCTCGGGAGCGGTCAGCTGGTCGAGCGTCGCGTCGGCGCCGGGCGACCGCTTGGCCAGGTCGGGATGCAGCGCGCGGTGCATGCGCTCCGGGTCCGCGTCAAACCACCCCTCGAAGTAGTCGAGCGTGCAGCGGACGATGGCGTCTTCGTCCGGAGTCATCAGAGAAGCTCGGCGATCCTCGCCGCTGCCTTCGCCGCACCGTCGCTCTCGACCGGCACGTAGTCGACGTCCCTGCCAATCTCCTCGGCGATCGCCTCCGCGATCACGGTCGGCGTCGCGGTCTCGAAGTCCATCGCCCGTCCGGCGGCGTAGCGCTCGAGGCGATGCCGGACGTGGAAGTTCTGCTCGAAGTGGTGGCGAAGCGGGAAGTAGAGAAACGGCCTTCGGTTGGCGGTCAGCTCCATCGAGGTCGTCAGCCCGCCCTGGACGACCGCGAGGTCGCAGGCCGCCAGATGGCGGTAGAGGTCGTGGACGTAGGCGCGCGCTTCGAGGCCGTCCGACTCGGGGAACGCCGCCGGGTCGATCCGCGGCCCCGCGACGACGACCATCCGAAGCTCGGGGACGAGCTCCTTCGCCTCGGGGAAGGCGTCGACGACGCGCCGCAGGAGATGGCCGCCGACCCCTGAGCCGCCGACGGTGACGATGCAGACGAGCTCGTTCGGCGCGTAGCCGAGCTCGGCTCGTAGCTTCTCCCGGTCGGCGAGCGCAGCCGGGTCGAACCCGGAGACGTAGCCGGCGAAGTCGAAGTGCTCTTCCGTCCAGTCCCGAATCTGCGGCAGATCGGGGCCGAACGCCTCGCCGACGACGTCGTCCGGGTTGCCGACGTAGAGCGCCCGGTCGCGCACGCGCGGGAAGCGGGCGATGTGCTCGATCATCTCGGCGTTGTAGTCCGCGGTCAGGAACGCCTCGCGCTCGCCGCCGTCCGGCATCGGAAGCCAGCCGACGAAGTCGGTCAGCCAGACGTACGCGGCCCGCTTCTCCTCGGGGTTCTCGTGCAGGTAGTAGTCGAGCTCCCAGGCCTCGTCCCCGATCCAGAGGTCGTAGCTCTCCTCTTGCACGACGTCGTGGAAGACCATGAAGTTGGCGAGCAGGATCTCGTCCATCCGCCGCCAGGCCTGGAAGCAGTGGAGGTCGTGCTCGGCGGACTCGGACTCCATGTGCCCCGACTCGTTCGCCAGCTCGGCGCTCATCGGGTGCACGCGCTCGCCTTCGGCCTCGAGCACAGCCGTCACCGGGTGCTGGGCGAGCCAGTCGATCTGGAGGTCGGGGTGCAGCTCCCGCAGCTCGCGGGCGATCGCAACGTCCCGCTGCGCGTGGCCGAGCCCGATCGGGGAGCAGACGAATAGCGCGCGCCTCCGCCGGCTTCGGCCCCGGGTCCAGGTTGCGACGCTCATGACGCCCTCCTTTCGAGCGACTCGACGAAGTCGCGGATCAGCAGGTTGATCTTCACCGGGTCGCGGACATGGGGGCAGTGGCCGGAGCCTTCGAGAGTGACCAGGCGGCCGCCGGTTGCCTCGGCGAGCGCGGCTCCCTGCGCGTGAGGCCTGATCGCGTCCTCGTCGCCGTGCAGGACGAGCACCGGGCGACGAACGCGTTCGCAGACGTCTCGGAAGCGCTCGAGGCCGCAGAGCTCCAGGGCGTCCTGGGCGTCGATCAGCGTCTCGGGGGACATCTCGAGGCCCCAGCCGACGCAGTCCTCGATCTGCTTCGTCGAATGGGGCTCGCTGAAGATCCGGCCGAAAAAGTACTCGAGGAACTCCTCGTAGTGCTCCAGCCAATAGTGGCGGTTGTATTTCGCCCAGCCCTCGTCGGTGTCGAGGCGATCTTGGAAGGAGTGGACGTTGCGTTCGGGATGCCCGGGGGCGAGCGGTACGGCCGGGCCGATGAAGACCGCGCCCGCGACGCGCTCGGGATGGTCGGCCGCGAGCAGCGTGCCCCATAGCGCGCCGCAGGAGAGGCCGACCACGACCGCGGACTCCGTCCCGGTCGCGTCCATCACGGCGAGCGAGTCCGCGGCGAACTCGTGCTCGGTGTAGGCCGCGACCCCGTGCGGACGGTCGGCCTTCCCGTTCCCGCGACCGTCGAAGGCGAGCACCCGGAAGTGGCGGGCCAGGTACGGGATCTGCATCTTCCAGTGGCGCGAATGGATGATCGACCAGGTCGGGAGGAGGAACACGGTGGGCTCGCCCTCGCCGTAGACCTCGTAGAAGACGCGCACGCCGTCGCGCTCGACGTAGCCCTGGTCGTCCGGGTAGCGGGCGCGCGTCTGCTCGCGCTGAGCTTCGAGAAGGCTCACGAGACCGACTCCACGAACTCCCGCAGGAGCAGGTTGAACCGCACCGGGTCGCGGACCTGTGGGCAGTGGCCGGAGCCCCTGAAGGTGACGAGCCGCCCGCCCGTCGCCTCGGCGAGCGCGAGGCCCTCGGCGTACGGGACGATCGCGTCCTCGTCGCCGTGGACGACCAGCACGGGACAGCTCAGGCGTGCGCAGAGCTCGCGAGCCTCGGCCGGGTCGAGTCCGGGAGCGTCGTAGGTCAAGAGCATGGTCTCAGGGGTCGTTTCGAGCCCCCAACCGACCGCATCCTCGATGTGCTTCGTCGAGTGCGGCTCCGTAAAGCACTGCGAGAAGAACCACTCGACGTACCCCGGCCAGTCGCGCAGCCAGTAGTGGCGGTTCTCCTTCGCCCACCCCTCGTCGATATCCAGCTCGTCGTCGAACGGGTACGCCTCGTAGGGAAACGGCTCGCGCGAGAGCCCTGGGCCAGCCGCCAGGAAGCACACCGCCTTGACGCGCTCGGGATGCCGGGCCGGCCAAGATCAGCTTCCACTGGCCGCCCGCCGAGAAGCCCACCGCCACGGCCTCCGCGGTGCCCGTCGCGTCGAGGACGGCGAGCGCGTCCGCTGAGTACTCCCACTCGGCGTACGCCGCGGCCGAGTCGGGGCGGTCCGACCTGCCGTTCCCGCGACCGTCGTAGACAACGACCCGGAAGTGGCGGGCGAGGTACGGGATCTGCATCTTCCAGATCCGCGAGTGCACGATCGCCCAGGGCGGCCCGAGGAGGATCGTGGGCTCGCCCTGCCCGTAGACCTCGTAGAAGACGCGCACGCCGTCGCGCTCGACGTAGCCCTCCTGGTCGGGGTAGCGGGCGCGGGTCTGCGCCCGCGTATGCGCCAGTGCCTGGGCCGTGGTCATGCGCCGTCCTTCGACTCGAGCCAGCCGTCGATCCAGGCGAGAAGCTCGCGGTGCCCTGTCGTGATTCCCTGCGCTCGCTCGAGGATGATGCCCTCGTTGAACGTCATGACGAGCGAGACGAGCGCGTCGAGCGGCATCTCGATCCCGTAGCGTCGACGCGGCTCGGCGAAAGCATCGGTGAGCACGACGCGCCACTCCCCATTGACCTGGGCGACACGGTCGCGCAGCTCTGGGTGATTCCAGGCGAGCGCCTGCAGTTCGAGCCAGACCTTCTCGTACTCGACGTCCTCACCGACGAGGTAGCGCATCGCCTGCCTCCACTTCTCGAGGAACGGGATCTCGGGATCGGCGTAGAGCGCCCGCTGGCGCGCCGTCAGACGCTCGGTGAAACGCTCGAGCACGTGGACGAGCAGGTTCTCGATAGAGCCGAAGTAGTAATGCACGAGCCCATGGTTGAGGCCTGCCTCGGCCGCCACGCGTCTCGTCGTCACCTTGGCATAGCCGAGCTCGAGGAGGAGGCGCTCCGCTGCGTCGAGGAGCGCCTCCTCCTGCGCCCTGATCACCTGCGTCTCAGCCACCGCAGCACCGCGTCGAGCTTGGCCCGGCCGACGAGCACGAGGCCCGTGGCGATGGTTGTCCCACCCGCCGCCACTACACCGAGCAGAGCCTGCTCGCCCAAGTGGTGGGCGAACATCACTGGAAGATCTCCGTCGTGCAGTCGCCGCCCTGGAGACGCACCTCGTGGGCGCGGGCAGGGCCGCCGGGCCGGTCGTGGAAGTCGATGAAGAAGTTCCGGTCCACCTCCATGGAGCCGTCCTCGCCGATGTCCACCTTGAGCAGCCACGAGCGCAGCTCAGGATAGAACTGGTTGTCCCAGGTCGAGTAGAGCGAGTTCGTCACGTAGAGGCGCTTGCCGTCGAGCGAGAGCTGCAGCATCTGCGGACCGCCGTTGAGCTCCCGGCCGGCGTCGCTCGGCTTCCCGAGCAGTCCGCCGAGCCACAGTCGGCCGGTCAGCTTCGGATTGGCCGGGTCGGAGACGTCATAGCGGCGTAGGTCGCCGTGGAGCCAGTTCGAGAAGTAGAGCGCCTTGTCGTCCATCGAGAGCACGAGGTCCGTGATCAGCGCGGGGACCGGGAAAGGCCAGCCCTCGAGCTCGACCGGGTCGGTCGTGATCACAGGCGCCGCCTTCCAGTTTCCGTTGTCGCGGGCGAAGCGCCAGACGTTGCTCGAGAGGGCGACTCCGACAAAGCCCTCCTCGGCGGCCGGGTCGTGCAGGAACCTGATCTCGAGCGGGACGAGCCCCTGCTCGCCCAGGTCGATCGTCTGCTCGAGCGTCCGCTCCGCCAGGTTCCAGAAGTGGAGCCGCTGTCCGTAGCGGCCGGCCTGCACGTCGGCGAGGTCAAAGCCGGGCTCGAACGCGTTCGGCTCGCCAAACTCGGACGAGATCAGCGCGTTCTGGCGCGGCTGGTACCAGAAGTCGTAGTTCATCGGCGGGTGGGGACCGCCGTTCTCCCAGCGGCCCTTGATCTCGAAGGTCTTCGAGTCGAGCACCGCGAAGCCGCCTGCCGCGTTGCCCTCGGCGTCGCCGAGCATGCTCATGACGACGTTGTCGCCGGGCATGCAGTGGACGGTGTGCGGGCGTGTGAGCCCGGTCTTCTCGATCATCTCCTCCGGCTCGATCACCTTCTCGATCGTCGGCTTGCGGGGGTCGTCGGCGACGTTGAGGACGTGCACGCGCGAGGACCGGAAGCCGGGCATGATCAGATGCGAGCGGTCCGGCCCGTGGCAGGCCGACGAGCAGCGATTCCAGCCGTAGTGGTGAAGCTCGTCGCCCACGTTCGGCATCGGGGTCTCGTGGATGATCCCGCCCGTCGCCGCGTCGACGACGGCGAGAAAGTCGGGTGCGTCCACGCCGGTGCCCTCGTGCAGGCAGGCGACGTACAGGAACTCCTCGCGCGGCGCCTGTATGGCTTCCTGGGGTGAGGAATGGAGCGAACTTGCTGGGGTCATGAGCGTCTCCTAGTCAGTTGACTTAGTCATTTGACTAAAGAGAGACGCGTTTGTCAAATCACCGGCTCAGTGCTCGTCCCGCAGGATCCCCGCCAACCCCCTCCGACGAAGAGCGCCAGCCAGACACGCTCGGGCGGGTCAGCTCTCCCGGGCCCGCGTCCGCTGCGGGTCGTAGACCGGGTGGCTGACGATCTCGCCGGCGACCTGCTCGTCGCCGACCTGTGCGACGACGTTCTGCCCGGGGTCCTTCAGATCCTTGCGGATCTTGGCGAGTCCGAGAGTGCGGTCGCCGAGGAACGGCGAGACGACCGCCTGCGTCACGAGCCCGACCTCCTCGTCGCCCACCCAGAGCGGCGCGCCACTTGCCTCGTCACCGCCGCTCTCTAACACGACGCTCGTCAGCCGCAGCTGGGTCGTCTGCTCGTCGCGCGCCAGAGCCTGCCTCCCCTGGAACTCGCCCTTCGGCAGGTCAACCGACCAGCCGAGGCCGCACTCGTATGGCGAGACGGTCGCGTCGTACTCGATCCCGCCGATGATGAAGCCGCCCTCGATGCGGAAGAGGTCGAGCGCGATCATGCCGATCAGCTTCATGCCCTGCGGTTCCCCGGCCGCGAGCAGCGCGTCCCAGAGGTCGAACGCCCTGTCGCGGTCGACCCAGAGCTCGTAGCCGAGCTCGGCCGTGTACCCGAGTCTCGTCATGAACACGGGAATGCCGGCGATCTCGACGTCCTCGCGGAAGGTGTAGTAGGGGAATGCGGCATTCGAGAGGTCGGAGCTCGTCAGGCCCTGGAGGATCTCGCGGCTGCTGGGTCCCTGGAGACAGAGATGAGGCGTGGCGTCGGTGTGCTCGCGCACCTGGATGTCCGAGCCCACCGCCGCCGCGCTGAAGATCTCGTAGTCACGGTCGTTCGCCCCGCAGAATCGGACGTGGTCGTGGGCCCGCATCATCGTCGTGCAGTCGTCGACCATCTTCCCGTCGTCGTCCGCGAGCGCGCCGTAGGCGATGCGGCCGGGGGTGAGCTTCGAGACGTCCCGCGTGACGATCGAGTTGACGAGCTCGAGCGCGCCCGGGCCGTCGAGGTCGACCTTGCGGAGCATCGTGAAGTCCATCAGCCCGGCCGTCTCGCGAACCGCCCGGTACTCCTCTTCGGTGTCGGTCACGACGGTCGGCGCCCAGTAGCCGAAGAGGTCCATCCACTCGTCGGTCAACGCCTGCAGGCGCGGGTAGAACGCGGTCTCCTTGCTCACGAGCTCTCCTTTCCGTTGCGACCCGATGTCAGCGACTCGAGCACGAGCTCCGACAGCTCGCGCAGCTCGAGCTCGCCCTGGTGGCCGGACGTCTTGATCGCGTCCTCGTACATGGTTACGTCCTTGGGGCAGGCGACGACGAAGTAGTCGATCGCCTCGAGCTCGACCGCCTCGTCGATTCGGCTCTCGCTCGGTCGCTGGGCGTCATCGGACTTCAGCTCCTTCATCCAGATCCGCCCGCCGCCCGCCCCGCAGCAGAAGGAGTTGTCGCGGTTGCGCGGCATCTCGACCAGCTCGCAGCCGAGGGACGCCAATACTTGCCGTGGTTCTTCGTAGACGCCGTTGTAGCGCCCGAGCGTGCAGGGGTCGTGGTAGGTGACGCGGTAGCCGAGGCCCTTGCGCGGGCGCAAGCGCCCCGACTCCAGAAGCTCGAGGAGGAGCTGTGAGTGGTGGACGACGGACCAGTCCCCGCCCAGCTGCGGGTACTCGTTCTTGAGCGTGTTGAACGTGTGGGGGTCGGAGGTGAGGATCCGGTCGAAGCGGCAGGCCGAGATCGTCGCGACGTTCTCCTCGGCGAGCGAGGACCAGAGGCCCTCTTCGCCCGCCCGCCGCACGTCGTTCCCGGCCGTTCGCTCGCCGTCGTAGAGGATCCCGAAGTCGACGCCCGCGTGGCGGAGGACACGTGCCAGCGCCTGACTGATGCGCTGGTTGCGAGGATCGAACGAGGCGTAGTCCCCCACAAACCAGAGGAGCTCGGCCCGCTCCTTGCGAGCGTCCTTCACCTCGAAGTCAAGGTCCTTGGCCCAGCGGCCGCGCTTGCGCTTGGCCTCGCCGAAGGAGTTGCCGGAGGTGTAGATCGTCTCCAGCGTCTGCTGCAGCTGCCCGTCCATCTCGCCTCGCTCGACGAGGGCGCGGCGCATCTGGTTGATGATCGGGACGTGCTCGATGCCGACCGGGCAGATCTCGACGCAGGCCATGCACTGCATGCACGACCAGAGGGTGTCGGGCTTGATCGTCCCGAGGATCTCAGCGTGCTCCGGGAAACGGGGCGCGATGCCAAGCGCAGCGCGGTTTCCCATCGAGCCCTCGGCCACCTCCCGAAGGTCGAGGACGAGGTCACGCGGCGAGAGCGGATAGCCGCTCGCGGTCGCGGGACACGCCTCATGGCACTTGCCGCACTTCGTGCACGCATCCAGATCGAGCAGGTGCTTGGGCGCAAGCGCGTCGATGGTCGCGTAGCCGACCTCCTCGGGCTTGGCATTCGCCGGCAGCGGCGGGAGCGTGTTGCCGGCGCGGTCGTCCTTGGCGGCGACGCCGGCGGGCCCCGCGAGCATGTGCACAGCCTTCGTGAACGGGATCGAGGAGACCCAGAAGAGGGCGAAGACGCCATGCACCCACCACGTCACCGCTCGCGCGGAGTCGGCGGCGCCGTCGTCGAGCCCGATCGCGATGAACGCCTGCCCGACGAGCCAGCCGAACGGCGCCCACACCTCGAAGCTCGGGTCGTCCGCAGCGATCCGGAAGGACTCGAGCAGGAAGCCGGTGAGCGCGAGGAAGAGGAGGCTCCCGAGGAAGACCCAGTCGCCGAGCCGGTAGCGCTTCGCCTCGTCGGCGAGGGCCGGAGCGGGCTCGACGGGGCGCCAGTAGGAGAGGCGAAACGGCCGGAGCACGCCGCGCTTGATGGCGAAGACGCTCAGGCCGACGATCAGCGCGAAGCCGAAGACGTCCAGGAAGAGCGAGTAAGCGAGGTAGAACCAGCCTTGCCAGAAGAACCAGCCGAGGACGGGCTCGGCAAAGTCGTCCTGGAAGGCCAGGATCCCCGTCCCGATGAAGAGGACGACGAAGCCGTAGAAGACGAGCAGGTGCCCGAGCCCCGACAGCGGGTCGCGACGGCGGATCCACGCGTGCGTGGCGACGACCTTCGTCGTCCGGACGGCACGCTCCACCACGTTGCCGACCGGCGCAGCGGTGCGCCCGCGACGGTACTTCAGGACGAGTCTCCCGACGCCCACGAGGAAGATCGCCACCGAGACGGCGATGAGGACGTACCAGAGGACGATCTGCCAGGTCTCGAGGCCCGCGAAGGTCTCGCGCGTCTCCTCGGCGCCCAGGAGGACGGGCATCAATACAGCTTCTCGAGCTCCTCTGCGACCTCGAAGAGGTCCGCCACAGCGCCGTAGTGCGCGACGTTGAAGATCGCGGCCTCAGGATCGGTGTTGACGGCGATGATCGTGCCGCACGTCTTCATGCCCGCCAGGTGCTGCACGGCGCCCGAGATCCCGAGGGCGAGGTAGACCCTCGTCTTCACTGTCTTCCCGGACTGCCCGACCTGGCGAGCGCTCGGCATCCACCCCGCGTCCACGAGCGGGCGCGAGCACGAGAGCGTGGCGCCCATCGCGTCCGCGAGCTCCTCGAACTGCTCCAGATTCTCCTTGTCGCCGATCCCGCGGCCGACGGAGAGGAGGAAGGCGGACGTCGTGATGTCGACGTCGCCGGCCTGCACCTCCACCCAGCCGGTGTGGCGCGCCCGTGAGGCGGCAGGCTCGACGCTCACCTCGGTGACCGTCGCGGAGCCGGCGCCCTCTGCCGGTTGCCAGGCCGTCGCGCGCAGCAGGAGGACGACTCGGTCGTGTCCGGGGAAGTCGATCTCGCCGTTCACCTTCGCGCCGTAGAACGACCGCTCCGCGACGAGCTCGCCGCCCTCGTCGCGTACGGCGAGCACGTCGGATGCGAATCCGCTGCCGAGCTTGGCGGCGAGCGCAGGGCCGTAGCCCATCGAGTTGACCGTGAAGCCGAGCAGCACCACCTCCGGGCTGCGCTCCGCGATCAGCTGCTCGACCGCCTGCTGGTAGACGTCGTTCTCGAACTCCTCGCTGCCGACCTTGACGGCGAGGATCTCGTCGACGCCCTCCACGTTGACGGCGTCCGCGAACTCCGAGGGGTCGGTCGCGATCACCGCCACCTCGACAGGTCCGCCGAGGCTCCTCGCCGCCGCGATAAGCTCAAGGGTGATCGGGCGAAGCTCGCCGCGGACGTGCTCGGCGACGACGAGGGTCTTCATCCGTCACGCTCCGTCACACTCTCGACGCGATCTGCGCCCCACCGGTGCGGAGTTGCTCGATAGGCTCGCAGCGGGTGGTGGGCCGGGGTGCCCCAACAGATGGCGCGTGTATCAGAAGCCCGCCTCACGCCTGCATCCGCTCCGTGACGATCTCCTTGATCCGGCCGGCGATGGCGGCGGGGTCGCCGTTCAGGATCTCGGCGCCCTCGCCCTTCGGCGGCACGAACATCCGACGCACGCGGGCCGCGGGCGTCCCCAGGTCGCCCGGCTCGCGCACCTCGATCTCCTTCTCTTCGGCTTGCTTGATCGCCCGGAGCGTCGCGTAGCGGGGCTCGTTGATCCCGGTCTGGATCGTGAGCACGGCGGGCGTGTCGACCTCGACGACGTCCACCAGACCGCCCTCGAGCTCGCGGTGGGCCGTCGCCGTCCCGTTTCCCGGCTCCAGCTTCGTGACGACCGCGACCCGCGGGAGGTCGAGGAGCCTCGGCCAGCGCGGTACCCGTCGCCGCCTGCGCGGCGTCGCTCGACTGCACGCCGCAGAGGACGAGGTCGGGGCTCTCCGCCCGCACGACCTCGGCGAGCGCGCGCGCGACGGTGATCGGGTCGGCCCCGCCCAGGTCATCCGACCACACTCGGATGCCGCGGTCGGCCCCCATGGCGAGCGCCCGGCGCATGGCATCCTCGGAGTCCTCGTCGCCGACCGTGAGGGCGACGACCTCGCCTTCCCCGGCGGCCTCGCGGAGGCGCAGCGCCTCCTCGGTGGCGTACGAGTCCCACTCGTTGAGGGCGAAGTCGAGGTAGTCGGGGTCGACGTCGCGCTCGTCGTCCGTGAACTCGACCTCGTCCCCGAGCGCACCGACCTGCTTGACGCAGACGACGACCTTCATGCTGCTCTACGCAAGGACCGCCTCGCGCTCGACGACTCTCCGCTCACGCTTGAACGGCAGCGGCACCTCCGGGTTGTCGGTGTCGATCTCCCGGGCCAGCCGGTGACCGGAGAAGACGGCGTCGGCGGTGAGTCGCGGCGCCTCGCAGTCTCCGATCCGGTAGAAGCCGGTGATGCCTTCGGCCACGAGGGCGTCGATGCCCACCGAGTCCTTCAGCTCGCGGAAGAGCGCCTCGTTCGAGCGACGTTGCGTCACGAGCACGACCGCGTCGGCGGCGAACTCGTGCTCGTGGCCTTCCTCGTCATAGACGTGGCTGGCGAGGACGCGTCCTTCCTCGAACTTCGTGGGCATGTGGTAGGTGACGATCTCGACGCCGAGCTTGTGGAGGATCCGATGCTGGTTCGGCGCCTCGAGCGTGAAGTGCAGGTAGGGCCCGATGTTGCCGAGGTGGGTCATCAGAGTGACCTTCTTCCCGTCCCGCGCGAGCTTCTCGGCGAGGGAGACGCCCATGAAGTAGCCGTCGTTGTCCAGGATCAGGACGCGCTCGCCGGGCACCTCCTTGCCCTCGAACATGATCTGCTCGGGAGTGAGCTGCCACGGGAGGCCGGCGTCGGCGCCCGGAATCGTGTCGTGCGTGCAGCCGTTGAGCCCGTCCGTCGCCCAGTACGCACCCGTCGCGACGACCACGATCTCCGCGCCGTAGTCCTTGACGCCCTGTGCGTCGAGCGGGGTGTTCGGGATGAACTCGACGTTCTTGAGCTTGTCGATCTGGATCTTGCGGTAGTTGACGACGCGGGCCCATTCGCCCAGGCCGGGGAGCTGCGGGATCCAGCGCATCCCCCCACCCATGTCGTCGCCGGCCTCGACGAGATGGACGCGGCGCATGCCGCGCTTGCCGAGCACCATCGCGCACTCCATTCCGGCCGGTCCGGCGCCGACGACGAGCACGTCGTTGTCGGCGTTCTTCGCAGGCTCGAAGCGCTCGGGATGCCAGCCGCGCCGGTACTCCTCGCCTGCGGTCGCGTTCTGCGTGCAGATGAGCGGCGGCCCGCCGATTTCCCAGCGCGAGATACAGATGTTGCAGCCGATGCACTCGCGGATGTCGTCGAGGCGCCCCTCGTCGATCTTGCGCGGGAGCCAGGGGTCGGAGATTGACGGGCGGCAGGTTGCGATGATGTCCAGCTTCCCGGAGTTGATCGCGTCGACCATCACGTCGGGATTCGTGAAGCGTCCGACGCCGAGAACCGGCTTCTTCGCGACGGCCTTGATCGCCGCTTGCCAGGGGAGCTGGCGGCCCGACTCGTAGAAGCGCGACGGCGTCGCGTCCTCGCCCCATTCGGCGATGCCGGAGACGTTGATGTCCCAGACGTCGACGATCTCGTCGCAGAGCTCGACGAAGGGGATGCAGTCGCGCTCGAGCTGCGTGCCGGCGTCGCCCATGAACATGTCCGTGGACATGCGAACGCAGATCGCGCAGTCGTCGCCGACAGCGTCGCGCACCTGCTCGATCGTCTCGCGCCAGAAGCGCGCGCGGTTCTCGAAGGAGCCGCCGTACTCGTCCGTGCGCCGGTTGTAGTAGGGCGTCAGGAACTGCTGCGGGAGGTACGAGTGCGAGCCGTAGACGTAGACGATGTCGAAGCCCGCTTCGCGCGCCCGCTTGGCCGCCTCGACGTAGAAGCCCTGGACCTCCCGGATGTCGTCCTTGTCCATCTCCTTCGGGTAGGTGAGGAACTCAAAGTCGCTCGGGATCTGCGAGGGCGCGCGCGGGACGCAGCGCGACTCCATGCAGGGCGCGTGCGGGCCGCCGTACCAGAGCTCGGCGGCGGCCAGCGCCCCGTGCTCGTGCAGCATGTCGCACATGAGCGAGAGGTTCTTGATGTCGTCGTCGTCCCAGAGGCGCGCTGAGACGCGGTGCGTGTCGTCGCTCTCGGGATGGATGGAGCAGTACTCCGTGCAGACGGCCGCGTAGCCGCCCTCGGCCTTCATGGCGCGGAAATGCGCCTGGCTCAGCGGCTTCTCGGAGCCGAAGCCGTTGCAGTGCGGGATCTGGTAGAAGCGGTTCTTCATCGTCTTCGGGCCGATCTGGATCGGCTCGAAGAGGATGTCGTGCTTGGGGTCGCGCGCCATCTCGCGTACCTCCTCTAGGGCAGCACCGGGGAACTGGCATTCTTCCAGCGGTCGCGGCGGCCTTCAAGCCGCAGCCGTTGCGTACTAGTCTTCGCCGACCCAGACGAGGCAGGGCGGGTTCTCGCGGATCCGCTTCACGGCCTTGCGGAAGAAGCGCTTCCCGAGCTCCCTCCGGTTCGCACCGAAGACGAGCAGGCCGATCCGCTCCGTGCGGGCGACCTCGAGCGCGGCCTTGACGGGCTTCGGGTTGTGGAAGGCGAGCTGGGTCGTCGTGACGCCCAGCTCGCGGGCCCGGCGCGCGACCGCGTCGAGATGCTTGCGGTTCATCTGCTCGGCGTACTGGCGTGCCACGTGCCCGCCGTAGGGGCGGTACTCGAGCGCGATGGCGTCGCAGATGTACAGCTCGGCCCCGGTCTGCGCCGCCGTCTCGATCGCGAATGCGATCGCGGGCTCCTCCAGCTCGACGTTGAGCGTCAGGAGCATGACGGGCCTGACTCGCCGCCCTACCGCCGCCGGACGCGGCGGCGCCGCTCGGTCGAGCGTCCCCCGCGTCATTCGCCGGATGCCTCGAGCTCGAGCGTGGGCAACTCGCCCGGGGACGGCACGAACTTCCGCATGAACCAGCGCCGGATGAACCAGAACCAGAGGACGGCCGCCATCGGGCCCGCGATCGCCGCGCCCCAGATGCCCCAGACGAAGAGGGCGGTCAGGGTGACGCCGGCGATGAAGACGAAGCCGACGCGCACGTAGAGCTTCGCTTTGGCCTGGTGCTCGCGCGCCTGGGCGAAGCGGTCGCCCGGAAGCTGCGAGGTGTCGTAGCTGCGGCCGCACGAACACTTGACCGTCTCCCCGAGCTTCGCTGGATGCGTCTCGCCGCACTCGCACCGGACGGTGATTGGAATCGCCACGCGTCTCTCCGGCCGATTCTAGCCCTCGGACGCAGGAAGGGCGGGTTTCCCCGCCCTTCCGAGCTCGATTTGGCGTTTCGTCTAGCGGGCGCGGGCGGCGAGGGCGGCTGCGCCGTCGATCGCCTCCTGCGTCGGCTGCTCGTCACTCGGGTCGGTCCAGTGCACCGACTTGCCCCACTGGCGCTGGGCGATGATGTACCCGAGGACGCCGGCCACCAACACTCCGACGCCTACGGCGACGATCTCCGGGACCCTCGCCGTCGGGCTGGGCACCGGGCCCTCGCCCGCGAGGAACGCGGCGTACTCGTCGCTCAGGTAGTCGAAGCCGTAGCCCGTGTACTTGAGCCCGTAGAGGCCGAAGACGATGAACATCAGGTTCGCGAAGCAGAACACCCCGGCGGCCACCATCCACATCTTCGCGAGCTTGATCGGACGCGGCCAGTTGGGCCTGTCTCGGCGCAGGAGCAACAGCCCTGAGAGCGCGAGCACGTGCGAGAGCATGTATCCGAGATTGCCCGCCGCGAGGATGAAGTAGATGTTCCCGAAGTAGAGGAGCAGGAAGATGTTCAGCAGCATGTCCACCGTCATCGCGCGCCCCGGGACGTTGTGCTTGTTGAGGACGCCGAGCTGCTTGATCGTCATCTTCTCCTCGGAGAGCGCGTAGAGCGCGCGCGATCCGTCCATCGTGGCCGTGTTCATGGAGAGAAGCAGGCCGGCGCAGAGACAGACGACGAGGAACTTCCCGAAGCTCTCGCCGGCAATCGAGTTGACGACGTCGGTCAGCCAGACGACACCTGTCAGGTCGCCGAAGAGGGCGCCGTAGCCGATCGTCCCGAGCACGGCGATGGGAAGCAGGAAGGCCAGGACGACGTTGAGCGCGCCCACCGAGGCGAGCGCCTTTCGCGTGTCGTTGGCCGTGTCCTTGTACTCGGGTGCGAACGTCGCTCCCGATTCCGGCCCGTATGTCGACCAGCCGAGGATGTACAGCCAGACCATGATCATCACGAACTGGTTGAACCCGGTCGGCGAGTCGCCGTAGAACTCGACGTTCGCCGAGACGAAGTTCGAGTTGATCTCGTGGTTCGAGAAGTCGCCGGTGAGGAAGGCGCCGATCGCGATGACGAGGATCGGAATCACCATCAGGGCGCCGACGACATAGCTGAGCCCGACGGCGGGCCGCATGCCGCGGACGTTGAAGATCCAGCAGAGCACGATGCACATGACGCCGATCAGCTGCGGCCAGCCGAGGGGCACGATCAGCGGCGGATCCCAGGTCGTCGTCGCGAAGTAGCCGTCGCCTCCAAACTCGGCGATGAGCAGGTAACCGATCAGGCTCCCGTAGATCGCCAGCACGCTCGACCAGGCGAACCAGTAGCCGAACACCGCGATCGGCCCGGCGAACGAGAAGTGCTTACGCCAGCCCTCCCGTGCGTAGACCGACAGGCCGCCTGGCTTGTCAGGGAACATGGCGGCGGGCTCGCAGTAGATGTAGGCCTGGAGCGCGCCGATGATGGCCGAGACGACCCAGAGGATGATGGCCACTTGGCCCCCGAGCGCGATGATCGACCCCCACAGGCCGATCAGCAGGAAGCCCGGGTTGGCGAGACCGATGACGAAGCCGTCCCACCACCGAATCGTCTTGAGGAGACGTCGTTCGTCTACTGCAACTTCAGCCATGCACCCTCCTCTGGTTCGAGAGACGCCCTAGCCGGTCCGCGACTCTAATCGTCACGTCGGACTTCCCGGTTCCATGCGTTGCTTGCCGCGTTCGGCACATCGCCGTCATGGGATGCGCGACGCTAACACTCGGCCGTTGGGACTTCAATGGCCGTAAGGACATGCGAGACTGTTTTCGACTGTACGGAAGGAGAGGAAATGGCGATAGCAACTCGTCAGGACGCCTACATCGGCGGCGAGTGGATCCCCGGTGACGGTGAGGAGATCGAGGTCACGAGCCCAGCGACCGGCGAGCGTCTGGGGACGGTCGCCGCCTCGTCGCCTGCCCAGATCGAGGCGGCGGTGCAGGCCGCCGTCGAGGCGTTCCGAACGTGGCGCAAGGTCTCGCTGCTCGAGCGCGTCGAGCTCTGCCGGGCGGCGTTCGCGATCTGCATGGAGCGCTCCGACGAGATCGCCGAGATGATCACGCGCGAGGTCGGCAAGACGATTCGCGAGTCGCGTGAGGAGATGGTCGACTACACGGCCGACCATTTCCGGCGCGCGTCCGAGGACGTTCTGCGCTACGCGGGCAAGGTCCTTCCGTCGACGCAGGAGCGCACGAACGACAAGCGGATCGTCGTCGTGCAGGAGCCCGTCGGGGTCGTCGCAGCGGTCACGCCGTGGAACTTCCCGGTGGACATCGCCGGGATCCCGATCGTGTACGGCCTGGCGGTCGGCTGCACGGCCGTCTGGAAGCCGTCCGAGCACGCTCCGCTTTGCGCCAACATGTTCGCCGAGGTCATCCACGACGCCGGCTTCCCGGCCGGGACGCTCAACGTCGTGCACGGCCGCGGCGAGGTGGGCGCCGCGCTCGTCCGCCATCCTGACGTCGGCGCCGTCGTCTTCACCGGCTCCTCCCGCACCGGCGAACAGGTGGCCCGCGACGCGGCGCTCAAGAGCCGCGTGCTCGAGCTCGGGGGCAACGGCCCGCAGATCGTGCTCGCGGACGCGAACCTCGAGAAGGCCGCCGACGCCGCCATCGTCGGCTGCTTCTACCTGGCCGGGCAGTGCTGCACGGCCGCCGAGCGCATCCTCGTGCACGAGTCCGTGAAGGACGCGTTTGTCGAGGCGCTCAGCGAGCGGACGAAGGCGCTCCGCGTCGGCGACCCGCTCGACGAGGAGACAGACATGGGTCCGCTCTGCACGCCCGAGGTGCTGGCGCGGACGCAGGAGCACGTTGACGACGCGATCACCAAGGGCGCGCGCATCGTTCTCGGCGGCGGCCACGAGGGCCAGTTCTACGAGCCGACGATCATCGACGGAGTCACGAGCGACATGCGGATCGCGCGGGAAGAGACCTTCGGCCCTGTGGCGCCGATCATTACCTTTTCCTCGCTCGACGAGGCGCTCGAGATCGCCAACGAGACGGACTACGGCCTCACCGCGTCGGTCTTCACGCGCTCGCTCCACGATGCCTGGCACGCCGCGGAGGAGCTCCGCCACGGCACCGTCCACATCAACGAGACGACGAACTACTGGGACCAGCTCGCCCCGTTCGGCGGCGCGAAGAAGTCGGGCGCGGGCGGGAGCTCGCGGGCTGGATGCTCGACGCCCTCACGGAGACGAAGCAGATCACGTTCGACCTGGGCGACTAGGGCTCCGTCGCTAAGCGGGCCGCCGCATCTCGACGAACTCCCAGTCGCGGTCGTTCGTCGAATGCATGAAGACCCGGACGGGAGCAAAGCCGGCCCGTTCGTACACCGCGATCGCGCGCCGGTTGAACGTGGCTACCGAGAGAACAAACTCCGCCGGCTCGAAGCGGGAGCGCGCGTACTCGAGTCCGGCCTGAAGAAAGGCGCTTCCGAGGCCCTGTCCTGTGCGCTCCGGTCGTAGGCCCAGGCCGATCTGGAGCACCCGATGGTCTCGCCTTCGGAAGGAGAAGTAGCCGAGCAGTTGCTCCTCCCGGCCCTGGACTGCGTAGTAAGCGCCACCACGCAACGCCGGGTCCAGCAGCTCCGCGAGATCGCCCGAATCCTTCTCCCAGTCGTAGAACGAGTAGGGATCGGGGTAGTGCCAACGGGCAATTTCCTCCGCCTGTGCCTGACTCATCGGCTCGAAGGAGAACGCTCCGCCTGCGTCATCGCCTCTCTGTTCACCGGTTGTCGCCACGCTAGGCCGACCACACGAGAGGGCACAAGAGCTATGCGGGCACAGCCTGCAGCCGAGCACGCTCGATCAGGCGCTCGGTGCAACGGAGCGAGTTGGCGCAGATCGTGGACGTCGGGGCCATCGGGCCCGAGGTGGGGAAGGCGGCGCCGTCGAGCACGTAGAGGTTGGGGACGTCGTGCGCCGCGCACCAGCGGTCGACCACCGACGTCGCCGGATCGTCACCCATCCTCGTCGTCCCCAGCAGGTGCCAGCCCCACTGCGACCAGTCGGCGACGATGGTCTTGACCGCGCCGGCCGCCTCGTGGGCCTCCTGCGCGCGGGCGAGCTGGAAGTCGAGGTTCGCCCGCATCTCGTCGTCGATCGTGAACGTGATCTTCGGCGCGGGGATCCCGTCGGAGTCGGTCAGCTCCCTGTCGAGCGTGACCGTGTTCGACTCGTGCGGCAGGTCCTCGATGCCGACGCCCCAGTCGAACGCGTGCCCGAGGGTCGAGGACGTCAGGTCGTGGACGGCCGCCCCCCAGCGCTCGTCGAAGGGCAGCTCGTCGTAGCGGAAGAGGCTGAACAGGGGACCGCCGAGCGGCATCACGTCCCACTGCGCGCCCAGCGGGAAGCCGCGGGACTCGTCGTGGTCGGCGAACTCGAGGGAGAGGAGCTGCGTCCCCCAGGGCCCAAGCCAGCCCTCCAGGTCGTCCTCGTAGATCCCGAGGACGCTCATGTACGGGTGGAGCATGAGCCGCTTGCCCACGAGCCCAGACGAGTTGGCGAGCCCGTCCTCGCCGCCCGAGAGGAGGAGCAGGCGCGCCGTGCCGACGCCGTTGCCCGCGACGATCACGACGTCGGCCTCCTGCCGCTGCTCCTGCCCGTCGCGGTCGACGTAGATTGCGCCGGTGGCGAGGCCGTTCCCGTTCGTCGTGATCTCGCGGACGCGGGCGCCCGTGACGAGCTTCGCGCCGTGCGCGAGAGCCTGGGGCCACATGGTGGTGTCGGTCGAGCTCTTCGCGCCCTTCGGGCAGCCCCACATGCACGTCCCCGTGCGCTCGCAGGCGGCGAGATTGTCGACCTCCTCCGAGCGGATCGCGTGCGCGGCCGGCCACCAGTGCCAGTTGAGCTCGTTCATGCCCTCGGCCGCGCGGCGCCCGATCGCGCCGATCGGGAGCGGGGGCAAGAGCGGAGGCGGGCCGGGCGGGTAGTTGGGGTCGCCGCTCATGCCCGAGATCTGCATCTCCTGGTCGATCTGCTCGTAGTACGGCTTCATCTCCTCGTAGGAGATGGGCCAGTCGTCGGCGATCCCGTGCAGCGTCCGGAGCTTGTAGTCCTGCGGGCGGAGCCGCACCCATTGGGCGCAGAAGTGCACTGTGCTCCCGCCGACGGCGTTGTACATCACGGGTGTGATCGGAGACCCGGACACCTCGAGCGGGTAGTCGGCCGGGTGCTGCCGCGTGTTCGGGTTGGGGCTGAACTGCGCATCGGCGACCAGCTCCCATTCGAGCTTGTCGCCCGGGAAGTCGGAGGCGTTCTCCCAGCCGCCCTGCTCGAGGCAGACGACCTTGAACCCCGCCTCCGCGAGGTGGCGGGCCGCGACCGAGCCGCCGGCCCCGGCTCCGATGACGACGATATCGGCCTTGTCGCCGTTGCCGGAGATCGAGAAGGAGAGCGGAGCCGCGGGCTCGACCGGGTCGGGCCGCGGCGCCTGGGTGGTGTTGATCGGCCCGCGTTCGAAGACCCGGTCGAGCAGCCCGTCGCGGAGGTCGTACTCGGCCTCGTCCGAGAAGGGCGGTCGCTTGCCCTGCCCGGGGTAGCCGATCCGCTTCCGGACCTTGAGGTTCATGTAGTAGCCGCCCGAGGCGATCTGGGCGAGCGCCGAGAAGCCGTCAGGATCCTCGGCGTGCAGGCGGCGCGCCTCGGCCTTCGCGTCGCGTCCGGCCGCGGCGTCGAGCGCGGCCTCCAGGGGCCCGACGAGATCGGGCCGGGCCGCGAGAGCCCGGTCGAGCCATTTGTCCGCCGACCCGGCCTCGCTGGCCGCGGGCATCGCGTCCGTGGCCGGGATGAGGACGTCCGCCAGCGCCCAGAACGTCGCGCGCTGCTCCTCGGTCAGAGTCTGCTCGCTCGTGACGGCCATGGCTGCTCCTAGCTTGCCACCCCCGCGGTGCTGAAGGCGGGCATCACCTCGTCGGCGATGAGCTGGAGCTGCCCCTGAACGTCGGGGACGTCGACGTCCCTCTGAGCGAACAGCTTCAGGATGTAGGGGTCGGTGATGCAAAGGATCATGTGGTTGACGCCGGCCGACTCGATCTCCTTGATCCGCGCGGTGCACTCCTCCGGCGTGCCGGCGATCGAGAGCTTCTCGGCGATCTCGGGCGTGGTCATCTCGTAGGCCTTGTCGAGCTCGCCCTTGCCAAGGATCTCGACGATCGCCTTCACCTCGTCGGGGTCGATGCCGTGCGCCTCGAACTGCTCGTCCGGCTGGGAGGAGAGGTAGAACGTGACGATGGCGCGCGCGGCGGTCTTCGCCTTCTCCGAGTCGGGCCCGCAGGTGACGACGCACCAGGCGCCGATGTCGAGCGTCGTCCAGTCGCGGCCGGCTCGCTCGGCGCCGATCTTCACGTTCTCGACGACGTAGTCGTACCAGGCCTTGTTGTACCCGAGGGCGCTGTGGACGCCGTCCGAGACCTCGCCGGCCAGCTGCATCGACTTGGGGCCGCGCATGGCGCCGATGTAGAGGGGAAGGTGCTCCTGCACGGGCCGCGCGAAGGTGAAGAGCCCGGCATAGCGATGGAACTCGCCCTCGTACGTGATCACGCCCTCGTCGAGGAAGGTGCGCATGACCTCGTGCGCCTCCTTGACCCGGGAGAAGGGCTTGATCGTCTTCCAGTCGACGCCGTACTGCGAGAGCATCCCGAAGTTGCCGCAGGAGATCACGCCTTCCGCGCGGCCGCCGGTGAGCTCGTCGAGGGTGGCGAGCGCCTGGCAGATGAGCGTCGGTTCGCGGAGGTAGACGCTCGAGAGGTTGGGCCCGAAACGAACGTTCTTCGTCTTGTCCGCCGCCGCCGCGTAGAGGAGCCAGAGATCCTTGTGCCAGGTCTCGTCGGCCGCGTAGCACGCGTAGTAGCCCAGCTCGTCGGCCTTCTTGATGTGCTCCAGCGAGTCGGCGAGCGGGTAGTCGAGCAGCGTCGTGTAGCTGAACTTCATGGCTGTGCGCCCTCCTCGGCCTCGATTTCCTTGAGCAGCTCTTCGCCGGAGACGACGGAGTCGGCGAAGTGGTCGTGCATCCATGCCAGGTGCTCCCAGCGGCTCTCGACGATCCGGAGCGTGTCCCAGGCGGGAATGTCCTGCTGCGGGGTGTGCTCCGTCATGAGCGCCGGGTCGACCTCGTAGATGTGGTCGAAGCGCATGACGACGTCCTCCTTGATGCGCTTCGCCTCCGGGGGCCGCTGCGCGGAGAGCCTGAAGCCGATCACGGCTCCACCTCCTCGTAGGCCTCGTCGAGCAGGTACTTGCCCGGATTCATGATGTTGTTAGGGTCGAGCGTCCGTTTGATCTGCTTCATGACCTCGAAGCCGCCGCCCAGCTCGAGCGGGACGAGGTCGACCTCGCCCTCGCGGCAGGAGCCGTGGCAGGCGGAGATGGAGCCGCCGTGCTCGATGGCGATGCGGGCGATCTCGCGCTTGGCGTCCACCCAGGCGGCCCAGCTCTCGTCGTCCCACTTCATCTCCCAGATGCCGATGTCGATCTCGGTGAGGTAGTCGCCCCACGATTTGAAGGCCCCGTTCGTGTACGCGAACATGCCCCAGTCGTCGAACATGTCGAACCGCTCGCGCAGGCTCGCGGCGACGGCGTGCCACTTCTCGCGGACGGCCGGGAGCTGGGAGTAGAGGATCGCCGCGTCCTCGCAGTGCCAGCTCATGAGGGCGACCTGCCCGTCGCGGGTGCGGCCGTGCTGCGGCGTCGCGTAGCGGTCGTGCCGCGAGGCCCAGTCGCCCTGCGAGATCTCGTCGCCGAGGTACTCGCCGCCCGAAGCCTTGCCGATCCGGAGCATGCGCTTCGCCGAGGCCTTCACCTCGTCGTCGTTTCCGTACATGGCGACCGCGACGACGGCCTGCACCCAGTCCGGCTGCGGGATGTACGCCTCGTCGTCGCGGCGGAGGTAGCGGACCTTCCACTCGTCGAAGAGGACGACCCCGGCCAGGGTCGCGGCGCCCGAGCGAGCGAACTCGCCGGTGGCCCGCCAGGCGTCCTCGTAGGAGCGGTAGGCATAGAAGGCGGAGAACTCCGCCTCCGGGCGCTTCACCAGCTCGAGCGTCGCCTCGGTGACGATCCCGAGCGTCCCCTGGTGGCCCATGAAGAGGTGCTTGAGCTGGAAGCCCGACGACGACTTGCGCGTCTTCCTTCCGCCGCCGTCGCCGACGCGGATGATCTCACCGGTCGGGAGCACGATCTCGAAGCTGATCACGAGGTCACGCGTGTGGCCGAAGCGGCCGCCGATCAGCGACCAGCCGCTCGTGCCGATGCGACCGCCGACGAGCGAGCAGGGGTAGGACGCAGGGTTGTCCGGATAGATGAAGCCGAGAGGCTGCAGCTCCTGCGAGAGCTTCAGCATGTTGATGCCCGGCTGAACGGTGACCGTGCGGTCCTCGACGTCGATCTCGAGGATCTGGTCCATGAGCTTGATGTCGACGAGGATCCCGTGCTTGAGCGGCACGGCGCCGTCGGTGAGCCCGGTGGCCCCGGCGCGCGGCACGACCGGGACCCGGTGCACGGTTCGCGAGCTTCACGACCTCGGAGATCTGCTCTGCCGACGTGGGCAGGACGACCGCCTGCGGGATGTAGTCCTCCCATTTGTGCTTCGGGAAGGGCGAGGGGACGCGGGCGCGGTTGAAGAGCGCCGAGCGCCCGGTGAAGACGTGGTCCTCGCCGCAGATGGCGACGAGCTCGCCGATCAGCGTGTCTGGGAGCGCGGCGACCGCCATCTCAATGCTCCTTCCAGTAATGCTGGCGAGATCCTGGGTCGCGAGCACCAAGCCAGAGGACGCACTCGCTCGCAGGCGAGGCCGGAAGCCTTGATAAGAGCGAGGGTGGGCTCTGGGGCCGCGTGATCGCGAGCCAGGGGCCGGTATGTGTTGCTGGGAGGGGCATTAGACCTCGAATCCGGCAGCTTCGGCCACCAGCTCGAAGATGTCGAAGACCTCGATCCCCTGCGCCTTCCCCTGCTCGCTGAGCGGCCGCTCCGACCAGGGACAGGCGGAGACGAGCGTGTCGACTCCGTCGAGCGCGGCGGCCTTCTCGACTCGCCGCCGGCTGATCTCCGCCGTCAGCTCCGGCTTCTCGGTCGCGAGGTTCGAGCCGGCGCCGGAGCAGTACGACCATTGGGTGACGTGGTCGACGTCGACGAAGGTGAGCCCCGGGATCGCGCGCAAGATCTCGCGCGGGGACTGCCACTTGCCAAGGCGCTTGTTCAGGCGGCACGGGTCGTGGTAGGTGACCGTGCGCTCGATCGGCGTCGTCAGCTCGATCTTGCCTTCCTGAATGAGCTCGGCGACCAGGTCTACGCCGAGCACGATCTCGAACTCGTCGAAGTTCTCGTCCAGCGAGGGGTAGTGCTCGATCATCGTGATGTAGTCGTGCGGGTCGAGGCAGATGACCCGCTTCGTGCCCGTCTTGCGCCAGTCGATCATGTTGTGCTCGGCCATCTTGTGGGCGATCTCGACGTATCCGGTCTCCCACATCGGCCCGCCGCAGCACCACTGCTGGCTCATGAGGCCGAACTCGATGTCCGCCGCCTGAAGGAGCAGTGCGACGGCACGCGGCACGGACGGCCGGTAGAAAGCTGCCTCGCAGTCGGCGAAGAGCACCGTCTCGCCCCCCGTGGGAAGGTCGAGGCCGGCCGCCCAGGCGCGAACCTTGTCTCCTGAGGTCTCCGTGCGCCATCCGAGCACGGGCTCGTTGCCCCAACGGTCGGTGAGCTCCGCCCAGCGCTTCCAGTTCTCCTGGTGGATGCCCTCCTCGACCGCGAGCGTCCGCATCGCCCTGACGACGTCGATCGTGCGCTGGCGGAAGCGGTAGAAGTCACCGGTGAAGAGCGTGTTCGGGCAGCGCAGCTCGCAGGCGCCGCACATCGTGCAGTGCACGTAGTCCTCGGCGACGTCCTCGATCGTCAGATGGCCCTCGTCCATCGCCACGACGTTGGCGTGGAACGCGGTCGGCGTGTGCCGCTCGTCGCGCGTGACCTGCATCACCGGGCAGACCTCGCGGCAGAACTTGTGGCCCGAGCTGAAGCAGTTGTAGGCGGCGTTCCGCCATTCCTCGACGAGCTCCGCGGCGTGCCCATTCGCCCCTCCGGCTGCGGTCGTCTTGTCGGTCGCCATCGGCCTCCTTCGCTGGGTTGCGCCGACTCTAGGACGACTGCGATAGAAATGTCCAGTCATGAGCGGCACGCGGAAACCGGTGATCGGGCTCTCGCTCGGGCTGCACGACTTCGGCGACTATGCCGGCGTCGGCTTCCAGCGACCGGTCGCCCTCGCCGGCGGAGTCGGCCTCGTGCTCCCACGGGTGAACGGACACCTCGATGACGCCCTCGACGTGTGCGACGGCGTCCTCCTCGGAGGCGGCCGCGACATCGATCCGGGGCGATACGGCCAGCAGCCCTCCGAGCACCTCGCGCCGACCGAGCCGCTGCGCGACGCGTTCGAGCTCGAGCTGACCGAGCGCGCGCTCGACCGCGGGCTCCCGCTCCTCGGGATGTGCCGCGGCATCCAGATCCTGAATATCGCCCTGGGCGGGACGCTCGTCCAGGACGTCGCCGTCAAGCCCGAGTGGGCCGAGCACCCGTCCGATCGCGGCTGGCATGCGTGGAAGGAGGTCGAGCGCACTTCGCTCGAGGGCTCCGACGAGGTGCCGCCGCACCCGCGCCACCTGATCACGATCGAGCCCGGGAGCCGGTTGCACGCCGCGCTCGGCGTCGAGGAGATCGAGGTCGACAGCTTCCACCACCAGGCGCTCGACGCGGTCGCGCCGGACCTGACCGTCGTCGCCCGCGCTCCCGACGGCGTCGTCGAGGCGGTCGAGCTCAAGGGTGAGGCGTACGTCCTCGCCGTCCAGTGGGAGCTCCAGGAGGAGTGGCGCGTGGACCGCCGCTTCCTCGAGCCGTTCGCCCAGTTCGTCTCCGCAGCCTCCAAGACATAGATGGGGATCCTCCTCGGCCTCACGGCCGCGTTGTCGTGGGGTCTGGCCGACTACCTCGCCGCGGTTGCGTCTCGGCAGACCGGCTCGTTCCGGGTCGTCCTCGGCTTCCACCTCGTCGCGATGGTGCTCCTTGGGGCCCTGCTCGTCCTCACCGGGGAAGGGCTGTCGGATGTTTCCGGCGGCGATCTCGCGTGGTTTGCGTTCGTCGGCCTCCTCGGCGGGCTCTCCTACCTCGCCTTCTACCGGGCTCTCGCGATCGGCCCGATTTCGATCGTGAGCCCGATCGTCTCCGCCTATGCGGCCGTCACCGTCGTCTGCGCGCTGCTGATCGGCGGCGAGAGCCTCGCAGCCGGCGAGACCGCGGCGATCGTCGTCGTCATCCTCGGCGTTCTGCTCGCGTCCTCGGATCTCGCGCAGATGCGTGAGCTGGAGCGAATCGCCTTGCTGGGGATCCTGCTCGCGCTCACGACGGCGGTTGTCATCGGTGCCTTCCTCTACGGCGTCGCCTACTTCAGCGCCGAGTACGGCTGGCTCGTCCCGATCTTCCTCGCGCGCGGCTTCTCGACGCTCTTCCTCGTCGCCCTCTCGCTCCGAACCGGCGACTGGCGGTTCCCGGACCGCTCGCCGCGGCTGCTCGTGATGATCGCCCTGATCGCCGTCGTCGACACGCTTGGCTACGTCGCCTTCAACTTCGGCGTCCGCCACGCGGACACGACGGTCGTGGCGACGGCGGCAGCGCCCTACGCGGTCGTCCCGATCGTCGCCGGCGTCGCGCTCCTGCACGAGCGCCCGCGGGCGACTCAGTGGACGGGCATCGCCCTGGTCATCGCGGGCCTCGTCCTGCTCGGACTGGTTTCCTGATCCGCGGCGACGGGTAGGCGGACCCGAACCAAAGAGGAGGTGCTTCGATGTTGGGTGAATCCGATCTCCGCGAGCTCCTGGGAAGGGACGTTGTCGACCGCGCGGGCAAGACGATCGGCAACCTCGAGACCTACTTCGTCGACCGCAACACCGGTGAGGCGGAATGGCTCGGGGTGTTCTCCGGGATGTTCCGCTCCCACCACTATCTCGTCCCTGTCCGCGACGCCGAGCGGGAGGGGGCGGCGGTGCGGGTCCCGTGGACCAAGGACCAGGTCCACGAAGCACCCGAGTACAGCAACCCCGACGAACCGATCTCGGAGGAGCTGGAGCGCGAGGCCTACAGCCACTTCGGCGTCGAAGCCATCGTCTGAGCCGCCGACCGAGCTAGCTGCGCGGCCTCGTCTTCTGCGGGTCGTAGATCGGGAAGTCGTCGACAGTCGCCGAGACCGTGCCGTCGCCTAGGGCGACCTCCACCGTCTCGCCCTTCGCGGCGAGGCCCGAGTCCAGGACGGCCATGCCGATGACCTTCCCGAGGGTCGGGCTCTCCGCAGGGCTCGTGAGGGTGCCGGCCGTCTCGCCGTTCTTCGTCACCGCCGCGCCGTACTCCGGCACCTCGGAGCCATCGAACGAGAGCGTCACGAGCCGGTGCGGGGGGCCCTTGGCGGTCTCCGCCAGGGCTGCCTTCCCGTGGAAGTCGCCCGTGTCGAGGCGGATCACCTTGTCGAGCGACATGTCGAAGGGGTCGGTCTCGTGCTGGAAGTAGTCGTAGCCGATGAATATCAGCCCCGACTCGATCCGGAGCGTCTCGACGGCAGAGAGGCCGTACGGCTTCGCGCCCGCCTCGGTGAGGACTCCCCAGAGCTCCGCGGCGTAGTCCGGCTCGGTGAAGATCTCGTACCCGAGCTCGCCGGAGTAGCCGGTGCGGGAGACCCAGGCGGGGACACGGCCGACGTGCACCTGGTGCGGGAGGAAGCGGAAGTAGCCGAGGCCCTCGACGTCCTCGTCGACGAGGCCGGCGAGCAGCTCGCGCGAGCGCGGGCCCTGCAGCTGCACGTGGGGAAGCTTCTCGGTCAGCGGCTCAATGGAGACGTTCATCCCGTTGACGACATCGCGCATGTGGTCGAGGTCGGAGTCGAGCGCCGTGATCACCCACGCGCTCGAGTCGGTGAACTTGAAGACCGTGCCGTCGCCGACCATCTTCCCGCTCTCGTCGCAGAAGGGGGCGTAGCGCACCTGGCCGATCTCGAGCCCGAGCATGTCGTTCGTGAAGATCCGGTCCGCGGCCGCGAGCGCGTCGGGCCCGGAGAAGTCCCACTTCCGAAGCGGCGACTCGTCCCAGACCCCCACGTCCTGGCGGACGGCGCGGTGCTCGGCGACCGCGTCGCCGAAGTCGGCCGGCCAGTACCAGCCTTCCCAGTCCATGAACTCGGCGCCGAGCTCGCGCTGGACGCCGTCGAAGGCCGTACGGATGATCGCTGCGTCGGTGCTCACTGTCCCTCCTTCGCCGTTGGGCGCCAGCCTAAAGCGTCGGAGACCGCCGCTGCACGGGCGAGCAGGGGCCCGACGGCACGCGCCATCGCCCGTTCGTCGAAGCGCGATGCCGGGCCCTGGATCCCGAGGACAGCCGCGAGCTCGCCGCGGCTCCCACGGACCGGCGCGGCGACGGCGTTGAGATCGTCCTCCCGCTCGCCGAGCGCTCGCGCCCATCCCTGCTCGCGGACGCGCTCGATCTCCCGGAAAAGCTCGGCTCGATTTACCATCGTCCGCCCGGTGAATGCGCGCAGGCGTCCTGGGGGGAGGGCGACGTCGCCGAAGGCGAGCGCGACCTTGCCGGTGGCGGTCGCGTGGGCGACGCTGGGGCGCCCCACCCGCGCGACGCTCTGAACCGAGGAAGCGCTCTGGACGAAGTCGACCGTGATCGCGTCCGGATCGCCCGGAGCCGAGAGGGTCGCCGTCTCGCCGGCCTCCTCCGCGAGCTCGCGCAAGTGGCCACGAGCGACCCCCCGCAGGTCCAGGCGGCCGAGCACCGCGTTTCCGAGCTCCACGAGCCGAAGCCCCAGCCTGTAGCGGCCCGTCTCCTCGACGTGCTCGGCGAGCCCGGCGTGGACGAGCGTCGCGAGCAGGCGCGATACCGAGCTGGGGTTGAGGCCCGTCCGCCGCGCCAGCTCGTTGGTGCCGAGCTCGCCGTCGGCGGCCAACTCCTCGAGCACGGCCGTGGCCCGCTCGACCGCGGCGACGCGACGTGTCGCTGGCGTTCCCGTTCGGGCCATGGTACGGTCAGTATCGCAGTTCTGAAACACTATTGCCCAGGAGGCAACACACGCTAATGCCCGACCTTCCCGCGTCGCGCCGCTTCGTCATCGTCGGAGCCGGTATCCACGGCCTCTCCACTGCCTACCACCTCGCCAAGGAGCTCCGAACGCGCGGCGCGGGCTCCGGCGCGGACGTGGTCGTGCTGGAGAAGGCGGAGCCGGGCGCGGGCGCCTCGGGCATCGCGTGCGGCGTCGTCCGGAACAACTACTTCCAACCGGCGATGAGCGAGCTGATGCAGGCCTGCGTCGAGGTCTGGGAGTCGGATCCCGCGGCCTACGCGTACAACCCCGTCGGCTACATGGCGCTCGGCCCCGCTGTACAGGAGTCCGACCTCGCCGCCACCTTCGAGCGCCAGGAGACGATCGGCTACCGCTCCACATTGGTCACGGGCGAGGCCGAGGTGGACGCCTACATGAAGGAGATCTTCCCCGACTGGCGCGCGCAGGGCGTGACCGCGCTCCTGCACGAGCACCAGGGAGGCTTCGCCTTCAACCGCGAGTCGGTGCTCGGCCTCGCGGGTAAGTGCGCCGAGGAAGGCGTCGAGATCCTGAGCGGCGTCGAGGTGCGCGCGATCGAGCTGGGCGCGGACGGCACCGCGAGCGCGCTCGAGACGAGCCGCGGCCGGGTCGAGGTCGGCGAGCAGCTCGTGGTCGCCCCCGGCCCCTGGGCGAGGCGGTTCTGGTCGATGCTCGAGCTCCCCGCGACGATCGACGTGCGAACGCCCTCCGGCGAGGTCGTGCGCGACCGGCCGATGTGGACGTACTGGAACCTGCAGGAAGGGGAGATCACGGTCGACCCCGAGATGTTCGCCACGGCCGACGGCAGTGCCCCGCCGGTCGTCCACCTGGACACCGACGCTCCGCTCCACGCAGACGACGGCAAGCTGATCACGGACGAGCTCTGGGGCATCTACTACAAGCGCGACCGCCACGGCGTGCAGGGCGGCGCCTCGCCGCTCGTCGTCGACGGCGACGTCGAGCTCGATCCGTATCCGTCCACGACGGACGTCGACCCCGGTTTCCCGGACATGTGGTGCGCCGCGCTCTCGCACGCGATGAGCCGCTTCGAGAACTGCCGGCCGCTCTACAAGCAGGCGAGGTCGGGCGGGGTGGGCGCCTTCACCGCGGACAACTTCCCGGTCTTCGACTACCTGCGCCCGAATACGTATGCGGTCCTCGACTCGAACCACGGCTACAAGATGATCGGCGTCGGCCGCGAGGTGGCGAAGGTGCTCCTCGGCGACCACTCGAGCCTCCTCTACCCGTTCCGCTTCGAGCGCTTCGCCACCGGGGACCTGCACCCGGTCTCGAGCTCGCCCTACCCCTGGTCGTAGAGGCGCAGCCTCCCGGCGAGCCAGGCCTTGGTGGTCGACTGGAGCAGTAGCGTGACGATGATCGCGAGCGCCACCACCGTCGCCAGCTCCGACTCGTAGACGACTCCCTCGGCGATCAGGACCCCGACGAGCGCCGCGGGCACGACGCCCGTCTCGCGCGTCCAGGAGAGGAAGATCAGCTCTTCCCGGCGCCAGTCGCCGCGCCGGTCCGGGAGCAGGCAGGCGAGGACGGTCAGGGGTCGCGCCACGAAGATGAGCGCGGCGAGCGTGATCAGAGCCGGGACGGCCTCGTCCGCCATGGTGCCGAAGGGGAGGTTCGCTCCCAGCGTCAGGAACACGAAGATGACGACGATGTCCGCGCTCGCGTGCGAGAAGGCTCGCATCTCCATCTCCCGGTGGGAGTGCATCCCGAGCCCGAGCTCGTCCATGTTGGCGACGATCAGGCCGGCCAGGAAGGCACCGAGGTAGCCGCTGCCGCCGGCGTAGTCGATGGTGAAGTAGCCGGCGACGACCACGAGCAGCACCGCGATCGCCGGTGACTCGCGCCAGATCCCGAACCGCCTGGTCGAGATCGTGACCGCGAGGGCGACTCCGAATACCGCCCCGAGCGCCGTGGAGATGAGGAGGTCGAGCAGGAACTCCCCGAGCGGTGACGCGAGCGATCCTCCGCCCTCGATCACGAACGCGGCGAGCGTGAGCGCGAGGACGGCGCCGGTGACGTCGTTCAGCGCCGACTCGGCGACGATCGTCTGCTCCACCTTCGCGCGGATCCGCAGGCGTTCGAAGAGCGGGATCAGGATTGCCGGGTCGGTGGGCGCGAGCACCGCTCCGATCAGGAGGCCCGCCTCCATCGGGACGTCGAAGGCGACCGCGGCGACGACGCCCGTGACAGCAGCGGTGAGCACGACGCCCGGAACGGCGAGGAGCCCGAGCCCGACCGCCACGGGCCTGAGGACGCTGAACGCGAGCCCGAGCCCGCCGTAGAAGAGAATCAAGGAGACGCCCAGGGTCAGCAGGATCTGGACCGCTACCGAGCCCGGCGGCAGCTCGACCACATCGGCGACTTCCGGGCCGAGCAAGGCGCCGGCGCCCAAGAGCACGACCATCCGCGGGACGCGGAGCAGCCCGGCCAGGACCTCCGAGACGAGGCCGGCCGCCAGCAGGATCGCCAGCGTCTCGATGACGTCGCGCGCGGACACGTGCGGATTCTCCCCCGTGCCGATGACGGTTGCGCGCCGAGGCGCGGTCGGGAACGATCTCCAGGTGCTCCTCGTCGTCTTCGCGCCGGCCGGGTTTCCTCAGATCATGTTCTTCGTGACGCTGGCGATCGCGCTCTACCTGACCGTCATCGAGCTGCGCGAGTTCGAGCCCCGGCCGCATTTCGTCTACTGGGGCTGGTGGCTGTCGCTCGTCTTCCTGACCCACTTCGTGGGCTACCTCATTCTCCGTGGCTACGCCGCCTACCGACGCCGCTCCCGAGCCCGAGCCTAGGTCGTTCAGGGACCGCCCCCTCGGGCGAGTGGCAATGCTGCTCGCGGTGTTCCTGCTCGCGTTCATCGCGCTCAAGACCTGCGCCTCGCGCGGGGACGAGATCACCTTCGAGGAGGCCGAGGTGATCGCGCGGGAAGAGGTCGACTTCGAGCCAGAAAAGGTCCTCGTCCGCGGCGTGCAGCGCGGGCTCGACGCTCATCTGTACTGGGCCGTGTCCCTCTCGACGACGAACGCCGCCGGGATCAGGGAGGAATGCGCAACGGTCCTCGTGGACTCGGAGACCGGAGCGACCGAGACCGAACCGTGCTAGGAGGCCTTGGCGGAACGTCGCTCGTCGCCCGGCGGCACAGGCTGCGTTTCGTCAAGGCCTCCTGGTGCGGCCTGTGTGAGCTTCGAACACTCGAAACGCGGAAAAGGTGGGCTTACTGCACCTGGGACACATCCGACGGGTTTCGTACGCTCGCCTGGCTCAGGTGTGTAGCGGTGCTTTAGCTGGCGTCATCCCTAGGAGGGCTTCCCGATGACATCCTCGCTGGCCTCGGTGCTGACCTCGCTTCTCGCTCAGGCGCCGACCCCTGAGGAGCTCCAAGAGCAGATCAACCTCGACTCGCTGGTCCTGCTCGAGGTCTTCTACTTCTTCACCGTCGTGATCATGTGGCTGATCCACGTCGGCTTCATGGCGTACGAGGCGGGCGTCGCGCGGCGCAAGAACATCATGTCGACGGCGATGAAGAACATCCTCACCATCGCCGTCGTCACGCCGAGCTTCTACTACTTCGGCTGGTACATCTACGGCTGCTTCGAGCACGGTGGGCCGGCCGAGGGGCACATCGGACCGGCCGAGTTCCCGGGGTTCTGCGGCCTCACTGCGCCTTGGAGCGCCGGCATGGGCGGGAACCTCGAGTCGAGCCTCACCGGCCATCTCAGCCTCGTCTTCTTCCTCGCCTTCCTGCTCTTCTCCTGGACGACGGCCTCGATCATGTCGGGCGCGCTCATCGAGCGCGTGCGCCTGTCCGCGTACCTCATCCTGGCGGTCGTCCTCGGCTCCGGGGTCTGGATCATGGACGCGGCCTGGGGCTGGAGCGCGGGCGGCTGGCTCACGACCAACTACGGCTTCCACGACTCGATCGCCTCGCTCGTCGTCCACGGCGTCGCGGGCGCCTTCACGCTCGGGGTGCTCCTGAACCTGGGGCCACGCATAGGGAAGTTCGACCGTGAGGGGCGGGCGAGAACCTTCAGACCTCACAACACGCACATGACCCTCATGGGCCTGATGCTGATCTTCACCGGCTTCTACGGGTTCTACGCCGCGTGCCTGTTCATCCAGTCGACCGTCTTCCCGGGGTGGCTCAACATCTATCTCTCGCCGACGACCCTGGGCACGATCGCGATGGTGATCACGTTCGGCTTCGCGGGCGGCTTCACCGGCGGCTGGATCGCCAGCAAGGGCGATCCCTTCTGGACGCTCTCCGGCGGTCTCGCGGGCGTGATCTCGGTCTCCGCGGGCGCCGACGTGTACCACCCGTCGCTCGCCTACCTGCTCTCGGCGTCGGGAGGCATGCTGGCCGTCTGGGCCGGCGACCTACATCGAGAAGAAGCTGCGGGTGGACGATGCCGTCGGGGCGGTGGCCGTTCACGGGGTCTGCGGCTTCTACGGAGTGTTCCTCGTCGGCATCTTCGCCGGCGGCTTCCCCACGGGGCGTCAACAACGTCCCCAGCTCGTTCGGCGGGTCAGCTCATGGGCATGCTGGCCTTCTTCCCGCTCGCCTTCCTGCCCGGCTACATCGTCAGCTGGCTCCTCAAGAAGGCGAACCTGCTTCGCGTCCCGCCGGAGGTCGAGCTGGAAGGCCTCGACATGGCGGAGTTCCAGCAGGACTTCTTCCCCGAGTTCGAGCGGGTACCCGAGGTCATCGTCCTCCCCGACGGCCAGGAGGTCGAGGCGGCCCCGATCCTGATCGAGGAATACACGCGCACCAACGGGCATAGAGCGGGCGCTCCCGCGGAAAGGAGCTCGCCGTGATCGACAGCTTCCCCTTCGACAGCTGGGATGAGGTCACCACGACGTTCTGGACGTTCGGCCCGGAAGACTCCACGGGCACGTACATCCTCACCGCCCTCGGAGTCATCCTGATGGTGGCCGCGATCATCTACTGGGTTTGGCTCGAGAACGTCAAGCTCAACGCCCAGGCCGCGCTCCTTCGCGGCGCGGGCGGCTTGCCCCCCGCAAGCCCGACGGCGCCGGGCCCCGGCTTCGCCGAGCCTCCGCTCGCCGGACCTTCGACCGATCCAGGACCGTAGGAGGGATGCACGATGGCTCGTGAGAAGCAGATCGAGTTTCCGCCCGAGCAGTCGCCGGTGCGCTGGCTGACGCCCGCCCTCCTCCTGGCCGCGCTCGCCTGCATCGTGATCGTCATCATCGTCCTGTTCGCCCACCCGAGCGGCGAGTTCATCGGCCCCTGGTAGCACCGCCTCGCTGAGCCCGGTGGTATAACGAGTCGATGGCGCTCTATCTTCGCTGCGGCCTCTGCGGCAGACAGCAGGCGGACGGTCTTCTCTCGCGCGGGTACTGGGGCCACCTGGACCTCGGGGCCGGGGCGACCCTCTGCGCCTGTCCGACGTGCAAGGAGCAGAACGCGGACTGGGAGGCGCGACTCCGCGGCGTGAGTGATCCGAGCGCCGGCGACGGCCTTTCCTTCCCGCAGGCCGGCGGGTCGCCCGGCGTGGCCTAGCTAGGCTCTGCTTGAGCCTGCCTGCAACGCCGCGGCCTCGGCCGTGTTGCGGAGCAGCCAGACGTCGGTGATCGGCCCGACCCCGCCCGGGACCGGGGTGACGGCCTCGGCTCTCTCGACAACGCTCTCGAAGTCGAGATCGCCGACGAGTCGAACCTTGCCGGTGCCCTCGTCCTTGACCGGGTTGATCCCGACGTCCACCGCGATCACGCCCTCCTTGACCATCGCCCCGGTGACGAGCTGGGGCACCCCGGCGGCGACGATCAGGATGTCCGCCGTGGACGTGTGCTCCTGCAGGCGCCCGGCCTGCGCAGTGAAGCGGTGGCAGGAGATCACGGTCGCACCGCGGGCGAGGCCGAGCCAGAGGGCCGGCTTGCCGACGTTGTTCGACCGCCCGACGAGCACGAGGTCGAGGCCGTTGTAGAAGGTCCCCGGGTCGCGCCCGCTCTCCTCGACGTAGCGGTCGAGGAGCCAGAAGACGCTCGCCGGGGTCGAGGGCGTATAGCGCGGCTCGCCGAGCGCGAGCAGGCCGGCGTTCTCTGGGTGGACCGCCTCGACGTCCTTGAGCGGGTCGAGCTGGCGGTAGAGATGCTCCTCGGAGACCTGCGACGGCAGCGGGCGCAGGATCAGGATCCCGGAGATCCGCGGGTCGGCATTGAGCTTTCCCACCAGCGCCAGCGCGTCGGCCTCTTCCACGTCCGGCGCGAGCACCTCGGAGACGTACCGGCATCCGATCTCCTCCGCCAGCCTGCGCACCCGGCGCTCGTAGGCCTGCGCGGCATAGTCGTCCCCGACCAGGACGGTGGCGAGGCCCGGCGTGATCCCGGCGACTCCGAGCTCCGCCACGCGGCCCTCGACCTCGGCGCGAAGCTCCTCCGCGAGAACGCCCCCGTCGATGACGGCAGCGCTCACTCTGCTTCGCCTGCGGCGCGACGCGCGGCGCTCTCGGCGCTGCGGACGAGGGCGCGGGCGCGCTCGACTCGGTCGTCCCCTTCCACGGTCGCGAGGTTGATCTCGACGAGGTTGGAGGCGACGCGGGCCGCGGCGGAGGCGAGGGTCGAGGCGGCAGCCGCGTCGCCGCGCAGGTTCGGGTTCCCGCGCGCGGCGATCTCGGCCGAGAGCTCGGCGACCGAAGCCGCGCACTCGGCGATCTCGAGCGGGACGTCCGCCGCCCGCGAAAGCGTCTCGCCGATCAGGGCGTCGCGGATCTCGGGCTCCAGCTCCTCCGGCATCCGGAGAGCCGTGAGCACGTTCTCGTAGGCGATCGCATCCTCCCCGGCCAGCGGGGCCGCCCGGTGGCGCAGGGTCTCCGCCTGCGCCACGGCGCCGGTCGCCCCCTCCCAGTCGTGCGCGAAGCGCGCGGCCATGGCGGCGAGCGACGCCGCCATCTCGGTCACGAACGCGGCGACGGAGCCCCCGCCGGGCGCGGGCGTCTCCGCGGCGATCGTGTCGAGCAGCTCCTCGAAAGGAACGTCGGTGTAGGGCACGGCGCGATTCTCCCCGATGCCGCCCCGCGAGTCACGGCCTCACACGTGGCATTGCTCAGAAGAGCCCGACCGTCTTCCCGCTTTCGTCAATGTCGACGTCGAAGGCGGCGGGCTTCACGCCCAGCCCTGGCATCGTCTGCATGTCCCCGAGGAGCGGGACGAGCCAGCCCGAGCCGGTGTAGGCGCGGATGTCGCGCACGGTCACCGTGAAGCCGGTGGGCGCGTTCAAAGCGTCGGGTCGTGCGAGAGCGAGAGGTGCGTCTTCGCCATGCACACCGGGAGCGTGTCGTAGCCCTGCTCCGTGAAGGTCCGCAGCTTTTCCTGTGCCGCCGGGAGAAAGGAGACGCCGTCGGCGCCGTACACGCGCTTGCAGACGGCCTCGATCTTCTCGGCGATCGGGGCGTGCGCCGGGTAGATGAAGTCGAAGTCGTTCGGCTGCTCGGCCGCGTCGACGATCGCCTCGGCAAGCGCGGCCGCGCCTTCGCCGCCGCGCTCGAACGCCTCGTTCAGCTCCGCCGCGTGGGCGCCGTAGTCGAGCGCGAGCTTGCGCACGGTATCGAGCTCTTCGTCCGGGTCGGTCGGGAAGCGGTTGACGGCGACGACAGCCTTGAGCCCGAACTCGCGCACGATCCCGAGGTGCCGGCGCAGGTTCTCGGCGCCGCGCTCGATGGCCTCGAGCCGGCCCTCGGGGTCGCCGCCGTGGTGCTTCAGGGCGCGCACGGTCGTGACGAGGCAGATCGCGTTCGGCCGCAGCCCGCCGATCCGGCAGACGATGTCGAGGAACTTCTCCATGCCCATGTCCGACCCGAAGCCGCTCTCCGTGACGACGTACTCGCCGAGCTTGAGCGCCACGAGGTCGGCGACGAGCGAGTTGTTGCCGTGGGCGATGTTGGCGAACGGCCCACAATGGACGAAGGCCGCCTGGCCCTCGAGCGTCTGGACGAGATTCGGCTTGATCGCGTCCTTCAGGAGGACAGTCATCGCGCCGGCCGCCTGCAGCTGCTCGGCGACCACAGGCTCGCCCTCCCACGTGTAGCCGACCGTGATCGCGCCGAGGCGCTTTCGCAGGTCGTGCAGGTCGCGCGCCACGGCGAGGATGGCCATGACCTCGGAGGCCGCTGTGATGTCGTACCCGGTCTCGCGCGGGTAGCCGTTCGGACGCCCGCCGAGCCCGATCGTGATCTGCCGGAGCGCGCGGTCGTTGATGTCGACGCAGCGCCGCCAGCTGACGCTGAGCGGGTCGATGCCGAGCTTGTTGCCGTGCAGCAGATGGGCCTCGAGCATGGCGGCGAGCAGGTTGTTGGCGGCGCCGATCGCGTGAATGTCACCCGTGAAGTGGAGGTTCAGGTCCTCCATGGGCACGACCTGGGCGTAGCCGCCGCCGGCTGCGCCGCCCTTGATCCCGAAGACCGGGCCGAGCGAGGCCTCGCGCAGGCAGAGCGCCACCTTCCGGCCTACGTGCCCGAGCCCCTGGGTCAGCGAGACCGACGTCGTCGTCTTCCCCTCGCCTGCCTTGGTCGGCGTGATCGCCGTCACGCACACGAGCTTCCCGTCCGGCCTGTCGGCGAGGCGCTCCACGACGGAGAGGTCGACCTTGGCCTTGTACTTCCCGTAGAGGTCGTACTCGTCGGGGGAGAGGCCCAGCTCCTCGGCGATCTCCGCGATCGGGCGCAGGGTCGCCTCCTGCGCGATCTCCAGGCTGCTCGGCATGTGCGTGGCCATGGGGCTCCTTCGTTCGATGTCTAATGAGAGACCGCCGCGGCGGCCAGCTCGGACACGAGAGTGTCGGTGTGGAAGCGCTCCAGGGCAAACGGCGCGATCAGCCTGGGAGTCTCGCCGGTGGCGACGAGCTCCGCGAGCGTCGTGCCGACGATCGGCGCCGCCTTGAAGCCGTACGTGCCCCAGCCGGTGGAGACGAGGAAGCCGTCGAGCTCCGTCTTCCCGAGAATGGGGCTGTAGTCGGGGGAGAGGTCGCAGAGGCCCGTCCAGGAGCGCAGCACCCGGATGCGCTCGAGCTGGGGGAAGAGCTCGAGGACGTGACGCGCCGAGTACTCGAGGAACGAGAACGTCCCCTTGCCGCAGTAGGTCGTGTACGGCTCGATCTCGGCGCCGATCAGGAACTCGCCCCGGTCGGTCTGCGAGACGTAGACGTGCATCTGCGACGAGACGACGACCACGTCGAGGAACGGCTTCACGGGCTCCGTCACGAAGGCCTGGAGGATGTGGGTGGTGATCGGCAGCGGCACCCCTGCGAGGTCGGCGACGAGCGTCGACCAGCCGGCCGTGGCGCTCACGACCATGTCGGTCTTGACGTGCCCGCGGGTCGTGTCGACTCCAGTGACGCGGCCGTTCGAACGCTCGATCCCGGTGACCTCCGTGTAGGGGTGGATCTCGATCCCCTGCCGGTCGGCGCCGCGCGCGTAGCCCCAGACGACGGCATCGTGGCGGATGATCCCTCCGGGCGGGTGGTAGAGCGCCGCCTGGACCGGCCAGGTGACGTTCTCCGACAGATCCATCTCGGGGCAGAGCTTGGCGATCTCCTCTGGGTAGATCACGCGCGAGTCGATCCCGAGCAGCTGGTTCACCTCGGCGCGCTCGTTGGCGGTGATGATCCCGCGGTCGGAGTGCGCGAGCGTCAGGTGCCCCTGCTGGGAGAAGAGGAGGTTGAAGTCGAGGTCGGCACCGAGGCCCTCGTAGAGCTTCACGCTCTCCTTGTAGAACTCCGCTCCTTCGGGCGTGCGGTAGTTCGCGCGGATGATGGTCGTGTTGCGCCCGGCAGCGCCCGAGCCGATGTAGCTCTTCTCCAGAATGGCCACGTCGGTGATGCCGTGGTTCTTGGCCAGGTAGTAGGCGGTCGCCAGGCCGTGCGAGCCGCCGCCGACGATGACGACGTCGTAGCGGTCCTTCAGCTCCGACCGGGGCCGCCACATGCGCCTGACGCGGAAGACGTCCTTCATGCCAGCAGCCCTTCCGCGGCGTCGATCAGGACCTCGGCGACGTAGTCCGCGTACTCCTGCGGGAAGTACAGGCGGAACGTCTCGTTGTCGGGCCGGATGAGGATCGTCCTCGCGTGGGCGATCGAGCCGATGGCGGGGAGCCGCCCCAGATCGACGTCTGTGACCCGCCTGAGCAGGGTCTCGTTGCCTGGGATGCCGAGGCCAGCCCACCCTGCCGAGACGTCGACGACGTGGCGCCCCACGCGGGCGAGGCTCCGGCGAAGCTCGCCGGCAGCGTCGAACTGGCACAGGACGAGCGCGCGCTCCGGGGTGAGCTGGACGACCTCGGCGTCGCCCGAGTCGAGCCCGTTCAGCTCGCCGCGGACGTCGAGCACGCCGGTGCGCGAGAGATCCTCGAATCCGGCAGGGGCGTGCGCGAGCGCCCGCTCGAGCGGCGAGCGCCACGCGGCGTCGGACGAGGCAAGGTCGGGGCTGAGGAAGTCCAGGTGCGTCACGAGCGGAGCTTCTCCCCGTCGGGGTCGAAGAACGGCCGCAGGCGCACCCGGGCCTTCTCGAAGGAGCCGTTCACCTTGATCGTCAGCTCCGTGTCCTCCTCGGCGAGGTCGGGTGGAACCCAGGCCATGCCGATCGCCCGGCCGAGGTGATCGCTCCAGCGCGCGCTCGTCACGCGTCCGCCGGGCCGGCCGTCCAGGACGATCTGGCCACCTTCCAGCGGCACCACGCCGCTCTCCGTCTCGAAGCCGACGAGCTGCTCGCGGAAGCCGCGCTCGAGCACGTGCTCGAGCGACCACTTGCCCACGAAGTCGTCCTTGTCGAGCTTGGCGATCCACGGCATCGAGGCTTCGAGGACGTTCGACTCGGAATCGGTGTCCTGGCCGATCAGGATGTGCATCTTCTCCAGCCGAAGGATCCGCTGCGGCTCGAGGCCGAATGGTCGAACGCCCAGGTCGTCCCCGCGCTCGAGGATCGTGTCCCAGACGTGCTCGCCGTACGGGCTCGGGAGGTGGATCTCGTAGCCGACCTCGCCGACGAAGCCGATGCGGAGCAGCAGCGCCGGAGCCCCGGCGACGTGGGCGTGCTTCGCATCCAGGTAGGTGAAGCTCTCGTTCGAGACGTCGAGGTCGGTGAGGCGGGTCATCAGCTCGCGCGCGTTCGGCCCGGCCACGTTCACCGCCGCAACGGCGCCGGTGACGTTCACGATCTCGACGTCCAGGCGCCAGATCGCGTTCCACCACTCGAACCACTCGACGACCGCGCCGGCGCCGGTCGAGGTCGTCGTCACGTAGAAGTCCTCCTCGGAGAGGCGGGCGATGGTGCCGTCGTCCATGATCCGTCCCGCGTCCGAGTTGAGGACGCCGTAACGGATGCGACCGGGCTTCATGTCGCCGAAGCGGTTCGGGTAGAGCCGCTCGAGGAACTCCGCCGCGTCGGGCCCGGTCACGAGCAGCTTGCCGAGCGTCGAGACGTCGATGACGCCGAGCGCGTCGTGGACGTTCTTCGCCTCGCCGGCCGGGTCGCCGTAGGAGTGCGGCCGGCGCCAGGTCCCGGTCCACATCATCGTTGCGCCGAGCTCCTTGTGGCGGTGGTGAATCGAGGTGCGCTGCGCGGGCTCGTGCGGGCGGCCGGCGAGGAGGCCGAGCTCGACCGGTTGCCAGGGAGGGCGCGCAGTCGTCGTCCCGATCGTCGCCTCGTCCGTCTCATTCTCGCGCGCGTAGAGGCGGATGGAGGGGACGTGGCAGAGCTTGCCCTGGCAGGGGCCCATGGTCACGGTCGTGTAGCGCTTGGCCAGCTCGATCGAGTCGAAGCCCTCGCCGATGGCGCGCTTCACGTCCTTGTCGGTCACGTCCTCGCACAGGCAGACGAAGCACTTGCCCTTCTTCGCGGCGCCATTGAACGTCGCCGGAGGAACCGCGGCGTCGCCCACGTCACCCGCGGCTGCGCCGACGACCTCCACTCCCTCGGGGAGGTCGGTGGGCACGAAGATTCCACGCTCCGGCTCGAACTCGACGTTGGCCCCGGCGTGGGCGAGGAGCGCGTACGCGGGCTGGCGACCGCCCGACATGACGAGCAGGTCGCATTCGACCTTGCGACCGTCCAGCTCGACTCCGGCGAGGCGCCCGGCCCGTCCCTTGGCCGCGATCTGGCGGACGCGCTCCTCGCGCAGGTCGACGACCTCCATGATGGCCGTCCCGGCCTGCTCCAGGAGGGGAACGGTGCCGAGGGCGCCCTCGTCGGCTGCGATCACGACCGCGCGGTCGCCGGGCTTGAGCGACCAGCGAGTGACGAGCCGGCGGACCGCCTCAGGAAGCACGACCCCGACCAGGTCGTTCCCGGGGAAGATCAGCGGCTGCTCGACGGCGCCCGCGGCGACCACGATGTGACCCGCCCGGAAGCGCAGGAGGAGGGAGCCGGCATCCACCGGGACGAGGCCGCCCTCGAAGACGCCGAGCGCGGTGCCCGTGACGACCTCGAACCCCTCGCCTGCGTCGGCGCGCGCCGGGTCGGTCTCGACGACGACGACCTGGCGTCCTGCGGCAGCGTGCCGCCGCGCTGCCTCGCGGCCGGCCGGGCCGGCGCCGACTACGAGCACGTCCGCGTGGCGGTGCTCGACGTCATAGCGCCCCTCGCGGCCGCGGTGCTTGTCGATCTTTCCGAGCCCCGCGACGCTGCGGAGAAACTTCTCGTAGAGCGGCCAGGCTCGGCGCGGGCGGATCATCGTCCGGTAGTAGAAGCCGACAGGCGTGAAAGGGCCGCCGATCTTGTCGGTCACCGCCAGCAGGTCGTGGTCGAGCGAGCCGCGGACGTTCTGCCCCTCGACCCGCATGCCTTCGACGATCGGCGTCACGCACGCCCGCACGTTCGGCGTGCCGTCGACCGTGAGCATGCAGTTCGGGCACGTCCCCTGGCAGCAGAGCAGCCCGCGGGGGCGATGGTACTTGAAGCTGCGCGAGAAGATCCGCTGGCCCTCGGCGTAGAGCGCCGAGGCGATCGTGTCGCCCGCGAGCCCGCGCACGTCGGCGCCGTGGAAGGTGAACCCGACCTCGTGCTGGCGGTCGAGCCGCTCGCCCGGCTGCGGCGGGAGCCTCATCGCTCGGCGGGGACCTCGACGGAGAGGACGTCGTTCGTGCGCGTGTCGCGCTCGGCGGTGAACCATGCCTCGCAGCCCTGGCGATGGCACCACCACTCGCGCTGAACGCCTGCGACGTTACGCTTGAAGTAGAGGTAGTCGGTCAGCTCGCGCAGCGTCGGGGAGCTTCTGGGGCGCACGGTGACCTCACCCGTGCAGCTGAACTCGTCGACCGGGCGCGGCCCGCAGTTGGGGCAGGGAAGCAGGAAGGACATCAGGATGCCTCCGCGGTTGAAGCCCGGTCATTCTCGAGCATGCGCTGGAGCTCCGCCAGCACCCAATGGAGCGCGTCGCGAGTGGCCCCTTCGGCAGCCTCGCCGTCGCGGGCCCGGCAGGCCTCGAGCAGCGTGTCCGGTCCGCGCCGGAGGTCGGCGAACGCCTCCGGGTCGCGGCACAGCGTGAGCACGTAGCGCTCGACGCGCACGCGCTGGTCCTGCAGCGTGCGTTCGAGCCTCGGCCGGTCGGCGCAGCGGTAGCAGGCGTCGCGAAGCGACCAGAAGGAGGTGAGGTAGGCGTCGAGATCGCCGACGTGGAAGGCGCGCTCCATCTCGTCGCGGGCAGCCGTCATCGCGGCGAGCGCCTCGTCCGTGATCGCCTCGGCGCCGAGGCGGGCCAGGAAGGTCTCGAGCCCGAGTCGCAGCGCCTGGATCTCCTCCAGCTCCTCGACGGAGAGCGGCGCGACGCGCGACCCGCGCCGCGGGAGGCTGACGACCAGCCCTTCGCTCTCGAGCCGCCGGAGCGCGTGGCGGACGGGCGTCAGGCTGACCCCGAACCGGCCGGCGAGCTCCTCGAGCCGGAGGCGATCGCCGGGGGCGAGCTCCAGGCGCCCGATCTCGTGGCGGAGGGCACGGTAGACCCCGTCCTCGACGGACGAGATCTCGAGCGGTGTGGTCTCGCTGACATGCATCTTTGATCTTTGATCAAGGATTCTTCCAGCGCCTCGCGCTGCCGTCAAATCCACCGGGATCAGGTTCTCCACTGTCCGCGGCGACCCCGGGGCATGTCCAGGGCATGCCCGGTTCAGGCGTCGATGGGGACGTGGCCCCGCTGGGCGGCCACGCGGCCGAGCCAGGCGCGGATTGCCGGGTAGCCGCTCAGGTCGAAGCCGCCCTCGTCCGCGACGTGCGTGTAGGCGTAGAGTGCGATGTCGGCGATCGAGTAGCGCTCGCCGGCGAGGAACTCGTGGCCGGCGAGATGGCGCTCCATCGCGTCGAACGCGAGGTACCCGACGCGCTGGCGCTCCGCGAGCGTCTCCGGGTCGACCTCGATCCCCTTGGTGAGCCAGAAGCGGGCCACCGCGACGTACGGCTCGTGGCTGTACTGCTCGAAGAACATCCACTGGAGGACCCGGGCACGGTCGTACGGGTCGGTCGGTACGTACTCCGTGCCGTCCCCGAGATACCAGAGGATCGCGCCCGACTCGCCGAGTGGCCGCTCGTCGTCGAGCACGAGGGTGGGCACGCGAAGACCTGGGTTCAGGTCGCCCAGAACCTCCTTCCGGTTCGAACGGTCGACCACGTCCAGCGGGTAGCGCTCGTACTCCAGCCCCAGGTGGGCGAGTAGGAGGCGCACCTTGTAGCAGTTGCCGGAGACATTCGAGTCGTAGAGCAGCATCAGCCCTCCTTCAGGCCCGGGATCCAGCTCGTCCCCGCCAGAGGAACGCGCGCCATGGCGGCCGCCTCCACGGTCAGCGCGACGAGGTCTTCCGGCTCGAGGTTGTGGACGTGGGACTTCCCGCACGCGCGCGAGAGCGTCTGCGCCTCGAGGGTCAGCACCCGCAGGTAGTTGGCGATCTTGCGACCGCCGAGCTCGGGATCGAAGCGCGCGGCCAGCTCGTCCTCCTGGGTGGAGATCCCCACGGGGTCGCGGCCGGCCTGCCAGTCGTCGTAGTAGCCGGACGCGCTCCCGATCTCGCGATAGGCAGCGTCGTGCTCCGGCGCGTTGTCGCCCATCGCCACGAGCGCCGCCGTCCCGATCGAGACCGCGTCGGCGCCCAGGGCCAGAGCCTTGGCGACGTCGGCGCCGGTGCGGATGCCGCCGGAGACGATCAGCTGGACCTGTCGGTGCATGCCCAGCTCTTGGAGCGCGTCGACGGCCAGGCGCACGGCGGGCAGCGTCGGGATGCCGACGTGCTCGATGAAGACATCCTGCGTGGCCGCCGTTCCGCCCTGCATTCCGTCCACGACGATCACGTCGGCGCCGGCCTTGACCGCGAGCTGGACGTCGTAGTACGTCCGCGTGGCCCCGACCTTCACGAAGATCGGCTTCTCCCAGTCGGTGATCTCGCGCAGCTCGCCGATCTTGATCTCGAGGTCGTCTGGGCCCGTCCAGTCGGGATGGCGGGAGGCGCTGCGCTGGTCGATCCCTTGCGGGAGATCGCGCATCTCGGCGACGCGGTCGGAGATCTTGTGGCCGAGGAGCATTCCTCCGCCGCCCGGCTTCGCGCCCTGGCCGACGACGACCTCGATCGCGTCCGCGCGCCGCAGGTCGTCGGGGTTCATCCCGTAGCGCGAGGGGAGGAGCTGGTAGACGAGGATGGCCGAGTGCTCACGCTCCTCCGCGGTCATGCCGCCGTCGCCGGTCGTCGTCGACGTCCCCACCTCGGTCGCTCCGCGCCCGAGCGCCTCCTTCGCCGGCGCCGAGAGCGCTCCGAAGCTCATGCCGGCGATCGTGATCGGGATCCGCAGCTCGAGCGGCCGTCGCGCGAAGCGCGTCCCCAGGGTCACGTTCGTGTCGCAGCGCTCCCGGTAGCCCTCGAGGGGGTAGCGCGAGATGCTCGCACCGAGGAGGAGCAGGTCGTCGAAGTGGGGGACACGGCGCTTGGCGCCGAAGCCCCGGATGTCGTAGATACCCTCCCGCGCCGCGCGCTGGATCTCGGCGATCACGGGCTTGTCGAAGAGGTACGACTCCCTGAGGTTCCACGGGCGCACTAGTACGCGCTCGCGTTGTCGACCTTGAAGGTGTAGAGCTGCCGTGCGGAGCCGTAGCGGCGGAAGCCGGCGGGGTCGACGTCGTCGAGGCCCGCCTGCGCGAGCAGGCCGGCGAGCTCGGCGCGGTGCTCCTCACGAAGCTCCTTCTCGATGCAGTCCGCGCCGAGCCGCGACACGGCCCCGCGGACGTAGAGCCGGGCTTCGTAGATCGAGTCGCCGAGCGCTTCGCCGGCATCGCCGCACACGACGAGGCGGCCCGACTGCGCCATGAACCCGCTCAGGTGGCCGACGGAGCCGCGGACGACGATGTCGATGCCCTTCATCGAGATGCCGCAGCGGGCGGCGGCGTCGCCGTGGACGACGAGCAGGCCGCCGTGCCCTGTAGCGCCCGCCGACTGGCTGGCGTTGCCCTCGATCACGACCGTGCCGGACATCATGTTCTCGGCCAGGCCGGTGCTGGCGTTCCCGTGCACGCGCACCGTCGCGCGCTTGTTCATGCCTGCGCAGTAGTAGCCGACGTGCCCGTCGATCTCGACCTCGACGTCCGCGTCGAGGCCGCAGGCGACCGCGTGCGCGCCGTTCGGGTTGAGCACGCGCCAGTGTCTCGGTCCGGGCGCGGAGGTCAGGTCGTGGAGGCGCTGGTTGAGATCGCGGAGCGGCGTCTCGGCGAGGTCGACGACCTCGACGGCGGCTTCGACCTCCGCCGCCTCCATCAGAGCCCCGTCCGGGGTGATCGCCCGGCATGGCCGTTCGTCCCGGGCGGGGCTCTCATACGCGTGCCCGCTCCCAGGCGTAGACGACGCCGGGCACCGGTTCCCAGGAGCGCGCCTCGGCGGCGCCGGGGAGCTGAGCGATCGAGCGCCATTCGGAGGCCATCGCCACCCACTCGTCCGTCTCGGCCAGCACGGCAGGCTTGCAGGCGATCGGGTCGCGCAGCACGGCGAAGCCGTCCTCCGTGCCGACGAGGAAGGTGTAGAAGCCGTCCAGGTCCTCGAGGCAGCCCTCGAGCGCCTCGCCGAGCGAGGCGCCCTCGCGCAGGCGCCACGCGAGGTAGCCGGCGGCCACCTCGGTGTCGTTCTCCGTCTGGAACTCGATGCCCTCGCGGCGCAGGTTCTCCCGCAGGCGGTTGTGGTTCGAGAGCGAGCCGTTGTGGACGAGGCAGAGGTCGTGGCCGGTCGAGAACGGGTGCGACCCCTCGGTCGTGACGCGGCTCTCCGTTGCCATGCGCGTATGCCCGAGCGCGTGGGTGCCTCGGAAGTCCCCGAGGGCGAATGCGCGCACGAAGGCTTCCGGCCGGCCGACCTCCTTGTAGATCTCGATCGTGCGCCCCGCGCTCATTACGCGCAGCTCCGGGTGGGCGCTTCGGATCCACGCTTCGGCTTCGGGTGCATCGGTCTCGACGACGAGGACGGCGTGGCTCGCCCGCACGTCGGGAGTCGGCGCGCCGCCGAAGGCGTGTCCCAGCTCAGCGGCGAGCGCGTCCCAGTCCCGGAGCGGATCCGAGGAGAAGAGCGTCAGCTTGCTCGACCCGCTCGGCGCCGGATCGCGGTAGACGGCGACCCCCGCGCTGTCCGGGCCGCGGTCGCTCATCTGCTCGAGCATCGCGGCCAGGTTCGAGCCGAGGGCCTGCTCGATCTCAGCCGACTTGGAGAAGAGTCCGACGATGCCGCACATATGTTCAGAATCTACATGCGGATCGTTGGTGAAAAACCTGTCTTCTCCACGATTCTGCCCTCCTCGGTATGGAGCTTTCCTCCATACGTTGCTAGAACCGCGTCAGGTACTCGGCCACCTCCCACGGGGCCACCTGCTCGTGGTAGCGGTTCCACTCCTCCCGCTTCACGCGGACGAAGTAGTCGACGTAGTCCTCGTCGCGCCCGCGGCCGAGAGCGGCGCGGAGCACCTCGTCGGTTTCGAGCTCCTGCGTCGCCTCGAGGAGGTTCGCGGGCAGCGTCTCGAGCCCGCGCGCCGTGAGCTCGCCGTACGGGATCGCGTAGAGGTTCTCCGAGTTCGGCTCGCCGGGGTCGACTTTGCCGGCGATCCCGTCGAGCCCCGCGGCGAGCACGGCCGTCGCGGCGAGGTACGGGTTGCACGAGCCGTCGATCGTGCGGTCCTCGACCCGGCCCGGGCCCGGGATCCGGAGCATCTGCGTGCGGTTGTTGTAGCCGTAGCTGATCCAGACCGGCGACCAGGTGGCGCCGCTCGCCGTCGTCCCGACCTTGAGCCGCTTGTACGAGTTGACGGTCGGCGCGGTGACGGCGCTGTAGGCGCGGGCGTGCTTCGTCAGGCCGCCGATGAAGTGGTAGGCGGTCTCCGAGAGCCCGAGCCCGCGCGGGTCGTTCTCGTCCAGGAAGAGGTTCGTCTCGCCGTCCCAGAGGGACATGTGGAAGTGGCAGCCGTTGCCGGTCAGGTTCGAGAACGGCTTCGGCATGAAGGTCGCGAGGATGTTGCGCCCCTCGTCGCGTCCCTTGCGCTCGGCGAGCTGATGCACCATGTAGCGGAAGAAGATGGCGCGGTCGCAGCTCGTGAGCGCGTCGGCGTAGGTGAAGTTCTGCTCGAACTGGCCGTTCGCGTCCTCGTGGTCGTTGGCGTAGTTGCCCCAGCCGAGCTCGTTCACATAGCGGGAGACCGTGGTCAGGAAGTCGTAGTGGCGCGAGAGCCCGTTGAGGTCGTAGCAGGGCTTCTCCAGCGTGTCGAGCGCGTCGGCCAGGCGGATGGAGCCGTCCTCCATGAGCTCGACGAGGAAGTACTCGAGCTCGAGGCCCATCTTGAACTCGAAGCCCTGGTCTCGCGCGGCCGCGAGCTGGCGGCGGAGGATCGTGCGCGGGTCGTAGGGCCACTCCTCGCCGTCCACCGTGATGTCGCAGGCGAAGCGCGCGACGGTCGGCTCCCAGGGCACCGGCGTGAAGGTGGCGAGGTCGGGGATCGCCGCGATGTCAGGGTCGCTCGGCACCTGGCCGATCTCTCCAGCCGCGAAGCCGGCGAACCCGGCGCCGTCGGTGACGAGGTCGTCGAGGTTCTGGGCCGGCACGAGCTTGGCGCTCGGGCGGGCGTACATGTCGACGAACTGGGCGAAGTAGAAATCGATGCCACGCTCTTCCGACTCCTTGCGGACGTCCTCGACGGTGGGCGCGGCGGCGCTCTCCCGGGCCATGCAACTCCTCCTTTGGGGACGCTTCGGACGATAACTGGCGCCAGCGCGTCCGCCGATGGCGGCTACCTACAACCGCTCGGGCCGCTGTGTGTGCATCTGCGCCGTTCCCAGCGCGTCCTGCAGGCGCACCATCTTCACGGCGATCTCGACCATGAGCCAGTCGTCCTTGCGGAGATCGAGGCCCGAGAGCTCGCCGATCCTGCGCAAGCGCTGGCGCAGGGTGTTCGGGTGGACGTACAGCGCCTCTGCCGTCGCGCTGATCGACCCGCGACGGCGCAGGAACTCCTCCAACGTTCGCAGCAGGGCGGTCGAGCGCTGCCGGTCGTACTCGGCGATCCGCGCGACGGCGTCGCGGTGCGCGTCGCGTACGCCGTCGTCGAAGGGCATGCGGAGGAGGTACTTGTACGGCCCGAGCTCCTCGTACACCATGACGCCGGGAGCCCCCTGGAGGACGGTGGTGCCGAGGAGCGCGTGACGCGCCTCCTCGAAGCCGGCCGCGAAGCTCGCGGCCCCGCGGCAGACGTTCGAGAGCCCGATCGAGGCCGGGGCGTCCAAGCCCTCCTGCAGCTCGCGAACGCTCGCCACGAGGCGCTCCTCCCCGGCGGGGGGGAGTCGCAGGAGGGCCCGCGTCTCCTCGTCACGGCGATCGAAGAGCGAGCCCGGCGCGGCCGTCGCGAGCCCGCGCTCGAGCTCGTCGGAGGGTGGCGAGGCGGCAAGGACGACGTAGCGCTGCTCGAGGTCGCAGCCCAGCCGAGCCGCGCGGCCCTCGAGCCCGGGGAGCGACTCGCCGCGTGCGAGTTGCTCGAAGAAGTCCTTGATCAGGTTCTTCTCAGTCAACCTCTCGATCAGCTCGATCTTCTTGAGGGCGACGGCGGTCTGGTTGGCGACCGCGCGGGCCAGGTCCACCTCGGACGTGCCCACTGCGGCGAGCAGGCCGAGGAGCTCGTCGCTCGCGACGAGCGGCACGGCGACGGAAGCCGAGCGGCCGCTGCGCGCGAGCTCGGGACCGAGCTCGGAGAGGCCGATCTCGGTGCGCACCTCGGCGGCCTCGGGCGCTGACGTTCGCAGGTGCAGCACCTCGGAGGCGGGGTCGAGCAGGTAGAGATGGCACGCCTCGGCCCGCAGGAGCTTCCGCGCGCGCGAGGCGACGGCGGGAAGCACGGTGTCGAGCGTCTCCGCCCTCGCGAGGATCTCGCCGAGCTCGGTCAGGTGCTCGAGCTCGTCCACGCGCCGGCGCATCTCCTCGTAGAGGCGGGCGTTCTCGATCGCGCCGGCGACGAGCGACGCGCTCGAGACCAGCACTTCCACTTCGGCTTCGGTGAACTCGCGCGGCGCTTCGGTGTGGCTGGAGATGACCCCGATGACGTTTCCGTCCTTGCCCACGATCGGAACGGAGACGAGCGACTGGAAGCGCTCCTCCTCGAGCTCGGGGACGTACTTCACGCGCGGGTCGTCGAGCAGCTCGTCGCGTATCCACGCGGGCTCCTTGCGCTCGGCCGCCCACCAGGCGAGCCCCTCGCCCTGCTCGAGCGCGATCTCGCCGACCAGCTCTGCGTAGGGATCCGAGGCGGCAGCCAGCACGAGCCGGTCGTCCTCGACCAGGTAGACGAAGCAGGCGTGCACCGAGCAGGCGTCGGTCAGGAGCCGGACGACGGCGCCGAGCACCTCCTCGAGGTCCAGGGACGAGCCGACCGTCGAGATGATCGAGTACAGGAAGCGGTTGCTCGCGTCCGTCTTTGTTGAGCACGAGCAGGAGCTTTTCATACCCAGGACTTGGGTGCGCCCCTCAAAGGCCCCTCTTTGCCCGCTCGCGTTGCGAGCGCGTGGCATGGCCGCTCGCGTTCCGCCCTAGCTCGGGGTTAGGTCGAGCGTCCGAGGCGTTGTACGGATGCCTCCGCGATGCCTAGCAGCCACCGGGACGCGCTACGCGGCCGACGTATCCCGAGGGACGGGATCAGTACAGGAAAATCAACGGCAGGATGATCAAGACGAGGATCGCTACAGCAGCCCACATCAGGATCGTCCTTCTCCGCGACCAGTCTGTCATCACGCAGCCGACTTCGGCTTGCGCCCGCGCCGGGCTACGGCCTTAGCGTTCGTCTTGGCGACGATTGCCTGCGCCTCGCCGTCTGTGAGGTCAGCTTGGTAGGAGCCGCGTCGAGCGTCCGAGTAGTTGATCCTGAGAACGGCTCCCTTGCCGTCTGGAACCATCTCGCCCGACTGGTCTGAAACGAGCACGGTCTTGCGCGCCATATTTCCTCCTCCTGGTTTGCGGGACGTCCGACGATAGCGCCTGCCGGGGAAACGAGCCCGTGACCTCCGGCTTGCAAAAGCGGTAGTCGCCCATACGAAACCGCTGCTAGCAGACCGTTTCTAAGCGGCCCGTTTGGGCCTCAGACCCTGCGCCGACCCTGCCAGCGGTGCAGCCAGCGAGGGCGGAGGGCTCGGTACAGGCGCGCCTCCCGAGCCCGTGCCCTCGCTGACGGTGGCGAACCCTGAGGCCTGCAGGGCATCTTGCCGGTTTGCTTGAGTTGATCGGCCCTCGTGCGACCCCACAAGATCGGTTACAAGAACCGGTTCTCACCGGCGTGGGTGCCAGGCGCGCCTATGGGCGCATGGTAAGCCGAATACCGCGCGCGGTCACGGGGAAGGCAGCGAGGGCTCCCGTGGAAGGCCCAGCATGCCGCCTAGGGGGCGCGCGTGCGGCAGGCGGCGCCGCGGCAGCTGCGCAGGTGGGCGAGGCGCTCGGCGAGGTCCCGCCGCACGTCCCCGTACGCCGGGTCGGCGTGGCGGCTCTCGAGCTCGTACGGGTCGCGGTCGAGGTCGTAGAGCTCCTTCGCTCCACTCTGGTACTCGACGTAGAGGTAGCGCGCCGTACGGATCGCGGCGTACGGATCCTCCCCGGGGCCTCGCTCGATCAGGAGGTCGCGGTTCAGCGGCCTGCTCGGGTTGGCGAGGAAGGGCAGGAGAGAGCGGCCGTCCAGGACGCGGCCCGCCCGGGCGTCGGCAGCGTCGACGATCGTCGGCGCGAGGTCGATGTTGGCGACACGCTTCGTGCAGGCGCCGCCCCGCAGGGACGCCGGGGCCTCGCACGACCAGCGGGACGCGGATGGCCGGCTCGTAGGGGAGGTTCTTGCCCTGGGCGATGCGGTGCTCCCCGTGGAAGAACCCGTTGTCCGAGGTGAAGATCACGAACGTGTTCGCGAGCTCGCCGCTCTCCCGCAGCGCGCCGATGATCCTGGCAACGGCCTGGTCGACGGCGAGCAGCGACTCGAGCTCCTGCTGGTAGTTCTCCCGGATGGCGGCGATGCGCGCTGGCGGGAGGAGGACGCGGCCGCTTATGCCCGCCGGCTTGTCCGAGACGTCAGCCTCGTTGAAGCTCGGCGGGGTGGGAAGCGGCTCGGAGGAGAACGCGTCCCGGTGGCGCGGCGCGGGCGAGGGCGTCACGATGCCCGCCCCCGGATCGTCCGGGTCGGCCGGCGCGCCCGAGTGCGGGGCGAGGAACGCAACCGAGAGAAAGAAGGGCCGCGCGAGCGGTGCGCGGCGCTCGATCACGTTCACCGCCTTCGCCGCGTAGACGTCGGTCTGGTAGCCGGCGTACGTCGACAGCGTCCCTTCCTCGTTCAGCGTGTAGCCGGTGTAGCGATACGTGGACGGATCGACGGAGCCGCGCCACTCGCTCCACCCGGGCGGGATCTCGAGCGGGTCGCCGGCCCCGTACCCGTTCAGGTACTTGCCGATGTGCGCCGTGTGATAGCCGGCGTCCTCCAACCAAACCGGGAGCGTGTTCGAATGGTCGAGCTTCACGTAGCCGCCCGCCGGCGGGCTGTTCCCGAGGACGCCGTGGTTGTGCGCGTACTGCCCGGTCAGGACGCTCGCGCGGGAGGGGCAGCATTGCGGATACACGGTGAAGCTTCGGGTGAACGTCGTCCCGCGCTCGGCCAACAGTCGCCGGACGTTCGCCATCACCCGCAGCGACGCGGCGGTCTGGTCGTCCGTCATGATCACGACGACGTTCGGCCGGGGCGCCTGCGCCTGGACAGGCGGGGGCTCGGCGACTGCGCCCTGGAGGAGGACTGTCGCGGCGACGAGCGCGGCTGGGACGGCGCGTCTCATCGGATCAGTCGACCACTGCGATCGCCTCGACCTCGATCAGATACTCGGGCTCGGCCAGCGCCTCCACTCCCACGAGTGTGTCGGCGGGCTTGTGGTCGCCGAACACCTTCATCCGGGCCTGCGAGATATCAGGCAGGAACTCAGGCCGGTGGTGAACGACGTAGATCGTGATCTTAGTCACCTGCTCCGGTCTGGCTCCGGCGGCGGCGAGGGATCGGCCGACGTTGGCGAACGCCTGGCGGGCCTGGGCAGCCAGGTCGCCGGGAGCGACGAGGTTGCCCTGAGCGTCGTCGGCCACCTGCCCGGCCACGAACACCAACCGGCGGCCGGTCGCGGCGACGACCTGCGTGTAGCTCGCCGGCGTGGGCAGATCCTCGGGATTGATGAGCTCGAGAGCTATCGGTGCGGGCCCTCCGGCGGGGCGGGTCGATCTAAGACCCTGACCACGCAGTCTCGCACAGCCTGCGCCAGTGGCTGCGTGAGGGAGCTCGGTAGCTACCGCGCCGCCGGCCGGATCGCGCCGCCGAGCGGCTCCACCCGCACGGCCGACGTCTTGTACTCGGGGGTCCCGATGAGCGAGTCGCCGACGTCGTGCGTGAGCCAGTTGACCTTCGCCTCGGCGAAGTGGAGAGCCATCCAGACGAGGCCGGGGTACACCCGGTCGCCGAGCTTCGCCTTGGCTTCGAGCTCGCCGCGGCGCGAGACGAGCCGCACCCAGTCGCCGTCGGCGACGCCGAGGGCCTGGGCGTCCTCCGGGTGCATCTCGACAAACGGCTCCTCCTGCTTCTGCGTCACTCCCTCCTCGCGCATGGTCATCGTCGCCGAGTTGTAGTGGTAGAGCGTGCGTCCGGTTGAGAGGACGAACGGGTACTCCGAGTCGGGCTGCTCGATGGGCGGCTGGTACTCGACCGGGTAGAACTTGCCCTTCCCGTTCGGGCGTGAGGGGCTCGGAGCGTGGAGGTACGGAGAGCCCGGGTGGTCGCGATCCGGGCACGGCCACTGGAGCCCAACCTCCTCGATGCGGTCGTAGCGGATCCCCGACCAGAGCGGGGCCAGGTCGGCGAACTCATTCCAAACGTCCTCGGCCGTCGCGTGCTCGGGCCAGTTGGCGCCGAGGGCCTTCGCCATGTCGACGACGATGCGCAGGTCCTCCCGGGCGTTTCCGGGGCAGGGAACGGCCTTGCGCACGCGGTTCACGCGCCGCTCGGTGTTGGTGAACGTGCCGTCCTTCTCCGCGAAGCTCGAGGCGGGGAAGATGACGTCGGCGAACTTGCGGTTGGAGTCGTTGAGGAAGAGATCCTGGGCGACGACGAAATCGAGCTTCTCCATCCCTTCCTCCACGTGGTGGGCATTCGGCTCGGTCTGCACCGGGTTTTCGCCGACCAGGTAGAGCGCGCGGATGCGTCCGTCGTGGAGGCCGGACATCATTTGGTCGAGCCGGTAGCCGGGCGTCGAGGGCACCTCGACGCCCCAGACGTCCGCGCACTTCGCGCAGACCTCGGCGTCGTCCCACGGCTGGTAGCCGGGCAGATACGTGGGGTTCGCGCCCGCATCGTTGAGGCCCTGGACGTTGTTCTGGCCGCGGAGCGCGTTCAGGCCGGTCGACTCGTAGCCGAGGTGGCCGGTCATGAGCACGAGGTTCGAGAGCGACCAGATGTTGTCGACCGCGCAGGCATGCTCGGTGATCCCGAGCGTGTAGAAGATGGCGGCGTGGCGCTCGCGCGCGTATTCGCGCGCGGTGGCGACGATGTCGGCGGCCGGGACGCCCGTGACCTTTTCGGCCTCCTCGGGCGTATAGCGCTCGACCACCTCGGCGACCGCGTCGACGCCCTCGGTGTGCTCGGCGATGTAGGCGTCGTCCTGGAGGCCCTCCTTCAGGATGACGTGCAGCATGGCGTTGACCAGCCACACGTCCGAGCCGGGCCGAAGCTGCAGGTGCCGCTTGGCGAGCTTCGTCAGCCAGATCTTCCGCGGGTCGGCCACGACGAGCGTGGCGCCGTTCCGGACTGCCTTCTTCATCCGGAGCGCAAGTACCGGATGTGCCTCGGTCGTGTTCGAGCCGATCACGAGGATGAAGCGGGCGTTCTCGATCTCGGGGATCGAGTTGGTCGTCGCGCCTCTGCCTAACGACCTGACCAGGCCGTAGAGGGTCGGAGCGTGTCAGGTGGCTTCGCAGGAGTGGACGGAGTTCGTCCCGAGCGCGGTCCTGGCGAGCTTCTGGATGGCGTAGTTCTCCTCCATCGTCAGCCGTGCGGAGGAGAGGACGCCGATCGTCTGCGGGCCATGCTCGGCCTTCACCCGCAGGAGGCCCTCCGCGGCGACCTGGTAGGCGTGCTCCCAGGTCGTCGGGTGGAGCTCCCCGTCGTCCCCCCTGACGAGCGGTTCGGTCAGCCGGTCCGGATGGTGGACGAAGTTGAAGGCGAAGCGGCCCTTGACGCAGAGGTTGCCTTCGTTCGAGACGTAGTGCGGCTCCGAGGTGACCTTGACGATCCGCTTCGTCTCCGGGTCGACGTTCAGGTCGAGCTGGCAGCCGACCCCGCAGAACGTGCAGGTCGTCTTCACCTTCTCGAGGGCCCGCTCGGGGCGCTCGGTGCCCTCCTCGAACTTCTCGTAGATGGCCCCGGTCGGGCAGACGGAGAGGCAACCGCCGCAGAGCTCGCACTCGGTGTCGAGCCAGGAGTGCCCGTGGGTCGGGACGATACGGGCGTGTGGGCCCCGGCCCTCGAGCGAGAGCGCGGAGCACTGCATGACCTCCTGCGTGTAGCGCACGCAGCGGTTGCAGAGGATGCAGGCGTCGGGGTTGTACCCCATGAACTTGTTGCGGTCGTCGTACGGCTCGCGCTTCGCGTCCGGGAGGATGAAGGGCGCTTCCGCGTCGAGCTCCTCGGCCAGGTCGACGAGCTCGTTCGGGCGCCCGCCCGGATCCGGGTTCAGGTGCTCGGCGAGCAGCATCTCGGTCAGCGTCCTGCGGAACTGGGGCACCGAGGAGTTCGTGGAGATCACCATCCCCTCGGCGACACGCGTCGCGCAGGCCGGGAGCGGGCGCGGCGAGCCCTCGACGCCGACGACGCACATGCGGCAGCCACCGTAGGGGTCGAGCTTGTCGTCGTGGCAGAGGGTGGGGATGAAGACGCCGTGGCGCGCCGCGGCGTGGACGAGCAGCTCGCCCTCTGGCGCGCTCACGTTCTGGCCGTCGAGCGTGAAAGAGACCACGGTGCGATCCTACCTCCGGCCGTCAGGGCCTACGTCTCGGAGGCGTAGAGAGTGAGCGTCTCCTCCGCCGAGCGGATGATCCGATCCCGGAGCTCGAGCGGAGCGAGCACCTCGACGTCGTCGGCGTACGCCCGGAGCGTGTAGTAGGCGTGGTCGAGCCCCTCGAACCGCGCGGTCACGACGGGCGTATCGCCATCCTCCAGCACCCGCGCCTCGCGGAGGTAGCGGATGCCGTCCTTCGGCATGCGCGCCGTCACTGCGTACCGGCCCCTGCTCTGCTCGAACGCCTCCGAGCGCTCGGCCCACGTCGTCGCGAGGTCGAAGTCGGCCGGCCGCGCGCTCTCATCCGGCCGCTCGCGCGCCCAGGTGATGCGCGAGACGCGATAGACGCGCTCGGCCCCGCGCCGGCACGCGAGGAGGTACCAGACGCCGGACTTGAGCACGAGCCCGAGCGGGTCGAGGCGGCGCGAGACGACCGTCGAGCCCTCGTGGTAGCGGATGTCCAGGCGTCGGTCGCGCCAGAGCGCCCCTGCGATGGTCGGCAGGTGCGGCACGCGGTCCTCCTCGCGAAACCAGCCTCGCGTGTCGACGTGGAAGAGCTGTGAGGCGCGGCTCGCGCGCTCCTGCACCTCGGCCGGTAGGGACGCGAGGAGCTTCAGCCTGGCCGCCGCGAGCTCGCGTCCCAGGCCGAGCTCTGCCGCCGGGCCGACGAAGAGCGCCTCGGCCTCCTCAGCGGCGAGGCCGGTCAGCTTCGTGCGATACCCGCGGTCGAGGCGGTAGCCGCCCGCGGGCCCACGTGTCGAGACGATCGGGATCCCGGCGGCCGACAGGGCCTGCACGTCGCGCTGAACCGTTCGCTCGGAGACCCGGAGCGTTTCGGCCAGCTCGACGGCGGTCAGCTGGCCGCGCGTTTGGAGGACGAGTAGAAGGGAGACGAGGCGAGTAGCGCGCATGAGGCGACGATAGATCGAGAATACGACAGAAGATGGCGGGAATGTCGTCTAGGGTGATGTCCGTGACCGACACCTTCGCGATCGAGACGCACGAGCTACGCAAGTCCTACGGCGACGTCGTCGCCCTCGGCGGCGTCGATCTGGGCGTCGAGGCCGGGATCGTCTTCGGCCTGCTCGGGCCCAACGGCGCGGGCAAGACGACCGCCGTGAGGATCCTGACGACGCTTCTCGCCCCCGACGGCGGCTCGGCGCGGGTCGTAGGCCTGGACGTCGTTCGCGATGCGCCGGGGTTCGCGAGCGGATCGGGCTCGCCGGGCAGTACGCCGCCGTCGACGAGAACCTGACGGGCTTCGAGAACCTGGAGATGGTCGGGCGCCTCTACCACCTGGGGCGTCGAGCGTCGCGGGAGCGCAGCACCGAGCTACTTGACAGCTTCGACCTCGCCGACGCCGGAGACCGACTCGTGCGAACGTACTCGGGCGGTATGCGACGACGACTCGACCTCGCCGCCGCGCTCGTCGCGAAGCCGCCCGTCCTCTTCCTCGACGAGCCCACCACGGGCCTCGATCTCCCCAGCCGTATTGCGCTTTGGGAGGCGATCGAGGCTCTGACGACGGAGGGGACGACCGTGCTTCTCACCACCCAGTATCTGGACGAGGCCGACCGCCTTGCGGATCGGATCGCCGTCATCGACCACGGCCTGCTGATCGCGGAGGGCTCCTCGGACGAGCTGAAAAGGCGTGTGGGCGGCGATCGGCTGGAGGTGCGCCTGGAGGACTCGAGCCAGCGGGAGGCGGCCGCAGCGACGCTTGCGGCGATCGCCGACGGGTCTCCCTTTCTCGAGGACGGGGCGCTGCGCGTGCCGCTCGGCTCTCGGGCCGGGGCCATCGCCGAGGCCGTGAGGCGGCTCGACGACGTCGGGATCGGGATCGACGACATCGCCTTCCGCAGCCCGACGCTGGACGACGTCTTCCTCACGCTCACGGGCCACGCCGCGGAGGACGAGGGTGAGCGCACGGCGGACGAGGCGGTGACGGCGGGATGAGCTCGGTCGCCTCCACCGTCTCCGACACCGTCGTGATCGCGAAGCGGAGCCTCCTCCGCATCCCGCGGCAGCCGGACCTGCTCGTGGCCTTCACGATCCAGCCGGTGATGTTCGTGCTCCTGTTCGTTTACGTGCTCGGGGGCGCGATCCAGACGCCTGGCTTCGACTACGTCGACTTTCTGATGCCCGGGATCATCGTCCAGTCGATGGTGTTCGGCGGCTTCGTCACCGCCCTGGGGCTCGCGGAGGACCTGAAGAAGGGCCTGATCGACCGCTTCCGCTCCTTGCCGATGGCGAGCTCGGCGCTGCTGACGGGGCGCACGCTCGCGGACATCGCCACCAACGTAACCCAGCTGGCGATCATGATCGTCGTCGGCCTCCTCGTCGGCTTCAACTTCACGACGAGCGTTCCGGAGATCCTGGCCGGGATCGCGCTCTGCCTGCTCGTCGGCTACGTCTTCTCGTGGGTGTTCGCCTTCATCGGGCTCCTCGCATCCTCGCCCGAGGCCGCGAATGGCTACGGCTTCACGATCATCTTCCCGATCACGTTCATCTCGTCCGCGTTCGTGCCGATCGCGTCGATGCCGGATTGGTTGCAGCCGGTCGCCGAAGCGAACCCGGTGACCTTCATGGTCGACGCGGTCCGAGCGCTCTTCATCGGCACGCCGGCGGGCAACTCGATCTGGGGCACGCTGGTCTGGTGCGTCGTGATCGTCGGTGTCTTCGCGCCGCTATCCGCCTGGCGCTACCGGCGGGCCGTTACGCGCTGACCGGCTCGCCGAGCGGCGCGAACAGCCCCGGCCAGTAGCGGAACGCCGCCCGCATGGGGAAGGGCGCGCCCTGACCGAGGCCGCAGATGGAGGTCGCGGCCATCGCGTCGAGCCACTCCTCCACCTGCTCGCGGGACATGGCGACGCGCCCGTGCTCGAGCTCCTCGAGCAGGTGGTGCATGCCCCGGTTCCCGATCCGGCACGGCGTGCACTTCTGGCACGACTCTTCCGCGAAGAAGCGCATCGTCTCGGCGAGCAGTCGGAGCGGCGAGTAGCTCGTGGGGTAGACCTGGACGCCGGCCGAGCCTGCGCCGACGCCCCATTCGCGCAGGGCGTCGCGGGTGAGCGGCACGTCCAGCGCCTCGGGGGGGAGGATGCCGCTCGCGGCGCCGCCGGGGACGAGCGCCCCGATCTCCTCGGTTGCTCCGCCGGCATAGTCGTCGATCAGCTGCCGAAGCGTGACGTCGATCGGCGCCTCGTAGCAGCCGGGCTCCCGCACGGCGCCGCTCACCGACCAGAGGCGGACCTTCGGCCACGCCTCGCCGCCGAGCCGCAGGATCGCGGGGATGTGCGCGAGGGTCTCGACGTTGTTGATGAGCGTGGGGCGGCCCAGGTAGCCGACCTCGCTCGGGAAGGGAGGCTTGAGCCGCGGCATCCCGCGCCGGCCCTCCATCGACTCGAGCATCGCCGTCTCCTCGCCGCAGATGTAGGCGCCGGCGCCGATGACGAGCTCGACCGAGAGCCCGTCGAGGAAGCCCGCCGCGCGAAGCTCGTCGATCGCCCGACCGAGGCGGTCGCGCGCGGTCGCGTACTCCTCGCGCAGGTAGACGAAGCCCTCCGTTGCCTCTGCGAAGCGCATGGCGATCAGCATCCCCTCGAGCATGAGGTGGGGCCGCCGCTCCATGACGTAGCGGTCCTTGATCGTCCCCGGCTCGCCTTCGTCGGCGTTGACGACGACGTAGCGCGGGCCCGGCTCGCGGGCCACCGCCTCCCACTTCACCCCGGTGGGGAAGCCGGCGCCGCCGTAGCCGGTCAGGCCGCTCGCCTTCAGCTCCGCCACGATCCTGTCGTTCGGGGGCAGGTCGCGCAGCACGGAGAGCCCGCCTCTCGCCTCGTAGTCGGCCAGTGTCTCGTCCGCGCTGGCGAGCCCCGTGGAGCTGCCCTCGTTCGTCCGGTAGGAGACCTCCGGCTCGACGTCGTCGCCGCGCAGGAGGACCGGGCCGAGGTCGCAGTGGCCGAGGCACTCGACGCCCAGAACGGGGCGGCCGTTCGCGGTCTCCTGCTCGCGCGCGAGCACGTCCTTCGCGCCCAGGCAGTCGCACACCGGCCCGATGCAGACGCGCACGGCGTTCATCGGCACGCGCAGGAAGGAGTAGAAGGAGACGACCTCGTCCACCTCGCCCCGGCGGATGTTCATGTGGTCGGCGACCGCGTCGGAGAGCTCGGACGTGACGGGCCCCACCTCGCGCCGCACGCGGCCGAGATTGTCCAGTAGCTTCGTCCGCTCCTTCGGCAGGCCCGGCAAGAGCTCGGTGAGCTTGAGGACGTCTATGGTTCGATCATAGTGAACGCCCTGCCGCCGTACTCCGCGGCCCGCACGGACGTCCTGCGGCTCCCGGGCGGGGGGACGGAGCCGGACGAGCTGGCCGTCGAGGAGCCGCTCGAGATTCGCGTGAACGGCGAGCCCGTCGCCGTGACGATGCGCACGCCGGGCCACGACGAGGAGCTGGCGCTCGGCTTCCTCCTCTCCGAAGGGGTCGGACCGCGCGCCGCGTCCCTTCCGGACGACCTGGCGGCGAACGCCGTCGAGGTGGCCGTGGACGACTTCGATCCCGAGCCGCTGCGGCGGAACTTCTACACCTCCTCCTCCTGCGGCGTCTGCGGCAAGGGCGCGCTCGAGGCGGTCGCCGTTGAGGCCCCGCGGGTCGAGAGCCCCCTGACGATGCCGGCGGCTCTCGTCTCCGAGCTGCCCGCCCGCCTCCGCGCCGCGCAGCCGACGTTCGCCGCCACGGGCGGCCTGCACGCGACCGGCCTCTTCGACGCCGAGGGGACGCCACTCCTCGTCCGCGAGGACGTGGGCCGCCACAACGCCTTCGACAAGGTCGTCGGCCGGGCCTTCCTGGACGGCCTCCTGCCGCTCGCCGACAAGGTCGTCTGCGTGAGTGGGCGTCTCTCGTTCGAGCTGGTGCAGAAGGCGGCGGTCGCCGGCGCTCCGATCGTCGTCGCGGTCGGCGCGCCCTCGACGCTCGCCGTCGAGCTGGCGCGGGACCGCGGGATCACCCTCTGCGGCTTCGTCCGGGACGGGCGCCTCAACGTCTACTCGGAGCCGTGGCGAATCGAAACGTAGCCGGCGCGCTCCTCGTCGGCGGCGCGAGCTCGCGCTTCGGCTCGCCAAAGGCGCTCGCCCGCTACCAGGGAGAGGCGCTGGCCGAGCGCGCGCACCGGGTTCTCTCCCGCTCGTTCGAGCACGTGATCGTCGTCGGCAAGGCGGCGGACGAGCTCGAGCTTCCCTTTCCGGTGCTCGACGACGGGAGCGACGTCCGGGCGGCGATCGTCGGCGTCGCGGCGGCGCTTCGCCTTGCCGACGCCGACGCGGTGGTCGTGCTTCCCACCGACATGCCCTGCGTGGGCGTCGAGCTGCTGCAGGCGCTGGCGTCCGCCGCCGAAAGGGCGGAGGCGGCGGTCCCCCACAGCGGGCCGCTGCCGGGCGCCTACCGCCGTTCGGCGCTTCCCGTCCTCGAGCGGCGCATCGCCGCGGGCGACCTCGCCCTCTACCGGGCGTGCATCGAGCTCGAGCCGCGAGTGCTCCAGTGGGACGAGGCGCTGCTTGCCAACGTCAACGAGCCGGGCGACCTTTCAGAGGAAATAGAGGGCCGGCGGTAACGACCCAGGTTCCAATCCAGGAGGCAAACGCCGGCCACGCCCAGTCTAGTGGGCCGCTAAGGGATCGTTAGGGGAACATTGTGAATTGTTGGCAACACTTGACACTAGATGACTGAAGTCTTAGTGTCGGCGCCGGTTCCAATCCACGCCGTCAGGAGGCAGCTGTCCTTGGCTGCCACAGGCCCCAGGCGCCTCCGGCCGTAAGCGCTCAAGCCTGCCTGATGCCATCCGAAGGAGGCTTGCCATGAGGCAGTACGGCACGAACCTCGGGGGAGAATCGGCTAGGGGTGCGATGCGCCCAACCGCGGGTCGAGCGGCGCGACGTCGCGCCGCTCTCGTGGGTGTGCTCTCTTTGTTCGTGCTCTGCGTCCAGCTGACGTTGGCGGCGCCGGCCGGGGCCGTTCCACTCACAGGAGGCTTCTCGCCGATGATCATCGGCGAGCGGGCCGACCTGAACGGGGACGGCGTCGTGAACGGGGCGGACGACTCGAACGCGTTCTACGGCGACACCAGCATCATCAACGGGAGGCTCGACTGCGATGCCTGGGGATCGCCGAACTCCGGTGCCGAAGGTAACGGCCTGATCGACGGCCAACGACGATTGCATCCTCGTCGGCTACGACGGGACCGTGGACGGCGTCACGATTCAGGTCTCGGGCGGCGACTTCGAGGTTGCCAACGGCCGGCTGCCGACCGTCTTCAACGCTGCGGAACCGGACAACCCTGACATCGGCGACTCCGACTTCGCCTGGTCGGCGATCGGCGGAAGGGTCGACTCGAACGGCAATGAGACAATCGACGGCGAGGACTGCCACTTCGGGATCATCGGGGATGCCGACATCCTCGGGAATCCCGGGGCGAACCAGTGCGGCTTCGTCTCGGCTCCGCCGGCGCCAACAACGGGTAGGTGGACCTGAACAGCGACACGGTCATCACGGTGCTCGGGGATCTCGTGCGCCGACGGGTGCTTCTTCGGCCTCGACGTCGTCACTGGCCTGGTGCAGTCGTCTGGGCCCGACACCATCGCGCTCGACCCGCCCACCTCTACGAACACGGTCGGCGAGGACCACCTCGTGACAGCCACGGTCGAGGACGAGTTCGGGAATCCGATCGTAGGCGAGGCGGTCCACTTCGCTGTTACCGGGGCCGGCACTCCCGATCCGGCGAGCGGCGACGTCGACACCGACGCGGCCGGTGAGGCGGACTTCACGTTCACGAACGAGGCGCCTGGCACGAACACGATCACGGCGTGCGTCGACGCCGACGCCGGCCTGGACTGCGATGCCGGCGAGCTGAGCACCACGGCAACGAAGACGTGGGAAGCGGGCCCGCCGTTCGCCATCACGCTCGAGCCGGCGACGGATACGAACCCCGTCGGCGCTGCTCACTTGCTGACGGCCACGGTCGCGGACGAGTTCGGGAACCCGCTGGCCGGAGAGGATGTCCACTTCGACGTCACGGGCACTGCCACGCCCGTGCCGGCCACCGGTAACGATGAGACCGACGCTGCCGGTCAAGCGACGTTCACCTTTACGAACGCGAACGCCGGGACGAACACGGTCACAGCGTGCGTCGATGCAGACGCCGGCTCGGACTGCGACGGAGGCGAGCTGAGCGACACGGCCACGAAGGCGTGGGAAGTTCGGGTGGCCGACAGCATCGCCCTCACTCCGCCGACGGAAACAAACGACGTCGGCACCGACCACGTCGTGACGGCCACCGTGCTAGACCAGTTCGGTGACCCGCTCGCGGGCGCGGACGTCCACTTCGCTGTCAGCGGAGGGGGCACGCCCGACCCGGCCAGCGGCGAAGGCCTGACGAACGCGGCCGGCCAGGCTACGTTCACGTTCACGAACGACACCGAGGCGACGAACACGATCACGGGGTGCATCGACGACGACCCCGCGAACAACGCCTGCGACGCGGGCGAGCTGACCGCCACGGCCACGAAGACCTGGGAGGAGCTCGAATGCCCAGGCTTCGAGGGTGATCCGCGGAACCAGGTCGTCGGAACCTCAGGGCCTAACGATCTGTCCGGGACCTCCGGTGACGACATCATCTGCGGACTCGGCGGCAACGACATCCTTCGCGGGATGGGCGGCAACGACCTCCTCCTCGGAGGGGCCGGCGCCGACGAGGCCATTGGCGGTGGAGGCGCCGACGAGGCGCAGGGCGCCGGTGGCACTGACGAGCTCAACGGAGGAGGCGGGAACGACCTCCTGCTCGGCCAGGGCAGCAACGACGTCCTCCTGGGCGGAGCGGGCGCCGACGAAGCCCAAGGCGGCGCGGGCGCCGACACGGCCCGCGGCGGCGACGGCCGAGACGAGCTCCGCGGAGGAGACGGAGCCGACGACCTCTTCGGCCAAGCCGGAAACGACTCCCTCTTCGGCCAGGCCGGCAACGACCTCTTGAACGGCGGGGGCGGCAACGACCACTGCAACGGGGGTGGTGGGAACAACACCTTCACGAGCTGCTAGCTAGCTGAAGGCCCGCCCTTGCACTGACGCTACGGAGGAACCGGTCGGCGGCCCGACCGGTTCCTCCCGTGTCTTCAGCTCTCGTTTGACCCGCGCGCCCGGGCCGACAGCGCCCCCGATCCCCGCCTCGAAGGACTACGAGTAGGAGATGAGCTCGAGCAGCGAGCCGTGGAGACGGCGATGACCACGTGGTCGAGGGCGAGGCTCAGACCTCGCGGTCCCAGTAGCCCACGCCGCTCTCGCGCCGCACCATGACCTTATCGCCCTCGTTCCCGGTCCAGACGCCGATCTTGTCGCTGTCCGGGTAGACCGCGACCGCGGGCTCGCCCTTCGTCGACAGGATCATGACGCGCACCGTCTCCTCGGTCCGGTTCGTGACCTTGTGAGCGCCCTCGGGGCCTTCTGGGAAGCAGACGAGGTCGCCCGGCTCGAGCTCGTCTTCGCCTTCGGGGTGACGAATGGTCGGACGGCCCTCCACGACGAGGAGCCATTCCTCGCAGCCGTACTCGTAGTGATACGGGCAGTTGCTCTGGCCCGGGCCGAGCTCGTAGATCGTCGCACCCATCCGCGCGGCTCCGATCAGCGGGCCGAGGCGCACGTAGCCCGACTCGTAACCGGCCGGGTCGTCCGCGTCGTGGCCGACCTCCGCGGTGAAGAGGTTCATGCGGCGCACACCTGGAGTATTCCTCTCCTCAGCCGGCTACGCTCGCCAGCCCGCGCGGGGCGACCACGCGCTCGCGCTCGGCTCCGACGGAGATGAGGCAGACCTCCACGCCCAGGCGCTCCTCGACGAAGGCAACGTAGGCGCGCGCGGCGGCGGGGAGGTCGGCGAGCGACTCGGCGTCCTCGAGCGGCTCCTCCCAGCCGGCCAGCGTCTCGTAGACCGGCTCTGCGTGGTGGAAGTCGCTCTGGTGCGCAGGGAACTCGTCGGTCTCGGACCCGTCCGGGAGCCGATAGCGCGTGCACACGGGCAGCTCGGCGAACGCCGAGAGCACGTCGATCTTCGTCAGCGCGAGGCTCGTCATCCCGTTCACGCGGACGGCGAAGCGCAGCGCGACCAGGTCGAGCCAGCCGCAGCGGCGCTCTCGCCCGGTCGTCGTGCCGTACTCGGCGCCGAGCTCGCGCACCCGCCCCTGCTCGGGGCCCTCGATCTCGGTGGGGAACGGCCCCTCGCCGACGCGGGTCACGTAGGCCTTGGCGACGCCGAGAACGCGGTCGATGCGCGTGGGGCCGATGCCGACCCCCGTCGTGGCCGCCCCCGCGATCGGGCTCGACGACGTCACGAAGGGGTAGGTGCCGTGGTCGAGGTCGAGCAGCGTTCCCTGGGCGCCCTCGAGCAGGACCCGCTTCCCGTCGGCGAGCGCGCGGTCGACCAGGAGCGAGGTATCGGCAACGTACGGCCGGAGTCGCGCCGCGTAGGCCTCCACCTGCTCCGCGAGCTCCTCCACCTCGAGCGCGGCGACCGCATGGATGCGCTCGAGCACGACGTTCTTCTCGGCCAGCGCGGTCTCGAACTTCTGGCGGAGGATCTTCGGGTCGAGGATGTCCTGCACCCGGATGCCGATGCGGGCCGCCTTGTCCGCGTAGGCCGGGCCGATGCCGCGGCGCGTCGTTCCGATCTGCAGGCGGCCGAGATGCCGCTCGCTCGCGGAGTCGATGGCGACGTGCCACGGCATGATCAGGTGGGCGTTTCCGGAGACGCGAACGGGCTCCGTGGAGATTCCTCGTCCTTCCAGCTCGTCCAGCTCGGCGACCAGGAGGCCCGGATCGACGACGCACCCGGCGCCGATGACGCAGATCTTCCCGGACAGGATCCCGGAGGGAACGTGGTGGAGCGCGAACGTCTCGCCGGCGCGCACGATCGTGTGGCCGGCGTTCGGGCCGCCCTGATAGCGGCAGACGACGTCCGAGTCCAGCGCGAGGAGGTCGACGATCTTCCCCTTGCCCTCGTCGCCCCACTGGGCCCCTACGATCACCGTGGCCGGCATCCGAATGAGAGCTTAGTCCTCCGACCGGCTCGGAACGACCCGTCCACATGGGGTGTGGAGGGTCGAACGAATCTCCCGCGCGATGCGGGAATCTGGTGCACAGGCCCTGTGGGCTGTCCGGTGCATTGTCGTCCGATCGGCGTGCGAACATACGTTCTTTCCCCTGCAAGAAGGGCGATTCTCCTGTGGATTCCACAGAAAGTCGACATCCCCGGCCAAGACTCATAAGGTCGAGTCCGATGGCGACGAATGCAGTTCGGGCCGCGGCCGTGGCGGAGCCGCAGGTCCCCCCGCAGAACCTCGACGCCGAGGAGTCGGTGCTCGGCGCGATGATGCTGGCGCCGTCGGCGATCGCCGCGGTGAGCGAGGTGTTCTCCCCGGAGGGGCGCGAGTTCTACAGGGAGAGCCACGCGAGGATCTACCGGGCCGCGCTCGCCCTGTATGCGAAGGGCGAGCCCGTCGACGCGATCACGCTCGTGGACGAGCTGGACGAGCGGGGAGAGCTCGAGGACGTGGGCGGCAAGGTTCGAGTCCACGAGCTGGCCGCGCTCGTCCCGGCCAGCGCCAACGCCGGTCACTACGCGCAGATCGTCAGGGAGACGTCGACGCTCCGCGGGCTCATCCGCGTCGGCGGCGAGATCGCCCAGCTCGGCTGGGAGCGGCCCGGAGAGGCTCCGGAGCTGGTCGACCGCGCCGAGCAGATCCTCTTCGACCTCTCGCAAGAGAAGGCGACCTCGGAGTTCAGCCACATCGAGACGCTTCTGAAGGAGAGCTTCGAGCGCATCACGCAGCTCTACGAGTCGGGCGCGGACGTCACGGGCGTGCCGTCGGGCTTCCGTGACCTCGACCGGATCACCTCCGGCTTCCAGGAGGGGAACCTCGTGGTCATCGCCGCCCGCCCGAGCATGGGCAAGTCGGCGCTCGGCCTCGGCGTGGCCGCCAACCTCGCCGTGCGCAAGAGCGTCCCGGTCGCCCTCTTCACGCTCGAGATGTCGAAGTCGGAGGTGACCCAACGCCTCATGTGCAGCGAGGCGAAGGTGGAGTCGCAGCGCCTGCGGACGGGCAAGCTTTCGGCCGACGACTGGCCGCGGCTGACCGCAGCCTGCGACAAGCTCGCCAAGGCGCCGATCTACGTCGACGACACCGGCTCGATCACGATGATGGAGATCCGCTCGAAGGCGCGGCGCCTGAAGAGCAAGCACCCGGATCTCGGGCTGATCATCGTCGACTACATGCAGCTCATGACCTCGGGGACGACGGCCGAGAACCGCGTCCAGGAGGTCTCGCAGATCTCGCGCTCGCTCAAGGTGCTGGCCCGCGACCTCGACGTGCCCATCGTCGCGCTCTCCCAGCTCTCGCGCGCGGTCGAGCAGCGCCACGACAAGCGGCCAATCCTCTCCGACCTCCGCGAGAGCGGCTCGATCGAGCAGGACGCCGACATCGTCATGTTCATCTACCGCGACGAGTACTACAACGCCGAGGAGTCCGACCAGCAGGGGCTCGCCGAGGTGATCGTCGCCAAGCACCGGAACGGCCCGACGGACACGGTGAAGCTCTCGTTCCTCAAGCGGTACGCGAAGTTCTCCGACTTGGCCGCTGCGTAGAGAAGCAGCGGGGCGCCGTGCCTCGTCGGCGCCCCGCTCCGAGGAGGGCCCCTCGGCGTGAGCCGGGTGCCGCTGATCTCTTGACGGTCAGGCCGGCGGCCTTCTTCCCTCGGGAATCGGCGGGCGACGGCCGGCGTTGAGGTGGGCATGATCGCGCGCTGGTGGAGAGGCTGGGCGGCGACGCAGGAGAACGCCGAGGCCTACGAGGAGCTCCTGAAGTCGACGATCCTCCCCCGGGTCGCAAGCCACGAGGGCCATCGCGGCTCGTACCTCGTCCGCCGCGAGGTCGAGGAGGGCGTCGAGTTCGCCACGCTGACGCTCTGGGACTCGCTCGAATCGGTTACGAGCCTTCGCAGGCGAGGACTACGAGGTCGCCGTCGTGCCCGAGCCCGCCCGCGCCGTGCTCTCGCACTGGGACGAGCGCTCAGCCCACTACGAGGTGGCCGTCAGGCCGGAGTAGGCTCGTCCTCGGCCTGCTCGACCGGGACTTCGAGGTCGTCTTCGGAGGGCTCCTCGGCCTCCAGCACCTCGGCCACCGCGGCCTCGGCATCCGCCGTGGCCTCGGCGGCCTCGGCCTCGGCCTCTGCTGCGGCGGCCGCCTCGGCCGCCTCCATCGCCTCGAGCTCCTCCTCGGGCGGAAGCTCTCCCCCGAGCGGGACGACGAGTGTCTTCACCTCGACCCGGACGTCCTCGAAGACGGCGATCGGCACCGCGTATCGCCCGATCCGCTTGATCGGGTCGAGCTCGACCTTCCGGCGGTCGACCCGGATCTTCCGCGTGCGCCAGATCTCGTCGACGATGTCGGTCGGGGTGACGGAGCCGAAGAGGGTGCCCTGCTGTCCGGCGTTCACCTCGAAGCTGAGGACCGTCTTGCGAAGCGTCTCGGCGATCGCTTCCGCCTCCTCGGCCGACCGCGCCTCGTGACGGGCGCGTTCGGCGTCTCGCCGCTCGAGCTCGGCGACGCGAGCATCCGTCGCCGCCTCGGCGAGGCGGCGCGGCTGCAGGTAGTTGCGCATGTAGCCGCGCGAGACCGACACGACCTCGCCGCGGAGGCCGACCTTGTCGACGTCCTGCAGGAGGATGACGTCCATCAGCGGCTGCTCACGTGGTGCGAGTCGACGTATGGGAGGAGCGCAACCTCGCGGGCCCGCTTGACGGCGACGGCGATCTGGCCCTGGTGGCGGCGACAGGCGCCCGTGATCCGGCGGGAGCGGATCTTCCCCTTCTCGGAGATGTAGCGCCGGAGCTGGTTGTAGTTCTTGTAGTCGACCTCGTCGATCTTCTCCCGGCAGAAGTAACAGCTCTTCCGCCGGATCGGCCCGGTCGACGGCGACGTGCGGCGCTGTCGCTTTGCTTGCTCTCGTGGCATCAGGGTCTCGACCTCTCTAGAAGGGGATGTCGTCGTCGGTTGCGGGCGCGCCGGCCGGCGCGAAGTCGCCGCGGTCCGGGGCGACGTCGGACGACGGGATGTACTGGCTCTCGCCGCTGCCCTCGGCGCGGCTGTCGAGGAACTGCACCTGGAAGGCGACGACCTCGACCTTCGAGCGCTTCGTGCCGTCCTGCGCCTCCCAGGACGACCAGTCGAGACGGCCGTCGATCCCCACGCGGCGGCCCTTGGCGAGGTGCTGGGAAAGCATCTCGGCCTGGTTTCCGAAGACCTTGACGTCGAAGAAGTTCGGCTTGTCGGTCCAGTTGCCGGCGTCGTCCTTCTGGCGTCCGTTGACCGCCAGCCCGAGCTGCAGGACGGGCGAGCCCGACGGCAGGTGGCGGAGCTCGGGGTCGCGGGTCAGGCGGCCGACGAGCGTGACGCGATTGATGTCTCCAGCCATGGTTCTCAGCTCCCTCGAATCGAACGTTTGTTCTAGTCTACTCGGCCGTCTGGACGGGCTCGGCGGGGGCGGGCGCCTGCGACGCCGCCGCTTCGCGCGCGCGAGGCGGTGCCGACGAAGGCTCGCGAGCCGACATGGTCGCCCCGGGAGGAAGCCGGCGCACGGCCATGTGGCGCAGGACGCCGTCGGTGATCTTGAGCACGCGCGTGAGCTCGTCGAGCGTCTCCGCGTCGCAGTCGAGCTGAAGCAGGTAGTAGAAGGCCTCGGGCTTCTTGTCGATCTCGTAGGCGAGCTTGCGCCGCCCCCAGCCCTCGTCCCCCTGCCACGTGCCCCCGCGCTGAGCGACCAGCTCCCGGGTACGGGTCAGGATCTCGGCCTGGCGGTCTTCGGCCAGCTCGGCATCGAGCAGCAGCATGATCTCGTATGGGTTCACAGTTCCCGTCTCTCCTTCCCTCGGTCTAGCGGCCTCGCCTTGGGCGCGCCGCTCGGGAATCAGCGGCGCCTGACGAAGCGAGAAGCGTGTCGAGTATAGCGGCGGCGGTCGGCTTGCCCGACGCCTGGTGTCATGAGAGAGTGCCGGGAGTGAGACGAATCACGAAACTCGCGCTGGTCGCGCTCGTCGTGGGCGCGGTCGGCGCCGTGCTCGCACGTCTCAAGCGTCCTCGAGAGACCCCCGCAGGGCCGTCGGACGAGCGCACCGAGGAGCTGCGGCGCAAGCTCGCCGAGGCGCGAGCGGCCGCCGCCGACCAGGACGACTTCGAAGCCGCCGGAATGGGCGCCGAGACGATCGTGGAGGAGGAGACGCCCCGGGCAGAGCCGGCCGGACCCGTCGAAGCGCAGGCCGAGGCCGCCGGTGCGCCCGAGCCCGAGGCCGCCGGTGCCCCGAGCCCAAGCCTGAGCCCGAGCCGGAGGCGGAGGAGCCGGAGAAGAAGTCCGCTCAGCCCTCGTCGTCCGAGCCGCCGCCGCAGGACGAGTTCGAGGCGATGCGGCAACGTGTCCACCGGGAAGGCAAGGCGGCCGCGGAGGAGATGCGCCGCTCGGCCGATCCGCCCGAGAAGCCCTGAGAACTCGAAGCAGAATGAAGCCTTGTGCCGTCGCAGCGCCCTGGGCGGCGCGCTGCGGCGTCCTCGGTTGCGCCCGTAGCCCCGCTACGGCCGCGCCCTGCATCCTTGCATCGCACTCACCCAGGACACCGCGTCGGCGAAGCATCATTTCTGATTCGAGTTTGAGCTGAGCGTCCACCGGAACGAGCACTCGGTCGAGATCGCGGCGTCGCCCGGCCAGGTCTTCCCCTGGCTGGCGGGCTCGGAGCGCCGCTGCCGGTGGATGGGCGCCCTCGTCGAGAGCCAGCCACTGACCGAAGGGCCGCCCCGGAAGGGCAGCCGCTACCACGACGTGTTCGAAGACCACGGCCAGCGGATCGAGCTCGAGGCCGAGCTCGTCGAGGTGGACGAGCCGCAGGGGCTCGTCGTGCACCTCACCTCCGACGCCCTCGATGCCACGATCAGGCAGGGGCTCGACGAGGTGGACGGGCGGACACGCGTCACCGCAGCGATCGAGACCACCTACACGAAGCTCGCAGCACGTCTGCTTGCCGGCGTCGTGACGCGCCATGCCCAGAAGCAGCTCGAGGCCGACCTCGACCGGCTCAAGGAGCTCGTCGAGAGCGGCGAGAGCCCGCCCACGCAGTAGGTCGCAGGCTAGTCGTCCGCCTCCCGCTCGCGCCTCTCGGCGGTGGAGGGGCCAGTGACGGGCCCGCCTCCGACAGAAGGCACCTCGCCCTCGCACAGAGTCTCGGTACGGGGTGGCGAGCCGGTTTCGGCGATGTAGGTCACCTTCGCACAGTAGGCGCCGTCGATCTCGACGGAGGTGGCTTTGACGATCTCCGCGCCGCGCCTGCACGGGAGCTCGACCGCGGGCCCCACCTTGAGGATGACTCCAGGGCAGACGACGTCATCGGCCTTCGGTGTCGGCTCGCTCCGAGGACCAGCGATCCGCACCGGCGGATCCCCTTCGGCCTTATCCCGAGCCAGAAGATCCGTCGCCGTGTCGTCGGCGACCGGGAACCCCGCCGCCAGCGCGGCACCGAAGCACGCAACCGCGAGGGTCAGCAGCAACAGCGGAAGGTGCTTCCTCCTCATCCCAGACGCCCTCCAGCATTTCTACGTTACCGGCCCCGCTGTCGGTCACAAACCCTGTGCGGGAGGGGCTCGCCGGCCTCCGGTATCGACTCCCACTCGCTGATCCGCGTGCAACGTCAGGAGCACGGACGCGACCGCGCAGGCCCCTGCGGCGGCCGTCAGCGCAAGCGGCCCGAGGTTCCGGTCGAGGTGCTCCCACCAGCCGGGGGCGAGCGCCGTGGCCAAACCGACCCCGCAGAGGGCCTCGACGAGGGCAGCCACTGTCCCCTCGCGTGGTCGCCGAAACCACACGAACGCCACGAGCGCAAGGCCCGCCGCGAAGGCGCCGACGCCGGCGGCCGCTACGAGGTTCCATTGCCAGGCGTCGTGCGTCTGCCGCCAGCCGTCGCCTGTGCACGCGTCGTCGCAACGCAAGCTGAGACCCCACACCAAGCCCGCAAGCAACGCCCACCACGACCACACCCAGGCCACTGCGGCGCCCAGGAGGGCAACGACGCGGCGTGTCCGAGCGGAGGCGGCCACGGCTGATGTATCGGCCCAGGGCGTCCGTTCGCTGAGAGCTCAGCCTTGGACCGATCGACCACCCCCGGACAGGTAGCCGATCAGGCATCTGCTCCATCCTGAGAGGGTGATTGACTCTCTGCGCAGGCTGACCCAGCATGAGAGTCCCAGCTTCCGAACGTGAACCGAACGATGCCGCAATGACAGTTCGTCGCGCACTTGCGCTCGGGCTCGTGCTCGCGCTAGGCGTTGCCGTGCTTCCTGCCGCGGCCGAGCGGCCCAGCAAGCCGAGCGGCGCGAGCTTCAGGGACCTGACCCTCGTGGGCGAGACGGGCGACAGCCGCCCGGTCGAGACCTTCGCCGAGGCGTTCTTCACGGATGCGGCCTTCCAGGGCCACTACGCCTACCAGGGCACCTGGAACGGCGGCTTTCGCATCGTCGACATCTCGAGGCCGTGGCGGCCGGAGCCGGTCGCCGAAGTGGACTGCGGCACCTTCCAAGGGGACATCGGCGTTTACGGCGACCTCGTCTTCCGCTCGATCGACACGCCGGTCGCGGCCGCGACCGCCGAGGAGACCTGCGACGCGCCGCTCGCCGCCTCGGGCTTCGAGGGCATCCAGATCTTCGAGGTGAGGAAGCCGTGGCGCGCCGACGCGGGCGACCTCGTCGCCGCCGTCCCCACGGACTGCGGCTCCCACACGCACACCGTCGTGCCCGATCGGGCCAACGACCGCGTCCTCCTCTACGTCTCGAACAGCGCCACCGCGCCCGAGTACAACAACGACCCGGTCTGGCGGCACGAGTGCTCCCCCGAGCACGACAAGTTCCAGATCGTCTCGGTGCCGCTCGATGACCCCGAGGACGCGGAGGTGATCGCGGACGTCCCGCTCGACGGCGGTCACTCGTGCCACGACATCGGCGTGCTGCTTACGAAGTGGAGGAAGCTGGCGGCCTGCGCCGGCATGCAGGGGATCGTCTTCGACATCTCCGACCTCGACGAGCCGCAGCGTCTGAGCTCGTTCACGCGTCCAGGCGTCCCGAGCTGGCACTCCGCCATGCTCTCGAAGGACGGCTCGGTCACCGCTCTGGGCTGGGAGCCCGGCGGCGGGGTCGCCGCCGAGTGCGAGGCGGGCGATCCAGACTTCTACAAGAGCATCTTCTTCTACGACACTGCCTCCGGCGAGCAGCTCGGCAAGTGGGTGCTTCCGCGGGCCCAGTCGGCGCAGGAGAACTGCACGATCCACAACTACAGCGTGATCCCGACCCGGCACCGCGACCTGCTCTCGGTCGGCGCGTACCAGGCGGGAACCTACGTGGTCGACTTCACCGACCCGGCGCATCCGAAGACCGTCGCCTGGTACGACCCGCCGCCGCTCGATCCGACCGCGCTGACTGTGGGCGGCTCGTGGGGAAGCTACTGGTACAACGGCTTCGTCTACGAGAGCGACATCACCAAGGGGCTCAACGTCTACAGGCTCGAGGACCGGTTCGTGAAGGCGAAGGCGGACCGTCTGCAGCTCCTCAATCCCCAGACGCTGATCCGGGAGCAGGGCTGGCGCAAGAAGCACCGCTGGCGCTGGTAGTCCGGGCGCGACCGGCTAGTCACCTTACGCTCGCTGTCAGGTAAGCCTTACAATCCCCATGTGGACGAGGCCTCGAGCTTCCGCGAGTGCCGCTGGCAGCGGTTCGAGCTGGCGTTCGTGGCCTGGCTCGAGACCCCCGAAGGCCGCTTCGCCGAGTTCTGCGCCTGCCGGCAGCGCGAGAACGCGGAGCGCCGGGCGCTTCTTCGCCGCGTCGCGCTCGCGTCCTCGGTCCTCCCGATCGCCTGCGTCACCTGTGCGCTTCGCCTGGCGCTCGTCTCCGACGGTCGGCCCGCTGACCACGTGCTCGACGAGCTCCTGACGGGCTAACCCTCAGTGCAGGGAACATTCAGGCCGCTCCCCCGGTCGAACGACGAAACGAGATCGGGAGGACGAGATGAGATCCGCAATCGCAGCCGCCGTCGTGCTCACCGCCGCCATCCTGGCGGCAGGGTGCGCAGGCGACGACCGGGACACCGACGCCACCGCCGCCGGAGCGCCCGGGGAGCTCGCCGCGGCGGGCCTCTCCGCCGAGTCGCTCGGCGCCGGTGGAGCCGCGGTCACCGCGGCCGGCATCACGGTCGTCGGCACCGGGTCGGTCACCACGTCTCCCGACACAGCCGAGTGGTCGTTCGGCGTCCAGACGAGCGCCGACTCGGCGTCGGCCGCTCTCGGCGCGAACTCGGAGGCGATGAATCGGGTCGTCGCGGCGCTCAAGGACGCGGGCATCTCCGGGGACGACCTCCGGACCGAGCAGGTCTCGGTCTATCCGCGGACGAGCGACGACGGGATCTCGATCGTCGGCTACGACGCCTCGAACTCCGTGCGGGCGACCATCCACGACCTCGATCGGGCGGGCGGGATCGTCGACGCGGCCGTCGCGGCCGGCGCGAACCAGGTCTGGGGGCCGAGCCTGACGGTCTCGGACGCCGAGGCCCAGTACCGCGCCGCCGTCGACGCGGCCTTCGACGACGCTCGCACGCGAGCCGAAGCGATCGCGGAGAAGGCGGGCGTCACCCTCGGCGCGCCGGTCGCGATCGTCGAGGGAGGTGGAGGAGCCCCGATCCCCTACTACCCTGGCGCCATGGCCGAAGCCGCCGCTGCCGACGTCGCCGTCGAGCCGGGGACGCAGGACGTGGGAGCGTCGCTCACGGTCACGTTTGCCATCTCCTGACGCTCGTCCAAGTCGGGGGTTAGCCGCACCGCGGGACGCGGGCTGGCTCGGCGGCGGCGCCCCCGCGCTCGAGCGACCATTCGTGTAGTCGAATCGAGATTCAGGAGAGACACCAATGAGCTCCGCTCCCGCATACGCACTCAAGCTCCACGCACCCGCAGAGGCCCACGTCGGCGGCTTCAACGCCCAGCTCCTCAACGTCACGTTCGAGGCGCCGGACGGGACGCGCCGCTCCGCGATCGGCGGCGGCGAGAGCGTGCCCGAGGCGATCGCGGCCGCCCGCGCCGAGCTGCCCGCCGGCACCTGGACGCTGGTTCGCTGGAGCCCGCTCTACGGCGAGTAGGCGGCGGCCTGCGACCGTCCGCGTGCGAAGCCGCAAAGGACCCGAGCCGGCAGGAGCGATCACGCGGATGTTGAACACGGCCGGAGCGTGCGCCCGGCGGCGCTTGTACCGGACGCACGGCTCTCGTCCGACCGCAGACACAGGAGGGTTTCATGGAGGTGCTTCTCTGGCTTATCGGCCTCGCGATCGCCATCGCGATCGCGGCCGTCTGCTACCGCATCGCCGAGGGGAAAGGGAGAAGCGGGGTGCTCTGGGGGATCATCGGCTTCTTCTTCCCGATCATCGGGCTGATCATCGTCTTCGTCCTCTCCGACAAGCGGGCGAGCGTCTAGGAGGGGTTGGCGAAATAGAGCACGGCACAGCGGCTATTTCGTCAGACCCTCCTAGCTGGTCGCGGTCTCTCGGCGGGCGAGGAGCACCCCCAGCAAGGGGTAGATCAGCACGGACGCCATCCCGGCGCCGACGAGCGCGGCGGCCACATCCGTGTCGATCTCGCCCCGCTCCTTGCCGACCTCGATCACCGCGACGATCAGCGGGAGCCCGGTTGCGCTGAAGAGCGCGAGCGCCGCGGTCCCGCGGGCGCTCAACTCGCGCGCTGAGAGGAGCGCCGACGATCCTCGAGTGACGAGGAGCAGCACGAAGAAAGACGCCGGCGAGCGCCAGGCCGGCACCCGTCAGCAGCCCGTCGAGGTCGAAGTCCATCCCCGTGGCGATGAAGAAGACCGGGATCAGCAAGCCGTAGCCGATCGTGGCGATGCGGGGAAGCACTTGCTCCCCGGTCTCGCCTTGAGTGACGAGGCCGATTATCAGGCCGGCGGCGAACGCCCCGAGGACGAAGTCGAAGTCGAGCTTGTCGGCGAGGAGGACGAGCACCGCGAGCAGTGCGACGGAGAGGCGGACGGCGAGCTGTCCGCTCTTGTTCACCGTCTCGCGCGCGATTGAGATGATCCGCGGCGGTCGGAAGTGGACGGCGATTCCCGCGGCGCCGGCGACGACGAGGCCGAAGCCGAGCAGGAGGACGATGCTCGCCGTCGTCGCGTGCGCTCCCGTGAGGAAGAGCGAGATGACGACGATCGGCCAGAACTCGCCCGCGACGGCGGCCCCGAGCGTGTGCTGACCGAGGGGCGAGGGCAGGACGCCGGCGTCGGAGAGGATCGGAACGAGCGTGCCGAGCGCCGTCGTGGCCAAGGCGACCGCGAGCAGCCAGCCTGACGCCGGGACGCCGGCGGCTTCGAGCGCGAAGCCCGCCGCTGCACCGAGCGCGATCGAGATGCCCCAGCCGAGCGATCCGCGGGCGAGGATCCGCCGTGGCACGGCGCTGTGGATCACCTCGATGCCTGCCAGGAAGAAGAGGAAGACGAGCCCGAACGCGGAGAGGAACTCGATGTAGCGGTCGGTCTCGGCGAGGTCGAGGACGTCGGGGCCGATGATGATGCCGAGGAGGATCTCGACGACGACGGTCGGCAGGATCAGCCGGGTGCTCAGCCGCGAGACGATCGTTGCCAGGGCGGCCGCGCAGAAGACGAGCGCGAGCGAGACGAGGTCAGGCGCGCTCTCCACTCCACCTCGTCTCCGCCTCCGGGTCGGGGATGGCGACGGGGTCGGCCCCCGGCCACCTGTCGCGTGCGCTCATGCTCGTATACTCGCCGGGATGAGCGAGGGCGGCCAGGCGCGTCGGCTTGCGCGCTCGACGGCGACGTTCACCCTCGCAACGGGCCTCTCCCGCGCCCTCGGCCTCGTCCGCGAGATCGTCGCCGCCTACTTCTTCGGCGTCTCGGGGAAGATCAACGCCTTCACGATCGCCTCGCAGATCCCGAGCCTCGCGCGAGCCTTCGTCGGGGACGCTGCCCTCTCCGGCGCCTTCGTGCCCGTCTTCAGCGAGCTCCTGGCGAAGGAGGAGAAGGCGCGTGCCTGGCGGGTCGCCTCCACGATCTTCTGGCTCGTCCTGATCGGGGTCTCGGCGCTCACCGCGATCCTCATCCTGATCGCGCCGCTCCTGATCCTCCCCTTCGGCGACCCGGGCGGCGACCCCGACCTCGCCGTCGAGCTGACACGGATCATGATGCCGATCGTCGCGCTCGTGACGATCTCGGGGATCGTCGTCGGGATCCTGAACGCCCACGACCACTTCACGGTCCCTGCCCTCGCCCCGGTCGCGTGGAACGTCGTCATCATCGGCGGGCTCCTCGTCTTCGTCCCGCTCGTCGAGGGGGAGTCGGCCGAGCTAATCGTCTACGCCGTCGCCACGCTCGTGGGCGCCGCCGTCCAGCTCCTGCTCCCGGTCCCCTGGCTTCGGGGCCTGGACGGCAGGCTCCGGGCCGTCGTCGACTGGCGCGACCCGGCAGTGAAGCGCTTCTTCGTGCTGATGCTGCCCGTGACGCTCACGCTCGGGCTGATCAACATCAACGTCTTCGTGAACATGCTCTTCGCCTCGCGGCTGGTCGACCCCGAGCTGGCGCCGACTGCGATCGAGAAGGCGTTCCGCGTCTACATGCTTCCGCAGGGGATGTTCTCGGTCGCTGTCGTTACCGTGCTCTTTCCCACGCTCTCGCGCTTCGCCGCCGTCGGGAACCTGCCGTCGTTCAGGATCACGCTGGACGCAGGCCTGCGCCAGATCGCCTTCCTGCTCCTCCCGGCCAGCGCGGTCGGCGCGGTGCTCGCCCAGCCGATCATCAGGCTTCTCTACGAGCGCGGAGCCTTCACCGCGGACAACACGGTCGTCGTCGCGCAATGCCTGGCCGCGTTCTCGCTCGGCCTCATGTTCAACGGCTGGATGCTCCTGCTCTCCCGCGGCTTCTACAGCCTGCAGCGCAACTGGGTGCCCACCGCGGTGGCGCTGGGCACCGTGGGTCTGAACGCCGTGCTCAACACGATCCTCTATCGGGTCGGAGTCTGGGGAATCCCCCTGGCCACCTCGCTCGTCAACATCGTCGGGGTCGGTCTGCTGCTCTTCGCCATGCGCCGGAGCCCGGGCCTGGCGTCGCCGCGGCTCGTCGCTGCCTCGGTCGCGCGAATCCTGCTCGCCTCGGGAATCGCGGCGGCCGCTGCCTTCGGCGCCTGGTGGCTCCTCGACGACGTGCTCGGCCGGTCGCTTCCGGCCGAGATCGTCTCCCTCGCGGCCGCGCTGGCCGCTGGCGGGGCGGTCTACCTCGCCACGGCGCGCCTCCTCGGCGTCCGGGAGCTCGAGGCGCTGCGCGCGCTCCGGCGGCAGTAGGAGGGGTTGGCGAAATAGCCGCTGTGCCGCCGGGCCGCGCTGCTCGCCCCGAGGGCTGCGTTCTCGGTCGCGCCCGTAGCTTCGGCTACGAGCGCTCCCTGCGTCCTTGCCTCGGAACGACCATCGCACCCCGGCGACGAGCACTATTCCGCCAAACCCTCTGCTAGCGGAATCGGCGCAGGAGGCCGTGCTTTCGGCGCTCGATCTCTCGGGCCTCGGCGATGCGCTCCCGACGGGCCAGCTCGGCGAACCCGCTCGAGAGCGGCTCCAGCTCGACCCCGAGCGCCCAGCCGAGGAGGAGATCGGCGAGTTCCGGGTTCCGCGGCAGCAGCGGGCCGTGGAGGTACGTGCCGAGGACGTGGCCCTGGACGGCGCCGTCGGTGGGCGGCTCGCCGCCGTTGCAGACGCCGACCTCGACCTCGGCGAGCGGCTCCGCCTCCGGCCCGAGCACCGTGCGACCGCGGTGCCACTCGTACCCGACGAGCGCCGGCAGGCCGAGCCGCGGGGCCGGCTTCGTCACGACGCGGTTGTCCACGTGCTCCCCGAGCATCGTTCGGACGTCGAGCAGGCCGAGGCCCTCCGTCCGGGCGCCGGCCGGCGGGTCGAAGCTCCTACCGAGGATCTCGTAGCCGGCGCCGATGCCGACGACGACCTTGCCGGCTGCCGCGGCGCGCGCGAGCGTCCCCTCCGCGGCCAGTCGGCGCGCGACGGCAGGCTGATCCTCGTCCTCCGCCCCCTGGAGCAGGTAGAGGTCGCCCTCCGGGAGCGGGTCGCCGATCGGCGCAGCCTGCGTCAGGGCGTCGATCCCGCGGGCGCGGGCGCGGTGCTCGAGCGTGCGAAGGTTGCCGCCGTCCCCCTGCGGGAACATGGCGCCTGGGTAGACATCGACGATCTTGAGGAGGGTCACCTCGCGTCGAGCGCGTCGAGACGGTCGCGGAGGTCGAGGAACGCCGGGTAGTTCCCGATCACGGAAACCGGGCCGGACGGGCTGGCGCGGATCGCCTCGACCGGGTCGCGGACGCGCTGGACATTCAGCCCGGCGACCTCGAGCCGCAGGGCCATGTCGGAGGCGCGATGGCCGGTGGCGACCGCGTCGCGTCCGGCCAGGCGCTCGAGCGGTGCGTCCCACGCCAGGCTCGCGTCCTTCGAGTTGAAGTCCCCGCGGGCGGTGAGGTGGAAGACGAGCGCGTCGCCGGACTCCGCGGCGATCGTGATCGACTCCTGCCAGCTCGCGGGGTTCTTGGCGAGGATCAGGCGTACGTGCCGCCCGTCGACGTCGCGCCGGTTGTAGCGTCCGTCGACATTTGCGACGGCGGCCATCGCCTGGGCCGCGTCGGAGGGCTCGACGCCGAGGGCCAGCGCCGCGACGAGCGCGAACACGGCGTTGTGTCGGTTCATGCGCCCGGGCACCGCGAGCTCGAGCGGGACCGAGAGACCGGGCCCCTCGGCGACGTCATCGACCAGCCTCCAGCTCGGCTCGGGCCGTTCCTGGCCGCAGGACTCGCACCACCAGCGCTCGCCTTCACGTTGCAGCCGGACGACACAGTCGCGGCAGATCGCCCCGTCTTCCGACCATTCGTCTCCGCCGGCGACCCAGACGACGTCCTTCGCGCCGCGCGCAGCCCAGGTCACGATCGGGTCATCCGCGTTGGCGACGACGGTCAGCGGCCAGTCGACTGCCTCCAGGGTCTCGCGCCAGTGGCGCGCCAGGGGCTTGTACTGCACGCCGCGCTCCAGGTAGTCGCGGCTCAGGTTAAGGAGCGCGATCGCCTTCGGGCGCGTCGCCTGCGTCACCGGCCCGAGGTAGGACTCGTCGGTCTCGAGCACGGCGTAGGGCGCCTCCCGCGCAGCTTCCAGCGCGACCACGAGCCCGGAGGCCATGTTCGAGCCGTTTTCGTTGTAGGCCGTCGGCCCGAGCCGGCTCACCGCCGCGGCGAGGAGCGCCGCCGTCGTGCTCTTGCCGTTGCTGGCGGAGACGAGGGCGGTGGTGCGGGCGCGAGCGAGGAGCCTGAGGGCGTCAGGATCGAGCTTGAGCGCCACCGTCCCGCCTACGACGCCTCCATGCCCTCGCCGGGCGGCCCGCGAGGCGGCTGCGGCGAGGCGCCCGACCGCGAGCGCTCCGCGCGTCCGCAGCGGAAGGGGAGGAATGCGGCTGGAGGACGTGGGCGCGCTCACTCGGGCTCGGGGCCTGAGCCTACACCGAGCCGAGGAGCTCGACCCGGTCCGCCAACAGGCGGGCCCAGGAGGGCCCGCCTGCGTCAAGCCGGATGTCCTAGGCAGCCGCCGGGCGCTCGCGCCCCCGTGTGCCCAGAGCCGCGGCGCCGGCCAGAAGCATCAGCGCGAACGCTGCGCCTGCACCGATGAACGCGTCACCCCAGTTGAACGTGTCGGGCGAGCTCAGGCCGCCGACCGGAACCGCGGTCGGGGGCGATCACCTTGTCGTCGCCGTGGATCAGCACGGTCGAGTCGCTCGGCGCGGGAGCGAACACCTTGTCGTCCCCGTGGATCAGCACGGTCGAGTCGCTCGGCGCGGGAGCGAACACCTTGTCGTCCCCGTGGACGAGCACGGTCGAGTCGCTCGGCGCCGGGACGATTACCTTGTCGTCGCCGACCAGAACCGCGGACGGATTGCCGTAGTCCTGAGGAAGCGCCCGTCGATTGCCGGCCAGCCCGTAGTCGGCGGCCTCCGGGGCGAAGACCTTGTCGTCGCCGTGGATCAGCACCGTCGAGCCTCCGGCCCAGGGGACGATCACCTTGTCGTCGCCGTGGATCAGCACGGTCGAGTCGCCGGAGCCCGACAGCATCACCTTGTCGTCGCCCTGGATGACGGCCGCACCGGCCGTGCTCCCCTTCGCTCCTCCGAGCTCGTCGACCCGAGCCTGCGCCGCCGGAGCGACGAGGACCGCGACCGCGAGCCCGATGGTGAAGCGCCGAAGAATCCCGATCCTCCGCTCTTTCCGCATGTCCTTCTCCCTTTCCGCGAGCCAGACGCCGATGTCTGGACTTTCGCCACAAGACGCGAGTGGGCGCGCTTTCTTCCATTTCCTTGCAAGGGAGAGGACGAAGGAGGATCATTTCGCCGTTTCGTGTCCTGCGACACCAGGAGGTACTGCGGTGCCGAGAGGAAAGGCAAAATTCGGAGCCACCTCGCCCGACAGCGAACTCTGGCCGTCCGATCCGGTGGGCGCAGTCAGAGAGATTGCGGCGAAGCACAACACGACGTACATCGAGGGCTCGCTCGTCTTCGCCCCCGGCGGGCGCACTGCCGAGGCCATGTTCGAGACGGTGGAGCCGGATTCGGACAGTCCGGCGTCGCAGCTCTTTCGGCTCGCCGAAGATCTCGACGCATTCCAGTTCCAGCTCTTCGTCGACCCCGACCGGTGGAGGTTCAAGGATGGAGGTGCGGCGAACTAGCCGACGTCGCTAGCCGGTTCTCCCGAAGGTGCGAGAAGCGCCTCGCCCTCTCGTGCGTACCGTTCGGCGCCGAGCCGGCCCAGGGCCGGGAGCGCGAGCGCGAGCTCGGCCTCGGCCTGAGATCGCAGCCCGGCGGCCAGGGCCCGCTGAGCCGCGCAGATTCGGGAGACCAGCTCGTCGGGCACCGAGCCGATCGCCGCATAGACGTCGGCTGCGCGGCCGTAGTCCCCCTCGGCGACGGCCCTCGCCGCCTCGAGCCAGCGGCTCGCGGTCCGGGCGTGCTCGGCAGCCTCGAGCAACCGCTGGGAGCGCCCAAGCCCGTGCAGGGCGAACGCGAGGTCTGCGACCCAGTACGACGTGGGAAAGCGCTCCGGCCAGATGGAGAGAAGCTCGTCGGCGAGGCTCTCGGCCTCCTCGCGCCGGCCGGTGGCCTCGAGCGTGCGCGCGTGGAGCGCGAGCGCGGGGACGACCATGTCCGGGTAGTCCGCGCGCCGTCCCAGCTCGAGCGCACGCGAGGAGTCGTCCAGCGCGGCTGGCGACTGGTCGCGCGCCAGGTGGATCCGGCCGCGAATCAGGCGTGCATCGTGCTCGAAGGCCGTCGGGAATCCAGCTTCGGCCTCAGCGACGAGCTCGTCGGCGAGGCGGGCGGCCTCGTCCCAGTGGCCCCGCCAGTAGCACTCGTAGACGCGCTCGGCCACGAACCAGCGGATCCGGTCGGCGTCGCCGAAGCGCGCGGCGGCGCTCCGCCCTTGCTCGTACAGCTCGAAGGCCCGCGTCAGGTCGCCGGCCTCAACATGCGCGTTCCCCAGATTTGCGTATCCACGGACGCTCTCGAGCGAGTTGCAGGCGACGGCGATCGCGATGCTCTCTTCGAGGTTCTCGATGCCCTGGGAATCGCCGATGCGCGCGCGTGCCCTCCCGATGCTGTCGAGCGCGTGGGCGCGCAGCTCGGTGATCCCGAGCTCGTCGGCCATGTCGAGCGCCTCGAGGCCGACGTCGACGGCCCGCTCGTTGTCGTCCCCGATCATGAGGAAGGCCGCGAGATGGCTGAGGACGTAGGCCTTCGCGTGCGACGGCGGAGCGTCCTGGAGCAGCGCGGCCGCGTCCTCCAGGCTGCGAAAGGCATCGGGATCGCCCTGCATCCACAGCAGCTCGCCGATGAGCACCATCGCCTCCGCGGCCTTCTCGGGCCGGTCGGCGGCGAGCAGGGCGTCGCGGGCCTCCTCGAGCAGCTCGGCGCCGCCGCTCTCGGCGTGCATGCGGGCCCGGCCAAGGTCGAGGGTCAGGTCGGCCCGATCCGGCGCCTGCGGCGGCCAGAGCGCCAACGCCTCCGCATAGAGCTCGGCCGCCTTGGAAAAGGCGTTCAGCGAGAGCGACCGGTCGCCGGCCTCCCGAAGAGCGATGCGGGCCGGCTCGACGAGGGCGTCTCGCGTCGGATCGGTTGGCGATGTGTACGTGAGCGCGCTCAGATAGTGGTGCGCGAGCATCTCGGAGCGGTCTTCGCTGCGCTCCGGCGACAGGGCTTCGAGCCACTGGGCTGCGCGGCTGTGGCGCTCGGCGCGGACGGGGCGCGGGATCTGCTCGTAGGCAACGTCGCGGACGACGATGTGGGAGAACGAGAACTGAGGCTCGCTCAGCACGATCGAGTCGCGTTCGCGGCGGATGAGGTGTTTGCGCTCGAGCTCGTGGAGCCGATGCTCGACCGACCAGCGGGGCTCCTCGGCGATCGCGGAGAGCGCTCCCAGCCAGAACGCCTTGCCCACGACCGCGGCGGCCTGGACGAGTTGCTTCTCGTCCGGCGAGAGAGCGTCGAGCCGGGCGGCGACGATCGCCTGGACCGACTCGGGGAGCGGAAGCTCCGGGCCCGCAAGCTCGAGCGTCGCGCCGTCCGTTCGCAGGACGCCTCGATCGACCAGCATGCGGACGTACTCCTCCGCGTACAGCGGGTTTCCGCCGGCTCCGGTGAGCAACGCTGATCGCAGCTCCGGCGGCAGTGCCGGCGCGTCCAGAAGGTCCGCGACGAGGCGGGCGGTCTCGTCGTCGGACAGCGGATCGAGCTCGAGCGTGGTCGAGCCTGCGCGGCCGGCTCCCCAGCCGGCTCCTCGTTCCAGGAGCTCGGGACGACAGGTCGCCACGACCAGGAGCGGGCCCCAGAACCGTTCGCCGAGAAGGGTGGAGACGAATTCGAGCAGGCCGTCGTCCGCCCAGTGCAGATCCTCGAAGACCAGCACGAGCGGGCTCCGTGCCGCGACCGCCTCGAGGAACCGGCGCCAGGCGGCAAATGCCTCGGTTCGACGGTCGCCGCGAAGCTCGAATGCGGGCGCGAGGCCGGCAAGCGGCGCGAGGTGCTCTCCGATCCAGCGCGCCTCGCTCACATCGGAGATGACGTCCTCGACGGCGATCCGAAGCTTTCTCTCGACAGTCGCGGCCGGGTCGGTCGCCAGGATCCCCGCGTGCGCCTTCACGATCTCGGCGAGCGCCCAGAACGTCACGCCGTTCCCGTAGGGGAGGGAGCGGCCGTGGCGCCAGAAGATCATCTCCGTCCCGCGATCGACGTGCTGGAAGAGCTCCCACGCGAGGCGCGACTTGCCGATTCCGGGAGGACCGACCAGCGTGGCGAGCCGCGGCTCGCGGCGGGCGACGACCTCGTCGAGCATGGCGACGAGAACGTCGAGCTCGCGCTGCCGGCCGACCAGCGGGCGCGGGTGCCTGAGGCGGTCGGCGCCAATACGCCCGCGGGGAGCGATCACCTCCCAGACCGGCACCGGGTCGGTCTTGCCCTTCGCGTGCACTCGAGGACCGGGGCGAAAGTCGATCTGAAAGCGCGTGCCACGATACGTGCGCTCGTCGACGAGGATCCCGTCGACCGGAGCTGCCGTCTGGATCCGCGCGGCCGTGTTGACGACGTCGCCGTGCGCCATCGCCGCGCCCTCCTCCGGGCGGACGTTGAGTGCGACGATCGCTTCTCCGGTGGCGATCCCGATGCGAACCTGGAGCTTGCCCGAGCCCTCGTCGTCGAGACGGGAGACCGCCTCGCGCACCGCGTGGGCGGCGCGGACGGCGCGCTCGGCGTCGTCCTCGTGCGCGGTGGGAGCGCCGAAGAGGGCCATCACGGCATCTCCGATGAACTTCTCGACCGTGCCCCCGTAGCGCTCGAGCTCTTCCCGGACGGACGCGTAGTACGGATCGATGATCCTGCGCACGTCCTCGGGGTCGAGCGTCTCCGCGAGCGTCGTGAAGCCGACGACGTCGACGAACATGACGCTGACGATCTTGCGCTCCAGAGCCGGCTCAGGCCGCTCGAGCTCCGCGCCGCAGGCTGTGCAGTACGCGAGGCCCGTGGGAAGCGGGCCGGCGCCGCAGGACGAGCAGGTCCGTCCCAAGGCTCCGCCACAGCGCCCGCAGTAGGCCGCGTCCCCCGGGTTGAGAAAGCCGCACGCGGGACAGCCGGCACTCATCGGGTACCCCCTGTCGACCGCACGACTGTACCACGCGCCCGAGTCGTTTCAGCCGATCATCTCCGTTACGGTTCCGCGGGATGAAGATCCGTGCCGCCGTCCTCGAGGGGTTCGGGCAGCCGCTCTCCGTCCAGGAGCTCGATCTCGCGGAGCCGAAGGCAGGCGAGGCGCTCGTCCGGCTCGTCGCCTGCGGTGTCTGCCACACAGACCTCTACACGGCCTCGGGCGCCGATCCCTCCGGCTACTCGCCGACCGTGCTCGGCCACGAGGGCGCCGGCGTCGTCGAGGCGGTGGGCGAGGGCGTCACGCTGGTCGAGCCCGGCGACCATGTCGTCACGCTGTTCTCGCCCCAATGCGGCGAGTGCATCCATTGCCGCAGCCCCCGAACGAACCTCTGTCTGGCGATCCGGGACATGCAAAACCAGGGCTTCCTGCCGGACGGAACGACGCGCCTCTCGCGCGACGGGGAGCCGATCCGCCACTTCATGGGCACATCGACGTTCGCCGAGTGCACGGTCATGCCCGAGATCGCCCTCGCCAAGGTCGATCCGGAGGCGCCGCTCGACCACGCCGCGCTCTTCGCGTGCGGGCTCTCGACCGGGATCGGCGCCGCGCTCAACACCGCCCGGGTCGAGCCGGGATCCACCTGCGTCGTCTTCGGAACGGGCATGGTCGGCCTCGGCGCCGTCGTCGGCTGCCGGCTCGCCGGGGCCGAGCGGATCATCGCCGTGGACGTGGCCGAGGAGCGGCTCGCGCTGGCGCCGCACCACGGGGCGACCGAGACGCTGCCCGGCGGCGACGACGTGGTCGAGAGGATCACTGCGATGACGGCGGCTTCGGCGCCGACTACACGTTCGAGGCGACCGGGAACGTCGGCGTCATGCGCCAGGCCGTCGAGTCGGCGCGCATGGGCTGGGGCCTGGCGACCATGTGCGGCGTCGCGGGCAAGGGCGAGACCCTGGACGTGATCCCCCGGTTCCTCATCACCGGACGCCGCGTCGCGGGCTCGTCGTTCGGCGGCTGCAAGGGACGCGACGACGTGCCGGCGTACGTCCGGCGCTACCTCGCGGGCGAGATCGACGTCGACGCCTTCGTCTCCCACAAGCTGACGCTGGACGACGTCAACCGCGGCTTCGAGCTGATGGAGGCCGGTGACGGGATCCGGAGCGTGATCGACTTCGCGTGAGCGCGAACGAATGGACGGTCCACTGGCGCGCTCCGGGACTGGGAACGTAAGGGGGCGGCCGTTTGGCCGCCCCCTTATTGGTCGTGAGCGTTGAGGGTTTACGGGACGAAAGTGCCCTGCGAGCCCGCCGGGGCCGGAATGGTGACGTTGCCGGGTACCTTCTTGCCCGGTACGCCGTTGACGGCCTCTGTCGTGTACGCGTACGTCAGGAGCGAGAAGCCGATCGAGTCGGCGTTGACGGCGAGCGCGTGGTTGTTGTTGTTGGCGAACGTGTCGCAGGCCAGGTGGTAGCACGGGTCGAACTGCGCGCCCGTGGTCCCGCCCCAGATCGCCTGCTGCTCGGCGGTCTTGGGAACCTCCGCGCCGGTGAAGAGACCACTCGACGGGATACCGTTGGCCACGAACGCCTGGTAGTCGCTGCGTGCGTCGAACGCGGCGTCGTCGTAGGGCTCGTCCTGCATGGTGTAGAAGGACTCGAACAGATCCTCGATCGCGGTCGACCCAGGCGGGATGGCCACCGGAGCCGTGAAGCTCGACTGGTCGGCGTCCTGCGTCATGAAGATGTAGTTCGGCGAGCCGACCATGTCGAAGTTGAGGTAGAGCGCGATTCGATCCTTCTCCGCCTGACTCAGGCCGTCGACGTAAGCCGTCGAGCCGAGGAGACCGTCCTCCTCAGCACCCCACCACGCGAACCGAAGCGTGTTCTCGTTCGCCACGTGGGCGAGCTGCTCGGCGGCCTCGAGCAAGGCGGCGCTGCCCGAGCCGTTGTCGTTGATTCCGGGCCCGGCCTGCACCGAGTCCAGGTGCGCACCGGCCATGACCACGTTGTCGTCGTTTCGGCCCGGATTCTCCGCGATCACGTTGACCTGGGGCCTGCTCTCGGGCGGATCGACGTCGATGTGCGCGGTCGAGCCGGCCTGGGACAGCGCCCCCCCGTTGGCGAACGATCCACCGACGACGGGAATGGTGACCGCAGCGCCGTCGGGCAGAAGCGTCCCGACGATCAGGCCTTCGCGCGTCGGGTCGTTCCCCTGGTTGAAGATGATCACTGCCTCGGCACCGGCGTTTTGAGCATTCAGCGCCTTGATGCCGAAGGTGCAGGTCCCTCGCTGGATCAACGCGATGTCGTTCGGGCCGCCGAAGCCCGTGAAGTCGGTCGACTCGCAGCCGCTCGTGCTGGCACGAGGAGGCACGAGGTTGATGTCGACCGGAATCACCGGCCCGGTCACGTCGCCGAACCCGCTGCCCGAAAATGCACCGGACTCATACGTCGCCGAGATCGGGGTCAGCTGCTCGAGCACCACCGGCGGAGTGAACTCGTATTCGAACTCGTCGAGCGTTACATCCCACCCTGCCGCCTCGAGCTTCTCGACCACGTACTCGACGCTCCCGGTATAGCCGGGGAGACCGGCCGCGCGATTGCCGCCGTTCGCATCAGCGATCGCCTGGAGCGCGGCCTGATGCGCGCGAACCTGGTCGAGCCGGATGCACTCGAGCACCTTCTGGTACGTGTTGTTCGATCGCCCGTCGCAGTCGGCCTGCGACGGTACCGCCAGCGCCTCGCCGGCGGGCAGGATCGCCGCCAGCACGAGGGCGACGATCGCAACGCCTCGGGCGCGTTTGCGCCCAAGGGCTCGTGAGAGTCCAAACACTGCGTCCCCTTCCGTAGTTTCCCGATGTCGACGGGCCAAGCCGTCTTACCCCAGCCGCGCAGCATATCGGGCCGCGCGTTGCAACGGATGGAAACGATTGACTTGTGTGCATTCCGCGCGGTAGCGTTTGTTGCAACGTGCGGCGGCGACGATGGGGCGCTCGCCACCGTTCTACGGGACAAGCGGCTTCAGAGGAGGTTGATGACGTGAGAAGGCTTCTATCTCGGGCCGTGGCTGCGGCGGCTGCAGGGCTTGCGCTCGCCTGCGTGGGCGGCGCAACCGCGAGCGATCCGGCAGACGTGCCCGACCGCATGCCCCGCATGGGGTCCGGGGACAGCACGATGGTCGGCGTGCACCAGCAGCACGGCCAGGCGGGCGATCATCTGCCTGGCTCAAGCGCCAACGTTGAGTTGGTCGGCGAGCTCGAGCCCACTGGCCAGTTCGGGCCGATAGTGGCCGGCCAGATCGCTGACCTGGCCGTCTACAAAGACTTCGCCTACCTGAACTCCTGGAACGAGCCGACGTGCACCAAGGGCGGCGTCTACGTGGTCGACATCCGGAATCCCCGGAAGCCCAAGGAGATCACGTTCATCCCGGCGGTGCCGGGCAACTTCCACGGCGAGGGCGCGGACGTCCTCACCGTGCACAACAAGACGTTCAGGGGTGACCTGCTCGCGGTGAACAACGAGAAGTGCATCGACACCGACGAGGGCGGCGGCTTCGACCTCTACGACGTCACGAACCCGCGCCGGCCGAAGACGCTCGTGCAGGGTGCCGGCGACCACGGCGGCGAGGGGGAGATGGAGGGCGACGAGCCGTCCAACACCTATCACAGCGTCTTCATGTGGCTCGACGACCGGAAGACCTATCTCGTCGCGACCGACAACGAGGAGTTCCACGACGTCGACATCTACGACGTCACGGACCCGCGGAACCCGAAGCCGGTCGCCGAGTACGACCTCTGGGAGAGCTTCCCGCAGATCGTGCAGGTGGACGAGCACCCTCGCCTCTCGGAGATCTTCAACCACGACATGGTGACGAAGGTCATCGACGGCCGTGACGTCCTGCTCGACTCCTACTGGGATGCCGGCTACGTCATGCTCGACGTCGAGGATCCGGCGAACGCCACCTACATCGGCGACACGGACTTCGCGGACGAGGACCCGCTCGTGCCGGGGATCTCGCCGCCCGAGGGCAACGCCCACGAGGCCGAGTTCTCACACGACAACACGTACTTCCTCGGTGCCGACGAGGACTTCGGCCCCTACCGGCCAGACCAGTTCTTCGTCAACGACCAGGAGCGGCCTTCGGTCGGCGTCGGCGGCGGCCTGGCGGCCGCAGCGCTGCCGGACCAGACGATGAGCGGCAAGGTCGTCTACGGAGGCTACGGCTGTCCGGCGGATCCGACGGTGCTGCCGCTGTCGAGCGACTACACCGACGCGGAGCTCGGGCTCCAGCCGGGCGACGAGCGGATCCTCCTCATGCAGCGGGGCCCGACGGGTGACCCGAGCGCCGACTACAACGGCAACGGCGACCTGACCGACGACGCGTGCTTCCCGGGCGAGAAGGCCGCGAAGGCCTTCGACGCCGGCTGGGAAGCGGTCCTCCTGGTCAACCGCCACCTCGGGGCCGACGACTCGATGACCGAGCCGTTCTGCGGCTCGGGCGCGTTCGAGGCCGACAAGCCGATGGTGACCGTCTGCACGACGCACGCGGCCTACCACGAGCTGTTCGGGACGACGCCGACGTTCGGGGTGCCCTACGACCCGAGCGACGCGCCGGCCATCGGAGCGGTCAGCCTCGGGCGGGTGCGGGCGACCTCGATCTTCGACGGGTGGGGCTACCTGAACCTGTTCCGCCGCAGCGAGGGCAAGGTCGAGCGAATCGACTCCTACGCGATCCCCGAGGCGCTCGACCCGGCGTTCGCGTTCGGCTTCGGCGACCTCTCCATCCACGAGATCGCCACCGATCCCGAGCAGAACCTCGCGTACAGCTCGTACTACGCGGGCGGCGCGCGGGTATTCAGCTTCGGCGAGTCGGGCATCGAAGAGGTCGGCCACTACATCGACGAGGACGGGAACAACTTCTGGGGCGTCGAGACGTTCCTCCCCACCGACAAGAAGGCCGGCAACCTGAAGAAGAAGCGCCTCTTCGCGGGCTCCGACCGCGACCACGGCATCTTCATCTTCCGCTACACGGGCGGCTAGTCCCGGAGCGGGAAGACGAATCGAGAGGGGCGGCTCCGGCCGCCCCTCTCACATCCGCGGCCGAGGTCGAGTGCTCCTGGGGCGCGGGCCCAAGACCATCGCCGCGAGCCTCGGCACAGCCGCCAGCCTCAGTCTCACGCTCCACCTCGCCTACTTCTTCATCGACCTGGTGCACCTGAGCGGCGACGGCGCTCGCGGCGCTCCCTGCAAGCAACGTGGAGCCCACCGATCTCGCCGAGGCCGGTCACGCCGGTCGCCCCTAGCCGACCTCGAATCTGGTCTGGCCGAAGAGCGGGCCGTAGCGGGCGGCCGCCTTCGGCCCGAACCCCGCCCAGACGTACACGATGACGCGCCCGCCCGAGAGCATGTGCCGTCTCCCCTGGAACGTCCAGCTCGAGCGGAGGCGATGCTGCGAGCCGCCGGGCCAGACGCTGAGGAGCTTCCTTCCGTCACGCCACAGCTGCATGTTGTAGTAGGTGGCGTTCTTGACCGAGGCCCAGTCGACGAGGGGCGCCGAGTGGACGATCGCGTCGTACTGGGGCGAGACGATGGGCGTCGGCCAGGCGGAGAGTGTCACCCCCGCGGAGACGTTCCCGGCCACGTCGAAGCTGCGGATCCGGTAGAGGTAGCGCACGTGGTTCGAGACAGCGCGGTCGGTGAAGGAGTCTGCCTCGACACGGTCGGCGATCGGCTTCCAGGCGCGCGCCGCAGCCCGCTTGCGCCAGATGCGAACGCGGTCGTAGTCGACGTCGATCGGCTTCGTCCACGAGAGCGTCACGATCCGGCGGCGGGCACGTGGCGAGAACCCCACCACCCTCGCAGGGCTCGTGAGATCGACCGTCCACCCGTACGAAGCCTGGTTGACGTTGCCGACGCCGTTCGTCACCTGCACGGTGAAGAGGTGAGCGCCGTCCACCAGGCCTGCATACGCCTGAGTCGCTCCATCGCATGGCGTGAAGCTCCCCGGCTGCGACGGCCCCTCGAGCCTGCACTCCGCCGAACCGCCCGGCTCCAGGTCGAGCTCGAACGTGACCTCCGAGAGCCTCGTCAGCCTCGGCACGCTCGGGACGATTCCCGGCTTCGCCGGGATTTGCCCCTGCTGCACGATGACCTTGAACGTCGTCGGCTGGCTCTCGAGGCCGGCCGCATCGGTGGCGCTGCAGGTCACCTCGGTCTCGCCAATCGGAAACGTCGACTGCGGGGGAGGGTCACATTCGACCTCGGGGCTAGCGTCGGCGATGTCCTGGGCGTCTGGAAGCGCATAGTGCACGACGGCACCCTGTGCGGACTCCTGGTCTCTGATCACGTCCGGGCGGGGCGCAAGCGTCGGCGGCGTGGTGTCCTCCACCTCGACGGTGAACGAGCCGTTGCTCACGTTGCCGGCGGCGTCGGTGACCGTGCAGGAGACGTTCGTGACGCCCAGCGGAAACGTCGAACCCGAGTCATGCGACCCGCAGTTCAGGACGGGCGAGGGATCCAGGTTGTCGCTCGTCCCGAAGACGACGATGGCACCCGCCGGCGAGGTCGCCTCGACGACGACGTCGGCAGGTAGTCCAGGCGCCGTCAGGTCGATCGTCCATTCGAACGTGCTCGGAGGGCTCAGCTCCCCGGCGGAGTCGCGCGCCCTGACCTCGAAGGCGTGCGCGCCTTGCGAGAGCGCCGTATACGACTTCGGGGACGCGCAGTCCTCGGCAGCCTCCGAGTCGAGGCCGCACGTGAAGGCGAGAGCGTCGGAGGAGCTCGAGAACTGGAAGGTCGCGCTGGTGTCTTTGCTCCATGGGAGAAGGTCGGTCGACAGGGTCGGCTCATCGGGCGCCGCGAACTCACTCGAGGAGGCGGAGGCCGATAGTCCGCCAGTCGCAGCGAGGGCGAGGACGAGCAGCACGATGCGACCGGACACAGTCACTGGGCCATGAGGAAGACGAGGATCGCCGCGCAGGTGGCCAGCGTCACGGCCAGGGCCAGGCCGATGTCTTGCCGGCGCTCGACGAGCTGCTCGGAGAGCCCGCTGAGCACGCTCGCCGGGATCGTCGCGAACGCCAGACCGAGGAGCGCCGCTCCGAGGAAGAGGAGCACTCCAACCCCAACCGCCGTCGAGAGTCGGCTTTGGGTGTCCTCGCGGGCCAGGACGACCGGCGGGGCGGACGCGAGCAGCGGCGCGGCGACCGTGACGGTCGTGCCTGCCTCGGCCCAGGTCGGGTGAACCGGGGTCGTCTCGGTTGCCGCCGAGCGTCGGTCGCGACGGGCGGATCTCGTCGCCTCCGGCTTCTTCTTGCGGGAAGGCCGGGGACCAGCCCGCTGAGGAGCGTCGGTTGTCGGCGTCGTCTCGGGGGCAGGCGGCGGCGGAGCGGGAGACGGCGCAGGAACCGGCGCCGGATCCGGCTCCGGCTGTGCCAGCGCAGCTTCAGTTACGCCCAGAGTGATCGCGATCGCGATCAGTACGCCGAAGGTCTTCGCCTGAGACCCCTTCCCGCAGTTCCGCAGGGTGTCAGCCTAAGGCGTAGACACCGAGCGTTGCAAGGTCCAACGCGTGCTCGGTGACCGGCTCGTGAGCTCAGCTGTCGGCGAGCCGCGCCCGCCGCTCGCGCTCCTCCTCGGTCGGCTCCTCGAGCGCGAACGATCCGTACCGGATGTCGCCTTCTCGCTTGTACCTGGCCATCACGACGCCGGTCGAGGACGTGGCCGAATCGGCGAGCGTCAACCCCGCGGGCACTGTTCCGTCGCCGAAGATCCGCTTTCCCGACCCGAGCAGGACCGGGAAGATCATGAGCCTGAGCTCGTCGACGAGATCGTGCCCGAGCAGCGTCTGGATCAGGTCCGAGCTGCCATGCACCTGGATCTCCGGCCCGTCTGCCTGCTTGAGCCTCGCGACGGCCTCGGCGACGTCGCCTTCGAGCAGCGTCGAGTTCGCCCACTCCACCGTGTCGAGCGTCCGCGAGGCAACGTACTTCCGGGCGCCGTTCAGCTGCTCGGCGCCGGGCTGGTCCGGGACGTGCGGCCAGTGGGCGGCGAAGATCTCGTAGGTCTTCCGGCCGAGGAGGAGGTCGAAGGGCTTGCCCATGACCTCGCCCATCCTCTCTCCCATGGCGTCGTCCCAGTAGCCGGCCGACCAGCCGCCGTGGTCGAAGCCTCCGGTCGGGTCCTCCTCCGGGCCGCCGGGCGCCTGCATGACGCCGTCCAAGGTCACGAACGTGTTGACGACGAGAGGTCTCATTGCTCTTCTCCTATCGATCTCGAGGATTTCCCTAGGGACCGGCCCGAGCAGCAAGACTCATCGGGGTACCGACTACGAAGCGGCGCAGAAGTCGAGCCTACCCGGCGACGGGTTACCTCCCGCAGAAACGCATGGCGCACACGGCGAGCGCCTTGGCGCACTGAACAAGGTCGTCGATGGGGACGTGCTCGTCGATCGTGTGCGCGATGCTCGGTCCGCCCGGCTCCGTCGGGAACCCGCGCGGCCCGTAGGCGATCGAGGGGATCCCGGCGAGGTGAGTGAACGTGGCTCCGTCGTACCACGAGTCGAGCCCAAAGAGCTTGCCCGGCCGCCCCACGTCTCGCCCTGCCTCGAGCATCGCAGCGACGATCGGGTCGTCCTCGGCGATCTCCATCGGCATGACCCCGCTCGGCCACCATTCGAAGCGGGGCGGGTTGTCGGCGAGCCACCCGTCCCGCGCCGTCTCGCGCAGAATCCACTCCTCCACCTCGCGCCGCACGTTCGAGCCGAAGCCCCGCTCGTCTACCTGCGAGGGAAGGTAGAGGATGGCACAGGTGAGCTCGCAGGAGGCGGGATAGGTCACCGGCCAGTCGCCTGCCGACGCCATCGTCGGGAGCAGGTCCGGCCTGCTCAAATACGGGTGTGCGAGGCCGGCGCCGTTCGACCACTCGGAGCGCAGCTTCTGCATTGCCTCGATGACGATCACTGCCTTCTCGATCGCGTTGACCGCGCCGCCTTCGCGCCAAGAACGCTGGAAGACTTCAGCGTGACCGGGTCGGCCGGGGACGGTGACGACGCCGTACTCGGAGCCTCGGCAGGCCACCCAGACGTCAAAGCCCGTGGCCTCCGTGACGATGCCGGCGTCGGCCTCGATCCCCCGCGCCACGATCGCCGAGCTGCCTGCGCCTGACGACTCTTCATCCGTGTTCGTCGCGACGATCAGGTCGCCGGCGAGCTCGACGCCACTCTCCGCGATCACCTGAGCGGCGAGCGTCATCGCCGCGATCCCACCCTTCATGTCGCACGAGCCGCGCCCGTAGAGGTTGCCGTCCCGGACTTCGGCCCGGAACGGGTCGCCCGTCCACTCGTCGATGGGCTCCACCGAGACGGCGTCGATGTGGCCGTTGAAGAGGAGGCTCTTGCCGCCACCCCCACCTTTGAAACGTGCGACGAGCTGAGGTCGGCCCTCGAAGCTGAGACCAGGGGGAACGAGGGGCTTCCCCATCATCTCCTCTGTCGAGGGCTCCCAGAGATCGACCTCCGCCCCCGCGGCCCGTAGTCGACGGGCCAGGTGCTCCTGCAGCGCCGCCTCGTCGCGAGGCGGATCCTCGGGATTGCGTGCCGTCGTGTCGAAGGCGACGAGCTCGGACGTGAGCTGCACGAGCTCGCTCCGCCTCCGTTCGACCTCGTCGACGATCTGACGTTCGCGGTCGCTCAACGACACGGCGGAAATCTAACCTGCCCGCGATCGCACCGAGAGGTCTCAAGGGGGCCGGCCGCCTCGCTTGCATTACGGCGCTCGGCCTCCAAGAATAGAGTCTTGGAACAGCAAGATCACACCGGCCCCGTGACACCTGAGGCACGGGACGGTCACATCGTGCTCGCCGAAGTCACGAAGTTCTTCGGCGACCTCAAGGTGGTCGACGTCGACCTGTCGATCGACAAGGGCGAGTTCTTCTCGCTCCTCGGCCCGAGCGGTTGCGGCAAGACGACGACCCTTCGCATGATCGCCGGCTTCGAGGAGCCGACCACCGGCCGGGTTCTGATCGCCGACCGCGACGTGACCAATGTCCCATCGGCCAAGCGCCCGGTGAACATGGTCTTCCAGGCATACGCGCTCTTCCCGCACATGACGGTCTTCGAGAACATCGCCTTCGGGCTTCGGATCAGGAGGGTCGGTCGGCGCGAAATCGAGGAGCGCGTGGCCGAGGCCATGCGAATCGTCCAGCTCGAGGGGATGAGCAAGCGCAAGCCGATCCAGCTCTCGGGCGGCCAGCAGCAGCGAGTTGCCCTGGCGCGGGCGCTCGTCAACCGCCCGGAGGCGCTTCTGCTCGACGAGCCACTCGGCGCCCTCGACCTGAAGCTGCGCAAGGAGATGCAGCTCGAGCTCAAGCACATCCAGGAGCAGACGCAGACGACCTTCGTGTACGTCACGCACGACCAGGAAGAAGCGCTGACGATGTCCGACCGGATCGCGGTGATGGATCAGGGGATCGTCGAGCAGGTCGCTGGGCCGCGTGAGCTCTACGAGCGGCCCGCGACGCCGTTCGTCGCCGGTTTCATCGGCGTCTCGAACGTCGTCCACCTGCGCCCGGATCGCGCCCACGAGGGCATGGTCGTGATGTCCGTGGGCGAAGGAGAGCGGGTCGTCGCGCCTTCCGAGTCGTCCCGGGACATGGACGAGATCCTGATCACGGTCAGGCCGGAGAAGATCAAGTTCGAGGAAGTTGGCGAGCCGGCCTCACGCGTCTCGGCGACCGTTGCCGAGATCGTGTATCTCGGCTCGATGACGCAGTACATCGTCGAGCTTCCGACAGGAGAGCAGCTCACGGTTCATCGCCTCAACGACGAGGTGCGAAGGCGGCCGATCGAGGTCGGCGACCGTGTGACCCTGTACTGGGCTGTGGAGCACAGCTTCGTAATCGAACGATCCAAGCCGGCTGACAACGGGGCACCAGCCGAGCAAGTGGCGGAGATCGAGGCGGTCGGCGAGGCCGCCGCAAGCAGGAGGGAGGCGTGAGGATGGATCTGGAGAACAGCAGGCTCACACGGCGAGGTTTCGTCGCGCTGACAGGGGCGACGAGCCTCAGTGCGCTGCTCGCAGCGTGCGGTGGTGGTGACGGAGGGGAAGCCGAACCGCCGGCGGAGACCGGGGCACCGGCCGGCGAGGCGCCGACCGGGGTCAGTTTCGACCCGGCGTCCGAGCCGGACGGGCCCATCACGTTCTTCGAGTGGGCCGGCTACGACAAGACTTCGCCCTGGATGTGGGAGACCTACACCAAGGGTGAATACGGGCAGAGGAGCCCGCTCAAGTTCGACTTCCTCGAGAACGACATCCAGGCGCTCGCCAAGGTGGCGTCCGGCTACAACCCCGATGTCATCCATCCGTGCATCGCCTACTGGCCGGACTTCCACGCAGCCGGCCTCGTGCAGCCCTTCGACACGGCGCTGCTCCCCGACTACGAGGGCATCCCCGAGGCGATTCGCTCGCCTGGGGTCGGTGAAGACGGTCTCGTGTACCACGTCCCCTTCGACATCGGGTTCTCCGCCTTCGTCTACAGGGCCGACCAGATTCCGATCACGCCGGAGGAGGAATCCTGGAACATCCTGCTCGACCCGGCGTACGAGGGGAAGCTCGCGACCTTCTCGGACCCCATCACGATCATCAAGATCGGTGCGCTCATCAACGCCGGCGAGCCGATCGACCCGAACAAGCTCACGACCGAGCAGATCGAGGCGGCGAAGGCGACGATGATCCAGGCCAAGCCGCAGATCCGGAACTTCTGGGACAACAACCAAGGCAACATCGACGACTTCATCAACGGGAACCTCTGGGGGACCTACATGTGGCCCGACGGCTACCTCCAGGCCATCCGTCATGAGAAGTTGAAGGGCGTCGACGTCCGCTACATGTGGCCAAAGGAGGGCCGCCTCGCCTGGGTCTGCGGCTTCGTGCTCCACGCGGCCACGGAGCAGCCGGGCCGATCGACGCTTGCCGTCGCGGCGGCGAACACGCCGAAGGCCGCGGCCTCGCTCACCGACGTCTTTGCGTACGGCGCGGCGCAGCAGGAAGGGGTGCTGGAGCTGATCAAGGACGAGGAGCTGATCTCGATCTTCAGCCTCGACGATCCAACCGCGTTCGAGCCGCCGCGGGCTTGGTTCGAGCAACCGCTTCCGAATCGGCAGGAGTATGCGGAGGCAGGCGAGGCGGTGAAGGCAGCCTAGGTCTCTCGGTCTTGCGGCGGGGAGCCGCGTCCGCGCAGCTCCCCGCCGGCCATGAGGAGGCAGACGAATGGCGCAAAGAGCGACCATGGCGGCGCCGCCGATCCCGATCGAGGAGCGGGCTTGGGCGCGGCGAGCTCAGGACCGGCTTGCGACGCATGCGCTGACGACGCCGGCGCTCGCGCTCCTCCTCGTCTTCTTCCTCGTCCCCATCTACTACGTGGTCCGCTACAGCATCGGCCTGGAGCGGTTCGCGCAGAACGAGGCGGCTGCCTCGCTGACCGGCGAGCTCGCGGGCTTCTCGACGGAGCTCTGGCGTGAGTTCCTCGGTCCGGGCGTGGATCTCGAGGTGCTCGGCATCGCGTCGGTGCACATGCCCGCGTGGGTCATCGGCGTCGTCTTCGCGGCCCTCGTCGTCGGCGCCGTCTTCGGACCGCGGCTGTCGGCACGCTACGGCGGCTGGGTTCGGGCTGGATCCTTTCTGCTCCTGTTGGCACCGTTCCTGACCATCCCCGCGGGCAACAACCTGCTCCGCGTCGCAGAGCTCTCGTCCGAGGGCGACTACCTGCGGCTCTTCTTCCGCTCGGTGACGATGGCGACCACGTCAGCGGTCTGGGCCGTGATCATCGCGTTCCCGATCGCCTACTTCCTCGCCTTCGGAATCAAAAAGTCGAAGTACATATGGCTCCTGGTCGTCATCGCACCGTTCCTGACCAGCTATCTCCTGCGAATCTTCGCGTGGAAGATCATCCTCGGCGATCAGGGGCTGTTCAACAGCGCGCTCTTCGAGCTCGGACTGCGCGACCCCGACAACCCCCTCTCCTTTTTGATCTACAGCCAGTTCACGGTCATTCTCGTCCTGCTCTACGCCTGGGTGCCGTTCATCATCCTGCCGATCTTCATCGGGCTCGAGACTGTGGACCGGCGCTTGCTCGAGGCCGCCACCGACATGGGCGCGAGCAGGCTCCAGGCGTTGCGCAAGATCACTCTGCCGATCGCCGCACCCGGGATCGTGGCCGCCTTCCTCTTCGTCTTCATTCCGTCGATCGGTGAGTACGTCACGCCCTCGCTCGTCGGTGGCAACGGGGGCTACATGTTCGGGCAGGCGATCGCCAGTCAGTTCGTGGGCGGTGCGCTCAATTGGCAGACGGGCTCCGTCCTTTCGATCTTCCTCCTCGGTGTCGTCCTCTTCCTCGCGCTCTCGACGTCGAGGTTCCTTCGTGCGGGCGGAGGCGCGACGGCATGAGTCGGGGCACGACGGACGTCTTCATGTCGACGAACGGCAAGCGCCTGCTCACGCTCTTCTTCGCAGGCTTTCTCGTCTTCCTCTATCTGCCGACGATCCTTCTGATCATCTTCTCGTTCAACGCGTCGACCGTTATCGCGTTCCCGCTCAGCGGCTTCACCACGGACTTCTACAGAGCCGCCTGGGAAAACCCTGAAATCAAAGGGTCGCTGATCGCGAGCCTCAAGGTCGCGGCGGGAACGGCCGTTGTCGCCACCGCGCTCGCCGTGCTCGTCTCCTACGCGCTTGCCCGCAGGTCTCTCCGCTTCAAGGCCGGCGTATCCGCCCTCCTCCTTCTCCCACTCGTAGTGCCGACCGTCGTCCTCGGGGTCTCCCTGCTCGTTCTCTTCCGGCCCTCCGATCCGGTCATCCCGATCCCGCTCGGGCTCTGGGCGGTGCTGATCGGCCACATCGTGATCGCGCTTCCGTTCTGCGTCCTCCTCCTCCTGCCGCGGATCGCGTCGATCGACAAGCGCCTCGAGGAGGCCGCGCACGATCTCGGCGCATCCGGCCTGACGACCTTCCGGCGCGTCGTCCTGCCGCTGATCCTTCCCGCCCTGCTCGCCTCGCTGATCGTCGCCTTCGTCGTCTCGATCGACGAGGTCGTGGTCGCGAGCTTCCTCGTCCAGGATCAGGCCACATATCCGGTCTACCTGTACTCGGGGCTTCGGCTGTCGGGCCAGACCAGCCTGCTCATGCCTGTCGCGACGGTCATGATCGTGGCGAGCACGATCCTCATTCTCGCGGCGGCGCTGGTCAGCCGATACGGCGCGCGCCGCGCCGGTCTAGCGCAATGAGGCGCCTCACGGTCAGCCTTGTTGTTGCCGCCGCGCTGGCCGCCGGGTGCGGCGGCGCCGAGGAAGACGCCCCGGCTCCTGCGCGTGCGACCTCCGGCCCGACCGAGGCCCAGCTGGTCTTCCGCGAGCGGATCCTCGAGGAGATCGAGAGGGGCGAGTACAAGTGTCACTGCACGGCCGCTATGCGTGCGCGCGAGCGGATCGAGAAGGGGCTCGTAGACGAGCCCTAGCCGTTAGCTGGGATCGCGAACCAGCTCCATCGTGGAGCAGTGGATGCCGCCGCCCCCCTTCTGAATCTCGTCGTAGGGGATGGCGACGACCTCGATGCCGCGGCGCTCGAGCAGCTCGGCCGCGCGCTGGTAGCGGTCGCACATGAGCACCCGTCCTGGGCGCAGAACGAGCGAGTTGATCGCCCATTCCTCCTCGCGAGGACACGGGATCGCCTCGATGCCGAGCTCGCGCAGGCGCTCCAGGAACCAGTAGGGCAGGCCCGGCACGTCGACGAGCGCCTTGTCGACGTCGACCATGCCGAGGTGGCCGTCGATGTGGATCGACCAGCCGCCCATCGGCACGACGATGAGCTCGATGCCGAGCCTGCGCAGGATCTCCTCGAGCTGGCGTGCCCCCTCGGCATTGCAGCGGATCGACGTGCTGTAGGCGGCTACCTTGGGGGTCAGCTTGGCGAACGAGCCGCCCTCGACGAGCCCGGCGCCCGTGATCGTCGCGAGGATGGGCATGCCGATCGAGGCGATCGCCTGCGTGATCAGCCGCTCCTCGCCGCGACGCATCGCCGGGGCCATGCGCCCGATGATGGCCCCGCCGGGAACGGTCAGCAGCGGGTCCCTCGTGTAGACGGAGCGCGAGAGGTGCGGGGGCGACTCGCCCTCGACGAACACGACCTGGATCCCCTCCGCGCGCAGCGCCGCCACGAGGCCGTCGTGCTGCGAGTGCACCTTCTCCATGACGGGCGGCTCCCGGGCGAGCCAGTACCACATGCCGTCGGGGTCGACGAGCGCTTGCGCCCGCTCGTTCCAGCACTCGGCTCGGACGCGCTCCCATTCCTTGCCGGGGTTCCTTACGAGTGCGACTCGAAGCGGTCCCACCTCGTCGAAGGAGCCCCACATGCGGCCCCAGACCCGCTGCTGCTCGTCCGGCGCGTCGAATGGGGGCTCGGCGATCGATGGGGAGAGCGAGAGGTAGTAGAAGTCCGGAAACGGCTCCTCGCCCTGCACGCGAGTCACGCGAGGTGCATCGGCGCGCCCGGCACGTAGAGGTCCGGCCGGCGGTCGCCGAGCACGTCGTTGCGCTCGTTCCAGGCTTTGTCGCGCGCGCGGTGGAGGTCGCAGTCGGCGACAACGAGCTTGGGCCCGTTGTCCGCGGGGGGTCCGGCCAGCGGCCAGCCGAGCTCGTCACAGATGACGCTCCCCCCGACCCACTCGACCCCGCGCTCGGGCCCGCAGCGGTCACAGAGCGCGAAGAACAGACGGTTCAGATGCGCTGTGGCCATGGCCAACGTGACCTCCATGGGCCGCTCCTCCGGCCAGGGGAAGCGCGGAAGGTTCGCCGGAAGCGCGATCAGCTCCGCGCCCCCCAGGGCGAGGCCGCGGGCGATCTCAGGAAAGAGGAGGTCGTAGCACACCGCGACGCCGATCCGTCCGGCGCGGGTTTCGACCACCGGCGCGCAGGCATGCCCCGGCTCGAAGAAGAGTTTCTCCCGGTCCCAGAGGTGGATCTTCCGGTAGACGCCCAGAACGCCGGTTCCGTCCACGACCGCCGCGGAGTTGTAGAGAGCTCCGTCGTCGCTCAGCTCGCAGAATCCGCCGACCACGACCGCATTCCCCCGAGCGGCCTCCTCGGCCCAGCCCAGGAGGGCGGGCCCGCCAGCCGGCTCGGCGCAGGCGCGGGCCTCAGCCGGCGACTCGAACACGTAGCCCGACGTCGAGAGCTCGGGGAGGACGACGAGCCGCGCGCCCGCGTCGACCGCCTCGCGCACCGCCTCGCGGGTGAGGCGGCGGTTGCCCTCCACATCGCCCACCGCCGGTGCGAGCTGCTGGCAGGCGACCCGCACGGTGTTGCGTACCACGTTCATTTCTCAGGCTTCCTCACTGACAAGTGAGTCTTCTAGATCACTCCGATGCAACGGTCAAGCGACAAGATGGTGCCGCGTCGCCGAAGGAATCTCAGACGGAGCGGCGCAGGAGTCGAACCTACCCAGCGACGGGTTACGCCGCCTCACCGGTTTTGAAGACCGGCTGGGCCACCGGGCCCGGGCCGCTCCGGGGCCAGCCTACCCTCGCTTCGCTAACCTCGCGGCGTGGCTCGCTACTTCCTCGTGACGCGGGCGCGCGGGCCCGCCTGGGACCACGATCGCGTCCGGCGGGAGCAGCAGGGCTGGGACGAGCACGCGGCGTTCATGGACGCGCTCGTCGAGCAGGGGTTCGTCCTCCTCGGCGGCCCGGTCGGCGAGGGCGATGGCGAGGAGGCGCTGCTCGTCGTCGACGCCGCCAGCGAGGCCGAGGTGCTGTCGCGGCTCGGGGCGGATCCGTGGAGCGACGACATGCTCGTGACCGAGAGCGTCCGGCCCTGGTCGGTCTGGCTCGGCGCCTTCGCTCGCTAGCGTTCACCCAGCCGTCGCCTTGCGGCGCAGGACGCGCTCGTCGCCGACTCGCCGGGTGAGCCCGTCCGCGTCGAAGCGCTCCAGGAGAAGCTGAGCCGGCTTACGGCCGGTGCCGAGCAGGTCGCGGAAGCGGGCGAGCGTGATCGAGCCGGCCGCGGTGCACTCCTCCACGAGCACGCGCCTGGCGTCCTCGTAGGCGGCGCTGCCCAGGACGAGGCCGTCCCCCAGGCGGACGAGCCGGCCGGCCTCTTCGAGGAAGCGGGCGAGTTCGGGATCCGCCAGCCTTCACCGGCGTGTAGCCGGTCGCCTCGAGCTCGTCCTCGAGGCGGTCGGCGGCCTCGGCGCGGTCGCCGAGGCCTGCGGTGGCGCCGGGCGCGTAGGCCTTGGCGCCGCGGCGCTCGATGGGGAGGAGCGGGAGAAGCGCGGCCGCCCAGGGGCGCTGGGGCAGGAGCTCGGCTACCGCGATCCCCGGGTCGAGGGCGGAGGCCGCGGCGCGCTCGTCCAGCGCTCTGACGACGCCGTAGCGGAGCTCCTCGAGCTGTTCCTCGGTCAGGTACCAGTCGCCGGCGCGGACGGCTGCGGCGAGCCCGGCGTCGAGCTCCTCGGAGGCGAGCAGCGCCCGGCGCGCCAGCTCCTCGCGCCGCAGCGGCTCGCCCGCTGCGGAGAGCGATGCCAGCACGATGGAGGCGGGATCCCCGCGCTCCAGGAGCTCGAGGCGCTCGGCCGACGGGCGCCGGGGAGGATCCGGGTCGAGGACGACCCCGCCCCCGAGTGTGGTGCGCTCGCGGAGGACGACGCGGTCCCCGCGGGCGGCCACGGCCGGCGAGGCCAGGCGGAGCTGGGCATGGCGGTCGTCGATGGGAACGACGCGGGCCAGGTGCTCGGCCGTCCCGTGGTGCACGTGGACGCGCGCGCCCTCGGCGATCTCCTCCAGAAGCTCGAGCGCGACGTCGAGCCGGTAGCTGAGCGGATAGGCGCCCGGTGCGACCAGCGCGTCTCCGCGGTGCAGCTCGGAACGCTCGATCCCCGGGAGCGCGACTGCGACACGCTGCCCGGCCTCGGCGCGCTCGACCGGCCGGTCGTGAACCTGCACGCTCCGGGCGCGCACGTCCAGGCCGGCTGGCTCGGCTCGGAGCATGTCGCCCTCCGCGATCGAGCCCGACCAGAGCGTGCCCGTGACCACCGTCCCGATTCCGTGCAGTGTGAAGACACGGTCGACGAAGAGACGCGCGGGCCGCGTCGCCGACCGCTGCTCGACCCGGCCGGCCGCTTCTGCGAGCGCCGAGCGCAGCTCGTCGAGCCCCTCGCCGGTGCGCGCGCTCGTCGCCACGACAGCCGCGCCCGGGACGAGCTCGCGCGCCTCGAGGAGCGCCAGCTCGCGCGACTCCTCATCGACAGCGTCCACCTTGGTGAGCGCGACCACGCCGTGCTCGATCCCGAGGAGCCGGACGATGGCCAGGTGCTCGTGCGTCTGCGGACGGGCGCCCTCGCCGGCGTCGATCACGAGCAGGAAGAGGTCGATCCCGGTCGCGCCCGCGACCATCGTGCGGACGAAGCGCTCGTGCCCCGGGACGTCGACGACGGAGAGGCGCCGGCCATTCGGGAGCTCGAGGGGCGCGTAGCCGAGGTCGATGGAGATCCCGCGGGCCCGCTCCTCGGGCAGGCGGTCGGTGTCCTTGCCCGTCAGCGCCCGGACGAGCCAGGTCTTGCCGTGGTCGATGTGGCCCGCCGTGCCGACGGTCAACGGCACGCGGCGACGGCCTCCGCAGCCTCCTCGACCTCGGCGTCGGTCAGCGTGCGGCAGTCGAGCAGGAGCCTGTCGTCGCGGACGATCCCGATCACGGCCGGCTCGCTCCTGCGTAGGGGCTCGGCCAGCTCGAGCGGAAGCGCGCAGGCGTAGCTCGCGATCTCCGTGACCGGGAGCGCGCCGCCACCGGGCCGGGCCGTCGTCTGCTCGACGGCTCCGCCGGTGAGCTCGGCGAGCCGCTCGGCCCGTGCGCGCACGGCCTCGGCCGGCTCGTCCAGCATGCGCAGGACCGGGATGTCGCGGCTTCCCGCGCGGTAGAGGGACAGGGTGCCCTCGAGCGCGGCCAGCGTCAGCTTGTCGGCGCGGAGCGCGCGCTGCAGCGGGTGGCGGCGCATGCGCTCGATCAGGTCGGCCCGCCCCACCGCGATGCCGGCCTGCGGGCCGCCCAGCAGCTTGTCGCCGGAGAAGGTGACGACGTGGGCGCCGCCCTCGACGCTGGCGGCGACCGTGGGCTCGTCGCCAGCATCGGCGAGCGCTCCGGAGCCGAGGTCGTCGACCAGCGCCAGCCCGTGGCGCTCGGCGAGCCGGGCGAGGTCGCGGGCCCGCGGCTGCTCGGTGAAGCCGACCATGCGGAAGTTCGACTGGTGGACGCGAAGCAGCGCGGCGGTGCGGTCCGTGAGCGCCCGCTCGTAGTCGGCGAGCCTCGTCCGGTTGGTCGTGCCGACCTCGACGAGCGTGGCGCCCGAGCGGGCGAGCACGTCGGGGATCCTGAAGCCGTCGCCGATCTCGAGCAGCTCCCCACGGGAGACGACCACCTCACGCCCCTCGGCGAGCGCGGCCAGCGCGAGGAGCACGGCGGCGGCGTTGTTGTTGACCACGAGCGCCGCCTCGGCGCCACTCAGCCCGCGAAGGGCGGCGGCGACATGGTCCTGCCGCGAGCCGCGGGCCCCTGCGTCGAGGTCGAACTCGAGGTTGGAGTAGCCGGCGCCGATCTCGTTCATCCGCGCGAGGGCGGCGTCGGCCAGCGGCGCGCGGCCGAGGTTCGTGTGGACGACGACGCCCGTCGCGTTCAGGAGGCGGCGGAGGTTGGGGCGCAGGCGCGCCTCGAGCTCGCCCGCGGTCCGGAGGACCAGGTCGCCGGCGGGGTAGCCCGCTTGCACGTCCTCGCGTGCCGCCTGCCAGGGCTGCGCGTGCCGCGGAGACAACCAGCGGCCGACCGTGCTGCGCGACGAGCCCTTCCAGCTCCTTCCTGCCGACCAGTTCGTCGACCGACGGCAGCTCCCGCAGCGGGTTCGAGGAGGCCACGAGAGCAAATGATAGTGGCCGCGTTTCCCGCTACTCTCCGCAGTCCATGGCCGAGATCGCCGCCAGGCCCACGCGCGCGATTCGCCGTCGCCGGCGCAGCCGCGCGGCGACGATCGCCCTGGTCGTCTCCCTTCTCGTGCTGGCGGCGGGGGCGGCGCTGCTCGTCCGCGCCTCGATGGTGCGCGACGCCGTGCTCCCGGGCGTCTCGGTCGCCGGAGTGGACGTCGGCGGCCTCTCCGACGCGGCCGCCCGGGCGAAGCTCCAGGCCGAGCTGGCCCCGCGGCTGGTAGAGCCTGTGCAGCTCTCCGTGGGAGACAGCGAGCTCGTGATCCAGCCGGACAAGGCCTTCACGCTCGACGTCGCCGCGACGGAGGAGCGCGCCTACCAGGCGGGGCGTGCGTCGGTGCTCGGCCGGCTCGGGGCGCTCGTCGCTCCCTTCGCGTTCACGAGCGAGGTCGAGCCTGTTCTCGACGTCCTTCCGGCCGAGCGCAGCAGGCTTCGAGCGCAGCTGCTCGAGCTGACCACGAGGCCTGTGAACGCGCACCTGGCCATGGAGGGCGGGGAGGTCGTCGTCCGCCCCTCGACGCCCGGGACCGCGGTCGACGTCGACGAGCTGCTGGCGTCGCTCCGCGCCGCAGCCCTGACGGGCTCGGGCCAGGTGACGGCGCGCGTCCACGAGGTCGCGCCGACCATCACCACGGAGGAAGCGGAGGCGGTTGCGGTGGACACGCGGGAGCTCGTGTCGGCGCCGGTCGGCATCCAGCTGAGGAAAGAGCGCGTCGGCGCGCTCTCCGCGGCCCGGCTCGCCGCGATCGTGGGCTTCCAGGCGGCCGCCGGGACGTACCGGCTAGTCCTCGAGCCCGAAGGGCTCCGCGCGGCGCTCCTCCCGATGGTGAAGACGACCCTCCGCGAGCCCGTCGACGCGGGCTTCCGCATCGGCGCGAAGCGTGTCCGGGTCGTGCCGGCGAAGCCGGGTACGACGCTCGACATGCGGAGGGCCCAGGAGGCCGTTCTCGCGGCGGGCCTCGGCCCCGGGAAGCGACTCGCCGTCGTGGGGCTCACCGCGCTGGCGGCCGACCTGACGACGAAGGAGGCGAAGGCGCTCGGGATCCGCGAGGAGGTCTCGTCCTTCACGACCGACATGGGCGAGTCGTCGGCCAACAGGATCTGGAACGTGCACCTGCTCGGCGACTACCTCGACGGGACGATCGTCAAAGCCGGCGAGACCTTCTCCTACAACAAGGCGGTCGGCCCGCGGACGGTCGAGCGCGGCTTCCGGGAGGGCCAGATGATCTGGGGCGGCGTCCTCATCCCCTCCATCGGCGGCGGCGTCTGTCAAACGGCGACGACCATCTTCAACACCGCGTTCGAGGCGGGGCTGCCGATCCTCTCGCGCTCGAACCACGCGTTCTACATCAGCCACTACCCGATGGGGCGCGACGCGACGGTCTCGTGGGGCGGCCCCGAGTTCGTCTTCCGCAACGACCTGAAGAACGCGATCCTGATCAAGGTGCGGTACACGGCGTCGACGTTCACGGTCACCTTCTACGGGACGAAGCAGGGCCGTAAGGTGGAGTCCAGGACGACCTCGCCCACGAGCTACACGCAGCCCGAGCTCCAGTACGCCGTCGACCCGGGCGCGCCTCCGAACTCCGTCAGCCGCACGGCGGCGCGGAGGGCCCGGTTTCGACGTGACCGTCTACCGCAAGGTCTTCGAGCGCGGGGAGCTGATCCGGGAGGACAGCTTCTTCACGCGCTACAAGCCGCAGAACCCGACCGCGATCTACGGCCCCGGGAAGACGCCCCCCGGCCCGTACTTCACCCTTCCCTCGAGCGCGTAGTCGGTTAGAGTCCCGCCGCGATGAACCCGCAGGCGGCGACTCTCAGGCTCGCGGTCTTTCCGCGCTCGGGGCTCCTCGTCGACGTTCTCCTCGTCGTCGCGGGGGCCGGCCTCGTCTCGCTCTGCGCCCAGATCGAGATCCCGCTCGGCTTCACGCCGGTCCCGATCTCCGGGCAGACGTTCGCCGTCCTGCTCGTGGGTGCCTCGCTCGGACCGCTGCTCGGCGCAGCGAGCCTGCTCCTGTACTTCTGCGTCGGCCTGATCGGCGCTCCCGTCTATTCGGGCGGGGACGGAGGCTGGGAGATCGTCCACGGCGCGACCGGCGGCTACCTCGTGGGCTTCATCGTCGCCGCGGCGCTCACCGGCTGGCTCGCGCAGCGCCGGTGGGACCGCCACTTCAACTCGGCGGTGGCGGCCATGCTCTCGGGGAGCGTGGTCATCTACCTCTTCGGCCTTCCCTGGCTGGCAAAGGAGATCGGAACCGGGCTCGAGGGGACGCTCGAGGCCGGCCTCTATCCGTTCGTCATCGGCGACCTGATCAAGCTCTACCTCGCCGGAATGCTCCTCCCTGGCGCCTGGAAGCTCGTCAAGCGCCTCCGAGCTTAGGACGTCGAGCCGGCACTCCCCGCACTCACGGATGCCGCCTGCGACGCGGCGCCGGATCGTCGTGCTCGCCCTTGCGCGTACGAACCGGTACGCGACTGCGAGCGATCACGGCGCCCGGCTTGGTCGCAGCCGCCCCCGCGAGCACGTGAAGTACCGGCCCGACGTCCTGCCACGTTTCAGCCAGGACCTCCCGGGTAGGCGTCAGGGACGCAACCCAAGGGAGGAGAAACATGGCCAGCATCACCGAGTCCATCGACGTCCAGGTGCCGGTGCGGACGGCGTACGACCAATGGACGCAATTCGAGGAGTTCCCACGGTTCATGGAGGGCGTGCAATCCGTCGACCAGATCGACGCGGCGCATCTCCGCTGGGTGGCCGGCGCGGGCGCCAAGCAGTACGCCTGGACCGCGGAGATCACCGAGCAGCAACCCGACGAGCGCGTCGCGTGGAAGACGATCGACGGCCACGGTAACGCGGGCGTCGTCACCTTCGACCGCATCGGCGCGGGCGAGACGAGAGTGACCGTGCAGATGAAGCACGAGACCGAGGGTCTCCTGGAGCAGGTGGGCAGCGCCTTCGGCCTGGACAGCCGGCGCGTGCGAGGAGACCTCGAGCGCTTCAAGGATCTCGTCGAAGGCGGCGCAGCGGGTCTAGTCGAAAGACCCAGGGCGGGCGTCGCCCTGCGCGGCGCCCGCCCGACTTTCGTAGGCGGTGACGATGAGGCGGACAACCTCCTCCGGGTCGTCCGTGACGTGGAGGTTGTCCCAGTCCTCGGGCGAGATCATGCCGCCGGCAAGCAGCGGGTCGCGGATCCAGTCGAGGAGCCCCCGCCAGTAGCTCGCATCGACGAGCACGACCGGGAAGTCGAAGATCTTGCCGGTCTGGATCAGGGTCATCGCCTCGAAGAGCTCGTCCAGCGTGCCGAAGCCGCCCGGGAAGATGACGAAGCCCTCCGCGGCCTTCACGAACATCGTCTTGCGGACGTAGAAGTGCTCGAAGACGACGTCGACGTCCAGGTACGGGTTCGAGCGCTGCTCGTGGGGGAGGACGATGTTGAAGCCGACGGAGAGCCCGCCTCCCTCGCGGGCGCCTCGGTTCGCCGCCTCCATCACGCCGGGGCCGCCGCCGGTGACGACTGCGAAGCCTGCCTCGGCGAATCGCCGCCCGACGTCGCGAGCCGCCCGAGCGGCGGCGTGGTCCTCGGCCACCCGGGCCGAGCCGAAGATCGTCACGGCCGGCTTGGGCAGGTCGGCGACCTTGTCGAAGCCGAGCAGGAACTCGTCGCCGATCTGGCGCGCGTGCAGGAGCTGCGCGCCCTCCGTGCTCTCGAGGATGAGCCGGTCGTCGTCGTCCCGGGCGCCCACTAGAAGGTGCGCTCGATGTACGTCGCGCTCATGGCGAAGGCGAGCACCGCCGCCAGGCCTACGTAGGTGACCGCGACGACCGAGCGCTGCCACGCCTCGATCGCGTAGTACTCGGCGACGCCGGGGTCGTTGCGGGTGCGCCAGCGGCGCCAGACCTCCATCCCGCCGATCACGAGCACGAGGATCAGGATGAAGTTCGGGCGCAGGATCGTCAGCCCGAGCAGCAGCAGGAGCCCGACCGCCCAGAGCGCCGGGTGCAGCGCCGCGACGGCCCGGCCGCCGTCGAGCGGCGAGACCGGGATCAGGTTGAAGAGGTTCAGGAAGAAGCCCGTGAAGGCAAGCGCGAGCAAGAGCTCCGAGTCGAGCGCCTCGCCGGCCGCCCAGACGCCGAAGGCGGCGAGGCTGCCGACGATCGGCCCCGCGAGCGCCACCTGCGCCTCCTTCCACACGTTGTGCGGCATCTGCTTCATGCCGACGACGGCGCCGAGGAAGGGGATGAAGAGCGGGGCGGAGGCCGGGATTCCCTGCCGGCGCAGCTCGAGCACGTGCCCGAGCTCGTGGACGAGGAGCAGGAACACGAGCCCGACCGCGAAGCGCCAGCCCCAGATCCAGGCATAGGCGGCGATGGACACGAGCGCCGTGGCCGACGTAGCGAAGATCTTGAGCTTGAAGATCGCGAGGATCGCCGCCTTGAACTTGAAGATGAGGAAGCCGAGAGCGGCGATCGGGGCCCAGAACTTCCGCAGGAGATCGCCGAGGCCTCCACGGGGGTGGATGGGCTCGTAGTCGCGGTAGGCGTGCTCGTCCCCGTTTTCGGCCGGCGGGTCGAGCTCGTAGCCGCGCGTTTCCGGCTCCTGCTGCGGGGTCAGGCTGCTCACCGACTCATCGTAGCTGCGGCCCCTCGGAACGCCCCAGGTCGGACCATGGACATTGAGGGCCTGATGGGATTTGATCGGCACGGCGGCGTAGACAGCCGTCCACTGGCCTGTCTCGGCCAGCGCAACCAGGAGCGAAAGGAGTCCTGATGAAGGAGCGAAGATGGAAGCTCGTCGCGCTACTCGCGGCGGGCGTTGCGATCGGCGTGATGATCGTGGGGACACCGGCGGGAGCGCACATCGGCAATAGCGTGAGCCACCTTTGGAACCAGCACCTGAGGCCCAAGGCGGACAAGCGCTACGTCAACGAAAGCGAGCTCTTGTCGGCCGTCGTGAACGCCGACGGGACGATCGCACGTGGGAACGGCGTGACAGCGGTTGTCACCGCCGGGACGGGCAACTATCGGGTGGAATTCGACCGGAACGTCAGGCAGTGTGCCTACGTCGGCACGATCGGCCTTTCCGGCGCCAGCGGGACGTCGGCTCCCGGCTTCATCACGGTGGTCGGGGACGCGCTGAGCGTCAACGGCGTCTTCGTGACGACCGACGATTCCGCGGCCGCCAGCACGAATCTTGGCTTCCACCTGGTCGTCGACTGCGCAAGGAAGACGTCGCCGGCGAGGGTGGTCGCCCCGCGCGGCGGAGGCGGCAGCGACAACCAAGGCTGAGAAGCTTCCGCCTCCGAGTGTGTTCGACGGGGGCCTTCGGGCCCCCGTCGCTGTCGGCGAATCACTCCAACGGGTGGGCGACTCCGGCCGACGTCTCGACCTTAATGCGACGGGCGTCGTCAAGCGAAAGGAGTCGAGGTGCAGGAGCGCAGGTGGAAGGTCGTCGCGCTGCTCGCGACGGGAATCGTGATCGGCGTCGTCATGGCGGGCTCGCCGGCAGGAGCCCACGTGGGCGGAACCGTCAACCATCTGTGGGGCCATCTGAAGCCCAAGGCGGACGCGCGGTACGAGCGGCCTGTGATCCAGCCGGGCCAGACGGTTCGCGGAACGATCGGTTTCCGGGCCGAGGCGTCGGCTGCAGGCGTCGAGTTCGGGGCCAACGCGAGCCTGCCTCGCGCAGCGCCTGTCGGCCTGGACGACGCTCACGTGGAGGTCGCCGGTACCGACGGCAGCGTCACGGAGTGCCCGGGCACCTACTTCAACCCGACGGCGGCACCGGGTTACGTGTGCATCTATCCCCACACGCTGACGTTCGCAACCGTGAACGGCGGTCACATGTGGGGCGTTAGCGACAACGGCAAGTGGGGCTTCCAGGTGTCCTGGAACTCCACGGCGGCAAACGTCACCGCGTTCTTCGGCACCTGGGCCTACCGGGCGCCGACGAGCTAGCGCACTCTCGGTAGGGCGCGGCTCACGAGCCGCGCCCGATCCACTCCTCGCCGCCCTCGTAGACCTCCTTCTTCCACAGGGGGACGTCGACCTTGAGGGTGTCGATCGCCTCCTTGCAAGCGGCGAGGGCGTGCTCGCGATGCGGGGCGGAGACGGCGATGGCGACGCTCGTCTCGCCGATTCCGACGCGGCCGATCCGGTGCGCCATGGCCACCTTGCAGAGCTCGTAGCGGGTCGCCAGCGCCTCGGCGATCTCGGCCATCACCTTCTCGGCCATGCCTTCGTAGGCCTCGTACTCGAGGTGGACGACGGTGCGTCCGCGCGACTCGATCCGCGTCGTCCCCATGAAGGTGGCGATGGCCCCTGCACGCTCGTCCGCGACCTCGGCGATCACCGCGTCGACGTCGATCGGGTCGGGCGTGAGCCGGAACGCACCGCCCGAGACCGGCGGGATCAGGGCGACCTCGTCGCCCTCCGAGAGCAGGCGGTCGCCCGCCGCATAGTCCTTGTTGACGGCATAGAGGAGGCCCTCGGGCTCCTCGCCCAGGCCAAGCGACGCCCAGACGTCGGCGAGGCGCGCGCCGGTGGGAAGGTCGAGCTCACGCTCGCCCGTGCCGGCCTGCTCGCGCAGCCCGGCGAACAGCCGCACCCGGATCCTCATGCAGTCAGGTTACGCGGCCAGCCGCTCGGGCTTCTAGGGCCCGTGCCAGCCCCGGAAGTAGGATCCAAGCATGGCCACGGCCGAGGAGCGCCGCGAGACCGACTCCGGCATCGAGGTCAAGCCGGTCTACACGGAGAAGGACGTCGAGGGCGTCGAGCCCGGGCTCCCCGGTGAGTTCCCCTTCACGCGGGGGCCCTATCGAGACATGTACCGCGGCCGGCCGTGGACGATCCGCCAGTACGCCGGGTTCGCATCGGCCGAGGAGACGAACGCGACGCTTCCGCTACCTGCTGGAGCAGGGCCAGACCGGGCTGTCCGTGGCGTTCGACCTGCCCACCCAGCTCGGCTACGACTCCGACGACCCGCGGGCCGCCGGCGAGGTCGGCCGCACCGGAGTTGCGATCGACTCGCTCGCCGACATGGAGGTCCTCTTCGACGGCATTCCGCTCGGCGAGGTCTCCACGTCGATGACCATCAACGCGCCCGCCGCGCTGCTGCTCCTCCTCTATGAGCTCGTCGCCGAGGGGCAGGGCGTGCCGGGCGAGCGCCTCCGCGGGACGGTGCAGAACGACATCCTCAAGGAGTACGTCGCCCGCGGGAACTACATCTTCCCCCCGCGCCCGTCCATGCGACTGACGACTGATCTCTTCGCCTATTGCCACGATCGCCTCCCTCGCTGGAACACGATCTCGATCTCCGGCTACCACATCCGCGAAGCGGGCTCGACCGCCGTCCAGGAGCTCGCCTTCACGCTCGCCCACGGGATCGCCTACGGCGAGGCGGCGGTCGCGGCCGGCCTCTCCCCCGACGATCTCGGCGAGCGGCTCTCCTTCTTCTTCAACGCCCACAACCACTTCTTCCAGGAGGTGGCGAAGTTCCGGGCGGCGCGAAGCCTCTGGGCCCGGATCATGCGCGACCGATTCGGCGTCACGAACCCGCGGGCGCAAGCCTTGAGGTTCCATGCGCAGACCGGCGGCTCGACGCTGACCGCCCAGCAGCCGGAGAACAACGTCGCCCGGGTGACCGTGCAGGCGCTCTCGGCGGTCTGCGGCGGTGCGCAGTCGATCCACACCAACGCGTTCGACGAGGCGCTGGCGCTTCCGACGGAACGGAGCGCCCGCATCGCGCTGCGAACGCAGCAGATCCTGCAGCACGAGGCGGGCGGCACCGACACTGCCGACCCGCTCGCCGGCTCCTACTTCGTCGAGTCGCTGACGAGGGAGCTGGAGGAGCGCGCCTGGGAGCTGATCGGGCGGATCGACGAGCTCGGCGGTGCCGTCGCGGCCGTCGAGCAGGGGTTCCAGCAGCGGGAGATCGAGGAGGCCGCGTACGCGTTCGAGCGACAGGTCGAGACCGGCGAGCGCGTCGTCGTCGGCGTCAACCGCTTCGCCGAGGACGACGCAGAGGAGATGGAGCTCCACCGTCTCGATCCCGAAGCGGAGGGGCGCCAGGTCGAAAGGACTCGGCGCGTCCGGGCCGAGCGGGACACGGCCGGGGTCGAGGCCGCCCTCGGCAAGGTGCGCGAGGCTGCGCTCGGCGAGACGAACCTGCTCGCCCCGATCCGGGAGGCGCTCGCCGCCCACGCCACCGTGGGCGAGGTCTGCGGCGTCCTGCGGGAGGAGCTCGGCATGTACGACGCGCACCTCGCGCCGTGAGGCTCGAGGACGGCGCGATCGTGCTACGTCGCCTGGAGGAAGGCGATGCGCCCGCGCTTGTCGTCGCGATCGGTGAAGATCCCGACCTCGACCGCTGGACCCAGATTCCGTTCCCGTACACGGAAGCCCACGCGCGCGAGTTCATCGCGTCCACCGATGAGCTCGGCGTTCGCCATTCTCGATCGCGCGAGCGGGGAGCTCCTCGGCGGCATCGGCGCACGGATCCATGACTTGGCGATCGTCGAGGTCGGCTACTGGGTCAAGGCCGATGCGCGGGGACGAGGCGTGGCTACCCGGGCGCTGGGCCTGATCGCGCGCTACGCGTTCGACGAGCTCGGGGCCGCCCGCGTACAGCTGAGGACCGAGCCCGACAACGTCGGGTCGCAACGCGTCGCCGAGAAGGCTGGCTTCAGCCACGAAGGGACTTTGCGCTCCCTCCTGGACTTCAAGGGCCGGCGCCGTGACGCCGAGATGTTCTCGCTCCTCCCGGAGGACCTCTAGACGCGCCCGCGCGGAGGGGCCGGCCGCTGGCCTCCCTCCGCTGCAACCGTAACGAGAAAAGGCGCACGGGTGGTACGCGGAATGTGCCGATTCCGTGCCAGCGGAGAAGTAAGCTCCCGCCCATGGCAAAGGCCGAGGATCTCCAGTCCACCGAGGCGAAGCTCGCGGCCCTCGAGCGGCTGCGCGAGGAGGCGCTCCATTCCGGCGACGAGCGCGCGGTCGCACGCCAGCGCGAGCGCGGGAAGCTGCTCGCACGCGAGCGGCTGGAGAAGCTCCTCGACCCGGGTAGCTTCGTCGAGCTCGACCGCTACGTCCGCCATCGCAACCCGCACTTCGGAATGATGGAGAAGCGGCCGTGGGGCGACGCCGTCGTCACCGGCTACGGGACGATCTTCGGCCGCAAGGTCTTCGTCTTCTCGCAGGACTTCACGGTCTTCGGGGGCACGCTCTCCGAAGCCTTCGCCGAGAAGATCTGCAAGGTCATGGATCTCGCTCTCAAGCTCGGCTGCCCGCTGATCGGGATCAACGACTCGGGCGGGGCGCGCATCCAGGAAGGCGTCGTCTCGCTCGGCGGCTACGCGGAGATCTTCTGGCGGAACGTCCAGGCCTCGGGGGTGATCCCGCAGATCAGCCTGATCATGGGTCCCTGCGCCGGCGGGGCCGTCTACTCGCCCGCGATGACCGACTTCGTCCTCATGGTCAAGGAGACCTCGTACATGTTCATCACCGGGCCCGAGGTCGTGAAGACGGTCACCGGCGAGGAGGTCACCTTCGAGGAGCTCGGGGGCGCCCTCACGCACGCGTCCAAGTCGGGCGTGGCCCATTTCGCCGCTGACGACGAGGAGAGCTGCCTCGAGGACGCGCGCTACCTGCTCTCCTTCCTGCCCCAGAACAACGTCGACGCGCCGCCGTACTTCGCGCCGGCCGACCCGCCGGACCGCGAGGACCCCGAGCTCGACTCGCTCATCCCGGACGAGCCCACCAAGCCCTACGACATGCGGGACGTGATCGCCCGCGTGGTCGACGACGGCGAGTTCCTCGAGGTGCACCAGCTCTGGGCCGAGAACATCGTCTGTGGTCTCGCGCGCCTCGGTGGGCACCCGGTCGGCATCGTGGGCAACAACCCGAAGGCGCTCGCGGGCACGCTCGACATCGACTCCTCGGTGAAGGCAGCGCGCTTCGTACGCGTCTGCGATGCCTTCAACATCCCGCTCGTCACCTTCGTCGACGTCCCGGGCTTTCTCCCAGGGACGGCGCAGGAGTGGGGCGGGATCATCCGCCACGGGGCCAAGCTCCTCTACGCCTACTCCGAGGCGACCGTGCCGAAGATCGCGCTCATCACCCGCAAGGCCTACGGCGGCGCCTACGACGTGATGAGCTCCAAGCACATCCGCGCCGACTTCAACTTCGCCTGGCCGACCGCCGAGGTAGCCGTGATGGGGCCGGAAGGGGCGGTGAACATCGTCTTCCGCAAGGAGCTGGAGGAGGCCGACGACCCTGAGGCCCGGCGCGCCGAGCTGATCGCCGACTACAAGGCGCAGTTCGCGAACCCGTTCACGGCCGCCGAGCGCGGCTACGTCGACGACGTGATCGAGCCGCGGCGCACGCGTCCCGTGCTCTGCGACGCGCTCGAGACCGCTCTCTCGAAGCGCGAGAAGCGGCCCCCGCGCAAGCACGGCAACATTCCTCTCTGAGCGTGTCGATCCGGGCCGCGTCCGTTCGTCGTCAAGATGAACGCGGCGACAGGCGCCGCCGTACGACGACAGGAGGACAGTCATGAAGTACCTGCTTACGCTCTGGGGCGACGAGTCGCGGTTCGCCGACCGAACGCCCGAGCAGCTCCAGGAGAACATGCGGCACTGGGACGCCTACACGATCGAGACGAAGGACGCGGGCGCGTTCCTCGGCGGCGAGGGCCTGCAGCCGACGGCGACGGCGACCACCGTCCAGATCGAGGCGAACGGCGACCACGTGGTCAGCGACGGCCCGTTCGCCGAGACGAAGGAGCAGCTCGGCGGCTTCTACCTGCTCGACTGCGACAACCTGGACGACGCCATCGCCTGGGCGAAGAAGATCCCGATGCCGGGCGGCAAGGTCGAGGTGCGGCCGGTGATGGACTACGACGCCGCGGGTTCGGGCGCCCACTCCCAGCACGCGGAGGCGCGGCGGTAGGCACGTCGGACGAGGCCGTCGACCGCCTGTTCCGCGAGGAGTCGGGACGGGCGGTCGCGGCGCTCATCCGCGTGCTCGGCGACTTCGACCTCGCCGAGGAGGCGGTGCAGGACGCCTTCCTCGTCGCGCTCGAGGTCTGGCCCGAGCGCGGCGTGCCGCGGAATCCGGGCGCGTGGATCACGACGACCGCCCGCAACAAGGCGATCGACCGCATCCGCCGGGCGCGCCGGCTCGAGGACAAGGTGCGCGAGCTGGAGGGGCTCGCCCTACCCGTGGACGAGGAAGACGACATTCCGGACAGCTCCATCCCCGACGACCGGCTGCGGCTGATCTTCACATGCTGCCACCCGGCGCTCGCGCCCGAGGCCCGCGTGGCCCTGACGCTTCGCACGCTCGGCGGCCTGCAGACGCCCGAGATCGCACGAGCTTTTCTCACGTCCGAGCAGGCGATGCAGCAGCGTCTCGTCCGTGCCAAGCGGAAGATCCGCGACGCCCGCATCCCGTACGTCGTGCCGCCGGACTACGAGCTGCCCGACCGGCTCGGGTCGGTGCTCGCCGCGCTCTACCTCATCTTCAACGAGGGCTACGCCGCCACCGCCGGCGAGGCGTTGGTGCGGCGGGAGCTCTGCGCCGAAGCGATCAGGCTGGCGCGCGTCTTGCGAAGGCTGATGCCGGACGAGCCCGAGGTGGCGGGGCTGCTCGCGTTGATGTTGCTCCAGAGCTCGCGGCGCGACGCGCGCACCGGCTCCGGGGGCGAGCTCGTCCTCTTGGACGACCAGGACCGCGCCCTCTGGCACGCTGACGAGATCGCGGAGGGCCTCGACTTGGTCGCGCGCCTGCCGCCGGGAACCTACGCGCTCCAGGCCGGGATCGCGGCCGAGCACGCGCGGGCAGCGTCCCCGGCGGCGACGGACTGGACTCGGATCGCCGCTCTCTACGCGCTTCTCGCCCAGGCGGCGCCGGGCCCCGTCGTCGAGCTGAACCGCGCCGTCGCGGTCGCGCAGGTCGAGGGCGAGGAGCGCGGCCTCGAGCTGATGGCGCCGCTCGACGACGAGCTCGACGACTACCAGCACTTCCACTCGGCCCGCGCCGATCTGCTCCGCCGCCTGGGCCGTAACGAGGAGGCCGCGGCCGCCTACAGTCGGGCTTTGGAGCTCGCCCGCCAGCCGGCCGAGCGCGCGTTCCTCGGGCGGCGGCTGGAGGAGGTCACGGCACGACCCACTCGAGATCTCTGACCGCGAGCGGGAGGGTCACGATCTCTCCGGAGACCGGGGCCACGAACAGGATCTCGCTGCGTGTCGCCACAGCGGCGTCGAGCTCGCCCGGGGCCCAGGCGACCGCCTGCCCGTTGGGAAAGGTGAGCGCGCGGCGACCGCCGGTGTCGAAGAAGACGACGCCCCGGTCGGTGCGGGCGGCGACCATGCCCGTCGCGCTAACGCGCAGACCTTCGATCGTCTGCGTGGTGAAGGAGGGCGTGGAGACAAGCCGGTCGGCCGTCATGAGCGCGACGATCGAGCTCTCTCCGGAGCGCACGACGGCCCAGAAGCGCTGGTCGTCGACCCAGGCGATCTCCTCCAAGGCAGACGGGCGACCCAACAGCTCGCTGACCCGCTCGCGCGAGACGATGCTCCGCGCGTCCTCGACCCCTCGCCACAGCCCGCCGTTCCGCAGGAACGTGAGTGTCCCGTCGCCCATCCATGCCGGGCCGCAGGCGTTCGTTAGGCGTGCCCTGAACCCTCCGCCTTGGAAGACGTTCAGGCCGCCACGGTCGCAAGCTGCTGTCAGTTCGCCGGTCGGTCCAGCCGACACGGCCTCGTTCAGCACGGTGCCGCTGGCGTCGAGTGTGAACCTGCACGGTGCACGAACGTCCGGCTCGTCTTCCCAGACGAGATCGGGCAGGCGCAGCGCTCGGAGGCGGCACCCGGAGTCCGTGGCGAACAGGCGGCCTGTCGCTCCGACCCCGCCCAGCCATTGCCGGGCCTCGGCCGCGTCCGCGATCGGCGGCGGCCCGGCCTCGCCGCGCCAGGCCAGATCGTTGGCGTCGAGGGGGAGCTCGAGCTCCGGCGGGCCGGGAACACCGGGGCGGTACACGAAGACACCCCCCTCGGCGGCGATCGCGACCCACCGCTCGTCGGGCGACCAGGCAAGCGCGCGGTAGCCGACGATCCGGGGGGTGTTCAGCTCGCGGCCGGACTCGATCATGACGAATCCCCCGGGCGCGTCGCGGCCGCCGGTCGACCTCGCGGCGGCGTAGCGTCCGCCGGGACTGGTCCGCAGGTCCGACAGACCGCCGAGGCCATCGAAGGTGAACTGATCCAGCTCGGCGCCGTCGTAGATCGCAAGCATGTCCTCCCGGAACTCGGGCCCGTCCGCCGAGAGAATGGCGGCGAGGCGCCGGTCGTCGAGCCAGCGGGCCTCGCGAATCCGGAAACGGTCGAACCGGGTCGCCAGCTCATCGAACGGGAGTGTTCGCAACGCCCGCACGAGGTCTCGCTGCGAGAGGACGACGTCGCCGGAGGGCCACTCCCGCAGAGCCCCTTCGGCGAAGTAGGTCAGGGTCCCGTCCGGGCGCCAGGCGGGGGCCGTGCCGCGGAACGGCTCCCCGTCGGGGCCGAGCTTTGTCGCAACCTGAATCATCCCGTGTTCGGACTGGTAGAGCCTCCCGATGTTGGGATCTGAGTACGTATCCCAGCCCGAGCCGACCGGGGAGACCCGCTGCTCGGAAGGGGAGAGGACGAAGCGGCACTCGTGCCACCCGGGCGCCTCGACCGGAGTTTGCCCGGCCAGCTCGATCGCCTGCAGCTCGCAGCTCCTGTCCGTGTAGTAGAGCGTGCCCGCGATCTCGCCTTCGAGTGGCACGTAGTTTGTCGGTCCCTCGGGCTCAGTGGTCGACGTGGACGGCGTCTCGGTCTGGGCAGCCGGCTCGGCATCGTCGCCGCCCCGGAGCGCGTCGATCCCAGCCGCGATCGCGATCGCGACCACAACGACCACGACGAGCACGGTGACGCCCCGCCGCATGCGACGAGGATACGCGCAGGAGTGGCCCTACGCGCTCTCGGAGACGACGAGCTCGAGCCGGGGCTGGTCGAACTCGTCCTTGAACGCATCGACCACGTACGGGTCGAACTGCGTCCCGGCGCAGCGCTCCAGCTCGGCGATCGCCCGGTCGTGGGAGAGGCGGCCGCGATAGACGCGGTCGGTGGTCATCGCGTCGTAGGCGTCCGCGACGAAGAGGATGCGGGCGCCGAGCGGGATCTCGCCGGCGGCCTTCTGCTCGGGATAGCCGTTCCCGTCCCAGCGCTCGTGGTGGTGCAGCACCCAGGTTGCGACCGGCTCGACGCCCAGGGAGTCGAGCATTCGGTAGCCGATCTGCGGGTGGCGCTCGAGCACGAGGCGCTCCGCCTCGTTGAGGGGACCGGGCTTGCGGAGGATCTCCTCCGGGATGGCGAGCTTACCGAGGTCGTGGAGGCTGCCGGCGAGGCGGGTCAGCTCGATCGACTCCGAGTCGAGGCCCATGCGTTTGGCGACGCGGGCCGCGAGCTCGCCGACCATGTACGAGTGACTGCCCGTGTAGGCGTCCCTCGCATCGACGGCGTGGGCGAGGCTCGCGGCCGCGCGGAGACGGGCGGCACGGTCCGGTCCCTCGGCGAGGCGGCGCAGCTCCGCGAGCTCGATGACGTCCGGGCGGTAGACGCGCACCGTGTTCTTGCCTTGCTCCTTGGCAAGGTAAAGGGCGCTGTCGGCCACGCGGACGAGCTCGCTCCGCTCGACGCCGTGCTGCGGGTACGTGGCGACGCCGGCGGACATGTTCAGCACCTCGCCGAGATCGACCTCCGTCTCGGCCATGCGCTCGATGATCGAGCGCGCAATGGAGAGGCCTTCGTGTTCGTCTCTGCGCGGGAGAAGCAAAGCGAACTCGTCGCCCCCTAGGCGGAAGGCCTCACCCCCCTGGCGTAGGCGGGCTGCTACCTGGGCCAGGACCTTGTCCCCGGTTGGATGTCCGTAACGGTCGTTGACCTGCTTGAAGTTGTCGATGTCGAGCAGGCAGAGGGTGAGCGGGAAGCCCTCCTCCTGCGCCTTGTCCAGGTCGTGCTGGAGCCGCTCGTGAAAGTGGCGGTGGTTGCCGAGCCCGGTCAGCGGGTCGGTCAGGGCCAGGCGCATCGCCTTCAGCGCGCTGTGCACCGAGCGCTGGTAGAGGGCGATGGCGACGAGCGGGCCGACGAGCGCCGTGGCGAGGAAGGGCGACCGCTCCCAGAGGACGGACAGCATCAGGCTGACCGAGGCCATGATCGAGAACGGGATGGCCGTCCAGTAGACCGAGTGCTTGAGGAGCGCCAGGAAGGGCTCGCCCGACCAGCGGGCGATGATGCCCGCCGTGAGGAGGATGTTGACAGCGTAGAAGGCCCCGGCCGCGAGAAGGACGTGCAGGAAGAGGCCTCCGACTCCGCCGTGCACGCCGGCGAGGGCGACGGCCGCACCTGCCGCTCCTCCTGCGAGCGCGTAGACCGCGCTGTTGTAGGCGAGCCGGATCGCGGGACGTCGCTGCACGAGCTCGATCGCCGCCCGCGCGATGAATCCGATGATGATCGCCGGCGCCCATCCGTAGATCACCGCGCCGCCGACGATGAAGACCGCGGTCAGCGAGACACCGCCCGAGGCGATTCCCTCGATCGGCACCGGATAGGCCTCGACGAAGGTCGCTGCCGCGGTCAGGGCGAGCACGCCGCCCACGACGCCGAGCGTCGGCGCCGAGAGGCCGAAGGAGACGACGGCTGCGGCGAGGGCCGCGCAGGCCGAGAGGGTGACCGGGAGCAGAAGCGGAAGAAGCCGGGCAGTCTCTCTGGAGACTCCCGGCCTCACCGCATCACCCGATGCGCTCTCGGACGAGCGAATCGGACGGAGCTTCACGAGGATGGCTTACCAGTGCCAGCCCTCGGCCTCGCCGAGGAACGATGCGAGGACGGTGGCCGCAACCAGCAGGTATGCCAGCTTCGACTTCCAATGCAGCATCTGATCTCTCCCGTTGATATCGGACGCCTGACGTCCCGAAGTATCTGGTCAGGGGCCAAAGCGCACATCCCCCGTAAGAGGGATTGCCGAAAATCCCTGCACATCCCCCATAAGAGCTAGTGGAGGCCCGCCTCGCGGAGAGGCCGGCGGCCCCAGGCGAACCGCTCCGCGTACCAGCCGGAGAGGGTCGTCATGGTCGTTCCCTGGGTGGACGAGTGCACGAACCAGCCGCCGCCGGCGTAGATGCCCATGTGCGTGACCTCGGACGGCCGGGCATCTCGCCCGCGCTCGGCGAAGAAGATGAGATCGCCGGGACGGAGCCCGCCCCGGCGGACTCGTGCCGACGCAGGGACCTCGCCGGCCATCGCCGAGGCCGTGCGGCCGCGCAGGACGTCCTGGAGCTGCGACCCGCCGGCGTAGGCCTCGAGGCGGTAGATCCGCCAGGCGAACCCCGAGCAGTCGAAGCCGCCCCGGGAGGTGACGCCGAACAGGGTCTGCCGCCGTTCCGAGGTTCCGCCCCAGACGTACGGGAAGCCGACGAACGAGACAGCGCGCGTCAGAACCCGCCGCTGCCAGCTCGTCAGCTCCGGCAGGTCGAGCCGCAGCGCGCGGTCTTCCACGTCCGGCGCGCTCCAGTCGCTCAGCTGGAGCAGCTTGGCGAAGGAGTAGGCTGCCTCTGCGCGCGAGGCCGGATCACGCGGGCGCAGCTCGAGCCCGTCTTTCTTGCTCGGGTGGTTGTAGCGCAGGCCCAGCATGCGAGCGATCACCTCCGCCCCTAGGCGGTTCGGCGGCCGGAGACCCGCCGCCCTGAGCTCGGCCTGGACGTGGCGTGCGGATCGGAGGAGGCCGGCAGCTCGAACGAGGGAGTGCTCGAGCCCTCGCATGCGTACGAGCCGATCCGGTCGCTCGGGCGCCCGCTCGGTGCCCGTCAGGGCGGCCATCGCCTTGGCGAGCACGCCGGCCGTCAGCGGCTGCCGCGGCCTGAAGGAGGCGACGGACGGGCCCATCACGCCCTCGCGGACGACGACTCTGATCTGCGGCTTCGCCCAGGAGGCGGCCTGGATCGGCGCGGCCACGCTCAGCGCGAGCACGGCCACAAGCGCAACGAGAACGGCTCGCCTCATCCCCGCTCTATCGTCGAGCACGCCGTCGGTCTTTAGTGTTCCCCCCGTGGAGCTGGACTGGCGGCCGGAGCCGACGCCCGAGGAGCGCGAGGCGCTCGAGCGGGCCCTGGCCGACGTCCTCGCCGAGCGCCGGGACCCGCGCGGCGCCTGGTGGCGCGAGGGAGTCGAGGAGTCCGTCTCCCCCGAGCCGGAGCCTGACAAGTGACAGTCTGTTTCTTGGTAAGGCTCAGTCGGGGAGGAGCGGCATGGTGATCCCTTGGTCGCGCCCGAGCAGGACGGCCCGCCTGATCGCGTCGGTGCCGAACCGGTCGCGCACCTCATCGAGCGCGGCGTCGAGCGCCTGCCAGCGCGGACGCCCGAACGGGAGGGTGAGCTGGATCGTCCGCTCGTCGTCGAGATTGCTCACGGTCACGCCCACCAGCGTCAGACCCTGATGCTCGATCAGCGGCGTGGCCGCCGCCAGCAGCTCTCTCAAGGCCGCGAGGATCGCCTGGCTCTCCGCGGTCGGCTGCCACAGGGTCTGGGATCGGGTCGCCCGGGAGAAGTCGTCGAAGCGCAGCCGGAGCACAACCGTCCTGCCGACGCGGCCGGCCGCCCGCAGGCGCCGGGTGACGCGGTCGACCAGGCCGACGAGCACGGCGTCGAGGGCGTCCGCGGACAGGGCCGAGCGGCCAAGTGCCCGCTGTGAGCCGATCGAGCGGCGACGGGTGCGCGTCCTCACGGGACGCGGGTCGCGGTTGTGTGCGAGCGCGTGCAGGTGCCGCCCTGCCGCCCGCCCGACGACGGTGACCAGCGCAGCCTCCGGAAACGCGGCGACGTCGCTCACGCGAGTGATCCCGAGCCGGCGGAGCCGCCCGGCCGTCACCGGGCCGACGCCCCAGAGCCGCTCGACCGGGAGCGGGTGGAGGAACGCGAGCTCGCGGTCGGGCGGCACGAGCAGGAGCCCGTCGGGCTTCGCCACGGCGCTCGCGACCTTGGCGAGGAACTTCGTCCGCGCCACCCCGACGGTGATCGGCAGGCCGACGCGCTCCCGCACGTCGCGGCGCAGCCGGGCGGCGATCTCGACGGGACTGCCGGCGAGCCGCTCCATCCCCCGGGCGTCCAGGAACGCCTCGTCGATGGAGAGCCCCTCGACGAGCGGGCTCGTGTCCTTGAAGACCCGGAACACCGCCTTGCTCGCCTCCGAATAGGCCTCCATGCGTGGCGGGACGACGACGGCGTCGGGGCAGAGCCGAAGCGCCCGCCGGCCCCCCATCGCGGTGCGCACGCCGCGCGCCTTGGCCTCGTAGCTGGCCGCGAGCACGACCCCCCCGCCGACGATCACGGGTCGCCCGCGGAGCCTAGGGTCGTCCCGCTGCTCGACCGACGCGAAGAAGGCGTCCAGGTCGGCGTGGAGGATCGTCGCCTCTCGCGACACGAACATATGTTCTCATAACCAGAGCTCGTACGACTGGAGCACGAGCCAGGGCGCGAAGCCCTGGCGGCGCAGGAGCTTGAGCGCCGGGACGTTGTCCGCTTCCACGGAGAGCCCGAGGATCTCGCCCGGGTGCTCTGTCCAGTATTCCTCGAGGACGCTCGAGAAGAGGTACCGGCCGACTCCCTGCGACCGCTCCTGCGCCACGACGCCGAGCTGGTAGGCCCAGCGATCGTTGGTGTCGAGGTTGAGAAACGCGAGTGGCAAGCCGTCCCGCTCGGCGAGGTAGACGGAGCCCTTCGCCAGGCCTTCCCGCCAGGCGTCGTCCGGGAAGACGCCCTCCGGGAAGGTCGAGTGGTACAGGGCCAACGCCGGCTCGAGGTCGGCGTCGCCCCCACGGCGTACCTCGACGCCCTCGGGCCCTTCGGCCACGGCTCGGTGCTCCTCGGGCGCGAGCCGGAAGACCGCCTTCGCCGCGCCGCGGGGGTGGAAGCCGCTGTGCTCGAGCAGGAGGCGGCCGGAGACGTTCCGGGGCCCTACCGAGCCGACAACGGAGCTCCGGCCCTGCTCGACTGCGATCGCCACCGACGCGTCGAGCAGCTCGCTGCCGAGCTTCTGGCCCCGGTAGCCGGGGGCGATCAGGGGGCCGAACAGGTCGGCATGGGTGAAGGCGCGCGGCACCTCGACGCCGCCGAAGCCGACCACCTGCCCGTCCTCGACGTCGACCAGGAGCGTGCTCTCGGGCGGCTCGTCCCAGTCGGAGAGCTCGCTCTCTAGCTCGTCCAGCGACGCCCACAACGGGTTGCCGACCTGCTCCTCCGGCCGGCCGAAGGCGCGGCGGGAGAGTTCGAGGACTGCCGGGATGTCGTCCCGGCTGAAGCTACGCAGGCTGCTGGCCACGAAGGAGTCGGGGTGCGCTGCGAGCGTAGTCGAGACCGGAGACCCACGTCAGGACGAGGGCGACGAGCATCGCCCACCACGCCACGACGTCGTCGAACGCTCCCGCGGCTGCGAGGCCTCCGAGGCCGGCTGCCAGCGCCTGGGCCCACGTCTTCAGCTTGCCGAGGTCGCGCGCGCCGATGACGACCCCGCGCTCGAGCGCTGCGAGCCGCAGCCCGGTGACGAGAAACTCGCGGGCGATCACGGCCGCGACCATCCAGGCCGGCAGCACGCGGCCGACGAGCATGATCAGCGCCGTCATCACGAGGAGCTTGTCGGCCACCGGATCGAGGATGCGGCCGAGGTCGGAGGTGCGATTGTTCCTCCGGGCCCACCAGCCGTCCACCCAGTCGGTCGACATCGCCACGGCGAACACCGCCGTCGCCCAGTAGTCGTGGTTCGGAAAGTCCCACGCGAAGAGGACGATCACGACCGGGACCGCAGCCGCCCGGGCGACGGTCAGGTGGTCGGCGAAGGTCATGGGGGCAGAATACGCCGACATGACTTCCTTCCGGACCGTGCTGGTCGCCAACCGCGGCGAGATCGCCATCCGGGTGTTCCGGACGCTGCGGGAGCTCGGGATCCGCGCCGCCGGGGTCTATTCGGAGGCAGACCGCGGCTCGCTCCACGTCGCGCTGGCCGACGAGGCCTTCCTGCTCGGCCCGGGAGCTCCAGCCGAGAGCTACCTCCACGAGGAGCGGGTCCTCGCGGCTGCGGTCCGGGCCGGGGCCGACGCGATTCATCCCGGCTACGGCTTTCTCGCGGAGAACGCCTCGTTCGCCCGGGCGGTCGAGGCGGCAGGCCTCGTCTGGATCGGCCCGCCGCCGGAGGCAATCGAGGCGATGGGCTCGAAGGTGGAGGCGCGGAGGCTGATGGCGGCGGCCGGGGTGCCGGTCATCCCCGGGACGATCGAGCCGGTCTCGTCCGTGGCCGAGATCCACGCCGTCGGGGACGAGCACGGCTGGCCGCTGGCGATCAAGGCCTCGGCCGGCGGGGGCGGCAAGGGGCTCAAGGTGGTGCGCTCCCCCGACGAGGCCGAGCGTGCGCTCGCCTCCGCTCAGCGCGAGGGCGAGTCCTACTTCGCCGACGCCACTGTGTACGTGGAGCGCTTTCTCGAGGATCCGCGCCACGTCGAGGTGCAGGTGCTCGCCGACGCGCACGGCGCTGTGGTGCATCTCGGCGAGCGCGACTGCACGATTCAGCGCCGGCACCAGAAGCTGGTCGAGGAGACGCCCTCGCCGGCGGTCGGGCCGGAGCTCCGCGAGCGGATCGGCGCGATCGCCCTCGACGCCACCAGGGCGGTCGGCTACCGCGGCGCCGGAACGCTCGAGGGCCTCCTCGATCGCGACGGCAACTACTTCTTCCTCGAGATGAACACCCGGATCCAGGTGGAGCACACGGTCACCGAGCTCGCCACCGGCATCGATCTCGTGCGCGAGCAGGTGCTGGTCGCCGCCGGCGAGCCGCTTTCCTTCGCCCAGGGGGACGTTCGGGTCACCGGTCACGCCATCGAGTGCCGGATCAACGCGGAGGACCCCGCGGCAGGCTTCCTGCCGACGCCCGGGACGATCACGGCCTACCGGGAGCCGGCCGGGCCGGGCGTGAGGGTCGACTCGGGCGTGACGGCGGGCTCGGAGGTCGTCGGCCTGTACGACCCGCTCGTCGCGAAGCTCGTCGTCTGGGACGTCGACCGCGAGCACGCCCGCCGGCGCATGCTCCGCGCCCTGGGCGAGTACACGATCGAGGGCGTGACGACCCTGATCGGGTTCCATCGCGCCCTCCTCCAGCATCCGTGCTTCGTCGCCGGCGAGACGTGCTTCGGGCTCGTGGAGGCGATCGCCGAGGGCGTGGAGGCCGAGGCCGGCCTGCCGAGCGCGCCGGCTCCGGCCCGTCTCCGCGAGGAGGTCGTGGGGGTCGAGCTGGACGGGCGCCGTTTCGAGGTCTCACTGCTCCGCCCGGAGCCTCCGCACGCCGAGCTAGCGCGCCGCCGCCGCGAGCGGAACGCCGACGGCGGACGCCACGGAGCTGCGCGCGAGGCCGTGGTCAGCCCGATGCAGGGCACCGTGCTCGCCGTCGAGGTGGGCGAGGGCGACACGGTGCGCGAGGGCCAGGTGATCTGCGTCGTGGAGGCGATGAAGATGGAGAACGAGATCACCGCCCATCGGCCGGGCGAGATCACCGGCCTCTCCGTCGCGCCCGGCGAGCCGGTGACGACGGGGCAGGTGATCTGCGTCGTCGCCCAGGCGGGCGAGGACGAACCCAAGTAGCAGGCTGTTACTTGGGCGTGTCTGTAAGGGCCGCCTTACATCTCGGCTACGCTAGGTTCGTGGCGGTGAGCGCGCAGCCGAGGACGAGCAGTCGCAACCGTGCGTTGTGCGCGGCGGTCTCGAGCGCGAGCGCCGAGCAGCTGGCCGCGACGGCAAGCCGGATCGACAACTGGATCCTGCTCGAGTACCGCGGGATGTGGGACCGGGACGTGCTCGGGGGCTGCCTTCTCTCGGACGGGCTGAAGGCTCACGTGAGAGACCAGCTGCGGGCCCTGGGCCCGTCGCGACTCCTGTTCGTCAAGAAGCCTGAGCGCCGAGCGGACGCACGGCGGCGGGTCTGGTTCGGGACGTCCAAGCCGGGCGCGGAGCGCTTCTTCCAGCTGGAGGTCGACCACCTGAACGACCTCGCCGATTTCGACTTCGCGGCCGCGCTGGCGGGCGGCGAGCCGCCGGCCGTTCCTCTCGATCACCCGCTGCTCGTCGTCTGCACCCACGGCAAGCGCGACCGCTGCTGTGCGAAGAACGGACGGCCCATCTACGACGCTCTGCGGCGGGAGACGGAGACGGGGTGGGTCTGGCAGTCGACGCATGTCGGCGGCGACCGCTTCGCGGGCAACGTGGTGGTCTTCCCGCAAGCCCTGTACTACGGGCGAGTCGAGCCCGGCGACGCCGCGGCGCTGCTCCGCGCCAACGCCGAGGGCAGGATCGAGCTGGAGCGCTACCGCGGTCGGGCCGCCTACAGCTTTCAGGTGCAAGCGGCGGAGCACAGCCTCCGGGAGGCCGAGGGCCTGCTCGGCATCGACGACCTCGCCCTCGTGGGTTCCCGGCGCACGGGAGAGGACGCGTGGCGCGTGCGCTTCCGGAGCGCGGGCGGTCGCGTCCACGCGGTCGACGTGATCGCCGAGCTTGCCGACGAGCCGGTCTTCCTCACCTGCGGCGCGGCGGAGCCAACGCGCCCTCGCCGCTTCGTCGCCAGGATCAGATAACCCGCAGGAACCCCTCGCGGACGAGGCGCCGGACGAGAACGAGCCGACCCGCCTCGTCGAGGTCGCCCGGGAGCTCGGAGGGGCTAAAGGGCTCATGCGCCTCGAAGCAGGCCACGACCTCCGGCCGGGCGTGCTCCGGGAAGCGGAGCTCCCTGCCCTCGAAGACGAGCGCGACCCCTTCCCCGTCCTCCTCGAGATCCGCGATCACGGTGATGCGCCGCACCACCGGAGTGTCGACGTCGAGCCGCTCGAGCGCCCGGAGCTGGGAGAGCCCGTCCTCGCGGAGCGGCCGGCGGGTGTCGAGGAAGCGTCGCCGCTGACGCCGCTCCACCTCCCCGGGCGCCAGCTGCGCCCGGAGCTCCTCCACGATCGCGTCAGCCTCGTCGCCGTCGAGACCACGACGGAGCGACGCGTCGCCCTCCAGCGGCTGCAGCGCCGCCCTGGCCGCGTCCACCCACGTGTAGGCGTTGATCCCGATCGTGAGATGGAGGGAGTCGGTCTCCGACGTCTCCGCCTGGTGCAACCAGCCGCGCGGAAGGTAGAGCGTGTCCCCGGCGCGGAGGACGATGTCGTCCGTCGGCTCGCCCTCGTCGCCGAGCGACTTCGAGTAGCGCTGGTGCTTGAGCGGGAGCTCAAGGAGCGGCTCGTACAGGAGCCAGCGCTTCTCGCCGGCGACCTGGAGGACGAGCACGTCGTGCGTGTCGTGGTGCACGGCGAACCCCTGGGAGCCCCGCGGGGTGAAGTACGAGTTCGCCTGCACTCCGAGGCCGAACGCGTCCTCGAGCAGCCGGCAGAAGACCGCCAGTGGCTGCCAGTTGACGTGCAGCGCCTGCAGGACGATGGTCGCGCCCGCTTCCCACTCGGCCAGGACGCGCTCGACGTCGGCGGCCTTCGTGAAGGCGGGTCGCCAACGGACGTCGCTCGTGTAGGAGGCGACGTCGAGCTGCCCTCCCTCGCGGACGAGCCGGAAGGCCGGGTAGCGGATTCCTGTGGAGCAGACGAGCCGCTCGACGTCGGCCTCGGACAGGAGGTCGTCGAAACGACCCGGCTCGCCGCGGGGGACGACGAGCGGCCGCCGCTCCCAGTGCTCGGCGAAGAACCTCTCGCGGCCGACCGGCTCGAGGCAGCGTGCGAGCGCGGCGTCGGAGCCCGCGCTACGCGTCGGTGTCGTCTGCGTCTGCGTCGGTAGCGTCCGTGTCGGCGTCGTCCGCGTCGGTGTCGGTCGCGTCGCCGTCGGTCGTGTCGGTGTCGTCGCCGTCCGCGTCGGCCTGCGGCTCGAGGCGCCCGTCCTCGCCGATCCTGCGGATGTCGTCGTCGTGGAGCGTGCTCATGGCTACCTCCTCTGAGGGGTCGGGGAGAACGCTACAGCGTCTGACCGTCTACCCGAAACGTGCGAGCCGGGAACCCTGCGACGTGATCGGCGAGGACCGCCGTGGGTCGTCAGTCGATCAAAGGGCCTGCGCGGCTGCGCAGACCGGGGCCTCGAGGCTGACCATGGCCGCGTCGTGCTGCCGGTCGAGGAGCTCGACTGCCTCGGCCTTCGTGTCGAAGCCGTCGCGGTCGCTTGCGCGGCTGGCCTCGAGCGCGTCGTCGGCGAGGTCGATCATGCTGTGGTCGAGCGCGATCGCGCGGGCGGCGCCCTCCCGGAAGAGCCTCGGCGGCGTCAGCTCCTCGAAGTCCGCGGCAAAGTCGGCCTGAATCGCCCGCCACGCGCGGAGCCTGGCGACTCGGGCCACCTCGGCCACGCGCGTCTCGAGTTCGCGGAGGCGCTCGTTGCGCTTCGCGCAGAGCTCGCTCAGATCGAGGATGTAGCGGCGTTCCGCCGTGGTGTGCTTCACGGCCTGGGGCGCATGGGTGCTGCCCGCCTCGATCCTGGCCGCGAACTCGGCTGCGTCCCGGGGCGGGGATTCGAAGAGCGTGCTCCCGAGCGCGACGGCGCCGCCGAGGGTGACGGCGATGAGGGCCAGGATCACAGCGGCCTTGACGAGCGTCTGCGCGAGTCTCACGGGTTGTCCCCAGCCCTGCATCGCCCGTTCGCCCGCTTGCCTCATCGTCAGAACGAGTGATTGAAGCCTCAGAGCTCCTAACGCAATGAAGCGCCATGCCGGGCCATCTTTCGCCAGGAGCTCTTGGAGTAGACTCGCGCCCGGCCGTGGATCTCTACGAGTACCAGGGAAAGCAGCTCTTCGCGCGCGCAGGGATTCCCGTGTCGGAAGGGCGTCTGGCCACGACTCCGGCCGAGGCGCGGGTGGCCGCGGAGGAGCTCGGCGGGCCGGTCGTGGTCAAGGCGCAGGTACTCGTCGGCGGCCGCGGCAAGGCCGGCGGCATCAAGCTGGCCGACACGCCGGACGAGGCCGAGGCCCACGCGGCCGCGATCCTCGGCATGGACATCCGCGGCCACGTCGTCCGGCGGCTCTGGGTCGAGCGCGCGTCGGACATCGCCAAGGAGTACTACCTCTCGGTCACCTTCGACCGCGGCGAGAAGAAGCCGCTCTTCATGCTCACGACGGAGGGAGGCGTCGACATCGAGGAGGTCGCGGAGAAGCACCCCGAAGCGCTCGCCCGCCTGCACGTGGACCCACTTGTCGGCTCGCAGCCGTGGCAGGGGCGCTGGCTCGTCTTCACGGCTGGGATCGACGACCCCGGCGAGCAGAAGCAGGTCGCGGCGATCGTCGAGAAGCTCTACGAGGCCTTCGTCGGCTTCGATGCCATGCTCTGCGAGGTGAACCCGCTGATCGTCACGCCTGAGGGGGAGGTGAAGGCGCTCGACTCGAAGTTCACCGTCGACGACAACGCGCTCTTCCGGCATCCCGACGTGGCCGAGATGCGCGACGTCGAGGCCGCCGACCCGCGCGAGCGGCTCGCGCGCGAGAAGGGTGTCACGTACGTGAAGCTGGACGGCGAGATCGGCATCCTCGGCAACGGCGCCGGTCTCGTCATGGGGACGTTGGACGTGATCGACCAGGTGGGAGGCCGTCCGGCGAACTTCTGCGACCTGGGCGGGGGAGGCGACGCGCAGGGCGTCGTCGACGCGCTCGAGGTGATCACCTCCGACGAGCAGGTGGAGGCGATCCTCTTCAACATCTTCGGCGGGATCACGCGCTGCGACGAGGTTGCCCGCGGCATCCTGGCCGCTCTGGGCCAGCTGGCGATCGAGCTTCCGATTGTCGTCAGGCTCGACGGCACCAACGCGGAGGAGGGCAGGCGGATGCTGATCGAGGCCGGCCCGCCCAACGTGCACGTCGAGGAGACGATGCTGTCGGCCGCGGAGCGGGTGGTGTCGCTCCGATGAGGCGGGCTCGCTAGTGGCGATCATCGTCGACCGCGACACGCGCCTGGTCGTCCAGGGAATCACCGGCCGCGAGGGCTCCTTCCACGCGACCCGGAACCTGCGCTACGGCACGAACGTCGTCGCCGGCGTCACCCCGGGCAAGGGCGGCGAGAGCGTCGAGGGGATCCCGGTCTTCGACACGGTTCGGGACGCGGTCGCCGAGGCGAGCCCGAACACGGCCATGGTCTTCGTCCCGGCGCGCTTCGCCGCCGACGCGATCTACGAGGCGGTCGATGCGGGGATCGAGACCGTCATCTGCATCACGGAGGGGATTCCCGCCCACGACATGCTTCGCGTCTACAACTACGTGCGCCCGCGCGGCGTCACGCTGGTGGGCCCGAACTGCCCCGGCGTCCTCTCCCCCGGCAAGGCGAACGTGGGGATCATTCCTGCCGAGATCTTCAGCGAGGGCCCGGTTGGGCTCGTCTCCAGGTCCGGCACGCTCACGTACCAGATCGGACATGAATTGACGCAGTTGGGAATCGGCCAGTCGACGATCGTGGGGATCGGGGGGGACCCCGTCGTCGGGTCGTCGTTCATCGACATCCTCGCCCGCTTCGAGGCGGATCCCGAGACCGAGATCGTGGTCATGGTCGGGGAGATCGGTGGCTCCGAAGAGGAAAAGGCCGCCGAGTTCATCGGCGCCGAGATGACGAAGCCGGTCGTCGCCTACATCGCCGGCTTCACGGCGCCGCCGGGCAAGACGATGGGCCACGCAGGCGCAATCATCTCGGGAAGCGCCGGCACAGCGCGGGCGAAAAAGGACGCGCTCGAGGCCCGTGGCGTCCGCGTCGGGACGAACCCGACCGAGGTCGCCCGCCTGGCGGCCGAGGTCGCCGGCGTTCTCGACTAGGAGGGCTTGGCGGAATAGTGCTCGGCACAGCGGCCATTTCGCCAAAACCCTCCTAGCAGGAGGGCTTGGCGGAACTGACCCGCGGCGAGCGCTCAAGCCCAACGGGCCTGCGGCCGACGTCATGGCCATGGCTGAGGGCGAGGACGTGCGGCGGGACGTGCGCTACCGGGTCGGTCGTTGGCTTGGGGCGACGCTGCCGTCCGGGATCTTCGGTGTCCTTCTTCTCGGGAGCTTTGGCTTCCCGCTCGCCACCTGGCTGGAATGGCTCCAGGGCGGTCCGGGAGAGCCGCTCGGCGTCGAGGTCGCGATGCTGCTGGCCTGGCTGCTCTGCGCCCTGCTCGCCTACGCCTGGTGGTTTTCCGCCCGGCTGGGTACGGCGGAGTCGGGTGGACGTGACGAGCGCCGATTCCGGTTCAGCAGCCTCGCCACGGGCCGATACAGGGCCCCGGCGACGCCGGCCACCGTGAGCCCAATGACGAGGAAGAGAAGCGCGAGCGCGAACAGGCCCCCAGGCTCGGCCGACCTTGGCGGGGGCCCTGCCTTCGAGCCGTCCTCCTCGCGCGCGCCCACCGACCTGGAACCTTCCTCGGGCGCCTCCAAGGGATAGCGTTCCCAGAGCTCGGTCATATCCTCCTGGCGGGTCTGCGCAACGGCCTCGGACACCCCGAGGGACGTCGCCGCGAGGAGGAGAGCGAGCAGCATGGAGAAGGCTCTCAGCATGGGTCAGGCGCGGATCGTGAGCGGCGTCCCGATCGGCATCAGCACTGCGAGACGCAGGATCGCCTCGTTTCGAAGCCTGATGCACCCGTGTGACACCCGTCCGGGAATCAGCCCGGGCTTGTTCGTTCCGTGGATGCCGACGAAGCCCCCTGCGGGCCAGTCTGTGAGCGCTGCCGAACGGCCGCTGGTCCCGAAGGCGATCGGGCCGTAGAACGAGTTTCGGTAGCGGGTGAGCTTGTTGCGCACGTAGAAGCGGCCCTTCGGAGTCGGGAACTCGGCGGTGCCGACGCCGACCCGTGCGGTGAAGACTGGTCGCCCGCCTCGCAAGAGGGTCGCCCGCTCGTCGCCGAGGTCGACGATCAGGTGCGTGCGAACGACCACATACCCTCCGAGCGCTGAGCGGGGAATCCAGCCCGTCGAGTTGTTTGGGAGGATGGGAAGACGCACACGCACCCAGAGCGAGCCGTTGACGCTCTGCTCGCGGCCCAGCACCAGCACGAGGTTCGTCGTCCCTTCGGGAGTTCGAGGGGCGACCCGGCCGACCGCGTCGAAGCCTGCGCCCGGCCCCGAGCGCGCGGTGACCGCTCTTCGCAGGGGCGACCACATCGACTCGGAGGCGGGGGAGCGCAACCGCTCGGGCGCCGGGATCTCGAACGCCGGCTCGGGTGGCTCGGCGAGGGCGACCGCCCCCAGGCCGGCCGAACCGACGCCCCCGAGCCCGCGGTCGCTCCCGCCGAGCCGGTCAAGCACGAAGAGTGCGCCGAGGCCGGCCAGGCCGAGGCCGGCGACGATCGCAATCCGACCTCGGCCGTCCAGCCTCATCCCGTGAAGAGCGGCTTCTTCGACGCCTTCGTCTTCGGCGTGCGCGCGACGAAGCCGGTGTTGCGCACCAGGCGAAGGGTCTCCGCCTTCGACGTGCCCTGGTCGAACGGCTCTACGGCGGGACGGCTGCCGGCGATGTACCTGATCCAGGCTGCATGACGCGCCTCCACCGAGTGGATGCCGACGGCGGCAGCCAACACCTGCGGCGACTCGATCTTGTGCGCCTGACCCTTGTAGGCGGCGGTCCCGAGGTCCTCGAAGGCGACCGCCGTGCGGATGAAGCTCGGCGGGTCCTCCGTGACGCCGCGAAAGTCGAAGAACGGCCTCGCGACGGCCTTACGACCGAGCACGCCGCGCAGCGCCTTGACATGGGCGCGCTCCACCGCGCCGACGACCCGCGTCAGACGAGCGGCAGGCCCGGCGAGGGCGCCCTTCCGCTCGGCCTCCGTGTAGAAGGCGTCCTGCAGATACTCGAGCGTGAGCGCGTAGTTGAGGATGTCGACGTCGCCGCGCGCCAAGGCCGCAGTCGCCGTCGGCGGGTGCCCCAGTGCGACGACGGCCGCGATGCCGCCTCCGGCGGCCTGCAGGAAGCCCTTCCGGGACGACCGTGGGAGCCGGTGTTGCGCTTCCCTGATCGCGCCGTCGCGGTCGAGGTCCTCGAGCGCCAGGTCGGGAATGTCTCGAAATGTCACGGTGCCCCCTTTCATGCCTCCTGAATGAACCCGAGGTCGTCGAGTCGCTCATCGACCTCGGTGCGCGAGAGCGGCTGGTCGACCGCTTCCGACGCCGGAGGCGTGCCCGCGATCGCCCTGATCCACGCGGCGTGCCGGGCGTCCACCGAGACGACCGTGGCCGCCGCCTGCAGGCCCGCCTTCGTAAGGTTGGCCGCCTGCCCGTTGTACGCCGCGACCGCGAGGTCCTCGAGCGCGGCCGCCGCGGCTGCGAACGCCGCCGAATCGCTCGTCGAGTCGCCGAAGTCCGTCGGCGGCGCCTCCCGTGCGGAGGATCCCAGCGCCTCCCGCAGATAGGCGACGTGCTCTCGTTCGTGCGACGCCGCCACCTTGGCGAAGTCGAGCAGCTCCCCATCGAGCTCGGCCCGCTCGACCGCCTCGGCGTAGAAGGCGCTTTGCACCTGCTCGAGGAGCAGGGCGAAGTTGTAGATCTCCGCGTCCTGCTCCGGGGACTGGGCAGAGGCTGCAAGCCTCGGTAGGCCTGCCGCCACCGCCCCGCCGACCAAGAGCGTGCCCCCGATGACGATTCCGCGCTTCACAAACCTGCCCCGCGAAGTCGGGTCGTCGACCCGCGGGTAGCCCGGGATGCCTGCCACAGTAATCCCCTCCTTGTTCCAGACGCCGGTCGTTGTTCGTAGCCCGCGCGGTTTCGGTTCGGTCCGGCTGGCCACGTCCGAGGGGTCAGTAGACTCGTGCCATGAGCCTCATCTCCTTCGCCCGCGGTTTCCCGGGCCCGGATCTGCTTCCGATCGACGAGTTCGGCGACTGCGCCAAGGCGGCGCTCGCGCGCGACGGCGCGACGGCCCTCAACTACGGCCCGCCGCTCGGCTACGTGCCGCTGCGCGAATGGATCGCCGAGCGCCACGACGTCGACGCCGCACGAGTGATGATCACGAACGGGTCGCTCCAGGCCTTCAGCTTCATCGCGCGGCATCACGTTCAGGCCGGGGCGAAGGTGTTCGTGGAGGCTCCGTGCTACGACCGCTCGCTCCAGATCCTGCGCCGCTTGGGCGCCGACGTCGCGACCGTGCCTCTCTCCGATGACGGCCTCGACATCGACGCCCTCGAGGGAGCGCTCGCCGAGACGGACGGCCCGAGCATCGTCTACACGATCCCCACCTTTCAGAACCCGAGTGGGCGCACCCTCTCGGAGCCGAATCGCCATCGGCTCGTCGACGTGGCCCGCGCCCACGGCGCCGTCATTCTCGAGGACGATCCCTACGGCCTCCTCCGCTTCGGAGGCGAAGGCCTGCCCCGCCTCTTCGAGCTCGCGGGCGGCGAGGGAGCGATGCTCCTGTCCTCGTTCTCGAAGACGGTCGCCCCGGGCATCCGCGTCGGCTTCGCCATCCTCCCGGAGGAGCTGATGGGGGCGATGCAGACCCTCATCCTCGAGAACTACGTCTCGCCGGTGATGTTCGTCGAGGCGACGCTTTACGAGTTCGTCTCCCGAGGACGCTTCGACCCGAACATCGAAGCGATCCAGGAGGCGCTGCGCGTCCGCCGCGACGCCATGATCTCGGCGCTCGCGCGCGAGATGCCAGAGGGGACGCGCTGGAACGAGCCGAACGGCGGCTACTTCCTCTGGGTCGATCTCCCCGGCGGGCTGAGGGCGGAGAGCCTCCTTTCCCAGGCCGATGAGGTTGGCGTCGCCTTCATCAAGGGGCCCGACTTCTTCTACGACGGGGGCGGGGAGTCGTCGCTTCGGTTGGCGTTCTCCTACGAGCGGCCGGACGCGATCGACGAAGGCGTCTCCCGGCTCGGGCGGCTCGTGCGCGACGCTGTCGCCGTCCCGGCGTGACATCGCGCGCCTTCGAGACGGCGCACCTCGACGAGCTCGGCCGCTTCGGTGGGGAGTTCGACACGATCCCGATCCGGATCCCGCTCGGCATCGCCGCCTTCGGCGTCAACGCCTACGGCGCGCGCGACGCCGGTGGGCAGGTGATCGAAGAGCACGACGAGCTCGGCGCCGGAGCGGGGCGCCACGAGGAGCTCTACCTCGTCCTCGCGGGCCGCGCGCGCTTCACCGTGGCCGGCGAAGAGCTCGACGCGCCCCCCGGGACGCTCGTCTTCGTGCGCGACCCGGCGACCCGCCGCGGCGCGGTGGCGGCCGAGCCCGACACGACCGTCCTCGTCGTCGGCGGCACGGTCGGGAAGGCCTTCGAGCCGTCCCCCTGGGAGTCCTGGCTCGAGGCGCTGCCCTCGTACGAGGCGAAGGACTTCGACGCAGCCGCGGCCGTGCTCGAGCGGGCGCTCGCAGCGCATCCGGACAACCCGAACATCCTCTACAACCTCGCCTGCTGCGAGGCGCTCGCGGGCCGGCGCGAGGCGGCGCTCGCTCACCTCACGCGGGCGGCGGAGCTCGACCCGCGCATGCGCGAGTGGGCGGCCACCGATCCGGATCTCGACTCGATCCGAGACGCGCTCTGAAGAACCCGAACCAGAACGAAGCCTTGAGCCGTCGCGACGCCCTGGGCGGCGCGCTGCAGCGTCCTCGGTTGCGCCCGTAGCCTCCGGCTACGAACGCGCCCTGCGTCCTTGCATCGCACTCACCCAGGACGCCGCGCCGAAGAAGCGTCCTTCTGGTTCGAGTTCTAGGCGGCGGCGTGGGCCCGGAGCTGGGGGCGGGCGACGAGCCGCGCCTGGTCGGGCGGCTCCAGCCTGGCCGCCTTCGCCGACCTGAAGGTCGGGCACGGCCCGTCCGCCAGAGCACAGAGTGCCGCCTGGCGGAAATAGCAGTCTTTGCAGGTGATTTGCCGCCGCTTCGCCATAGATCAGGGGGCGCCCATCTTATGGCTGCGCACCGTTCGGGTTAAGTGTTGCCGCTACGAAAAACACGCAATTTCCGCAAGGTTCCGCTGGGCTGTTGACCGTGGAGAAAACTACGAGGTCGTCAGCACGGACAACGCCTCGTCGAAGGTCGAGACGGGAATCACCTCGAGATCGTCGACCGCGTCTCTCGCCTCCTCGAAGTTGGCGTCGGGCACGAGGAAGACGTCCGCGCCGGCGTCGCGCGCGCCGATCGCCTTCTGCTTCACGCCCCCGATGGGGAGCACGGTGCCGTCGAGCGCGAGCTCGCCTGTGGCGACGACCGTCCGCCCGCGGTTGAGGTCCTCGCCCAGCTCGTCGACGATGTCGAGCGCGAAGGCGAGCCCCGCCGACGGCCCGCCGATCGCGCCCGCGTCGATCTCGATGTCGAGCGGGAACTCGAAGTCCTCCGTGTCCTGCACCTCGACGCCCATGACCGCCCGCTCGGGATCGTCCTGCGCGGCCCTCGTCCCGACCGTGAGCCCGCTCACCGGCTTCTCCTCCCGCCTCACGTCGAGCTCCACGTCGTCGCCCGGCGTGACGTCCGCGAACGCGTCCCGGAGCTCCTCGGTCGTCTCGACGTCGCGACCGTTCACGCCCACGATGACGTCGCCGACCTGCAGCACGCCGTCGGCGGGCGAGTCGGGCACGACCAGCCTGACCTCGGCTCCGAGTGGTATCACGTCGACGTCCTCGCCCAGGTGCTCCAGCGCCACGGCGATGGCCACGAGCTGCGAGCGCGACATGGCGTTGAGGCTCGAGGCGCGGCGCTGCTGGTCGCTGACCCCTTGAGGGTTCAGCACGTCTTCCGGAAGCAGCGACGCGCCCTCGTGGATGCCCGGGAAGAGCCGCTCGAGCAGATTCGCGCGCCCGACGCGGACGTCGACCATATAGATGCCGCTCCCCTCCTCGTCCGCGCCCTCGCCCGGAATCTCCACGAGCGGGTCGGTCGGGCGTGCCTTGTCAGGAAGGACGATGTAGTGATCGGACTGAATCCAGGTAAGGGCGAGCCCGACGAGCACCACGAGCAGGGCGATCGAGAGCAGGACGGCAAGGCGGCGGCGCATCCAGCGATCGTAGCCCCGAGGTCTCGAGCCGGGCGCCGCTCGACTAGGGGGTTTGGCGGAACGTCGCTCGTCGAAGGGGTGCGATGGTCGTTCCGAGACAAGGACGCAGGGAGCGCTCGTAGCCAAAGCTACGGGCGCGACCGAGGACACAGTCCTCGGGGCGAGCAGCGCAGCCCGGCGACACAGGCTGCGTTTCGTCAAACCCTCCTAGCTGAGGACGGAGACGACGTCGCGCACGGCGGCGGCGGATTCACCCATCGCGGTCCGTTCGGCCTCGGTCAGGTCGAGCTCGACGATCTCCTCGATGCCTGCGGCGCCGAGCTTCACCGGGACTCCCATGTACAGGTCGTCGATCCCGTACTCGCCCTCGAGCAGGGCGGTGCACGGAAGGACGCGCTTCTGGTCGAGCATGACCGCGTCGACCATCTGCGCGACCGCGGCGCCCGGCGCGTACCAGGCCGAGGTGCCGAGCAGCTCCACGACCTCGCCGCCGCCCTTGCGCGTGCGCTCGACCATCGACTCGATCGCCTCGGCCGAGGCGAGCTTCGTCAGCGGGACGCCCCCGACCGACGTCGCGGACACGACCGGCACCATCTGGTCGCCGTGGCCGCCGAGCACCATCGCGGTGACGTCCTTCGCCGAGGCGCCGGTCTCCCAGGCGATGAAGGCGCTGAAGCGTGCGGTGTCGAGGATGCCGGCCATGCCGAGCACACGCTCGCGCGGCCAGCCGGAGACGTTCTTGGCCACGTGGCACATGGCGTCGAGCGGGTTCGACACGATCATGAGGATCGCCTCGGGCGAGCGCTCCACCGCCTCGCGGGTGACGGAGCCGACGATCTGCTCGTTCGTCGTCACGAGGTCGTCACGGCTCATGCCGGGCTTTCGCGGGAGCCCGGCCGTGATGACGACGACGTCGGAACCGGCGGTCTCGTCGTAGCCGTTCGAGCCGGTGATCGTCGGCTCGTAGCCGAGCACCGGTCCCGCCTCGTTCAGGTCGAGGGCCTTTCCCTGCGGCAGCCCTTCCTTGATGTCCACGAGCACGACGTCCGCGTAGTCGCGCCGCGCGATCTCCTGGGCGGCCGTCGCGCCGACGTTGCCCGCCCCGACCACTGTCACTTTCCGTCTCAAACCCGCACTCCCATCGTGTCGATGATTGCGTCCGCGACCTCGCTCGTCCCGACCGCGGTCGGATCGTCGCGACGCGGCTTCATGTCGTACGTGACCGACTTCCCCTCGGCGATGACGGCCGCGATCGCGGCCTCGAGCCGCTCGGCAGCGGCCCGCTCCTCCAGATGACGGAGCATCATCACGCCGGAGAGCATCATGGCCATCGGGTTCACCCGGTTCTGCCCCGTGTACTTCGGCGCCGAGCCGTGGGTGGGCTCGAAGACGGCGGCGTCCGCGCCGAAGTTGCCGCCGGGGGCCAGCCCGAGGCCGCCGATCAGCCCGGCGCAGAGGTCGGAGACGATGTCGCCGTAGAGATTCGGGCAGACGAGGACGTCGTACTCTTCGGGGCGCTGGACGAGCTGCATCGAGAGGTTGTCGACGATCTTGTCCTCGAAGGCGACGTCCTCGTTCTCGGCCGCCACCTCGCGGGCGACCTGCAGGTAGAGCCCGTCAGTGAACTTCATGATGTTGGCCTTGTGGACGGCCGTCACCTTGCTGCGGCCGTTCTTCCGAGCGAAGTCGAACGCGAACTCGACGATCCGCCGCGAGCCGCTGACGGAGAGAGGCTTCAGGCTCAGCCCCGAGTCCTCGCGGACGTGCGACTGAAGGCGCTCCTCGACCCAGCGGATCAGCTCCAGCGCCTCCTCGCTGCCCTCCTCTGCCTCGATGCCGGCGTAGAGGTCCTCCGTGTTCTCGCGGATGACGACGAGGTCGACGGCGTCGTAGCGCGAGCGCACGCCCGGGTAGCTCTTGCAGGGCCGGACCTGGCCGTAGAGGTCGAGGCTCTTCCGGAGGGCCACGTTGACCGAGCGGAAGCCGGTGCCCACCGGAGTCGTGATCGGTCCCTTGATCGCCACCCCGTTTCGCCTGATCGACTCGAGCACGTGGTCGGGGAGCGGGTTCCCGCCGTAGCGGTCCATGACGTCGGCGCCCGCCTCCTGGACGTCCCACTCGAGCTCGACCCCGGTGGCGTCGAGGACGCGCCGGGTCGCCTCGGCGATCTCGGGCCCCGTCCCGTCGCCGGGGATGAGCGTGACGCGGTGCGGCATGGGCGGGAAGCAATTCTACGGGCTCCCACGCGCGTCACCCGTCGCCTGCGGCCGTTCGATACGGTGCCTTCGACAGGGAAGGAGCGGATGAACGAGTTCAAGCCAGGTCTCGAAGGCGTCGTCGCCTTCGAGACGGAGATCGCCGAGCCGGACCGGGAGGGAGGCGCGCTCCGTTATCGGGGCGTGGACATCCAGGAGCTCGTCGGCGTCCGCCCCTACGAGCAGATCTGGGGCCTGCTCGTCGACGACAGCTTCGAGCCCGGCATGCCCCGCTCCGAGGACGTGACGCTTCCGACCCGCACGGGCAGCGCGATGGCCGACCTCGAGTCCGCGACCGCGGCGCTCTCGGGCGACTGGGGCTTGGGGCAGCTCATCGACATCTCCGACGGGCAGGCTCGCGACGACCTCGCCCGGCTCTCGGCCGCGATGATCTCGCTCGTCGCGCAGTCGGCGCGCGGCGACCAGCCGCGGGTTCCCGACGCGCGCGTCGCGGAGGGCGAGATCTCGGCGGAGCGCTTCCTGCTCCGATGGCGCGGCGAGGCTGATCCCCGCCACGTCCAGGCGATCGACCGCTACTGGGTCTCGGCCGCCGAGCACGGCGCCAACGCGTCGACCTTCACGGGCCGGATCGTCGCGTCCACGGGCGCCGATACCGGCGCTGCCATGTCCGCGGCCGTCGGCGCGCTGAGCGGGCCGCTTCACGGAGGCGCGCCGACGCGCGTTCTCAAGATGCTCGACGAGGTGGCCGACCGGGGCGACGCCGAGGGCTACGTCAAGGAGCTGCTCGACCGCGGCGAGCGCCTGATGGGCTTCGGCCACCGGGTCTACAGGGCGGAGGATCCTCGAGCGCGGGTGCTCCGCGCGACCGCGCGGGAGCTGGAGTCGCCGCGCGTCGAGGTGGCCGAGGCGCTGGAGCAGGCCGCGCTCGCCGAGCTGGCGGCGCGCCATCCCGAGCGCGTGCTCGCCACGAACGTCGAGTTCTGGTCGGCCGTGGTGCTGGACATCGCCGAGATCCCGCCCGCGCTCTTCCCTGCGATGTTCGCGGCTGCACGGGTCGCCGGCTGGTCGGCGCACATCCTCGAGCAGAAGCGAAGCGGCAGGCTCATCCGCCCGTCGGCCCGCTACGTCGGGCCCCCGGCCCGCTCCCTGGCGTCGGTTGACTGAGCTGGCCGAGGCTGTCGCCCGAGCCGCGGAGCTGACCGACGAGCGCGTCCTCGCCGACCTTCGCCGGTCGGTCGACGACGAGCTCGAGGCGGCGGCTCGCAGCCCCGACTACCGCGAGCGCGCCCTTGCCTATCGCGCGATCGGGCAGCTTCGCTTCAACCAGAAGACCGAGCTGCTCCGCCGCGGGCTCGAGGATGAGAGCCCGGCGGCGCGCGGCTCGGCGTTGCTCTCGCTCGAGCTCCTCTCGAGGACGCATCCGGGCGTGGTGAACGCCGTGCGCGGGACGCTGCACGCGCTCGCCAACGAGGATCCGAACCCGGCCGTCAGGCGCCTGGCCATCCTCGCGCTCAAGAACGGCTCGCCGCAGCAGGACACCCTGACCCTGCTCGCCCACCTCGCCTCGGAGAGCGACGACCGGGACCTCCAGGCGTCGGCGGCGTCGGTGCACGCTGCACTGAAGAAGAAGGCAGCTGCCCGCGCTTGACGGCAGTCGCTTCAGTTTGTAAAGCTAATGGCTTCAAAAACTGAAGTGGAGCGAAGGGGTCGAGATGGCGGAGCGCGACGTCCTGCAGGCGGCGAACGAGGTCTACGCGGACGGGTTCGACAAGGGCGACCTGCCGGCGCCGCCCGGCGATCGTGACGTGCATGGACGCGCGTCTCGACCCGGCGAAGTTCCTCGGGCTTGCGGAGGGCGACGCGCGCGTGATCAGAAACGCCGGCGGGCTCGTGACCGACGACGCGCTCCGCTCGGAGGCAGGCGCGGACGCCTCGGACGTGGACTTCAGGCCGTTTCCGGAGCTGGAGGAGAGCGTGCGGGAGAGCGTCCGGGCGATCCGCGAGTCGCCGCTCCTGCCGGACTCGCTCGAGGTCTCGGGCTGGGTCTACGACGTCCGCAGCGGGCGGATCGACGAGGTCGCCGAAGCGGCCTAGCGCTTGACCCGGCGGGCGTGGGGGTGCGCCTCGAAGTAGGCATCTCGCCGCCGCCGATCAGAGACATGGGTGTAGATCTCCGTCGTCCCCAGGTCGGAGTGGCCGAGCATCTCCTGCACGCTCCTGAGGTCGGCGCCGCCTTCGAGCAGGTGGGTGGCGAAGGAGTGTCGGAGGAGGTGCGGGTGGACCCGCTCGGGGTCGAGCCCGGCCTTCGCCGCGAGGCGTCGGACGATCAGGAACGCACCTGCGCGGGTGAGCGGTCCGCCCTGGGCGTTGAGGAAGAGCTCCGGGCGGTGCCGGCGGTCGAGATACGGCCGCCCGCGGGCCAGGTACCGCCGCAGCGCCTCGACGGCCTGGGCCCCGAGCGGGACGACGCGCTCCTTGTCGCCCTTGCCGATGCAGCGCACGAGCCGCTCCTCGAGGTCGACGCCGCCGCGCTCGAGCCCGACGGCCTCGCTGACCCGGAGGCCGGCGCCGTAGAGCAGCTCGATCAGCGCCCGGTCGCGGAAACTCCGCGCGGTCGTCCCGTTCGCCGCCTCGATCAGGCGCTCAACCTCGCCGAGCGAAAGCGAACGGGGGAGTCGCTGGCGGCGCCGGGGGAGGTCGACCTCGGCCGCCGGGTTGTCGTCCCGAAGACCCAGTGCCACGAGGTGGCGGTAGAACGTGCGTGCCGCGGCCGCCCGGCGGGCGACCGAGCTCGGCGCTTGGCCGCGGGCTCGCAGGTCCGCAAGCCAGGCCTCAATCTCGTCCGCGCTCGCGTTAGTCGGCGGGCGCCCCAGGTGGGCGGCCAGGTCGGCCAGGTCGCGGCGGTACGCGTCGACCGTGCGCGGCGCCCTACGCGCCGCAAGCAAGGCGAGGAAGCCTTCGACCGCCGGGTCGCGGCTGTTGCCGTTAGGCGCGCGGGTGGGCACGGTCGTAGACCTTTCGCAGCCGCCTCGCGTCGACGTGGCTGTAGATCTGGGTCGTGGAGAGCGACGAGTGGCCGAGCAGCTCCTGGATCGTCCGCAGGTCGGCGCCTCCCTCCAGCAGGTGCGTGGCGAAGGCGTGGCGGAGCCGATGCGGATTCGGCAGGAGGCGGCGCAGCGATGACGTGTCCAGAGGTCTTCCGCGAGCCGAGAGGAAGAGCGCATTCTCGGCGCCGCGCGCGAGCTCGGGGCGGGCGCGCTCGAGGTAGCGGCGGAGGTGGTAGGACGCCTCTTCCCCGAGCGGGACGACGCGCTCCTTGCCGCCCTTCCCTCGGACGTGTACGAGCTCCTGCTCGAAGTCGACGTCGGCGAGCGTCAGGTCGACGGCCTCCTGCGCGCGCAGCCCGGCCGAGTAGACGAGCTCGAGCAGAGCCCGGTTGCGGAGCCCGAGCCGGTCGTCGGCCTCGACCCCGGCGAGCAGCGCGTCGGTCTCCGGCAGCCGGGGCGCGTGCGGAAGCCGGCGCCGGCGCCGGCCCGAGACCGCCAGGTCGGGCACGCGGCTCGGTCCGAGCGTCGCGCGGACGAGCGAGCGCACGGCCGCCAGCTTGCGCGCGACCGTCGTCTGCGCCAGCTTCCGCGGCTGCCGACCGGGCCGGTCCGCCCCTAGCGCCGCGGCGTAGGCTGCGAACGCGCGGGCGTCGAAGTCGGCGAGGCTGAGGCCGTTGCGGCGCAGCCACGCGGCGAGCTCGTCCAGGTCGCGTCGATACGCCCTCCGAGTGGCGTCGGAGAGCGCCTGGCTCTGCAGGAAGCGGTCGATGGCGGCGTTCGTGTCCACGTCGCGCAGTTCCGCCTCGCGCCGAGTGCTCCTTCAAGCAATGCTGCCTCTCTTCTGCGTCGCGAGCACCAAGCGAGAGACCGCACTCGTTCGCGGCCAAGGCTGGTTGCCTTGGCAAGGGCGAGGGTGGGCTCTGGCGCTGCGTGATCGCGGGGCAGGAGCAGGCGTGTATTGCTTGGAGGGGCACTACGCTTCCTGCCGTGCTCCTGCGCCACCGAGTCCGTGACCTGGTCCTGGCGAGCTGGGAGACGGACGCCGATCGGGTTGCGCGTGTCCTCCCCGCCGGCCTGGAGCCGGCGACCGTGGATGGGCGGCATCTGGTGACGATCGCGGCCCTTCGCTGGGACGGAGGGCGTCTCGGCCTCCTGCCCGTGCCCCGCTTCACGCAGGTGAACGTGCGCGTGTACGCACGCCATCGCGGCGAGATCGCCGTCGTCTTTCTCGCGCTGCGCGTCAGCCTCCTCGGGATGGGCGGCGCGCTCCTCGGCTTCCCGGTTCGTCCCTCTCACGTGCGCGTGCGGGAGGGCAGCGTCGCGGCGAAGGGCTTCGGCGTGGAGGTGCGCTACGAGCGCCGGGGGCCGGCCCCGGCGAGCGAGCTCGGCTCCCACGAGCTCGGCCTCTTCGAGGCGGCCGGACTCCGGGAGCTGCGCGTGCGCCGCGGCGAGGCGAGCTGGGAGCGCGCGGAGGCCGTAGGCGCGGTGCGGGCGGATCCGCTCCGGGCTCTGGGCTTCGCGGTCGCCGACCAGCCCGAGCTCCTGTATGCGCCGCGGGCCTCCTTCGAGGTCGAGCTCCCCCCGCGCCGGACCGCGACGGAGGCGGCCGGAGAGCTGCCTCCGTGATGGAGCGGGCAGACCCAGAACCTGCAGAGTCCCGGATCCATGCGGTGACGACGGGCCGCGATCCAACCGGAGAGGCGATACGGGTGCTAGCCGCACCGATCATTCGTGCTGGCCGCATCGATCTTGCGCGCGGAGCCCTCTAGTTTCGGGTCGTGAGTATTTCCGAGCTCCCTCTGTCGCACGTGAAAGTCCGCCCAAACGACGGATGGCGCCCCCGTGGCGCCCTCGTTGTCGCTGCCTGGACGCTCGCTGCGGTCCTGCCGCTCGTCGGCCTGGTCTCTCTTCTGCTGCGTGAGCAGCTCGACCCGGACTGGTCCAACCCGCGCGTTCACTTCACTGTGTTCCTGAGCGTCGGTGTCGGGGTCTTCGTACTCGCCTATGCTGCGGGCGGCGCGGCGAACCGCCGTGGTGACGCCCGCGTCCTACTGATCTCGCTGGCCTTCCTGGCGACGGGCGGGTTCCTTGGTCTGCACGCGCTCGGGACCGCCGGAGTCCTCTTCACGCACGAATATGCGGGGTTCAAGGTTGCGAATCCCGTGGGGCTCGTCGTCGCCTCCCTGTTCGCTCTCGCGTCGGCGTTCGTCGATCTGCGTCCTTCGTTCGCGCCGCGCGTGGTGCGACACCGGGCGGCGCTGCGCCGGGCGGTCTACGCCGCCATGGCCGTCTGGTTCGTCTGGACGGTCGTCGAGCTCCCGCCGCTGAACGAGGTTCACAGCGAGGGCGGTTCGCATAGCCTGGTCGCCGCGATGGCCGGCCTGGGCGCGGTCGCCTACGGTGTCGCGGCGGCTCGCTATGCCTACGTCTATCGCGGGCGGGTCGCCCTGCTGCAGGCCAGCGTGATCGCCTGTTTTGTCCTGCTCGCTGAAGCGATGATTGGTGTGGCACTGACGGGCGAGCGCGCCTGGCATGCGAGTTGGTGGGAGTGGCACGCGCTGATCGTTACGGCCTACGCCGTCGTCAGCTATGCCGCGTACCGCCAGTGGCGCGACGAGCGCTTCCGAGGTCTCTACCTGCCCACCACGCGCGAGCGCGACCAGTCCGTGAGCGTCCTGTTCAGCGACCTCGCCGGCTTCACGTCGTTCGCCGAGCGCGCGAAGCCCGCGGAGGTTGCGAGCGTGCTCAACACGTACTACACCGCCGCGGTGCCGTTGATCACGCGCGGGTTTGGCGGCCAGGTGGAAAAGTTCATGGGCGACGGAGTGATGGCCACCTTCAACAGCCATGGTGACCAACCCGACCACGCGGTGCGCGCCGCCGGCGCGGCGCTGGCCCTCCAGCGCGAGCTGACCGCGATCGCCGAGGACAACCCGGGATGGCCTCGCCTGCGCGTCGGTGTGAATAGCGGTGTCGCGTCGGTGCGCGAGATGGGCGGCCACGGGTTCGTCGACTACGTGGTTGTCGGCGACACCGTCAACACCGCGTCGCGGCTCGAGAGCGAGGCGCCGGAGGGCGGCGTGCTAATCGGCGCGGAGACCCGCCGGGCGCTGCCCGACGGCAGCGTCGTTGAGCCGGTGCCGGGACTGCGCGTCAAGGGCAAAGAGATGGCGGTCGACGCGTATCTCCTGCACGCACTAGCCGGCTCGGCGCAGGAATCTTTGCCCAAACCTCTGCCCATCTGAGCCGATCCGGGCCGACCTAACCTGATCTCAGTGGCCGCAACCCCCTGGCTGCGGGCCTCGTCTGGGTGACCGTCCGAGACTAGAGCCCCGGCGGGCGCGTGGGCGCGTCCGTCCCCGTCCGCGCCCGGAGCCAGGCCTCGACGCTTTCGTGCGGCTCGGTCGTCGTGGCCTCCCCGCTGACTCGGACCGAGTAGATGTGGCCCTCGGCGCAGCGGTAGAGCTGCTCCTCGAAGGGGCGCTTCCACCAGAGGAAGCCCACGGCGCCGACGTACGGGGCGCCGACCGTGACGGTCGGCGGCGCGCCGCAGCCCGGGCACTCGTGCTCGCTCACCCGAGGAGCTCCCGCATGCGCGCGGCCCGGTAGTCGAAGATCTCGTCGAGCCAACGGCCTACCGCCAGGCGTCGAACCAGCGGCGCTACGAAGCCGCCGTGGAGCCGGAACCGGACGAGATCGTAGATCTCGGTCCCGCCCACCGCCGGGCTGAGGCGGTGAGTGTGCTCCCACAGCGGGTACGGACCCGAGAGCTGGAGGTCGGTGAACGTGCGCGGCGGCCGCCAGTCGACGATCTCGCTCCGCCAGCGGATCGGCGCCCCGAAGATCCGCAGGCGGTAACGCAGGGACGCGCCGCGCTCGAGCCGGTCCGGCGCCTCGACGATGCGGAAGTGGAGCCACGGCGGCGTGATCGCCTCGAGGTTCCAGGGATCGGCGAAGAACGCGAAGGCCTCTTCGAGGCCGACAGCGACGACCTGGCTTCTCTCCAGGGAGAACTCCATGAGGCCGAGACGCGGAACCAGGCGTACGATACGCGCGATGGCCATCAGCGAGACAACGGGCCTCGAGGCGCACGGGGTCAACCCGCGAGGATCCGTCTTCTGGAATCCGAGCGCCTCCATGTGCTACACGCACTCGCTCGCGCGAGAGGAGGCGCGCCTGGCTGAAGGCGGGCCGCTCGTGGTCGACACCGGCCGCCACACAGGCCGTTCGCCGAAAGATCGCTTCGTCGTCCGCGAGCCGGGCTCCGACGAGCGGATTGCCTGGGGCAGCGTCAACCAGCCCATCTCGGAAGACGACTTCGACGGGCTGCGCGACAAGGTCGTCGCGCAGCTCGAAAGCGGCGACGCCTACGTTGTCGACGCCTTTGCCGGGGCGGATCCGGCTCATCGACTTGCAGTCCGCGTCGTCACCGAGTCCCCGTGGCACGCACTCTTCGCGCGCACGCTCTTCATCAACCCGAGCGAGCGGGAGCTCGCCGACCACCGGCCGGACGCGCTCGTCCTCCATGCGCCGTCCGTTGCGGCGAATCCTGACGAGGACGGAACGCGGAGCGAAACGTTCATCCTGCTGCACCCGACACGGGCCGAGGTCGTGATCGGCGGGACGCTCTATGCGGGGGAGATCAAGAAGTCGATCTTCGCGCTCATGAACGACCGCCTTCCCCTCGAGGGCGTCTTCCCCATGCACTGCTCGGCGAACGTCGACGACGACGGCCGTGTGGCCGTCTTCTTCGGGCTCTCTGGAACGGGCAAGACGACACTCTCCGCGGATCCTGAGCGTCGCCTCATCGGGGACGACGAGCATGGCTGGGGCGAGGCCGGCGTCTTCAACTTCGAAGGCGGCTGCTACGCGAAGGTGATCCGGCTCTCGCCCAAGGCGGAGCCCGAGATCTACCGGACGACACGGACCTTCGGCACCGTGCTCGAGAACGTGGTGATGGACGAGCGCGGAGTCCTCGACCTCGACGACGACTCGAAGACGGAGAACACGCGCGCCGCCTACAAGCTCGAGCAGATCCGAAACGCGCTCCCGGCGAAGCGCGCGGGCCATCCGAGTTTCGTCGTCTTCCTCACGGCGGACGCTTTCGGCATCCTGCCTCCGATCGCGCGGCTCACCCGCGACCAGGCGCTCTTCTACTTTCTCTCCGGCTTCACCGCCAAGCTCGCCGGCACGGAGATCGGGGTGAAGGAGCCGCAGCCGACCTTCTCGGCTTGCTTCGGCGCGCCGTTTCTCCCTCAGGAGCCGGCCGTGTACGCTCGTATGCTCGGCGAGAAGCTCGACGCCCACCCACAGGTCAACGTTTGGCTCGTCAATACCGGCTGGACGGGTGGGCCATACGGCGAGGGCGAGCGCATGCCGATCGCAGCGACCCGCGGGCTCCTGCGGGCAGCGCTCGAGGATGATCTCGAGGACGTCGAGTATCGCGTCGACCCAACGTTCGGGTTCGACGTTCCGGTTCGCGCGCACGGGGTCCATTCGCGCCTCCTCGACCCGCGCTCGACTTGGCGCGACCCCGCGGCCTACGACGCCAAGGCGCGCGAGCTGGCGGCGATGTTCCGCGAGAATTTCGAGCGTTTCAACGACGCTGACGAAGCGGTGCGCCTGGCCGGCCCCCGTCTCTGACGCGTCCCCAAGGGCGTTTCCTATAGCTTCCCTGGCGGTGGAAGCGAAGCACGACGTCCTCATCGTCGGCGCCGGCTGTGCGGGCATGCGCGCAGCGATCGAGGCATTCGACGCCGGCGCCGACGTCGCCGTCATCTCCAAGATCCATCCCACGCGCAGCCACTCCGGGGCGGCGGAAGGCGGGATCAACGCAGCGCTCGGGAACGCCTCCGAGGACGACCCCGAGAAGCACGCGTTCGACACGGTCAAGGGCTCCGACTACCTCGGCGACCAGGACGCGATCGAGGTCCTCTGCCAGGAGGCGCCGGCCGACGTCTACCAGCTCGAGCACTGGGGCGCCGTCTTCTCGCGGACGGACGACGGCCGGATCGCGCAGCGCCCCTTCGGCGCCGCCGGCGAGCCGCGGACGGCGTACGCGGCCGACATCACCGGCCACGTGCTCGTCCACGTCCTCTACGAGCAGATGATGAAGCGCGACGTCAGGACCTACGAGGAGTGGTTCGCCTGGAGGCTCGTCGAGGACGACGGGCGCTGCCAGGGCGTCATCTGCTGGGACTTGCTCGACGGTGGGCTGAAGCTCGTCGGCGCGAAGACGGTCATCCTCTGCACTGGGGGCGCCGGACGGCTCTACACGGGGACGACGAACGCCTACTCCTGCACCGGCGACGGCATGGCGCTGGCGCTCCGGATGGGCGTGCCGCTGAAGGACATGGAGATGATGCAGTTCCACCCGACGACCCTCTCTCCGTCGGGCGTGCTCATCACCGAGGGCTGTCGCGGCGAGGGCGCCTACCTGCTGAACTCGGAGGGCGAGCGCTTCCTGAAGGACTATGCGCCCAACGCGATGGAGCTGGCGAGCCGCGACGTCATCTCCCGCGCAGAGCAAATCGAGATCGACGAGGGGAGGGGCGTCGACGGGAACGTCCTCCTCGACCTCCGCCACCTCGGCGCCGACCGGATCATCGAGCGCCTGCACGGGACGCGCGAGCTGAGCATGGTCTTCGCCGGCGTCGACCCGATCCACGAGCCGATCCCGGTGCGACCCGGCTCCCACTACCACATGGGCGGCGTCGACACCGACCTCGACGGCAAGACGACCCTCGAAGGCCTCTACGCCGCCGGCGAGTGCGCGTGCGTCTCCGTTCACGGGGCCAACCGCCTGGGTGGAAACGCGCTCATGGAGACGATCACGTACGGCAAGCGGGCGGGGAGGGCTGCCGCCGAGTGGGCCCTAGCCAACACCGTCGTCGCGCCGCCGGTCTCTGCGCTGGGGGACGCCGAGCAGGAGCTCGGAGAGCTGCTCGACCGCGCCGAGGGAGAGCGCCCGCACGCCATCCGCGACGAGATGGCCTCGACGATGCACGAGAACTTCGGCGTCTTCCGGCGCGAGGAGCAGATGCGCCTCCAGGGCGAGGTCATCGGCGGGCTGCGCGAGCGCTACGAGCGTGTCGTCGTCGAGGACAAGGGCGACGTCTTCAACAGCGACCTGACGCAGGCCCTCGAGCTCGGCTTCCTGCTCGAGCTCGCCGCCTGCATGGTCGAGGCCGGGCTCGCCCGCAAGGAGAGCCGCGGCGCGCACGCGCGGCCCTATGACTATCCCGAACGGGACGACGCCAACTTCATGCAGCACACGCTGGTCACGCTGGTCGACGGACGCCCGCAGCTCACCTGGGCCCCGGTCCGGGTGACGCATTGGGAGCCGATGGAGAGGACCTACTAGGTGGACGTAGCGCTCAAGATCTGGAGGTTCGACCCGGAGACGGGCGAGCGCGTGCTGCGGGACTACGAGGTGGAGGCCCCCGAGTGGGCCTGTCTCCTCGACGTGCTCGACATCGTCAAGGACCAGGTCGACGGGACGCTCTCCTACCGGAAGAGCTGTCGCATGATGATCTGCGGCTCCTGCGGGATGCGCATGGACGGCCGCGCAGTCCTCGCCTGCAAGGAGCGCATGAAGCCCATCGTCGACCGCGGCCACGTCCCGGTGATCTCGGCGATGGGAAACATGCCCGTCCTCAAGGACCTCGTCGTCGACATGAAGCCCTTCTGGACGAAGGTCAGGAACATGAAGCCGTGGGTGGAGACGGGCTTCCTCGACGTCCCCGAGCGGGAGCACCGCGTCTCGCCGCTGGAGATGGCGCCGATCCAGAAGGAGGCGCTCTGCATCATGTGCGGCTGCTGCGTCTCCGAGTGCAACTCGATGGAGTCCGACCCCGAGTTCTTCGGGCCGGCCGCTCTCGCCAAGGGCTTTCGCTTCGTCGGTGACCCACGCGACCAGGCCGCGGTCGAGCGGCTCGAGCGCTACAACGACGAGCACGGCATCTGGGACTGCACGCGGTGCTACTTCTGCAACGAGCGCTGCCCCAAGGGGGTGGACCCGCGCGATGCGATCGCCAAGCTCGGCGCGGAGTCGATCCGGCTCGGGATCGACCGCGACATGGGAGCGAAGCACGCGCTCTGGTTCGTGCACTCTGCGAAGACCACGGGGTGGCTCCGCGAGACCGAGCTCGTCCCCAAGACCCAGGGCGTCCTCGGGGCGCTGAAGGAGACGAAGTTCGCGCTCTCCATGTTCAAGCACGGCAAGGTCCCACTCGTCCCGCACGTGGCCGAGAACGTGCAGGAGGCGCGCGCGCTCTACGAGGTCGTCAAGGCGCAGGAGCGCGGTGGCGCGGCCGGCATCGTCCAGAGTGAGCGCGCGCTCGCGCGGCTGGAGCACGGCGGCGAGATCCCGCCGGAGGCGGCGGAATGAGGGTCGCCTACTACAAGGGCTGCCTGGCGTCGCTTTCCGCCAAGGAGCTCGACACCTCGACCCAGGCGCTCGCTCCCATGCTCGGGATCGAGCTGGAGGAGTTGAAGGCCGTCACCTGCTGCGGCGCCGGCGACATCCACGAGGCCGAGCCTGACTACTACCTCCACCTGAACGCCCGTATCCTCGCCTACGCCGAGGCCACGGGCTGCGACACCCTGATGACGATCTGCAACGTCTGCACGCTCAACCTGCGGCAGGCAAACCACTCCCTCCAAAACGACGACGCCCTGCGCGTGCGCGTCGGCGAGAACCTGGAGAAGGTCGGCGCGCCGCCCTACTCCGGCGGCGTCGAGGTGAAGCACCTCCTCTGGCTGGTCGCCGAGGGCGACGGCTACGAGAAGCTCAAGGAGGTCGCGCACAAAGGCCTGAAGGGGCTGAAGGTGGCGCCGTTCTACGGCTGCCAGATCCTCCGTCCCTCGAAGCTCCTCGGCTTCGAGGATCCAGACCGGCCGTCCTCGCTGGAGGCGATCATCGAAGCCTGCGGGGGCGAGGCGGTCGACTACCCGGCGAAGATCAAGTGCTGCGGCTTCCCGATCATCCAGGCTCGCGAGGAGACAGCTCTCGGCGAGCTCGTCCAGCCGATCCGCCAGTCGATCGAGGCCGGCGCCGACGCGATGGTGACGCCGTGCCCGCTCTGCCATCTCTCTCTAGACGCGTGGCAGTCGAAGCTCGAGGCGCAGACGGGCGAGCGCTTCCAGATGCCGATCCTGCACCTGTCGCAGCTGATCGGCGTGGCGGCCGGGCTTGACGACTCCGAGCTGAAGTTCAAGCGCCACGTCGTCCCGGTCGACCCGGTCCTGGAGAAGCTGCAGGCTCCTTGATGTGGCTCCTCGTCGCGGTCGCGGTCGTCGCCGCGGCCGGGCTCGGGTGGGGGCTCTTCGAAGCGCAGTGGGTCGAGCTGATCGAGCGCGACGCGCCCGTGGCAGGGCTTCCGTCCGAGCTCGACGGCTTCCGGATCCTGCACATCTCCGACTTCCATCTCGGCACCGTCTCGCTGAACGGCCGCGCCCTGCGGAAGGCGGTGGACTGGGCGGCCGCGCAGGAGATCGACCTCGTCGCCGTCACCGGCGATCTCGTGAGCCGGCGTCGAGGCATCTCGACGCTCGGCCGCGAGCTCGGGCGGCTTCACCCGCGCCACGGCACGTACGCGGTCCTCGGAAACCACGAGGTCGCTTCCACGCGCGACCCGTTCAGCCGTCCGGCCGACCTCAGCGACATCGTTGCCGCCGTGCTGCTCGAGCACGAGTCGCTGATCCTGGACGTCGGGGGCCGGAAGGTGCAGGTGGCCGGCGGCGACCCGCGCCGACACCGTGAACGCCACGGCCTTCTCGCCGACCGCGGAGCGGACCTCCGTCTCCTGCTCGTCCACTTCCCCGACCCGGTGCAGACGCTCGTGCCGGGCGAGTTCCACGTGATCCTCGCAGGCCATCTCCACGGCGGGCAGATCTGCGTTCCCATCCCCCGCGGCAAGATCCGGCTCGAGCACCTGCGCGCCCGCTACTGGGAGGGCCTCTTCGAGCTCCCGCAGGGGACGCTGCACGTTTCACGCGGGCTCGGCGCGAGCTTCGTCCCCTTCCGCTTCCTGGCCCGTCCCGAAGCCACGATCCTCACCCTACGGGCCCGTCCCGAAACGAAGCCCTGACCCCCGCCGGGCGGCGTCATTTCGAAACGGGCTCTGAGCGCCGCGGAGTAGACTCGGCGCGGGAATGGCCTACCGCCTCTCGCCCGTCACGCGGGCGTCGATCGCCGGCGCTCCATCGGTGTGCGTGGACTGCGTCTTCTGGCAGTCGCGGAGCGGGAGGCCCGTCGACAAGGAGCGCTGGGCCGAGCGGGTCGAGGACGAGTGGGGCGCCTGGGGCACGCTCTACCGCGCCGAGCGCGACCGCCTGCTCGGGTTCGTCCAGTACGGGCCGGCCGGCCGGTTCCCGCGGGCTACCGACCTGCCGGCCGGGCCGCCCTCCCCGGATGCCGTGCTCGTGACCTGCGCCTATCTCGTCGACTCCTCCTCGCCGTGGGTCCTGCAGAGCCTCTTCCTGGCGGCGATCGGCGAGGCCCGCGACCGGGGCGTCAAGGCGATCGAGACGTTCGGCTACCGCTACCCGGAGGGGGCGACGAGCTACGAGCGCGTGCTGGTCCACCGGACGGTCTTCCCAGCGGACTTCCTCGCCGACTTCGGCTTCGTCGCGGTGCGGTGGTCCGGCGACGTGTGCCTTGCCCGGCTCGAGCTCGGCGGCCTCCAGCCGGTGGAGGAGGGGCCGACGGCCCGCGCCTGGCGGAAGGTGAAGGAAGCGTTCACGCCGGCCCCGGTGCCGCAGCGGCCGTAAGGTCGAGCCCGAGGCCTTGAGCGCGATCATGCTGGCGCTCACGAGAATCGGTCTCTTCGGTCGCGACTAGCCGTCCCGAAGGACCGTGAAGAGTGTGAGCTGCATGCCGTCGGGCGCGCGCACGCGCGCGTTCAGGTCGCCCCACGGCGTCTGCGTGGCCGGGGCCAGCTCTTCGGCGCCGCCCGCCACCAGCTCGGCGGCCGTCCGCCCGGAGTCCTCGACCTCCAGTGCGAGCCGCACCGGTCCCGCGATACGCCGGCCGACCTCGATCTCGTCGATCAGGTCGGCGTGGTCGGGCGAGACGATCTCGAGCGTACCGGCGCCGGCCTCGAGGATCGCGCCGCTGCCGGTGGGCTCGTCCCAGGCCAGGCGCACCGGCAGGCCGAGGACGTCCCGGTAGAACACCAGGGCCTCCGGGTAGCTCTCGACGGTGAGGGAGACGCGCAGCTCACGCACGGGCGCCGGACCCTGCGGCTCTGCAGCGGCGAAGCGGGCGAAGGGCTCCTCGGCGCCGGGCGTGTCCAGATGCTCGACCTGGAGAGGGCCGGCCGAGCGGAGCAATGCCTGCATCTCGGTCGCGGTCGGGCCGAGCTCGAAGCCGGCCGCCGCCGCGACCTCCTTCGGCGCCGCGTAGACGATCCGCGAGGCTCCGACGAGGACGGCCGCGGCCTGGCACATCGGACACGGCTCGCAGCTCGAGACGACGGTCGTCCCCGCGAGATCGGCCCCCCGCGCGTTCCTGATCGCCTCGACCTCCGCGTGGGCAGTCGGGTCGGAGCTGAGCGCCGTGGTGTTGATGCCGGTGGCCAACACCTCGCCGTCCCGGACGACCAGCGCCCCGAAGGGCCCGCGGCCGGCCTCGGCGCTCTCCCGCGCGAGCCGCACGGCCTCGTCGAGCAGCTCCGGCATCGACCGCGGCACGAAGACAAGCTACCCTAGGGCGAGGCGACCGAGGGAGGTTGGCGATGCTGCCGACGACGCGGGACCGGACCGACGATCTTCGTGCGCTGGAGGAGTTGTGGGCGGCTCCGGCGTTTGACGAGCCCAGGGTGGCTCGGCGGCGGACCCCGCTCGTCCCGGGCGCCCTCGTTGCCGGCGGCTGGCTGACGTTCTACGTCGTCGCGCTCGCCTTCCAGCCCGCGCCCGAGCACGGGATGACGTGGCCGGTCTGGGCGACTGCCGTCTCGGTCGCGCAGATCCTGCTGCTCCTGGGCGCGGCTGCCATCGGCCCGCTCTTCGCCAAGGCTGGCTTCGCGGGCGCCGCGCTCGCAGGCCCCCTGGGGATCGTCCTCGCGATCAACTGCCGCGCGGCCGAGCATCATCTGGGGAACTGGTGGCTGGCCGAGCTGGGAGCCGCGATCGCCCTCACCGGCCTAGCGGCGGCCGGACTCGCGCAGCGACTACGCCGCTAGCAGACGGCGCGCGAGCAGGAGCTCGGCGATCTGGACGGCGTTCAGCGCCGCGCCCTTGCGCAAGTTGTCGTTGACGGCCCAGAGGGCGAGCCCCTCACCGGCCGTGTCGCGGCGGATGCGTCCCACGAGCACCTTGTCCCGACCCGCCGCGTCCGCCGGAGTCGGGAGATCGGCCAGCTCGACCTGCTCGGAGGACGCCAGCGCTTCGCGGGCCTCGTCGGGCGAGAGCGGCGAGGAGGTCTCGACCCACACCGCCTGGGCATGACCGACGAGTACCGGCACGCGCACGCAGGTCGCGTGGAGCGGAAGCTCCGGCAGCTCGAGGATCTTTCGCGTCTCGGCACGGAGCTTCCACTCCTCCGAGAACTCCTCGCCGTCCAGCTCCCAGTCCATGCCGAGGTCGCCCTCGGCCGGCTCGCTGCCGCGCAGTCGCTCGATGCCCGCGTCTCCGGCTCCCGAGGCCGACTGGTAGGTGGCCAGGCGCACGCGAGCAAGCCCGGCCGCCTCGCGCAGCGGCTCGAGCACGCAGGCGAGCTGCATCGCGGAGCAGTTCGGGTTGGCGACGATCTCGCTCTCATCGAGCGCCTGGTCGTTGACGCCCGCAACGACGAGCGGGATGCCGTCCTGGAGGCGGTAGGCGTCCGACTTGTCGATGACGACGGCGCCGCCTCGAACGGCGTGAGGGACGAGGTCACGGCTCGCGTCCGTGCCGACCGAGAAGAAGACGAGGTCGAGCCCGCCGGCCGCGAGCGCCTCGGGCGTCGCCTCCTCGACGAGCAGCTCGCGGCTGCCGTACGAGACCACCCTGCCGGCCGAGCGCGTCGATGCGAAGGCGCGCACGTCTTCGAACCCGCGCGCGGCGAGGAGCTCGAGCGTCACGGTTCCCACGGCGCCGGTGGCGCCGACGACCCCGACGCGCACGTCAGCCAATGTGCTGCCTCTCAGCCTGCGGCGAGCCGAGCTCGAAGGTCTGGTGGAGGGCGCGCACGGTCGCCTCGACCGACTCGTGGGGGACATAGAAGGCGATCTTGATCGGCGAGGTCGCGACGAACTTGGGCTCGACCCCGAGCTCGCGAAGCGTGGCGAAGGTGCGCGCGGCGACTCCCGGATGGCTCTTCATTCCCGCGCCGACGACGCTGACCTTCCCGAGGCCCAGCTGCTCCGAGAAGCTGGCGCCGAGCCTCGCCAGCGCCAGCTCGGCCTGCGGCCGGTCCTCGACCGGCGCGGAGATGACGATGCGGGAGTCCATCTGGATGATCGTGTCCACGTTCACCTCGGCCGCCGCCAGCGCCTCGAAGAGGTCGGCCGGGCGGACGCCGTCCACCTCGTACACAGCCTCCTCGACCGTGTGCGTCACGCCCGAGATCAACGCCTTCTCCAGCATCCGCTCGTCCTCCTCCCTGATCCAGGTGCCCGGTTCGTCGGTGAACGTCGAGCGCACGTGCACCATCACGCCGTGGTTCCGCGCAAACTCGACCGAGCGTAGCGCAAGGACCTTCGCGCCCGAGGCGGCCAGCTCGAGCATCTCCTCGTAGCTGACCGCGTGCAGCTTCTGCGCCTCCGGGACGACGCGCGGGTCGGCCGTGAAGACGCCGTCCACGTCGGTGTAGATCTCGCAGGCGTCGGCGCCCAGCGCGGCCGCGAGCGCGACGGCCGTCGTGTCGGAGCCGCCGCGGCCGAGCGTGGTGACGTCGTACTCCGTCGAGACCCCCTGGAACCCGGCCACGAGGACGATGCGGTCGTCGTCGAGGGCTCGATGGATGCGGTGCGCCTTCACCTCGACGATCTTCGCCTTGCCATGGGCGGTGTCGGTGACGATCCCGGCCTGCGAGCCCGTCAGGGAGACCGCGTCCGTGCCGAGGTCGGAGATGGCCATGGCCACGAGCGCGCAGGAGATTCGCTCGCCGACCGAGATGAGCATGTCCAGCTCGCGCGGCTTCGGCTGAGGCGAAACCTGTCCGGCGAGCTCGAGCAGCTCGTCGGTGTGGTAGCCCATCGCGGAGACGACGGCGACGACGCGCGCGCCGGCGTGCTTCGTGGCCACGAGCCGCGCGGCGACGCGCCGGATCTTCTCCGGGTCGGCGACCGACGTGCCGCCGAACTTCATGACGAGGGTGCCGACGCCGGCCCGCGTCCCCGAGGACTCGAGCTCGGGCAGCGTCTCGTACGCCGACTCCGTCATGGCCCGATTGTACGGACGGCCTCCGAGGGCGCTAGCGGGGGAAGAGCACGTCGCCCGAGTCGGCGTCCACGATCTCGATGGCGCCAGTCGGGCAGTAGCTCGCAGCCTTGAAGATCAGCTCCTCCGGGGCACCGGCCGGGTCCACGACCTCGGACTGGCGGTTCTCGTTGTGCCGGAACACGCCCGGCGCCAGGCCGACGCACTGCGCGTTTCCGACGCAGAGCTCGTGGTCGACCGTAATACGCAGCCCCATCAGCCCCAGGCCACCGGCAATGAGGTCAGCGAGCGAAACTGGATGCTCGGCGCGTAGACGAGCGGCTCGGTCTCGAGGCGAAGCGAGCCGAATCGCTCCGCCAGCGCCCGGAAGACCTCCTGTCCCTCGATGCGAGCGAGCGAGGCCCCGAGGCAGTAGTGGATCCCGGCGCCGAAGGACACGTGCGTGTTTGGTTGCCGGCCGATGTCGAACCGATCGGGCTCGTCGAAGGCGCGCGGATCGCGGTTGGCGGCGGCCATGATCCAGCGGATCCGGTCGCCCTTCCGGATCGTCTTGCCCCGGCGCTCGACGTCCTCAACGGCGATGCGCTGGGTGGACTTCACCGGCGGGTCGTAGCGCAGGCACTCCTCGGTGGCGAGCCGGGCTGCTCCCTCCGGGTCGGCCCGGAGGCGCTCCCACTCGTCCGGGTTGCGGATGAACGCGAGCGTGCCGTTGCAGATCAGGTTCATCGTCGTCTCGTGGCCGGCGAAGAGGAGCAGAGCAGTGTTCACGAGTACCTGGTGGCGCGTGAAGACGCCGCCCTTCTCGGCTTGCGCGAGCACGGAGATGAAGTCCTCGGCCGGCGCCTCGGCGCGCTCGTCGACCTTCGGGGAGACGTACTCGATCATCCCCTCGATCCCCTGCATCAGGTGCCGCAGACGGTCGGGCTCGCCGCGGTTGATGTAGAGGAGCTTGTCGGCCAGGTCGCGCAGGTGGTCGCGGTCCTCCTCGGGAACGCCCATCATCTGCGTGATCACGCGCACGGGCAGCGGCGCCGCCAGGGCGTCGAGCACGTCCATCCGTCCCTGCGGCTCGACCTCGTCGAGGAGCTCGGCGACGGCCTTCTGGACGAACGGGCGCCACTGCTCCATCGCCTGCGGGGTGAAGTACTCGTGGACGGCCGCCCGCATCGCCGGGTGGTCGGGCCGGTCCTTCTCGACGAGCTGGTCGGCGCGGAACCGCTTCACCTCGGCGAAGAGCGGCTCGTCGGCGGGATCGATCGGCGGGCGCGGCGGCCTCTGGTCGGTGGCGATGACCGCCGAGGAGAAGAGCTCGTGGTGGCGCAGCAGCCAGACGAGATCCTCGTGGCGCGTGAGAATCCACATCTCGGCGCGCGGGTTCCAGTGGACCGGATCGGTCTCGCGGAGCCGGCCGAAGTAGGCATACGGGTCGGCGATGACCTCCGGCGCGAAGAGGTCTTCAGGGTCGGCCGCAGCAGCCACCTGAGTGCTTGCCATGGGCGAATGCTACGTCCTGGGAAACGCCCCGTTAAATGTTGAACCGGCCGACCCGAAAGCCGCCCGGTTCAACGCGAGCACTCTATACAGAGAGCGCCGCGGAATGCAAGTCGCCTCCGTTCACATGTCGCGGCGGCCGGCGAGAGCCCGTCCGAGCGTGACCTCGTCCGCGTACTCGAGGTCGCCGCCGACGGGAAGGCCGCTGGCGAGCCGGGTCACCCGCGTCTTCCCGCGGAGCCGGTCGGCGATGTACGCGGCCGTCGCCTCGCCGGTCATGTTTGGGTTGGTGGCGAGCACGACCTCCTCCACCCCGTTTCGCTCCACGCGCGCGAGCAGCTCGTCGATCCGCAGATGGTGCGGCTCGATCCCGTCGAGCGGCGAGAGCGCGCCGCCGAGCACCTGGTAGACCCCGCGGTACTCGTGCGTGCGCTCCACGGAGAGCACGTCGGCCGGCTGCTCCACGACGCAGACGAGCCTCCGGTCGCGCCGCTCGTCCTGACAGATGACGCAGAGCTCCTCCTCCGTCAGATTCCCGCACTCACGGCAGAAGCCGATGCGTTCCCTGGCCTCGCGGATCGCCTCGGCGAGCGCCAGGGCCTCCTCCTCGGGAACGCGAAGGAGGTGAAAGGCGAGCCGCTGTGCGGTGCGGGTGCCGATCCCGGGAAGGCGGGAGAGCTGCGCGATCAGGTTCTCGACGACCGGGCTGAACACGTCAGCCCGTAGTTCTACAGGCCGGGAAGGCCGAGGCCCTTCAAGTCGCCCGCAACACCGCCCAGCTTCGACTGCGCCAGGTCCTGCGCGTTCCTGAGCGCCTCGTTGACGCCGGCCACGACGAGATCCTCGAGCGTCTCGGGGTCGTCGGCGTCGATCGCCTCGGGGGAGATCTTGACCCCGACGATCTCGCCAGAGCCGCTCGCCGTCACCGTGACCATGCCGCCCCCGACGGACGCCTCGACCCGCTCGCCGGCGAGCTCCTCCTGGGCCTTGAGCATGTCGGCCTGCATCTGCTGCACCTGCTGGAGCATCTTGTTCATGTCCATCGACATCTACTCGCCATCCTTCCCGAGCTTGCGGGTGTCGAACGTCGTCTGCACGAGCGCGATGATCTCCTCCTCCGTCGCCGGCTCGTCGTCGGCGGCTGCCTCCTCGGCCGGGGCTCCCTCGCCGAGCTCGAACGCGACCGTGAGGCGGCGTCCGGTCACCTCGTGGAGAACGGCGGCGAGCACGCCCGCGTTCTTGGGGTCCTCCGCGAGACCGCGGTGGAACGACGCCGCAGGCGGGAACTCGAGCACGAGCCGATCGTCTTCGAGGGCCACCGGCCGCGCCTCGGCCAGCACGGAGCCCGTCGGGATCGACTTCTCGGACACGGTGGGCAGGATCGACTGCTTCCAGGCGGCCTGAAGCTCGCCGAGGTCGAGGGGCGGGCCCTCGCTCGCCTCCGCCGGCGCGGCGCCGGCGTCGGCTTGGCGACCTCCGGCTCGGCAAGCGGCGCCGGAGCCGCGGGAGCGCGCGGAGCCTCGCCGCGCAGGCGCGACTCGAGCTGCTCGATGCGGTAGGCGGTCGACTCCCGGGAGAGGTCGGCGCCGGGCCGGGTCACCTTGACCAGCGCGAGCTCGAGTGGGAGTCTCGGGTCGCCTCCTTGGCGGACGTCGTCCACCGCCAGGTGGAGCAGGTCGATCAGGCGCAGCACCTCGGACTCGGCGAGCTGGTTGGCCTGCGAACGAAGCCGGTCGCGCGTCTCCGGGGTCACCGGGAGCGAGTCGGGCACCTCGCCCATGTGCTGGACGAGGAGCAGGTGGCGCAGGTGCTCCAGCAGGTCGTTGACGAGGCGCGCGAGGTCCTGCCCCTGGTCGGCGAGCTCCTCGACGAAGGCGAGGAGGCCCGCGGTGTCGCGGTCGATGATCAGGTCGCAGACGCGGAAGAGCGCTTCCTCGTCGACCGCTCCGAGCAGCTGAAGGACGGCCTGGACGCTCACCTCTCCGTCGGTCGCCGCCGAGAGCTGGTCGAGCGTGGAGACGGCGTCGCGGAAGCTCCCACGCGCGCTGCGGGCGATCAGGGAGAGGGCGGCGTCCGGCGCCTCGATCTGCTCCCCGTCGGCTACGAGGCGCAGGAGCTTTGTCAGCTCGGCGAGCCGCGGACGTGCGAACAGGAACGTCTGGCAGCGAGAGCGCACGGTGGGGAGCACCTTGTGCAGCTCGGTTGTGCAGAAGACGAAGACGAGGTGCGGCGGCGGCTCCTCGATCAGCTTGAGGAGCGCGTTCCAGGCCGCGTCGGTGAGCTGGTGCGCCTCGTCGAGGATGTAGACCTTGAAACGGCCCTCGACCGGCTGGAGGACGACATGGTCCCGGATCTCGCGGATGTCGTCGATGCCACGCTGGCTGGCAGCGTCCATCTCGACCACGTCGAGGGAGGTGCCGCCGGCGATCGTCACGCAGGAGTTGCAGGTCTTGTCGGGGGTCGGCGTCGGCCCCTGCTCGCAGTTGAGCGCCTTGGCGAGGATGCGGGCGAGCGACGTCTTTCCCGTCCCGCGCGGGCCGGCGAAGAGGTAGGCCTGGCGCACCTGGTCGTGGGCGATCGCGTTTCGCAGCGTGCGCACGACCGCCTCCTGGCCGACGACCTCGTCGAAGTCCTGCGGCCGGTATTTGCGGTAGAGGGCAGTCACGAGCGCGCTGAGTGAAGCACTAACAGAAAGTGCCCGGTAGCGCACCTTCCGTTGTGGATGCTCTCGGGTCGGTGCCTGCGACGCTCGCTCTGACCAGGTTGATCCACGGCACCCGGGAGAGACTGCTTAGCGCTGCTTCCTCCCGGACCTGACGCGGTTCACAGGCTCCCGGTGCGCGGAACCTGGCCGTCAACACTCGCGTGCGCGAGCCCGTGCCCCGATTGCGAACCCCTCGGGAGGGAATTCAGCCCCGCTGGAGCGGATTGCGGGTTCAGGGAACCGCTAGCTCCCCGCCTAGCGCGACCGGGCTCGTCGATCGTAGCAATCGCGCGGCGCTAGACTTGCCCCTCGGGGCGCATAGCTCAGCGGGAGAGCGCCCGCTTCACACGCGGGAGGTCGCTGGTTCGATCCCAGCTGCGCCCACTGGCCCGGAGGCCAGGATCTAAGCGGCTTCCGCCGCAGGCGCCTCCGGGACGACCTCGAGAGAGCTGCGCCCCGGCCACGGCCCTCGCCGGCCGGCGCCAGATGGCTCTCCGACCGTGCCTCCGCTTGCCCGGAGGCTTGGGACGCCCCCGAGCCCCCTCAGGTCGACGTCTACTCCGAGCATCCGTCCGACACCTTTCCGCCTCATCGGGGTACGTTGGACGCATGCTGGTCGGCGGAGTGCTCCTCATCGCCTGTGGCTTCGCTTTGGCGTGGCCGACACTTCGTGTCATTCGGGCACCGAGGGAACGGTGGATTCAAGGCCGCTCCCAGTGGCTCCTCTTCATTTGGGCTCGCCGTGGCGAAGCGCCGCCGAGCGCTTCGGAGCTTCGTCTTTGGGCTTCGATATGGCTCGGTGTCGCCGCGATCCTTCTCGGACTGGGCGTTGCGCTCATCGCCTCGGCTTAGCCCGCTGCAGCCATCGCACTCAAGCACGGGCTTCGGCGCGCCGCTCCTCTCACGAGCGCGCCGGCAAAGCAGGCCGGCTAGGCCGCTCGCTTGTCGAACCTCGTAACGCCCGTTCACGGACAGGATCTCCTCAGCAGGTGGCGTTCGGTGTCGGCGTCGTTAGCGTTGACCGGGGCATCGGACCGAAAGCCCGGGCTCTGGCCCGCGCTCCGGCGTGGTTCACGCTACCGCAGCGACCGGCGCGTGCCTGGAGGGCCGTTCGGGCCGCCTGTTCTAGAGTTGCCGCAAATCGAGCAGGAGGCGGCAATGACGCTAGGGGATGAAATCGACAAGATCTTTCGACGCGAGGTGAAGACTCTGCCGGCCTACGAGAAGGCGCAGGCAGCGAGTGGTTCTGGAATCGCACCGCCGGTGGACGAGATGAATCAGCTGCTCATGGGCCTCGCCGTAGCGACGCAGCGTTCGTTTCACCTGCTCGCCGACCGCATCGAGGACAAGGAGAACGCATAACCCGATCTTCTCCCAGTCGATTGCACCGAACTGCTACGCAGAAGACTGCCCGGCCTTCCGCCCCGGCCCTTACCTGACTTTCGACTTCAGCCGCGCGGCGACTAAAAAGGTCCTCCCATGCGCGGGTCAACCGCCGCCCCGCTCGGGTCCATCGCAGCCAATAGGAGGGATTGGCAAGCGCTGTTAGGGGCCGGACTCGTCTCCGTCGGAAGTCGGGGTCTTCGCTCGACTGGGCGACGAGCCTCGGAGCATAGAATCTGGCACGTGACAGCCCGAGAGGACATAGCGGTCGTCGCCAGCCAGCTGGCCACGCTCACTAAGAGCGTCGAGGAGATGGCTGATCAGCTCAAAGAGCTTCGCGAGCACTCTCAGGGCGAGCGAGAGCGCATGGACGTCCAGCAAGAGCGCATTGACCTCGCGGCACGCGAACTAACCGATGTTAGTGAGCGCCTGCAAGCAGCGGCGAACGCGCTCCGAGAGTCAATCTGATCGCGCGGTGGGAAGGGCACCGACGACTGCCCGATCGACTTCCCGATCCGAGGGCGTGACGTGGCGCGAGACCGTATCGTTCTACCGCCATGGCACTTGAGCTGATCGAGTTCCCCGCTGACGACCTGGCCCGCGCCCGACGCTTCTGGGAGACCCTGCTCGACGTCTCGCTCGACGAGCGGAGGGAGGAGGAGGGCCAGCATCACATGAATGCCACCGTGAGACGCTACGAGGGTGTCGACAAGAGTCGCACCCACGAGTTGACCAAGAAGTTCGGGGAAAGCCTGCTGCCCCGCCTGAGCAAGGTGCCGGGCTTCAGCGGGTACTACCTCTTCGAGGCCGGCGAGGGCGTCATGCGGTCGATCAGCTTCTTCGATACTTCGGCCCAGGCCGACGAATCGACTCGCGTCGCAGCCACATGGGTGCGCGACGAGAAGCTGGAGACGGCACTTCCGAATCCGCCCAAGATCTCGGGCGGAGAGGTGATCGTGCACAAGACGAACGGACTCGTCCGCGCGTAACAGCTCGCCGCGTCAGTTCGATGGAGGGAGAAGGCCTGCGTTTTCGCGGGCCTTCTCTCCGTTCGGCTACAGCCGCCCTGAGCTGATCACATGGGCTTGGCCGGGTACCGTGTCCCACAACCCGGGAGGTGGCATGAGGAGTACCAACACGAGGCCCGCGGATCGGGTGGCCGGCGGCGCGTTCCTGCAGTCCCTCGACCTGCCGGCGGCGACGGCGGCCGAGGAGTCCGGGGAGCCGTCGCCCGGCATGCTAACCAGCGCGGAGCGCGCAATGTTGTCCGAGATCGTGCGTCGGACCTGGAGGGGTGACGGTGCGATCGTCGACGGCGGCAGCTTCCTCGGGTCCTCCCTTATGGCCGAGGCAAAGGGAATGGTGGCGAACCCGGCGCTCGCGGACCTCACGCTGGCGCGCTTCCCATCGGGCAAGCCGATCCACGGGTACGAGCTGGGCTACCACCCGGCACCCGCCCACCCAGCTGCGGAGCGTCGCCGGATCTACGGCGGGGTGGAGTACGTGCTAGGCGAGAGCTTCGTCCCGATGCTCGAGCAGAACATCGCACCCCACCGCGACCTCATCGACCTGCACATTGGTGACCTCACGGAGATGAGCTGGGACGGCTCGCCGGTCGAGCTCGCATTCATCGACGTCTGCAAGTCCCGTGAGCTCAATGCCCACGTCTCGCGTCAGTTCTATCCCGCGCTCATCGGCGGCGCATCGACGCTGATCCACCAGGACTTCTTCTACGACCGGCTGCCGTGGATCAGGGTCACCATGGGCTATCTCGCGGACTACTTCCGCTGGGAGGGTCAGGTCGCGAGCAGCTCGGTCTACACCACCGTCAAGACCGTCCCGGAGAACGTGGCGGCGTACGACCCGTTCACCGAGGCGACGCTCGAGGAGTGCCTGGCTTACCACGACGCGGTCGCCCTCCCGGGGATCGATCGGACCGCGCAGCTGATGCTCGCCCTATCGCGGGTCCACCTGCTCCTCGACAAGGGGAGCCGCGACCAGGCGCTCGAGCAGCTGCAGGAGACGGCCGTCGAGTTCGTCGACATCCTCGGCGTCGCGTCGCAAGCTGACTCCTACGAGCCGACGCCGGGTAGCCCGGACACCATGCTCCCGCGGTTCCGGATGGATCGCACCGTCACCAAGGTGTTGAGCGGCGCAGGCGCCGTTGAACCCCGGCGCGCCCGCCGCACGCCCCCGTCGGGAGCCGAGCCGCCGACCGAGTTCGATCGGGCGAGGGCTGCACTGAGCCGCCGGGACTGGGACGAGGCGCGGCAGATCCTGGAGCCGCTTATTGCGGCGGACCCGCAAGGGCCCGGGACGTTTCTGCTCGCGCGCACCGAGTTCGAGTCCGGGCATCCCGACGTCGCCGGCGCCATGCTCGACGACCTCCTGGCTCGACGCCCCCGGCACCACCGGGCCCGCGCGTTGCGGGCCCGGGTCCATCTTGACGCCCGGGATCACGCCGAGGCGCGGGCGGAGGCCGAGGAAGCGCTGCGGATCGACCCGGAGCTGGTCACGGCCCGGCGGGTCCTCTTCGACGTCGCGGTGGCCGAGCGGCTGCGCGCTGAGGCCAGCCGGCGTGCGACGTAGCGGGGGACTCGTCGTCTAGAAACAGCTGCTGAGCAGGCATGTTCGATACCAGCTGCGCCCATTCACGTTCGTGGGTCATCCTCGCGGCGACGACCTCCGCGGCTTCCGCCGAGCCCGATCGCACGGCGGCCGAGCCGGCGAAGTGACCTCGGCAGTCTGTGCCGAGCCTTGGCCGCCGGAAGGGTGACGAGCCAGAACGCCGTCTTCCTTCCGAGCTGGAGCCGGGCGCGCGTCCGATCCGCTCGTGTGTTTCTTGCGACCTTGCGCCCCATGGTCAACGAGCCCTTCACGAAACGGACATCGCTGAACGAGTCCGAGCGGTAGAGGCGCTGGCCGACCACCCTGCGCGGGCCCGAATGCCAGGTTGTGTCATGGAACGCGACGATGCCACCTTCGATGACCTTCGGCACCCACTTGTCGAAGTCCGAGCGCACGAGCTGCTCGTCGTGCGCACCGTCGACGAAGAGCAGCTCGACCGGCTCGCGAAAGTCGTCTGCGGCATCCTGCGAGCGCGCGCGAATCGGGCGAACGAGGTCGGAGACGCCGGCGCGACGGATGTTGCGCAGGAAGACCTCGAACCTGGGCGAGCGGTGGCGGTCGATCGCGTACACGGGGACTGCGGCTCCGAGCTGCGAGCCTCGGGCGAGGAAGATCGTCGACTTTCCCTTCCACGAGCCGATCTCCACGATGACGCCGCGCCCGGTGCAGCCCCTCGCCGCCTCGAACAGGGCTCTTGCCTCGTCCTGCGTGAGCCAACCCCGCACGCGTCCCGCGAGTCGGAGTGCCTCGTCGACGTCCTCAGTCACCTCTCGACTCTAGCTCGCCTGGCGCGGGGACCCGCAGGAACCCCCGTGAGCACGAAGCGCCGCGTCGGACTTCCTCTGCCGGTCCAGTTCTTAGGCACCCACGCACCCCCACAAGTCCAGAATTACGCGGGGCGCTCCGCGCGCCAGCCCGCGCGGCGGTGGAACCGCTCGACCTCGAAGAGGACGACCACGCCGGCAACTGCACCGAGCGCCGCGCCCGCCGCCTGGGCCTCGGGCGCCTCGACGGCGCGCAACCCTCCCCAGGCGACCAGGTAGCTCCAGCCGGCGATGGCGGCCGAGTAGACGAGCGCGAGCCCGAGGCCGTGCGAGACGGGGAGGAAGCCGAGCAGCTGGATGTTGATTCCCGGACGCTCCGTGTACAGGCCGCCGGAGCGCTGCGCGCCGAGAGACGACGGCAGCTGGAGCTGGCGCTCGAGCTCGGCGGCACGGCGGATCAGCGTTCCGGAGATCTGTGTGTTCCGAAGCTCGTAGACGAAGATGCCGAGCGTCGCGAGGAGGCCGAGCACGCCGACGCCCAGCAGCTCCGCGGCCGGTCGGGGCTGCCCGATGACCGCCACCGCGACCCCGGTGACCGTGGGCACGAACGCCAGCAGGCGGAAACGCACGTCGATGAGCGTCCGCAGGTACTGGGTCGTCTGCTCGTAGTCGAGCCGGAGCCGGTCGTCGGCGTCGAGCGCCATCGGCGCGAGTATGCCGATCGGACGGATCGGCCGCGTCGCGGCAGGTTGTCCCACATTCCTCACGCCTGTTGTAAGGTGCGCCTTACTTCGACGGGAGGAACGGAAACGGAGTGAACCGGATATCGATCGCGTCGCTGGTTGCGGCGGCGCTTGCAGTGGCCGCCCTGGCGGCTTGTGGGGGAGACGACGAGCCGGCTGCGGAGGCGATGACCGCCGCGGCCCCGACGACCGAGGCCGAACCCGGAGCCCCGGCCGAGCTCAGCGGCGTCAAGGAGTATCTGGAGGAGCACACCGAGCTGCTGACGGGCTTCACCGCCGAGTTCGCGGACGACGCGCAGGCTTATCACGACCTCGCCGAGGCGGCCGGGTTCGACTACGAGAAGGTTTGGAGCCAGAACGCCGACGAGCTCGTCCCGCTCCTCGAGGGCATGAAGGAGGACTGGGTCGAGGGCAATCCCTACTACGAGCGCATGGAGGGCGTCGTCGCCGGCACCCCATCGCTGGCCGAGTACGACGTCATCCTCGATGCGGGCTCGAGTGCGGCCGAGGATCCTGAGAGCGCGGTGCCGTTCGACCTCGAGCTGTCCGACGGTACGACGCTGGCGCAGCCGGGCAACCTTTTCAACCTGACCGAGGGCGCGCTCTGGGGCACGCTCCCGGCCGGGCTCCCGCAGAGCACCCCGGTCGACCTCGACGGAAACGGCACCGAGGACTTCGGTGAGGTGCTGCCGGACGCGGCGCTCCTCCTGGCGTCCGCGGAGGCGTTCGATCGGTACGCCGACGAGCTCGCCGCGGAGGGCGAGGCATGGGAGCCGAGCGAGTCCGACGCGTTCACGGCGCTGGTCGTGATGGTGCCGACGATGAGCGAGTACTTCGGCCAGTGGAAGGAGTCGCGCTTCGTCCTCGGCGACAGCTCCGAGTCGGAGTCCTTCAACGTCGTCTCGCGACTGTCGGACATCAACGACATCCTCACGGGCCTCGAAGTCATCTTCGCAGGGGTCGAGCAGCGGCTTGCCGAGGTCGACCCGGCTCAGGCGGAGCAGACAGGACGGGAGCTGACCGACCTGCGTGCCTTCGTCGAGGATCTCTACGCACGGGAGCAGTCCGGCGAGCGCTTTGCGCCCGAACAGGCCGAGGTGCTCGGCACGGAGGCGCAGGACCGCGCGACGGCGATCGCCGGCCAGGTCTCCCAGGCGGCAGCCGAGCTCGGGGTGCCGATCGAGCAGTAGTCGATGACGCGCCCGCTCATCGTCGTCGCGACGGCCGCCGTCGCTCTCGCCCTCGCCGGGGTCGCCTCGGCCGCCACGCGGGAGCCCTGGGAGGCAGCGGCCGACGTTCGCACAACCCTGGCCGAGGCCCAGCGGGCGCTCGTCCTCGGCGAGCCGGCTCGAGCGAAGCGGCTGGCTCGGGAGGCGGCGGCCTACGAGCTCGGCGCCCTCGGCCCGGCCGCAGCGCCCGGCCTCGCCGCCGCCGTCGAGGCCGCGGCCGTCGAGGACTCGGTGGCGCTCGAGATCGCGCGCGCCACCGCCTGGACAGCGATCCTCGGGGAGGCGCTCGAGCGGGCGACAGCGGCGGCGGTCGCCGGCGACGTCGAGGAGGCACGGACGTGGCTCCTCGTCCGGGAGTTCCGCAAGCCGACCCGCTTCACACGGCCGGGCGCCGACGGGACGCTCGCACTGCAGGCGCTCGCCGAAGGCCGGATGGCCGCGAGCCCGGCCGCGGCGGCGGTGCGCGCGGACTTGCTCGACACGTACCAGGCTCGGCTGCGCGCCTCGCTCGACACGGTCTCCGCCGCGAGTGGGCAGGGTTTCGACATCAGCCGCTCTGGTGGAGCGGCGCTGGCTCGCGGGTACTTCGCTCTGCTCGCAGCTGCCTACGCCGAGCAGCGGTCGGCTGGCGAGGCTGCCGGCGCGACAGCCGCCTTCGAGGATCTCGTCGCAGCGGCACAGGCGGGCGACGACGCAGGCGTCGAGAACGCCCAGTCCACGATCGAGGCGGTGCTCGAGGGCTTCCGGGCCGCGCCCCTGTCCGCGGAGGACGAGCTGCGCCGCGCCGGACAGCTCCAGCGCTTCCTCGCCCTGGTCCCGATCGAATACGAACGCGGCGTCAAGGACGGGGAGGTCACGCTCGACTTCGAGATCCAGGAGGCGGTGACCTTCCGCGACGGCGCCGCACAGGCGCTCGGCGACCTCGAGCACCTGCTGGTACTCGAGGACGAGGAGGGAACGCGGCGGCTCGGTGAGCTTCTCGACGGGCTCGGGGCCGATCTCGCCGCTGCCGCGCGGCGCGACACGGTCGCCGACCCCGCCGAGGTGCAGGCAGCGACGGACGAGGCGCTCGGGCTGATCGACTCGCTCTACCCTGACAAATGGAAGGACGCCGGGGCGACCGCAGACTTCGACGTCATCTCGGCGACCCTCGATCGGCTCGAGTTGGCGATGGCCGCCGGCCAGTTCTCGCAGGCCGAGCAGGCACGGCTCGAGGCCTACGCATTCTTCGAGTTCGGCCCGGAACAGCGGCTCCGCGGCCTTGCCAACGACCTCTTCGTCGAGGTGGAGGGTCTCTTCTGGTACGGCGCCGACGGGCTCCCGGGGCTCGCGCAGCTCGTGAAGCGCAAGGCCGGGGCGGCGGAGGTCGCCGAGACTCGTGCGGCGCTCGACAGCGCCCTCGCCGACGCGGAGGCGGCCGTCGGCGCCGGGCCGACGTCGACCTTCGCGGTCGTCTCCAACACGGCGGTCATCGTTTTCCGCGAAGGCCTGGAGGCCGTGCTCATCCTCGCGGCGCTGATGGCGGGAATGACAGGCGCCCAGGCATCGCTCCGGAAGCCGCTCCTCGCCGGCGCGGGTGTGGCCTTCGTCGCGAGCGTCGCGACGTGGGGGATCGCGCAGACGGTGCTCGGGAGCCTCAGCCGGTACGGGGAGAAGCTGGAGGCGATCGTCTCGCTCGTCGCCATCGCCGCGCTGCTCCTCATCCTCAACTGGTTCTACCACCGCGTGTACTGGAGCGAGCACCTCGCCGGCCTCCATAGCAGGAAGAAGAAGATCCTCGGGATCGGGGTCGGCGTAGCCGCCGCGCAGCTCGTGGGCTTTGCCATGCTCGGGTTCACAAGCGTCTACCGCGAGGGCTTCGAGACGGTGCTCTTCCTGCAGGCGATCGTCCTCGAGGCTGGAGCTCCCCTGGTGCTCGCCGGCGTCGCCATCGGCCTGGCCGCGACGCTGGCCGTCGGCGTCCTGACCATTCGGCTGCAGCGGAAGTTGCCTCACAAGAGGATGCTGATGGCGACCGGGCTCCTGATCCTCTGGGTGCTCGTCGTCATGGTGGGGACGACCGTGCAGACGCTCCAGGTCGTGGGCTGGGTGTCGGTCACGCCGGTCGAAGGGCTTCGCCTTCCCTACTGGGCCGGCCTGTGGCTCGGGATCTTCCCGACCTGGGAGGGGCTGCTGTGCCAGGGTGCGGCGATCGTCTTCGTTCTCGGTAGTTACGTGCTGGCCGAGCGGCTCCGCAAGCGCCGCCGGCGGGCGATCCTCGACGAGCCGCAGCCCGCGACCAGCTCGTAGACACTTCTCGGAACCTGTGTGACGAAGCGCAGGTCCTACGACGTATGAGAGCTGTGAACGCGCTCGCGCCGCCGCTGCCGAGGCGGGCCCCGCTCAGGCGGAGCTTCGCCGTGGTCGCGGAGGAGCACCTGAACGACGTGCACCGCTACCTGCTCATGCTCACCGCCGACCACACGCTCGCCGAGGACCTGACGGCCGAGACCTTCGAGAAGGCCTTCCGCTCGTGGCGGCGCTACGACCCCCGCCGTAGCTCGGAGCGCACGTGGCTCTGCCGCATCGGCAGGAACGTCGCGCTCGACCACTTTCGAAGCGAGGCCCGCCGCCGCCGCCGCGAAGACCGCTACGCCGTCGAGGAGCGCGCCGAGGAGCCGGCGCCGGAGCTCGGCTTCTCGCCCGAGCTCGACGCCGCGCTTGCCACGCTCAGCGCCGGCGAGCGCGAGGTTCTCGCTCTCCGGATCGTGCTCGACCTCGACGCCGACACCGCTGCACACGTGCTCGGCATCGGCCGCTCGGCCTGCTCCATGCGGCTGGCGCGAGCGCTCGAAAAGCTGGAAGGGAGGCTGGCCGTCGATGCCCACGACTGACCCGCTCGCTCCGGACCGTTTGGAGGAGCTCCTGGGCGGCGCCGTTCCCGAGGGAGAGCGGGAGGCGCTCGTCCAGGGCCTCGTCAGGGAGCTGCGCGCGGGCGCGACGGCGGCGCCTGCCCCGCTGCGCGCCCGGGTTGGCGAGCTCTCCGAGCAGCCTGTGCGCCGACCCCGGGTCCTCCCGCGGCGGCGCACGGCGCTGGCGCTGGCGTTCGTGCTTCTGGCGGTGGCCGGCGTGGCGGCCGGCGTCGTCTTCACAGGAAGCGAGCCTCAGATGGGGGACGACGCCGCGCCGGCTGCGCCAACGGAGATCGATGAGGGCGCCGCGGACTTGCCGCCTGTCGTGGCGCAGCCAACCGAGGGGTACGCGCCCAAGGAGCGACGAGTGACCCTGGCGCCGCTGGCCGACACGGGAGAAGCGTCCCTTACCCCACGCGGCCGGGCGACGGACGTCAGCCTCTGGATGGAGGTACGCGTGCCGGGCGCCGACGAGCTTTCGGACGCCACTGCGGAGGCGATGGCCGTCACGCGCGAGCTGGGCGGCTGGGTTGCCGCCTCCGACATCGATACGGAGGGGAACGAAGGTAGGGCCGAGCTCGCGCTCCGAATCCCGGTCGGGCGCGTTGAGGACGCCGTCGTGCGCCTCGGCGACCTCGGCACGGTCACTGGCGAGCGCGTTGCGACCGTGGACCTCCAGACGGGGATCGACAAGCGCGATCTCCGCATCGAGCGGCTCGAGCGGGCCATCCGCGAGCTTCAGCTCAAGCTGGCAAGCGGCACCTTGACTCCCGAAGAGGAGCTGCGCGCGAGGCTCCAGATCGAACGCCATGAGAACGCGATCGACGACCTCGAGCGCGCCAATCTCGCCGACCGCCGGGAGGCCGCGACGTCCGAGCTCGCGCTCGTGCTGCACACGCGCGAGGCGGCGACGAAGGAGGAGGACGAAGGCGGCGCCGCCGGAGCGGCGAGGAACGCGCGCGACTTCCTGGCCGCGGCCGGGACGATCGCGCTCTTCCTCCTGATCGTGCTGAGCCCGGTCGTCCTCCTGCTCGTTCTCCTCTGGCTCGCCTTCCGCGCCCGCTCTCGCCGGGTCGAGGCGAGGCTCCTCGACCGCACCGATCCCGCGTCGCCACCCTCCGCCTGACAGAATTCCGGCGTGGCGGTCGAGCCCGAGCTTCGGCGCTGGGACGAGCTCTTTGCGGCGCGCACGCGCGGCGGTGCGGGCGAGGGCCTGCTCGAGATCCTCGCGCTCGCCGGAGCCGAGGACGTGATCTCGTTCGCCGGAGGCTTCCCGGATCCGGCGACCTTCCCCGGGGCCGCCGTCGCGGAGATCCTGCGGGAGCTAGCCGAGCGCGGAGACGCCTCGCCGTTCCAGTACGCGCCCACCAACGGGCTCGCCGGGCCGCGGGACTACGTCGGCGATCGGATCGAGCGCGAAGGCCCGCGTCCCGACGAGGACGAGCTGATGCTGACGAGCGGAGCGATCGAGGCGCTGGAGCTCCTCGGCAAGGCGCTGGTGGACAAGGGCGATCGCGTGCTCGTGGAGGCCCCGACCTACCTGGGCGCGATCATGGCGTTCCAGAGCTTCGAGGCCGAGGTCGGCGGTGTTCCGGTCGACGAGGACGGCCTCGAGGTCGACGAGCTCGAGCGGCTGCTGGCGACCGGGCCGGCGCCGAAGCTCCTCTACACGATCCCCGACTTCCAGAACCCCGCCGGCGTGACGCTCTCCGCCGAGCGGAGGGAGGCGCTGGTCGAGCTCGCCCGCCGCCACGGCCTGCTGGTGATCGAGGACCTGGCCTACCGGGAGCTTCGCTACGACGGCGAGGCGCCGCCGACGCTCCTGAGCCTCGGCCCCGACGTCGTGCTCCAGGCGGGGACGTTCTCGAAGACCTTCTTCCCCGGCGTTCGCCTGGGCTGGGCGGCCGGCCCGGCCGAGCTCGTCTCCAAGCTGGTCTGGGCCAAGCAGAACACCGACCAGTGCGCGGGCGCGCTCGGCCAGCGGCTGCTCGAGGAGTACGGCCGCCGCGGCTACCTTGACGAGCAGATCTCCAGAGCCCGGGAGCTCTACCGCTCGCGCCGGGACACCGCAATGGGCGCCCTCGAGCGCCACGCCGGCGGCCGGGTCACGTGGACGCGCCCGCAGGGCGGGTTCTTCACGTGGCTCGAGCTCGCCGAAGGCCGGGGCGTCGACGTGGCCCGACGCGCGCTCGACGCGGGCGTGGCCGTGGTGCCCGGCGCGCCCTTCTTCAGCGGCGACGGGGGCGAGCGCAACTTCCGCATCTCGTACAGCCAGGCCACCGAGGAACGGCTCGAGGAGGGCATCGCCCGTCTGGGGCCGCTCCTGGCGGCCGACTGATCAGACGTCCTCGATCAGCTGGAGCTCGTCGGCGCAGTCCGGATCCGGCTCGGCCTGGCACGCTGCCGCCCGCTCGTCTTCCCAGATGGCGGCGAACGCCCGGTAACCCTCCCGCGCGAGCTCGATCAGGATCCCGTCGGAGCGCGGCTCCCGCGAGACGACCTCCCAGCCCGCCGCGCCGGCGGCGTCCTCGAGCGCGTCGGCCCGCTCGTCCTCCGGCAGGCCGGAGGTGAAGAAGACGCGCGCGCACGAAGGGTTGCCCGCGATCTGAGGGCACGACCCCTCGCGCGTCTCGAGGAGCTCGCTGCCCGGCGGGACGAGCTCCTCGCCGAGCTCGCCCAGCTGCTCCCCCGCCGGCGGATCGGCCGAGCAGGCCGCGGCGACCAGGGCGGCGACCAGGGTGAGGGTGACGAGTCGCACCATGTCGGCCCGAATCGTGCCCGCTGGGTGCTCCTCGCCGCTACTCGACGCCGACGGGCGTTCGGCGCGCCCGGGCAAAGCTGCCGCGCGTGGCGCCGCTTGCGCGGGCGAAGCTCCAGGTCGCCCGCTCGTCCACCGCGAGGACGACCGGCCCGTGGACGATCAGCGACTCCCCGGCCTGCTCCTTGAGCAGGTCGGAGAAGAACCCCTCGACCAGCCATTCGCGGCCCGGCGCAACCGTGATGCGGATCCGAATACGCGTGAGGGTGGCCGACAGCTCGTCGACCTGCTCGACCCACGGCCTGCGCACGAGCGTCGTCGGGCCGACCGGCAGGATCGAGGCCACCTCGTGCACGAGCTGCTCGCCCTCGTCGCGCTTGCTCACGAAGAGCTCGATGGCGAGCTCCTTCACGCCCCGGGGCAGCACGCGGACGGCCTGGATCTGCGAGTTGTGGATGTGGATGACCTCGCCGGTCACCGAGCGCAGGCGCGTGTGCCGGAGGGTGACCTCCTCGACGACTCCCTGGAGCTCGAGCCCCGCCTGCACGGCGACCGTGTCGCCGACCGAGAACCAGCGCTCCACGAACATGGTCAGCCCGGCGATGACGTCGGCGAGGATCCTCTGCGTGGCGAAACCCGCCACGATGACGAGGAACGAGGCGCCGGCGATGGCCGTCAGGCGATCGACGCCGCCGATGAGCTGGCCGATGGAGAGGATGATGGCCGCGCCGAAGGCGACGTAGATGATCGCGGCTCTGATGATGGAGACGAGCGTCTCGCGCCGCTTCAGGTTGACCATCTTGCCGGTCGCCTCGAGGTCGCCGTCGCTGTGGCGGCCGTCGTGCCAGGTGAGCACGCGCAGCGCTACCCAGCCGCTCGAGCGGGCGACGAGCCAGGCCAACCCAAAGAGGCCGGCGATGACCAGGATCGCCCCCAACGGCGGGTAGACGGGAGTCCTCGAGTTGAGGAGATCGATGAGCGGATCGAGCACGATGAGCCTTCCTGCCTTCGAGAACGCGAACCAGAATGAAGCCTTGAGCCGCCGCGACGCAGCGTCATTCTGCTCCGCGTTCTCTTCACCGTAACGACGCGCGCGCGAGGCATCCCTGGGGCGGGCTCGGCTCTAACGTGACCTTAACCTCGGCTAGCAGTCCCACAGACGTCGGTGCCGGGGCAGCGGGCGAGCACCCGGACGCTTGGGATCGCACCCGCGCGCCTGAGCTGGATGAGAACCGACGACGCATTGTTCTCGTAGTCGCTCTCCTCGAGCGCCTGCTCCGGGTTCGCCCGCTGGACGAGGACGTAGCGTCCGGGGGAGACGTTCGTCACGTCGACGAACCGGCCGTCCCGGGCGGGCTCGGCTCGAATCCCGTATCCGGGCGACATCCCCTCGAGCACCGTGAGGAGGCCCGGCTGGTCGCGACCGCATCCGTCGGTCCAGACCGGTCGCTCCGGCTCGCCCTCGGCGCGAGTCTCAGGGTCGATCTCCGAGCCGTCGCCGATGCAGGTCCCTTCGGTCTCGCCGGCCTTCACGAGCTCCCCGTCCACCACGCTCCGGAGCTCGATGCGGAGGAGGCCGGGCAGCCGCCAGCGACCTCCGGTCTCCGCCTCGACGTAGCGAAGCTCTAGCGCCACGGGACTCGCCCGTTCCGTGCCGTCGGTGCGCCGCACCAGCTGCCGGACCTTCATCGTGGGCGTCTCGCGGCCCGGGCGCTCGCCCTCGATCAGGAGCGGGCCGGGCCCGGCGTTGGCGACGGCCGAGGCGAAGATCAGGCGGTAGCTGTCGCCGTCCTCGACGATCTCGAGGCCCGCGGGCGCGGGCTGTCGGAGGTCCGGGAGCAGCTCCTCGGGCTCGTCCTCGCGAACCAGCAGCAGGCCGAGGACCCCCAGGGCGATGCCAACGAGGGAGACGACGACGACGGCAACCCAGCGCATGCTCTCACCGGTTGTCTACACGACCGGCGCCGGCGCTGGGTTTTGCGCTACGAGCTAGGGCCGGCCGCCGCCGGGCAGCCCAGGCTGCTCCGGGCTCGGGCCGCCGGGGAGCGCGGGGCCGGGGACTCGGTCGTCAGGCGGCGACGAGGGAACCGGGAACGTCGGCGCGGGAGCCGACCGGGGAGGGCCGGGCTCGGAAGGAGGCTCGGGGGGAGGCGAAGGCGGCGCCGGCCGCACCACCGGGCCTCCGTTCCTCCGAGCGCCTGGCTCCTTCGTGGGCGAGGGATCGGAGACCAGCGTCCCGCCGCCGTCCGAGGCGCTCGGCGCCACCGGGTCGACGGTGGCGGGCGGAGCGGCCGCGCCACGAATGGTGTTCTCGGGCTCGGGCCGGATCTGGGTCTCCTGCGTGAGGTCGATCGTTGCGGCGACGCTCGTCCTCCCGAAGGCCTCGGACGCGCTTGCGGCCGGGAACGCGAAGGGCCCTGCATCCGCGCCGAACACCCGCAGCCAGAGATAGATCGTGACCGCCGTTCCGGCCGCGAGGAGCGCGAGGTTCGCGCCGGCGAAGAGCTGAGGGCGGAGGCTCTCGGCCCTCACCATCGGGGTGAGCCCCGGTCCGGCGGCAAGCGCCGGGACGACGGCGACGGTCGCGGGCAGCGCCCGGACGACTGAGGGAACGGGCTCGACGGCCCGGGGCGAAGGCGGGTCGAGCTCGCTCGCCTCGAGCGCGCAGTCCACCCGGTCGTAGCCATGCGGAAGCCCAGGCACCGTGACCTGGAAGCCCAGCGGATCGAACTGGCGGCCGCATACCCGGCAGTCCATCGAGTTCCTTATATCAGGCTTGGTGCCAACTTTCTCTACCGAATTCCAGCGGTCATGCGGACGCGACGCGGTTCTTCCCGGCCGCTTTGGCCCGGTAGAGGGCCCCGTCGGCCGCCGAGAGGAGCTCCTCCGCACTGCGGGCAGCCGGGAAGGCGGCGACGCCGAAGCTCGCCGTCACGGGCGGCTTGTCGCCTCCGATCTCGGGCAGGCGCAGGCGGAGAAGCGCGTTCTGGAGCCGCCGGGCGAGCTGCTCGGCGCCGTCCAGGCCCGTCTCGGGAAGGAGGACGGCGAACTCCTCGCCGCCGTAGCGCACGGGCAGGTCGAAGTCGCGCACGTTCTCGCGCAGGACGTCGGAGAAGCGGCGGAGCACCTCGTCCCCTGCCTGGTGGCCGTACTGGTCGTTGATCAGCTTGAAGTCGTCGAGGTCGGCGAGGACGAGCGCAAGCGGGTCGCCGAAGCGCTCTGCGCGGCGAACCTCGACGGCGAGCGTCTCCGTGAAGCGGCGGCGGTTGGCGAGTTGGGTGAGCTCGTCGGTGATCGCCTGGCGCTTGACGGTGCGGTGGAGGCGCTCGTTCTCGATGGCGATGGAGGCCTGGGCCGCGAGCCAGTGCGCGAGCTGCTCGGACTCCTCGTCGAACGTGCCGTCGCGCGGGGGGTAGAGGAGCAGCCGGCCGATGCCGTCCTGGTCGGTCCCCAGCATGAGCGTGAGCGGCCCGCCGCCCTCCTCCGGGCGACCGGCCCGCACGACCTCCGTTCCGCCGCTGACGAGACGCGCGCCGGCGGCCCCGGTCGCCTCGATGGCGCTCTGGAGGATCACGGGGAGCAGCGCCTCCGGGTCGTGCGTCGCGGCCAGGGCCTCGCCGACGAGCGCCACGGCTTCCCTCACCCGTTGCTCGTCGCCACCGCGCCGGACGTCGCTCGAGCGCCGGCGCTGGTCGGCTTCCTCGGCTGCCCGCGCCTCGGCCGAGCGGCGCCGCTGGGCCCACGCGATCGTCCCGGCGGCGAGTAGGGCGAGCCCGACAGTGGCGAGGGCGGCCAGGAACGCCCGGCGCTGAGTCCTCTCGACCGCGGCCGCCACTGGCGCCTCCGAGGAAAGTGCCGCGAGGCTCACCCCGGTGTCCTCGAGGAGCGGGGTCGAGACGAAACGGTACGTCTCCCCGTCCTGCTCGGTCGACCCCTGCTCGCCGGCCGGCAGCGTCGCGCTCGGCTCGAGCGTTCCCGACGTCGCGAGCATCCGCCCCTGGTCGGCGATCGCGAGGACGTCGGTGTCGAGCTGCGCGGTGGAGCCCGCGAGGCGCTCGGCGAGCGCGTCGTCGAGCGGCACGCCCACGACGACGCGCCCGACCTGGTCCTCGCCGTCGCCGACGTCCACGACTCTGCTCGCGGGCCACGACTCATTTCCGGCGAGCAGCCTGCCCGCCGCAATGAGCCCGATGTCTCCCTCGTCGTCGGCGATCCGTTGCGCCGCCTCTTCGTCCTTCTCCGCCAGCGCGCGCTGGACCTCGGGAGAGGCGGCGACCCGCTCGGCCTTCACCCTGGCGTCCTCGAGCGCGTCGCGGAACTCCTCGCGGCCGAAGCGCAGGTTGGCGGCCAGGCGCGTGTCGACGGTGTCGCGCTCCTGGCTCTCGGCGATCTCGCCGGCGACCCACGTCGCGACGATCACTACGGCGGCAGCCAGAAGCAGCGCCCAGAGCACCAACGCGAGCCGACCGCGGGCCGCTCGCGGTGCAATTCTCGCCAGCGTTGCCGTCGTTCCTCCTTCCCTGGAGAGTTTAGAACGTCGCTTCGCGGATATTCGTCGCGATCAGCAGGAGGATGAACGCTGCCATTGCGAGCCGGAACACGACGAAGACCGTGTAGGTGTGGCTCCGCACGTAGCCGAGCAGCGCCCAGATGGCGAGGAGCCCGCTCGCCGCGGAGGCAAGCACGCCGACCACGAAGGGGCCTGCCGATCCCGGCGGCAGGTCGCCGAGAAGGACGTCCGTGACTCCCTTCCAGAGGACGGCTCCGAACGTGATCGGAATCAGCAGGAGGAACGAGACGCGCGCGGCCGAGTCGCGATCGAGCCCGAGAAACCGCCCGGCCGTGATCGTGATCCCCGACCGTGAGACTCCCGGCATCAGCGAGAGGCTCTGCGCGAAGCCGACGACGACGGCCGTGCCGAGCCCGAGGTCGCTCATCTGCCGTCTCGTCGGCGTCCGGTCCGCCACCCACAGGAGCACCCCGAAGAAGGCGAGAAAGAACGCGATCTGCCAGGGCTCGCCGAGCTGGTCGACGATGACGTTCTCGCCGAGCGCGCCGACTGCCGCCGCCGGCACGGTCGCGACTGCGACGAACCAGGCGATCCGCTCGTCCGGGGTCTGAATCCGGCGCTTGCGCACGCTTCCGATCCACGCGGACACCAGCGTGACGACGTCTTTCCAGAAATAGGCGACGACGGCGGCGAGCGTCCCGACGTGGAGGGCGACGTCGAACGTCTGGTTGAACTCGTCGTGAGTCTCGAGGTAGTCCCAGTCGAAGAACCACGGCACGAGAATGAGGTGGCCGGAAGACGAGATGGGCAGGAGCTCGGTCAGCCCCTGCACGAGGCCGAGGACGAGCGCCTGCCAGTTCGGGAGCACGCCCGGCTCCTCGCCAACCTGGGCGAGCGTCAGACCGACGGCGACAAGGAGCGCCCCGCCGGCGACGACAAGGATGCCGACGCGACGCACGGACGGGTTATCGTAGGCGCCGGTGAGCCGAAACGACGTCATCCTCGGGGTCGCAGCCCTCGTCCTCGTCGTCTTCAGCCTCGTCGTCTCGATCGTGATCCCACGGCGCGATCCGGGCTTCCCCGGGCGCAACATCGGGGTCTTCACCGCGGTGGCGGTCGCGCTCGTCGTCATCATGCTGGCCACGGTCGAGCTGGTCGGCGAGGGCCACGAGGCCGAAGGCGCGGAGGAGGGCGGCGAGCCCGCAGCCACCGAGCCTGTTGAGGGCGGCGAAGGTGATGCGGCGGCGGGAGAGACCGTGTTCGTGGCGAACTGCGGCAGCTGCCACACGCTCGAAGAAGCCGGCACGAGCGGCGCGGTGGGCCCGAATCTCGACGACTCCACCCTGGACCTCGACGGCGTCGTCGAGCAGGTGACGAACGGCGGTGGCGCCATGCCGGCCTTCGGCGGCCAGCTCTCCGAGGAGGAGATTCAGAACGTGGCCGAGTTCGTCGTCGCCGCGCAGGGATAGGGCGCGAAGGTTGTCCCTAGATGGGGCTTCCTCCGCGCGCTACCCTTGAGCTTCCCCGGAAGGAGGCTCTTCATGGTCGATCCCGCCAGCCGCGCCGGCGAAGGGCGCGCAACCCTTCTCGGCCTTGGCCTGGGCGTCGGCATCGGCATCGTCCTTGCTCTGACCGCCGCCGGGAGCGCTGCCGCGCACCCGGACGTCATCGACTTCAGGCGCACCTGCTCCGGCCACCGCGCTGACGGGCACAAGCACGCCGACACGATCTACGGGTCTCGGATCTGCGCGAACACGCGAGACACCTTCCGGGGGCTGTACGGCGACGATCACATCTACGGCTACCTCGGCGACGACACGCTCCTGAAAGGTTCGAAGGGTGACGATCACGTGTTCGGCGGCGTCGGAGACGACCGGATCGAGGGCTCAGGCGGGGCGGACAGGCTCAGCGGCAGCTCCGGCTCCGACCATGCCGAGGGCGGTCCCGATGGCGACTGGATGCATGGCGGCCCCGGGGACGACGACCTCCACGGGCAGGATGGGAACGACGCCATTCGCGGCGGCAACGGGCGCGACTTCATCAACTGCGGTGACGGCTCCAACGACGAGGCCTGGGGTGGCCGCGAACACGATACCTTCGTCAACTGCGAGGTCACCCATCAGTAGGCGCTCCTAGTGTCGGGCTTCCGCGCGTACCGACGCGGCTGACGGAACCGACCCGCGCTCGGAGAAGCGCCTACCAAAGGCGTTTGGGGCATCGTCGGGGGGATGGCTCTGGGGAGCGAGCCGTTACCGCCCCGCAAGATGCCTCGCCCCGGCCCTCCTCGCTCGGGTGGCCGGGGCGTGCAAGCCGTGTATCTATGCGAGTTCGAGGCGGAGAGGGCGGGATTTGAACCCGCGACCCAGCTTTCACCGGGTACGCGATTTCCAGTCGCGCTCCTTAGGCCACTCGGACACCTCTCCGCGGCTGCCCATGGTATCGGCGTTTCGGGATCGGGCAGTGCGATCGCGGGCGCGAAGAGCTAGCGTCGGCGCATCCGGCGTCGCTCCGTGTATCGGTCGCTCGACTCCCTGCAACGGGACAACCGCGCCTGCCGCGCGTGCGCGGAGGCCGGCTATCCGCTCGAGTCGCTTCCCGTCGTCGAGGGCCGCGCGGGACAGCGGGCCCTGCTCGTCGGCCAGGCGCCAGGCGTCGTCGAGGGCGTCGAGCGGCGTCCCTGGCGCGGACGGGCCGGGCGGACGCTTCGAGCCTGGCTCGAGCTCGACGAGGACGCGTTCTACGAGACGTTCTACTGCGTCTCGATCACGCGCTGCTACCCGGGGAGGCATCCCTCGGGCCGGGGTGATCGCCCCGCGACGCCCGCAGAGATGAACCTGTGCGCGTTCTGGCTCGACTGGGAGCTTCGGCTTCTCGAGCCCGAGCTCGTCCTTCTCGTCGGCGGGCTCGCGGCAAGGCGCCTGCTCGGTCGCGCCCGGCTCACGGAGTGCATCGGCGAGCGGTACCCGCTTGGCGACGCCGTCGCCGTTCCCCTCCCGCATCCCTCGGGCGCGAGCGGCTGGCTGAACGAGGCCGCGAACCGTGAGCGTCTTCGCAGCGCGCTGGCGCTCGTGCGCGAGGAGCTGGGCTTGTCCGCTACTGGTGCTTGAAGCGCCGGTAGAGCGGGAACGCGTACCAGAACGTCACGAACCCAGCCGTCACCACGGACGCGACGATCACGGTCGCCGGCTCGCCGAAGAGGACGTCCGTGATCAGGTAGACGGAGGCGGTCATGGCGGCGGCGATGAAGACGGTGGCGGCGATCGCCGCCCGCGTCGACATTCTGATCAGCGCCTCCTTGTCCTGTGCTCGAAAGCGAATGCGATGGGCGGCGGTGGGCGTGATCAGGAGGATGATTGCGACCGTCGCGCAGAGGAGCGCCGCGAAGTAGACGTACGTCTGCTGGTCCGACAACCTCTCGAAGCGGGTCTGGAACGGGAGGATCAGCAGGAAGGCGAAGAGGACCTGCACTCCCGGCATGGCGAGGCGGTGCTCCTCGACGAGCTCGCCCCACTCACGGTCGAGGACCTCCTGGCTCCGCTCGGGCATGGCCCGGAGACTATCCGCCGGGCTGGAAGCTGAGCAGCTCCTCCCGGTCGGTCCCGCCGGAGACGGCGAGTGCGAGCACCGGCCCGATTCCCTCTGCGTAGAACTTCTGCTCGAGGAGGTCCGGGTCCAGGGGCGTCCAGTCCTTCGTCATCAGGACGCCGGTGAAGGTCCCGAACGGCACCTTCACCCGCTCGTCGAGACTCAGGATCTCCCCGGCGTCCTCTGCCTCGCCCTCGAGGTACTCCTGCCGGTAGGCGAGGCCGGCCTCCGGGCTTCCCGGCATGACGACGCCGGCCTCCCCACCGTCCACGCCGGCCTCCCACGAGCCTGCGGTGCTCACCTTGCCCTTGTCGAACTCCTTCGTGTCCTCGCCGAGGTACCAGATGTTTCCCCACCTGTCCTGGGCGTACCAGTCGTAGGTGTCCTCGACTACCTCGCCGTCCTCGCTGACGACGTCGTGCACGACCGTGGCCACGATCCCGAGAATCGTCTTCGTTTCGTCCGTGACCGTGACCTCGACGCGCTGTCTGGCTCCCTCGGCGTCGGTTTCCCGGTAGACCCAGTGGCTCCCTGGTGCCATCGGCCAGTACGGGTTGTCGATCACAGCCACGAAGTTCGCAGGGTCGAGGTTGGCGGGCTCGCTGCCCTGGGGTAGCGGAGGGGCACCAGTCTCGTCTGCGGTTGCCGTGCCAGTCGGGGTCGTCGCGCTCGGCTCCTCGTCCCCGCCACATGCGGCGAAGACGAGGAGTGTGAAAGCGGCGAGCGCGAGGAGCGAAACGCGGCGCATGCGCTAGTCGTCGTCGCCCGAGCCTTCGTCGTCGCCGGGCCCGTCGTCGTCGGCACCGCTGCCGATGACCTGAAAGTCGGAGTTGAGATTGACCTCGACTTGGCTGCCGTCGTCCAGCTGGACCTCGACGCTGTAGGCGGCGCCGTCGTCTCCGGTCTCCGTCTCGACTACCGTGCCGCCCCCGGTGTGCGCGAGTGCCGCGTCGGTGGCCTGCTCCAGGTTGGAGCCGGTCAGGGGCTGCTCGTCGCCGCCCGACGCCGCGATCCCGATCCCGGCCGAGAGGGCGCCGGCGACCACAACGACCGCGCCGATCAACACGAACTTGCGCTTCATCATGAACCTCCTTGGTTCGCTGCGGCCACGGTAGAGGTCGGAGATGAAACGGCTATGAGAACGGACCCTCATCTCGTTCTCATCTGGAGCGCCACAATGGGTGCATGCGGATCCTCATCGTCGAGGACGAGGTGAAGATGGCGAGCCTGCTTCGGCGCGGTCTCCGCGAAGAGGGGCTCGCGGCTGACGTGGCGCGCACCGGCGACGACGCGATGTGGATGGCGCGTGCCACCGAGTACGACGCGATCGTCCTCGACGTGATGCTCCCCGGCACGGACGGCTTCGAGGTGTGCCGCCGGCTGCGGGAGGGCGGCACCTGGTCGCCGGTGCTGATGCTGACCGCGCGGGACGCCGTCGAGGACCGGGTCGTGGGGCTGGACGCCGGCGCTGACGACTACCTGACGAAGCCCTTCTCCTTCGCCGAGCTCCTGGCCCGCCTGCGCGCCCTCGTTCGCCGGCCGCCGCTCGAGCGCCCGACCATGCTCGAGGTCGACGACCTGCGCCTCGACCCGGCTTCCCACCGGGTCTGGCGGGGAGAGACCGAGGTGCAGCTCTCGGCGAAGGAGTTCGCGCTCCTGGAGACATTCATGCGGCGGCCCGGCGAGGTGCTCTCCCGCTACCACCTCCTCGAGCACTGCTGGGATCACGGCTACGAGAACCGCTCCAACGTCGTGGACGTCTACGTCCGCTACCTGCGCGAGAAGATCGACCGGCCGTTCGGTCGCACGTCGCTGGAGACCGTGCGCGGCGCCGGCTACCGACTGGCATGAGCAGGATCCCGATCCGCCTCCGTCTCACGCTCGCCTTCGCATTGGCCATGGCCGTCGTGCTCGCGGCGACAGGCGCGTTCCTCTACTTCCGTCTCCAGTCGTCGCTCGACGAGGGGATCGACGAGGGGCTGGAGACGCTCTCGACCCAAGCGGCGGCCGAGGTGCAACGAGGCGAGCCCATAGGGGACACGCCGGTCCCGCCGGACGAGCGCTTCGTTCAGGTCCTCGCGTCCGACGGCCAGGTTCTCGAGGCGACTCCACGAGGCTTCGACGGCCCCGCCCGGACGCTCGAGCGGCCCGTGGAGAGCCCGGAGGGCCAAGTGGTCGTCGTCGTCGGCGCCTCGCTCGAGGATCGCGACGAGACGCTGCGGGGGTTCCTCGCCGAGCTGTTCCTGATCGGCCCGGCCGCCCTGCTCGCAGCCTCGCTGCTCGGCTACGCCCTCGCGGCCGCCGCGCTTCGGCCCGTCGAGGCGATGCGCGCGGAGGCTGCCGCCATCTCGGGAAGCGAGCCCGGGCGCCGGCTTCCTCTCCCTGAGTCGCGGGACGAGGTTCGCCGTCTCGGCGAGACGCTGAACGCAATGCTGGGCCGCCTGCAAGGCGCGCTCGAGCGGGAGCGGGGCTTCGTCGCCGACGCGAGCCACGAGCTGCGCACCCCGCTTGCGCTCCTGAAGACGGAGCTGGAGCTCGCTCTCCGGCGTCCGCGTCCCGCCGAGGAGCTCGAGCAGGCGCTCCGCTCGGCCGCGGGGGAGACCGACAGGCTCGTCCGCCTCGCCGAGGACTTGCTCGTGCTCGCCCGCTCCGACCAGGGCCGACTCGCGCTTCGCCACGAGCCCGTGCAGGCCCACGACCTCCTCGCCGGCGTCGCCGGGCGCTTCGGCCCGGAGGTGGAGGTCACCGCCTCCGACGGTGTCGAGCTCGTCGGCGACGAGGTTCGGCTGGAGCAGGCCCTCGGGAACCTGGTGGACAACGCGCTTCGCCACGGAGGCGCCCCTGTGCGGCTCAGCGCGACGACAACAAACGGCGCCGTCGAGCTCCACGTCCTCGACGAGGGCCCTGGATTCCCGCCCGAGTTCCTGCCCCGTGCCTTCGAACGCTTCAGCCGCCCAGACGAAGCGCGCTCGGGCCAGGGAGCCGGCCTCGGCCTCGCGCTCGCGCAGGCGATCGCGGTCGCCCACGGCGGCTCCGCGGGCGCCGCCAACCGCCGCGCCCGTGGAGCCGATGTCTGGCTGACGATTCCCGCTACGCCGGCAGGTCCTGGGATCGCCCGGTAGCTCTCGTTGATGGCGCCGGCGGTCAGTAGGATGAGCGCTCGCATGACTCCGGAACGCGCACGAGAGCTGCTCGACGCCGAACGTGAGCGGATCGAGCGTTCGCTGGCCGACCTCGGCGAGCCCGTCGGCACCGACGAGCTGGCGACGCTCGACAACCCGGCCGATCAGGGAAGCGAGCTCTACGAGCGTGAGCTGGAGGAGGGCCTGCTCGAGGGGCTGCGGCGTGAGCTCGAGGCGCTCGAGCGCGCCGAGGCCCGCGTGGCCGAGGGCACCTACGGGCTCTCGGTCGAGAGCGGAGAGCCGATTCCCGACGAGCGGCTCGAGGCCTATCCCCTGGCGGAGCGGACGGTCGAGGAAGAACGCCGTTTCGAGCGCGGGCTCTAGCTAGTAGGAGGCTTTGACGAAACGCAGTCTGTGCCGCCGGGCCGCGCTGCTCGCCCCGAGAGCTGCGTCCTCAGTCGCGCGCGGAGCCTCCGGCTACGAGCGCTCCCTGCGTCCTTGTCTCGGAACGACCATCGCACCCCGGCAACGAGCGACGTTCCGCCAAAGCCTCCTAGTAGCGGGAATTCACAGGGGTTGTCGTCCGTTTAAAGCTTCGGTGCCGCTCGCATCCCGAGTGGCCGATCCTGCGAGTGAAAGGACTACCGATCCAGACGATCATGGATACCCCTGAGGTGCAGACGCTGCTGAACGAAGAGGAGCAGTCCTTCGTCGATCCGGACGAGGCCGCGCTCACCGCGGAGGACGACTTCGACCTCGGCGAGCTCGAGGCTGTCGAGCTGCCCAGCTCGGCCGGCTCGCTCGACCTCTTTCTCAACGAGATCGGGCGCCATCCGCTGCTGACTGCCGCCGAGGAGGTAATGCTCGCCAAGGCCATCGAGCGCGGCGACCGGGAGGCGAAGGAGCGGATGATCAACTCGAACCTCCGGCTCGTCGTCTCGATCGCCAAGCGGTATCGCGGTCGCGGCGTGCCGTTCGGCGACCTCATTCAGGACGGCGTCATCGGCCTCAACCGGGCGGTCGAGAAGTTCGACTACCGGAAGGGCTTCAAGTTTTCGACCTACGCCACCTGGTGGATTCGCCAGGCGGTGCAGCGCTCCGTGGCCGGCCAGTCGCGCACGATCCGCGTGCCGACCCACGTCCACGAGCGGCGGAACAAGCTGCGGGCGGCCGCGCGGAAGCTGGAGCCGTCGCTCGGGCGCCCGGCGACGCACGAGGAGCTGGCAGAGGCCACCGGCCTCGCGCTCCTGCACGTCGACGAGGCGCTGGACGTCGTCGAGGCCCGGGTCTCGCTGAACCGGCCCGTGGGCAGCGAGGGCGACGGTGAGCTCGCCGACCTCTTCGCCGACGACAACGCTGACAACCCCGAGGACCTGGCGCACGAGTACCTCCGCGGCCGTGCCGTGCGGCTCGCGCTGGCGGAGCTGCCCGAGCTCGAGCGGCGCATCCTCGAGTTGCGCTACGGGCTCGACGGGGAGCCCCATTCCCTCGAGTCGATCGGGGCGGAGCTCGGAATCAGTCGCGAGCGCATCCGCCGCCTCGAGGGCGAGGCCCTCGACTCGCTAGCGGAGACTCTCGGCGGCGACGACGAGCTCGCGCTCTCCGCGTAACCTGGGAGGAGATCATGAAGACGGCGATTCACCCTGAGACCCGGGTCGCGACGGTTTCCTGCGCGACATGCGGAACGACGTTCGAGACCCGCTCGACGCGGGAGGCAATCCAGGTCGAGGTGTGCTCGGCCTGTCACCCCGCCTACACGGGCGAGACGCGGACGATCCACCGCACCGACCGGATCGAGCGCTTCGAGCGCCGGCGCGCAGCCGCCGGCGCTCGCTGAGCGCCCCCGCGGTGCAGGACCTGCGGGATCGGGTGGCCGCAGAGCCGGTCGCCCGGCTGGCGACCCTCGATGCCGACGGCCGGCCGCATCTCGTGCCGATCACGTTCGTCCTCGGCGGCGACACGCTCTCGACGGCGGTCGACGCGAAGCCCAAGCGCTCGCGGGTGCTCCGGCGGATCGAGAACGCCCGCGAGCGGCCTGACGTGACCGTTCTCGTCGACCATTACGACGACGACTGGAGCAGGCTCTGGTGGGCCAGGCTCCGGGGAAAGGCCCGCGTCCTGGACGGCGGCGAGGAAGCCGCTCGGGCCCTGGCGGCGCTCCAAGCGAAGTACGAGCAGTATCGAGAGACGCCTCCGGGCGTGCCCGTCCTGGCTGTCGACGTCGACGAGTGGAGGTCGTGGGCGGCTAGTCAGCCTACGGGCTGACGCAGTCCTGGTCGAGATCTGCGCCGGGGTCGTAGTCTGAGCCTGCGCCACAGCGACCAGCCTGCGCGGGCGGGATAGTCGCGTCTCCTCCGTCTTCCGCGTCGCCGCCGCCTTCGACCGGAAGGCCGGGGACGGTTGCGTCGTCGGCCTCGCCTCCTCCTTCGCCACTCAGGGCGCCGGCGGCGATGGCGGCCGCGATGTCAAGGTCGATTGCGCCGGCCGAGTCGGCGAGCGCGACGCCGACGTTCGCAGACAGTAGGGCCCCGGCTGCGAGGGTGGTGGCAAGCAGGTTTCTCACGTGTCCTCCGTTGACTCGGATTCCCGGTCTGCAGGGGGATTCGAGGCGAGACGTCGCCGTGGTTCAATCCGGCTTTGGCGGCGTGAAACCGCTACGCGGTTTGGCGCTCGAGCCAGCGGGCGCGCTTTTTCGCCGCCTCGTCGTCGCGGTTCCTCGGTGGCGCTGAGGTCACCAGCTCGCGGAGGAGCCGAGACGAGGCCGCCTCGACCGCCTCGACTGCGCGATCGAAGGCCGCCGCGTTGGCTTGCGACGGCTTCGTGGAGCCGCTGATCTTGCGGACGTACTGCAGCGCGGCAGCGCGAACCTCGTCCTCGGTCGCCGGCGGGTCGTAGTTGTGGAGCGTATGGATGCTTCGGCACATGCAGAAGAGCCTAGCCGGACGGCTCTATCGGGGCCGCCGCTTGTGCTCCGAAGCCCGATCCGATGGGTGAAGCCCGATTTGACAACGGTCGAAGCGCGTAGTTAGGTAGCCGCGAGCGACGAACGGGGGTCCGCGACGAGAGCGGTAAACCTTGGGCCGTTGCTGCGGCAGGGGGGGTCCGTTTGGTCTCCGTCCTAGTCGTCGCTGACATTCGGCTGTACCGCGAAGGCCTGGTGCACGCACTCGGTCACCGGAGCGGGCTTGATGTTGTAGGGACAGCGGCGAGCTCGGATGCCCCCTCTTCCTCCCTCGCCGAGCTTCGGCCCGACGTGGTGCTCGTCGACGTGGCGGCGACTGACGGTCTGGCAGCCGTGCATTCGGTGGTCGAATCCGTCCCGGATGCGAAAGTGGTCGCCCTTGCATTGCCGGAGTCCGAAGCCGATGTGATCGCCTACGCTGAGGCGGGCGCCTCCGGCTACGTCTCGCGCGACGGCACGCTTGCGGATCTCGAGACGGTGATCAGGAGCGTCGCGCGCGGGGAGGCGCTGTTCCCTCCCAGGATGACCGCGGGCCTGCTCCGGCGGCTCGCCCACCTCGCCGCCGATCGCGAGCCGGGCGTCACCGACATTCATCTCACCTCGCGGGAGACGGAGATCGTCGAGCTCATCGACCAGGGACTGTCGAACAAGGAGATTGCGCAGCGGCTCTCGATCGCCGTGTCGACGGTCAAGAACCACGTCCACAACATCCTGGACAAGCTTCACGTCGACCGACGCGGTGAGGCTGTCGCTCGGCTCAGGGGAGCACAGCTGCTCTGAACGACTCGAGCCACGTCGAGCCGAATCCCGAGAAGTGTGTAGATCCTCGGATGGATCCCACTTGAATCCTCCGATCTATTCTGGCGGGGCGGCGGTCTCTCCATAATCGGGTCGTCTGCGGAACCCGGACAGGCAGTGCTAGCCGTGGCCAAGATCCACGTTTTCCTCGTTGGAATGGAGGGGATTCTCGGCGAGATCGTCAGGGATCTCGTCGCTCACCAGCCCGACATGGACATCGTCGCCGAGGTGACCGCGACCCGCGAGCTGCTTCCGGCGGCCCAGCTCTCCGGGTCCGGCGTCGTCATTGCCTGCCTGGCCGAAGGGTCGGAGCCGCTCGAAGACTGGGGCGAGCTCCTTGAACGGCACCCCCGCATCGCCCTCGTCGCCGTCCACGGAGACGGCCGGCAGGCGACGCTCTACCGCGTACGACCGGAGCGAATCGCGATCGGTGAGCTCTCGCCTGCCACGCTCATCGATGCGATTCGGGACCCGACGCGCACCGCGGCTGGCTCACTGTGACGCCCGGGCTACGGGCGAGCGCCGGCGATCTCCGTGACGCTCTCCCGCGCGCCCTCGGAGCCCGGCCGCATCCAGATGGCGGCCGCGTGCACCATCTCCTCCACGTACCAGCCGCTGTCGCGCAGCATTCCGACGAGCGCCGAAGCGGCGATCATGCCCCGATCCGACCCCCGGTACCCGGCGGTGTCGATCTCCTCGTCACGGATGTCGGCGAGCACGTGGCCGCCGGGAAAGAGGACGAGCTGGCGCTGTTCGGCGCCGGGAAGGATCCCGATGAAGAGGCTGACGTCCTCGGTGGGGTGCATTGAAGGAGGCCCTCCTTCTGGCCAGGGGAGTCTGCCAGCAGAGTCGGCAGTCGATCGCGACACCTTGAGGACTAGTACCTCACCCGGCGGACGGAGGTAAGGATCCGGGCCTTCGGCTGGATCTCAAATGGATCGAACGATCCATTCTCTCGGCGCTTCGGCGGGCGGAGAATGCCGCGAGGCTCGTCCTACCGAAAGGAGGCCGAACATGGCCAGCACACGTACTCGTGCCCCGGCTCGGGAGGAGACGGCCCGGGATGATGGCGTAGAGACGCCGGAAGCACCACCCGAGGTTGTCGCCATCTCGGAGGAGGAGCTCGAGGCCCTGGTGCGGAGCGAGATCGACGCCGCCTACGACCAGGCTCTGACGGCTCCGGAGGCTGTGGCTCCGGAAGTGGCCGAGGTGCAGGGTTGGTGGGACATCGCCGCGTTCGGCCCCATCCAGCCGATCGCGCCCGGAGGGCCGCTCGTGCCGCATTCGGTGATCAAGGTGGGCGAGCCGGCGTTCGTCTTCGCGATCATCCTGCTCAACCCGTTCCTGGCTCTGCCCGGCGGCACGAACCCCGCCCAGGTGCTTTCGAACTTCGCGCTTCCGTACGAGGTGCAATACCAGACCGGAAACCTGACGACCTGGACGCTCGGGCAGCCGGACATGCAGGGCGTCGACAGCAACAACCTCATTCCGGGCCCTCCGTTCACGTACTTCGAGGTCATCGGCTTCACGGCAGCTCAGCCCGGTCTCTACGAGATGAACATCACGGCGCGTCTCCTCGGCGCCGCACCGCCGTTCGTGAACGCGCCGCTCTTCGGGGCGAGAGCCTCGACCGTCTTCAGCCTCGATCCACCGGGGCTCTTCGGTTCCGCGCCACCCTCGCCGCTGCGGTTCAGCATCTACCCGTAGGCACGGACCAGAGGGGACGTCACGCCGGTCGACGAGGCACCGCTCGGACGGGTTCGCGCGATCCTGCGCGAGGCGGTTCGCGATCACCTGCTCACCCAGGACAATGTCGTCGCGGTGGACTTCGGGCTCCCGGAGCACGACGGCCAGACCGCCGAGGACGAGCTGGCCGTGCGTGTCCACGTGCGGAAGAAGATGCCGCTCAGCACCCTCGAGTCTCTCGGCATACCCCGGATCCCGACCACGATCCACGAATTCAGGACAGACGTCCTCGAAGGGACGTATCGACCCCAGCTCTGGTGGGGTAACCCGGCTGCTCGTCCGGCAGCGGATCCGCGGCTCGGCCGCGCGGATCCGCTGCGCGGGGGGATCAGCATCTCCGACGAGCGCCATTACAGCGCCGGCACGCTGGGCGCAAAGGTCATCGACCGCGCGACGGGCGCCGAGATGATCCTGGGCAACTGGCACGTGCTTGCCGGGGACTGGATCGCGCAGCCGGGTCAGCGCATCTACCAGCCTGGTCGCCTCGACGGGGGCATCGCTGCGGACACGGTTGCCACGCTGACCCGTCATGCCATGTCAAGCAGCTTTGACGCGGCGGTGGCGACCCTGAACGGCAGCCGACCGCTCGTCAACGACCAGTTGGGGCTCGGCCGGCCCAGCGGAGTCGTTCGGGCCACGCTCGGCCTGGAGGTCGCGAAGTCGGGGCGAACGACCGCGGTCACCCACGGGCAGGTCACCGGGCTCGAGGGCGTGGCGCAGCTCACATATGCGGGCATACCGCGCCTGATCCGGCAGGTGGTGACGATCTCTCCGATCTGGGGCCAGGAGGTGAGTCGGCCCGGGGACTCCTCGTCGCTGTGGCTCGGTCGAGACTCGAAGCTGGCGCTCGGGCTTCACTTCGCCGGAAGCGACGTCCCTGAGCGGGCCCTTGCGATCGACATCCAATCCGTGCTCACCGCGCTGGACGTCGATCTCGACACCAGCGGGACCGCCGTGACCGGAGAGCGCCCGACGACGATGGCGGATCTGATGCTGGCCGAGGTCCGACGCAGAATCGCCGTCTACGCTTCGCCCTGACGTGAACGAGCAAGCCTGGGCCCGCGCGCGGCGCGCGCGTGATCAGCTGGCCGCCCGGCTTCTGAGTCACCCGAACGTGAGCATGGTCGACCTCGGGCAACAGGAGGGCGCCGAGGGGCCGGCACTGCAAGTCCACGTCCGGTCCGAGTCCGGGCCCCTCCCGGAGATCCCGGTTGAGCTCGACGGAATCCCGGTGCACATGGTTCACGGCGACTACCAGCCGGAGAGCGCCGACTAGGGTGGTACCAACCTCTACGACGCCGCTGTGGGCCCGATCGACCTGAGCGGCGAAGAAACGGATTCCGCCAAGTAGTCGCGACTGCGAGTCAGCTCGAGCGAGCGCGAGCGAGCGCGCCTCTAGCCGTGTCGAGGCGAGCGGTCAGCCGTTCGAGCTCGGCTTGCGCCTTCCGCGCCTCGCTGGTCGCACGGCGCACCAGATCTTTCTGCTCGGCGACGTCGCTTCGCAGGCGGTCTACCTCGCGCTGCGCCTCGTCGATCCGCCGCTTGCGCGTCTCTTCTTGCTTCCGCTCCTGCGCTTGTGAGGGGCGCTTGGACGCTTTCCGCGCCGGAACATCCTTCGACGCGACGGCGAGACCGCCGAACCCTGCGGGCTCGAGATCACTCGCGAGCCGGCCCCGCTCGACGAGCCGCGCCCCTTCCTCGTCGGCGGCGGCGGAGGTCAGGGTTCCCCGGACTCGCTCCAGGGTCGCCTCGGTGGCGGAGTGGCCGCCCTCTTCCAGGATGCGCTGCGCGCTCGCGACGAGCGCGCCTACGACATCCCGCTGCCTCTGGAGCGCCGCTTGGAGCTCGTCCGGATCCCCGCCGCCGAGAAGCGCCGCCTGAGCCTCGCGCAGGCGCTCACCGGCCGTCATGAGCGCCCGGATCTGCATCGGCTCCTTACGGGCGAGCTGATTGACCGTCCAGGCCGAGAGGGATGGCTTCGCCAGGGCCTTCAGCTCGGCCGAGGCCTCTGTTTCGCCCGCCTTGCGGAGCTCGCGCGCGCGGACGTCGCGCGCCCGCGTGAACTCTGCGAGCGGAAGCCCGTAGAGCCGATCGAGCTCGTCGTCGGGAAGCACCGGACGCGATGCTAGAGCACCGGCGTGCGGAATCACCGGCACGTGCCACACGTTCTAGTTACTGGTGGAACGAAGCGCAGGAGGTGAGGTGGTCATGGCCGTAATCGTCGTTCTCGCGTTCCTCGTCCTGATCGGCCCGCTGGCGTACGTCTACGGGGTCGATTCCCGGCGCATCGGCGACCGGGGGTGGATGGCCGCTCCGCGGCGCTGATCTCTTCTCACGGCGCGGCGCACCCCAGGTGACCGCCTCGTTGGGACGCGCCGTTCGCGTCTCGACGAGAATACGTCCGGATGGCCTCCGACAGGGCGATCCAGCCGGCCGGCAGGGCGCTCGCCGCACCGGAGCCGACCGCGAAGCCGACCGAGGCGCAAGCCTTCCGCTTCTGGCTGAAGCTCGGGATGATCAGCTTCGGCGGGCCGGCCGGGCAGATCGCGATCATGCACGACGAGCTCGTCGAGCGGCGGCGCTGGATCTCGGAGCGCCGCTTCCTCCACGCGCTCAACTTCTGCATGGCGCTTCCCGGACCGGAGGCCCAGCAGCTCGCCTCCTACGTGGGCTACTCCATGTACGGCGTGCGAGGTGCGCTCACCGCCGGGGGCCTGTTCGTCCTGCCGTCGTTCCTCCTTCTCTGTGTGTTGAGCGCGATCTACGTGGAGTTCGGCGAGGTGGCCGCCGTCGCCGGAATCGTGCGCGGCCTGGGAGCGGCCGTGATCGCCCTCATCGCCGCCGCGGTCCTCCGGGTGGGCGGACGCGTCATCCACACGCCTGCAGCGTTCCTGCTGGCGGCCGGGGCCTTCGGGCTGATCGTGGCAGGCGTTCCGTTCCCGGCGATCCTCGTGCTCGCTGCGCTGATCGGCTACCTGGCCGGCACTCGACGCCCGGGCCTGCTCGGGAAGCCCGCCGGGCATGGCGGTGCCGAAGAGGAGCCGGACGACTCGCCGCCGGAGACCGGCCTGCGCCGCCGGTTCGTGAAGACGCTCCTGCTCTGGCTCGTCCCCCTTGCCGCCCTCCTGCTCGCCGGCGGACTGGTGGCGGAGCTCGCCGGCTTCTTCACGCTCGCCGCCCTTGTCACCTTCGGCGGCGCCTACGCTGTGCTCCCGTTCGTCGCCAGCGCGGCGGTCGACCGCTTCGGGTGGCTCACCGCGGACGACATGGTCGCGGGCCTGGCGCTGGGCGAGTCGACGCCCGGGCCGCTGATCATGGTCAACACCTTCGTCGGCTTCCTCGCCGGCTACAACGTCGAGGGCGGCCTGGCGTGGGGGCTCCTGGGAGCGACGATCGCGACCGTGTGCACGTTCGTCCCCTCGTTCGTCTTCATCATCAGCGGCGCGCCGGTCATCGACCGGATTCGAACGACGGGCGCGTTCGCGGCGACGCTCAACGGCATCACGATCGCCGTCGTCGGCGTGATCGCCGGTCTGGCGGTGTTCGTCGCCCGCCATGCCGCATTCGGAGACGATCAGCCCGACTGGCTTGTGATCGTGCTTGCCGTCGTCGCGTTCGTCGGCATCTGGCGCTTTCGCGTGGGGGTCGTGCCGGTCGTGGCGAGCTGCGCGGCCGTCGGCCTTGCCGCCGCGCTGATCAACGGCGCGTGACGAGCTCCGGATGACGGCCGGCGTCGAAGTCGCAGATGAAGCCGCGGAGGCCGTGCTCGAACCGGACGGTCCGACCGTACGCCCACCGGTAGTCGACGACCAGGACGCCGAGATCGGCGAAGGCGCGCTCGAGCACGCAGCCGCCGCCGTCCCACGCACTGCAGGCGCCCGGGAGCTCATAGAGCGGGTCGGCGCCCTGCTCGATGCGGATCCTGTTCACTCGGCGGAGCACCTCGTCGAGCGGGCTCGTCGCACGCGTGCGCCGAGTCGGAGCGGGGTGGGCGGGTACCGTCACGGCCTCCCAGTGTACGACGATCGGCGCACGAGAACTCGGACCATGGCGGGCAGCTACCTCGCGGTGACGGCTCTCATCGTGGCTCTGCAGCTGACCTGATGGAGTGAAGCGGGCGAGCGTACTGCGGCCCTTCGAGACACCGCGTGTCCGCGCGCTGCTCAGGGCACGTACGCGCAGCCCTTCCAGTAAGCGCTCACCCGCCGCGGGAAGCGGGCAAAGTGCACGAGGAGCTCCTCCGGCGGCTGGAGAGCCGCCTCGAACAGGACCTCGAAGTCACCTCCAGGGACACTGACCCAGTGCCTGCCCCTCCTCGCTCGCGTCGACGACGCGAGATAGGGAGGACCTCAGCAAGTTCGGCGTTCGACCCAAACGAAGAGGCGCCCGCCGCGCTCGCGAACGAACTCGACGGCCCCCGACGAAGCCACGATGCGCATCTGTGCCATGATAGTCGGCGCTACGGCACGCGCTCGGGCGTCCTCGCCCGAACGGGCCGGGAGGGCCGCCCTACCTCGAGCGCCCGGGCCAGATCGGTGATCGACAGGAATCCGGCGAGGTGTCCGTTGTCGACGACGAGGCCGCGGTTCACCTCGCTTGTGGAGAGCTCGGCGAGCGCGTCGATTGCCGGCTCGTCCTCGTCGAGCACCGGGACCTCCTCGCGGGGAATCATCGCCTCGCGCACACGGCGCGTGTTCCACTCGGCGCGCGGCACGCTCGCGACGGAGCGGAAGGCGAGGAGCCCGATCGGGCGCCCATGCTCGAGCACCGGATACGTCGTGTATCGCTGCGACCAGGCGACGTCGTCCATGAACTGGCCGAGACTGAGGTCAGCCTCGACGGTCACGGGCTGACGGACCATCAGGTCGCGCACACGGAGACCGTCGAGTGCCTGCTTCGTCGCGACGTAGCGGGCTTCGGCGGTCGCCGCCTGGAGCAGGAACCAGCCGATGAACGCGAGCCAGGCCCCGCTGAACGCTCCCTCGACGATGAGCATGAAGACCCCCAGACCGATGAAGAGGAAGCCGAACGCGCGCCCGACTCCGGAAGCCACCCACGTCGCCCACTGCAGATCGCCCCTGAAGTGCCAGAGCGCCGAGCGGAGCACGCGGCCACCGTCCAGCGGCAGCGCGGGCAGCAGGTTGAACGCGAGCAGGATGAGGTTCGTATAGCCGAGCCAGGTAACGACCCCGTCGATCGCGTTCGGGAGCCCCGCGAAGCCGGCGATAACGACGAAGAGAACCCCGAGCGCGAGCGAGACGAGCGGCCCCGCGATCGCGATCCGGAACTCGGCGCCGGCGCTCGGAAAGCTGCCCTTGAACTGCGCCACGCCGCCGAACAGCCAGAGGTTGATCCCCTCGATCTCGACCCCCTCTCGCCTCGCCTGCAGCGCGTGACCGAGCTCGTGCAGCAGGAGCGAGACGAAGAAGAGGAGCGCGGCCACAATGGCCAGCGCGACGTACTCTCCATCGGAGAAGCCGGGGTTCTGCGACGGAAACACGGCGACCGCGAGCGACCAGACGATGAGCGCGAAGACGATCAGCCAGCTCCAGTTCACCCCGATCCGGATACCGGCGATCCGGCCCAGCTGGAAGGTCGGGTTCACGAGGAAGACTCTACGTCGGATGTGAGAAACGTGAGTCCAGCGTGCGAGGACGGATCCCTCAACGACAGGCCTAGTGTCGGGCCATACGTAACACCCTGCGATTGGGTTGTGGCCCGGAACGAAAGGAGAGCTAGATGGAACCACGCGTTGCGGTCACGGTCATCTACTACAGCGCCACCGGCAACCTGCACGGGCTTGCAGGGGCTGTGGCCGAGGGAGCCGAGGCGGCAGGGGCGGAGGTTCGGTTACGGCACGTCGAGGAGTTGGCCTCCGAGCTGATGATTTCCCAGAACCAGTACTGGGGCCGGCACCGCTCACAGATAGCTGACGCTCCGGTGGCGACCCTCGACGATCTCGAGTGGGCCGATGGCGTCGCCTTCGGCAGCCCGACCCGATTCGGGAACGTTGCTGCCCAGCTGAAGCAGTTCATCGACCAGGCCGGGCGGTTGTGGCAGGAGGGGAAGCTCGCCGACAAGGTCGCGACCGCCTTCACCTCCTCGCAGACGACCCACGGCGGTCAGGAATCGACGATCCTCGCCCTCAACAACACTCTCTACCACTGGGGCATGTTGATCCTCCCGCTCGGCTATACGGTCCAAGAGGTGTTTGCCGCCGGCGGCAACCCGTACGGCACGTCGTTCACCAGCGGACACACGGTCACCGGCCCCGACGAGCTCGCGCTCGCGCTCGCCCGCTACCAGGGAGAACGGCTCGCTCGGTACGCGTCGGTGATCGCTGAAGCCCGTCGCGGGGGCCGGTTCGACTTCAAGAGACCGGCCCTGCAGAGCTTCCCCAGCGCAAGCAGCTGACCGCGAACGCCGGAAGCTGAGTTTACGGCTCCGTGGCGCGCGTGCTTAGAGGGCCGTTCGGGAAGTGCCCTCGAGCCCGGAGACGCGCAGCCGCCATTGTCTCTCAAATTCGGAACCTGGAGGGACGTCGACGGCTATCCCGTTCGGCCCGTCCTTCAAAGTGAGGCGGTTCAGGGGCCGGGGGAGGACGTAGCCGATCGCCAGCCCGGCAACGAGGAACCCGAGCGGGTTGAGGACGGTCCGCACCGTCGAGAGTGTACGCCGTTCGGCTGAATTGGCGCCGGGGGGGCACGGTTCGCCAGTGGATTCGCCAGCGAACGGAGGCCACCTGTCACCGTTCGCAACGGACGGCTCGGAACATTGACGCCCCGTCCATGGAGGTCGCCGGTTCCGAGACCGGCTGACGCCATGGAAAAGCCCCGTAAACCGGGGCTTTTCGACGGGTATCTCCGTGGCCGGTGAGGTGTCAGATCAGCCTAGCGACGTGTTGTGCCTGATCCGGACCTTGGAAATGCCACGCCCCATGACACGATCTCCTTGGAGCTGAGCTCCACCGGATTGAGCTTCTCGTCGAGCGAGGCGTCGGCTCTCCGGACGGACACGGTGGTCGTGATCGTTTTCATCGGTTGGACCCTCTCGCGCCGGGAAGGCCCGCGAGCCGCGGGCCTTCCTTGCGTCGAGACGGGCGCTTACGCCTTGACCGCGCCGTTCATCTTGTGGGCGATGACCTCGCCGACGGTGATCTTCGGCGAATTCGGGAGCACGTTCTCGAGCTTCTCCTCGCGCAACCAGGTGGCGAGGAAGCGAGTCGACTCGTCGGCCTGCGCCGAGGTGTCGAAGAAGCTGATGGAGCTCATGACGTCCTTCTCGGCGTCGATGAGGTAGTAGCCGGTGAAGCCCGGCAGCTCGCTGAGGCGGGGCAGCAGGTTCTCGCGGACCTTCGTGGCCAGCTCGACCTTGCGGCTCTCGTCGATCCCTTCGTAGCGTCTAACGGTGGTATGCATGGTGCTCCTAACTCTCTTCGTTCAGGGTGGAGAACCCGGTTGAGTTCTCCTATGCACTCAGGCCCGATGTGACAGTCGAAGAGCGGGTTCGGAGCCTCGACGGCTTCCGTCTGGGATCTTCTGGCGCATCGGTAGTGTAGCAGACTTCTTGACAACGTAGGTTTACAGAGATACGTTTTCTTTGGGTATCAACGTAGGAGGCGGGATGTGTCCCTTCTCGGTCACTCTGCAGCACGTTCCAGATCGGGAGCTCGGCCCCCTTCTGATCCAGCTCGCGCAGGCGGGCTTCCACAACCCGACCATCAGGCCTATTGACGCTGGTGGCGCGCCCGGCGAAGAGGCCGCCCCTGCGCGCGGGCCGAGGATGGATCTCCCCGAGGCCTGGCGGCTCGTGCGGGAGCGGGAGCGGGAGTCCTATCAGTGGCCGGAGGAGCGCGATCGCTACTCGCGCTACCGCGTGTTCCTGGGCACGACGCGCGCCGAGGGCGCCGTTTACATCGGACTGGGCGAGACGATTCGGAAGAACAGATGGGGACGCGACCGCAAGTACATCGTCGCCTTCCGGAGCAGTGGATCTCCGCAGCAACCGCTGGTCGAGTTTGTCGCAGCAGACGACTACGAGGAGACGCGCGAGCTCGTCGCGGTCATCCGTGGTAGCGACGGGGGGCGGCGCATGTACGGCGCCGGCGACACCCTTCCCACGATCTACCGGGAATGTTTTCGAACTCAGATGTACAGCGAGCGGGTCGTCTATCGGGGCGTCTGGAACAAAGTCGTCGTGGTCGCGCGTGAGGACGACGACGCCACGATGCTCAACCACGCACTGATCCAGGGCCGGCGACGCTTCCCGACGTAGGCGCGAGGGCGGGGTTCCACGGGGAGTCCGTCGAGCAGCCGCGAAACAGCCGTTTCAAGTAGTCGACTGCTACCGTGGACGTACACGAGCGAGTACCGGCTGCGCTTACCGCGCCTCCCCTGCCCGTTCTCGATTGGCAGAGGAGGTGTTTCATTTATGGCAACTGGAATCGTCAAGTGGTTCAACGACGCGAAGGGTTACGGCTTCATCACTCCTGACGCCGGTGAGAAGGACGTGTTCGTCCATCACAGCTCCATCGTCGGCGACGGCTTCAAATCGCTGCCCGAGGGCGCGAAAGTCGACTTCGACGGCGCCGAGGGCGCGAAGGGCCCCGAGGCAAAGAACGTCCGGCTCGTCGCGTAGCGGCGAGGCGGGTTTACGAGCGGGGGACGCCGGTGGCGTCCCCCGCATCACGTCCGCGAAGGCCCGGTGGCAGAGGCCACCTTCCTACTCCGCTGCGTGTGGCCCTTGACCCGACTCAGCTGAAGGCGGTGGGGTCGGTGGCAGCAGGAGCAGGTGGCTCTCGACGACCGCTTCAGCGATGTTCACGAGCTTCCGCCCATTGTGCTGGGAGTGATCCCGGAGCATCTCGAACGCCTTGTCCGCATCGATCGCATGGCGGGCCATCAGGATCCCCTTCGCCTGCTCGATCGTCGCGCGGCGCCCGAACGCCCCCCGCAGGGTCTGGTACTCGGCAAAGCGCTGGAGCGTGATCTCGATCGCACTCTGCAGCTCTTGGGCGTCGCCGTCGACGATATAGGCGAAGACACCGCGTTTCGCCGCGTCGCGGACGTACGCGGGGTCCCTGGCCGAGAGCAGGGCGATCACCGGGCACGAGGCCTCCCGGACGATCTCTGTGATCAGGTCGAGCGAATGCTCCGAGTGCAGCCCGAGTCCCACGAGCGCGACGTCGGGGCGCTCTCTCAAGGTCACTGCGCCGACCTCCGCCACGTTGATCTCGCGCGCAATCACCTCGTGCCCGAGCCCGATCACCACCTGAGCGAGCAGCTCGAGCCGTTCGCGCTTCTCGTTGGCGATCAGGACGCGTAAGTGCTGGATGTCGTTCTCGGTCATCGCTCCCGCCGCTTACGCCGGTTCGGCAGGAGAACGTGCCGCGCGCGTACGGTCGAGGACGGCTCGAGTGTACCCGGAGCCCGATCGCGGCCTCGGCTTCGGTCGGAGACGGGTGATAGACTGCGACTGCGACCGTCGCCTCGATCGGGACGGCGGCACGCCTGTACCGGTGCCACAACCATCGGCCCGGTGGCGGATCTTCCCTCAGCAAACGGGTTGGAGCGTGTGAGGCCGACCTCAAACGCCGTGGTCGGCGACGCACCGTCGAGCCTGGAGCGTCTGATGGAGGAGACTTGTGTCGTGCCGGATGCCACCGGCGTCCACGCCGAGCCGGTTCCGGTCAGGCGCACGCGGTGATCGACACAGTCGCGGTGCCCCACTCGGCGGTGATGGAGGCGCCCGTGCTACCGCCTACTGGCGCCTTCCGCGGTCTTTATCGCCGGGCGAGGTTCGTGGGTGGCATTGCGTTCGGCTTTCTCTCGCTGGGCGCATGCCTCCTTGTAGCCCGGCGTCTGAGCGATGCAAGCTGGCCCCTCGACGGCGCCCACGTCCCCCTCGTCCTCCTCGCCGGAGGCGCCTATCTCGCCAGTTTCGGATTCCGCGCGTTCGCATGGCACCGGCTGTTCCCGAGCCACGAGCGCCCTGACGGCGCGCGGTGTCTCGCGGCGTGCGGGGCGGCTGCGGCCAGCGGAGTCGTCCTGCCGTTCCGGCTGGACTACGTCGTCAAGATCTCCACCCTGCGCCGGCTCGGCGGCGTCAGGGTCGGGCTCGAGTCGATCGCCATCTCGATCGTGGCCCTCGGCATGGTGGACGCAGTGGCGATGCTCCCGCTCGCCGTCTTCGCCCTCGGGACATCGGGGCCGGTCCTCCGCGCGCCGCTGATCGTTGTCGTCATCTTCTGCGTTGGCTGTCTGACGATACTCGTGCTTGGACAGCGGGTGGCACGGCTCCCTGTCTTCGGGCGCTCCGACCGCCTGCACGCCGTCTACCGGCGGGCTGCAGACACCACTCGCCTCACGCGGTCGACGTTCGTCGCCGGTCTCATGCTCCTGGGCTGCTGGACGTCGCGCACCCTGGGAAGCACCCTCCTGCTGAGCGCGCTCGGAGTTGGGTTCTCGCCGACGCTCGCGCTGGTCGTCCTCTGCATGAGCGCCGCGACGGCTATCCTGCCGATTACGGCCGGGGGAGCCGTCGTCGGCGTAGGGACGACGACCGGGGTTCTGTTCGCGCTCGGGGTCACGAAGGGCGCGGCGGTCAATTTCGCGTTGGCCTCCGGACTCCTGCTGACCAGCGCGGCGCTAGCCGCCGCCGCGCTCGGACTCAGCGGGTCGCTCCTCCTCACGCTCCGCGCGCGCCGGCCGCTCGGCGCCTGGGTCCACTACGGTGAGCGGCACGAAGGCGAGTACCGATCGCGCAACCCGCGCTCTCCTTCTCACGCAGGCGCTCAAGGCCCTGACTACTCGTCGACAGCTGGGTCATCAGCCGCAGCGGTCGCTGGGCCGAGCGCGACGTGAAGCAGTCTCCGTCCGGCACGCTTCCGCTCGGCCAAGCCGTTTCGAGTGGGGAGTGCGCCTGCTACCCGAACCTGCTTGCGGCCTTCCGCTCCCTGTCCCCCCACGCTCACTCGAAATGCGCAACTGGGCTGACCTTCTCCGCCGTGAATTCGACGACCCCCTCGAAGGCGATTGGGAGCTCGTGGAGAAGGCTGAGCGCCTCGCCCTCCGTCTCGCAGTCCATGAAGGCAACCAGCCCGGCCGAATTGCCCACCTTGAACATCAAATCGAGCAGGATGCGCTTCTGGACGAGATCCCAGGCGTCAGGACTGACTCTGTGTTGATCGACCCAGTCGATGAACTCATCTCGGCTGACGCCAGCGGCAAGCGTCCCGTTGATCAGGATCCGCTTCTGGTTGGGCATCGATCGCTCCTTGCCTCGCGGTGGTGGCGGACGCCAGGCGACGTTACCAGCGATCGAAGCACGCGGATTGAGGATGCGCTTGAGGGCCACAACTTCGTTACCAGCTGGTCACAAGAGAGTGTCAGGCCCCCTCGAGTGGGTCCACTCGCTCTGTCGTATCTGTCCTGTAGCGAGAGCCTGAATGGAGGTGAGACAGGGTGAGAGTTCACGAGGTTGTCAAGCGACTCGTCCCAGCCCCTCAGCGTGTGTGCTCCTGCTCGAAACGAGGAGGGGCTGCATCCGTGAGAACGTAGAAAACGGCGTGTAGAGTCGAGCCAAAAGCCGAGCGGAGAAAGGAGGTCGGAAGCGAATGGCGACGACAACCACGGCGCGTCCGACCGTCCGCCCGGAGGCGCTGGAGGCGGCATCCTCGTTCCCTGCGCTCGAGGCGATCTTCACGCGCCGCGCTCGCCGCTTCGCCCTGGGTGCCGAGCTCACCGGGCCCCTCGCGTACCGCTCCGACAAGAAGCCGGTCCCCCTTGCCTTCGAGGAAGAGGCGATTCTCGTCGCGGCCGCCACGGGCGTCACCGGCGTCGTCCGTGAGGAGTGGCCGTTTCGAACCGAGGACGGCCAGACCACGGGCGCCGACAAGCTCGCGTCCTTCACCGGCCGCAGCTTCCCAAGCCCGCTCGCCATCCACGGCACCGAGCTCTTCTGGACGAACGACGACGGCGTCTTCGTGCTTCCGCAGCGAGACGTGAAGCCCGAGCGGTACCTCGAGCTCCAGACGCACGAGGAGCGACACGAGCTCTACCGCAGTGCGGTCAAGCTCCAGGAAGGGCGTCTCGAGATCCCGCGCCGCCGGCCGAATCTCTTCAAGTTCAACGAGTGGCTGGTGAACACCGAGGGCGCGACCGTCTTCATCCCGGTCTCCGACGTGACGCGCCAGTGCATCTCGGCCATGCTCCTCTACTTCGACCGCCCGCACGGCTACTACGTCGTCGACAAGCAGCTCGGCAACGATCCCTTGCGCCCGTTCGTGGAGTCGGGCCTGCTCGCCCCGGCGCACCATGTCGACCTCTGGGACTTCGAGCGCTGGCAGATGGTCGACATGAACGGCGTCGAGGAAGGCCTCATGATCCAGAACCTCATGATCGCGACGCAGGCGCTCGGGATCGGCGGGCACCCCTTCTCGGGCGGCAAGGGCCGGGTCACGATGGGCGGCGAGAAGCACTGGCACGGGATCGGCGGCGAAGGCCCATGCGGCTCGCTGGGATTCACCTTTCACCAGGTTCCCGACGACGCGCCCGTCGGCGCCGGTGAAGAGATTCCCGTCGGGCTCGAGGGGATCTTCGAAGGCGCCTGCCCGCCCTTCCACCCGGACATGGACGCCGCGGTCGACTACGTCCTCGGCCTCCGCTGGGGGCCGACCGGGATCTTCTCGGCGCCCGAGGCGCAGCAGCATCCGTGGCGGTCGCCGGAGATCGCACGCGCGGTGCCGCGCCCGTCCGAGCAGGCGATCGAGGCGACCAAGACGCTCTGCCGCTACATCTGGGACACCTACGGGCGCTTCCCAGCGACGGTCGACCCGTTCCTCATGAGCGTCTGGTACCAAGCCGCGCACCTCGACGTCGACTTCTACGACCGCTACTACCCGGTGGATGCGTTGCCGCCGCACGTCCGCTCGCATATGCGCGACTGGCACGGCCTTTAGGGCGAGCCGTGCCCGAAGACCACGTTCTCGCGCTGGGGGATCTCCGCCTCGAGCTCGGCGGCACGCTCACGGGCGCCCGCCTGGCGTACAGGACGCACGGAACGCTGTCGCCGGCACGGAACAACGCGGTCCTGTTTCCGCACATGTATTCAGGGACCCAGGCCTCGCTGGATTCCTGGATCGGCCCGGGAAAGGCGCTCGACCCCGACCGCTGGTTCGTGGTCTGCCCGGGGCAGCTCGGCAACGGCAGCTCGACCTCGCCGAGTACGACGCACGGCCCGTTCCCGGACCTGACGATCGGGGACGACGTCGCGGCGCAGCACAGGCTCGTCACGGAGGAGCTCGGGATCGAGAGGGGCGCGCTCGCGCTCGGCTTCTCGATGGGCGCCCAGCAAGCATACGAGTGGGCCGTACGATTCCCCGGGGTGGTGGAGAGGCTCGCGGTGTTCGCGGGTCTCGCGAGACCGACCCCTGGAAACGGCCTCCTCGTCGCCGCCTCGGAGGAGGCGCTCCGCACCGGTGGTACCGGCCAGCACGCCCGCTTTTGGGCGGCGACGGGCCTTTCCGCAGAGCTCTACCGGCGGGAGGCGTGGCGCGACGTCGGTTACGTCTCCGTCGAAGACATGGTTCGGCGCCTCTTCGAGGACGACTACGCGACCCGCGACCCCGCCGACCTCCTCTGCCAGCTCGGCAAGTGGCGCCGCGCCGACGTCACGCGCCAGACGGGCGCCAGCCTTCCCGAGGCGCTCGGCCGGATCACGGCCCGGACCGTTGTCGCGCCGTTCTCGCATGATGCCTGGTTCCCTGTCGCCGACTGCGAGGCCGAGCAACGGCTGATCGCCGGGAGCCAGCTCCGGGTCGTCGAGAGCGTCTGGGGACACTACGCCTGGGGGATCGGGCCGAGCGAGACGGCCCAGATCGAGCGTGTGGTCGCCGAGCTCCTGGCTACAGGACCTCGCGGTAGCGGTCGCGCTCCCAATCAGTGACGTGCCGGGCGAAGAGCTCGAGCTCGTGGCGCAGCATCGTCAGGTAGACGTCGACGAACGTCTCGCCGTAGACCCGGCGAGCGAACTCGCTCGCCTCGAACTCGGCGACGGCGTCCGCGAGGCTCGTTGGAACGCGGCGGAGCGACTCGTCGACGTGCGGGTCGCCGGTCACGATCGGTGGCAGCTCGAGCTCCTGGTCGAGGCCGTCGGCGCCCGCTGCGAGGCAGCCGGCTAGAACGAGGTATGGATTCGCATCGGCGGATGCCCAGCGCGCCTCCAGGCGCGTCGCCTCGCCGTGGTCGACAGCGGAGCGGACCGCCACGAGCCGGTTGTCGAGGCCCCAGCACACCTGTGTCGGCGCGAACGAGTAGTCCTCGATGCGCTTGTAGGCGTTGACCGTCGGGCAGCTGATCGCCTGCAGCTCGACCTGGTGGGCGAGGAGGCCGGTCAGATACCGGCGCATCAGAAGCGACCGGAGGGGAGGCTCGTCGTCGACGATCGCGAACGCGTTCCGGCCGTCAGAGCCGAGCAGGCTCTGGTTGACGTGAAGGCCGTTTCCGGCCTCCGTGGCGAACGGCTTCGGCATGAACGTGGCCCGGAGCCCGTGCGACAGGGCCGTCCGCTTGACGACGTACTTGAACACCATGGTCGCATCGCCCATCTCGACGGCGCCGCCGTAGCCGAGGTTCACCTCGACCTGCGCTGGGCCGTACTCGACGTTGCAGCCCTCGATGGGGATGCCGGAGGCCTGGAGGACGCGGCGGATGTCGCCGACCACGGGCTCGACGTCTGCCCCCTTGGTGATCGAGTAGCAGTGCGCGCCGCTGTAGAGCGGCTCCCAGTCGGGCGTGCAGAGGTGAAACTCGAGCTCCGTGCCCGCGAGCGGCTCGTACCCGGCCTTTCGCAGGCGCTCGACGGCGCGACGAAGGATGAGGCGTCCGTCGAGCGGGATGGGCTCGTGGGTGGTCGGTTCGACCGTGTCGCAGATGCAGTAGGCGGTTCCCTCGTTCCAGCCGGCCAGGCGAAGCGTCGAGAGGTCGGGCACGACGTGCAGGTCCGGGTAGCCGGTTGCGTCGTCCACGTACGAGGTCGGGAAGATGGCGCCGTGCATGTCCCACGTGAAGACGACGTTCGCCATCGCGAAGCCGAACTCGGCCGCCACCTTGAGGAAGTGGCTCGTCGGCAGGCGCTTGCCACGGGGGATGCCCCACGTGTCGGCGAACATGCACTCGACCGTGTGGACGTCGTTACGCTCGAGCAGCTCTCGGGCTGCCTCGACGCTCGTCTCGGCTTCCGCCAGGGCCATTCACTCCCCTTTCTGAACGGGCGGGAGGGCTATCCTACCGCCCGCCTTGTGGCCGGAGGCGACGGTGCGGGTGAGCCCGGTGGTCAGCCGATAGGCTCACCTGTCGGGGCAAGATGGGGGCCAGTTCGTCCCGACCACGGAGGTCGTCGTGCGCGCAGTCGTTCTTCGCTCTTTCCACGATCCGCTCGAGCTCGAGGAGCGCCCCGACCCGGAGGCCCGCGGGGACGACCAGGCGGTCGTCCGCATCCTCGGCTCGGGTGTCTGCCACTCCGACCTGCATGTGGCCGAGGGCTACTTCGACTCGCCCCTCCCGCTCGTGCTCGGCCACGAGATTGCGGGCGAGGTCGATGGGATTGGCAACGTCCTCGTCTACTCGCCCTGGGGCTGTGGCGACTGCCGCTTCTGCCGTAAGTCAGAGGAGATGATCTGCCCGGACGCGAAGGAGGCTGGGATGTTCCAGGACGGCGGGTACGCAGAGTACGTCCTGGTTCCGTCCCGCCGCTATCTCTATCCGATCGGCGACCTCGATCCGGTCGAGGCGGCGCCCCTCGGCTGCGGCGGTCTGACCCCGTACCGCGCGGTGAAACACGCGGGCCGCTGGCTGGGGCCCGGCTCGCGCGCACTCGTGCTGGGAGCTGGTGGCTTGGGTCAGTTCGGGATTCAGTACCTCCGGCTCATGACAGACGCGGTCGTCCACGCCGGCGACCCCTCCGAGCAAAAGCGCGAGCGGGCGCTCGAGCTCGGCGCCGAGGAGGCGGGCGAGCCGGTGGAGCTCGAGGGGCCGTACGAGGCCGTCCTCGACTTTGTCGGGTCCGACGATTCGCTGTTGCACGCCGCCCGGCTCGTCGACCGCCAGGGGGTGGCGATCGTGATCGGCCTCTTCGGCGGAGGCATCCGGTTCGGGCTCGGCGCGGTCCCGCACGAGGCGCACTTCCTCTCCAGCATCTGGGGATCCCGGGACGAGCTCGCCGAGCTAATCGAGCTCGCGCAGCGCGAGCGCCTCGAGTACACGATTGACACGCTGCCGCTCGAGCGGGCGCAGGAGGCGCACGACCTCGTCCGGAGAGGCGAGGCGCGAGGTCGAATCGTGCTTGTCCCGTAGAGACAATCGACGGCGGTATCTAGTATCGCGTTGGCCGAAGTCGCGTTGCTTATGTGAGGCCGAGAGCAAACCGAAGGCGAAAGGCGGACGATGACACTCGTTCAGGACGACCTCGCCGAGGTCGACGTCGCGAGTCCCAGCGTCTACGCGGAGGGCGTACCGCACGAGACGCTCGGAGCCCTGCGCGAGCACGACCCGGTGCACTGGCACCCGTTCGCCGGGACCCGCGGCGGGTTCTGGCTCCTCAGCACGCACGCAGACGTCGTCGCGGTAGGAAGGGATCCGCAGGCGTTCTCGTCGCAACTCGGTCACATCGCGCTCGAGGACCGGGAGCCCGACGCGCTAGCGGCGCGGCAGTCGCTGATCGAGACGGACCCGCCCGAGCATGGGCGCCTGCGCAAGCTCGTGACCTACGCGTTCACGCGCAGCAAGGTGCAGGAGTACGAGGCGTACACGAGAAAGATCGCGCAGGAGCTCCTCGACCGGGCGATCGCGCAGGACGAGTTCGACTTCGTCACGGAGATCTCCGAGCCCCTGCCGATCAGCGTCCTCATCTCGGTCCTCGGGCTTCCCGAAGAGGACGCCCCGATGCTCATCGAGCTGACGAGCGAGATGGCCTTGGCGACCGATCCGGACTACCGCCCGGACCCGGAGAAGTACCCGACCGACGTCGATCCGCGGCTCCTGCCATTCGGCACGCCAGCCGCCTGGCACGTCTTCGAGTACGGGCGAAAGATCGGACAGAAGCGGCGGGAGCATCCGACCGATGACCTGGTGTCGCGCCTGGTCCATGCGGAGGTGGACGGTGAGCGTCTGACCGACACCGAGTACCGCAACTTCTTCCAGCTCTTCATCTTCGCCGGCAACGAGACGACACGGACCGGCATCTCCCAGGGCTGCCTCGCCCTCATGGAGCACCCGGACGAGTTCGACCGACTCGCCGCCGATCCGTCCCTCATGCCGACGGCCGTGGACGAGATCTTGCGCTACGGGACGCCGCTCATCTACTTCCGTCGCACGGCGACCCGCGACACCGAGATCCGCGGCGTCCCGATCCAGGCAGGCGACCGCGTCGCGCTCTGGTACGTCTCGGCGAACTTCGACGAGGCGGTGTTCCCCGACCCGTATCGCTTCGACGTGGGCCGCCATCCAAACCCGCACGTGACGTTCGGTCGCGGCGGGCCACACTTCTGTCTCGGCTCGTTCCTCGCGAGCCTCGAGATCCGGATTCTCCTCGAGGAGATCCTGGCACGGAACGTCCGCTTCGAGCTGACCGGGCCGCCGGTCCGGCTCAGCTCGAACTTCGTCAACGGCTTCAAGTCGTTGCCCGTGCGCGTTGTCGACGTGCGTTGAAAGGGGCGCCCTGGCAACCGTCGAAGCTCCTGCGACCACCCGCGAGCTTCCTCGCCGGAGAATGGATTAACACCGGCAACCATTCGGATTTGCAGGGCTTTTGCATCCGGTTCGCCAGTCACGCGCAGCGGCGGGCGACGCGTCGCGGACTCGCGACCTCCGCTCCCCGAAGGAGCCGGTTAGCCTCCAGCTCTGGACTTGGGGTTGGTCTTCGACGAGATCATCCGTAACCACTTACCGTGGGAGGAGATCATGCCGCTCGTTCCGGTCACCCACCAGTCCTGGTTGTTCAGCCCGCCGCTGGAGCTGCCCCTGCAGCCGCGCCTCGAAAACGGGCGTTTCGACTCTTTGCGGCGCCGACCGGTCGCCGGCGTGCTGGAGTGCAACACCACTCAGATCATCCTCGCCGACGATCCTGCGAACCCAACAGACCGCGACGTCCCTTTCTTCAACCGCCTGCACCAAGCCGTCGACCTCGCCTCCGAAGCAGGGAACTGCGTCTACGCCGCCTACAGCGGGCGCATCGTGAAGGTCGAGGTCCAACCGGGCGGCGAGACGGCAAACGTCAGCATCGACCATCACCCCCGGGGACTCGGCTTCGTCACCAACTACAACCACATCACCGAGGTTCAGGTCGCCGAGGGTGATTTCGTGGGCGCCGGCGAGCCGTTCGCCCAGGTCTCGGGCGCGCCGGACGACCCGACTCTGCATTTCGAGCTCTGGGCGGTCATCGATCGCAAGGATCCTGGCGATGACCCTCCGGGCGACAGCGACATGGTGCCGATCGACCCGACTCGGGCGCTCTACGCGTGGGAGCGCCGGCTCGTCGCCGACGAGCCGCTCCCCGGCCCGCAGACCCCGCTCGCCGTCGGGGTGACGCGCCTCAACACGATTCACTTCTTCTTCGCGCGGTTCGAGGCGGAGATCACGTTGCATGTGCCCATGTACGAGCCGATGACCGAGGACGAGTGGCTCATCGTCGAGTTGCTCCGCGAGGCGCGTCGTCGCGGCGACGCCCTCGAGCTGTCCTTCCGCCATTCGTCGTTCTGGGGAGTCGACGTGGCAACGCAGGCCGAGCTGGCGTAGGCCCGCATGTCGCCGATGGCTCGCGTCCATGGGCGATCACGGTTAGGCGGCGTCCAGGCCCAAACCCGTTATGGCTGAGAGAAGAGGCGGAGGGGGAGGGATTCGAACCCTCGATCCGCCTAACGACGGATAACGGTTTTCGAGACCGCCGCATTCGTCCGCTCTGCCACCCCTCCGACGGTCTGGTGCGAGCGCTGTGCGGAGCGGAGAAGGAGGGATTCGAACCCTCGAGGGAGGTAATCACCCCCCTAACGCCTTAGCAGGGCGCCGCCTTCAGCCACTCGGCCACTTCTCCGTGCCGGGCAATGGTACCAGTGTCCTCTTGTTGGCCCTAGACGCGACGAAGCCCGCCTCGGTGGGTTAGGAGCCGCACGACCGAAACGGGCATTCGCCAGACGCCGGGGGATATGTGAGGGGAGCCGGCACCAGGCATCATGCAGGGAGCCCGCTGTCATGCCGTCCCCTTGAAGGGGGATTCGCGGCGTATGGTGAACTACGGGGCGATGCGGATCGGCCGCCGCGACGTCACGCTCACGAATCTCGAGAAGGTCTACTTCCCCGGCCCGGGGTTGACGAAGGGCGACCTCGTCTCCTACTACCTCGACCTCGCGCCGTGCGCCCTCAACCACGTCGAGCGCCGGCCGATGCAGATGAAGCGCTATCCCCACGGGGTCGAGGGCGAGTTCTTCTACCAGAAGCGTGTCCCGACGCCGCACCCCGACTGGCTGGAGACCGTGCACATCCTCTTCCCCGGGAGCGGCCGAACCGCCGACTTCCCGATCGTGACGGACGCGGCCAGCCTCGCCTGGATCGTCAACCTCGGCTGCATCGAGCTCCACACCTGGCACGCGCGCGTGACGGACGTCGAGCGGCCCGACTACCTGCTCATCGACCTCGACCCGACCGAGGGGAACCCCTGGGAGCTCGTCCCCGAGATTGCGATGGTGGTCAAGGAGGTCATGGACGAGCTCGGCCTCGCGAGCTTCCCGAAGACGTCCGGCGCGACCGGCTTCCACATCCTCGCGCCGATCAAGCCGGAGCTCCGCTTCGCGGAGGTGCGGCGCTTCGCGAAGGCGCTCGCCCAGGAGGTCGAGCGGAGGATCGACGACCAGGACGTGGCCACGACGACCTGGAAGGTCGCCGACCGAAGCGGCGTCTTCGTCGACTACGGCCAGAATGCCCGCGACCGCACGATCGCGTCGGCCTACTCCATCCGACCCACGCCCGACGCGCGCGCCTCGGCTCCCTTGCGGTGGGAGGATGTGCCGGGCGTCGATCCGGCCGCCTTCACCCTGGAGACCATGCGCAAGCGCGTCACCGACGTGGGCGACCTCACGAAGGGCATGTGGCGGCGGAAGGTCAGCCTCGCTTCGCGCTTCGAGCAGCTCGGCCTAGAAGCCCCGGAACAGTAGGGTCGCCCTTCTTCGGGCGCGGGCGGACCTGGGCGACGGTGCACTGCTCCGGATCCTTGTCGGGGCGGAAGCGGAGGAAGCGGGAGTTGTGGCGGAAGCGCCCCTTCTGCCACTTGTCATAGCGGACCTCGACGACGAGCTCGGGCGGGACCGGGCTCCATTCCAGGTCGGCCTTCGGTTTCCAGCGGCTCGGAGCGCCGCGTGGCTTGCGCTCCGGGTTCGGGCCGAGCAACGGCTCGACCCGCTCGAGGATCTCGGCGCGCTTCTTCCCGATCGCGGGCGCCGAGCCCACCGGGCGCAGCTCGCCGTCCTCGTAGAGCCCGAGCATGAGGCTGGCGATCCCCGTGCCCTTCTCGCTCCACGTCACGCCCATGACGGCGCAGTCGGCCGTCCGCTCGCCCTTCACCTTCTGCACGGCCTCGCGCGAGCCCGGCAGGTACGGCTGCCCGAGGCGCTTGGCGATCACGCCGTCGAAGCCCGCCACCTCGAGGCGATCGAGCCAGCGCGCGGCCTCGTCCCTGTCTTGGGTCGAGGGCGAGGTGTCGAACGGCAGCGTCTCCACCCTCGCGCGGCGCTCCTCGAAGGGCCTGCCGTGGAAGTCCTCGCCGTCCCAGAGGAGAACGTCGAAGCAGACGAAGCCGGCGGGGATCTCCGCGGAGAGCTTCTGCACACGGCTCTCGGCGGGGTGGAGCCGCATCTGGAGCGCGTCGAAGTCGAGCGCCCCGTCGCGGACGACCACGATCTCGCCGTCCACCGCGGAGCGTGGTGGAAGCCGGTCGCCGAGCTCCGCCAGCTCCGGGAAGTAGCGGAGCAGCGGCCGCGCGTTTCGGCTCCAGAGGTGGAACTCGCCGTCGAGGTTCTCGGCGATGCCGCGAAAGCCGTCCCACTTGGGCTCGTACTGCCACCCGTCGCCCTCGGGGAGCACGTCGACGAGCTCCGCCTCCATCGGCGGGAAAGGCAGACTCTTGGGAGGCGCAACCTCGACGGCCATCTCGCGCGTCTAACGCTAACGACATGCGACGCGTCGTGATCACGGGTATGGGCGCCGTCACCCCACTGGGGAACGACCTGCGCACGACCTGGGCGCGGCTGCTCGCCGGCCAGAGCGGTGTCGACCGCATCCGCGCGTTCGACCCGAGCCCGTTTCCGGTGCAGATCGCCGCCGAGGTGAAAGACGACTACGACCCGACCGGCGTGGCGGCGGCGAAGGAGGTGCGCAAGCTCGACCGCAACGTGCTCTTCGCGCTCAGCGCGGCCAAGGAGGCGGTCGGCGACGCCGGGCTCAACGGCTTCAATCCCGAGCGCGTCGGCGTCGTCGTCGGCAACTGCATCGGCGGCTTCAACGAGCTGATGCGCCAGTACGACGTGCTGCGCGAGCGCGGCCCGGACCGGGTTTCGCCGACGTTCCTCGCCAACGTGCTGGTCGACTCCGCGAGCGGACAGATCGCCATAGAGCTCGGCCTCCGCGGGCCGAACTACGCGGTCGTCTCGGCCTGCGCCACCGGCTCGCACGCGATCGGCGAAGCGGCCGATCTCGTCCGGCACGGCGACGCGGACGCCATCATCGCCGGCGGCACCGAGGGCTGCATTCATCCGCTGATCCTCGCCGGCTTCTGCATGATGCGCGGGCTCGCGATCGGGAATGGCGATCCGCCGCGGGCGGCCCGGCCGTTCGACGCCACGCGCGAGGGCTTCGTCATGAGCGAGGGCGCCGCCGTGGTCGTCCTCGAGGAGCTCGAGGCGGCGCAGGCCCGTGGCGCCACCGTCTACGCCGAGGTGCTCGGCTACGGGGCCTCGAACGACGCGCACCACATGCTCCAGCCGGATCCCGAGTCGGGCGGCGTCGTGGCGATGATGCGCGCGGCGCTCGAGCGCGCCGGGGTCTCGCCCGACCAGGTGGACTACATCAACGCGCACGGCACCGGGACACCGCTGGGCGACCTCGCCGAGACGCAGGCGATCAAGGAGGTCTTCGGCGACCACGCCTACGAGCTGGCGGTCTCCTCGACGAAGTCGATGCTCGGGCACATGTTCGGCGCGGCCGGAGCGATCGAAGCCGTCGCGTGCGCGCTCGCCATCCACGAGGGAAAGATCCCGCCCACGATCAACTACGAGAACCCGGATCCGGAGCTCGACCTCGACTACGTCCCCAACGAGGCGCGCGCCGCGGAGGTTCGCGTCGCGCTCTCGAACGCGATGGGCCTCGGCGGCCACAACGGCTGCGTCCTCCTCGGACGGGTCGACTAGCGGTCCGCCTCTTCCCTTTCCACTCGAGAAGGTTCAAGATCCGTCGGTGGCCCGGCCGTCGGTCTTCCTTCTTTCCCTGTTCGCTGTCCTCGTTGTCGCGTCTGGCGCGGGCGCGCGGACGCTCGCTGCCGACGGTGGGCTCCATCGGGTGGCGGGCGGGGTCCCGACCGACTCGGAGTTCGTCCCGGGTGAGGTCGTCGTCCAATTCCGGTCGGCAGTCTCGCGCGCAGATCGGGCGCGGGTGCTCGCCAGGCGCGATGCCGTTGCAGTACGAGCGCTAGGCCGGCCAGGGCTGACCCTCGTCCGCCTCGATGGCGACGTGTCCATTTCGTCGGCCATTGCGTCTTTCGAGCGCGCCCCGAACGTCGCCTTCGCGGAGCCGAATTACGTGTACCGGATCGCGCAGACCGTTCCGAACGATCCCGACTTTGGCCTGCTATGGGGACTGAACCAGGCCGGCGACCACGACATCGACGCGCCCGAGGCTTGGGACACCCAGACGGGCAGCTCGAACGTCATCGTGGCCGTCATCGACAGTGGCGTTGCCTATGACCACCCGGAGCTGAACGACAACATCTGGGTTGAACACCGGAGCGACCCGGCAACGGGTTCGACGACGACGGCAACGGCTTCGTCGACGACACGCACGGCTGGGACTTCGTCCAGAACGACAATGCGCCGCTCGACTTCAACGGCCACGGCACGCACGTTGCCGGGACGATCGGCGCCGAGGGCAACAACATGGCGGACATCGCCGGCGTCAACTGGGACGTGTCGATCATGCCCTTGAGGGCCGGGAACGCCTATGGCAGCCTGCCCGGCGGCGCCATCCTCAACTCGATCAACTACGCCTGCGCGAACGGGGCCGACATCGTCAACGGCAGCTTCGGCGGCCCGGGCAAGTCGATGGCCGTCGCCAACGCGATCAAGTCGAACGCCTGCAAGAACACGCTCTTTGTGTTCGCCGCCGGGAACGACGGCCACGTCCTCAACAGCAACACCGCAGCGACAAACGCCTACCCGTGCGAGTACTGGCGCGCTGCGCCCCACGGCTTCGGCGCGACGAACCTGATCTGCGTCGCTGCGACCAACATGAACGACGCGCTGGCGAGCTTCTCGAACCGGGGCAAGTCGGCCGTCCACCTCGCCGCCCCGGGCGTCGACATCTACAGCAGCTTGCCGCAGTGGTCGAGCGTCTTCTCCGACGACCTGGAGGCGAACTTCAACAACTGGACGGGGGCCGGCGGAACCGCCGCCTGGCAGCGAACGAACGAACTTGCCGACTCGGGCTCGTTCAGCATGACCGACTCGCCGGGCGGGCTCTACCCGAACAGCGCCGAGATCACGATCCGCAACATGGCGGCGCTGAACCTCACCGGCCGGTCCGGCTGCGCGGTCGAGTTCGACGTCGAGCTCCTGATCCGTGACGTGAGCGGCTCGACCGCCTTCGACTATCTGGCAGTCGAGGGCGCGCCCAGCTCCGGCGGGCCTTGGCAGAACGACGGCGTCTATGCCGGCACCACGAACGGCGCCTTCGTGGGCGGGTTCGACGACATGTCGCGCCTCGACGGCCAGGCGGCCGCCTACGTCCGCTTCCTGCTGCACAGCGACGGCTCGATCCAGGACGGCGGGGCGCACGTCGACGACGTGGTCGTCAGGTGCCTGACCGCCAACGGCGAGGACTACGCCGAGTTCGACGGCACCTCGATGGCGTCGCCCCACGTCGCCGGCGTCGCGGCCCTGGTCCTCGCGGAGGAGACGGCGATGACACCGCGGCAGCTGAAGAACGCGCTCCTGAAAGGCATCGACAAGAAGACCGGGCTCGCGAACCACGTCGTGACGGGCGGGCGCCTGAACGCCAACAACTCGCTGCTGATCGCGATGGACCACGTCGCGCCGGCGACGACGATCACCGCCAGGCCGCCCGGCTCGACCCGAAGCCGCAAGGCGACGTTCAGGTTCACCTCCAGCGAGCCGGGCTCGACGTTCCAGTGCAAGCATATGAACGGCCCCTGGACGGCCTGCTCGTCGCCGAAGACCTACTCCGGCCTCGGGACCGGCATGCACGCATTCAAGGTGCGCGCGATCGACAAGAACGGCAATGTCGACCCGACGCCCGCGAGCGACACCTGGCGCATCCGCCCCTAGACTTGATTTGTCCGCGTGGGGCGCTACAGTCCGGCGCACTCTGCCGTCGCGTCGAGCTCGTATCGGAGCGGTTCTCGCGGGCGCATTCGTCCTCCTCCTCTTCTCGGCCTGCGGCGGAGGAAGCGACGGGGGTGACGGCGGGGACGGCGACGCGAGCGACCTGGCCGCCCAGGCGGCCGCGGTCGGCACGCTCCTCGACCAGATCGAGGCGCTGCCGACGACCACGACCACCACGCAGGAGTTCTCCACCCAGCTCGCGCCCCTCCGCGATCAGATCCAGGGCCTGATCGAGCAGATCGAGGAGACGTCGGCCCCGGACGAGCTCAGCTCACAGAAGGAGCAGCTCTCCAACCGTCTGCGGGGGCTGCGCACGCAGCTCGGCCGCGTTCAGGGCCTTCTCACGAACGACGACCTGGAGGGCGCCAAGGCGGTCACCGAGCAGCTCCTCTCAGTGAGCCAGCTCCGCCAGACGATCGCGGCCATCGAGGCCGCGTCAAGCGGCTAGAACCTCCGGAGTCAGCCCCGCGACGGAGTCGAGGACGACGTCGGCCTCGGCGAGCGCGACCTCTCCGGGCGGGTACTGCGGGTTCGGAATGGCGACCGTGAGCATCCCGGCGGCTTTCGCGCTCCGGATCCCGTTCTCGGAATCCTCGACGGCGGCGCACCGCTCGGGCGCCTCGCCGAGCCGCCGGGCGGCCTCGAGGTAGACGTCCGGGGCGGGCTTCCCGCGCGGCACCTCCTCGGAGGAGACGGTTGCGGCGAACCAGCGATCGAGGCCCGAGACGTCGAGCGCGAAGTCGATCAGCTCGCGATTCGAGGAGGAGGCGAGCCCCAGGGGCCAGCGGGCGGCGAGCCGCTCGACCGCCTCGACCGCTCCCGGAATCAACGGCAGGCGCTCCCGGTAGACGAGCTCCATGCGGTGAACGACCTCGGCGTTGATCTCCCCAGGAGGCTCCGAGAGCCCGATTACGTCGTGCATGTACCGCGACCACTCCGGCGAGCTCATGCCCATCATGTCCCGGGAGGCCTCGGCGTGCCAGCGCCCGCCGCGATCCTCGGCAAGCTGCTGCCGAACCTCGTCCCAGACGTGCTCCGAGTCGATCAGGATCCCGTCGAGGTCGAAGACGACCGCGTCGATCACAACGCCGCGTACCCCTGGCCGACGTGGACGAGCGCGGGGCCGGCGCGGCCGCGCTCCACCGAGACGACGCCGCCGACGAAGAACGTGTGGTCGCCGGTCTCGTGCTCGTCGACGACCCGCGCCTCGATCCAGCCGAGCGCGCCTTCGAGGAGCGGCGCCCCGATCGCGCCCTCGCGCCAGTCGATGCCGTGCCAGTGCGCGAGCGGGGGGACCCCGCGGGCGAAGTGCTGGGCCACGGCCTCCTGGTCGCCTGCCAGGAGGCTGAGCGCGAAGCCCTTCGCGCCTCGCAGCAGTTCGTGCATGGCGGCCTGCCGGCTCACGGAGACCCCCACCAGCGGCGGCTCGATCGACAGCGAGAGCGTCGTCCCCACGGTGAGCCCCAGGCGCTCGCCCTCGGCGTCCACGGTCAGGACGGCGACGCCGGCCGGGAAGCCGCGCAGCAGCGTGCGGAGCTCGTCTCCGACAGCGCTCAGCGGCGGCGCTCGACCTCGAGGTCGTCGAGCAGGCTGGTCTCCCGGGCGGTCGGGTCGAGCTCCGGGACCAGGTCGTTGACCTGGGCGGCGAGGTCCCGCAGAGCGTGCAGGATCCTGTTCCGGCGCTCCTCGAGGGAGCGAATCTCCTCCCGCAGGCGCTCGTGGCGGGCGCGAGCCTCGTCCTGGGCGCGCGAGGCCATCTCCTCGGCCGCCTCGCGCGTCGCGCGAGCCTGCTCCTCGGCGTCGGCGACGATCTGCCTGGCCTCCTCCTCGGCCTCTCGTCGTTGCTGCGTCCCGTAGCCGTCCACGGCAGCGCGGATGTCCTTCGCGTACTCGTCGGCGTCCGAGCGCGCGCGCTCGGCCTGGCGGGTCAGCTCCTGAATGCGCGCCGAGGCGTCCCCGTCCGCCTGCTCGACCATGTCGCGCGCCTGCGTCTCGGCCTGCGCCCGGATTCGCCCGGCGGCCTCCTCCGCGGCGCGCAGCACCTCCGCCACGGCGTCGCCGACGTCGGCGGCGGCGTGGGGTCGCGTCGAGGCCTCGGCGAACGGCGTCACCTCTTCGACTTCGGCCTTGGGGTCGTCAGATTGGCCGCGCACGGGATGGATCTATTGCATCCCCTGGGTCCAGATGCAAGGCTGAGGCTCGTGCCGCACATCAAGCAGATCGAGGTCGACGCGGCCACGGGAAGGCTCGCGGACGAGTACGCCGCGGCCATGGGGCGCGCGGGCAAGGTCTTCAACATCGTCAAGGCGATGTGCCTGAACCCGCTCGTTCTCAACCGCTCGATGGAGCTCTACAAGGCGATCATGTTCGGGCCGTCCGAGCTCTCGCGCGCGGAGCGTGAGCTGCTCGCCACCGTCGTCTCCGTGGCGAACGACTGCCACTACTGACTGCGCGCCCACGCCGACGACCTCCGTGCCGAGGGCGCACCCGACGAGCTGGCGGAGCACGCCATGCACGACTACCGAAACGCCGACCTCGAGCCGCGCCTCCGCGCGCTTTGCGACTACGCGATCAAGCTCACGGCCGAGCCCGCGACCGTGGGCCGCGCCGACGCCGACCTCCTCCGCGGCCACGGCTGGAACGACGCCGCCATCCACGACGCCATCCAGGTGATCTCGTACTTCAACTACGTGAACCGGATCGCCGAAGGAGTAGGGATCGAGGACGAGCCCGAGTGGGACGCCAGGTAACAGACTGTTACTTGGACTTGGGCGCTGACCTAGACCGGAGCTAGGCTCCGGTCGCCATGAAGATCGTCCTCCTCGGTGCCGGGCAGGTGGGCGCGACAATCGTCGAGGCGCTGCACGAGGAGCACGACGTCACGGTCGTCGACCTCGACGCCGCGCGCCTGCAGGCGCTCTCGTACCGTCACGACATTCGCACGGTCAAGGGCAACGGCGCGACGCGCCGCGTCCTCCAGGAGGCCGGGGTGGACCTGGCCGACCTCATGATCGCCTGCACCTCGCGGGACGAGATCAACCTCGTCGCCGGCACGCTGGCGAAGAAGCTCTCCGAGGCGCAGACGATCGTCCGCACCTCGAACCCGGAGTACATCGAGGCCTGGCAGGAGCGCCAGATCGAGGTCGACTTCATGGTCTCGTCCGAGCTCGAGACCGCCCACGCGGTCTCGCGGACGATCGGCCTGCCGGCGGCCAAGCAGACCGACGTCTTCGCCGAGGGCCAGGTTCAGATCGTCGAGTTCGACGTGCCGCGCGACGGCGGCGCCGAGGATCTCTCCGGCATCCCCCTCACCGAGGCCGCCGAGCGTGTGGCCCGCCGGCCGCTGTCGGACGCCTACGAGACCGTCGTGGGCAGGCCGCTCCGCGAGGCGAGCATCCCGCCCGACTCGAAGGTGGCAAGCATCATCCGCGGCGACCGGATGCTGGTACCGCGCGGAAACGAGTCGATCCAGCCCGGAGACCGGATCATCATCATCGGCTCCCCGGACTCCGCACGGGAATGGGGGCGGATCATGGCGCGCGGCGAGCGGCCGGTCGACGACGTCGTCATCTACGGCGCCGGCGCCACCGGCCTGGCGATCGCCCGCGTCCTCCTCGACCAGCGGATCCGCGTCCGGCTGATCGAGCCCCGCAAGGAGCGCGCCCTCGAGGTCGCCGAGGAGCTGCCGGAGGCTCGTGTCTACTGCGCGACCGGCGTCGACCCGGACTTCATCGAGCGCGAGCGGATCGGCCAGGCTCGCGCCGCCGTGTTCGCCATGCGCGAGGACTCCAAGAACCTCTATGCGGCCGCGCTGGCACGAGTGCACGGGGTCGGCTTCACGATCGGCATCGTTCACGAGCCTGTCTCGATCGAGGTATTCGAGCACGCCGGCATCGACGTGGCGGTCAACCCCCGCTCGGTGACCGCCGAGGAGATCGTCCGCTTCGCGCACGACCCGCGGATCCGCCAGCTCGCGATGCTCGAGGGCGATCGCTTCGAGATCCTCGACATCACCGTCCGCGACTCGAGCAAGCTCGTACAGCGGCCGTTCAAGGAGCTGCCCATGACCGGCTCCCTGATCGGGGCGATCGTCCGTGACGGCTCGGCGATCTTTCCGCACGGCGACGACCAGCTCGAGCCGGGCGACCGGGCGATCATCTTCACCGAGTCGAGCAGGGTGGCGGAGGTCGAGCGCGCGCTATGAGCTCGGCCGCGAGAGTGGCTTCGGCGGAGCGTGAACGTCGAGGTAGGCGCCGCACTCAATCTCGTCGGCACGCTGCTGAAGTACCTGTCGCTGGCGTTTCTCTTCCCGATCCCGATCGCGATCGGCTACTCGGAGCCCTGGTGGCCGTACCTGGCCGCCGGAGCGCTGACCGCCCTCGGCGGCTGGTCGCTCGAAGCGACGACGCGTGGGAGGGAGCGAGTCGGGGTCCGGGAGGGCTTCCTCGTCGTCGCGCTCACATGGCTCCTCGGCTCCGCATTCATCGCCGTGTCCTACCTGCTCTCCGGGGAGGAGCAGCTCTCGCGACCGCTCGACGCGCTCTTCGAGGCCATGTCGGGGATGACGACGACCGGCTCGAGCGTCGTGGTGGACGTCTCCACCCTCGACAAGTCGCTGTCCCTGTGGCGGCAGTTCACCCAGTGGTTCGGCGGCATGGGCATCATCGTGCTGGCGCTCGCGGTACTGCCGCGCCTGCGCGTCGGCGGGCGCCAGCTCATGGAGTCCGAGGCCCCCGGGCCCGAGCTCGAGGCTCTGACCGCGTCGATCCGCGACACGGCCCGGCGGCTCTGGCTGCTCTACGTCGCGCTGACGGCGCTCCTCATACTCATCCTGGCCTCGTTCGGTTGGTCGGGGATCGACGAGCGCATGGGGCTCTTCAACGCCGTCGCATACGCATTCTCCGCCATGCCTACCGGCGGGTTCGGAATCGATCCGCGCTCGTTGGAGGGGTACGCGCCGGCCTCCCAATGGGTGCTGGCGCTCTTCATGGCGATCGCGGGAGCGAACTTCGCCCTCCTCTACCGCGCGTTCGTGCGGCGCAAGCCCGTTGCCCTCGCGCGTGACGAGGAATTCCGGCTCTACCTCGGGCTGCTGCTGCTCGCGTCCGCCGTCCTCACGGTGATCATCTGGGACGCGGGCATCAGCTCGGGAGAGGAGGCGATCCGACAGGCGACCTTCCAGACGGTCTCGATCATGACGACGACCGGCTTCGCCAGCACGGACTTCGCGCCGTGGGTCGTCGCGGCGCCCGCCGCCGCGATGCTCATCGTCGCGCTCATGTTCCCCGGCGGCTCGGCCGGGTCGACGGCGGGCTCGATCAAGGTCATCCGTCACCTCGTCATAGGCCGAGTGCTGAAGCGTGAGCTAGACCAGGCCATGCACCCGGAGTACGTCGCGCCGGTGCGCGTCAACCGGGTCCCGGTTGACGAGCGCACGGTTCGCGCCGTGATCACGTTCGTCCTTCTGTACGTCGGCATCTTCGTCGCCGGCGCCGTGCTGCTGCTCCTGGACGCGCACCGGGTCGAGCTCGAGCTGACGCCGTTCGACGCGCTCGCGGCCTCGGCGACGACGCTCGGCAACGTCGGCCCTGCCTTCGGGTTCGCCGGGCCAATGGGGTCGTTCGAGCCCTTCAGCGACGTCTCCACCGTCATCATGACCGTCCTGATGTGGATCGGCCGGCTCGAGATCGTTCCGGTCGTCGCGCTGCTCACGAGGGCGTATTGGCGCGCCTGATGGGCTGGCTCAGCCGGCGGCATCCGACACAGCTCGTCGTCGCCGCCTTCGCCCTCGGCATCTTCGCCGGCGCCGGGCTGCTCACCTTGCCGTTCGCCACCGAGAGCGGCGAAAGCGCACCCTTCCTCACGGCGGTCTTCACCTCGACCTCGTCGATCTGCGTCACCGGCCTCGTCGTGGTGGACACTCCCACGTACTGGTCGACCTTCGGAGAGGTCGTGATCATGCTGCTCGTCCAGGTGGGCGGGTTCGGGATCATGACCCTGGCCTCGCTGCTCGTCTTCCTGCTCGCCGGCAGGCTCGGGCTGCGTGGCAGGCTGCTCGCCCAAGCGGAGGTCGCCGCGCCCCTCCTGGCCGACGTCCGCCGTCTTGTCTTTGCAGTCGTCAAGCTCAGCCTCTTCTTCGAGGCGATTGGCGCGACCATCCTCGCCGTGCGCTGGTGGACGGCGTACGACTACTCGCTCGGCCGCTCGATCTACCTGGGGGTCTTTCACTCGATCACCGCGTTCAACAACGCGGGCTTCGCGCTCTGGACCGACAACCTGACCTCGTTTGCAAGCGACGGGTGGATCTGCGTGACGATCGCCCTCCTGATCATCGCCGGAGGCCTCGGCTTCCCGGTCTGGCTCGAGCTCTCGCGGCTCTGGCGACGGCCTCACCGCTGGAGCCTGCACACGAAGCTGACCCTGCTCGTGACCGCAGTCCTGATCGTCGGTGGGACGGGCGCGGTGCTCGCCTTCGAGTGGGGGAACCCGGGAACCCTCGGCCCGTTCGGGGTCGGCGGGAAGCTCCTCGCTGGCTTCTTCCAGGGAGTGACGCCCCGCACGGCGGGCTTCAACACGGTGGACTACGGCGAGATGGAGCTGGAGACGCTCTTCGTCACCGACTTCCTCATGTTCGTCGGAGCGGGGAGCGCGTCGACCGGAGGCGGCATCAAGGTGACGACGCTGGCCCTCCTCGCGCTCATGGTGTGGGCCGAGGTGCGCGGCGACCCTCACGTGACGGCCTTCTCGCGCCGGCTCCCAGCCCACGCCCAGCGGCAGGCGTTCGCAATCGCCACGATCGCCCTCGGTGCGGTCGTGATCAGCACGTTGGCGCTGATGGCGCACACCGAGCTGACGCTTTCCCAGACGCTCTTCGAGGCGCTCTCGGCGTTCGGGACGGTCGGCCTCTCCACCGGGATCACGGCCGACTTCGGCGCCTTCGGGCAGTGGATCTTGATCGCGCTCATGTATCTCGGCCGAGTCGGGCCCCATACTCTCGGGGTCGCCCTCGTGCTCCGCGAGCGCCAGAGGCTCTACCGTTTCCCCGAAGAACGTCCCATTATCGGCTGATCTATGGCTGCCAGAGAGTTCATCGTCATAGGGCTGGGCCGCTTCGGCGGCGGGCTCGCAGAGACCCTCGTCGGCATGGGCCACGAGGTGCTGGGCGTCGACGCCGACCCGAAGCTCGTCCAGCAGTTCTCGGGCGTCCTCACACACGTCGTCGAGGCCGACTCGACCGACGAGCGGGCGATGCGCCAGCTCGGCGCGAACGAGTTCGAGACCGCGGTCGTCGCGATCGGCACCGAGATCGAGGCGAGCATCCTGACGACGGCCGTGCTCGTCGACCTGGCCGTCCGCCGCATCGTGGCCAAGGCCGTGACGCAGGCGCACGGGCGCATCCTCGAGCGCGTCGGCGCCCACCGCGTCGTCTTCCCGGAGCGGGACATGGGCGTGCGCGTGGGCCACAGCCTCGCGGGCTCGATCCTGGACTACTTCGAGCTCGACCCGGGCTTCGCCATCGTCGAGACCCGCGCGCCTCGAGAGCTTGTCGGCAAGTCGCTGGCCGCCGCGGAGGTGCGCAAGCGCTACGGGATCACGGTGGTCTGCATCAAGCCCGGCGGCAGCTCGTTCACCTACGCCACTCCCGAGACCGTGGTGAGCGACGGCGACATCCTCGTGGTCGCCGGCGAGACGCGCCGTGCCGAAGCGTTCGGCGAGCTCTCCTAGGCAAGCGCCCTCTCGAGCACCCCTCGGGCCTGCGCGATCGCTGCCGGGGCGATCTGGTGGGCGACGGGGTCTTCGCGGTAGGCGACGGCGAGCCCGGCGGCGTCCAGGCGGTCGCGTGCGTCCCGGCCGAACTCGACCCCGATTACCGGATCGTAGGTCCCGTGCGAGATCGAGACCGGCAGGCCGGCACGTCTCTCGAGGTCGAGCTCGAACCCCTCGACGGTCGGGATGAAGCCGCTCATCGCGAGGATCCCTGCGGGGCCCGGACGCGAGGCGGCCAGGCCGAGCGCGTAGGACATCACGGCTCCCTGTGAGAAGCCGCCGAACACCGCGCGCTCCGGCGGCACGCCTGCCTCCTCGAGCGCGGCGTCGAGCCACGCCGAGACCTCCGCGAAGGTGGTGAGGAACGTCTCCGGATCGGGGAAGCCGATCTCCCGCACGACGTACCAGTGGGCGCCGCCGGGAGGGAGGGCGAGCGGGCCGCGCGGCACGAGGCCGACGAGACGCTGCTCGGGATCGAGCAGGTCCAGCAGGGGCAGGAGGTCGAGCTCGTCGGCGCCGCGACCGTGCAGAAGCACGAGCGCGCCCGCAGGCTCACCGGCAGCAGGACGGACGCGATGGACGATCGCGCTTCGCTCGGAGCTCACGCCCCGAGCTTAGTCTTGATCCTGGTCGTCTTCCCGCTCTTCGCGCTTCTCCTCACGGCGCTCGTCACGCTCCTCGCGCTCCTCGGCCTTCTCGTCGCGCCGCTCGTCCCGCTCGGCCTTGCGCTCTTCGCGCTCCTCGGTCTTCTCCTGCCTGCGCTCTTCCTTCTCGGCCTTGCGCTCTTCGCGCTCTTCGGCCTTCTCCTGCCTGCGCTCTTCCTTCTCGGCCTTGCGCTCTTCGCGCTCTTCGGCCTTCTCCTGCCTGCGCTCTTCCTTCTCGGCCTGGCGGCGCTCGCGCTCCTCGGCCTTCTCCTGGCGGCGTTGCTCCTTCCACGCATCGCGGTCCGGCTTCTCGCCCCAGGGCGGCTTGCCGGGCTTCGGCGGCTCGTGCGGAGGCTTGGGGGGCTTCGGAGGCTCGGGTTCAGGCGGAGGCGGTGGCGGTGGGGGTGGGGGAGGAGGCGAGCCGCCGCCCGGCCGGCCGGGGTCAGAGCCTCCGCCGGGACGATCCGGGCCGCCGCCGGACGAGCCGCCGCCCGAGGTGCCGGAGGCGGTGTCTCCGAGGACTCCGCCGGGGGTGGACGCGGGCGGCGCCGGTGGAACCTGTGGGGTATCCGGCGCAGCCTCGGTGTCCTTGGGCGGGGGAGCCAGGGCGTCCGCGACGACCTCGCCGGCCTGCGCGGTGCCGCGAAGCGGAGCCGGAAGGCTGTCGAGCGGGCGGTCTCCGGGCAGCACCATAGGCGCCAGCGCGAGCAGCGTGATGACCACGCTGAGCGCGACGGTCCAGAGCGCATGTGTGCCTAGACGGCTCCCCACCCTTGTCCCATCGGCCGATCTTCCCTCTGACTTGAACGGTAGCCCACGATCTAGCCCATTGGAACCCCGGAAACGTCCAGGATTCCCTGCAGCGCAGCCGCGTTCGCCGGCGCCTGCGCCGCGAGCTCGCCGTGCGGCGTCCGGCTCCAGCGGTTGTTGTTGAAGAGGACGTAGACCTCGTCGGCGCTCTCTCCGAGCTCCCGGAGCGGATCGACCCACTCCTCCAGCTCTTCGTCCGAGTAGAGGTAGTCGAAGCGGTCGCTGGCGCTGCCGCCTCTGGCGTTCCACGTCCCGGCGTTGCGGCCGTGGAAGCGGACGTAGGCGAGTGGGCTTGTCGCCGCCACGACGGTGGGGACGAGGTTCTTCGCCTCCGTCTTCGGCGCGTCCACGACCACGTGGGAGGCGCCGAGCTCTTCCAGGAGCGCCAGCGTGGCGCCTCGATGCTCCTCGTCGAGCCAGCTTCGGTGTCGAAACTCGACCAGAGCGCGATCGCCGTCCAGCTGCTCGACGGCCCAGCGCAGGTAGTCGACGGAGGCATCCTTCGAGACGACGTATGACGGAAACTGCAGAAGGATGCCGCCGAGCCTCCCCGTCTCGCGCAGCGGCTCGAGGGCCCGATGGAAGCGCCGGAAGACCTCGGCCCGAAACTCGCGCGGCGGCCGGTCGACCCTTCCCCGGTCGTCGACCGGCGCGGCCTCACGCAGGTCGGACGGCAGCTGCTCGACCTTGACCGGATGGCGGGTCATCACTCCGAACGCCTTCACGTGCATGACGAAGCCGTCGGGCGTGCGCTCCGCCCAGCGCGAGGTCATCGTCTCGTCCGGCAGGCGGTAGTACGTCGAGTCGACCTCGACCGTCGAGAAGCGCTCCGCGTACCAGCGGAGGCGCGCGTCCGCCGACTTGACCTCCTTCGGGTACCAGTGCTTCGTGAGCGCCTCGTCGGCCCACGAGCACGTGCCGATGCGGATCGGCGTCATCAGACGGACAACGCTAGCGGTGTAGCCTTGCGCGGTGCCGCAGGAGATAGGCGCCTACGTCTCCGAGCGAGACAGCCAGGAGTTCACTCGCGTGGTCGCCTTCAGCGATGCGATCTTCGCGATCGCCATGACGCTGCTGGTCCTTTCGATCGAGGTCTCAGGGGTTCCGGGGGGCGGGGGGAGCGCCCGCGACATGCTCGAGGCGCTCGCAGACGCGCTGCCAGAGATCATCAGCTTCGCCGTCTCCTTCTACGTGATCGGCCGCTACTGGCTCGCGCACCACTGGTTCTTCTCGCGGCTCCAGCGCATTGACCGTCGCCTGCTGTCGCAGAACCTCGCCTACCTCGGGTTCGTCGCCTTCCTGCCGTTCCCGACGTCGCTGATCGGCGATTACGAAGGCAACCCGATCGCCTTCGTCGTTTTCGCGCTGTCGATGGCCGCGGTGAGCTTCATGGAGATCATCATCGCGGGACACGCCTACCGGGCGGGCCTGGTGCGTGGGGGCGTGCCCGACGCGGTGTGGGGCTGGGGTCTCGCGGCCTCCGCGTTTCCGGTCGGGGTCTTCGTGCTCTCGATCCCGATCGCGTTTCTGAACACGACGGCGGCGCTCCTCTCTTGGTTCGTCCTCGCTCCGGTCGGTTACCTCATCAACAGCAAGATGCCGAGCGAGGTCCGGGACTACTTCGGTCGGTACTAGGAGGCCTTGACGAAACCTAGGCACGCCGCCGGGCCGCGCTGAAGCCTCCTAGACCGCCAGGGCGAGCTGCTCCTGGCGCCTCGCCGGAACCGGGCGGCCGCTTCCGGTCGGCGCGAGGCCGTGGCGCAGGCGCAGGCGCGCAAAGCGATCGCCGATGTGCTCCTGGTAGGACTTCGGCGCGTAGGCGCGGCTTCCGTAGAGCTCGACGTAGCGCGGGTAGAGCCACGGGTACGCATCCTTGAGCCAGGGCATGAAGTGCTCCCGGATCGCCGGGCGAACGTGCAGGACGATGGCGCTTGCCCAGGAGACCCCGGCCTCGGCGCAGGCCGCCAGCACCTCGTCCAGGTGCTCTTCGTCGTCGGTCAGGCCGGGGAGGACGGGAGCGACGAGGACGCCCGTGCGGATGCCCGTCGCGGCGAAGCGCGCCAGGATCTCGAGTCGTTTGCGGCCGGGGGGCGTCCCCGGCTCGACCACGCGCCGCACGTCCTCGTCAAGGGTGCCCACGCTCATGGAGACCGTAAGTGGCGCGACCTCGTGGAGGCGGCGGTAGACGTCGAGGTCGCGCGTGATCAAGGTCGACTTGGTCAGGATCGAGAGCGGATTCGAGAAGTCGGCGAGCGCCTCGACCACTCGGCGCGTCAGGCGGTAGCGCCCCTCGCAGTGCTGGTACGGGTCGGTCGCGGTGCCCATGGCGATGGTCTCGCCTTCCCAGCGCGGCGACGCGAGCTCGCGGCGCAGGACCTCGACGACGTTCGTCTTGACGACGATCTTCGAGGAGAAGTCGTCGCCGATCCCCAGGTCCAGGTAGCTGTGGAACGCGCGGGCGAAGCAGTAGTGGCAGCTATGCGTGCACCCGCGGTACGGGTTCACAGTCCAGCGGAAGGGGATCCGGCTCAGTTCCGGCACACGGTTCAGAGCCGACTTGCAGGTGTCCTCGAGGTACTGCGCGCGAGCCACGTCTTCCCGGAGTATAGAACATATGTTCGTGTTATGGCGAGGGCTTCACAAGCGGCTCGAGGGCTGGTAGACCTGTCGTGATGGTCGCCCAGCTGGACGAGGTCGTCCTCACGACGTGCCCGCGGGATTGCTACGACGCGTGCGGGATGGCCGTGGTCAAGCGCAACGGGACGATCCGGCACGTGCGCGGTGATCCCGCCCATCCCGTCAGCCGCGGGAAGCTGTGCCGGAAGTGCTCGATCGGCTACAACGGCGCCTTCATCGATCCGCAGGCGCGGCTGACGCGGCCGCTCCGCCGGACCGGGGCGAAGGGCGAGGGCCGGTTCGAGCCCGTCTCCTGGGACGAGGCGGTCGGAGAGATCGCCGAGCGCCTCCGGGGCATCGTCGCGGCCTCGGGCGCTCACACGGTCTTGAACGCCCACTACACGGGCACCTTCGCGCTCCTCTCCTACTTCTTCCCGCTGCGGTTCTTCCACCGGCTGGGAGCGACCGAGGTCGATCCGGACACGATCTGCAACAAAGCCGGGCACGTGGCGCTCGACTACGTCTACGGCACCTCGCTCGTCGGCTTCGACCCGCTCACCGCCCGCGACTCGGCCTGCATCCTCGTCTGGGGGGCGAACCCCTCCGCCTCCGCGCCGCACGCGCACGAGCACTGGCTCCCGGAATCCCCGGCGCGAGTGGTGGTCGTCGACCCGGTTCGGACTCCGACGGCCGAGGCCGCCGATCTCCATCTCCAGCCCTTCCCCGGGAGCGACGCCGCGCTCGCGTTCGCCCTTCTGCACGTCGCCTACCGCGACGGGCTCGCCGACGAGGGCTTCCTCGGCGAGCACACGGTCGGCTGGGACGAGCTCGAGCCCCTCCTCGCCGACTGCACGCCGGAGTGGGGCGCGGCGACGACCGGAGTTCCCGCCGTCCTGATCGAGGAGGCCGCCAGGCTCTACGCGCGCGGCCCGTCGCTGCTCTGGATCGGACAGGGCCTCCAGCGCCAGCGGACGGGCGGCAACGTCGTCCGCGCCTGCGCGCTCCTGCCCGCGGTGACCGGCAACCTCGCCAAGCCGGGCGCGGGCTTCCTCTACTTGAACGGCACCGAGTCTCGCCGCCTCGACGAGGACTACCTCGCCGCCCCCCACCTCGGCTCGGACACGCCTGCCGTCATCAGCCACATGGACCTCGTCGACTGCCTGGAGGATCCGGCTCGCTCGCAGGCTCTCTTCTGCTGGAACATCAACATCGCCGCCTCGAACCCGCAGCAGCGGCGCCTGCACGACGCGCTTCGCCGCGAGGACCTGCTCTCGGTCGCGGTCGACCTCTTCCCCACCGACACGACCGACCTCGCCGACTACGTTCTTCCTGCCGCGAGCTTCCTCGAGTTCGACGATCTCGTCGCCTCGTACTTCCAGCTCACGCTCTCGGCCCAGGTGAAGGTCGCCGAGCCGATGGGCGAGTCGCTGCCGAACATGGAGATCTTCCGTCGCCTCTCCCGGGCGATGGGCTACGAGGAGCCCGAGCTGTTCGAGGCCGACGTCGACTTGCTCGCAACGGTCCTGGAGCGCTCGGGCGTCGGCGAGGACTTCGGGTCCCTCGCCGCCAAGGGCACCGTGCCGATTGCGGAGGAGCCGGTGATCCAGTTCGCCGACCGCCGGTTCCCCACGCCGAGCGGACGCGTCGAGCTCGCCTCGGCGCGCGCCGAGGCCGACGGCCTGCCCCGCGTCCCGCTCCCGCTGGCAGACCCGCGGCCCAGGAACGGGCGCCTCCGCCTCCTCTCGCCGGCATCGCCGTGGCTCCTGAACGACAGCTTCGCGAACGACGCCAAGATCGCGAAGCGCATCGGCAGGGCGACGGTCGCTCTCCATCCCGACGACGCCGCCGAGCGGGGTCTTGGCGAGGGCGACGAGGCGCGCGTCGGCAACGAGACCGGGGAGCTGTCGGCTCCTGGTCACGCTTTCGGACGTGGTCCCGCGCGGCGTCGCCTACTCGCCGAAGGGCCGCTGGCCGAAGCGGGAGCCGGCCGGGGCGAACGTCAACGCCCTCAACCCGGGCGAGCGCGCCGACATGGGCGAGAGCACGTCCGTGCACGGCGTCGAGGTGACAGTGGAGCCCGGCGCCGCGTGAACACGCTCGTCCTCCAGCACATCGCCTGCGAGCCTCCGGGCGTCTACGAGAACGTGCTCCTCGAGCGCGGCGCGACGATCCACCGCGTCGAGCTCGACGACGGCGATCCGCTCCCGGACTGGCGCGAGTTCTCTGCGATCGTGGCCATGGGCGGGCCCATGAGCGTGAACGACGAACGTGAGCTGCCCTGGCTCCGCGCAGAGAAGGCGTTGATCGCGGAGGCGGTTCGCGCGGGCGTGCCCTTCTTCGGCGCATGCCTTGGCAGCCAGCTCCTCGCCGTCAGCCTCGGCGGCGAGGTGGGGCCCGGCCCGGCGCCGGAGGTGGGACTGCTGCCCGTCTTCCTGACCGACGCCGCCGCGATCGATCCGGTCTTCGCGACGCTCCCACGCGAGCTCGTGACGCTGCAGTGGCACGGCGACACGTTCTCGCTCCCCGAAGGAGCGATCCTGCTGGCGAGCTCGCCCGCCTATCCCAATCAAGCCTTTCGCTGGGGCGAGAGCGCCTACGCCGTCCAGTTCCACCTCGAGGTCTCGCACGAGATGGCGGAGGAGTGGGCCCGCGTGCCTGCGTATGCGGACGCCCTGGCCGAGGTGTTGGGGCCGGGCTCGGCGACCGCGCTGGTCGACCAGCTCGCGGCCCGTGCGGGCGGGATGCTCGCGCATGGGCGGGAGCTATTCGGGCGCTGGCTCGACCTCGTCCCCGAGGCGGCCGGTCGGCGTATCGTTGGAGTGTGATGGATCCACAGCTGCACGCCCTCCTCGACCGCGGTGAGGAATCGGACTGTCTCGAGTACTCCGAGCTGGACGCGCTCGTCGAGGCGCTCGAGCTCGGCGAGGAGGAGCTCGAAGATCTCTACGAGGAGGTCGCGCGGCGCGGGATCGAGCTGCGCGACGACTGCGGTCGGGAGGCGAAGACCACCTACGTCAACGGCGACCTCGCGGTCGCGACAACGGACGCGCTCCAGCTGTTCATGCAGGAGATCGGGCGCTATCCGTTGCTGACGAAGGAGCAGGAGATCGAGCTCGCCCAGCGGATCGAGCGCGGCGACCCGGAGGCGAAGGACCAGATGATCAACTCGAACCTGCGCCTCGTGGTGTCGATCGCGAAGCGCTACCAGGGCCACGGCCTCTCGCTCCTCGACCTGATCCAGGAGGGGATCATCGGCCTGATCCGCGCCGTCGAGAAGTTCGACTGGCGCAAGGGCTTCAAGTTCTCTACGTACGCGACCTGGTGGATCCGCCAGGCAGTGCAGCGAGGCGTGGCCAACAAGTCCCGCGAGATCCGGGTGCCCGTGCACATCGTCGAGCGCGAGCAGCGGATGTCGCGGGCCGAGCGCGACCTCGCGCCCAGGCTCGGGCGCATGCCGACCGACGAAGAGGTTGCCGACGCCGCGCGGATCACGGTGGCTCAGGTAGGGGAGGTGCGGGCGGCGGCACGCGCGGTCACCAGCCTCGACAAGCCGATCTCGGAGGCCAGCGGCACGACCTTCCAGGACCTGCTCGCGGGCGAGGAGGAGGACGTCGAGCAGGAGGTGACGGTCAACCTCGCCCAGGAGGCCCTGCGGGACGCCCTCGACGAGCTTCCCGACCGCGAGCGCGAGGTGCTGAAGCGCCGCTACGGCTTGAACGGGGGGCGGGAACCGGAGTCGCTGGAGGAGATCGGGCGCGGCCTCGGCCTCACGCGGGAGCGCGTGCGCCAGATCGAGGCGAACGCGCTCGAGCGGCTGGCCGTGCGGAGAGAGATCGCTGCCCTCCAGGGCGTCGTCTAGCCTCCGCTCGGCTCTCCTGTTTGCCGTCCTGAGCCTGCTCCTGGCGGCTCCGTGCGCGCAGGCGTCGACCTGGCAGGAGCGGAAGGCGGCCGCGGTCCGCTACCTCGAGACCCGCGCCGGCGTCGAGAGCTTCGCGCTCGTCGACGACCGCGGGCGGATCCACGGCTTCCGGCGAGGAGCGCGGGCGCCTTCGGCCAGCCTCCTGAAAGCCATGGCGCTCGTTGCCTATCTACGCCTCCCCTCGGTGCGCGACCGCGCCCTGCGCGACTCCGATCGCCGGGTGCTCGGGCCGATGATCCGCCGGTCGGACAACGCCACGGCGAGCACGGTGCTCCGGACGGTCGGCTCGCGTCGCCTCTACCGCCTCGCCGAGCTCGCGGACATGCAGGCATTCCGCTTCGCCTGGCCGATCTGGGGGCACTCGACGACGAGCGCGACCGACCAGGCAGGCTTCTTCTCCCGGATCGACGGCTTCGTCCCTCCGCGCCACCGGAGCTACGCGCTCTGGCTGCTCGCGAACGTCGTGCCCTGGCAGCGCTGGGGGATCCCGCGGGCCCGCCCGCCGGGCTGGGCGATCCACTTCAAGGGAGGCTGGGGGTCCGGGACCGGCGTCATCACGCACCAGTCCGCGCTCCTGCGGAACGGTGAGCGGCGGATCGCCCTCTCGATCCTCACGCGCTGGAACCCGAGCCACCGCTATGGGACGCGGACCATCGAGGGCGTCGCGGCCAGGCTGCTGCGGCCGCCCCTCCCGCTCGCGCCTCGTTAGCCAACGAAAACGAGGAGCCCGGCTCTCTCACCTCGGCTGGCTGCGGCGACCGCCGAGGATGACCGCGCTCCTCGTTCTCTCCGAGTGCCTATCGGCACGAAACCCGGCGAACTTGAGCCCTTTCTCGCTAGGGGAAGCTGGTGCTGCTCCGGTCGAGGTCAAGGGCGCCGCCGTCAGTGCACTCCGGCGGGACGAGATACTCGGCGGCCACGCCGCTGCGGCCGGCGTTTTCCGCCAGCTGCTGCTCCATCAGCTGCCTCGCCGTCCCCTCCGAGAGGCCGAGCCGCTCTCCGAGCTCGACGCCGGACTGGAGCGCGTAGCACTCCGTCGTCCCCTCGTCCCGAACGCCGCGAAGGTGCCAAGCCTCGTGGGCGAGGACCGCGATCGCGCGGGCGGTCTGGCTCGAGGTCACCTCGCCCTCGAAAGCGAGCCGGTAGAGGTCGAGGCAGCGCTCCGGGGTGAGGTAGGCGAGGTCGCCTCCAACCGTGGCGACGCCCTCCGTGTGCTGGATCGCTCCCACGAACTCGCCGGACTCGTCGCAGCGGATCCGCACCGGCTTCTCCGCGATCAGCGAGGCCTCCTGGGAGAAGCGGTCCTGCGCCTCGGTGCGCGTCTCGACGGAGAGCGAGTCCCAGCCCGTGCGGCTCTCCACGAACCAGAACAGGAGCGCGAGCGCGGCGATAACCCCCAGCCCGGCGAGAAACCTTCGAACCGGCGCCCAGATGCCCGTGTCCTCCTCGAGCTCCTCGCCCTCGTCGTCGTCCGGCCAGCCGAGGTAACCGAAGCGCTCCCGATCGACGGGCTGAGGCCCTCGATCGGGCTGCGGCGCCGGGGGACGCCCGATGGCGCCGAGCAGGAAGTTGAGCTCAAGCCCGAGGGCGATGAGGAAGGCGATCCAAACGGGCACGGCCGAGCGCAGCTCGTAGGGCCCGAAGATCCAGGCGAGCACGAAGACCGCGAGTGCCACGCGCAGCGCCGTCGGGAGGAGCGGAAGCCGGTCGACCAGCCGGTGCACATCTCGACGGTAGCCCGAGGTAAGAACCGTGCGCGGCGCGGCACCAACCTCTCGAACGGTTCCAGTACTCCGACCAGGAGGTGTTGACACGATGGCAACAACGACCGAGAGAGCGGAGCTCGGTAATCCCGCCTACCAGGCATTCCTGCTTCTGCGCGTGGGCTTCACTGCCGCGCCGATCCTCTTCGGCCTCGACAAGTTCTTCAACTGGACGGTCGACTGGACGATCTACCTGGCGCCCTGGATCAACGACATCGCACCGGGCAGCGCCCAGGACTTCATGTACCTGGTGGGCGCCGTCGAGATCGCGGCCGGAATACTCGTCGCGGTTGCGCCCCGCATCGGCGCGTACGTCGTGGCGGCGTGGCTGGCCGGCATCATCCTCAACCTGCTCACCGTCGACCCGCCGAAGTACTACGACATCGCGCTGCGCGACTTCGGTCTCATGCTCGGCGCGCTGACCCTCGCCCGGCTGAGCACGGCGTTCCACCGGGTGCCGGCGACCTTGCCGGCCGAGGAGCCCCTGACCCGCGCCGCCTGAGCGCGTCCATCAGCAAGACGAGAAGGACGGTGACATGACACACACACGCCCACATGGAGCGATTTCGCTCGGGCTGCTGCTCGTGGTGGCCGTCTTCGCCGCCATTGTCGCCCTCGCGATCGCCGGCGGCCGGGACGCCGCGGCCCACGGGGGCGCCGACGGCTCGCGCGGCAAGGGGAAGATCACGCAGAAAGAGCTCGCGCTTCGCAACGACATGCGCAAGCTCTGGGAAGACCACATCACGTGGACGCGGCTTGCGATCATCAGCCTCACGACCGAGTCTCCCGACACCGAGGCGACGGTCAGCAGGCTGCTCCAGAACCAGACCGACCTCGGCGACGCGATCAAGCCCTTCTACGGCGAGGCGGCCGGCGACGAGCTCACGCGGCTGCTGCGGGAGCACATCCTGATCGCGGCCGACATCATCGCCGCGGCCAAGGCCGGCGACGCCGACGGCGTGGCGGACGGCCAGGCCCGCTGGCGGGCGAACGCGGACGAGATCGCGCGGTTCCTGAACGCGGCCAACCCGCGCTCATGGAAGTTCCGCGAGATGCAGGAGATGCTCTACGAGCACCTGCGCCTGACGACGAACGAGGTCGTCGCCCGTCTTACCGGCGACTGGGAAGCCGACGTGGCCACCTACGACCAGATCCACCTCCAGGCGCTCGAGATGGCGGACGAGCTGTCGGCCGGCATCGTCAAGCAGTTCTCAAACCGTTTCCGCTAGGGATGATGCGAACGCAAGCGACAGCGGGCCCCGGCAGGCGACAGGTCGTCGTCTGGCGACGAGAGCAGCTCCTGCAGTCGGGGCTTCCGCTGCCGCTTGCGAGCCGGCTGGCGCGGGACGGCCGCTACGACCTCCACGCACTGATCGGGCTCGTGGAGCGAGGCTGCCCGCCGGGGCTCGCCGTGCGGATCCTCGACCCGCTGGAGGCCGAGGAGCTGGCATGAGCCAGCTCGGAGAGACTACGGTTCGTCTCGGTCACGTGCAGCGGGTAACCGATTTGACCGCGGCGACCGCCTCGCCGCCTCTCGACCAGGAGTCGCGCGAGTGGCTGCGGGCGCTTCGTGCCGACGGGCTCACCCGCGACGAGGCGATCGGCCGCCTGCACGCGCTCCTCCTCCAAGCCGCGCGCTTCGAAGCGGCACGGCGCCGACACACCCTCCCGCACCTGCGCGGCGGCGATCTCGACGATCTGGCGCTCCAGGCCGCCGACGACGCGCTGGTCAGCGTGCTCGCGCGGCTCGACACCTTTCGCGGCGCGAGCCGTTTCACGACCTGGGCCTACAAGTTCGCGCTGCTCGAAGCCGCGGTCAAGCTACGCAAGCGCGCCTGGCAAGGCCGCGAGATTCCGCTCGAGCCAGAAGGCTGGGAGCGGCTCGCGGGCTCTGTTCGCGAGCCCGGCGCCGCCGCCGAGCAGAACGAGCTGATAGAGAGCGTGCGCCTGGCGGTCGACCAAGCCCTCACGCCACACCAGCGTCGCGTCCTCGTCGCCCTGGCGCTCAACGGCGTTCCGATCGACGTCCTCGCCGAACGGCTCGGCACGACGCGCGGCGCCCTCTACAAGACCCTGCACGACGCCCGCCGCAAGCTCCGTGCGCATCTGGCGGACCGCGGCCTGTCCCCCGAATCGCGCGAGGAGACTGCCTGATGGAGAGACCCGACCCGGAACAGACGCTGGGGCGGCTGCTCGGCCCGGCGGCGGCCGAGGTGGGCTGCGACGCCTGCTTCGACGAGCTCGATCGCTACGTCGAGCTCCAGCTGGCGGGCCGGGACGCGGACGCCGCCGTCCCGGGCCTGCGCGCGCATCTCGAGGGCTGCCCGGCCTGCCGCGAGGAGTACGAGAGCCTGCGGGCGCTGGTCGGCGGGGAGTCGCACTAGCACGGCGGCGGCAGCGGCCACCGGCTCGGGCGCTTCGGTCAGCGCTCTAGTCGGTTTCCTGCTCGGAGGCGAGGGTCCCGAGCGGCATCGCAGGCTCTGGGCCCGTCTTGGCAGGAATGCCATCGGTGCTGCGCCCGTTTGCGGGAGTATGAGCGCAGTCGATTTCCGGGCCCCGTCGAGCTTCGATCGCGCGCGAAGGCGAAGCGCCTACCGGCGTCTGGCCAACGTGGTCCGCCGGGAGGCGGCTCCCGACCTGCTTTCGCTCGAGGAGGCGACGAAGCGTCTCCGCCCGTTCGAGCGACGATATGTCGGCCTGCGCCCCATCCTGCTGCGGAACGTCGTCGGGACCGACAGCCGGGGCGGAGACTTCGACCGTGACTTCCTCCCGCGTCGCCCGGACGTCGGCCTCCGTTGGCGTCAGGTGGAGCGGGCCTACCCCGACGGCGACTTTCCGCCGATCGTCGTCTACCAGCTCGGCGATGCGTACTTCGTCCTCGACGGCCACCATCGCGTGGCGATCGCCCGCCAGCGGCGCATGGAGACGATCGATGCCGAGGTCACCGAGCTTCGAGCGCGGTGGCACCTTCGCCCCGACGCCGACATCGTCGAGCTCATCCATGCCGAGCAGCAACGAATCTTCATGGAGGAGAGCGGCCTCGATCGGACTCGACCCGAGCTCTGTATCGACTTCAGTCGTCCAGTGGGCTACATCGAGCTCCTCGAGACCATCCAGCTGCACGGCTACCACGCAATGCTCGCCGCCGGGAAGGCACTCGATCCCGCCGAGATTTCCGCGGACTGGTTCGAGCAAGTCTACGAACCCACCATCGCCGCCATCCGACGTGAGAAACTCGACCTTGCCTACCCGGAGGCCACCGAAGCGGACCTCTTCCTCTGTGTCTGGCAGCGTCGTCGGGAGCTCATGCCGGACGTCGGCTGCCAGCCGCTCGAGGATGCAACCTCGCAAGTGGCGGCGCACGGTAGGAACCGCCAGCGGCGAATCATCGCACGGTAGCGCAGAGCCGGGCTGAGGGGGCACTCGCCAAAGGCCGATGACTTCCCGGCAGGGTTCTCGCGGCCTCCGCTCCGCTCGGCCTCTCCGCCCATGGGAGGCCGAGCGCAGCGGAGTTGCTGCGCTTCCCCACGTCCCTCAGCAGGACGCCTCCGTCGTGCACCGCTTCCCAACCCGGTTGCCGGACGTATACATCGCGCCGGCACCGAGCGAGAGGCGGTCGATGCGATATCCGCCGGTCTCGTCACCGACGAGGTACGCCTGCTCGACGATCTGGTCGGGGTGCGCGTCCGTGTAGACGTGCCAGGCTGACCTGCTCCCGTCGGCGGAGTACTGGCCTCCGGTCTCGCCCGTGACGAAGAACGAGCAGTTGTCGTGGAAGCGGGTGAAGTCCGCCCGCGCCCACTCGTTGCCCGTGATGGCCATCGGGTGGTTGCAGTAGAAGGCGCTCAGGTACGCCACGTCCCCGTTCTGGAACTGGACGGAGATACGCGGCGCGCCTGCGCCCACATAGCTCGTGGTCTTGAACTCGAAGGAGAGGTTCGCTACCGCCTCTGCGTCGGTGGCGATGTTGAGCGAACGCTTCGAGTATGCAGCCAGGTACTCACCCGCGCTTGGGTCGCCGACGGTCATCCGCAGCGCCCTCGTGTTCGCGTCGTGTGGGCTGTCGCCGCCAAGTTTGTTCCAGCCGTGGCCTCCAGCGCCCTCGAAGCGAAGGGTCTGGTTGACTGGGAGCTGCACATCCGCCGAAGCAGTGGCGACGAACGCCAAGGCTGCTACGGCGGCGGCCGCCGCTACTACGAATTTCTTCATCTGATTCCTTTCGGTTGGTGGAGCAGGACTGCCCCGCTCCGCTCGGCCTCTCCGCGCATGGGGGAGGCCGAGCGCAGCGGAGTCGCTGAGGGCGTTCCTAGCTGCTGAGCTCGTTCACGAGGTCGGTCGCCTGCTCGACGGCTCGGTGACGAAGCCGGCGCTGGCGGGTAGTGGGGTCCTGCATCTGCGGGTGGTCCTCCGTCGCAACGACGGGGCGCGTCCCGTCAGTGTGTCTCTGGCCGGTCGCGGTTACACCGGCTCCCGACACGATAGCTAGTCGTGAACACAAGTGCAAGTCCCTCCTGCCTCGCAGGTGCAGGGCACCCTTGCTGTTATCATGCGGACATGGCCCACGACACCGAAGTCAAGGCTGTGCTCCGCGCTTACCAAAAGGCACTCGACGCGCTTCAGCGCCTCGACCGGACCCGGCGCAACTTTCGCAGCGCCCTGCTTACCGCGCACGAGGCGGGCGCCAGCAAGGCCGAGCTTGCCCGGACGCTCGGCATCTCGCGTCAGCGCGTGGACGAGGTGCTCGGCCGCGCCCGTCACGAGCGCGCCGCAGGCGTCGACGACGTGACCGACTAGAGCCGGTGTCGCCTCAGAAGTAGAAAAGGGGCGGGGCGGCGAGCCTCACAGACAAACCATCGACTCAGTTTCGGCTCAGGGAGACCGCGGCCGGACGGGCGACCTCGGCAACGGCGTGGCCGTGCGCTCGGACGATTTCGAGAAGGTGTTCTACGTTTCGGCCGTCATCGAGGGGCCGGACCAGATCGGGATGTGGGCGACGAGCCTCAAGGTCGGCGAGGGCTGATGATCGCCGCCCACCCGATGGCCCTGGAGTTTCGGACTGGGGCGAGGCGGCCCAACCTGGCTCCGCCGCCGCGGAGGTGCCAGGGCCTCCAGAACGGCGGGGCGCAAGAATCTCAGGATTGCCTAGAGGCCTAAAAGCCGGGACGATGCGCTAGGCCCGCGCCGGTCGGCGAGGATCGGGCCGAGCCGGACGCGTCCGGCGAAGCGTCTCGCGGAATTGGAGAGGGCCTCTCCGCTCGATCGCCTCGATAAAAATCGCGGCGTCGTCGCCACAGGAACCGGGCCCACGCTTGGGCGATGGCCTCGCTGATCGTGTTCGGGCTCATTGGCCTGGTGGCGGCGCTGCTCCTTCCTGGCAGACTCAAGTCGCAGCCGGCCTGACGAGCGCCCCCTCCCAGCGATCCGATCGCGTGGCCGTACACGGCTTCGCAGGTGTTGTCTATCAAGCCGACACTCGCCGGCATGGGCGAGACGCCGCGCATCTACGCCGGGCCGGCCGGGGCACCGTCTACCCAAGTTGCCCCGTCGCCATCGGTCATGGGGTAGGTATCGCATCGGCCCGGATGTGGCAAGCCGGGTTCCGCGAATTGCCGTCGCCTCGGCGGGGAACCGCCGTTGTCCGCCCTGGCGAAAGGCCGTCCGCCAGTCGGAACCAAAACCACGGACGTTCACGGACGACCATGGATGCTTGCGGGGCGTCCCTCGACGCGGCGGAATCCCTCATGGTTGAGCGAGATCCCGCTTGGTTAGCGGCGGGGCTGGGATTCGAACCCAGGAGACGGCTCAGCACCGTCTAGCGGTTTTCAAGACCGCCCCTTTCGACCGCTCGGGCACCCCGCCCGCCCGGAGTCTAGCCCGCGTCAGTCGCCGGGCTCGATGCGGCTTGGGGCGCCGAAGCCCGTCAGCGCCTTGGGCACGGAGACCGCGCCGCCCTCGTCCTGGAAGTTCTCGAGGATCGCCAGCATGGCCCTTGCGGTCACCGCGGTCCCGTTCAGCGTGTGGACGAACCGGAGTCCCTCGTCCTCGCGGAAGCGGACGTCGAGCCGCCGCGATTGGTAGTCGGTCGTGTTCGAGGTCGAGGTGAGCTCGCGGTAGCGGCCCTGGCCCGGGAACCAGCCCTCGATGTCGTACTTCTTCGCTGGGGCCGCGCCGAGGTCGCCGGCGGCGATGTTGACGACGCGGTAGGGGAGGCCGAGCTCGCCGATCAGCGCCTCCTCGGTCGCCAGCAGCTGCTCGTGCTCGGCCGGCGAGGCCTCCGGGCGGCAGAAGACGAACATCTCGACCTTGTCGAACTGATGGACGCGGAACATGCCGCGCGTGTCCTTGCCGGCCGCGCCGGCCTCGCGGCGGAAGCACGTGGAGTAGCCCGCGTAGCGGAGCGGAAGTGCGTCGGCCTCCAGCACCTCGCCGGCGTGCATGGCCGCGAGCGCGACCTCGGAGGTCCCGGTCAGGTAGAGCTCGTCGCGCTCGACGCGGTACAGGTTCACCTCCTCGGTAGGGAGGAAGCCCGTGCCGTACATGGCCTCCTCTCGCACGAGCACAGGCGGGATCACCGCCGTGAGCCCGGCGGCGGTGAGCCGGTCGAGCGCGAAGCGGTAGAGGGCGAGCTCGAGCAGCGCGGCCGCGCCGATGCGGTAGACGAAGCGCGAGCCGGACACCTTGGCGCCGCGCTCCATGTCGATCCGGGCCAGCTCGAGATGGTCGCGCGGCTCGAAGGCGAACTCGGGTGGCTCTCCAACTCGGCGGAGCTCGACGGCGTCCTCCTCCGCGAACCCGTCCGGAGCGCTCTGGTCGGGGGGCGCCGGGACGCGGTCGAGCAGCTCCGCGCGGCGCCGCTCGGCAGCCGCCAGCGCCTCCTCGACCTGCTGCAGCTCGGCCTTCACCCCCTTGAGCTCCTCGAGCTGCTCCGGCGTCGGCTTGCCTTTCAGCTTCGTCTTCGCCCGCAGCTCGTCCGCCTGCGGGACGAGCGCGAGCCATTCGCGGTCGGCCTCCATGAGCTCGTCGAACGCGTCGGCGGCGCCCTTGCGCGCCAGAGCGGCCCGGTAGGAGTCCGGCTCTGCCCGCGCGGCCCGGATGTCGATCATGGCCGGGAGTCTAAGACCGCTTCGATCACCTGGGCGACCCCCTCCACCTCGGCCGACGGGCACACCCAGTCGGCCACCGCGAGGACGCGCGGGTGGGCGTTGGCGACGGCGACGCCGAAGCCGGCCCACTCGAGGAGCTCGACGTCGTTCTCACCGTCCCCGAAAGCGACAGTGCGCTCGGGCGCGAAGCCGAGATGCTCGGCCAGGAAAGCGAGCCCAGAGGCCTTAGTCACCTCGGGGCTCGCGAACTCGAGAAAGAACGGAAGCGACTTCGAGATGTAGAGGCGGCCGGCGAAGCGCTCCTTCATGCGTGCCTCGAGCTCGTCGAGGCGCTCCGGCTCGTCGATCGCGACAAGCTTCGTCGGTGGCTCGGAGAGCCAGGTCGCGAGCTCGCCGACCGCATGGAGGGGCAGGCTCTGGAAGCCCGCGTACCGCTCCGCTTCCGGCGTCACCTCGGCGACGTACAGTTCGTCGTTGACGTAGCAGTTGACGTGGAAGCCCAGCTCCTCGATGACAGCGATCGTCTCTCTCGCCAGCTCGAGCGGAATCGGCTCGTGACGAAGGAACGCGCCGGTGAGCGGGTCGGCGACGACCGCGCCCTGGTAGCAGACGACCGGGTCGTCGATGCCCGCCTGCTCGAGGTAGGGCCGGACGGACCGAAACATGCGGCCGGTGGCGAAGAGGACGCGCACGCCGGCCGCCCGGGCGCGCTCGATCGCCCCCACCGTCCCCGGGCGAAGCACCCCGTCCTCCCAGATCAGCGTCCGGTCGAGGTCGCAGGCGAGGACGTCGACCTCGCGCGGAAACGCGGGCGGCAGGATCAGCCGCGGGCCGTGACGACGTAGGCGGCCACGTTGGCGATCTCTTCCTCGCTGAGGGTGCCGCTGTAGGCCTGCATGCCGCCGCCGCCGTTCGTGATCTGGGTCACGGCGCCGGCGAAGTCGACGCTGGAGTCGTCCAGGTTCGGGCCGACGGTGCCGGTCGAGCCGGCGTCCGCGAGGGTGTGGCAGCTCCCGCAGCCGTTCGAGGCGAAGACCTCCGCTCCGGCGGTGGCGTCACCCTCGGCCTCGCCGCTCCCGCCTCCTTCCCCCTCGGTCGGAACCTCGCCGATCACGGTCTCAGGCGAAGGCGTGGTCTCCTCGCTGCCGCCGCAGGCGGGGAGGAGGACCAGAGCACCGAGGGCGAGGAGAAGCGCGGCGACGCGAGCCATGGGGCGCGAAGCATACCGGCCGCCACGGCGGCATAGCCCGTCAGGCCGACGAGCAGGACGTCGGTCGGCGAGTCGTTGACGACGAGCGATACGGCGATCGCCGCGGCGAAGGCGAGAGGAGCCGCAAGCTCCTCGAACGAGTGCTGGCTCCGGATCGTGCGAACGACGAGGAGCGCGAGGATCGCCAGCATTGCGACCACCGCGAGCCCGACCCACCACGACGTCGTGGCGCGCTCCCAGGAGAGCTCCACGCGCTCGACGAGGTCGTCCACCAGACCGGTTGGGCCGTCCTCGAGCGCCGACGTCACGTGGCTCGACGGCCCTGTGGCGGCGTCCAGGCCGATCAGACCGAGCGCGATCGCGAGTGAGGCGCCGACCGCGATCGCGAACGTCCGCCTGCCACCCCCTGCGAGCAGCACAGCCAGCACTGCGAACCCGGCCGCCAGCACGATCGCGCCCCCGCCGTCCGCGCCGAAGCGGTTTCCGGCCACGGTGACGAACGCGAGCAAGGCCGTTCCGCCGAAGGCCGCCCAGCCCAGCGCCCAGTAGAGCAAGGCTGCGCCCGCCAGGGCGGGCACCAGCAGCATCGTCTCCAGGAGGTTCGAGAGCCCGTAGTAGCGCGAGTTCTGGGTCGGGCCGAAGGGGGAGAGCGCGACCGTCGCGCCGTCGATCCCGAGCGCGAGTAGGTACGCACCGAGCACCGCGGCCAGGAAGCAGCCGAGTCCGAGCGGTGAGCGGAGGATCGCCGCGAGCAGCGGGCCGCCGAGTGCGACGGCGAGGCCGAGCACGACGAGGACGGCCCAGAAGTCGGAGACGCCCGCGATCCCGAGGGCGAGGTTGGCCGCGAGCGCGGCCGCGAAGCCCGGGATCGCCGCCGCAGGCGCGATCAGCGCGAGGACGAGGACGAGCGCGCAGACGAGCAGGGTCGCCGGCAGGCGGACGCCGTTGTTCTCGTCGATGCGCTCGTCGAGGGCGAGGAGCGTGGCAGCGGCGTTTTCCGCGGGCTCGGAGCCGAGCGCATCCTCACGTCCCAGAGCCGTGGGCGCCACGTCGACGATGGAGACGAGCCCGGGGATCCGCGTCGAACCCGACGTGAGCAGCCCCTCGTAGCCCGGGCCGATGACGAGGATCGGATAGCGGCGGTTGTTCGGCTGCCGGCCGCCCTCCGGAAGCCCGACGTAGATCGCGGGGCTCGCGGCGCTCCCCAGGGCTCCCTCGACGGGGAGCAACAAGGGAAGGGTCGAGGGAAAGCCGCCGCGTAGCGAGTTCCGAACCTCGCCTCTGACGAGCGCCGCCTCCGCGAGCTCCCTGCTCGTTTCCGGCCCGGCCCCCGGGTTGAGGAGGCCAACAGCGCCCAGCCGCTGCGCCTCCTCGAGGTCATCGAGGCTGAAGCCCGGTACCACGACCACCTCGAAGTCCGTAGCCTGCGCCGGGCCGGCCATGAGCACCATGAGCGCGAGAGCGACCACCGCCGTCCGGGCCATGCCGGGAACTCTAGGGCCTGCCGTGATCGCGCTCGTGGTTGGCCTCGGCCTCGTCCTCTTCGGGCCGCCGCCCGGGGACCTGCCGGCGCACCTGTACCGCACCGAGCTCGTGCAGGACGGCGTCCTCGTCTGGGACACGTTCTGGTACGCGGGCCACTACCCGTTCCTCACGTACAGCCTCCTCTACTACTTCCCGGCCGCCCTGGTCGGGAACGACGTCGTCGCCCTCGTCTCTGTCGTCGCGGCCGCGGCGCTCTTCGCGTCGCTGGCCGAGCGGGAGTGGGGTGGGGCGGCCCGCTGGCCCGCGCGCGTCTTCGCCGTCGTCGCCTGCGGCCCGCTCTTCACCGGGACCTATCCGTACGCGGCCGGCCTGGCAGCGGCGCTGGCCGCGCTCAAAGCGCTGCAGCTCGGACGGCGGTGGACGGCGATCGGACTCGCGGCCCTGACGCTCGGGCTCTCGCCGCTCGCGTTCCTCTTCCTCTGCCTCACGGCTGTCGCGGCGTTCCTCGCACGGCGTCCGCGGCTCGACGAGACGGCGCTCATGGTCGGCGGTTGCCTGCTCGTCCTCGGCCTCGTCCAGGGCGCCCTACTCCTCCTCTATCCCGAGGAGGCCGAGTATCCGTTCTTCCGCCTCGAGGAGCTCGCAAGCGTCGTCATCCTCTCGGCTGTGTGCGCCGCGCTCGCCCTGCGCGCCGAGCGCGGGCGTGTCCTCTCCGCGGTCTTCGGTCTCTGGGCTCTCGCCGCCGTCGTCGCCTTCGTCGTTCCCTCGCCGATCGGCGAGAACGTCACCCGCCTGCGCGGCATCGTCCTTCCGCTCGCGCTCCTCGCGGCCGCGATCGCCGGCTATCGGCCTCGCTGGCTCGCAGGCTTCGCCGTCGTCTCGGCCCTCGCCTACACGCTCGTGCCCTACGTCGGCGCCGCGCTCCACAGGACGGATACGCGCTCTGCCGAGGCGGCCTTCTGGCAGCCGGCGCTCGACTTCCTCGAGGAGCGCCGAGCCCCGGGCGACCGCGTCGAGGTCGTCCCCACCGGTGACCACTGGGAGGCGTACTGGCTCCCCCGGGCCGGCGTCCCACTCGCCCGCGGGTGGTACCGGCAGCTCGACATCGCCCAGAACCCGCTCTTCTACGACGACCCGCTCGAGCCCGCCACCTACCGGGCGTGGCTCGACTCGCTGGGCGTCCGCTGGGTGCTCCTGCCCGAGACCCAGCTCGGCCGGATCGGGGAGGAGCGCGAGGCCGAGCTGCTCCGCTCGGGCGCCGCCGGCCTCGCGGAGGTGGCTCGCGCCGGGGACGTCACCGTCTATGAGGTGCCCGACGCGACCGCGATGCTGACCGGCCCCGGGGAGGCCCGTCTGAGGGCCTTCGGGCACGATCGAATCGAGGGCGAAGTGGGCGAGGCGGGGACGTATAGGCTGGCCGTCCGGTGGACGCCGACCTGGCGCGTGGAGGCCGGCGACATCTGCGTCGAGGAAGGACCGGACGGGATGACAGAGGTCGTCGCGAATGGCCCCGGTGCGTTCGCTCTCGGCGTCTCGGTGCTCCCAAGGGCGCCCGGTTGCCCCGACCCTCCAGGCTAGACTTGAGGTCATGAGACGCAAGAGCTACGGGCGCGATTTCGGGCTTTCCTCCCGCATGTTCCTCACGATGTTTCTGCTGGGAGCGCTGTACGTCGTCTTCTTCGTGGTTCTGGTGCAGTACTTCCAGTTCGGGATCGTCCCGATGGTCTTGCTGCTGGGCGCGCTCGCGTTCTTCCAGTACTACACCTCCGACAAGATTGCGCTCGCGGCGTCGGGCGCGAAGGTCGTCACGCCGGAGCAGGCGCCCGAGCTCCACGCCATGGTCGACCGCCTCTGCGCGATGTCCGACCTACCGAAGCCGAAGGTCGCGATCATCCCGACGGACGTCCCCAACGCGTTCGCCACCGGGCGGAGCCCCAAGCACTCGGCCGTGGCCGTCACGGAGGGTCTCTGGAACCGGCTGGAGCCGCGCGAGGTCGAGGGCGTGCTGGCGCACGAGCTCTCGCACATCGCCAACCGTGACGTCACCGTGATGACGATCGCCGGCTTCTTCGCCATGCTCGCGGCGTTCCTCATGCGCATGGGCCTCTGGACGGGGATGATGGGCGGCGGCCGTAACCGCGACAGCGGCGGCGCCCCGGCCCTCCTGATCATGATCGCCGTCTCGCTGGTGACGTACGTGCTCAGCTACGTGCTCATCCTCATGGTCTCGCGCTACCGCGAGTACGCAGCCGACCGCGGCGCCGCGCTGATCACAGGAGCGCCCGAGTACCTGATGAGCGCGCTTCAGAAGATCGCGAGCGACATGACCCGTATCCCACAGCGCGACCTGCGCGAGCTCGAGCGCCTGAACGCGTTCTTCATCATCCCGACGAATGTGAAGAAGACGTTCGGCGAGCTCTTCATGACCCACCCGCCGCTCGAGAAGCGCCTCGCCCGCCTGGCGGAGATCTCGGCCGAGATGGGCCGCCCCATCGCCGCGTAGGTGGGGTTAGGCGACGTCCTCTTCGGGCGCAAGAAGCTCAAGGGCGCCAAGCTCGACCGCCTCTTCGCCCTGTCGACCGCGCAGGTGACGCTCGAGACGGAGCTCGAGCTACGCTCGGCAGGCGCCGCCGGCGTCGTGTTCAAGCCGCTCTCCGCCGGGGAGTTCCTCCGCGCCGAGCAGGAGATCGACGAGCTCCTGGGCGTCGTGGCGCAGACCTCGGGCTCGGAAGTGCGCCGGCGGCAGGACAGCCTCGGCTACCAGTGGCTCGTCGTCCGCGACCGTGACTTCGAAGATCTGGTCACCGCCGTCCACCTGGTGGCGGGCGAGCTGGCCGCGCACGGCTTCGGCGAACAGCTCCTCGCTGCGCTCTTCGCCTTCGAGCGCCGCGGCGGCGAGCGCCCGGTCTACCTCATCTACGGCTTCAAGCGCGGCGCCTTCTGGCCCTTCGTGCCCACGGGTGAGGGCCAGGAGCGCGACAACGCGGAAGAGCTCCGCCTCCGTAACGAGCTCCAGGGTGAGCTTCCGTTCGAGGAAGACCTCACCCGCTGGCTCGGGCTCTTCGACGCGCCACTCGACTAGGCGCCTGCCCATACCGGCCACGGCCCCAAAGGCTGGGACCATGCCGCGGACAGCGGAACGCCTACGCCGGCAGGTCCGGGATCAGGCCCTCCTCTGAGAAGAGGCGCTGGGTCTCCTCCAGGGTCAGGTCGCTGGGCGGGATGACGACGTCGGACGCGCTCAGGTCGTCGTCGGCCAGCCGTTCGCCCCCGGCCTGAACCAGCTGCCACATCTCGTCGAGGAAGCGGTCGAGCTCCGGCTCGTTGCCCGCATCCGCGGCGGCCTGGGCCTGCTCGTCCAGCCCGTTCAGCTGCGCGAGCAGGTCGTCGCTCGCCCGGAACTGCCCTTCGCCCATCAGCCTCACGATCACGACTTCTCCTCCAGCTCTTTCGCCGCTCCTCCGGCTGCCAGCTCGCCCTTGAGCTTTGCCAGCTCTTCGTCGACCTGGCTCTGCGCGGAGATCTGCGCGAGCTCGCGGTCGAGCGACGTCTCGCCGCTCGTGAAGTCCTCGAGCGTGCCCGACTCGACGAGCTCGTCGACGGCGGACGCGCGCGCCTGCATCTGCTCGGTCTTGTCCTGCGCTCGCTGGATGGCGAGGCCGGTGTCGGCCATCTCCTCGCCGATGCCGGTCGCCGCCTCCCCGATCTTCACCTGCGCCTCGGCGGCCGAGTACTGCGCCTTGATGACCTCCTTCTGGCTGCGGAACGCCTCGACCTTGGCCGAGAGGCGCTTCTCGTTCGCGATCAGCTTCTCCTGCTGCGCCTCGAGCCCGGCGATCTGCGTGTCGAGCCCCTGGAGCTGCGACTGGGCGACCGTCTTGCGCTCGAGAGCGGCGCGCGCGAGGTCCTCGCGCCCGGCCCCGAGCGCCTTGCGCGCCTGGTCGTCGAGCTTGGGGAGCTCCTGCTCGAGCTTGCCCGTCTGCAGCTCCAGCCGCTTCTTGGCGGTGACGACGTCGGCGACGCCGCGCTTGACGTCCTGCAGCATCTCGAGCTGCTTCTCGTACGAGTAGTCGAGGGTTACGGACGGATCCTCGGCGCGGTCGAGCAGCTTCGAGATCCATGCTTTCACGACGTTCGAGGTTCGGCTCATCAGGCCGGCCATGTGCGAATCATCCTCCCGGTCCGGGTTCGCCCGGCATGCTACCCGCGTCATGACAGGAATCGGGAGGCGCGTGCTCGTCGCCGTGTCGGCGGTCGTCGTGCTGGCGGGGCCCGCCGCCACGGCCGCGCAGACCGCGGCCGAGCGGGAGCTGGCCAGGCGCTACGCGCCGGTCATGTTCTTCAAGGAGAACCCCAACCCGCCATGCTCGCGAAGAGGCGAGCAGTACCGCCTCGCCCCGGTCGACATCACGCTCGGAAATCCCGAGGTGCGACTCGAGCGCCGGCCGTCCGGCGGGAGCTTCCAGCAGAGCAACCAACTCAAGACGGCTCCGACCGCGTCCGACCTGGCGGGGCTCGGGCCCGACTACTACATCGATCTCCCCGGCCACCCGCTCAGGCCGGGCTGCCGCTACGCCCGCGACTCGGCGCGGCTCATGGAAGGTCGCTCGTCCGTCACCTACGCCCACATCGCCCGCGAGCCGGGGGTGCGCGGGATCGCCGTCCAGTACTGGTTCCACTACTGGTTCAATCAGTTCAACGACCTGCACGAAAGCGACTGGGAGATGATCCAGGTCGCCTTCGACGCGGCCACCGTCGAGGAGGCTCTCGCCCGCGGTCCGTCCCAGCTCGCCTACGCTCAGCACAACGGCGGCGAGCGCCGCTCCTGGAACGACCCGCGAGTCGAAAAGGAGGGGACGCACCCGGTCGTCTACGCCTCGTCGGGCTCGCACGCGAGCCAGTACTGGTCGGCGCTCTTCCTCGGGAACGGAAGGCGTGGGTCGGGGCTCGGCTGCGACGACACCCGCGGGCCCTCGACGCGAGTCGAGCCGACGCCGCTGCTCGTCCCGACCTACCCCGACTTCGAGGGCGAGCACGCCTGGCTCGCGTATCGGGGTCACTGGGGCCAGCACGAGCCGGGCGTCTCGAACGGGCCGACGGGCCCCAACATGAAGACTCAGTGGCTGGAGCCGTTCCGCTGGATGAGCGGCCTGCGCACGTCCTCCCCCGCGGTGCCGACCAGCGAGACGCTCGGCGAGCCCGTGACCGGCTTCTTCTGCGGCGCCGTCAGCTCGGCGTCCAGCCTCCTGAACGACACGTCGTCGAGCCCGCTGACGGCGCTCCTCGTCTTCGCCACGATCGCAGCGGCGTTTGCCATCCCGGCGCTGCGAACGCAGTGGCGCCCGGTCGTCACGCAGCCGGTTCGACAGCGGCGCGCCGGCGGCCAGATCATGGACGGCGCAGCCCGCGTCTACTGGCACGAGCTGCGGGTGCTCGCGCCGGTCGGGCTCGTCGCGGTGCCGCTCGGCGGCTTGGCCGTGGCGGCGCAGCTCGCGCTCTTCCACTCGACCGGCTTGCGCCGGGCCTTCGACGCGCTCGAGGACGTCAAGGTCGAGGGCGTGGTCGCCCTGTTCGTTGGCAGTCTGGCCCACGCGATCGCGCCCATGCTCGTGGGAGCCGCGACGGTCCTCGTCCTCCGGGAGCTCGACCGGGGCGGGGACGCGAGCCTCCGCGTCGTGCTCCGCGGCCTGCGCGGCGAGCTCTGGCGTCTCGTCGCACTCGGCTTCGTGGGACTCATCGCTGTCGTCCTCCTTGCGCTGACGGTGATCGGCATCCCGTACGCGGTGAAGAAGGCGGTGGACTGGGCGTTCGTCCAGCAGGCTGCCGGGTTCGAGGGATTGCGCGGCCGGGACGCCTTCCGGGGGAGCAGGAGGCTCGTGCGCGGGCACTGGTGGAGAGTGGCCCTGATCACATCCGTCCTCCTGCTCCTGCTCGTCGTGACCGGGCCCTTTCTGGGCGTCCTCGTCATCTTCGTGACGGACGCCCCGCTTGCGACCATCAACTTCTTCGGGACGCTTCTTTTCGCGCTCGTGCTCCCGTTCACGTCCGTCGCCCTCTCGCTCCTGTACCTGGACCTCGCCGTGCGCCGCGACTCGGAGAAGCCGCCGACTGGCATGCTTCCCACCTCGTGATCGTCGAGCGGAGCATGGATCCCCAGTGGCTTTCGAACGCATACCTGGTCGCGGACCACGCGGGCGGAACGGCCGTCTTCGTCGACTCCGGCGCCCCCGTCGAGCCGCTGCTCGCCGCCGTCGAGCGGCTGGAGGTTCACCCGACGCTCCTGCTGACGACGCACGCACACGTCGATCACGTCGCCCACCACGAGCTCCTCGAGGAGCGGTTCGGAGTGCGCGTGCTCGCCTCGCCCGAGGAGGAGGTCGACGGCGCCGAGCCGCTCGGCCACGGCGAGGTCGTCGAGGCGGGCGACCTCAGGGTCGAGGCGCTGCGCACGCCCGGCCACACCCGCGGGATGCTCTCGTTCGTCGTCGACGACGAGGCCGTCTTCACCGGGGACACGCTCTTCACAGGCTCGGTCGGCGGCACCCAGGACGGCTTCGACGACCTGCGCCGGTCGGTCATGGACGTGCTCATGGGCCTGCCCCACGAGCTCGTCGTCTACCCCGGCCACAGCGAGGAGACGACGATCGGGCGCGAGTGGGACGAGAACCCGTTCGTCCGCGTCTGGCGGGGCGTCGAGCCGGAGGGCGACGAGCGCTGCCACGTGGGCGGGGCGGAGGCGACGCTCGTCGTCTGGAGCAACGACTACGACGGCGGAGGCAAGGCATGGGTCCGCCTCGCCGACGGCCGCGACGCGATCGTGGGCGGCTCCCGCGTGAGCAGGTAGGGCATGGTCTTCATCGCCTCCGACGAGATCGAGCGCTACGCCGAGGCGCACACGACGCCGCCCTCGAAGCTCTTGCGCCGCCTCGAAGCGGAGACGAGGGAGACCCTCTCCTCGCCGCAGATGCTCACGGGCGCAGTGGCCGGCCGCCTGCTCGAGCTCCTCGTCTTTGCGCTGCGGCCGCGGCGGGTGCTCGAGCTCGGCACCTACAGCGGCTACGGAACGCTGGCGATGGCCTCGGTCCTTCCTCCCGGCGCGCACATCGACACCTGCGAGGTGGAGGAGACGCATGCCGCCGTCGCCCGCCGCTACCTCGATGAGGCCGGCGTGGGCGATCGCGTCACGATCCACTTGGGACCGGCCCTCGAGACTCTCGAGAAGCTGGAAGGCGAGTTCGACTTCGTCTTCATCGACGCCGACAAGGCCAACTACCCCGCCTACTACGAGGCGCTGCTGCCGCGCCTGTCGCCGCACGGGTTGATGGCGCTCGACAACACGCTCTGGTCCGGCGCGGTCGCCGAGCCCGACGACTCGCCGCAGACGCAGATGTTCGTCGAGCTCAACGCCCGGATCGCCGCCGATCCGCGGGTCGTCGCGGTCGTCCTGACGGTGCGCGACGGCGTCACGCTCGTCCGCCGGGCCTAGGGCAGGACGACAGCCTTCAGCAGGTCGGGCGGCGGGTCGGCGAAGAGGCCGGCGACCTGCTCGAGCCCGACCTTGTGCGTGACGAGCCGCTCCCAGGGGTAAGCGCCGCTCGCCAGGAAGGCGAGCGCGGCGCGGACGTGCCGCGGCGCGTGGTGGAAGGCGCCGCGGAGAGTGAGCTCCTCGTAGTGGAGGCGAAACGTGTCGACGGCGAGCTCGCGGCCGCCGAAGAAGACCACCATGCCGCCGGGCCGGACGATCCCGACGGCGTCACGCCACGCGTCGGCGGTTCCGACTGCCTCGACGACGACGTCGGCGCCATGGCCGTCCCCGGGCACGGCGCCAAACTCACGGGCGAGCTCCCGGCGCTCCGGACGGCCGCCGACCGAGACGACCCTGGCGCCCGCGTCCCGCGCGGCCGCGCAGAGCATCAGTCCGATCGGCCCGGGGCCGAGCACCGCGACGGTCTGTCCGGCCTCGACGCCCGCCCGCTCGATCCCGTGCAGGCAGCAGGCGAGCGGCTCCACCATCGCCGCGACCTCGGGCGCGAGCCCCGGCGGAACCGGGAGGAGGTTGCGCTCGGCGATCCGCGCCGGAACGAGCAGGTGCTCCGCGTACGCGCCGTTCAGGAACGGGCGGAGGTTCTCGCACAGGGTCTCCTCGCCCCGCCGGCAGGGCGGACACTCCCCGCAGGGCGCGGAGTTCGCGGCCACGACGCGGCGGCCAGTCGCGACGTCGATCCCGCAGAACTCGTGCCCGAAGGGGCTCGGCGTCTCCGCGAGCAGGAGCGGGTGGCCGCGCCGGAACGCCTTGGCGTCCGTGCCGTCCGTGAGCGCAACCTCGACCTGCACGAGGACGTCCCCCGGCCCCGGCTCGGGTTGCGGAACCTCCTCGACCCTGACGTCGCCCGGGCCGTGGTAGAGGAGAGCCCTCACGGCGTGAAGACGACCTTCAGTGCCTCGTGGGAGCGGTAGAGCTCTAGCCCGTCGGCGAAGCGCTCCAGCGGCAGCGTCACGGTCGGGATCGGGTCGAGCCCGGGGAGGAGGGCGACCGCCTCGCGCATCGCCGCCGGCGTCGCAGAGCAGGAGCCGACCAGCGTCAACTCGCGGCGCAGCAGCCGCTCCAAGTCGAGCGGCACCGGCTCCGCGAGCCACGAGAAGACGAGCAGCGTGCCACCTGGCTCGAGGGCGGCGAGCGCGCCGTCCAGGCCGGCGTGCGCGCAGAGGACGGCGGCGCCCACGGGCCCTTCCGCCGGCTCGGCGCCGTAGCCGAGGGCCAGCTCCAGCCGGTGTGGCAGCGGGTCCGAGGCAAGCACCTCGTCCCCGCGGCGCACCAGCGCCTGGACGAAGAGGAGCCCGGCGAACCCGCAGCCGACGACGAGGACGCGGCCACGCTGGACTCGCTCCAGAGCGCGGAGCACACAGGCGAGCGGCTCCGCGAACGTCCCGGTGGTGTCATCGACTTCGTCCGAGAGTGGGATCGTGGCCGCGGCCCGCACCCGCTCGGCGAACCCGCCAGGGACGATCGTCGGCTCAGGGAAGCGCTCGCAGGTCGTCTCGTGCCCGGCCCGGCAGCGCTCGCACTCGCCGCACGGGAGGTGGTGGACGAGCGCGACGTGCCGGCCCGCCGAGTCTTCCGCGACCACCTCGTGCCCGAGCACCGTGCCGGGCGCGGTGCGCCCGAGCTTCTGGACGTCGGTCCCGCAGAGCCCGCACGCGAGCACCCGTACAGGCACTCCGGCCCCGTCCGGCTCCGAGATCTCCGTGAGCGCTGGAAGCCCGGCGCCGTCGAGCACGATCGCCTGCATGGCGTCATCGTAGGGTGGCTCAGGAAAGCGGCGGGGGCGGGCTGGGCGCCCCGCCCCGCCCGGAGAGGCCTCAGCTGCCCGCGAGCCCCACGGCTCCGGCGGGAAGCCCGCCGACAGACCCGAGGACGTCGAGACTGCCGTCACTGTTGACTGCGAACCCCTGAACCTCCGGGGCGCCACCGTTCAGGGAGTAGACGAAGCGGCTGTTCCTGGACAGGGCCAGGTCGAGCGGCGAAGCGCCAGTGGCGGCGGTGACACCGTCCGCGTCGAGCAGCGTCAGCGCGCCGTCGTGCCCGATCCGGTAGCCGGAGATCGAGTTGCTGCCGGTGTTCGTCGTGTACGTGTAGCGGCCGTTCTTCGTCACGACGACCCAGCAGGCGGCCGTCTCGGTGGTGGCCACGTTCGGCGTGATGGGCGTGATAGTCCCGTTGCCCGCGAGCGAGTAAGAGGAGAGCACGCTCGCATCAGGAGCCCCGCCGAAGGCCTCCGAGACGACCAGGCGGCTGCGCTTGTCGAAGGCGAAGCCGAACGGCGTCTGGCCGGCCGAGGGCTGCGCGTTCGGGCCGCTCGCGTAGCCGTGCCTACCGACCGCGTAGGTGTCGATCAGGTTCGTCGCCTTCTCGGTGACGACGAGCTGTCGGCCATCGGGGCTGAACTCGACCTGCGCAGGGCCCGGGGCGGCCGAGCTCAGCGGCCGGCTCGACCTGGGCAGCGGGACGAGGTGGCCCCAGAGCGCGATGAACCCGGTGATGTTCGCGGGCGTCGAGGCGTCCCCGGCGTTGACGACGTAGACGAGCCTGCCGTGGACCGTGAGGCTGATCGGCCCGGCGCCGCCGGAAGGCGCGACGTCGATCAGCCACACCTTGCCGCGGTGCCCTACCCGGAGCATGGAGATGGTGTCGTCGCCCGCGTTCACGGCAAAGAGCCGGTCGTCGTCGAGGACGATCGCGCCCTGCGAGCCGAGTCCGGCACCCGTCCCGAGACCGCCGGTCGAGACCGTCCCGTCGGGCGTCAGCGAGCCGTCTGAGGCGCGGTCGAAGATGGCCACCCCATTCCCGGACGCCGAGTTCGTGAGCGTGTAGATGGCACCGTGGCCCCCCGACGCCATGGCCGGTGCGGCCAGGACGAGAAGGGCAGCGGCCAGAGCCGCTGAGACGGCGAGCGTTCTGAGTCCTTGCATCCCGCTTTCTCCTTTCGGTTGGAGCCGGCAGGACGCTACGAGGCAAAGCTTGCGCTCCGGTTGCGCTGTCCTTAGAAGAGGGTTAACGCCGCGGCAGAGTGAACGAGACCCGCGCCCCGCCGCCCGCGACGTTCTCGGCCCAGATCCGGCCACCCTGCGCTTCGACCAGCCCGTGTGCGATCGCCAGCCCGAGGCCAGCCCCGCCCGTCTCGCTCGTGCGCGAGCGGTCTCCCCGCCAGAAGTGGTCGAAGACGCGCTTCGTCGAGTCCGCCGGGATGCCCTCGCCCGTGTCCTCGACGCTGACCCGCACCTCGCTCTCGAGCGGCTCGACGATCACCGCCACCGCGCCGTCGGAGGGCGTGTGCCGGATCGCGTTGGTCAGCAGGTTGAGGAGCACGCGCTCGACCTTGTCGGGCGCGCAGACCGCCGTCGGGTCGCCGTCGATACGCGCCGCGAGTGCCACGCGCCGGGTCTGCGCCTCGGCCTCGAGCCCGACCAGCGCGGAGCGGACCACCCCCGCGAGTGGCGCCTCGCGCAGCTCCAGCGAGAGCACACCCGCGTCGAGCCGAGCCAGCTCGAAGAGATCGTCGACGAGGACGCGAAGCGCATCAACCTGCTGCTTCAAAGCCGGCACGTACCGCTCGGGCTCGACCAGGCCGTCCTCGACGGCCTCGAGCATCGCCTGCATGGAGGCGAGCGGCGTCCGCAGGTCGTGGCTCGCCCACGCGACGAGTTGCCGCCGTGCGTCGAAGAGCTCCTCGACGCTCGCCGCCATCTCGTTGAAGGACGCGCCAAGCTCGGCCAGCTCGGAAGGCCCGTCCTCCGGCGCGCGGGCGGTGAGGTCGCCGCCGGCGATCACGGCCGACGCGGTGCGGACGCGCTCCAGCGCTCGCAGGATCGAGCCGCCGAGCAGCCCCGCGGCCGCGAGCGCTGCGGTCGAGCACGCAGCTGCGACGAACAGGATTGTCAGGTCGTGCCCAGAGTCGAACATGACAAGCCCGGACACCGAGACGGCGGCCAGCGGGAGCGCGACCGCCAGCAGGCCGAGCCCGGCCAGCTGGAGACGGATGCTCGGCAGCAGGCGCAAGGCGAGCGCCACCAGCACGCCGACAGTCAGCGTCCCGAGCGCGACGACGAGCGCGAAGAAGATCACGGCGAGAACCGGTAGCCGACGCCCCAGACCGTCTGCAGATGGCGCGGTCGGGCCGGTTCGACCTCGACCTTCTCTCGCAGCCTGCGGATGTGGACGGTCACAGTGCCCGTATCGAGCGCGGCCTCGTAGCCCCAGACGCGGTTCATCAGGTGGTCGCGGGAGAACACCTGCTTCGGGTGGCTCGCCAGGAACCAAAGCAGATCGAACTCCCGCGCCGTGAGCCGCAGCGGCTCTCCGCGGCAGGTGACCTCGCGCGTGCCCGCGTCGAGCTCCAATTCGTCGAACGACAGCCGCTCGGCCTTGCCGATGTGGGGCGTCGAGCGCCGCAACACCGTGCGCACGCGCGCCGCGAGCTCCCTCGGCGAGAACGGCTTCGTGACGTAGTCGTCGGCGCCGAGCTCGAGGCCGACGATCCGGTCCGCTTCCTCGCCGCGGGCGGTCAGCAGGATGACCGGCAGATCCGAGCGCGCGCGGATCCAGCGGCAGAGCTCGAGCCCGTCGATCCCGGGCAGCATGACGTCGAGGATCACGAGCCCCGGGCTCTCGCTCTCGAGCAGCTGACGCGCCGTGTCCCCGTCTCCGGCTTCGAGGGTACGGAAGCCGTCGCGCTCGAGGTAGCGCAGGACGACCTCGCGGACGATCGGCTCGTCGTCGACGACCAGCACGGTGGTGCTCATCCGGACATTGTGCGCCAGATCCCTTACAGAGGAATGAACGGTCGCCGCCGCTACACTATGACGCGCGCGGGGCTATAGCTCAGCTGGGAGAGCGCCTGGATCGCACCCAGGAGGTCGCCGGTTCGAGCCCGGCTAGCTCCATTCGCGAGGCGGACGTCATCGTGATCCGAACCACGTAGTCAGCGCGTCGCGCAGTCCGGTATCCGTGCCGTCGCCCACCCAGGCCACGTGTCCATCGGGGCGGATCAGAACAGCGGCAGGGGCTGTCCACGTGACCCAGGGCCGGGAGCTCCCACACGCCGTCGTGCCCGGCGTCGACGAGCCGGACTCGATTCGCCCAAAGTGAAATGTCGAGACCGCCGGGTTCACCGAGGTTGAGGAGGGCGGGCCGAGCGTCGTGCAGCAGGGTGAACACGCGCATGGGGCCGTCCGCCGTGTGCAGGTCGAGGTCGGGCATGCGCCGCCCGAGCAGCGGGTGTCCCTCTCCGAGGTCGTAGTGGATGTCGAGGCCGGAGAGCATCGCGGCGATGTGCCGGCGCGGCTCGTCCATGCTCAGCAGCTCTGTCATGGTGTTGCGAAGCGCTTGGTGACGGTCGCCGGGGCTGCTGAGCGCGACCTGCGCCATGGTGTTCTGCAGCACCCGGGCACCGACCGGGTGCCTTTCAGCATGGTAGGTGTCCAGCAGGTTCTCCGGTGAGGTCCCGTTGATCACCTGGGCGAGCTTCCATCCAAGGTTCACGGCATCCTGCACGCCGGTTTGAAGGCCCTGGCCGCCCTGCGGGGGGTGTACGTGGGCGGCGTCTCCGGCCAGCAGCACCCGGCCGGCGCGGTAGGTGGCTGCCTGCCGCGTCAGGTCCGTGAACCGGGAGATCCAGCTGGCGCTGCGCAGCCCGAAGTCCGTCCCGTACACGGAGATGAGCGCCTCGCGGAGCTCGTCCATGCTCGGGTCGCCGGTGTGGTCGACGTCTGGTTCGGTGAGCACGACGCCAACCGGCTCTCTGTCTTCTCTCCGACCGATGGCATGTTGGCGGCCGGCGCTATCGCGACGGAAGCCCAGCTCCGGCTCCTCGTCCATCTCGACCTCGGCGATCATCCAGCTGGTCGTCGCGTCCCAGCCGGCGAAGTCGATGCCGGCGGCCCTGCGTACCAGGCTTCGTCCTCCGTCGCAGCCAACGAGGTACTCCGCTCGGAGCGACGTGCCTCCGGACAGCTCGACATCGACGCCGGCGTCGTCCTGCGCGAAGCCCACCACCTCGCGGCCACGACGGATCGGAACACCGAGCTCAGTGACCCAGCCGGCCAGGATCCGCTCGAAGTGGCTCTGCCACAGTGCGAGCACGTAGTTGTGCCGCGTAGGGAAGTCGCTGATGTCCAAGGGGATCAGGGCGAACCCGTGAGCCGGGTGGAGCTGCCCCGCCGAGACGAACCGATTGGCGATGCCACGCTGATCGAGCACCTCGATGGTGCGGGAGAGGAGACCGCCGGCTCGCGATCCGTCCAGATCCTGACTGGTGCGGCGTTCGACGATGACGACGTCGACCCCCGCCAAGGCCAACTCGCCCGCCAACATCAGCCCCGTCGGACCGCCTCCGGCGATCACCACCGCATGCTCGTTCATAGCCGCACTCCGGCCGGATACGTCGATCCCGATACACGCATTTCGCTCTCCCCTTTCCATGGGCGCTGGCTTGCGGCCGGTGATTATGCGGCACGACCCGGGGCTTGCCGCAAGCCGCAGGCGCGGAATAGAGTTTGAGGTGGAGAGGAGCGGGAGACGCCGTTTCCCTTTGCGGACGGTCTCCGGGCCGCTGGCTTGCGGCGAAGCGTTACGGTGAACTGATGGGCCTTCCGCGCGAGGTCGCAGTGATCGGCGCCGGCACCATGGGTGCCGGGATCGCGCGCGTCTTCGCGGAGGGGGGCGCGGCGGTTCGGCTCATGTCGCGGCGTGAATCCAGCCTCGCGGCTGCCCGAGAGCGACTGGGAGACCGGCCGGTGCGCCTGACCACTTCCCTCGACGAGGCGCTTGGGGGCGCCGACCTCGTCGTCGAGACGATCGTCGAGGCGGCGGAGCCGAAGCGGGAGGTGCTCGCACGGGCGGAGGGGCTCGCGGCGCACGACGCGATCCTGACGACGAACACGTCTTCGCTTCCGCTGGCCGCGCTCGCAGGCGCTCTCAGACTGCCCGAGCGCTTGGCAGGGCTCCATTTTCTCAACCCGCCGGAGCTGGTCGAGCTGGTCGAAGTCGTCGGCGCCGAGCGCACCGCGCCTGAAATTCTCGACGCCCTCATGCGCTGGATGGAGGAGCTCGGGAAGGCGCCGATCATCGTTCGCCGCGACGTCCCTGGCTTCGTCGCCAACCGACTCCAGTACGCGCTCCTGCGCGAGGCTTACGCGTTGGTCGACGAGGGCGTCTGCTCGTTCGCCGACGTCGACCGCGCGGTCAGTCACGGCCTCGGCGCCCGCTGGGCGGCGATCGGGCCGTTCGAGACGATGGACCTCGCCGGGCTCGACGTCCACGCCGCGGTCGCGGCGAATCTCTGGCCGGAGCTCGCAAACGAGACCGAGCCATCGCGGTCGATCGGGCGCGCTCTCGAGACGGGCGCGCTCGGGGTGAAGAGCGGGCGGGGTCTTCGTGGTGAGTACTCCGCGGCCGCTGCGGCCGCGCTTCGCGACCGGCGCGACCGGGTCCTGCGTAGTCTCCCCGCGCTTCGTGCGGGCACGGACGAGACTTAGATGTCGAGCTCGTGCCGTGCCCCCTCGGCAAGCGCCTCCGGGTAGCCGGCGTCGGCATAGCGGGCGATGCCGAGCGCGGGATCGGTCCAGAAGACGCGGCGGATCTTTCGCTCCGCAAGCTCGCTCCCGTCGGCGACCACGACCATCCCGGAGTGGATCGATCGGCCGACGCCGACTCCGCCGCCGTTCCCGATCGCGACCCAGCTGGCCCCCTGCGCCGCGTTCAGGAGCGCCGAGAGGACGGGCCAGTCGGCGATCGCGTCGCTCCCGTCGATCATCCCCTCGGTCTCCCGGGAAGGGGAGGCGACCGAGGCCGGATCCATGTGATCGCGTCCGAGCGCGAGCGGGCCGCACTCTCCCGAGCGGACGAGCTCGTTCAGCGCCACGGCCACGCGGTCGCGATCGCCGAGGCCGAGCCACAAGATGCGTGCGGGCAGGCCCTGGAGCGGGACGCGCTCCCGCGCCAGCTCGATCCAGCCGCGCAGCGAGTCGCTGGCGACGACATCCATGACCACGTTCTCGCTCCGCCGCAGGTCCTCGGCGTCGCCGGTGAGGCAGATCCAACGGAACGGGCCGACCCCGCGGGCGAGGATCGGCCTAACGTACGCCGCCACGAACCCCGGAATCGTGTCGGCGCCTTCCACTCCATGGGCGGCGGCCTGCGCGCGGATCCCGTTCCCGTACTCGAAGACGATGCTGCCGCGCTCCCGGTAGCGGAGCATCGCCTCCACGTGAGCCCCGAGCGACTCGAAGACCGCGCGTTGGAACCTCGGGTCACTCGCGTCCGCGCGGCCCGCTTCATCGGCCGTGAAGCCCCGGGGCACGTAGCCGCGAAGCGGGTCGTGGGCGGCGGTCTGGTCGGTGACGACGTCGAACTCGACTCCGTCCGCGAGCAGGCGCGGCACAACGTCGGCCGCGTTGCCGACGAGGGCGACCGCCACGGGGCCATCCGGGTCGAAGTGGGCGGCCAGCGCCTCGTCGTAGCCGGCGACGACGTCGACCCAGCCGTCGCGGAGACGGCGCTCTGCCCGGGCGGGGTCCACCTCGACGACGAGCGCGCGACCGCCGTTGAGGGCCACCCCGAAAGCCTGAGCGCCACCCATCCCGCCCAGGCCGGCGGTCAGGACGCGTCTGCCCGCCAGGGAGCCGTCGAAGTGCGACCTGGCGACCGCCCGGAAAGTCTCGTACGTGAACCCGAGGATCCCCTGCGTGCCGATGTAGAACCAGCCCGCCGCCGTCATCTGGCCGAACATGGTCAGGCCGGCGTCCTCGAGCCGGCGGAACGAGTCTTCGTCGGACCAGGCCGGCACAACCATCGCCGTCGAGATCAGGACGCGCGGCGCGTCGGGATGCGTCGGCAGGACGGCGACCTTCTTCCCGGATTGCACGATCAGCGTCTCCTCGGGGCCGAGGCGCTCGAGGGCCGCGACGATCGTGGCGAGCGCCTCCGACCCGCGCGCCGCCCGCCCCCGGCCGCCGTAGACAACGAGGGCCGGGGCATCCTCCGCGACGGCCGGGTCGAGGTTGTTCAGGAGGCAGCGCAAGGCGCCTTCCTGTTCCCAGCCGCGGCAGCGCAACTCGCGTCCGTGCGGAGCGCCGCGGGGGAGCGTCGTGCGCACCGCCTGGATCCTATCCCTCGCACCCATGATGTCGCGGGCCCGGGCCAGAGCCTCGAGAGCTCGAGAGCTAGAGATAGCCGCGGGGCCTGGGCACGCGGTTCGCGCTCTCCGCGCCCCGCTCGGAAGAGCTCAAGGGCTTCGACGGCGAGGTCGAGCTCGTCGCGGTCGACTGGCTCTGACTACTCGTCGCCGTCGGCGGGGGCGTGTTCGTCGAGCCAGGCCTTGGCGACGCGCTTCGGCGCCCGGGTCAACCACGCCTCGACCACCAGGTCGCGGAGCTCGTCGCGGTCGAGGCGGGCGAGATCCGGGATGCGCAGGAGCACCGCCGGGTAGCCGTCGAAGTGCGGTGTCGTGAAGAAGACGCCGCGGTCGTCGGCAAGCATGAGCTCCTTCACCCCGAGATCGGCGACGCGAAACATGAGCACGTCGGCGAGCCGTTCGCCCGTGTCCGGATCGATCGCGTCGGGCCTCCGGCTGCGATGCAGGCAGAAGAGCTTGTCACGCACCGAGTAGGTCGGCCGCCCGTCCTCCGCCATGTCCTTCGTCGTCCCCGGCATCGCGAGCGCGAGCTCGTCGAGGTCGGCCATCGTCGCCATCCCGCCAACTTTGACACGGCATCGGAGCGTTCGCGCCACGGCCCGGACGACAACGAACCCGAAGCGGTTCGCAGGGCTCGACTGAGCGATGCCCATCGAGCCGAGCGACGTGGGCCCACCGCCGGGCCGCTTCGGTCACGAGGAGATGGCGCGGCCCCCTAGGCCGGGCGCCCGTCAGGCGGCCTCGGACGCACGCCGCATGCTCTCGATGTCGATCTTGCTCATCTGCAGCATCGCTTGCATCGCACGCCCCGCCTTCTCGGGATCCTCGTCGCCGAGCAGCTCGCCCAGGGCGCGCGGAATGATCTGCCACGAGACTCCGAAGCGGTCGGTCAGCCAGCCGCACGGGCCCGGCTCGCCCCCCTCGGTGAGCTTTTCCCACAGCTCGTCGACCTCCGCCTGGGTCTGGCAGTCGACGAAGAGCGAGATTCCCTGTGAGAACGAGAACGAGGGCCCGCCGTTGAGCGCGATGAACTCCTGCCCGGCGAGCTCGAATGTCGCGGACATGAGCGACCCTTCGGGCCCCGGACCTCCCGCTCCGTAGCGGCTCGTGCTCAGGATCTTCGAGTCGTCGAAGATCGAGGAGTAGAAGTCGACTGCCTCTTCGGCTTGGCCGTCGAACGTCAGGAACGTCGTGATCTTCTTCTGCATATCTCTGAACTCCCTGGTCGCTTGTATGGAGGACCGCGGATCGACGCAAGATTCATCGGTGACGCCGAACACGCCGCAGTAGCATGGCCTTCTGATGAGCGCGCCCGCCGTCGTCGCCGGCCGACCGACCGTCCGGATCCGCGGCACGCAGTACCCGGTGCTGCTTCCGACGGTCCGCGACCCGCGCCTCCACCTCGCGGCGGTGATCATCGCGCTGCAGGTGCTCGGGCAGACGGCGTTCGGGTTCCAGCTCTCAATCGCCCAGATCCTCGTCTCCCTCGTGACGTGCGCGGTGCTCGAGGTCGCGATCGCCTTCCGGCGCCAGCGCGTGCTCCTGTGGCCTGCGAGCGCCCTGCTCACCGGGAACGGCGTCGCTTTCGTGCTCCGCGTGCCGGGCACGGAGCACGGCGACTGGTGGAGCATGAACGGATGGTGGATCTTCGCGGGCACCGCGGCGGTCGCGCTGCTCTCGAAGCACCTGATCACCTTCCGCGGCCGGCACGTCTTCAACCCCTCCAACTTCGGGCTCGTCCTCTGCTTCCTGCTCCTCGGCTCAGGGCGCGCTGACCCGTTGGATCTCTGGTGGGGGCCCATGTCGCCCTGGATGGCGCTTGCGCTGGCGATCATCGTCGTCGGCGGGCTGGCCATCCTCTCGCGCCTCCGCCTGCTCGAGATCGCGGTGTTCTTCTGGATCGCTTTCGCTGCGGGGATCGCCGTGCTCGCCGCCAGCGGTCACGCGATGACGGCCCGCTGGCATCTCGGCCCGGTCACCGGGTGGGAGTTCTGGCGCGTGCTCGTCTTCTCGCCGGAGATCCTCGTCTTCCTCTTCTTCATGATCACCGACCCGAAGACGACGCCGAGCGGACGGCGCGGGCGCCGAGCCTACGCCGTGGGGATCGGGCTCGTCGCCACGCTTCTGATCGCGCCGCAGACGACCGAGTTCGCGACGAAGGTCGCCGTCCTGGCCGCGCTCGCCCTGGCCTGCGCCGCGCGCCCGGTCGCAGAGGTGGTTGGTAACAGAATCCGCGTCCCCTGGGTAGCGGGTGGCCGTCGCCGAGCGGCTGCCCTGGTGTTGGGGGGAGCGGCGGCCGTTGCCGGGCTGATCGTCCTCGCCGGGATCCCCGCCCGCACCGACACAGCAGCCGCCAGCTCTCCCTCCCTGCGGGCCGGGGAGCTTCCGGAGATCGCGGTCGTCCCGTCGGAGGGCGTCTCGACCCAGATCGACAGGGAGACCGCCCTCAGGATCGCCAGCGACCTCGTCACGAACCTGCGGGTCGAGGGCGAAGCCCTCGCCGAGCGCAACCGGCAGAGGGCGACGGAGGCCGCCGCGGGCGCCCGGCTCGCCGCGCTCTGGGAGCAGATCGACACAGCGGGGCGGGAAATCGCCGTCCCCGACTACAACGTCGAGCGCGTCGAGCTGACGCTGGAGCCCGGCGACGGGCAGTCGCAGCCACTCGTCGTCGCGAGGCTCTCGGGGACGAAGGCGCTCCCCACCTACTCGGGCTCGCCCGCGACGGTCGTCTCTGCGGGCGACCCGATGCCCTTCGAAGAGACGCTCGAGCTGGAGCTCCAGGGCGATCGCTATGTGATCGTCGGTCCGCGCGGCGAGGCTTCGGTCATTCGCGGGACGACGCCCGAGCTCACCGCCTCAGGCCTCGGCGGCGTCCATTTCGCGGACGTCGCCAGGCACGTCGGGCTCGACTTCCGGCACGGCGCCTTTCGCTTCGAGACCTCGCCCGACCCCGTGGCGATGATGGGCGGCGGCGTCTGCTGGCTCGACTACGACGGCGACGGCTGGCTCGACCTCTACGCGGTCAACTCCCACTCCATCGCCGTGGACGTGGCCCGCTGGAAGGAGCGCGGCGGCCTCCCCCGCAATGCGCTCTACCGCAATGTCAGAGGCAGGTTTGTCGACGTGAGCCGCGGCTCCGGCGCCGACTTGCAGCTGCGCGGGAACGGGTGCGTCGCGGCCGACTTCGACGGCGACGCGCGGACGGACCTCTACGTGACCGCGACCGGCTACGACGCGCTCCTCTGGAACGAGGGCGGCGGCAGGTTCGTCGAAGGCGCGCGCGCCGCGGGAATCGACACCTACGGCTGGCACACGGGGGCGACCGTCGGCGACGTCAACGGCGACGGCCGCCCGGACCTGTTCGTCGCGGGCTACGCGGACCTCAACGCGCCGGTTGCGGGCGCGGTCGGGTTCCCCTCGACCTACGCCGGCGTGCGCGACCGCCTCTACCTGAACGTCGGGCTGGACGCAGGCGGGCGGACGCGCTTCCGCGAGGTGTCGGAGCAGGCTGGGATCGAGACGAGCGCCGTCGACCATGGCCTGGGCGCCGTGTTCACCGACGTGGACGGCGACGGCCGCGTCGATCTCTACGTCGCCAACGACCTCGATCCGAACCGGCTCTACCTGAATGTCCCGACGGCCGGCGGGCTCGGCTTCCGCCTGGAGGAGCGAGGCGCTGCCGCCGCCGTCGCCGACCGGAACGCCGGGATGGGGATCGCAGCCGCGGACGCGAGCGGCGACGGGCGCCCGGACCTGTTCGTAACGAACTCCCATCGCCAGCTGCACGGCGTCTTCCGAAGCCGCGGCTCCGGGCGGTTCGCAGACGCCCGGCCGGACTTCGCCCCGGCATTCGACACGACGCTTGCGGGCTGGGGCGTCTCCTGGGGAGACCTCGACCTCGACGGCCGCCTCGACCTGGCCATCGCGAACGGCGCCATCCCGGTCACGGACCTGACGATGGACGCCGAGCCGGTCAAGGTGCTCGGCGGCGATCAGGAGGTCGCCGACGTGAGCGCCGCGGTGGGCCTGGGCGACGGCCCGCTCGTCAACGGCCGAGGCCTCGCGGCCGCGGACTACGACAACGACGGCGACCTCGACCTCGCAGTGGGCTCGATTGCCGGCCCGCTCGTGCTCCTGCGGAGCTCGGGCGCCGAGGGCCACTGGCTCGAGGTGCGGCTGCGGTCGTTCTCGCCTGGCGCCGAGGTCACGGCGGTGCTCCCCGACGGGCGCAGGCTCGTCCGGGAGGTGCAGGCAGGGGGGAGCTACCTTTCGTCCGAAGACCCTCGAGCCCACTTCGGCCTCGGCGCGGCGACGAAGCTCCGCGCGCTCGTCGTCCGCTACCCGAGCGGCCGCGAGATCCGGCTCGTGAACGTCCCCGTAGACCGCATCCTCGCGGTCGGCTCCTAGTAGCTACTCGAGGACGAACGTCACCTTCAGGTGGACGTGGAAGTGGACGGTGCCGTCTTCCACGACGAGCTCCTGGCCGTCGACCCAGGCGCCCCTGATCCCCCGGATCGTCTCCCCTGCCTTGTCGAGCCCTTGCCGGCATGCGTCTTCGAAGCTCTCCGTCGACGTGGCCGTGAGCTCGATGATCTTTCCTACGGACATCCTGGCTCCCTTCCTCGGGATCAGCGGTGAACTGCCCGGGAGAATAGGCGAGCGGCGAAGATTTCACGCGGCCGCCGCGTCCTGTCGACGGATGAGCGTGACCGCCCTGTCAGCCCGGCGACTCGAGCACGAGCTCGAGCGGATCCGGACCGCCGTCATCGGCGACGACGTCGTCCTCGACGGGCCGTTCGGCCCGCGAAGGCTCGTCTACGCGGACTACACGGCCTCCGGCCGCTCACTCGCCTTCATCGAGGACGTCATCCGAAGCCGGGTGCTGCCGCTGTACGCGAACACGCACACGGAGGCCTCGGCCACCGGGCGTAGGACGACGCAGCTGCGAGAGGACTCGCGGCGGGTGATCCACCGGGCCGTGGGCGGCGGCGTGGACGACGCCGTGATCTTCTGCGGCTCGGGCGCCACCGCCGCCATCGACCTGCTCGCGCGAATCCTCCGGCTCGACCCTCGCCAACGGCCGCTCGTCTTCCTGGGCCCGTTCGAGCACCACTCGAACGAGCTGCTGTGGCGCGAGTCGCCTGCGGAGGTCGTCGTCATCGGCGAGGACGCGGAGGGCAGGCTCGACCACGATCACCTGCGGGCGGAGCTCGAGCGCCACGCCGCCCGGCCGCTCAAGATCGGGACCTTCTCGGCAGCGTCGAACGTGACCGGCGTCGCCACGGACGTCGACGCGGTCTCCATCCTGCTCCACCGTCACGGCGCGCTCGCCTGCTGGGACTACGCGGCGGCCGCGCCCCATCTTCCAATCGAGATGAACCCGGTTCCGGACGTCGAGCAGGGCGAGCTCGCCTACAAGGACGCGGTGTGCCTCTCGCCGCACAAGCTGCCGGGCGGCCCCGGCTCGCCCGGCGTCCTCGTCGCCAAGCGCCACCTCTTCGCCGACGACCTCCCCACGGTCCCCGGCGGCGGCACGATCGTCTACGTCACGTCCGAGCACCAGACCTACCATCCCGACCCCGTGGTGCGTGAGGAAGGCGGGACGCCTGCGATCGTCGAGTCGATCCGCGCCGGCCTCGCCTTCCGGCTCAAGGAGGAGATCGGAGCCGGCGTGATCCAGGAGCTGGAGGCAAGCCACCTGCAGCGCGCCCTGAGCTCCTGGCTCGAGAGCCCCGGGCTGCTGCTCCTCGGCAACCCCGCGCTGCCGCGGGTGCCGATCGTGTCCTTCGGGATCCGCTACCCACGCACGGCTCGGCCCGTAGGCATGCTCCATCCCAACTTCGTGGTCGCGCTGCTCGACGACCTCTTCGGGATTCAGGCGCGCAGCGGCTGCTTCTGCGCCGGGCCCTACATCCACCGCCTGGTCGACCTCGACCTCGAGACGTCGGCCGCCCACGAGGCGGAGGTGCTGCGCGGTCGCCTGGGGATCAAGCTCGGCTTCATCCGCCTCTCCTTCAAGTACTTCATGAGCGACCCGCTCGTCGAGTATCTCGTCGAGGCGGTCAACTTCCTTGCCGAGCACGCCTGGAAGCTCCTGCCCCTGTACGCGTTCGACCCCGCCTCCGCCCTCTGGCGCCACCGGGACGGGCCGCGATTCGCGCCGGTGACGCTCGACGACCTGGTGCGCCTCGCTCCTGGTCGGCTGGAGACGGCGACGGAGTCCGTGCTTCCCGGCTACCTCGCGGCGGCGAGGCGGATCGTCGAGGAGATCGAGTCACATCCGCCGACGGACGTGGCGCCGCTCCACCTCCCGGCCGAGTTCGAGCGGCTGCGCTGGTTCCCGCTTCCCGCCGAGGCTCTCGCCGCGCTCCGAAGCTAGCCGTGGTGGGCCCGCTCGGCCTCCTCGGCCTCGGCCTTCGTCCGGTGCACGGTCCCGTCCGGATGCTCGGGCGGGGAGTAGAGCGAGTAGAGCTTCAGGTCGCCTGCCCCGGTGTTGACAACGTTGTGCCAGACGCCGGCCGGGATGATCGCAGCCCAGGCGTCGCCGACGTCGTGCGTCTCGTCGACGCGATCCTCGGAGCTGCCGAGCTCGACCCTCGCCGACCCGAGCTCGATGCGGATGAACTGATCGTTGTGCTCGTGGGCCTCGCGCCCGATGTCCTCCCCGGGAGCCAGGCGCATCACCGTCAGCTGCGTGTGCTCGCCGGTGAAGAGCACGGTGCGAAACGTGTCGTTCTCGAGCGTCGCCCGCTCGACGTCGCCAACCCAACCCAGCATGGTGGACCTCCTGACTGGCCTCGTCGCCTTCGCATCAGGCTACCCATGAGCGCCTCGGGCTATGCACTCGTCAGCAGAGGCCGGCGACGGCCCGCAGGCCGTCGTCCTTCAGCAGCTCGAGCTTCTGATGCATCAGCCGGCGGACGGTCGCGCGGTAGGCCGCGACGTTCGGCTCGACGACGCTGTACGCAGGCGGTGTGAAGCTGACGGCCAGGGTGCGGGACGGGTGAATCCGCCGGAGGAGCCCTACGAGGTCGGGGAGCCGCTGGCGCGGGATGTCGGTGGAGACGAACCTCTTCGCCGCGGCAGAGAGGCGCGAAAGCGAGCGCACGGCGCGCATGGAGTCGATGCGGCCGGCCATTGCGGCCAGGATGCAGCGTTGCCGCACCATCCGCGTGTAGTCGCTCGAGGCCGATCGCGAGCGTGCGTACGCGAGGGCGTGCCGCCCGTCGAGCTTGACCCCCTGCCCCCTCTGGACCGTGATCTCCGTCCACGGTTCCCCCGGGAAGGCCGGCGACGTCAGATCGTCGACGCTGTCCGGTGCGGTCATACGGATGCCGCCGAGTGCGTCCACGACCTCCACGAACCCGCGGAGGTCGACGAGGACGAAGTAGTGCACAGGGATCCCGAGCAGCCCGGACACGGTTTGCTTGAGCGCCGTGGCGCCCGGGTCGCGCCCGCCCGGGAACAGTTCGGGCCTCGCCTGCCCGAAGCGGTAGAGCGCGTTCAGGATGTCAGGGAAACGGCCGTAGATCCTGCCCGCCTGCCCCATCAGCGGCACCCGCTCGAGGTTGCGAGGGATAGAGAAGATCGCCGCGCGCCCCGTGTTCTCCTGCAGGGAGACCGCGATGAGCGTGTCCGCCCGGAGCCCGACGCGGAGGTAGCCGGCGTCCCCGCCGACGAGCAGGACGGTCGTCCACCGGCGGCTCTCGGGCTCGGGCGGCGCAATGGGGCGATCGCCCATGAGCGCCCGGCGCGACGGCGGCGCCAGCAGCGGCAGGAAGGCGAGGTCTGCCGGCGTCAGGACGTCCTGCGGCTCCTCGTCTGCGAAGACAGCGTCGATCGTGTCGTAGGTGACGTAGGCGCCCCAGCCGACGACCGCGTGGGGCGCCACGGTGAGGGCAGCAAGGAGGAGGAGGGAGAACGCCGCCACGATCGGGCCAGGGCGACCGAGCACTCGGCGCCGCTCGCGGGCAGCCAGGCCGTAGGCGTCAGCGACGATCCAGAAGCGAGCGAGCAGCACGACGACATTGGCCGCGAGCAGCGCCAGGAGGACGTCGACGTCGACGATCCGGTCGGCCAGCGCGGCACCGTTCCCGAGGAGGTAGACGGCTGCCAGGGCGACGACCGAGACGGCCACGAGCATCATCGCCAGGCCCCGGCCGAGTCGTCCCGCGTAGACCTGCCCTGCGCCCGGAAGCAGCACCGAGAGCAGTCCGCTGAGAAATGGACGCGGCATGTGCGTAAGCGCACGTGATTCTACGCCGCCGGGCGGTCTCCCCCGCTCGGCGCCACGGTGAGCGAGTAGCGTCCGATCCGTGCGGATCGCCGTGATCGGTGCCGGCCTGGCCGGCCTGGCAGCAGCCGACGCGCTCCGCCGGGAGGGGGTCGAGGTCGTCGTCCTCGAGGCTCGCGACCGCGTCGGCGGCCGGGTGTGGTCGATTCCCTTCGCCGGGGGCGTTGCCGAGCGCGGAGCCGAGTTCGTCTTCGAGGGCGACGAGGTGCTGCAGGCGACGGTCCGCAGGCTTGGCCTGAGCCTCTACCCGAAGGGCACGCTCTATGGCGACCGCGAGCCGCGCGGCGGGCTCCCAGTCTCCGGGGCCGAGCTCGAGGACGCGGTCGGCCGCCTGGGGGAGGCCCGGCTCGAGGGAACCGTGCTCGATGCGCTCATCTCGCTCGGGCTTTCCCAGGCGGCGGCGGAGGCGATCGCCGCGCGGGTCGAGGTCTCGAGCGCCTATCCGGCCGCCGACCTGGACGCCGCGGTGCTGGCGGAGACCGGCGCCGGCTTCGGGCGCTTCGACACCTTCGGGATCGCCGGCGGCAACAGCCGGCTGGCCGAGGCGCTGGGGGCGCCGCTGGGCCCGGCGGTCCTGACGGGAGCCGCAGTCGAGGAGGTTGCCTGGGACCGGCGCTCGGTGGTCGTCCGAGCCGCTGGCCTCGAGCTCTGGGCCGACGGCGCCGTCGTAGCGACCCCGGCGATCCCCACGGCTGCGCTCCGCTTCGACCCTCCGCTTCCCGCGCCGAAGGCTCACGCACTGGCGCAGGTGCGCTACGGACAGGCCGCCAAGCTCCACGTTCCGCTGGCCGCCCTCGTCGGGCCGAGCGCGGTGCTGGCCGTGCCCGCGCGCTACTGGAGCTACACGCAGCTCGGCCCGGACGGCGAGCCGGCCCCGTTCGCCGCCGCCTTCGCGGGGACGCCGGGCGCGCTCGAGCGGCTGCGCGTGTGGGCCGGCCCGGCCACGTGGCTCGCATCCCTCGCCTCGGTTCGGCCGGAGCTGGAGCTGGACGTCGCCGCGCCGCTTCTGACGACGTGGCACGACGACGCGTGGGCGCAGGGCGCGTACTCGGCCCGGTCACACTCGTCGCCCCTCGACGCCGAGGAGCTGGCGCGAGCGGTGGGGCCGCTGGCGTTCGCGGGCGAGCACACGGCGGGCCATTGGCACGGGCTGATGGAAGGGGCGCTGCGAAGCGGCATGCGGGCCGCCGAGGACGTGCTTCGACGCTGAAAATTGGCCCGTCTGACTTGCGAGGGAGCATTCGTCCTCCGGCCAAGGAGATCGGTTCGAGAAATGTGTTGCCATCGTCCGCCGAGTGCGCTATCCTCCGCCCCGGTCAAACGACCGGAGACAGCTATGGAGACGACAATGGCCAAGAGGATCCACGGGGCAAGCCAGCCGGCCTGGATGCCGCGCCGGCTCGCGCCGGTTGCGGATGGTGGCTTCGGCCGCCCCAATCGAGCCCTCGGAGAGGTGCGCCCGCGCTAGGGTGATCAGCGCTATAAGCGGCTTTCTCGGAGGGCGACCCAGACGGGTCGCCCTCTTTCGTTCGGGGGCGACGGATACTCGGCCCAAAGGAAGGTGACGGAGACCTGAGACGACGGAAACTGAATCAAGGCCCCGGCTGAGAGAGCGCGCGCGGTGCGCGGCGCTGTAAATAGACGCTGGAATGTGTGCGCGGGCTTTTGCCTGCACATTTCCCAGAGAACCGCCGCAGCGCGGACTCCTAAGCGCGCGCGGGATAGGGGCCGAGTGTCGCGCGGCTGCGTCGATCTCCCGCGAGGGGAGATGGGCGGAGACGCGTGCCTCAGCCTCGCGGCGCCGGCGCTCGTCTCCGGGCTCGCTCAAACCGCCCTCTGAGGCTCAGGGGGCGACGCGAGCGCCCCCGAGCACGGAAGACGAACAGAGGGAGGAGACATGCACGAGCTGCACCTGCTGCACCTGGAGGCCCGGAACGTGCGGGAGGCCACGCATCTCACCGCGACCGAGGCCACCCTGCGAGCTCGCGAGCTCGCCCGCCTGCACGTCCGTGTCCGCGCCGGTCCGCGTCACCTGAGCGGCCGGCCGGTTCTCACGGTCGTGCGGGCACGCAGGAGCCCGGCCGAGCCGGCCGAGGCTTGAGACGGCGTCGGGGCGCCTCCGACCAGGGGCGCCCCGACCCACACGCTCCGTCCTTGCCGCGCGCGACCCCTCGATCCCTACGAGGACTAGACTCCCCGGCGGGCGCGAACCTCATCCGTGAAAGGAGCGGACTATGGCTGGGCTCGACGACATCCTTGGCGGGTTGACGGGCGGGGGCGGCAAAGGGGGCTCCGGCGGGCTCGACGACCTCCTCGGCGGCCTCACAGGTGGCGGCGGGGGCGGCGGTTCCGGGTTGGGCGCGCTCCTCCCGGTCCTCGGCGGCCTCCTGGCGAGCGGAGGCCTCTCCAAGATCATGGGCGGCCTCAAGGCGAACGGCCTTACCTCGCAGGCCGACTCCTGGGTGGGGACCGGCGCCAACGAGCCGGTCAACGGAGCACAGGTCGAGCAGGCGATCGGCAAGGAGCAGATCCAGCAGGTCGCGCAGCAGCTGGGCATCTCGGAGTCTCAGGCAGCCGATGTCGTCGCCAAGGCGCTCCCGGAGGTCGTGGACAAGGTGTCGCCCGAAGGCAAGCTGCCTCCCGAGCACGAGCTGGACGCGGCCTTCGACAACCTGGCGAAGGCCGGCGCCAAGTAGCGTCAGATATCTCCGCTGAAGGTGTCGCACGCGCCGGGGTTGCCGCTCTCGTAGCCGGTCGTGAACCACTCCTGGCGCTGCGCTGAGGAGCCGTGCGTCCAGCTCTCCGGGGTGACGCGCCCCTGGACGGCCTCCTGGATGCGATCGTCGCCCACCGCTGCGGCGGCGTCGAGGGCATCCGCGATGTCGGCCTCGGTCAGCTGCGTGAGGAAGCCGGTCTCGACCGCGTTGCTCGCCCAGACGCCGGCGAAGCAGTCCGCCTGCAGCTCCACGCGCACTGCCCGGCTCTCCGCGCCCTGATCCTGCGGGCCGTCGAGGACGCCCAGGAGGTTCTGGACGTGGTGTCCGTACTCGTGCGCCATCACGTAGGCCTGCGCGAACGGCCCGCCCTGGGCGCCGAAGCGGCGAGCGAAGCTCGTCGAAGAACCCCAGGTCGATGTAGACGTATTGGTCGGCGGGGCAGTAGAACGGCCCCATCGCCGAGGAGGCGGCGCCGCAGCCGCTCTGAATGCCTTCCGTGAAGAACCGGGTGCGGGCCGGCACGTACTCGCGCCCGCCTCCGGAGAAGGCCTCGGTCCAGTAGCTCTGGATCGAGTTGACGTAGCCGACGATGCGGCAATCCTCGCGCTCGTCCGCATCGGCCCCGGTCCGGCACTCCTGCGCGAGGTCGCTGCCGGCCCCCGGGGTGCCGGCCGACTGGCCGGCGAGGTTTCCGAGGTCGCCGAGGCCGCTCGTCGCCCCCGGTGACGTTGCCGCCGAGGAAGATGACGACCAGCGCGATGATCAGGCCGAGGCCACCGCCGCCCACCGCGAGCCCGCCCTTGCTGCGCATGCGTCGGCCCCGCAGGTCTTCGACCTGCGACGTGTCGAGCTTGGCGTCGTCTCGGAAGTCGGGCATGTCAGCCGGCCGTCTCGTCTTGGGGCACGACGTCGATCATGACGACCTCGTAGCGCTCGACACCCGTGACACTCGTCTGGAGACCGGCGGCGACCTCGTTTCGGAGGCCGGCGCCGCTCGCCACCTCGTCGTCCAGGGCTTCGTTGCTCGTCCACAGGGTGATCCCGATCGACCTTCCCCCTGGCGCATCCATGAGCGCGAGCCAGCCGCGGAAACCGGTCGCGTCCCGAAACCAGTCGACGAGATCCTCGCGGAACGTCCGCAGTCCCTCGTCGATGCTCTCGGGAGGCCCCTCGAAGGTGGTGAAGCGCGCGGCTAAGGGAGCGTCGGGAGCGGACGCGGGCTCCGCCGCGGTCGCGGGCAGATCCTCGGCGAAGAAGAGCTCGTACCTCTCGACGCTCTCGAGCTGAGCCCCGGCGGTGGCGATCATGCTCTCCCTCACTTCCCGCCTGCTGCGCTCGCTGCGCTCGATCGCGTCCAGGCTGTCCCAGAAGGTCACGATGCGGGCGTTGCCCGTCTCGGGGTCGGCCAGAACGAGAAGCCCCCGGTAGCCGTCGAACTCGCGCAGCCAGGCGAGCATGGACTCGGCGGCCATGCCGGCGGTCGCGCTCACGTCGACTCCGGCGCCCCGGACTGTCGTGAGGCTCGCGAACACGGCCGAAAGCTTATGCGCGAACCGCGCCCAGCAGGGCGCGGAGCTCGCCGAGCAGAGCCTCGGTGCGGTCGTACCCGAGCTCGTTCCGCACGCGTCGCTGCGCCTCGCGCCAGGCCGGCCGGGCCGCCCCCAGGCGGACGAGGCCCTCCGGGCTCAGTGCCAGGACGCGCTGCCGACGGTCCTCGCCGGCCTGCTCGCTCACCAGTCCGGCCTCGACGAGCGGTGCGGCTTCGCGCGCGAGGGTCGTCCGGTCCATGACGAGACGCGCGGCCAGGTGGCCCACCGAGACGGGCCCTTCGACCTCGAGGCGGGCGAGGATCGAGTACTGCGTCGTGCGGAGGCCGTGCGGCCGGAGTGCCTGGTCGTACAGCCGTGCGGCCGCACGGGTCGCCATGCGGAGCGTGGCGCAGACACAGGGGGACTCGACGGGGTCGACGGCCGTGCTCACCAGAATAAGAGTATATCCCCCTATCTGTTAGGCTCTCGCGGCGTGCGATCGCGCGTGCAGTACGCCTGGGTGGTCGTCGGGGTCGGCTTCGTCGCCCTCGTCATGTCCGCCGGCTTCCGGTCGACGGCCGGCGTGCTCCTCCTGCCCCTGCACGACGAGTTCGGGTGGAGCCACGAGACGATCGGGCTCGCAGTCTCGCTCAACCTGCTCTGCTTCGGCCTCGGCGCCCCGTTCGCGGCCGCGCTCGTCGAGCGGTTCGGCATGCGGAGAGTCGTCTCGTGCGCCCTCGCGGTCATCGCGGTCTCGTCGCTCCTCACCCTCGGGATGACGGAGCCGTGGCAGCTCTTCCTCCTCTGGGGCGTCGTCAACGGCACGGCCACAGGCGCAGTCTCGGTGCCGCTCGCGGCGATCATCGCCAACCGCTGGTTCGTTGCCCGTCGCGGGCTGGTCACCGGCGTCCTGACTGCGAGCAACGCCTCGGGTCAGCTCGTCTTCCTGCCGCTTCTGGCCTGGGTAGCGGGTTTCGACTGGCGCTACGCCGCGGTCCTGGTCGCGGTGGCGGCGCTGGGGCTCGTCCTCCCCCTCGTCGTCGTCTTCATGCGTGATCGTCCCGGCGACGTCGGCCAGCGGCCGTACGGCGCGGGCCCGGACTGGGAAGAGCCGGCCGCAGCGCCGGCCGCGGTGGGCGCTGCGCTCACCGGGCTTCGCCTCGCCGTTCGCTCTCGCACGTTCTGGGTGCTCGCGGGAACGTTCTTCGTCTGCGGCGCCACGACGAACGGGCTCGTCTCGACGCACCTGATCCCCGCCGCCCACGATCACGGGATCGCCCAGGTCAGCGCGGCCAGCCTGCTCGCGCTGATCGGCGCCTTCGACATCGTCGGGACGGTCGGCTCCGGCTGGCTCACGGACCGCTTCGACGCCCGCAAGCTCCTGCTGGCCTACTACGGCTTCCGCGGCCTCGCGCTGCTGGCCCTTCCCGTCGCGTTCGACTCCCGCTACGCGGCGCTCGTCGGCTTCGCCGTCGTCTACGGGCTGGACTGGGTGGCGACGGTGCCGCCCACCTCGGCGCTCGCGACTGCGACGTTCCCGCTGCGCGCCGGCGTGGTCTTCGCGTGGATCTTCTGCGCCCACCAGCTCGGCGCCGCGACGGCGGCCTGGGCGGCCGGCTTCGTGCGCACCTCGACGGGTGAGTACACGGTCGCCTGGGCAGCGGCCGGTGGCCTCGCCCTCGTCGCCGCCCTCGCCGTCCTGCTCATCACCGTCACCCCTCGCCGGCCGGCCGAGGCGCCGGCGGTCGCGTAGCTAGCCGGGCTCCCGGAGCGTCCCGCGGATCGTCACGGCACCGCCGGTCTTCGCCTGCTCGGCTGCCCGCTCGAGAAAGGCGGCGTCGAGGCGCTTCGCCTCGTGCAGAACCTCGCCCTTGGCCGTGAGCCGCCACGGCGGCCCGAAGCCGGGAGACGGCGGCAGCTCCCCGCCCAGCCTGAGCTCGTCGAGCGTGCTTCCCCGCATCAGCCGGTTCAGGTCGAGCGGGCCGCCGAAGCCGGGGATTCGCCCCTTCGAGGTGTACTGGTGCACGGTGACCTTCGGCCAGTCGCCGACGGTCCGCACCCGGTGCACCGTGCCGTCGTCCGCCCCGTAGTTGGCGAGCCAGAGGGGATAGCGCGAGAAGCCTGCCGCGTTGTCCACCCTCGACGTCCAAAACGACGAGTACGTGTAGAGGACCGGCGGCTGCCCGATGCGCTTCTCCACCCGTTTCAGCCAGGCCCGGGCCCAGCGCGCCAGCTTCAGCGGCCCGATGCCGGCGTGTTCGAAGTCGAGCACCGGCAGGAGGTCGCCTGGCTGCGGAGCTGCCACCTCGAGGAAGAAATCGGCCTCGGCGAGCGGGCCGTCGTCGGCGTCGGGCCGCGCGAAATGGTAGGCGCCAACCGGAATGCCGTGCCGCCGCGCGGCCGTGCGGTGTCGCTCGTACGTCGAGTTGACGTAGCCCGTCCCCTCCGTCGCCTTGATCCAGCCGAACTCGATCCCGGCGTCCTTGATCGCCTTCCAGGAAATCGACCGCTGCCAGGCGGAGACATCGATGCCCAGCATCATGCGGGCAGTGTCTCAGACTTCTCCGGCTTCGAGGAGTCGTATGGCCACCTCGATCGGGCCGGCACGTAATCCGCTGCGAGAACGCGGTCCGTGCGCTTGGTCAAGTCGCGGGCGGCGCTTGGCATCACTCGTTCGAGTGAACGAGGCGGCTGGTTCGAGACCCGATGAGCGTAGCGATGGGGCGCTTCTACCTGCCGCCGCAGGTCATCGTGGTCGTCGCCGTCCTCGCGGCCGTCGGCGCGATCCTCCTGGTCCTGGCGCGACCCGCGTCCGGCCGGGAGCCGGTCGAGCCGGAGAAAGCGGTCCCCTCGCCGCCGCCGCAGACGGTTGCGCTCGTCTCGGCTGTCGAGCCGGTGGCCGAGCCGGAGCCCCCGCCCGCCACCGCGCCGGTACGGCGCGATCCCGGTTTCATGATCCTCAGGCCTGCGCCGGGCCGGCGTCTGGCCGTCCGCTCACGCCCCGGCGGCTCGATCGTCGCCCGGCTCGACGGCCGCACGGAGTTCGGCTCTCCCACCACGCTCGCCGTCGCTCGGACACGTGGCCGCTGGCTCGGCGTCGTCACGACGCTCCTTCCCAACGGCCGCCTCGGCTGGGTCGATACCGCCGAGAGCGACGTCGTTCGGGCCCGAACGCGGGTAAGCGTCACGATCGACCTCTCGGCGCGGCGACTCGTCGTGCGTCGCGGCGACCGCGAGCTCCGGCGGATCACGGTCGCGGTCGGCAGGCCGGGCTCACCCACGCCCAAGGGACGATTCGCGGTCACCGACAAGCTCTCAGGCGCCCGCTTCAGCTCGGCGTACGGGTGCTGCATCCTGGCGCTCTCCGCGCACCAGCCCAACCTCCCGCCCGGGTGGCAGGGGGGCGACCGCATCGCCGTGCACGGGACCAACGACCCCGGCTCCATCGGTACCGCCGCCTCGGCGGGCTGCCCGCGAGCAAGCGCGAGGGACATGCGCTTCCTCTTCCGTAGGGTCCCCCTGGGCGCCCCGGTCTTCGTCCGCGGGTAGCCGCGGGCCGCTCAGGGCTCGAGGAGGGCTCGGAGCTCGTCGGCGGTCGTCACCGGGCGCTGGCACGCGAAGCGCTCGCAGACGTAGGCGGCAGCCCGTCCGTCGACCAATGCCTTGTCCGCGAGGAGCGGCACGGCGTCCGTGGGCTCCGCCGAGAAGGCGAACACCGCGTTCGGGCGATACCCGGCGAGGGCGGCGGGCCGAAGCTCCTCGGAGTCGCCGACGACGGCGATCTCCTGCGGCGGCGCGAAGTGGAGGTCGAGCGCGCAGAGAAGGTGCGAGACGGCTGCCGGCGCGCGCTCCATGAGGGAGTGCGCGAGCCGGAACACGCCGACCGCCTGCCCCTCGAGCTCGGTATCTCCGTAGATGCGCGCGAGGCGGAGGAGGACGAACGCCGCCATCGAGTTGCCGGCCGGCGTGGGGTGGTCGTCGAACTCCTTGCGCCGGGCGACGAGGCCGTCGCCCTCGGGCGCGTCCACGTAGAAGCCACCGCGCGAGCGGTCGGCGAACAGCTCCACGAGGAGCCCGGCAAGCCGCCGAGCCTCCTCGAGCCAGCGCAGTTCGCCGGTCGCCCAGGAAAGCTCGACCAGGCCATTCGCCACGTTCGCGTAGTCCTCGAGATACGCGGCGATCCGTGCCTCGCCGGCGCGATAGGAGCGCAGGAGCCGGCCGCGCTCGTCGGAAAGCGGCCCCAGGACGAACTCGGCGACGCCGACGGCCGCGTCCACGTAGTCCTGACGACCGAGGCGGAAACCGGACTCGGCGAGTGCCCCGAGCGCCAGGCCGTTCCAGGCGGCGAGCGCCTTGTCGTCCCGGAGCGGCTGGGGGCGCTGCTCGCGGGCGGCGAGGAGCGCGGCGCGCGCGTCCCTGGGGATCTCGCCGCGCAGCACGGAGCGGCCATGCTCGAAGGGAAGGAGCCAGTCGCCGTGCGGTTCGCCGAGGACGGCCTCGATCTCGTCCTCCGTCCAGGTGAAGGTGAGGCCCTCCGCTCCCTCGGTGTCGGCGTCCTGGGCGGAGGCAAGCACGCCCTCCGGGAGGCGTAGCTCGCGCAGTACGTAGTCCAGCGTCTCCGTGGTCACGCGCCGGTAGCGCTCCTCGCCGGTCACCACCCAGGCGTGGAGGTACGCGGAGGCGAGTAGGGCGTTGTCGTAGAGCATCTTCTCGAAGTGGGGGACGAGCCAGTGGGCGTCCACCGAGTAGCGGTGGAACCCGCCGCCGAGCAGGTCGTACATCCCCCCGGCGGCCATGCGGTCGAGCGTCAACCGGGCCATCTCGAGGGCGTCCTCGTCCCCTCGCGCCGCGTGCAGTCTGAGCAGCAGCTCGATGGTCGAGGCGGCCGGGAACTTCGGCGCCGGCCCGAAGCCGCCGTCCCGGGGGTCGAAGCTGCGTCGGAGGGCCGGCACGACCCCGCTCAGAAGGCCGCTCGTCAGCGGCTCTCCCGACGGCGGCCGTTCGCTCGCCTGCCGGATCGCGTCCACCAGGACGTCGGCCTGCTGCTCGAGCTCGTGCCGGCGCGTTCGGTAAGCCTCGGAGACCGCCTGCAGCACCTGGCCGAAGCTCGGCATCCCGTGGCGCGGCTCCGGCGGGAAGTAGGTGCCGCCGTAGAACGGCCGGCCGTCCGGCGTGAGGAAGACGGTCATCGGCCATCCACCGTGCCCGGTCATCGCGACGACGGCGTCCATGTAGAGGCCGTCGACGTCGGGCCGCTCCTCACGATCGACCTTGACCGAGACGAACCGCTCGTTCATGAGCGTCGCCGTGCCTTCGTCCTCGAAGGACTCGTGCTCCATGACGTGGCACCAGTGGCAGGCCGCATAGCCGACCGAGAGGAGCAGGGGTCGGTCTTCCTCCCGCGCCCTGGCGAAGGCTTCCTCGCCCCAGGGATACCAGTCCACCGGGTTGCCGGCGTGCTGAAGGAGGTACGGGCTCGTCTCCTCGGCCAGGCGGTTCACCGGGTCAGCCTAGCCAGCAGGAGGGGGAGTAGCGGCGCCGGCCCACGAAGGCCGGCGCCGCTCTCTGACGATCAGGCGGAGACGGTCGCAGGCACGCCGACGAGCTCGTCGACGGTCGTCACGGTCGCGCCGTAGGTCGCCTTCAGGTACTCGAGCGCGTCGTCCTCGTCCACTCCCTCGAACCCGCACACGGCGTCGCGCGGGATGGTGATCTCATAGCCGCGGATGAGCGCGCCGTACGAGGAGTGGCGCACGCAGATGTGCGTGTGCTGGCCGGTGATCACGACCTCGTCGACACCGCGCTCGCGGAGCTGCTCGTCGAGGCCGGTGTCGTCGAAGGCGCCGTAGTGGCGCTTCTCGGAGACGATGTCGCCCTCCGCCGGCGTGAGCTCGTCGATCACCTCGGCGCCGGGATCGCCCGCCATGGCGTGCTCGCCCCAGATCTTCATCTCGGGGTCGCTCGGGTCGATGGGCGTCGTTCGAGAAGACGACGACCCAGCCGTTCTCGCGAGCGTGGGCGAGGAGCCGCTGGAGTGGCGGCGTGATGGCTTGCGCCTTCGGGTTGGCGAGCTTCCCGTCGACAGAAGTCCTTCAGCATGTCGACGACGATGACCGCTTTCATGTGTATCCTCCGCTTCAGTTTCTGACTATCAGGCGATAACTTCGTGCCGAAGTTTACCACAGAGTCGCGCCCGGCCCATGAGGCGCTCGCGGCCGTGCTCCAGGTCCGGGAGGGCGTGCTGCAGGTGCTCCTCTGGAAACGGGCGAAGGCGCCGTTCCTCGGCTCCTGGTCGCTTCCGGGCGGGTGGCTCGAGCCCGGGGAGACGCTGGAAGGCTCGATCCGGCGGCACCTTGCGGCCAAGGTGGACGTGCGCGAGCTCGCGCATCTCGAGCAGCTCGAGACGCGGAGCGAACCGGGCCGGCACCCCGACGAGTGGCTCGTGGCGACGGCCTACCTCGGGCTCGTCCCCGCCGACGTCGACCCGCGCGTGCCGGGGGACACGAGCTGGCACCCCGTGGACGACCTGCCCGCGATGGCGTTCGACCATGGCGCGATCGCCCTCGCGGGCCGGGAGCGCCTGCGGGCGAAGCTCTCCTACACCAACATCGGCTTCGCGCTCGCACCGGCGTCGTTCACGATCTCGGAGCTGCGGGGGCTCTACCGCGCCGCGCTCGGCCACGATGTCTCGCCCACGAACCTCCAGCGCGTGCTGCTCAGGCGCCGCCTGCTGGAGCCGACCGGCGAGACGCGCCCGCCCGGCCGGGCGGGCGGCCGCCCGGCCGCCGTCTACCGCTTCGCGGGCGCCGGCCTCGAGATCACCGATCCGTTCGCCGTTCTCCGCCCGCCGGACGCCCGCTGACGGCGTCCACAGCGGACACGTCCGGGGTCAGACCCCAGGGCGTGTCTGACGTAGACATGTCTCGTCCGGAAAGCCCCGCAGTCAAGGGCTTCGCGTCAGGGCTTGAGGGCCATGCCCAGGGGTCTGACCCCTGGGCATGGCCGCACGGGACCACTCAGAGCAGCCCGCAGGCCCGGGCCGTGTTCGGCCACGGTTGGAACCCGAGGCCCGCGCGGTGCGCGCGCTCGGCCGTCCACATCTGCTCGGCCGGCGTCCACCGGTTCGCGGTGCCCTTGAGACGGAGGAGATAGCGGCCGAAGGCCCGCTGGAACTGGCGGCTCATCTGCAGGCCGCCGTAGTACGGCGCGTCCGGATCCTCCCAGCTGCCTTCGCGGCGGTGGATACAGCGCCAGGCCGCCCTGTGCGGCGGCCGCTGGGCCCGCTCACGGAGACGGTCCGCCCGTAGCTTCCAGAGGTCGCGGAGCGCCGTCAGGCGGTTGAGATCGCCGGTGCGCCGCTCCTCGAAGGTCGCCGTCCAGCGCGGCCTGCCCATGACCCGCTGCCAGTGCCAGCTGGCGGCGCGGTGCTTCTCGATCGCCTCGACGAGGCGCTCGGCCTCGACGCTCACGCCCGAGGGGACCGCGGCCGAAGACGAGCCGTCCCCGATGAGCGCGAGCGAGCCTATGAGCGCGAGCAGAAGCCCGCGCAGGTGATGTCGATTCACGTGCGTCCCCTTTCTGAGCCCTCGTTCCCGGCCCGCCGCTGTCCGCTGGACGGGCTCCGGTGGGCGCCTCCTACGTGCCGCAGAGGGGCGCCGGCCCAGGGGTAGGTTTTCCGGAAGCGGGCTAGGTTACACTCAGCGGCACATGCTGTGGCTCACCATCTGGTTCACGGTGATCCTCAAGATCCCCGCGCTCTACCTCGCGTACGTGATCTGGTGGTCGGTCAAAGACCCGCCCCAAGCGGCCGCGGGGAGCGCCGGGGGGAGCATGGGCGACGGGGGAATCGAGCCGCCCCGGCGTCGCGGCCCGCGCGCGCCGGTCCCGGGCCGCCGCCCCGGCCCGCACGGGATGCCTGACCGCCGCCGCAGGCGGGAGCCGGCCTTGGTCGCGAGCGATAGGCGGGCGAGATGAGCGCGTACGATCCGGACCTTTCCGCCCGCGTCACGACCACCCAGCTCGTCGCCGACTTCCTGGCGACCTTTGCGCTCTTCGCCGGGCTCATCGGGATCGTCTACTCCCCGGGTCGGCTCTGCACCGCCGCCGTGTTCATCTCGCTCTTCGCCGCGGCGCTCGGCGGGCGGGATCGCCACCTCGTCCCCGTCGCCGTCGGCGTCACGACGGCGAGCTGGATCGTGGGGATGATCCTCGCCATCGCCCTCGACCGCCCGATCTTCTAGGAACCTTTCGCCCGCCCGGCCGGTCCGATCCCCCTAAAGAGGGATTGCCGCTAGGCCGATGGACCTATCGGCTTACGGTTCGGGAATTCGGCCCGCAATGCGCTAATCCATGGGAAGCTTCAAGCTCAGGCTCGTCATCTACTTCATGCTGCTCGCGCTGCTTCCGCTCGTGGCGGCGACGGTCGCCTTCAGCGAGGTGGCAGAGCGGGGAGAGACCGGTTCGACCGACTCCAGGCTCTCGACGGCGATCCGCGTCGCGCAGGCGGACTACGAGGACCAGCTCGACGAGGAGACGGAGGAGACGGCCCGCTCGCTCGCCCGCGCGACCCGCGTGCAGCAGGCGCTCGCCACCCGCAGCCGCTCGGCCCTCGTGCGCCTGGCGAAGGAGGTCGAGCACAGCGCGTTCTACTCCCCGTCGCACGATTTTCTCGCCGGCGAGCGCCCCGGCCCGTTCGACGGCGTCCGCGAGGTCCCCGTCAAGGACAGCGACGGCCAGCTGCTGGGAAGCGTCGTCCTCCACGTTCCGTTCGACGACCGGCTTGCCAGGCACCTCGGCTCGCGGGCGGCGCTGGACGGCGGCGATCGCTTCGCCTTCGTCGTCGACGGGCGGGTGATCGCTCCGGACACGATCGAGGGAGAGCTCGCGGTCCCGCACCAGGAGCCCCGCTTCATCAGCGTCGACGGAGTGCGCTACCGCGCTCTCGGGACGGACCTGATCACGGGTGACAGCATGGGCCGGCCGCCAGTCGCGCTCATCGCCCTCAGCCCGAAGGCCGCAGTCGACAAGGCGGTCGGCGACCTTCGGAACCGCTTCCTGCTCTTCTCGGCGGTGGCGATGGTCGCCGTCGGCATCCTGGCCTACACCTTCGGCCGCACCATCGTCCGCTCCCTCGGCGAGCTCGCAGCCGCGGCCGGCGCGATCGCCAAGGGCAAGTTCGAGCAGCGGGTGCCGGTGCGTGGCCGCGACGAGTTCGCCGCCCTCGGGGAGGCCTTCAACGACATGGCCACGCAGCTCGAGCAGCGGCTGCGGGAGCTCGAAGCCGAGCGAGGCCGTGTGCGCGACACGATCGGCCGCTTCGGCGACGCCCTCGCCGCGACCCACGACCCGTACACGCTCCTTCCGGTCATCGTCCAGAACACGGTCGAGGCGACCGGTGCCGCCGGCGCCCGCCTCGTCGTCGACGGCAAGGAGATCGCGCACGAGGGCAACACCGCCGATGGAGGCAAGCCGCTCGCCATCCCGCTCGGCCTGGACGGACGCGAGAGCGGCGTCCTCTACCTGACGCCGAGGGAGGCCGACTTCAGCGACGAGGCCCGCGAGCTCGCGCACTGGCTCGGCTCGCAGGCGTCGATCGCGCTCGAGAACGCGCGGCTCCACCGCCTGGTCGAGCGCCAGGCGAACACGGACGGCCTCACCGAGCTCCCGAACCGCCGCCAGTTCGAGGAGGCGCTCGAGGTCGAGATCTCCCGCGCCGAGCGCTTCGGCGGGAGCCTGGCTCTGATCCTCGGCGACCTCGACGACTTCAAGCAGGTCAACGACCGCTACGGCCACCAGGCCGGCGATGACGTCCTGCAGACGTTCGCCGACATCCTGCGGGCGACCGTACGCGAGATCGATCTTCCGGCCCGCTACGGTGGTGAGGAGTTCGCGGTCCTGCTCCCGCAGACCGATCTCGACGGCGCGCACGAGCTCGCCGAGCGGCTTCGCCGCGCGCTCGCCGCACGGCCGATGTCGACGCACCCCGGGGGTCTGGTCGCGGTCACGGCGAGCTTCGGCGTCGCAGCCTTCCCGGACGCCCCGACCCCCGCTTCGCTCTTCGCATCGGCCGACGAGGCGCTCTACCGGGCCAAGCGGGCCGGCAAGAACTGCGTCGTCTCGGCCGACGCGGGTACCATCGTCCGCGCGCACGACTAGGTTTCTCACCTGACGCCAAGTCGGCTAGAATCCGGCGCTTGCCGATGTCCCCCACCCAGGAGGTGTTGTGAGCGAGCAGGCAGACACGACCTTTTCCCGCGTCATCGAGGAGCACCTCGAGCTGAAGCGGCGTAACTCGCAACTCGACGGCAACATGCCGATCAACCGGTATCACGTCGAAGACCCGTTCGAAAACCACCCACTGTTCAAGACCGAGGAGCAGGCCCAACTCGAAGACACGCTGAGTGGCCGCGAGCCCGAGCTCGAGCCGAGCAAGGTGCTCGCGTGGCCCGGCGAGGACACCGACCCGCCGGTCGACCCGGAGGACACCCTCTGGGGCCGCTCCCGCGACTTCGACTGGGGCGACTAGCTCGCTCTGACCCGCCGGGCCGCGACCGTCCCCGCTCGGGGACCGAAGCCGGGCGGCCAGCTACAGTGAGCCCCGACGCGGGGCGTTAGCTCAGCTGGGAGAGCGCCGGCTTTGCAAGCCGGAGGTCACCGGTTCGATCCCGGTACGCTCCACTGCGCGAGCTGGGACAACTGGACCATCTGGGTCGGTCATCTGGAACTGCATGTCTGAGTACGTCCTCGGTCATCACCAAGAGGGAGAGCGCGAGCGGCTCGATCTGATGTCGCGGCTGCTCGATCCGATGCACCGCCGCCACATCGAACAGCTGGGCATCGGACCTGGGGCGCGGACGCTTGAAGTCGGATGTGGTAACGGCTCCATCTCTGCCTGGCTCGCGGAGCGCGTCACCCCTGGCGGGCGAGCCGTGGCGGTAGACATCGACCTGTCGCTGGTCGACGTGGACCTGCCGGACCTCGAGCTTCGCCAGGCAGACATCGTCGCCGGACCAGTCGAGCCGAGAGATTTTGATTTGGTGACGGCGCGCGCCGTGCTCCACCACGTGGCGCGTAAAGAGGCGGCCGTCGCGAACCTCGTCGCCAGCGTGCAACCGGGCGGAGCCATCTTGCTGATCGAGCCGGATTTCCTGCCGGTGACCATTGCTGAGCCGAGTGATGTCCGGGCGTTCTGGGAGGGGTGGCTGGCGTGGTCGCGCCGGGAGGGAATCGACTACTTCATCGGTCGCCGGCTTCCCGCGACTCTGGCAACGCTGGGCATGGAGAACATCGAGGCGACCGCCGAGACGGCGCTCTACAACGGCGGCTCTCCGTGGGCTGTGTACTGGACGGAGACGATCATCGAGTTGCGAGGACGGCTAGTCGCATCCGGCGAGCTCGACGACCGGTCAATCGACGCGTTCCTCGGGCACTGCGCCGATCCGGCATGGTGGACGCAGACGATCGCCTTCACCGCTGTCCATTCCCGCGCACCCAGCGGCTGAGTGACGAGTCACGGACCGCACGACGTTGCGCTCGATGCCGTGTTGCCTCGATGCTAATCGCGCAAGGACTCGACCCCGTCAAAGTCGCGAACCAGATGGGCCATGACAATGCGGGGTTCACGCTCAGCCGCTACAGCCATCTCTTCGACGCGGCACGGAACCGGCGGGGAAGCCCTGATCACGCTTTGCAAGCCGGAGGTCACCGGTTCGATCCCGGTACGCTCCATCGGTCGCTCGTACCGGAGGCCGCGGGGGGTAGCCCGCTGAACCATCCGTCCTTCGGCTTCGACGCTAGGCGCTGACGGGAACCGCGCTCGCGGCTGTCTCGATGAGTTCGGCCACGATGGTGGGCTGGGAGACGTAGATCGAGTGGCTGCCCTCGACCTCGGTCACGGTCGAACCCGCCCGCGCTGACATCTCGCGCTGCGCTGAAGGCGGGATCATCCGGTCATCGGCGGTGACGAGGTACCAGCTCGGCTTGCTGCGCCAGGCGGGCTCGGTGATCATGCCGCCAAGCGCGTCCACGCCCCACGGGACTTGCGAGTCGGCCATGAACGCCGCCTTTTCAGCGCGCAGGTCATCCGCGAACGACGCATGGAACTTTTCGCGGTCGAGGAAGAGAAACCCGTCCTGGGGCGGGAGAATCGGCGGCTGGGGTCCGTCGGTCGGGAAGCCCTCGATGAGGGCGTTGACCGACTCGCCCGCGTCAGGCACAAAGGCGGCGATGTAGACGACGGCCTTCACCTTGGGATGCGTGCCCGCCTCGGTGACGACGGCGCCGCCATAGGAATGCCCAACGAGGACGACCGACCCGCTCGCCGCGTCTATTGCCCGCTTAGTCACGGCAACGTCGTCGGCGAGCGAGAGCGTTGGATTCTGGACGACGCTGACGCTGTAGCCGTCTTTCCTCAGGGACTCGTAGACGCCCTGCCAACCTGAGCCGTCCACGAAACCGCCGTGGACGAGAACAACCGTAGGAGTATCGGAATCGCTCACTGGGCTCCTTTCTCCGCGGGCTCTCACCCCGCAATTGCCAGCCGCCAGCGTCGCCCCGATGCGACGAGATGTCAAGCCACGATCGTCCGTGCTCGTCCACGGCATCCAGGTGATCGACTTGCCGCCCGCAGCGAGTTCCGTGCCCTCAGGTTCGCCACCACTTTCGTTCGAGAGCGCGGTCGGTGCCGCCAGTGCGGTCGAGCGAGTCGAGCTCCGCGAGATCCTCGGCCGAAAGCGAGAAGTCGAAGACCCGGGCGTTCTCGGCAATGCGCTCGCGGTGGGTCGACTTCGGGATGGTCGGGATGCCTCGCTCGATGCACCAGCGCAGCAGCACCTGGGCGGGAGTGCGCCCGTGGCGGCGCACGATCCGCGCGACCGTATCGCTGCTGAGGTGACGGCCTGTTCCAAGCGGGCTGTAGGCCTCCAGCGCGATCCCGTTCTGGTGGCACGAGTCGAGGAGAGCCTTACGGTACTCGTACGGACTGAACTGCACCTGATCGATGACCGGCGGCACCGTCGCTGTTGCGAGCAGCTGCCGCAGTTCGTCGACGCCGAAGTTGGAGACCCCGATCGACCGCGCATACCCGAGCTCACGGGCTTGCTCCATCCCGGGCCACGCCCGGGTCGGGCCGCCCTTCGGCCAGTGGATGATGTACAGATCGACGTAGTCGACCCCGAGTCGCCGCAGGCTGCTTTCGGCCTCGGCAACCGGGTCGGTACGCGCGGGACGCCACTTGGTGGTGATGAAGACCTCGTCGCGCGGGATACCGCTCTCGCGCAACCCCTGTCCCACGCTTTCCTCGTTGCCGTAGGCCTGCGCCGTGTCGATGTGTCGGTACCCGAGCTCGAGCGCCCACCGGACGGCGTCCACGCACTCGGGGCCGTTCGGCACCTGCCAGACACCGAGGCCGACCAACGGGATCGCGTTACCGTCCGCGAGCACGCGGCCCCTTCCGTCTGGCGTCACCACATCCGTCGACATCGCATCCGCGATTGACTCATCGAAACGCTCGCGATCGCTTTGCTTTTTCAACTTACTATCAGCAGCTTGACCGTTAGCCCACTGCGACACGCCTATATCCCCCGCTGACCCAGTCGACGATCAGGCGGCCGTATTCCTCAGCTGCTTGCTCCCACGCGAAGTGACCCGCGTCGAGAGGGTGAATCTCGCTGTTGGGGAGGAGGTCGTCGAGGCACTGATTGTTCGACCAGGGGACGAGGTCATCGTCGCGCCCGGCGAGGATTTGGGTTGGCGTGGTGATCGTCGGCAGCAGGTCGCGCAAGACCGGGTTCTGCTCGGGGTAATGCCGCACGAACCGGGCCGACTCCGTGAAGCGCCCGAGATCGTAGGCGCTGACATAGTCCTCATGGACGTCGGGCTCGCTCTCGCTCGCGGCAGCGGCCTCGACGGCGTAGCCGATGTTGGTCCTGGCGTCCAGCCCGCGCACGGCGTCCAGACTCGGCGCCTCGATGATCTCCTTGAGCGCCCCACCCGCGTCGATCGGGAAGCGAACTGCGCCGCCGCCGACGGTCAAGCTCGTAACGCGCTCCGGAGACCTCGCGGCAAGGAAGAGCGCTGCGGCCGTGCCGACATCAGGGCCGACGATATGCGGAGCCCCGAGGCCCCACTCGTCGATCAGGCCGGCGAGAAACGCTCCCGAGGCGTCCGGAGCGATCAGCTCTGGGCGACCGTCGGAGTGGCCGAACCCCGGCATGTCGATGGCGACAACCCGCCCGACTGCCGAGACGCGGTCCCAGATTCGGCGGAATGCCCAAAGGGTTTCGGGCCACGGCGCCAGCAGCAGCACGATGACGTCCGAATCTGCCTTGGTATCGGCGAACCGCACTCGCACTCCGTCGCAGACTCGGAAGTAGGTAGTGATCGGCGAAACCGCCTCTGCGCTCATCTGACTGTCTCCTCCCTCAGTCCCAATCGGCTCCTGTCCGATTCGACATTCGATGACGGTCGTCATCGGAGTCGGACCCTAGCAGACGTGATGACGGTCGTCATCGAAATGCCCTACCCTGCTGCTATGGCCGCGAAGGACGAAGCGAAGGACCCGGCTGCCGATCGCCGGAGATCTCCAGCTCGCGCGCGCATGGTGCGGAGTGCCGCGACGCTCATCCGTGAGCGTGGCATCCACGGCACCGGACTCCGCGAGGTCGTCGCCCACTCCGGCGGTCCGCGCGGCTCGCTCGGCCGCTTCTTCCCGGGCGGCAAGACGCAGCTCGTGACCGAAGCCATCGATGTCGCGCTCGTTGACCTCTTCGACGATCTCGAACGTACGCTCAGCGAAGCCGAGACGTTCCCCGAAGCAATCAGCGTGATCGTGACCCCCTGGCGGCGCCTGCTCCTCGACCACGATTTCGCCTTGGGCTGCCCACTGGCCGCGACCATTTGCGACGCGGCCGACAACGACAGCCTCCGCACCCATGTCAGCGAGTTGTTCGCAGGGTGGCGAGCGTCAGTCGCGGACGCCTACACGAGGTTTGGCGCGCCGAAGGCGGAAGCCGAAGCACACGCGACGGTGCTCATGGCCGCGCTCGAGGGCGCCCTCATCGTCGCCCGCGCTCAACGCACCATCGAGCCGCTCGACACAGTCGAGCGCTTCTTCGCGTCCCGTGCTTCAGACCCACGCCGAGCATAGGACGACATCACCGAGCGGCTGCTAAAAGCATGAGCGTGGAGGCTCCATCGGCAAGCGAGCTGCGATTGCCGATCCTGAGGCGCGCGAGTTCCTTCGTAAGGCGGACCCGGTGCTCGCACGGCTGATCGACGCGCGGCCGGACTTCCGTCCGCGGGCGTGGATGGACGAACTTCCTCCGCTCGATGCCTTCGGGACGCTCATCTTCGGGGTCGCGGGCCAACAGCTATCGGTCAGCTCGACGCGGGCGATCATCTCGCATCTCCAACAGCGATTCGGAGGGCATCTTCCGTCGCCGGCCGAGCTGCTCGCGGCTGATCCCCAGGTGCTGCGCGACAGCGGCTTCTCGGCTCGAAAGGGCGAGACCTTGCGCGCGCTCGCGGAGAGGTTCGTCGATGGACGCCTGAGCGAAGAAGCCTTCTCGGCCGTGACGGACGAGGAGATCGAAGCAGCCCTGACCGCCGTCTCCGGGATCGGGCCTTGGACGGCCCGCGGCTTCCTGCTCGTAGCGCTCGACCGGCCGGACGTGTTCTTGTCAGGCGACCTGGCTCTCAGGCGCACGATCCAGCGGGAGTACGGGTTGGACCAGCTGCCGTCCGAAGAGGAGCTGGTCGAGCTGTCGGACCGCTGGCGGCCGTACCGAAGCCTGGCTGTCAGCTACCTGTTCGCCTCCGGGTTCGAGGAACAAGCGTGAGCCCTCCAGTGGATCGCGAGCGCGTTCCTCGGCCGCTTGGTCCGCCGTTGCGACCGCATTTGACGTCGTCGGTAGTGTGATCGGTAACCCTCCCTCGCCCACCGGCTCGATGGTTCTCGACTGCCGCCCCTCGGTGGTGCCGGTGACCTTCCGATGATCGAGAAGACCTCCACGCTCCAGGCAATCGACCCCACCGTCGACCACGTCCGCGGTCCGGAGCATGCTGCGCTCCTCGTTGAATACGGGGACTACGAATGCCCGTACTCGCGGCAGGCCTTCCGTGCGATCGAGCGCGTGGAGCGGCGGCTAGCCGGCGGCCTCCAGTTCGCCTTCCGCCACTTCCCGCTGACCGAAATCCACCCGCACGCGCTGGCTGCGGCAGCCGCCGCGGAGGCAGCGGCGAACCAGGATCGGTTCTGGGAGATGAGCGAAGCCCTCTTCCACGGTCAAAACGCGCTCGAGGACGAAGACCTCCTGCACTACGCACGTGATCTCGGCCTGGACCTGGAACGCTTCGACGAGGATCGGACGAGCGAGGCGGTCTTCGCGCGCATCCGCCGAGACGTCGAAAGCGGGGTCGATTCGGGTGAGGTGCAGGGGACGCCGACGCTCTTCGTGAACGGATCGGTCTATCGGGGCCCGTATGACGCGGCCACGCTCGTCGAGGTGCTTGCGCGATGAGCGCCGTTTGCGCCCACCTCGACAGCATCGAGGTGAGGTCGCTGCCCGACGAGATCGCGGGCTGCGAGGACTGCTTGGCGCTCGGCGACAGCTGGGTTCACCTGCGTATGTGCATGACGTGCGGGAAGATCGGCTGCTGCGACTCCTCGCCGAATCGCCATGCCACGCGCCACGCCGGCGAATCCGGTCATCCGATCATTCGCTCCGCCGAGCCCGGCGAGGACTGGAGCTGGTGCTACGTCGACGAAGTCACCTTCGTGCTGGGGCGGTCATGAATCTCCCGGAGCTCCACCTCGCAGACTGGCGCCCAACGAAGGACACGCTTCACCTCTACTGCCAGATACTCGGGAAGGTTCGGCTCGCAACGACCACGCCGCGAAACCACTGGTGGAACGCGCCGCTCTACGTCGACGTTCGCGGCCTCACCACACGTCGCCTCCACCAGGGGGAGACGGAGTTCGAGATCGCGCTCGACTTCGTCGACGACGCTCTCGTCGCACAGACTGGTCACGGCCGGGTCGAATCCTTCTCGCTCGCGGGCGGCGTCCCGGTCTCGAGCTTCGACGCCTCATTGCACGAGGCGCTTCGGAGCCTGGGCGTCGACGTCGCGATCCAGGAGAAGCCGTTCGGCGTCCCAATGACGACCCCGTTTCCGGAGGACACCGAGCACGCCTCCTGGGACCACGACGCCGTCCTCCGTTTTGGCCAGATCCTTGACTGGTCGGACACCGTCTTCGAGGAGTTCAGCGGCTGGTTCAACGGCAAGACGAGCCCGGTGCACTTCTTCTGGCACGGCTTGGACCTCGCTGTCACGCGCTTCTCGGGGCGGCCGAGTGGAAACTCGAGCGCCGATCCGGTCACGCGCGAGGCCTATTCGCACGAGGTGATCTCGTTCGGTTTCTGGCCCGGGGACGACAACGTCCCTGATGCCGCCTACTACTCCTACACCGCGCCGGAGCCCAAGGGTTTGCGCGAGCAGCCGCTCGCCGTCGGCTCCTGGAGTCCCTCCGGCGCGTCGTCGTCGCTCGCCATTCTCCCCTACGAGGAAGTTCGGACTTCCGACGATCCCCGTCGGATGGTGCTTGCCTTCTGCGAGAGCGCGTACGAGGCCGGCGCCCGGCTGGCCGGGTGGGACACGGCTGCCTTCACCTCGAGCGCGTGCCCCACTCCGGAGGAGCTTCAGGCGCTCCAGGCAACGGCTGCCGGACAGTTCGGTCGCGCGGTCGCCGGTTAATCACGAGCCGGCCCCGCGATGGCGTCGGTAGACACGGGCGCAGTGACTAAGCTCGACTCCGTGGAAGCTCCTGCCAGCCCGTTGCTGTCTGCCTCTCAACTGACAACGCTCGCCGAGCACGGCGAGGAGCGGACCGCGAGCGTCGGGGACGTGCTCTATCGCGTCGGCGATCAGAGCTACCCGTTGATCGCGATCCTCGAGGGTGAGGTCGCAATCCTCGACGCTGCGGACAACGAGATCGTCCGGCACGGCGAGTCGAAGTTTCTGGGCGAGATGAACCTCCTCACCGGGCAGACGGTCTTTCTGACGGCGGTCGTGACAAAGCCGCTCCGCTATATCGCCGTCGAGCGCGACGCGCTGCGACCGCTGCTCTTCGACGACGGTCTGCTCAGCGACCTGCTTCTCTCGACGTTCATGGCCCGGCGCGAGGCGCTGCAGCGGGTGGAGGGTGTCGGCCTCGAGATCGTCGGCCCGCACTCGTCCGAGGCGACGATGCGCATGGTCGACTTCGCACGCGCCAATCGGCTTCCCTTCACCTGGAACCATGCGTCCCGCGCCCGACGGAACGGAGCTTCCGCTCGTGCGGCTGCCCGGCGGCACGGAGATGCACGCTCCATCCACCGGCGAGGTCCTGCGTGCTCTCGGCATCGGGCGCGAGCTCGCGCCGACGGAGGAGGTCGACCTGCTCGTCGTGGGTGGAGGGCCGGCGGGCCTCGGGGCCGCGGTCTACGGTGCATCGGAGGGCCTCGAAACGCTCGTTGTGGAGAGCACCGCGCTCGGCGGGCAGGCCGGTTCGTCCCGGAGGATCGAGAACTACCTCGGGTTCCCGGCGGGTATCAGCGGAGCGGAGCTCACGAGCCGTGCGGTCAGCCAAGCGCGGAAGTTCAACGCCCGGCCCGCGACGCCGTATCGGGCGGTCTCGCTCGAGCCGGGGAACGGGCACCACGTCGTCCGTCTGGAGGAAGGCCAGGTCATCGCCGCGCGCTCGGTCATCCTGGCCACCGGCGCGCAGTACCGCCGACTCCCAGTAGAGGGGCTGTCGGAGTACGAAGGGATCAGCGTCTTCTATGCTGCCGGGCCCCCCGAGGCGCAGCTCTGCGGCGCCTCTCGGGTCGGCGTGGTCGGCGGAGGCAACGCGGCGGGCCAGGCAGCCGTCTGGCTTGCGCGAGGCGGTGCGCTCGTCACATTGCTTCATCGCCGTGCGGACCTGCGCGAGACCATGTCCGACTACCTCGTGCGAGAACTCGAGCGCTACGGCATCGCGGTCCGCGACCTGAGTGAGATCGGCGCGTTGCACGGTGACGGGGGTCATCTAGACGCGGTCACGCTCAAGACCGGCGAGCGTCTGCCACTCTCTTTCCTGTTTCTTTTCCTCGGGGCTCTGCCCTGTACGGAGTGGCTCGGGGATGCGGTCGCACGCGACGAGGACGGCTTCGTCGTCACGGGCGCTGCTGCGAACGCCCGCTACCTCCTCGAGACCAGCGTGCCCGGCGTCTTCGCAGCGGGCGACGTGCGCTCCGGCTCGACGAAGCGCTGCGCAGCGGCAGTGGGCGAGGGAGCCATGGCGGTGCAACTCGTACACGCCCGGCTCGGGGGCGTCTGAGCACGCTGAGCGTCACCGACGGCCCGAGTGACCGTTCGACCTGTTCCCGCGCTGAGCTGATGTGAAGTGAGGCGGGCGGGCAGTTCAGTCCGCCCGCCTCGAGCTCACGCTCCTCGAGCCGCACGTTTGCGGCGAGCTCCGGCCTCGTGGTCGTGATCGAGCGTCCCCCTGTGACGTTCGTTTGCCGGCGAGGGCGTTGCTGAGCGCCTCTCTACTTCTCTGTATCGACGCGGATGAACGGGGCAGGCCGGGTCGGGTGGTTGGCCTCGCCGTTGACGAGAACCTCGCCGTCGAAGGTCACCTGGCCGGTCGCGGTCGCTTCGCGCTGCTTCCTCTTGCTTCCCGGCCCGTTGACGGTTGTCTCGAGCGGTCCGACGCCCGTCCACGCGACATCGAAGGAAACCTGGTGGGTCCCACCGAGGTTGTCCCTGGCGATTCCCGATCCGGCGGCCGTGACGCTCTTCAGGTTCGTGGTGCTCGTGATGGTCGCCGGGGCGGTCGGTGCGGCCCAGCTGAACGAGGTGCCGTCTGGGCAGACGGCCAGGAACTGGACCCTGGCAGTCGGGTCCGGGTCCTCGGTATCGGGTGACTCGAAGTCGCGCGTGCTCAGCACCAGCAGCGTCCCCTGCACCGTCGAGCCGTCGGCACACTCGTGGGGCACCGCCCAGAAGGCTGAGGCCGTCTCCTCGAAGAAGAGCGATCTTTCTGCCGACGCGGACGTCGAGAATGCCAGGACCGCAGTCAGCGCCGCCAGCGCGACGACGACCGAACGTCGCCGCGCGGAAGCTGTCTTTCGCATCTTTGTACCCCCTCGGCTCATGCGACTGGTGTTGCCGCGTTCAACAAGCGAGTACGGCCGTCCCGACAAAGCGGATCGCCGGCTCTCAGCCCGTCCAGCGGTGGAAGTCGAGGGCGGGACATCCCGCACCGCCTGTAGCGGTACGCTCCCCGTCCATGGGCCTGGGCGACTTCGATCGCGTCCCGCTCCTCTTCGGGCCGTCGCCGGTACACCGGCTCCAGCGCCTGAGCGAGCACCTCGGCGGCAAGGTCGAGATCTGGGCCAAGCGGGAGGACTGCAATGCCGGCCTTGCCTACGGCGGGAACAAGGTGCGCAAGCTCGAGTACCTGGCCGCCGAGGCGCTCGCGCAGGGGTGCGACACGCTCGTCTCGATCGGCGGGGTGCAGTCGAACCACACGCGGCAGGTGGCGGCGGTCGCCGCGCGGCTCGGGCTCGGGTGCGTGCTCGTGCAGGAGCGGTGGGTCGACTGGCCCGACGCGGTCTACGACAAGGTGGGGAACATCCTCCTCTCGCGGATCATGGGCGCCGACGTCCGGCTCGACCCTGCGGGCTTCGACATCGGCATCCGCCCGAGCTGGGAGGAGGCGCTCTCCTCGGTGGAGGAGCGTGGCGGGAAGCCATACGCGATCCCGGCGGGAGCGCTCCGATCATCCTCTCGGCGGGCTCGGCTTCGCGCGCTGGGCCGGCGAGCTCGCGGAGCAGGAACAGGAGCTCGGTGTCTTCTTCGACACGATCGTCGTCTGCTCGGTGACCGGCTCGACCCAGGCCGGCATGGTCGCCGGGTTCGCCCTCCAGGAGGAGGAGCGCTCGATCCTCGGCATCGACGGCTCGGCGACGGTCGAGCAGACCTGGGAGCAGACCGCGCGGATCGCGCGCCGGACCGCGGAGGCGATCGGCCTGGGCCGCGAGCTCGCCGACGACGAGATCGTGCTTCTCGACGAGTGGCACGCCGGGATCTACGGCATCCCGGACGACAAGACGATCGAGGCGATCCGACTATGCGCGCGGCTCGAGGGCGTGCTCACCGACCCCGTCTACGAAGGCAAGTCGATGGCGGCAATGATCGACCTCGTGCGGTCCGGCCGGATCGAGCGCGGCACGCGCGTGCTCTACGCGCACCTCGGCGGACAGCCGGCGCTGAACGCCTACGCCGGAGCGTTCTGAGACACTCCGCGGCATCGTGACCGCGGCACCACTGCGTCAGCTACCAGCGTGGAAGGCGCTCGAGCGCCACTACGACCAGCTCCGCGGCGTCCACCTGCGTGAGCTCTTCGCCGGCGATCCGACTCGGGGGGAGCGCCTGGCCGCGGAGGGCGCCGGCCTCTACCTCGACTTCTCCAAGAACCGGATCACCGACGAGACGGTCGGGCTGCTCGTGCAGCTCGCCGTCGAGACCGGCCTCGCGGAGCGGATGGAGGCGATGTTCCGGGGGGACCGGATCAACGTCTCCGAGAACCGAGCAGTCCTCCACGTCGCGCTTCGGATGCCCCGGGAAGCCTCGCTGCTAGTCGAGGGCGTGGACGTAGTCGCCGAGGTGCACGAGGTCCTCGACCGCATGGGCGCCTTCGCCGAGCGGGTGCGCTCGGGCGAGTGGCTCGGCTTCACTGGCAAGCCGATCCGAAACGTCGTCAACATCGGCATCGGCGGCTCGGACCTCGGCCCCGTGATGGCCTACGAGGCGCTGCGCTACTACTCCGCGCGCGACCTCACGTTCCGGTTCGTGTCCAATGTGGACTCGACGGACTTCGTGGAGGCGACACGCGACCTCGCTCCCGAGGAGACGCTCTTCATCGTGTGTTCGAAGTCCTTCAGGACGCTCGAGACCATGACCAACGCCCGCTCGGCCCGCGACTGGGCGCTTGCGGGCCTGCAGGACGAGGCCGCGATCGCGAGGCACTTCGTGGCCGTGTCGACCAACGCCGCGGGCGTCGCGGCGTTCGGCTGCGACACGGCCAACATCTTCGGCTTCTGGGACTGGGTCGGCGGCCGCTACTCGATGGGCTCGGCGATCGGCCTCTCGACGATGATCGCGGTCGGCCCGGAACGCTTCCGCGACCTGCTCGGCGGCTTCCATGCCATGGACGTCCACTTTCGCACGGCGCCGTTCGAGCGAAACCTCCCCGTGCTGATGGGCCTGCTGGCCGTCTGGTACGGGGACTTCTTCGACGCGCAGACCGCGGGCGTGATGCCGTACAGCCAGTACCTGAAGCGCTTCCCCGCCTACCTGCAGCAGCTGACGATGGAGTCGAACGGGAAGCACGTGACCCTCGACGGCGTTCCCGTCGACTACGAGACCGGCGCCGTCTACTGGGGCGAGCCGGGGACGAACGGCCAGCACAGCTTCTACCAGCTGATCCACCAGGGCACGAAGCTGATCCCCCTCGACCTGATCGGGTTCGCCAAGAGCCTCAACCCGCTCCGCGACCACCATGACCTGCTCACGGCCAACGTCTTCGCGCAGGCGGAGGCGCTCGCCTTCGGCAAGACCGAGGAGGAGGTGCGAGCCGAAGGCACGCCCGAGGAGGTGGTGCCGCACCGGGTCTTCGAGGGCAACCGGCCGAGCAACGTGATCCTCGCCGAGCAGCTGACGCCCCATGCGCTCGGCGCGCTCGTCGCCCTCTACGAGCACAGCGTCTTCACGCAGGGGACCGTCTGGGGGATCGACTCCTTCGACCAGTGGGGGGTCGAGCTCGGGAAGATGCTCGCGCAGCGCATCATCCCCGAGCTCGGGAGCGAGGCCGAGCCGGAGCTCGACCACGACAGCTCCACGAACGCGCTGATCCGGCGCTACCGCGCCCTGAAATGAAAGGGGAGACGATGCAACTGGGGATGGTCGGGCTCGGCCGGATGGGCGCCGGCATCGTCCGGCGGCTGCAGCACGCCGGGCACCACTGCGTCGGCTATGACCTCTCGCCGGACGCGGTCGAGTCGCTTGCCGCGGACGGGATGGTCGGCGCGTCTTCGCTCGAAGACCTGGCCGCCAAGCTCGACAAGCCCCGGGCCGCGTGGCTGATGGTGCCGGCAGGCGAGATCACGGACAAGACGATCGGGGCCATGAGCGAGGTGCTCGAGGAGGGCGACGTCATCCTCGACGGCGGAAACAGCCACTACCACGACGACATCCGGCACGCCGGAGAGCTAAGGGAGAAGGGCATCCACCATGTCGACATCGGCACGAGCGGGGGCGTCTGGGGGCTCGAGCGCGGCTTCTGCCTGATGATCGGGGGCGAGGACCAGGTCGTCGATCGGCTCGGCCCGATCTTCGCCGCTATCGCCCCGGGGGTCGGTGAGACGGCTCGCACGCCGGGCCGCACGGGCGACCCGAGCCCGTCCGAGCAAGGCTGGTACCACTGCGGCCCGAACGGCGCGGGGCACTTCGTGAAGATGGTGCACAACGGCATCGAGTACGGGCTCATGGCCGCCTACGCGGAGGGGCTGAACATCATCGCCAACGCCGACGCCGGGCTTCGCAAGCGTGATCAGGACGCGGAGACCGCGCCGCTGGAGAATCCCGACTGGTACCGCTACGAGATCGACACGACGGAGGTCGCGGAGGTCTGGCGCCGCGGCAGCGTCATCTCCTCCTGGCTCCTCGACCTCGCGGCCGAGGCGCTGTTCACCTCGCCCCAGCTCGAGGAGTTCGCCGGCCGGGTGTCGGACTCCGGCGAGGGCCGTTGGACGACGCTGGCCGCCATCGAGGAGGGCGTCCCGGCCCCGGTGCTCACCGCCGCGCTCTACTCACGATTCAGCTCACGCGGCCTCGACGACTTCGCCGACAAGCTCCTGTCGGCCATGCGAAAGCAGTTCGGCGGCCACGACGAGAAGCGGCCGTGACGCGCCTAGGCTTCTGAGCTTGTAGCGATCGGATTCACCGCCAGGGCGGAAGACGGCTGAGATACACAAAAAGGGGTCGCCGGGTGCCTAGGCCCTCCCGATACTGCGACTCGTGGCCAGCCGCGTGCCCGTGTACCACGGCCCGTTTCGCAAGCGGGAAGCAGAGCGACTGCTTTGGCGTGCCGGTTTCGGGCCGAAGCCCGGCGAGGCCGTCAAGGTGGCCAAGAAGGGGCTCAAGCGGGCGGTCGACGACCTTCTGAGCCCGCCGAAGGCGCGCCTGATCGGGCCCTCACCGACCGACGACAACGGCGCTCCGCTCGCCCCACGCGACGCCTGGGGCCATGACCACCTCTGGTGGCTCGACCGCATGGTGCGCTCGAACCAGCAGTTGATCGAGCGGATGACGCTCGTCTGGCACGACTGGTTCGCCACCTCGAACGACGGCGTCGGCTCGCAGAAGTTCATGCTCGACCAGAACAAGTTCCTCCGCTCGCACGCGCTCGGCTCCTTCGAGTCGATGCTGATCGGGCTCACGAAGGATCCGGCAATGCTGATCTGGCTGAACGGGATCCAGAACACGAAGTGGTCGCCGAACGAGAACTACGCGCGCGAGCTGATGGAGCTCTTCACCCTCGGCGCGGGGCGCGGCTACACGGAGGACGACGTGCGCGAGCAGGCCCGCGCCCTCACGGGCTGGCGCGTCGACTGGGACGACGGCGTCGGCTACAACAACTTCCGCTTCGACCCGAGCTGGCACGACGGCGACGTCAAGACGATCTTCGGCAAGAGCGGCAGGTACAGCTGGCAGGACGCGTGCCGCCTGTGCCTCGGGAACTCGGCCCACGCGTCGTACTTCGTGACGAAGCTCTGGAGCTACTTCATCCCAACCCCGCCGTCGGCGTCCACACGGTCGGCGCTCATCCGCCTCTACAAGCGCTCCGACTCCAGGGTGAGGCCGGTCCTCGAGGCCATCCTCAAGCACCCGCAGCTCTACACGGGCCAGCGGATGATGAAGCCGCCGATCGTCCAGGTCGCCGGAATGCACCGCGCGCGCCGCCGCCGCGTCGACACGGAGGCCTGGTCCTGGCTCTCCTCGCTCGACGGCCAACGTCTCTTCTACCCGCCGAACGTCGCGGGCTGGAACGACGACCGTTGGCTCGACACCTCCAGCTTCCGCGGCCGCTGGATGGACGTGAACTATGCCCTGGAGCCGTACGAGCTCGACACCGACGACTGGAGCGGCGAGCTGCCGTTCGATGCCGGAAAGCTCGTGGACCGAGCGCTTGCCTTCTGGGGCGACCCGACGACGACCTCGTCGACCCGGACGACGCTGCGCACCTTCGCCCAGAACGCGCTCGACGACGCGGGCTCGACCTACGAGCGGGACACGTACCCCGTCCTCATCGTCAACGCCCTCCGGATTCTCTTCGCCATCTCCCCCGACTACCAGACCTGCTGACCATGAGCTGTTCCTGCAACGAGTTCACGCGCGCGACCGCCCTCCGGCGCTCCGTCGCCGAGGCGGGCCGCGGCCTCCCGGTGATCGAGCCGGGCATGCCCATTCCGGCGGGCACCGGCCTCGACCGCCGCGCCTTCCTCTCGCGCGCCGCCGGGCTCGCCCTCTCCGTCTACGGGGCGAGCACGCTGCCGTTCGGCCTCTTCGAGGAAGGCATCGCCCGCGCCCAGAGCGGGCCGGCCGGCCCGGTGCTCCTGTCGGTCTTCCTCGACGGCGGGGCGGACTCCCTCTCCATGCTCTTCCCGGCGGGCCACCCGCAGTACGCGTCCCTCCGCCCGCAGCTCGCGCTCGGGCCGGGCGAGGGCCAGCCGTTCTCCGAGGACACGAGCCTGCGCTGGCACCCCTCGCTCACTCCGCTGGCCACGCTGCACGGGGAGGGGAAGGTGACCGTGGTTCCGGCGATCGGCTACACGGACGCCGACCAGTCCCACTTCACCTCCCGCCACTACTGGGAGGTCGGCGCGACGGACGCTCATCTGCGCACGGGCTGGCTCGGGCGTTATCTCGACGTCGCCGGGACGCTCGACAACCCGCTCCAAGGCCTGGCGCTCAACTACTCGCTGCACCCGTCCCTCGCGTCCGCCAACGTGCCCGTCGCCGCCGTCTCGGCGGTTGACGAATACGACTTCTGGGCTCGCGGCGTCTGGGGCGACGTGGAGCAGCGGATGCTTGAGGCGATGGGGACGTTCCCGCCCGTGTCCGACCCCGCAGCGTCGAAGGTCGCCGAGATCACCCAGCAGGTCGCGACCCTGCGCTCGCAGCTTCTCCCCTTCGCGGACGGCAACTTCGGGACGACGGTTCCCTATCCCGGCGGGGGAGGCTTCCCCGATCGGCTGGCAGGCCTCGCCGCCATGATCGCCGCTGGGCTGCCGCTGCGCTGCGTGACCATGAGCGCTCCCGGGATGTACGACACGCATGCCGACCAGGAGAACGGCCTTCCGGCAGACCTCGCCCTCACTGCCGACTCGCTCTTCGCCTTCCAGCGCGACCTCGAGTCGCGTGGGATCGCCGACGACGTCCTCGTGCTCGTCTGGAGCGAGTTCGGGCGCCGGGTGGAGGAGAACGGCTCCGTCGGCACCGACCACGGCGCCGCGGGCGTCGGCCTGCTCATGGGCTCGCGCGTCAGGGGCCAGATGCTCGGCGAGTTCCCGGGACTGGCGCCCTCCGGCCTCGACGAGCAGGGCAACCTGCGGGCGACCTTCGACTTCCGCTCCCTCTACTGCTCGCTGCTCGAGCAGTGGTTCGCCACCGACGCGGCTCTGGTGATCCCCAACGCGGCGACCTTCACCCGCGCCACGCTCCTGACATGAAGCGTCCGGCGCTCGCCGCCCTTGCGACGTTCGTTCTCGTGGCCGTGCCCGGGACCGCCGGCGCCTATCCGACGCGGGTGCAGGCGGTCGCCGACGAGTTCACCCTGACGCTCTCACGGCTCTCGGTTCCGAACAAGCGCGTGAAGATCGAGCTCGCCAACTTCGGCGAGGACCCGCACGACCTCAGGCTCCGGCGCATCGGAGGCACGCGCACGTTCGTGATCCCGGAGACGCTCCCGGGCGAGCGGACGACGAGGACGTTCGACCTTGGCCCGGGGCGCTACCGCGTCTGGTGTTCGGTCGCCGATCACCACGAGCAGGGCATGCGGGCCACGTTGCGCGTCCGCCGCGACTAAGAGAGCGTCTGCGCGACGTCGCCCATGCGCTCGAAGCGGGCGCCGGCCTCGAGGCAGCGCTCCACGAATGTCCCGAGCATCGCCACGCGATGGCCGCGTCCGATCACCTGTGGATGCATCGTGACGGTGAGGATCCCGCCGTCCACGTTGGCGTCCATCCAGTCGAACTCCGCCTGCCAGATCTCGAGCACGTCGCTCGGCGTCGCGCCGCCCTTGCGGTACGGGTCGAAGTTGAACTGGAAGTGCACCCAGTCGTCGAGCTCGAAGCAGAGCGGAAGCTCCCAGACGCTCGACTCCCGGCCGCGCTCGAGGGGAACGCCGCGCGCGACCCGGTCGCCGATGCGCGGATGAAAGGGCCGGTAGTCGTCGGTCATCAGGCTCGAGTCGTAGAGGAAGCCGAGCTCCTCGACGAGGCCGAGCGTCGAGTAGGACAGGTCCGCAGACGGGGCGCGGAACCCGAGAGGCGTAACGCCGATCCTCTCGAGCACCGACCAGGCGCGCTCCATGTCGGCGCGCTCCTCGTCCGGGGCCTGGAGGCTCGGGTCGACATGGGCGTAGGAGTGGTGCGCGACCTCGTGGCCGGCTTCCAGGATCGAGGCAGTCTCCGCGGGGAATGACTCGACGGTGTGGCCGGGGACGAAGAAGGTGGCGGGCAGGCCGCGCTCCTCCAGGAAGCGTAGTAGGCGGGGGACGCCGACGCGGGCTCCGTACTCGCCCCGGTTGAGCATCGCCGGCGTGACCCGGTCGTAGGCAAGCCAGACCGACAGCGCGTCGAAGTCGAAGCTCAGGCAGACGGTGCTACGGGGCACGCGAGGGAGCCTACAATCGGAGCATGGAGGACCCGGCCCCGCTGACGATCACGCTGGAGCCGCTCGACGACCACCTGATCGTCGAGCCGCTCGACGAGGACGTCGAGACGCGAACAGGGCTGATCATCCCGCAGAGCGCCGAGGCCGGCTGCCGGACGGGCATCGTCACGGGCGTCGGCGCCGACGCACAGGGCATCGACCCCGGGGACAAGGTGCTCTTCCCGAAGGACGCGGGCTACGACGTCCGGCTCGGAGGGGTCGCGTGCAAGGTGCTGAGCCGCCGGGAGCTCATCGCCCGCGTCCACGACTAGGCTTCGCCGTGACGCAGGCGACCCGGCCAAGCCCCCGCGTCCCCGAACAGCAGGACGAGGGCCGGGATGAGCAGGGGCCGAACCACGAAGGTCTCCAAGAGCACGCCGACGGCCATCATGAAGGCGAACTCGCGGAAGCCGTCGATCGGAATAATCGCCAGCATCGCGAACGAGGCTGCCAGCGCAATCCCGGCGACGCTGATCGCGCGCGAGGCTCGCGGGACCGCCACGGCGATCGCCTCCCGCAAGGGGCGGTGGTCGGCCTCCTGCCAGATGCGTCCGGCAACGAACACGTTGTAGTCCGAGCCGAGCGAGACGAGGAGCACGCCCGCCGCGAACGGGACGTAGTAGGTGAGGTCGTTGTGCCCGAGGAGCCCTTGGAAGACGTACGTGGTCAGTCCGAGGGTGGCGGCGACCGAGAGGACGCTGGCGGCTAGGAGGTAGAGCGGCGCCACCAGGGCGCGCAGGAAGAGCGCCAGCAGGACGAAGTTGAGCGCGAGCACGGCGGCGCCGACGACGGCCGAGCTGTCGACGATCGCGTCGACCGTGTCCGAGGCGACCGCCGTTTGGCCGGTGAGGGCGGCCTCCGCCTGCCGGAGCCCCGCCGCCTGCAGAGCCTCGGGGAGCTGCTCCTCGAGCTCCTGCGCCGCCTTGATCGCCTTGGAGTCGAGCGGCGGCTCGTCGAAGATGACCGCGAACCGTGCCGCGTTGCCGTCCTCCGAGACGAACACGTCGCCCGGCGCTTCCTGCGGTACGACGCGCGGTCCCAGGACGCCCTCGACCTCCGTCACCCGTTTGAGCTCCTCCTCGAGTCGCGCGAGCTCGTCGGTGCGCTCGCCGACGCCGTCGCCCTCGACGAGGACGATTGTCGGCGCGAGGATGCCGGCTGCGAAGCCCTGGTCCGCGGCGCTGGCCGCCTCCTGCACCTCCGAGCCCACCGGAAGGCCGCTGCCGAGCCTGAGGGCCAGCTCCGTGTGACGGAGCCCGGACGCCGCCGCGAGCAGTCCGACCACCGTGACCAACGCGACCAGGCCGGCCACCGGCCGCGACGTGAGGAAACCGGCGATCGCCGACCGGACGCGCGTTGGGCGCTCCAGACCCTCGTCCGGCTGCTCCCGGGGCTTCAACGTCGGCCAGAACACCAACCGGCCGAAGAGGGCGAGGGTGGCCGGCACGAACGTGAGCGAGACCGCGAGCGAGACCGCTGCGGTAACGGCGAGGGCCGGCCCGAACGCCCGGAAGAACTCGAGCTCGCCCACGAGCAGCGCGGCTGAGCCCGCGACGACGATCAGGCCGGCGGTCGCCACGATCGGCGCCACGGCCAGGCACGCGCGCTCGGCCGCCGCCAGCCTCGGGGTGCCGTGGGCAAGCTCGCGCCGGCCGGCGGAGAGGAAGAAGATCGTGTAGTCGGTGACGATGCCGAGCGTGAGCGCGACGACGAGTGGCTCGACCTCCTCAGGAATGCTGGCGCCGAGTCGCTCCACGGTCCAGGGGATGAGGCCGGCCGCGACGAGGAACGCGAGCCCCGCGGCGGCGAGCGTGAGGAGCGGAGCGCCGAGCGAGCGGAAGGTCAGCCCGACGACGAGCGCGATCGCCAGCACGGTGCCGAGCTCGACGTAGGGAAGAGCGTTCTCGATCTCCTCGAACTGGGCGAGCCGAGCCGGGCCCGGGCCGGTGACGCCGGCATAGTGGCCTGCCGCGCGATCCGCGTAGTCGTGCGCAAGCTCGACCTTGCCCGTCAGGCTCACGTCATCGGAGAAGAAGAGATGCGAGACAGCCGTCGTGCCGTCCTCTTCCGAGCCGGGGAACAGCTCCTTCGTGTTGAGGATCGGGAGCGCGAAGAGGATTTCGTCTCCGCCCTGCTCGTCGGTTGTCACCTCGACGGCCCGCTCGACGATCGCGCGCTGCTCTTCGAGCGAGAAGCCCGCCTCGTCGCGCTCGACGACGGCCGTGTCGGCCGTCAGGGGAACGGAGAAGAGCTGCTGGGCGCGGGCGCCCGCCTCGATGGCGGGCGAGTCGTCCGGAACCAAGCCGCCCAGCTCGAGCGGCTCGCCGCTTCGGAGGCCAGGGAGGTAGACGGTTGCCGCGACAGCGGCCGCGATCCATGCCGCGATCACCAGGTAGCGGAAGCGGACGACCAGGATCGCGAAAGGGCGCCGCACGCACGGGCTATGCCCCAAAGAGCCCGAGTTCATGCGTGCGCGTACAGGTCTTGCGCTAGCCCCAGCCGAGCTCGCTGATGCGATCCTCGTCGATCCCGAAGTGGTGGGCGATCTCGTGGACGACCGTGATCCGGATCTCCTCCTCGAGGACCTCGGGATCGTCGCCGAACTCCTCCTCGAGAGGGATCCGGTAGATGGCGATCTTGTCCGGGAGCACGCCCGCGTAGCTTTCGACGCCGCGCTCGGTCAGCGGGATGCCGAGGTAGAGGCCGAAGAGGTCGGGGTCCTCGTCGTTCTCGTCCTCGACCACGATCTCCACGTTGGACATGGCCTCGCGGAGCTTCGCGGGCAGCGAGTCGAACGCCGACCGAACGTGGTCCTCGAAGGTCACCGGCGGGGCACTCAGCGAATGACGAGCGCCATGAGCGCCTTCTGGGCGTGGAGGCGGTTCTCCGCCTGGTCCCAGACGGCCGAGCGCTCGCCGTAGAGCACGTCCTCGGCGATCTCCTCGCCGTAGTGGGCAGGCAGGCAGTGGAGGACGATCGCCCGCTCGCTCGCGAGCGCGACGAGCTCGGCGTCGATCCCGTAGCCGTCGAGATCGGCGAGGCGCTGCTCACGCTCCTCCTCCTGGCCCATGCTCGTCCAGACGTCGGTGTAGAGGACGTCCGCGCCGGTCGCGGCCGCGCGGGCGTCGCCGGTCAGCTCCACCGCGGTTCCGTTCGCCTCGGCGGCGGCGCGCGCCCACCCCACGACCTCCTCGGACGGCTCGTAGCCCGGCGGGGTCGCGGCGACGAAGTCCAGGCCGAGCTTCGCGCAGGCGACCATCAGCGAGTGACAGACGTTGTTTCCGTCCCCGAGGTAGGCGACCCGGATGCCTTCGAAGCCGCCCAGCCGCTCGCGGATGGTCATGACGTCAGCGAGGGCCTGGCACGGGTGGAACTGGTCGGTGAGGCCGTTGATGACGGGGATATCGGCGTGCTCGGCGAGCTGGTCGACGTCGGACTGCTCGAACGTCCGGATCATGATCCCGTCGAGGTAACGCGAGAGGACGACCGCCGTGTCCTTGATCGTCTCTCCACGCCCGAGCTGGAGATCGCCGGTCGCGAGATAGAGGCCGGTGCCGCCGAGCTGAGCGATCCCGACCTCGAAGCTCACCCGCGTGCGGGTCGAGGGCTTCTGGAAGATCATCCCGAGGTTTCTGCCCTCGAGCAGGCGGTGCGGCACGCGCTCGCGTTGGCGAGCCTTGAGGCGCTCGGCGTGGTCGAGGACGAGCACGAGCTCGTCGCTCTCCCAGTCGTTCACTCGGAGGAAGTCGCGGCCCTTCAGATGCGCCGGGATCACGGGCGCATCCTACGTCGAGGGCAGCCCGACGCTCTGATACCGATGCAGGCAGCTCAAGGAGCAGCACGCTCGCCCACCGCGGCGATCCTCGACCGCTGGTTCGCCTAGCCGCCAGCCGATGGCCTCGTGCGGATCCTCGTCCCGGGGTCGCCTTTTCCGATCGCGTCCGCGCTCGTGATCAGCGCCTCGCCGCCGGTCTGCCTGACGAAGGCGAACGCGGCCATGACCTTCGGCCGCATGCTCCCGGCCGGGAGCTCCTCGACGATGTCGGCGTCGCGCTCGGGGTCGAGCTCGGCGATCGGCTCTCCCTGCGCGCCGTCGGCGCCGAAGTCCCGGTAGACGCCTGGAACCTGCGTGAGGATGACGAGGCGCTGCGCGCCGAGCCCGATGGCGAGGAGCGCCGAGGCGTGATCCTTGTCGATCACGGCGTCGATGCCGTCGAATGCATCGCCTCGCCGGACGACCGGGATGCCGCCCCCGCCCGCTGCCACCACGAGCTGACCGGCCTCGAGGAGGGTCCGCACGGCGCCGAGCTCGACCACCTCGAGCGGCCGTGGCGAAGGGACGACGCGGCGCCAGCCGCGGCCCGGCTCCTCCTTCATGGTCCAGCCCCGGTCTTGCTCGAGCTCGCGGGCCCGAGGCTCGTCGTAGTGCGGGCCGATCGGCTTCGTCGGGCTCCGGAAGGCCGGGTCGGCGGGATCGACCGCGACGTGGGTGACGACGACGGCCACCGGTCTGGCCACCACGGGCAGGAGCTCGGCGGCGGCGAGCGTCCCGATCTCGGCCTGGGTCTGCGCGACCGCGACCCAGAGCGGGAGCGGCGGCGCCTCGGCCGCTCCCAGCTCCTGGCGGAGGAGCTCGTTGCCGACCTGGGGGCCGTTTCCGTGTGTGACGACGATCTCACCCTCGAGCAGCGGCGCGACCGCCGCGAAGGTGGCGGCGAGGTTGGCGCGGTGCTCGGCGGCTGTTCCGCGCTCCCCGCGGCCGAGAAGCGCGTTGCCCCCGAGCGCGACCACGGTCAGCATTGAACGCTCGCGGGCTAAGTCAGCGCCGGCGCCGGCTCGATGATCCCGTGCGCTTCGAGGAGGGAGGTGAGGGTCGGCTCGCCGAGCTCCTGCAGCCGGTACGTGACGCGAAGAGCCGGCTTGTCGATCGAGATCACGCGCCTCAAGTCGATCGGAGTGCCGATGAGGACGAGGTCGGCGTCGGAGCGCGCGATCGTCTCGCGCAGCTCCTCCATCTGCCTGCGCCCGTAGCCCATGGCCGGCAGCAGATCCCGTACGTGCGGGTACGCCTCGAACGTCTTCTCGATCGAGCCCACTGCGAACGGCCGCGGGTCGACGAGCCCGGCCGCGTGGTGCTGCTTCGCGGCGAGCACTGCGGCGCCGTAGGTCATCTCCCCGTGCGTGAGGGTCGGCCCGTCTTCTACCGCGAGCACGCGCTTCCCGCGGATCTCGTCGGTGCGCCCGTCCTCCACGTGGAACGGCGAGGCGGCGAGGACGACCTCGGAGCGTGGGTTCACGCGGTGGATCGAGTCGAGCACGGCCTCGACCCCCTCCGGCGGCGCCGTGTCCGTCTTGTTGACGACGCAGACGTCGGCCATGCGCAGGTTCGTCTCGCCGGGGTGGTAGCGGAGCTCGTGGCCCGGCCTGTGCGGGTCGCAGACGACGATGTGCAGGTCCGGCTTGATGAACGGCGTGTCGTTGTTGCCGCCGTCCCAAACGATGACGTCCGCCTCCTGCTCGGCCCGCGAGAGGATGGCCGCGTAGTCGATACCGGCGAACACGAGGTTCCCCTCGGCGAGGTGGGGCTCGTACTCCTCCCGCTCTTCGATCGTGCAGTCCGCGGCGTCGAGGTCTTCGTAGTGCTCGAACCGCTGCACCGCCTGCTGCGTCAGGTCGCCGTAGGGCATCGGATGCCGCAGGACGGCCACACGCTTGCCCGCCTCGCGGAGCAGGCCTGCGACGTATCTGGTCGTCTGGCTCTTGCCGGAGCCGGTCCGCACGGCGCAGATTGCGACCACGGGCTTGTCGGAAGGAATCATCGTCGCCCGCGGGCCGAGGAGGGTGTAGTCGGCGCCCGCCGCCAGCGCCAGCGAGCCGACGTGCATGACGTGCTCGTGGGTCACGTCCGAGTACGCGAACACGACCTCGTCCGCGTTCTCTCGGCGCACGAGGTCGGCCAGCTCCTCCTCCGGGACGATCGGAATCCCCTCGGGGTAGCGCGACCCGGCCAGCGCGGCCGGGTAGACGCGCCCATCGATGTCGGGGATCTGCGTCGCCGTGAAGGCGACCACCTGGACGTCGTCGCGCCCCCGGTAGACGACGTTGAAGTTGTGGAAGTCGCGGCCGGCCGCACCGGCGATGACGACCTTTCTCACGCAGTCACCTCCTCCTCAATTCTCTCACCCACCGCGGCCAGCTCGAGCGTCGCGCCTGCCACCTGGTCGAGCAGCTCGGCCGCCGTCAGCCGCTGACCCTCGGCCCAGACCTCCCGGAGGAGGGAGCCTGCCTCCGGGCGCGTGAACCAGGCTCGTCCGAGCTCCTGGCGGAGGTGCGACTCGATCTGGGTGTGAAAGGCCCATGCTCGCAGATAGCACGTGCAGTAGAAGCCCTCGTCGACGTCCGCGAGGAAGTCGGCCGGCGAGGGCTCGATCTTCGTCGCATCCTGCAGCACCTCGACGTAGCGGCTTCGCATCGATTCGAGCTCGACGTCGCCGTGCAGCTCCAGCTCGAACAGGAGCTTCCCGGCATAGCGACGGACGACGTAGAGCAGGCTGACCGCCGACTCCTCGGCGAAGTCCTCCGGCCGCGCGAAGTCGAGCCGGCGGGACAGCCAGGCGGGGTCGTCGACCAGGTGCTCGAAGAGCATGGCCCAGCCCTCGGTGACGGAGTTGTCGCCCAAGCGCCGGAACTCCACGGGGAGGTCGCGGGAGACGTGCGCGAAGTGCTCCGCGTGCCCGGCCTCGTGGAAGAACGCATGCCAATCGTCAGGCCCGCCCATCGGCTTGATGACCAGCATCACCCGGTCCGGAACCTCGATTGGGGCGCAGAAGGCACGGGGGCTCTTCTGCGGCCGCGGCTCGAGATCGAGGTGGACGTTTCGCTGCGAGCTCAGGTCGATGCCGAGTCCGTCCAGGGTCCATTCGAGCGCCGGCACCATGCGGTCGGCCGGGAAGCCCTCGTCCCATTCGCTCCCGCGGAAGGCGCGCAGGACGTCGTGGCGGCGCGCCTCCTCGAGCGGCACCCCGGCGCGCCGGCGCAGGAACCGGTCGAAGGCGGCCACGTGGAGCGCCTCCGTCTCGTCGAGGAACGCACGAGCCTGCGCGGCGAGCTCCTCGAGCGGGAAGCCGAAGCGCTCGTAGAGCTCGCGGTAGGTCGCCGCGCCCAGCGCGCGCGTGCCCTCGCGCCGCTTCTCGTCGTGGGCGATCCAGCTCGGCATCAGGCGCTCCTCGGCGAGCTCGACGCGGGCCGCCTCGAGCCGCTCGCGCCGGTCGCGGTCGGCCTCGTTGGCGACGGTCGGCCGCAGCATCCGGTAGGGGATCTCCTCGCCGTCCACCGTGGCGGTGAGGGACGCCTCGAGCCCGGCGATCGCCTCCGACTCCTCCCGCGTGAGGTTCCCGAGGTAGCCCTCGCAGGCGAAATGCCAGAGCTCGACCTCGCCGGGGCCTCCGGCCTCGGCGTGCTCGGCCAGCTCGCGCGCGGCCGCGAGCGTCGTCAGGTCCGAGAAGCGCTCGTAGATCGGCTCGAGCTCGAAGCTCTCCTTGAGGCCGGCGTAATGGAGGTAGTACTCCTCGTCCAGCGCCGCGATGAAGCGATCCGCCTCGTCGCGGTAGGCGTCGAGGCTGCTGGCGGAGGCCGTCGCCATGGGTCGCGTAGGATACCCGCCCGTGCGGGAGATCCAGGTCACGACCGAGCGCAAGACCCAGCTCCTGGACATCACGGCAAAGGTGCGCGAGGCGGTCGGCTCGGACGCCGAGGGAAGCGCGGCGCTCGTCTACGTCCCGCACACGACCGCCGGCGTGACGATCAACGAGAAGATCGACCCCGACCTACTCGACGACTTCGAGATGGCGCTCGGCAGCATCGTCGATGATGGCTGGTCCTGGAAGCACGTCGACGCCGACGGCCCCAACGCCCCTTCCCACGTGAGGGCGTCGATGCTGGGGCCGCAGGTGCTCGTCCCGCTGAGCGGTGGAGAGCTCGCGCTCGGGACCTACCAGGGCATCTTCTTCTGCGAGCTCGACGGGCCGCGCTCGCGGAAGGTCTACGTTTCGACCCTGATCTAGGAACCGCGGCTAGAAGCCGCCCCAGCCGCTGCCGCCGTGGCGCTGGATCTCTCCACGTTGCTCGGCCATCATCGCCTCTGCCTTCCGCCGCTCGAGCTCGGCCTCGCGTTGGATCCTCTCCTCCTCCACGAGCTCTTCCCGCGTCGGTGGCGCCTGCCGGCGCCTCAGGCGGGCGAGCAGTCGCTGGAACATGAGACGGATGATACGGGCCGCAGCGAGGCTAGGCTGCCCTTGTGGCCGCTCCCGTCAGGAGAGATCAGGAGCTCGAGCTCCGTGTCGACTCGCTCGCCTACGGCGGGCGCGGCGTCGCCCGGCTGAACGGCTTCGTCGTCTTCGTGAACCGGGCCCTCCCCGGCGATGTCGTGCGCGCACGGGTCACGAAGGTGAAGCGGAGCCACGCGGAGGCCGTCGCGGTCGAGGTCGTGGAGGCGGGCGCGCCGCGCGTCGAGGCGCCCTGCGCCCACTACCCGGACTGTGGCGGCTGCCGCTTCCAGGATCTGGCCTACGAGGCCCAGCTCGCCGCCAAGGCCCAACAGGTTGCCGACGCGCTCAGCCGGATCGGCGGCTTCTCCGAGCTCGAGCTCGAGCCTGCGGAGGCGGCGAGGTCGGTCTTCCACTACCGGAACAAGCTGGAGTACTCCTTCACGACGCTGCCCACAGGCGAGGTCGGCCTGGGCTTCCACCGCGCCGGGCGCTGGGACGAGGTTCTCGACGTCGAGCGCTGCTGGCTCACGACCGACCTCGGCAACGGCATCCGCGAAGCGGTGAAGGCCTGGGCGCGCGCCGAGAGGCTGCCCGCGTACGACCAGGAGCGGCAGGAGGGCTACCTCCGTCACCTCGTCGTCCGGGAGGGGCGCAATTCCGGCCAAGCGCTCGTCGTCCTCGTCACAGCGCCGGGCGACCTGGCCGGCGCCGAGAGCCTCGTGTCCGCGCTGCAGGCGTTCCCCCAGGTACGTTCGATCCACTGGGCGGTCAACGACTCGCCGGCGGAGGTCACGAACCTCCCCACCGACCTGCTCTGGGGCGAGGAGGCAATCGAGGAGGAGATCCTCGGCCTCCGCTACCGGGTGCGCCCGGGCTCCTTCCTGCAGACGAACACCGAGATGTGCGAGGTGCTCTACGCGCTCGCAGGCGAGTACGCGGCGCTGACCGGCGACGAGACCGTCTACGACCTCTACTGCGGCATCGGGACGATCGGGCTGACGCTGGCGCGGGACGCGTTGACAGTGTGGGGGATCGAGTACTCGGAGGAGTCGATCGCGTGTGCGGTCGAGAACGCAGCGCTGAACGGCAGCGCCAACGCCGCCTTCTTCGCCGGCGACGTGGCCCGGGACCTCGACGAGCTGCGTGACCGCGCCGGCCCGCCGGACGTCGTCGTCGTCGACCCGCCGCGTGCAGGTCTTGCAGGCAAGGCCGTCCGCCGGGTCGGGGAGCTGCAGGCGCCGCGGCTCGTGTACGTCTCCTGTAATCCCACGACCCTGGCGGCGAACGCGAAGGAGCTCGCGAGCGACTTCGGCTACCGCCTCGAGCGCGTGCGCCCGGTCGACATGTTCCCCCACACGCCTCACATCGAGGCCGTCGCCCTCTTGGCCCTCGACGGCGAGCCCCGCAAGTAACAGACGGTTACTCGGGATCGGCTGTGGCTTGCGCCATGCGCTCGAACTGCTCAGTGGCTTCCTCGGCGCTCGGAACCGTGAGAACGTTCTCGGCCGCCAGCTCGTCCGCTCCCGGGAAGCCGGTGGCGCGGATCGCCTCGGCCGCAGCCTCGAGGTCGTAGCCTGTCCGTCGCAGCTCGACGTCGCGGCCGAGCAGCGCCCAGTAGGCGCCCGGCCTCGCCTCGTAGGGCATGCCGACGCTGCCGGCGTTCACCAGGCGCTTGCCCGCGGCCCGGCGGTCGAACTGCACGTGGGTGTGCCCGCAGACCACCACCGGCTCCGGGACCCCGGCGACCGCAGACGCCACTCGTTCCTCGGGCGAGATCGCCGTCAGGATCTCCTCGTCGCTCCGCGGCGAGCCATGGCAGAAGAGGACGGCGCCGAGCCCGTCCACGTCCACGGAATGGGACTCCGGCAGGGCGGCGAGCCACGCGCGTTGCCCACGCGTCAGCTGGCTCGCCGACCAGCGCGTGCGCTCGGCCCACAGGTCGGCGCCTCCTGGTTCTGCCGCGACCTCCCGATCGCCGTTTCCGCGGACGAACCGCGCCCGGTCCTCGAGCTCGAGCAGGCGCATGAGCGTTTCCCGCGGCATCGGCCCGATGGCAATGTCTCCGCCGACGACCACGACCTCCACCTCGAGCGCATCGACCTCCGCCAGGACAGCCTCGAGCGCTGGCAGGTTCCCGTGCACGTCGTAGAGGGCCGCGACCCTCACTCCGGCTCCGGTGTCGGGCGCGAGCGCAGCTGCCTCCAGATCAGGTCGCCGTTGGCGAGGATGAAGGCCGCGGAGAGGAGCGGCAGCGCCGGCAGCCCGCTGATGTCGAAGGCGACCGCGAGCGCGAGCGTGGCGGCGAAGGACAAGGCCATCAGCACCCACGTGAGCCCCGGCCGCAGCGCAAAGCGGACCGTCGCCCCGAGAAAGAGGGCGAAGAAGAGGACGTCCGGCAAGCCGAGCTGCGCCGAGTTGTGCTCGCCGGGGATCGGGAAGGCGATGGAGAGGGCGTCGAAGATCTGCGGCTGCTCCTCGACGATCACCTTCGTCGGCCCCCGGAAGACCGAGTAGGTGTCGACCGGGATGATGAGCAGCGCCACGAGTAGCACCCAGCTCACGGACTCGAAGAAGGCGAGGAACCACCAGCCGGCGGCGGTGACGGCGGCGAACTTGACGAAGTTGGCAGCGACGTCCAGCCCCACGAGCTCAAAGAGAACCGAGAGGACGACGAACGCCACGACGGCGCCTCCAAGCGCCACCGTCGGCGCCAGGCGCCAGAGTGGTAGCGCGAGCCAGGTGAGCGAGAAGAAGGCCGGGATGAGGACGAGGCCCACGAAGGCGACGTCCCCCCAGAGGCCGAGGTCGGGGAGCGACTCCGAGACGCCGTAGTACACAGCGAGGAGCGTCAGGACCGTTAGTACGGCGGCAGCTCGGACCACCAGGGGCCGAGTGCCTTGAACGCCTCCCAGAAGGTCCGCTTCGTCTTCTGCTCGTCCAGCGACGAGTCCACGTCCGGCGTCAGGAGAGCGTCGATCGTCGGGGTGAAGCGCTGGATCTCCCCCGGCCGGTCCTCGATCTCCGCCGCGAGAGGGAACCTGACGGCGTTCAGGCATGCCAGCGCATCTTGCCCCATGACGACGACGATCTTCGGCTGCACCACGTGCAGCTCGCGCGCCAGCCAGCCGTGCGCCTCCTCGTCGCTCGCGCCTTCGAACTTGACGCAGTTCGTTCCGTAGATCGCCATCGGGTCGACATGCAGCCGCTGGATCGACTTCAGCACCGCCTGCCCGGAGCGGCCGAAGAACGCCACGCCTTCGTGGATCTCGGCCGTCTGCGGCGCGTGCTTGAGCAGCATGATGTCCGCGAGCGGATGGCCCGAGCCGAGAACGGGAACGCGCTCGGCGCCCGCCGCCTGGGCGATCTCGTGGCCGAGCTCGTTGATCTCGGCGATCGCCTTCTTCAGGTAGCGCTCGGAAATGTCGTCGGCGGAGACAGGCACGGTCGCGGACGGTATTCGGGGTCCGTTCGGCGTCCTCCTACCGGACCGACGCTTTCGTCCGGCGCTCGCGGGCCTGCGCCACCCACTTGAGGCCCTGGAGGTAGAGCAAGGACTTGGGCCGGCGCACGATCTCGGCGCTCCGCAAGCTGATGAGGAACTCTTCAGCCGTCTCGAAGGCCCGCAGGCGCACGAGGCCGGTACCCACGCCCTGCAAAACGTGCGCGTCGGAGCCCGCCCCCATGGTCAGGTTGTACTTACGGGCGAAGCGCAAGGCCTCGTCGTTGAAGGCCTCGAACAGGAGGCGGGCGTTGTAGACCTCGAAGATGTCGATCTCGGCCAGGTGGCGGTGGAGCGTGCCGGCATCCGGGATCGTGTGGAGCCGGTCGAAGGGGTGGGGGAGATAGACGACGCCTCCCTGCTCGCGGATGGCGGCGATCGTGTCGGCCCAGGACATTCCCCGCGGGATCTCCTCGCTCAGGAAGAGCCCGATCACCTCGCCGGCGTCCGTCTTCACCTCCTCGCCGGGAATCACCGTCAGAGGCCGGTCTCGCGCGAGCTCGACGGCCTCCTGCGCCCCCGAGAAGACGTTGTGATCGGTAACGGCGATCGCGCCCAGGCCGATCCGCTCCGCGTGGTCGAGGAGATCGGGGACGGGCACGGCACAGTCGTGGGAGTGCTCGGTGTGCATGTGCAGGTCGGCGAGGACGAACGGTCGGTCCGCGAGCGGATCGGTCGATGCCGCGGGCCGGACTCGTCGCTTGCGGAGCACCGTGCCGTAGACGCGCTCCAGCTCGTCGGCCAGGCGATCGAAGCCTGCGCCCTCGGCACGGCGTCGCGCCTCGGCCGAGCAGCGGTCGCGCCAGCCCTCGTCCTCTGCCAGCCGGGCCAGGGCGGCGCCGACGAGCTCCGGCTGGCTCGCCGAGCCTGGCGGGTCGACGAGCGTCACGCCGGCGGCCTCGGCCTCGAGCGCCAGGCGCGCGTTGGGGCGCAGGGCACGGACGAGACCCGCCGCGCCGGCCAGCTCGAGCGAGCGCGTGTGCTCGTCGAGCGCCGTCTTGACCGCGACCCGGTCGCGCAGCGCGCGAGGGACGTATGGGCGCCCGGAGAGCGCCTTCGTCCGCAGGACGAGAAGCTCCCAGCCAGGGAGGCCGGCGAGGGCGCGGAACGCCGCGCGCAGGCGCGGCAGCTCTTCCGCCCTCCACTCGACCACGAAGCGCTTGCGCGGCCGCGCGGGGGCGAACAGCTCGAGGTCGACGCCGAGGGGCAGCAGCCGATAGTCGCCCGGGAACCGCGCCGCGGCGGCCTCGGCCGTCGCCTCGCTCGTTGCGGTCAGCGCATCCACTCGGCCGAGGAGCCTCTCGCGCTGCTTCTTGCCCGGCGGGTAGCCGAGCCGCTCGGGTGAGTGGAAGGTGGCCACCGCCAGCCCGCGCGTGTCGCGGAGGGCGAGGTAGGAGAGGCTCGGGACGCCCGGTTCGTGCACGTGGACGACGTCGAAGCGGTCGCGAGTGAGCGCCAGCTCGAGGTTCGCCCGCACGCCGATCGGGACGCCCAGGCTGCTGCGGCGGGAGACGGGAATGGACGGCCCGAGCGCGACGGTGTCCTCGAGCGCCGTCCCCTCGCGCCCGAGCCGCTTCAGAGCGCGGCGCCCGGCCGCAAGGTCGATCGCGCGCGCCCGAGGGCGCGAGGACGACGACCTCGTGCCCCCTTCGTCGCAGCGCGGCGGCCGCGCCCGCGACGTGGTCGTTCACCGGGTGCGGCTGCGACCAGGCGAACGGCGTGACCATGCAGATCCTCAGAGCTCCGAGCTTCACGCCTCGATTCTACGGCTCCCCTTGAAGCCTTCTGCGAGCCGCGGTACGGTCGCACGTTCAACCCCGTGGAGAGGAGTCATCATGTGTCTTCCGGGCACTGCCGAGATCGTTCGTAAGCACGTCGAGGCGGATGGGGCGCCGAAGGTCGACAGGCGAACGGCGCTCCTCGGCGCAGCAGGCGCCGCGCTGGCGGCCAGCTTCCCGGCGAGCGCGCTTGCGAGCGGAGGTCGAGGACGACGGAGGTTCTGCGATCTCACCCACACATTTCGCGAGGGCTTCCCGGTGTTCGTCACCGGTGAGGAGCCCGAGCGCGAGACGATCGCCGACTACGCGACGTCTGGCTTCTATGCCCAGAGGTGGACGTTCGGCGAGCACTCCGGCACCCACATGGACGTGCCGGGGCACTTCCACCAGGGCGCCCGGCTCTCGCCGGAGATCACGCCCCAGGAGCTGATTGTCCCGATCGTCGTCATCGACATTCGCAGGAAGGCGGAGGCCGACCCGAATGCGATGGTCGAGCTCGAGGACGTGAAGAAGTTCGAGCGGCGAAACGGGAAGATCCCGAGGGGCGCCCTCGTCGCGGCGGACTCCGGCTGGGCCGAGAAGGTCGACGACCCCGACGAGTTCAAGGGCGGGGATGCGTTCCCGAACTACAACTTTCCCGGCTGGAGCGAGGAAGCGGCCCTGTTCCTCGCCGACAAGCGCGACATCAGCGGGATCGGGATCGACACGCTCAGCCTCGACCCCGGCAACTCGCTGACGTTCCCCGTACACGTCAGCTACCTCGCCACCGACCGCTACGGGATCGAGAACCTCACCGGCCTCGACTGCATTCCGGCGAGCGGCGCGACGGCGTACGTCGGCCTGATCCCCTGGGAGGAAGGCTCCGGCGGCCCGTGCAGGGTGATCGCGACCTGGTAGCCCATCTGGCCAAGTAGCAGTCTGTTACTTGGGATCGTCGAGGGGCCGGCTCGAGCCGGCCCCTCGGTCGTTCTCGCCGGGCCTTCTACGCCTTGGCGGGCGTCTTCGCCGCCTTGCGCGCGTAGCGCTTGATGAAGCTCTCGACGAGGTCATAAGCCTCGTCGTCGGCGATCTGCGTCGGCGGCGACTTCATCAGGTAGGCGCTCGGGCCCTCGAGGGCGCCCGAGACGCCGTTATTGAGCGCCAGCTTGGCGAGGCGGACGGCGTCGATGACGATGCCCGCGGAGTTGGGGGAGTCCCAGACCTCGAGCTTCATCTCCAGGTTCAGCGGGACGTCCCCGAAAGACGTGCCCTCCATGCGGATGTAGGCCCACTTGCGGTCGGTCAGCCACGGGACGTAGTCGGACGGGCCCACGTGGACGTTGCCGGAGCCCATGTCGTAGTCGAGCATCGACGTGACCGCGTTCGTCTTCGAGATCTTCTTCGACTCGAGGCGCTCGCGCTCCAGCATGTTCAGGAAGTCCGAGTTGCCGCCGACGTTCAGCTGCATCGTGCGATCGAGGTGAACGCCGCGCTCGCGGAAGAGCGATGTGAGCACGCGGTGCGTGATCGTGGCGCCGACCTGAGACTTGATGTCGTCGCCGATGATCGGGAGGCCGTGTTGCTCGAACTGCTTGCCGAAGTAGCCGCCCTTGGCGATGAAGACGGGCATGCAGTTGACCATCGCGCAGCCGGCCTTGAGGATCTGCTCCGTGTACCACTTGGTCGCTTGCTCGGAGCCGACCGGGAGGTAGTTGACGACGACGTCGGTGTTCGTCTCCTTGAGAATCTCGACGACGTCGTCGGTGTCTCCGGGCGCCTTCTCGACGACTTCGGAGATGTACTTTCCGAGCCCGTCATGGGTCATGCCGCGCGAGACGGTGACGCCGGACTTCGGCACGTCGGCGAACTTGTAGGTGTCGTTCGGATGCGCCCAGATCGCCTCCGACAGGTCCTTGCCGACCTTGTCCTTCGTGACGTCGAAGGCGGCAGTGAACTCGACGTCGCGGACGTGGTAGCCGCCGAGGTCGACGTGCATGAGGCCCGGGACGAACGCCTCGGGGTCGGCGTCCTTGTAGTACTCGACGCCCTGGAGTAGCGAGTTGGCGCAGTTGCCGACGCCGATGACGGCGACCCGCACCTTGTCCTCGGAGCGGGCCCTGCCGTTGCTTTTGCCGTTCGTGCTTGCCATTGGTTCCTTTCGTCGGTTCGACTGGAAGGGAATCTCGAGATCGTCTGCTAGCACTTCAAGGATGACGTCGTTGGCGTGAGAGCCCGTGCGTGCGGCCTCGGCGTCGATCGCGTCCTTGAGCGCCTCGGGCACGCGCAGCAGCGTGACGCCGCTTGCGCCGGCGAGCGGGCTCCGGCGACCCGTGGGGGAGTAGGGCACGCCGAAGCGCTCGGCCAGGATCCCCGTGGCGAGGTCGTTCAGGTTCCCCCCGCGGCGCGCGACCTCGCGGACGAGGGCGCGCTTGAGGGAGGACGGCATCCGAACGAGGATGCTGCGCCTCTCAGAAGTGCTAGCAGTCAAACTGCTAGCACTATAGCAAGGCTGCGCTACCCGCGGTCCGCCAACTGCTTGCGCACGTAGAGGATGCGCTGCAGGACGGTGAGCCAGGCCGTCGCCGTGAGGACGGCGACCACGTAGGGAAGCGACCCGAAAGGCGCGAAGGCGAGCCCGACCGAGATGACGACGACCCGCTCGGCGCGACTGCCGAATCCGACGTCTCCCTTGAGACCCATGACCTCCGCGCGGGCGCGGGTGTAGCTGACGAGGAACGACCCCCCTATCGCGGCGAAGGTGAGCGCGACTCCCCACTCGCTTCCGTCGCGCATGAGCACGAGCCCGATCGCCGCGAGCATGAAGCCCTCGCCGACCCGGTCGACGGTCGAGTCGAGAAACGCGCCGAACGGCGTGCCCTTTCCGCTCCGCCGCGCGAGCGCGCCGTCGAGGATGTCGAGCACACTCCCGACCACGAAGAGGGCGCCGCCGAGGATGAAGAGCCAGCCGCTCAGGTACTCGAAGTAGACGGCGACCGCGCCCCCGATGCAGAGCCCGACGCCCGAAATGGTGAGCGCGTCGGGAGTGATGCTGGTCCGCTCGAGCCCCGCGATCCACCGGCTGGCGACCCGGCGGACCTCGTCCTGATACGTGCGCTTCGGGCGCTCGGCTTGACCGGGGCTGCTCAAGGCGCCGAGGCTACCAGCGCCGGTAGCCGCAGCGGTAGAGCGCCGGAGCCGCGGTCAGCCGCCGCTCCTGGGCCCAGGCGACGATCGTCCCGCCGACGAGAGCGACGCCCACGCCGGCCGCGATGTCGAGCCAGTAGTGGTTGCCCGTCGCCATGACGGAGAACCACACCCAGGTCGGCCAGAGCGTCCAGAGCACAGCCGCCCAACGGCTCTTCACCAGTGTCGCCATGGCGAAGCCGATGATGAGCGCGTCGGCGGAATGCACGCTCGGCATCGCGGCGTAGGGGTTGGAGGCGAGCTCGACGAGCCCGCTGCCGTGGTTCACCGTGGACGAGGCCGCGAGTGTGTCCACGAAACCGTGCTCCGGAAACATCCGCGGCGGCGCGGTCGGCATCAGCACGTAGCCGACGAGCGCCAGCAGGTTGGTGGCGAAGATCCAGTTCCTGACGGTGACGAACGCGTCGTTGCGGAAGAAGTAGATCCAGAGGAGCGAGAGGCCGAGCACAGGGAACTGCGACAGCCAGTACGTCAGGTTGACGGCCTCGAGCGCCCAGTCGCCGGCGTGCAGGACGGCGCGCTGAATATCGATCTCGATGAGTGTGTTGAACGCTCGCTCGGCGTCGATGACTTTGACGCCGTTCTGGATCGCCTCGAGCGGGCTCTGATCCGCGATCCCCCGGGCGACCTGGTAGGCCAGGCCGAACCCGAGCCAGAGCGAGAGCTGGAAGAGGAAGTCCTTCCAGCCATGGGGTAGGAGGCGTCCGACGGCGGTCACGCCGGCCAGTCTAGCGATCGTGTCGGTTCGGTTTTCCCCCGGTTTCGAGGTGGTAACCGATGTTACAAATGCCGAAGAATACTAGCCGCCGATGTACGACATCTCGACCTTGGGCAGGTCGGTCGTCGCAGCGGAGCGCAGCTCGGAATACCGATCGCCGCGGGCGCGCCAGATGTCGGCGATTGTCGCCGTAAGCTCCTGGTCGGAGGCGCCGGCGCGCAGGAGCCCGCGCAGGTCGTGGCCCTTGACGGCGAAGAGGCATGTGTAGATCTCCCCGTCGGCCGAGAGGCGCGCCCGCGTGCACTCCCCGCAGAACGGCTGCGTGACCGAGGAGATGACCCCGATCTCGCCGCTCCCGTCGCGATAGCGCCAGCGGTTCGCCACCTCGCCGGGATAGGCGGCGTCCACCGGCTCCAGGGGAGCCTCGCCGTCGATCGCGGCCACGATCTCCGCGGCGGGCACGACGTCGTCGAGGCGCCAGCCGTTCGTGTGCCCGACGTCCATGTACTCGATGAAGCGCAAGACGATGCCTGTCCCGCGGAAGTGCCTGGCCATTGGCAGGACTCCGTCGTCGTTGAGCCCGCGCTTGACGACGACGTTGACCTTGACGGGGTCGAGGCCGGCGGCGAGCGCCGCGTCGATTCCCTCGAGCACGCGCGCGACCGGGAAGTCGACGTCGTTCATCGCCCGAAAGACTTCGTCGTCGAGGGAGTCGAGGCTGACCGTGATGCGCGTCAATCCGGCGTCCTTGAGGGTCGGGGCCTTGCCGGCCAGGAGAGCGCCGTTCGTCGTCAGCGTCAGGTCGAGCCCGTCGATCCGCGCCAGCATCCCGACCAGGGTCTCGACGTCGCGGCGGACCAGCGGCTCGCCGCCGGTGATGCGGATCTTCTCGACGCCGAGGCCCGTGAACACGCGAGCGAGGCGCTCGATCTCCTCGAAGGTGAGAAGCTCGGCGCGGGGGAGGAACGGGTAGTCGCGGCCGAAGACCTCCTTCGGCATGCAGTAGACGCAGCGGAAGTTGCAGCGGTCGGTGACCGAGACCCGGAGATCCCGCACCGGCCGGCCCAGCGTGTCGGTCAGCCGCTCCACGGGTAAAGCGTAGCCCAGAGGAGCCCATCAGACCTGGTGATCAAGTCGCGCGGGAACTCGACTTGAGCTGATGGACACGCAGCCGGCATGCTGGGGCGGATGGCGGCTCGCTACCCCGCTCGGGTGTGGCTCGCCCTGCTGACGATCTACGTCGTCTGGGGCTCGACGTTCATCGCCCTCGCGATCATCGTCCGCGACCTGCCGCCGTTCCTGTCGATGGCGATCCGGCACCTCGCCGCCGGCGCGCTCCTGCTCGCCTGGGCGCTGCCGCGGGGCGACCGCGAGGGCGACCGCCTGGGCAGGGCCCAGGTCCTCGCGGGCTTCGTCTTCGGAGGGCTTCTCTTCCTGCTCGGCCACGGGAGCCTCGCGTGGGCGCAGAAGACGGTGCCCGCCGGGGTGGCCGCGCTGCTGGTTGGAAGCATCCCGATCTGGATGGCGCTGCTCGACCGCGTGGTCTTCGGGAAGCGCCTGCGCTCCTCGGCCTACGTCGGCTTCGCGCTCGGCTTCGTCGGGCTCGGGTTCCTCATCGATCCGTTCGGCAGCGGCAGCGTCGATCGCGTGGGCGCGATCGTCATCGTCTTCGGCGCCCTGGCCTGGTCGGCGGGGTCGCTCTACTCCCGCGGCGCGGCCCTGCCGAAGCGCCCGCTCGTCGCGGCAGGCCTCGGGGCCGTCTGCGGCGGCGTTCTCCTGCTCGTCGTCTCGATCGCAGGCGGCGAGCTCGGCGAGGCGACGTGGACCCCCGAGTCGCTCCTCGCCCTCGGCTACCTCGTCGTGGTCGGGAGCCTGGTCGGCTTCACGGCCTACGTCTGGCTGCTGCGGGCGGCGCCGGTGTCGCTCGTCGCCACCTACGCCTACGTGAACCCGATCGTCGCGGTCTTCCTCGGCTGGCTCCTCCTCGGCGAGGCGGTCACGCTGCAGATGGCCGTCGCGGGCGCGGCGATCGTCGTCGCGGTGGCGCTGATCCTGCGGGCGAGCGGCGCCGCCGTCGAGCCCGGTCGGGGGCTCCTGCGCCGTCGAGCTCAGCTCCCCAGACCGCTTCCCGAGTCCACCCACTGAACGAGCCCCTCGTCAGCCTCCACGCCGGGGTCGTGGGGGCTGTGCGCGTGAACACGAGCGTTGGTCGGGACGCCGCCGGCTCGGCGGATCCGATAGAACCGGCCTGCGTGGATCAGCGGGAGACACCCCTGGCGGATGCCGCCGCGGCGTTCCTCGCCGCCGAGATCACGCCCTTCACGACGCCCGGGCACAAGCGGGCGCCGCATCTGGCCGACGACCTCCTGCTCCTCGATTTGCCGCTCTCCTCGGGCGCCGACGACCTGCACATGCGCTCCGACGTGCTGGGCAGGGCGGAGCGTCTGGCGGCCGACTTCTGGGGCGCCAACCTGTGCCGCTTCTGCGCGAACGGCTCCACGCAGGGAAACCAGGCCCTCGCGCTCGCGCTGGGCCGCCCGGGCGAGCCGGTCGTGGTCTCCCGGAGCCTGCACAAGTCGGTGCTCGCCGGTCTCGTCCTCTCAGGCCTCGATCCCGTCTGGGTGCGGCCGGACGTCGACCCGGCTACGGGGCTGCCGCAGGCGCTTCCGCCGCCACGCGTGCGTGCTGCGCTGGCGGAAGCACCGGCGGCCTGCGGCGTCTTCCTCGTCGAGCCGAGCTTCGTCGGGGTTCTCTCCGACGTGGCCGCGATGGCGGACTTCGCGCACGACGCGGGCGTCCCGCTCGTCGTCGACCAGGCGTGGGGCGCGCATCTAGGCTTTCATCCGGCCGTGCCGCCGCACGCGCTGACCGCCGGTGCAGACGCGTTCGTCGCCTCCGCCCACAAGACCCTCGCCGGCTTCACGCAGAGCGCCTACCTCTTCGCGCGGGGCGCCCTCCTCAACCTCGAACGCCTGGAGGAGGCCTTCGAGCTCCTGCACACGACGAGCCCCTCGGGCGCGCTCCTCGCCAGCCTCGATCGCGCGCGGATGATCATGGCGACGCGCGGCCAGGAGCTCCTTGGCGAGACGCTGCGGCTCGCGGCTGACGCACGCCTGCGCCTGGCGGAGGTCGAGGGGCTCGTCGTCGTCGACTCCGACGACGGGACGAAGCTCGCGCTCGCCCTCCCCGGGACCGGCGCGGACGGGCTCGAGGTCGAAGCCGATCTCTTCGCCCAGGGCATCCGCTTCGAGCTAGCCAACCGCGACACGCTCGTCCCGCTGCTCACGATCGGCGACACGGAGGCCGGGGTGGAGCGGCTCTGCGACGCGCTGATCGCCTCCCTGGAACGCAGGCGCGGCGAGCCTCGAACGCCGGGCGCCGCGAGCGCCGTTTGGGACGTCACGCCGGAGAAGGCCATCACGCCCCGGGAGGCGTTCTTCGCTCCGCGGGAGGTCGTCGGGGCGGAGCACGCCGGTGGCCGCATCGCGGCCGAGATGGTCGCCCCGTACCCGCCGGGCATCCCGGCGATCGCGCCCGGCGAGGTCGTCTCGCGACAGCTCGTGGCCGCTCTCCGGGAAGCGGCCGCAGGCGGGACGCGGCTCTCGTACTGCGCCGACCCGTCGCTCGCAACGTTGCAGGTCGTGGCCGCAACGGGCAGGCACGGGTAATCTGCTATAAAGTGGCTTAGATTTTCTCAGCCCGTCAATCCACCCAGTAAACGGAGGGACTCACCACATGGCACGAACCATCGGCATCGACCTCGGCACGACGAACTCCTGCGTCGCCGTGCTCGAGGGCGGCGAGCCGACCGTCATCCCCAATGCCGAGGGCGGGCGCACGACGCCGTCCGTCGTCGCGTTCGCGAAAGACGGCCAGCGGCTCGTCGGGGCGCCCGCGAAGCGCCAGTCGGTCACCAACCCCGAGAACACGATCTCCTCGATCAAGCGCTTCATGGGCCGCAAGTACGACGAGGTCACCGAGGAGATGAAGATCGTCCCGTACGAGGTCGTGAAGGGCCCGAACGACGACGTCCGTGTGAAGGCCGGCGACAAGGAGTACGCGCCGCCGGAGATCAGCGCGATGATCCTGCAGAAGCTGAAGGCGGACGCCGAGGCCTACCTCGGCGAGACGGTCACCGACGCCGTCGTCACCGTCCCGGCCTACTTCAACAACGCCCAGCGGGAGGCGACGAAGGACGCCGGCAAGATCGCCGGCCTGAACGTCCTCCGCATCATCAACGAGCCCACCGCGGCCTCGCTCGCGTACGGGCTCGACAAGGAGGCCGACCAGACGATCCTGGTCTTCGACCTCGGCGGCGGCACCTTCGACGTCTCCGTGCTCGAGCTCGGCGAGGGCGTCTTCGAGGTGAAGGCCACGAACGGCGACAACCACCTCGGCGGCGACAACTTCGACAAGGCGGTCGTCGATTGGATGGTCGCGGAGTTCAAGCGCGACCAGGGCATCGACCTGAGCCAGGACAAGATGGCGCTCCAGCGCCTCTACGAGGCGGCCGAGAAGGCGAAGATCGAGCTCTCCTCGACGACCTCGACGCAGATCAACCTGCCCTTCATCACCGCGACGCCGGAGGGCCCGAAGCACCTCGACCTCCAGCTCACGCGCGCGAAGCTGAACGAGCTGACGCACGACCTGCTGGAGCGCACGGTCGGGCCGACCAAGCAGGCGCTCGCGGACGCCGGCCTGACGGCGGACAAGATCGACCACGTCGTCCTGGTCGGAGGCATGACCCGGATGCCCTCCGTGCAGGAGAAGGTGGCCTCGGTCGTCGGCAAGGAGCCGCACAAGGGCGTCAACCCGGACGAGGTCGTCGCCATCGGCGCGGCCATCCAGGCGGGCGTCCTCAAGGGCGAGGTGAAGGACATCCTCCTGCTCGACGTCACCCCGCTCTCGCTCGGCATCGAGACGAAGGGCGGCGTCTCCACGACGCTGATCGAGCGCAACACCACCATCCCGAAGCAGAAGTCGGAGACGTTCACGACCGCGGAGGACAACCAGCCGTCGGTCGAGATTCACGTCCTCCAGGGCGAGTCCGAGATGGCAGCGTTCAACAAGACGCTCGGGAAGTTCCAGCTCGTCGGGATCCCGCCGGCGCCGCGCGGAATGCCGCAGATCGAGGTCTCCTTCGACATCGACGCAAACGGCATCCTCAACGTCTCGGCCAAGGATCTCGGCACGGGCAACCAGCAGCAGATCCGGATCGAGGGCGGCTCCGGCCTCGACGAGGCCGAGGTCGAGCGTATGGTCGCCGACGCCGAGGCGCACGCCGACGAGGCCCACAAGCTCCGCGAGCTGGCCGAGGCCCGGAACCAGGCCGAGACGCTCGTCTACTCGACCGAGAAGAGCCTCGGCGAGCACCGCGACTCGCTCGACGAGGAGACAGTGAAGACCATCGAAGAGCGGCTCGAGGCCCTGAAGGCGGTCGTCGACGGCGACGACGCCGCGCAGATCCGGGCCAAGAGCGAGGAGCTCATGCAGGCCGCGCATTCGCTCGCGCAGGCGGTGTACGAGAAGGTGCAGGCCGAGCAGGCCGCCGCCCAGCCGAGCGCCGGAAACGGCGAGCCGTCGTCCGACGACGAGGTCGTCGAGGAGGCGGACTACGAGGTCATCGACGAGGAGGCGAAGCGCTCGTAATGGCCTCCGAGGAGACCACCGGCTCGGAGCCGGCCGCCGGCGAGCGGGCGCTCGCCGAGCTCGAGGAGCGACTCGCGCTTCTCGAGCGCGAGCGGGACGAGCTCGTCGACGACCTCAAGCGCGTCGCGGCGGACTTCGACAACTACCGCAAGCGGGCGCTGCGTGACCAGGAGGCCCTGGTCGCGCGGGCCCACGAGCGGCTCGTGAAGGAGCTCCTGCCAGTGCTCGACGACCTCGAGCGGGCGCTCGAGGCGGCCGAGGAGCACGAGGAGGCGAAGCTCGAGGACGGCGTCAAGCTTGTCCACCGCGAGCTGCAGAACACGCTGTCCAAGGAGGGCCTGGTGGAGATCGCCACCGACGGTGAGTTCGACCCGCACGTCCACGAGGCGCTGCTCACGCAGCCTTCCGACACGGACGACGGCGCCATCCTCCAGGTGATCCAGAAGGGATACCGGCTCGGCGATCGGGTGCTCCGACCCGCACGCGTCGTCGTGTCTCAGGGGCCGCCCGAGTGAGAGACCTCTACGAGGTCCTGGGCGTCCCGAAGTCCGCCTCGCAGGACGAGATCAAGAAGGCCTACCGCAAGCTCGCGCGCAAGCACCATCCCGACTCCAATCCGGGCGACGCCGAGGCGGAGGAGCGCTTCAAGGAGCTCCAGGACGCCTACGACGTCCTCTCCGACCCGGACAAGCGCACGCAGTACGACCAGCTCGGGACCCGTATGTTCGACGGCGCCGGCGCCGGCGCTCCGGGAGGATTCCAGTGGGCCGGCGACGTCGGCGACCTCGGCGACCTCTTCGGCGGGCTCTTCGGCCGCGCGGCGGGTAGGAGCTCCCGGACGCGCCAGCGCGGTCAGCCCGGCGCCGACGTAGGCGTCACGGTGACCCTCTCCTTCGAGGACTCCCTGAACGGCCTGACGACGAAGATCCCCGTCGAGCTGGAGACCGTCTGCTCAACCTGCAAGGGGTCGGGCGCCGAGCCCGGCACGAGCCCCGTCATCTGCCCCGAGTGCCGTGGCCGCGGCGTGACCTCCGAGGACGAGGGCTTCTTCGCCTTCTCGCGGCCGTGCCCCCGCTGCCACGGCAACGGCACGGTGATCGAGAAGCCCTGCCGGACCTGTCACGGGACGGGCCGCGAGAGGCGGACAAAGCGCTACACGGTGAAGATTCCTGCCGGGGTCAAGGACGGCACCCAGATCCGCCTGAAGGGCAAGGGCGAGGCCGGCTACGGCGGGGGCCCGCCCGGCGACCTGATCGTGACGACCCGCGTGACTCCCTCGCCGCTCTTCGAGCGCCGCGGCCCCGATCTCCTCATCGAGGTTCCGGTGACGTACGCGGAGGCCGCGCTCGGCGCCGAGGTGGAGGTGCCGACCCCGGACGGGCGCATCTCGTTGAAGGTTCCCGCCGGCTCGCAAGACGGCAAGCTCCTGCGCGCCCGCGGCCAGGGCGCGCCGAAGCTCAACGGCGGCGGGAAGGGAGACCTGCTCGCCCGGGTCCGCCTCGACGTCCCGAAGAAGCTGACGAAGGCCGAGCGCGAGGCGATCGAGGCGCTCGGCAAAGCTTCCACCCGCGACGTGAGGGAGAAGCTGAGGACGTGACCGACGACCGCCCCCGCTACATGATCAGCGTCGCCGCCGAGCTCGTCGGCATGCACCCGCAAACGTTGCGGGTCTACGAGACGAAGGGCCTCGTGCGGCCTCGGCGGACACCCGGGAACACCCGCCTCTACTCGGAGGCCGACCTCGACCGTCTCCGCCTGATCCAGCGCTTGACGTCGGAGCTGGGCCTGAACCTGGCGGGCGTCGAGACCGTGCTTCGCCTCGAGGACGAGCTCGGCCGCCTCCAGGCGCGCATGGAGCGGCTGGAGAACGAGATGCGCGAGGAGGTTCAGCGCGTCCACCGCCAGTACCGCCGGGAGCTCGTGCTCTACAGCGATCCCGACGGAACTCTCCCACGGCCAGCGAGAAAGACATGGACTTCAACAGGCTGACCATCAAGTCGCAAGAGGCCGTCGGCGCCGCCCAGGAGCTGGCGCGCCGAAGCGGCAACCCGGAGATCTACCCGGAGCACCTCGTGCTCGCGCTCCTCGACCAGGAGCTTCCGCGCACGCTCGTCGAGCGTTCGGGAGCTTCGGTAGCCGACGTGCGTGCCCGGGCGGAGGCGGCGCTGTCCGCCAAGCCGTCCGTTCAGGGTGCCGCCGCCCAGCAGCCTCGCGTCTCGACTGCCTTCGCCGAGGTGCTCGACCACGCCGAGGAGGAGATGCGGAAGCTCGAGGACGACTACGTCTCGACCGAGCACCTGCTGCTGGCGCTGGACGTCGTCCCGCGCGACGCGCTCCTCGAGGCCCTGAAGGAGGTTCGAGGCTCTCAGCGGGTCACGTCGCAGGATCCCGAGGGCTCCTACCAGGCGCTGGAGAAGTTCGGCCGCGACCTGACCGAGCTGGCCGAGGAGGGCAAGCTCGACCCCGTGATCGGGCGCGACGAGGAGATCCGGCGCGTGATCCAGGTGCTTTCGCGCCGGACGAAGAACAACCCCGTGCTGATCGGCGACCCGGGCGTCGGCAAGACGGCGATCGCCGAGGGCCTCGCCCAGCGCATCGTCGCCGGCGACGTCCCCGAGGGGCTGAAGGGCAAGCGGGTCTGGGCGCTCGACATCGGGGCGCTCCTCGCCGGCTCGAAGTACCGCGGTGAGTTCGAGGAGCGGCTGAAGGCCGTGCTCACGGAGATCAAGGAGTCCGCGGGAGAGATCATTCTCTTCATCGACGAGCTGCATACGATCGTCGGGGCCGGCGCCGCGGAGGGCGCCGTCGACGCGGCCAACATGCTCAAGCCGATGCTCGCCCGCGGCGAGCTCCGCGCCGTTGGCGCGACCACGCTCGACGAGTACCGCAAGCAAATCGAGAAGGACGCTGCGCTCGAACGGCGCTTTCAGCCGATCTTCGTGGGCGAACCGTCAGTCGCGGACACGATCGCCATCCTCCGCGGCCTGAAGGAGCGCTACGAGGCCCACCACGGCGTCCGCATCCGCGACGCCGCGCTCGTCGCCGCGGCCGTGCTCTCCGACCGCTACATCTCCGACCGCTTCCTGCCCGACAAGGCGATCGACCTGGTGGACGAAGCAGCGTCGCGCCTGCGCATGGAGATCGACTCCTCGCCGCTCGAGCTCGACGAGGCCGAGCGCCGCGTGAGGCAGCTCGAGATCGAGCTCGCGGCCATGGGCAAGGAGACGAAGGAGGTGCGCGAGCCCGTCGAGCGCGAGCTCGCCGACGCGAAGGCGCACCGCGACGAGCTGGGCGCCCGCTGGGCCAAGGAGAAGGAGCTCCTAGACCGCGTCAAGGAGATCACGCAGCGGATCGACGACCTGCGCATGGAGGCCGAGCGCGCCGAGCGCACCGGCGACCTGCAGCGTGTGGCCGAGATCCGCTACGGCGAGCTGCCCGCCCTCGAGGGCGCGCTGGCCGAGCGCGAGGAGCAGGAGTTCGAGCCGATGGTGAAGGAGGAGGTCGACGAGGACGACGTCGCCGCGGTCGTCGCCCGGTGGACCGGCATCCCCGTGACCCGTCTCCTCGAGGGCGAGACCGAGAAGCTCATCCACCTGGAGGAGCGGCTGCACCAGCGGGTCGTCGGGCAGGAAGAGGCCGTCGAGGCCGTCGCTAACGCCCTCAGGCGCGCCCGCACGGGCCTCCAGGATCCGAACCGTCCGATCGGCTCGTTCGTCTTTCTCGGTCCGACCGGCGTCGGGAAGACCGAGCTCGCCCGCGCGCTCGCGGAGTTCATGTTCGACGATGAGCGGGCGCTCGTCCGCCTGGACATGTCCGAGTACCAGGAGCGCCACACGGTCGCGCGCCTCGTCGGCGCGCCTCCCGGCTACGTCGGCTACGAGGAGGGCGGCCAGCTGACCGAGGCCGTGCGCCGCCGCCCCTACTCCGTCGTCCTCCTCGACGAGATCGAGAAGGCGCACGCCGAGGTCTTCGACGTGCTCCTCCAGATCCTCGACGACGGTCGCCTCACCGACGGCCAGGGCCGCACCGTCGACTTCCGCAATACGGTCGTGATCATGACCTCGAACCTCCGCTCCGCCGAGGCGATGCGCGAGTTCTTCCGCCCCGAGTTCCTGAACCGGATCGACGAGATCGTCGAGTTCCGCCCGCTCACGCGCGACCAGTTGGGCGAGATCGTCGAGCTCCAGCTTGAGCGCCTGCGGGCGCGGCTGGCCGAGCGCGGCCTCGGGCTCGAGCTGACCGACGCCGCCAAGGAGCACCTGGCCGAGGCCGGCTGGGACCCGACCTACGGGGCTCGCCCGCTCAAGCGCGCGCTTCAGCGCCTGGTCGAGAACCCGCTCGCGCTTCGGCTCCTGGAGGGCGAGTTCGCCGAGGGGGAGACGATCCGCGTGGACGTGGTGGACGGCGAGTTGACCTTCAGCAAGGCGGCGACGGCCGAGACCGCGGCGGTATAGCGTCCAGGGCGCGCAAGGTGGCGCGCTACGGCACCGCGTCGAAGAACTCGGCCTTGCCGGTCTCCGGCGGGGCGCCGTAGATGAAGAGCACGAGCTCATCCTCGCGGGCGTTGCGAAGCTGGAGGATCGTCCCCCGCTCGACCACGACCACACCGCCCCTGGGAACCTCGTGTCGCTCCGGCGGCTCCCCCAGATCGATCGTCAGCGTCCCTGAAAGCACGACGAAGACCTCCTCCTGGCCGAGGTCGCGGTGCCGCCTGCCCTGCGCGCCGGGCGGGTAGCGCCAGACGTTCGCCCGCGACTCCGAGAGCGCCTCCGAGAGCGCCGCGCTCGAGCGCGGATCCGTCTCCGAGCGCGGCACGAACTCGAGCCCGTCGGCCTGGAAGACCACGTAGCCCATGCCGCGATGCTAGCCGAGGCGCTTCGCGAGCAGCTCCGCCTCCAGGGCGGCGGCGAGCGCTTGGGCCACATCAGAGTCGAAGCTCTCGCGACGAATCTCCACATCCGAACCCTAGAGTTCGCCCACGTGACGCCGCCCGATCGCCCCCTCCCGCTCGGCGAGCTCCTCTCCGAGACGATCCGGCTCTACACCCAACGCCCCTGGGCGGCGATCGGCCTCGGCCTCGTCACAGGCGGCGCTTACCTGCTCGCCGCGCTGACGCCGGACCTCCTCGACGTCCTTCTGATCGCACTGGCCTTCACGGCGAGCTACGGGGCTGCCGCGCGGCTGGTCTCGGGGGACACCTTCGCCGAAGCGTGGGCCCAGGTCGGGCTCCGCGCCCTGGTGCTCCTCGTCCTCACGTTCGTGGTCGCCGTGCCGGCCGTGATCGCGCTCACGTACCTCTTCCTGCTCGTCGTCGGCGCGCTCTGGCTCGCGCTCATGGGCTTCTCCGTCCCCGCCGCGATGGTCGAGCGCGACCCCGCCGTGAAGAACTCCTTCGACCGGATCGCGTTCTCCCTCCTGCGCTCGATCCGTCTTGCACGCACCGAGTACCTGCACGCGCTCGGGGTGGTCGCAGCGCTGATCCTGATCTACCTCGTCCTCGGGATCGGCCTCGGCGTCGCCCTCGTCGGCTTCGCCGACAATGGCCGGCTCATCGCCGTCTCGCTGGTGCAGGTCGTCCTCGCGCCCTTCTTCTTCCTCGGGCTCTCCGTCCTCTACTTCGAGCAGCGGGCTCGGGCAGCTGTATCCTCGCCTCCCGAAGCCGCTTAGAGTTCCTAACGTAATGAGGTCTCGTCGACGGCACTGCACCTCATTGTGTTAGGAGCTCTCAAGGAGGAGAGATGCCCAAGTACCTGATGCTGTCGACGCTCAGCGAGCAGGGCCTGCAGACGCTGCGCGCGAATCCCGACCGCCTGCGGGAGGTGAACAAGGACGTCGAGGAGCTCGGTGCGAAGGTGCTCCACCAGTGGTTCGTCCTCGGCCCGCACGACTTCGTCAACATCGTCGAGGCGGAGAGCTCGGCCGTGATCGCGGAGGTCTCGGTCTCGCTCGGAGCGCGCGGGAGCGTGCACACCCAGTCGTACGAGATGCTCGAGGTCGACGACCTCATCAAGCTTCTCGGTGGCTGACCCCGCGCGCCTGCCGGCCTGGTTCGCGGCCGAGGTGGCCGCCTGGCCGCAGGACGCGTGGGGCGCGCATCAGACGCGGCTGCTCCTGCGAGACGGGCGAGTCATCGAGCCGGTCGCGGTGCTCCCGAGCGGGGACGTCGTCGGCTGGGGCAACGCGGGATCGGTCGACTTCACGGCCGAGGACATCGTCGCCATCGAGCGGATCGACGAGTAGGCGCTCGGGCTTACTCCGTGAAGACGTAGTCGTTGTCGAGCGCGCCCATGTGACAGCTCCAGCAGACGGCGCCGCTGGCGATCTTCGCGAAGCGCTCGTTCCGTGCGTCGCGCGTGTACTCGACGAAGACCCAGTCGTTGTGCGCCGGGTCGGCGCCACGCTCCTTCCGCATGATGGCGATGAGGCCGGTGAAGTCGGTGCCAGGGCGGTTCGCGTCCTTGACGACGATCGTCCCGTAGGGGAAGCGTCCGCTCGGGCGCCGACCATTCGACGCGTAGACGTTCTTCGTCCCGTTGTGCGGATCCGCGTCCCGGGGTGGAATGGGCGCGTCGTTGAGCTTGACCCAATCGCGGAAGCCCGCGACATAGGCGGGGACGCCAGGCGGCGCCTCGGGTGGGGGTGGCGCCGCCTCGGTGGTCGTCTCCTCCGCAGTCGGTTCGGGCGCTTCCGTGGTGGTCTCGGCGGACGACGTCGGCCCGGCGGTGGGCTCCGAGCCTCCGCCGCACGCGGGGGCGAGCACCAGCAAGCAGAGTGCGAGGAGCAGGCGGCGCCCCACGACCCCGACGATACCGCGGCCGTCTTACGGCGGCATTAAGACTCGAACTCACTCGAGCCGGGAGTAGGCGACCGCCACCTCGGCCGCCAGCGCCGCGTTCTCGATGATCAGCTTCTTGTTCACCTCGACCGTCGCGCCGCCGCTCGCCTCGTGCAGGTAGGCGAGCACGAACGGCGTCACGTCCTGACCGTGGATCCCCTGCCGCTCGGCCTCGGCCACGCCCTCCTGGACGAGCGGCTCGACATCGAGGCTCCTGTCGGGCGGTCGGGCGAGGAGGAGGGCGGAATGACGCCCGAGCCGCCAGTGGAACTGGGCGATCTGGGCCACCTCCTCGACGGTGAGAACGCGGGCCGAGACGGGCGGGCCTCCTTCGCGCGCGTAGAAGACGGGCAACGTGTCGGTGCGCCAGCCGAGCACTGGCACGCCGATCGTCTCGAGGAGCTCGCCGGTCGCCTGGACGTCGAGGAGAGACTTCGCGCCCGAGGCGACGACGAGCGCCTCCGTCCGGGCGAGCTCGCCCAGATCGGCGGAGATGTCGGGCCGCTCCGCCCAGCCGCGATGGACGCCCCCGAGCCCGCCGGTGCCGAGGAAGCCGATGCCCACGGCGCGACAGACGGCCAGCGTTCCGCCCGCTGTCGTGGCGCCGAGGACGCCCTGGGCCGCGCAGGCGGCCAGGTCGCGCGGCCCGACCTTGCGTGCGTCGGGCGAGCTCCCGAAGCGTTCGAGCTGCTCCTCGCTGAGGCCAACCTGGATCACGCCGTCCACGACTCCGATCGTCGCCGGCACTGCCCAGGCAGCACGCACGCGCCGCTCCGCCTCCGAAGCGACGGCGGCTCCCTCCCCCTCCGGGAAGCCGTGCGAGACGAGCGTCGTCTCGAGCGCGACCACGGGCCGACGGGCCTCGAGCGCCGCCCGAACCTCGGGATGGATGCGAATCAGATCCATCTAGTGCCCCCGAGCTGACACTATGGGATCGCCCCCATCTTGGCCACGCAGCGGGCGGCTGCGTCGAGGGCCGCCTCCGGGCCTCCGACGAGGAAGCCGGCTGCGAACGCGTCTCCCGCCCCGGTCGTGTCGACCGCGGTGGCCTCGCCCGAAGCCAGCTCGACGCTTCCGGCGGAGGTGACGACCACGCAGCCACGGGCGCCGCGCTTGATCACCACGGTCGGCGCCTCGACGTCGCCGACCAGCTCGGCCTCGGCCTCGTTCGCGAAGACCACCTCGGGTCGCAGGCCCGCAACCGTGTCGCGAAAGGCATCGAGGCCGTGCGCCTCGATCGCCGCGGTCGAGGAGAGGTCGACACTGACCCGGGGAGCTCGGTCCGCCGCAGTCAGGGCGGTCTCTCTCAGGGGCGAGCGCACAAGGCTGTAGCCGGGCACGTGCAGCCATTCGCAGCCGTCCAGCCAGGCCTCGTCGAGCTCCTCCGGCGCCAGCTCGGTGGAGACGCCACGGTCGCTCAGCATCGTCCGCGCTCCGTCGGGCGTGGCGATCGAGACGACCGTCCCGGTGCCGGTCTCGACCTCCGGGCCGGCCAGCTCGACGCTCCGCTCCCGCAGCTCCTTCGCGAGGATCCGACCTGCCGGATCGCGCGCCCGTTTTCCGATGAAGCGCGAGCGACCGCCCAGCTCCACGACCCACGCGGCGACGTTCGCCGCCTGGCCTCCGACGCCGACCCTCGTGCAGCCATAGGTGTCCGTATCCTCGGCGATCGGGCCGTCCAGGCGCACGATGACGTCCAGGAGGAGGTCCCCGAGGGTGCAGATCACGCGTCGCACCCTACAATCGGGGCCGTGGACGGCGAGCGGCGCAGGCGGCTGAGGCCCTTCCTCTTGGGAGGCCTCATCGGCAGCATCGCCGGGCTGGCGGCGGCCGGCCGCATGAAGGTCCGCACACAGCCGCGAAGGCGGGAGACGCCCGCCGGCCTCGCCGCGTTCGAGGAGGCTCCCTGCTTCGAGGAGCTCGCCGAGCGCGAAGCTCGCCGGGAGCGCTAGCGGAGCCTCTCGAGCGCCTCCTCTGCGGTGAGCGCGTTGCGGGCAGCGTCGCCGATGCCGAGCTCGAGCCCCAGCTCCTGAACGGCGAGCGTGGCCTCGAGGAACTCGCGCGGCGTCCCTGTCGGCTCAACCGTCCGGACAAGCAGGAAGGGGCCGAACGCCGTCGTCTCGAAGCCCGGCCCGGGCGTGGCCTCGGGAATCGTGAGCTTGGCACGCGACTGATCGACGTAGTCCGAGGCGTCGAGCACCCAGACACCCCGGCCCAGCGGCTCGCCCGCGTCCTCGAGCGCCTCGAGCGCGAGCGTCGGATCGGCCCGCGGGACGAAGATTCGGCCGACTGGCGCTGCCCGCTCCCACGCATCGAGGTAGTTCGGCTCGTACCCGAAGAGGACATCGTCTTCGCGCCCCGTGCGCGCGAGCCACTCGGCCGCGTCCGCGCGCGCCTCTGAACGCACCGCCGGCTCGCCCGTGTACAGCCAGCGGGTTCGGTCGAGCCCCCAGACGACCTGAGACGCGAGCAGGAACCCGAGGATCAGCGCCACCGCTCCGGGGCCCGCCCGGCCGAGTGAGGCGCCCAGCCGAAGAAGGCCAGCGGCGATCGCCATGGTCGCGAAGGGCAGCAGGAAGATCAGATGCCGCGTCTCGAGCGAGACGCCGGGCCCGGACCCGGCCACGACGAGGGCGACTGCGGGAACGCCGACCGCCACCGCTGTCAAGACCGCGGTCCCTGGCCGCTCGCGCGCGAGGACGATCACGCCGAGAACAGCAAGGAGCGCCGCTGGAATGGAGGCGGCCGGCCAGCCCGCGGTGAAGTCCCCGAACACCTCCCAGAGGTACTCGACCACGTCGAGGGGAGAGCCGAGCTCCGAGCTCGACTCTCCGAGGCCGACCTCGAAGCGGGACGCAAGCAGCGCATACGTCCGCCAGAGAGGCGCGGCGAGCACCAGCACGGCCGCGAGCGCGACCAGGGGAGCGCGGAGCGGCAGCGGTCGCCGGGCTCGGAGGACGCCCACGTAGACCATCTCGGCTGCGAGCACGAGGACGCCGTATGGCTGCGTGGCCAGCAGCGCGAGCGTCCCCGCCGCCCACGCCGCCCAGCGACCCCACGTCCCGCGCTCGAGCGCCCGCAGCAGGAGCAGGAGCGAGAGAATCGACGTGAAGAGGAACAGGCTGTACATCCGGCCGTAGATGCCGTGGTAGAGGGTTGTCCAGCTCGCAGCCGCAAGCAGCGTCGCCACCAGCGCCGTTCGCCGGTCCGTGAGGCGGGCCACGAGCGCGGCCAGCGCAGGCATGCTCGCCACGGCGAACGCGACCGAGACGAGCCGGAGGCTCGTAAGGCTGGGTTCGACGAGGCCCGCGAGGTAGGCGAGCAGGTAGTGGAGCGGAGCGCCGCCCCGCTCCCCCAGGACGGTTCGGAGCATGTCGCCGAGTGACGAGTCGCTGACGAAGAACGCGAGCGTCTCGTCCTCGTGCGGCGGCAGCGCGTCCAGGCGAAGGAGGAGGAAGATGCCGAGCCCGGCCGTGATCGCCGCCACCCCGAGCCGGTAGCCGTCCGCCGTGATCGCGGCGCCGGGACGCCCGGTCGATGCCTCTGGCACTCCCCCGGCGCGAGTGCCGGAAACCTCCGTGCCCCCTGCTAGCATCTGCCCTTGCACGGCGCGGCCCTTTCACGATGCCGATCTACGAATATCGCTGCCCCAACGGCCACACCTTCGAGCTGTTCCAGCGCATGTCGGACGCCCCGGCCGAGGCCTGCGAGATCTGCGGTGAGGGCCCCGTGACGAAGGTGCTTTACCCCGCTGCGATCCACTTCAAGGGCTCCGGCTTCTACTCGACGGATTACGGTCGCGGGAACCGGCGGTCGGCCTCGAAGGACGGCGACGGCACCCCGGACTCGGGCGAGCCGAAAAAGACGGACAAGGCGGAGTCGAAGGCCTCGGACACGAAGGCGTCCGACTCCAAGGCCTAGGAGGGTTTGACGAACGCAGGCTGTGTCTAGCGACGTTCCGCCAAAGCCTCCTACTACAGCGACCTCGACCACCTAAAGCCGCTCAGTCGCCACGGCCGACCCGGCAGCCCGGGCCGAACGTGCCCGAGCCGGGGCGCGGTCGCTGCGGCGCGACCTTGCCCTCGACCATCGCCACGACGGAGGCGTTGTCCTCGCCTCCGATGATGAACGACTGCCCGTCGATGTCGGCGATCGTGCCGCCGAGCCGGCAGCGGAGGATCCCGCTCGACGGCGTGCGTCGTTTCACCCAGGCGAGCTGAATGAACTGGTTCGCCGAGAGGTCGGTGGCGAGGGGTGCGACCAGCTCGTCGCCGATGAACGGCATGCGCAAGAACGTCCCGAAGCTCGTGACCTCGTCTGCAACGGCCTGCACCACCGCCTGCTGGCGCTCTCCGCGAGTGATGTCGTTGTCCGCCGGGTCGAGCTTGTTCACGCGCACGCGTGCGTAAATGAGAGCCTTGCGGCCGCTCATCGTCTGCTCGCCCGTGCGGAACCGATACCCCGGCCACCGGTCGCACTCCGCCTGCGTCTCGTGCGGGCAGGCGATCTTGTCGGTGAGAATCGGCTTCGGGACGTCGATCGTCACGCCGCCCAAGGCGTTGATCAGCTCCTTGAACCTCAGAAGGGTGACGACGACCACGTGGTTGATGGGGATGCCCGTCAGCCCCTCCACCGTCCGGATGGCGAGTGTGGGCCCCCCGTACGCGTAGGCGGCGTTGACCTTGTCGAGATCCCGGCCGGGGATCTCGACGCGAAGGTCGCGCGGGATGGACAGGAAGGCGATCCGGTGCTCGTCCGGGTCCGTGCGCACGAGCATGATCGAGTCGGACCGAAAAGGCCCTTCGCGCCCCGGGCCCTCGTCGATTCCGAGGACGAGGATGGTCGAGGGGTTCGACAGGACGAGCCCGTCCTGCGGAGCCAGAGCGGCGTAGGCTCGCGAATCGAGCCGCTCGTTCGCCTCCTTCACGCCGCTGCGAAAGGCGAGGTACCCGAGCACGGACCAGATCGCCACGACGATCACGACGACCAGGAGGACGACGAGCAGCACGCGAAGCCACCGGCGCCGCCGACGTCGTCGGCTCGGCTTCGGCCTCGTGTAGGCGTCCTTGCCGTCGCCGACTCCGGGGGCTTGATCCTCCCCCTTCCTCGACTCCGTCGGGACCGGGCCTTTGACCCGCCCGCCACGGTAGACGCGGTACGGCTTGTCCTTGGACGCCACGGCGACCGAGTATCGTAGCCAGACCTCGAATGAGCGCTCGCCAGGTGATCGCGGTCGACTTGGGCGGGACGAAGCTGGCCGCGGGGCTCGTCGGTCGAGACGGAGCGGTCGTTCGTCGCGCCGTCGAGCCGACCGATCTCAGGGGTGAGGACGCGGTTCTTGCTCAGCTCGAGCGGGTCATCGACGGGCTGGCGGGAGGGGGGTTCGCGGCGCTCGGCGTGGGCATTCCGTCCACGATCGACCAGCGCTCGGGGCGCGCGGTCACCTCGGTGAACATCCCGCTCGCCGGCGTCGACCTTCGCGATCGCCTCCAGGACCGCTTCGGCGTCCCCGTCCAGATCGAGAACGACGGCAACGCCGCGGCGGTCGCCGAGCACCGGCTGGGCGCCGCCCGAGAGGCCCGACATGTCGTCATGCTCACGCTCGGGACCGGTGTGGGCGGCGGCCTGATCCTCGACAACCGGCTCTATCGTGGCGCGGTGGGGGCGGCGGGCGAGCTCGGCCACATCACGCTCGACCTGAATGGCCCTCCCTGTCAGGGTGCCTGCCCGGGGAGGGGCCATCTCGAGGCCATGGCCTCGGGCCTCGCGGCCGACAGGCTGGCCGAGCGCGCGGCGGACGAGCGGCCGGAGGGCGATCTCGGCAGGGCGGCGGCGGCCGGGCGAACTGTCGACCCACGGCTGCTGGTGGAGCTCGCCTCCGCGGGCCCCGGCGACGCGCGCGACGTGCTCGAGCACATCGGCTTCCATCTCGGCGTCGGAATCTCGGATCTCGTGAATGTCTTCAACCCCGAGGTGGTCGTCGTGGGCGGAGGCTTCGCCGAAGCCGGCGAGCTCTTGCTCGCGTCCGCCCGCCAGGTGGTGGCCGAGCGGACGCTCCTTCCCGCGCGCGAGGTGGTCGCGATCGTCGAGGCCCAGCTGGGGCCCGACGCCGGCCTCGTGGGCGCGGCGCTCGTGGCCTTCGACGCGCTCGAGGAGGGCTGACGCCGAGTGCCGCTCGTGGTCTGCCCGACGCCGATCGGCAACCTCGAGGACATTACGCTCAGGGCGCTTCGCGAGCTCGGGGAGGCCGACGTCGTCCTGTGCGAGGACACGCGACGCACGCGGGTCCTGCTCGACCGCCATGGAATTCGGGCACGGATGCTCTCCCTCCATCGCCACAACGAGGCCAGCAGAACCGCGGAGATCCTCCCCCGGATCGAGGGCGGCGAGCGAATCGCGCTGGCGAGCGACGCGGGCTTCCCCGGCGTCAACGACCCGGGCGCGAGGCTGGTGGCCGCCGCGCTCGAGCGTGGCCTCGAGGTGACGGTGCTGCCGGGGCCCTCGGCCGTCGAGACCTCGCTCCTCGCCAGCGGCCTCGTGGGCGCCCGCTACACGTTCGTCGGCTATCTCCCGCGCACCCAGGCCGGGCGCGAGCGTCTTTGGGAGGAGCTCAGCGCCTGGGACTGGCCGGTCGTCGCCTTCGAGTCGCCCCGACGTCTTCCGGCGACGCTTGCGAGCCTCGCCCAGTCGCACCCGGAGCGGCCGGTCGCGGTCTGCCGTGAGCTCACTAAGCGTTTCGAGGAGGTCGTGCGCGGGAGCGCGCGCGAGGTGGCCGAACGGTTCGAGGTGGCGCCCAAGGGCGAGGTCACCCTTGTCATCGGAGCGGCCCCGTCTGGAGGGGAGAGGGCCGAGGATGCCAGGGCGATCGAGGCCGTTTCCGAGCTGCTCGCGGCGGGAGCGCCCCGCCGGGTGGCAGCCGACGTGGTCGCGCGCCTGAGCGGCGTTCCCCGCAACAGGCTCTACCGCCGTTCACTCTAGTCGTCGGCTACGTCGCCAGTGTTGACAACGTGAACTCTCCCTGCTATCGTGGCGGTGCGTTGACATAGGAGACAACAGGAGGCAGGAATGAAGAGGCTGCTTGCCCTGCTTCCGGCTCTGATCGCGTTCCAGGCCGGCGCGCCGCCCGCACTCGCCTGGACCTGGCCTGCCGAGGGGCCGGTGCTACGGCCATTCGTCTTTGGGGTGGATCCCTATGCCGGAGGGCAGCATCGCGGCATCGACGTCGGCGGAGAGGCGGGCGCCCCAGTTCGCTCGCCCGCCGCAGGCGTCGTCAGCTTCGCCGGCGCGGTTCCCGGCGGCGGGCGGACGGTCACCGTGGAGACCGCGGACGGCTACTCCGTCACCCTGGTTCACCTCGGGACGGTCGCGGTTGCGCGGGAGGCGTTCGTCCCCGAAGGGGCGCGGGTCGGGACGATCGGCCCGACGGGCACCCCCGAACACGCCGAGCCGTACGTGCACTTCGGCGTCAGGGTGACGGCGGACGCGCACGGCTACCTCGACCCGCTCTCGTTTCTCGCCGAGCGCCCCGTCGTTCCGCCCGCATCACCGACCCCGCCGGGGGAGCCGGCTCCGGCACCACCGCCGGTGCACGCCCCGGCTCCACCCGTTCCGCAGGCCCCGGCTCCAGCGCCCGAAGCGCCGGCTTCGCCGCCAGAGACGCCGGCACCCGCTCCTCAGGCGCCGGCTCAATCGCCTCAGGCGCCGGCGCCTCAGACACCGGCACTGACCGCCCCCGCGGCCAACCCGTCCGCCGAGGCGTCGCCGCGGGATCGGGCCGCGCCTCGAGCAACAGTCCCTCTTTTCACCGCCGATCGCTCAGGCGCGGTTGACGGCGCCGTGGTGCGAGAGCCGCTCGAGATGGACGAACGGGCGGCTGCGCCCCGACAGGTCAGCCGGATCGACGGTGAAGCGGCGCGGGTCGGCGTTCCGGCGTCCGGTCGCGAGCCGGAGGCCGGCGCCTCCCGGAGCCGGCGCGACGCGCTCCTCGCGATCGCCCTGCTCGTCGCCGCGGCTGCCGCACTCCTCGGCCTCGTCACCGCCTCACTTCTTGGCCATCAGCTCCCTCAGGCACGCATTGCACACGCCGCGGCCCCGGTGCTCGCGAACGGCGCGAGTCGCTCCGCAGAAGACACAGGCGCTCTGAGGCCGGCTCAGGAGAATCGTCTGATCCCTGACCGAGATCTCGAGCGCGTCGCGCTCGGTGAGCCCGAACCGTTTGCGAATCTCAATGGGGATGACGATGCGGCCGAGCTCGTCCAAGTGTCGAATGATGCCTGTCGTCGCCCTGCTGCCGCGGTTGCGCCTACGCGTTTCCATCGTCCTCGTCCTCGTCCTCCCTCGCGTTGCCGAAGGCCTGAAACGCTGTCGGCCCGCTGATGTCGTGTCTCGTCACCACCCCTCAGTTCCCGTCTCCGCCGGCTTGAAAACGCCGACCGGGCACCTGATTCGCGGCCGTATCATGGGCGCCGATGAGCTTCTACGTGACGACGCCGATCTACTACGTGAACTCGACCCCGCACATCGGGCATGCATACACGACGATTGCGGCAGACATCCTCGTCCGGCACCGACGCCAGCGGGGCGAGGAGACCTTCTTTCTCACGGGCACGGACGAGCACGGCTCGAACATCCCGCGGGTGGCTGAGGAAGCCGGGCTCGAGCTGCAGGATTTCGTCGATCGCAACGCCGCGGCGTTCGAGGAGATGACGGTTCGGGTCAACGCGTCCAACGACTTCTTCGTCCGTACGACCGACGACCGCCACAAGGCTCTCGTGCAGGAGTTCCTGCAGCGAATCTACGACCGGGGAGACATCTTCGAGAGCGTCTACGCGGGGCTCTACTGCACCCGCTGCGAGTCGTTCTATACCGAGGCCGAGCTCGTGGACGGGCTGTGTCCCCAGCACGGGATCCCGCCGGAGTTCGTCGAGGAGAAGAACTACTTCTTTCGCCTCTCCGCCTATCAGGAGCCGCTCCTCCGCCTGTACGACGAACGACCGGACATCGTGCTCCCGTCCTTTCGGTACAACGAAGCGCGGAGCTTCATCGAGCGCGGGCTCGACGACATCAGCGTCAGCCGGGCCTCGCAGCGATGGGGCGTGCCGGTGCCCTGGGACCCGACCCAGGTCGTCTACGTCTGGGTGGACGCGCTCATCAACTACTGGAGCGCCCTCGCCTTCGCCCGCCCGGGCGAGGACCTCCGACCGCGCTTCTGGCCCGAGGTACGCCACCTCCTCGGGAAGGACATCCTCAAGTTCCACTGCGTGATCTGGCCGGCGCTCCTGCTCGCGGCTGGGCTCGACGTCCCGAAACAGCTGTTTGTTCACGGATATCTACTGCTGGACGAGCGCAAGATGTCGAAGTCGGTGGGCAACGTGATCGACCCGCTCGACCTCGTGGACGTCTACGGCGTCGACCCCCTGCGCTTCTACCTCTTCCGCGTGGCGACGTTCGGGCAGGACGGGAGCATCTCGATCGACGGCCTGCACGAGCGGTACGAGCGGGAGCTCGGTAACGACCTGGGCAACCTCCTCTCCCGCACGACGGCGATGATCTCGCGGTATCGGCAGGGCGCTCTCCGGCCAGCCGACGTCCCGGACGAGCTCGTCGCTGCGGTCGATCGAGCCCGCGTGGAGGTCGCGGCCCGGCTCGACGACTTCGATCTCACGGGAGCGCTCGAGCTCGTGTGGGAGCTCGTGCGCACCTTGAATCGTTACGTCGAGCAGGTCGCTCCATGGGAGCTGGCCAAGGACGAGGCTCGGGCAGAGGAGCTTGACCGGGCGCTCTACTCCGTCGCGGACGGCCTGCGGGCCGTCGCCGTCGCGCTGGCCGCCTTCATTCCGGAGACGTCCGACCGGATCCTGTCAGCGCTCGGCCAGCCGGCAGACCTCGCCTGGGAGGACGTGGCCGCGGGGCGCACGGTCGCGGCGGAGGGAATCGACCCGGCTCCGCCGCTCTTTCCGCGGGTGGACGCCCCGTCCGCGGCCGCGTGACGAAGGCCCTGCCAGCCTCGAGCCGGCGACGATGATCGATACGCATGCACACCTCGACGTGTTCGAGGATGCAAGCGCCGTTCTCGAGCGGGCGCGCCGAGCAGGGGTGAAGCAGGTGATCTCGGTGGGGACGAGCGTACCGTCGGCGCGGGCGGTCCTCGCTCTCTGCGAGGAGGAAGCGGCGGTTTACGCAGCTTTGGGCCTCCATCCGCACGAGGCGGGCAGGGTGGGCGATCGCGAGCTCGACGAGCTGCGCGAGCTGCTGACGCATCCCAAGGCAGTGGCGGTCGGCGAGACCGGCCTCGACTACTACCGCGACCTCGCGCCGCGAGAGCGTCAGGCGTGGGCGTTCCGCGCGCAGGCGGAGCTCGCCGCCGACGTCGGGAAGCCCCTCGTCGTTCACACGCGCGCCGCCGAGGAGGACACGGTCGCGCAGCTCCGGGCGCTGTCCGCGGATCTGCCGGTCGTGCTCCACTGCTTCTCCTCGTCCGCTCTCCTCGAGCCGGCTCTGGAGCGCGGCTGGTACGTCTCTTTCGCGGGCAACGTGACCTACGCAAAGGCGCCCGAGCTCCGTTGGGCGGCGGCTCGGGTTCCCGCCGAGCGGCTGCTCGCCGAGACGGACAGCCCCTACCTCGCGCCGCAACCGGTGCGCGGCAAACGGAACGAGCCCGCGTTCGTCGTGCATACCGTGGCGGCTCTGGCCGAAGCCCGTGGCGAGGACGCCGACTCCCTCGGGCAGCAGATCGAGCAGAACGCCGCCACCCTCTTCGCTCTGTCGTGACCGTTCGGCCGAAACGGGAGCTCGGACAGCACTGGCTCGTGGACGAGAACATCCTCCGCGTGATCGGAAGGCTTGCCGAGCTCCAGGCTGACGACGTCGTTCTCGAGATCGGGCCCGGTCTCGGGGTGTTGACGGCGTATCTCGCCGGTCGGGTCGAGCACGTGCATGCAGTCGAGCTGGACCGGAGCCTCGAGCCGACGCTTCGCAAACGTCTCGCAGGCTGCGAAAACGTCGAGCTCATCTTCGGCGACGCGCTCAAGCTCATGCTCCCCGGATTCGATCCCCCGCCGACGAAGCTCGTCGCCAACCTCCCGTACAACGTGGCGACGCCGATCGTCATGGAAGGGCTCGTGACGCTTCCGTCCGTGACCCAGTGGTGCGTGATGGTGCAGCGTGACGTTGCGGACCGCTTCCTCGCCTCTCCCGGGACGAAGGAGTACGGGGCGGTGTCCGTCGTCCTCCAGCTGGCCGTGGAGCGCACGGGCCTGCATCCTGTCGCGCGCACGTGCTTCCGGCCGCCGCCCAACGTCGACTCCGCGCTCGTCGCGTTCAGGCGCACGCGGGACTGGGACTCCGAGCTCGGGCGCGCTCGGCGGGTCGCCCAGGCCGCCTTCGCCCACAGGCGCAAGACGCTGGCTAACTCCCTGGAGCTCGCGGGCGTCGCCGATCGCGAGCGTGTCTCTCGCGCGCTCGCCGCGCTCGGCCGTCCGGCGAGCGTGCGCGCCGAGGAGCTGACTCCGGGCGAGTTCCTGCGACTCGGCGAGCTTCTCGAGCCATGACGCCCGCACGGGTGATTGCCGCTGCGAAGATCAACCTCGCGCTCGTGGTGGGACCGCGCCAGCCCGACGGCCTGCACGAGGTCGTCACGGTTCTTCAGCGGATCGACCTCTGCGATCGCATCGAGCTCGAGGCGAGCGAGCGGCTCGGGGTGGAAGGCTTCCCGGACGACACGCTCGTCTCCACGGCGCTCGTCCGCTTGGCCACCGAAGCCGGCGTCGAGCCTGCATGGCGCGTCCGAATCAAGAAGGAGATCCCGGTCGCCGCCGGCCTCGGAGGCGGGAGCGCCGACGCTGCGGCCGCCCTCGTGCTCGCCGACGCCTCCCTTCGGAGGCGCCTCGGCCCCGAAGGGCTGCACGCGCTCGCGTCGGAGCTCGGCGCCGATGTGCCCTTCTTCCTGAGCCCCGGGCCGAAGCTGGCCGAAGGCCGCGGCGATCGCCTGTCCTCGCTCGAGCTCCCGCAGGACTTCTGGGTCGTGCTCGCGCTTTCGCCTGAGCTCGAGAAGGGCTCAACGAGGCAGGTCTACGCGCGCTTCGACGAGCTTGGAGGCGGCACGAGCTTCGCCGGCCGAAAGGAACAGCTCCTGCAGGCCTTGCAGGTCGTGCGCCGAGCGACCGACCTCGCCGCGTTGCCGCCGAACGACCTCGCCGAAGCCTCCGGAGCCGCCGAGCTCGCCGCCGAGCTCCAAGCTGCGGGCGCCTTCCGGGCCGACGTGAGCGGCGCCGGACCGGCCGTCTACGGCCTCTTCACGACCCAGTCGGAGGCTCGGGCCGCGGCACGCCGGCTCGGGCGCCGCGCACGCGTCTGGGTCGCCGCACCCGTCTGGTAACGTCGCGCGGGTGACGACCTCTCCCGCCATCGAGGCCGGCGAGAGCGGCCGGGGGTTCTGGCTTCGCGAGCGACGGCTCCGCCTCGCGCTCCTGATCGGCTTGGTGGAGAGCCTGCTCGTCGTCCTCGGCGGTCTCGGATGGTTCTGGGTCCTCGCACTCGCAGGAGCCACGGTCGTCCTCTACGTCTTCGTCGCCCGCGGCGCTCGGTTCCACGCCCTCCGCGAGGTCGCGTGGATCCTGGCAGCATCCCAGCTGATCGCGGTGATCGTCCCCGTGCTCTGGGCGGTCGCCAAGGTCTTCGCGATCGTCATCCTCGTCCTGATGGCCGCCGTCCTGCTCCTGATGCTGCTCATGGACCGTCGGTGACCGCCCGCGCCCGGGCCTATACTCGACCTGCGGTGGGGCGTAGCCAAGTGGTAAGGCAACGGGTTTTGGTCCCGTGATCGGAGGTTCGAATCCTCCCGCCCCAGCCATGAGCCCCTCGTGACAGACACTCCTCTCGCAGCGGTGGTGATGGCCGCGGGCCTGGGCACTCGTATGCATTCGAGCCGCCCCAAGCACCTGCACGAGCTGCTGGGGCGGCGTCTCGTCGACTGGACGATCGCGGCAGCAGGCGAGCTCGGTCCGAGCCCGCTCGTGGTCGTCACGTCCCCGGGAACCCTGCCGGAGCTCGAGGGCACGCTGCCGGACGGGGTCGAGCTGGCGGTGCAGGAGACGCCCCGCGGCACCGGCGACGCTGTTGCCTCAGCCCGCCCGGTGCTGGCGGGCTTCGAGGGCGACGTCGTCGTGCTGGCGGGGGACGCACCGATGCTCTCGGCTGTCGAGCTGCGTCGGCTGCTCGACCTCCACCGGCAGGAAGACGCTGCGGCGACCGTGCTCTCGTTCGAGCCGGACGATCCCGGCTCGTACGGGCGTATCGTCCGCGACGCATCGGGTCGGCTCCAGGCGATCGTCGAGGCGCGAGACGCAAACGCCGAGCAGCTCGCAATCCGGGAGGTGAACTCGTCCGTCTACGTGTTCGACGCCGACGCGCTCTGGGAGGGCCTCGCCAATCTCGACACCGACAACGTCCAGGGGGAGCTCTACCTGACCGATGCCGTCCGCCATCTGGTGGATGACGGACGGGTGGTAGCGGTGTACCGTGCGGAGGACCCCCGTGTCGGCGAAGGCGTGAACACCAGGGCCGATCTGGCGACGGCCGGAGCCGAGCTCCGCGACCAGATCATTGCGAGACACCTGGAGGCAGGGGTCACCGTCGTCGATCCCGCGACCACCTGGATCGAGCCCGAGGTCGAGATCGAGGCGGACACGGTCATCCACCCGTTCACCTCGTTGCGGGGCCGATCCGTCGTGCGGCGGGGGGCGGAGGTGGGCCCGCATGCCGTTGTAGTCGACGCGACGATCGGGGAGGACGCGCTCGTGGGGCCGTTCTGTTACCTTCGACCCGGAACGGTGCTCGCGGCGCGCGTCAAAGCCGGCACGTTCGTCGAGCTCAAGAACGCGCAGATCGGCGAGGGCACGAAGGTGCCGCATCTCTCCTACCTCGGGGACGCCGAGGTGGGGGACGGCACGAACGTCGGCGCCGGCACCATCACGGCCAACTTCCCGCACGAGCCGGGCCGTGAGAAAGCCCGGACGACGATCGGTCGGAACGTCAGGACCGGGATTCAGAATGGATTCGAGGCTCCCGTGACGATCGGAGACGACGCATGGATTGGTGGCGGCTCGTACATCACCGAGGACGTTCCGCCCGACTCGCTCGCGATCGCGCGGGCCAGACAGGTCACCAAGGAGGGCTACCTGCGTGGAAAGCGGAACGACTGAGCTCTCGCTTCCGGGCCTCGGCGTGACGCCCGAGCACAGCGCGCAACCGCACGGCGAGCGGGGCCGGTGGATCGAACGAGGGCCCTCCGGGAAGCTCATGCTCTTCTCGGGTCGCTCGCACCCTCTCCTGGCTCAGAAGATCGCCGACCAGCTCAACATCGAGCTCGGCGACGTGAAGCTGAAGACGTTCGCCAACGGCGAGACCTACGTCCGCTACAAGGAGTCGATCCGCGGCGCCGACGTCTTCATCGTCCAGGCCTGCCACGGCCGGGCGACGAACGACTATCTCTGGGAGCTCCAGATCATGATCCAGGCGGCCAAGCTCGCCTCGGCCAACCGGATCACCGCGATCATGCCCTGGTTCCCGTACTCGCGGCAGGACAAGAAGTCGGCTCCGCGCGAGCCGATCACCGCGAAGCTCCTTGCCGACGTCCTCGACGCCGCCGGCGCCGACCGCGTTCTCACGATGGATCTCCACGCCGGCCAGATCCAGGGCTTCTTCCGGATACCTGTCGACCACATGACCGCCCTCCCGCTGTTCGCGCGCTACTACCGCGAGACGCTCGGGCTCCACGGCGAGGACGTCGTGGCCGTCTCGCCCGACCCGGGGCGGGCGAAGATGGCGACGAAGTTCGCCCAGATGCTCGACGCGGACTTTGCGCTCATGAACAAGGAGCGGCCGGCTCACGACGTCGCCTCGGTGACGGAGGTGGTCGGCGACGTGCGCGGCAAGGTGGCGATCATGAGCGACGACATCATCGTCACGGGTGGGACGCTCGTCGCCGGGGCGCAGGCGCTTCTCAGCGCCGGCGCGACGAAGGTCTACGGGTGCGCCACGCACGGCCTCTTTCCCGGTGACGCGCTGGAGAAGGTCGCCGGCTCGGAGCTGGCGGGGCTCGCCGTCACCGACACGGTGCCCATCCCCGAGTTGAACCGCCCGGACAAGCTCACCGTGCTCACGATCTCGGGCATCCTCGCCGAGACGATCGAGAACGTCTTCGCGGACGAATCGGTCTCCGCCATCTTCGCGGGCGAGAACCAGCTCTTTTAGCGTTCTCGCCCAACCATGCGGGTTTGCGGGGCGCTTGCTAACCGGGCGCTAACCGGCGAGCAGCGCAGCGACCCGTTCGGCCGCCTGCTCGTCCGACTGTGGCAGCAGGTGCGCGTATGTCCACAACACGGTGTTCGCGTCGTCGCCCAACCTGGCGGCGACAATGTGAACCGGGATGCCGCTCGTGAGCGCGAGCGTGGCCGCCGTGTGTCGGAGCACGTGAAGGGTTCCCGTGGGGAGGCCGGCCGACTTCCGCTTCTCCCCGAACCACTGCGTTAGCCGCTGCGGGTGGATCGGCCCGCCGAGCCCGTCGGCGAACACGAGATCCTGGTCGACGTAAGCGGCCCCGGCGAAAGCCTGCTCGAGCAGCTGCGCCTCCCGATGTTCGCGCAGCGCCTCCACCGTTTCGGAGTCGAGCGAGATCGTCCGCCGGGAGCGGGACGACTTTGGCGGGCCGAAGCTGACGCCGCCACGGGTGGGAACAAGCTGCTGCTCCGCTGAGAGGCGGGCGCCCTCGAGGTCGAGGCAGCGCCAGGTAAGGCCGGCGAGCTCGCCACGGCGCATCCCCGTCGTCGCGGCCAGCCGCCACAGCGGGAACAGCCGGTCGCCCCGAACATGGTCGAGGAAGCGGGCGAGCTCCTTCGCCGTCCACGCCGGCACCCGTGTCCGTGTTTGCGGGGCGGGTCGGCCATATCGGCCGGGTCCGCCGCCGGAGGTGCGGGCGAAGTGGGCGACGAAGTCTCGTGAGGCTCGTGGCTACGGGGCAGCGCATCGGACGTTACGTGCTCAGGTGGCCCGCGTTGTGGCCGCCGGGCGAGCGGAGTGTGCGAGGTGCAGCCTTCCGATCCGGCTGGGGGAGGATTGGGATCTGGATCATGGCCCTGATCGCTCCGGCTACCTCGGAGCTTCGCATCGACGCTGCAACCGGGTGGCGGGTGCGAGGAATGGGGCCGCGGTGACGAACTCTCGCCGTGCGGCTGCTGCCGCCGAGCACACGCATGTGTGGTCGCGGGTGTGGGAGTGGCCGATCCCGCCCGATGTGTACGTCGCCCCGGAGGTGGTGGGGGCCTATCTCGACGAGACGGTTTGACCTGCCGCCGGATCGGTGTAACCCTTGCGCACGGGACTCCCGGAACCTCTCTTGGTGGGAGACCCGTTAGGGGAAGGAGGGGCTATGCACAGAGCAAGGAGCCGTCTGTCAGGGGCGGCGGTGGCGCTTGCCGTCGTCGTTCTGACGCCGGTGGCCGGAGCGGTGCCGGCGGCGAACGTGGGCCCGGCCGTTCAGGCCTCGGGTGCCAGTCCGATTGCGGGCTGCCTGGGGGACCAGCCGGGCTCGGGGATCAACGTCGTGAACAGCGAGGTTGAGCCTTGGGTCGCCGTCAATCCGGCCAACCCGGACAACCTCGTCGGAGCCTACCAGCAGGACCGCTGGAACAACGGCGGTGCCCGCGAGGGACGTGACCGCGTCGAGCTTCGACGGCGGGCTCACGTGGACGGTAAACGCGAACACGAAGTCGACGATCTGTACCGGGGGAACGGCCGCGAACGGCGGCAACTACGAGCGGGCCTCGGACCCGTGGGTGGACTTCTCGCCGAACGGGAGCGCCTACCTCATGACCCTGTCCATTGACACGAACCCCGGTGGGTTCGGCACCAGCCCGAACGCGATGCTCGTGATGCGTTCGACCGACGGCGGGGCAACGTGGAGCGATCCGATCACGCTCAAGCGGGACGAGAACCCGAACGTCCTGAACGACAAGAATACGCTCACCGCCGACCCGAACGACTCGGATTTCGTGTATGCGGTGTGGGATCGGCTGGTCTCGCCGCCGGGGGAGACGCCGAACCCGAAAGCGTTCGAGAACGCGCTTGCCTTCCGTGGGCCGGTCTGGTTCTCGCGGACGACGAACGGCGGTGCCAGCTGGGAGACGGCCCGATTGATCTTCCAGCCAGGCACGCTCAACCAGACGATCGGAAACCAGATCGTCGTGTTGCCGGATAACGCCCAGTTCGACGGCGAACTTGTGGATGTGTTCGACCTGATCCAGAATCGGGCGAACCGTCCTCCGGGTCGCGGCTTCAGCATCGCGGTGATCCGCTCGACAGATCATGGAGCCACCTGGTCGAAGAACGCGATCACCGTCGACAGGCACAACACCTTCCAGGGCCTGGTAGTCGATCCGGACGACCCCAACCCTGCGACGAATCCGGTCCGGACGGGCGACATCATCCCGCAGGTGACGGTCGACCCGAACAGCGGCGCGATCTACGTCGTCTTCCAGGACTCTCGGTTCGGCCCGCGCAGCAGCATCGCCTTCACGCAGTCGCTTGATGGCGGGTTGACTTGGTCGCCGACGATCAAGGTGAACCAGACGCCGACGGACATCAGTCTCGGAAACCAACAGGCGTTCAACCCGGTCGCGAGCGTGCTCGACGACGGGACCATCGGCGTCAGGTACTCGGACTTCCGAGCCAACCAGGCCTTCCCGGCGATCGAGCCGCTGGCTACGGACGAGTTCCTCGCCCACTGCCATCCCACCACGCCGAGCGCATGCGCGAACGCGGCGAACTGGGGCGCGGAAGTGCGGACCACCGACGCCTCGTACAACATGCGCCAGGCGCCCTTCGCCCGCGGGTGGTTCGTCGGGGACTACGTCGGCATGGACACCGACGGCGAGGACTGGCTGCCGTTCTGGTCGCAGCCGTTCGGAACGGATCCCGGAAACACCTTCGTCCGCCGCGTCGGCCTCGTGCCCTAGCCCGGACCATCCCTCAACCAACCAACTCGAGCGTCCCGGGCAACCGCCCGGGGCGCTCTGCCTTACGATGTGACGGGGCGAATTCCCCTCCCCTGGGGTTGCCCCTTCAGTGGTCGCCCTCGCGCTGGTGGGAATCAGGGCGAGGGCGACTTAACGTGTCGTCCTCTGTTGAGAATGCGACGTGGGAGCGGCTCTTGACTCACTCGGCGGAAGGCTAGAGACTCCTTGACTCACTCGGCGGAAGGCTAGGGACTCCCGCCACATAACGAGAGGAAAGGGAGACCATGCGGCGCCATCCGATTGTTGTGCTTGCCCTCGTTGGGTTCGGCCTGCTTGCGGTCACGTCAGCTTCGGCGAGAGCAACCACCGAGAAGATCCCATTCGACGTCGTCCTTGCCCCCGAAGAGGCCTGCGGCGAGGCGATCCATCTGAGCGGCACGCTCCTCGCCCAGTTCCGCACCACCGAAAGCTCGGGCGGCAACCTCGCCGTCGGATTCCACTTCAATCCTCAAGGGATCACCGGCGTGGGACTGACGAGCGGCGCGACCTATCACGCCACAGGCGTGACGCAAGGGACGACGACGATCAAGGCGAAGGGCGGCATCTCGGACACCTTCGTGAACAGCTTCAAGATCATCGGGGAAGGGAGTGCGCAGAACTTCCTCCAGACGGACGTCGTTCACCTGACCGTGAACGCGAACGGCGTTGTGACCGCGACCGTCGAGAAGTCGATGATCCGCTGCGTTTAGCGCCCACCTTGCATCGAGGGCAGTTGCGGGTGCGCAGCCGCCCTCCATGTCTCCACTTCGACTGCTCTAAAACAATCCATGTCGCGCTCGATCGAGAATGCGGCGTCAAAGGCCGGGGCGCGGGACCGCAAGGTGACCCTAGGACTACCCTGACCGACGCCCCGGCAAGAGTGAGGCACGCCGGCAGCGGCAACCTGCCTAGAGGGCCGTTTCCGCCGGGTCGACCCGCCCTGCCTAGGTATAGGGGCCGACAGGAGATCAGCGTCTGACTCGCCCGCTCAAGCCCGCGCCGGCGGACGAGCTCGGCCAGCGCAGCCGCCGCGGGCTTAGGGCGCGCCCCGCCAAGCCGGCCAGGCACGCGAGCACGGCGTGCGCCTCCTCGAACCCAACGTCCGGGAGGTCGGCGCAGTAGCGCGCGTGCCAGCGCAGGGCCGCCCGCCGAAACCGCCCCGGATCGTCGACCAGTAGCAGGACGAGCTCGAGCGCGTCCGGGAGGCTGCCGAAGTCGAGCTCGGTTGCTGTTGCCAGAGCCACGGTTGGGTTCCTCGAGTCGACGCCGCGGCGAAAGCGGGCGCAGGCTGAGCCTTGCGAGGTCACGAACAGATGTTCGCATAGACGGTGGCGTCATCAACGGAAGGGACTGGGCCGGGGCTGCGAGACGACGGCTATAGAGGTCTTTGGACCACCGACATGAGACGACGAGGCTTCCTTTGTGGCCGACCCGCCGCCCTCCTACTCAGGATGGTTGCCTTCCTGTCCCGAAGAAGCCCTCGGTCGAGGGGTGCGGCGGCCGGCGTGGGAGCCGATCACCGTTCGAGAACTGCGGCCCGTACGACTCCGAATCCCCGATCCCTCGTTGCGCGAGGAGCTGAGCGTTCACTACGCGCGCTCGGGTTTCGCCGTGCGGCCGGTCGGCGACCGGGAGCTCGAGGCCGAGCGACCCGACGCGCCGAGCGAGGAGCAGGGACGTCGCGAAGTGGAGGCGCACTTGCTCGTCTGGGAGCTGCTCCATCCAGAGTGCCCGGGCGAGATCGTCGGCTAGACGACGAGGGCCGCCGCCTCGCTACTGAAGGCGCAGCATCTTCGCTGTCGAAGCGACGCGCGCGAATGACACCGGGTTCGATGCCGTCGGGAACTTGGACTTGCATGAGCTCGTGTTCTTGACGCCGAGCAGGAAGGCGTCGCTCTGCCCGATCGTCGCCCCGTAGTTGAAATCGAGCGCCGTGATCTCCTGGTTGTCGCGGAGGACCTGCACGGGCCCGGGCGGCAGGCTCGTGTCCAGGACCTGGACAGCGGGGTCGCCGAGGTCGTAGTAGGCGTAGTCCGCGAACGCGAAGACGGGGTATTTCTGCAGGCAGTTGAGCTTCGCCGTCAGTGCCTGCACCTTGTGTGCGAGCGTGTGGTTGGCGCCGGCCGGCGCGGCCGCTGCGAGCACGACGACTAGGACGGCAGTGACTATCGCGCCCATGCGCCCGATCATCGTCGCCTCTCGAGGGTGCCCTGCTTCCACACCATCGGCGACGCCCCGGGATCGTTCAAGCCCGTGGACCGGCGAAGCTGCCATCCGTGTGGTGCCGCAGTCACGCTCTCTCAGTGTCGTTCCGTGCGGCAGAAGCCGGGATCCCCGAAAAGTGGGATCCGACACGAGATGGCCAAAGTGGGGGATGCCCGCGCTGTCCCGAGACGTTCATCGTCCGTTGTGCATGCCGCGCGGACGTGATTGACACGCCGAACCCCTCCCCGGCGGAGCGGCCTGAGCCTGCCCGTCGGCGGAAGCGTCGCCGCCGGAAGCGGGCGCCGGACAACGCGTCGACGGCCCCTCCACCGAGCGGGGGGCTGATCCCGCCCGTCATCAAGGTCGAGATCCAGAACATCGACCAGCTGGGCCGCCGTGACCCGGAGAGCGCGCACGACGATCTCGGTATGGCGGATGCCCGGCGCAAGCTGGAAGAGCGGGAGGCGCGCCTCCACGCGGTGGAGGCGGACCTGGACGAGCGTCAGCGGCGCGTCGAGGAGCTGGAAGCCAGGATCGGCCCCGAGGCGACGATCGTCGAGTCGCAACAGAGCCTCGAGCGGCGGGAGCGGCGTACGAGCGAGCTGGAGCAGCAGCTGCGGGAGCGGAGCGGCGAGCTCGAGCAGCGCGAGAACGACCTCGAGGCGAGGAAGGCCGTCCTGGAGGCGGATCTCGAGCTGCGCGAGGAGGAGATCGAGCGGCGTGAGGATCTCGTGGCGATCCGCGAGGAGCGATTGGCCGATCGTCAACGTGAGCTGGGCGTCTACGTCTCGCAGATCCAAGGCACGATCGAGTCGCAGTGGGCGGCCGGCTAGCGCCGCTCAGCTAGACTTGCCCGCCGGAATGGCCGGTGAGCGAATCAAGCTGGACGTCAAGCCGCGTGATGAGGGAGGCAGTGCCGACTCGCGGCGGTTGCGCGCGGATGGGCTGATCCCGGGCGTTCTCTACGGATCGGGCAAGGACGCGCATCCCTTCGCGGTCGAGGAGCGGGAGCTCAGGCGCGTCTTGACGGGCGAGCATGGCCTGCACGCCATCCTCGACGTGGTCTTCGACGGTCAGAAGACGGCGCATCACGCGGTCCTCAAGGAGTATCAGCTCGACCCCGTGCGCCCCAGGCTCCTCCATATCGACCTGCACGAGGTGCGCCTCGACCAGGTCATTCAGTCCCAGGTGGCGGTCGAGCCCGTCGGCGAGTCGCCCGGGGTCAAGGAGGGCGGCGTGCTGACGCTCGTCCTCCGCGAGGTCAATGTCGAGGCCTTGCCGATGGAGGTGCCCGACCAGCTCGAGCTCGATATCTCGGCCATGACCATCGGGGACAGTCTCCGGGTCGCGGACATCGCCGCGCCCGAGGGCGTCAAGCTCCTGGATGATCCGGATTCGGTCGTCCTGACTGTCACCCCGCCGACCAAGGTCGAGGAGCCCGAGGAGGTCGAGGAAGAGCTCGAGGGCGAGGAGGCTGTCGAAGGTGAGGGGGAGGCGCCCGAGGGCGAGGCCGAGGCCGAGAGCGACAGCGGCGGCGAAGAGCCTGGCGAAGGCTAGGGCTCGATGCGCCTCTTCCGTCGGGGCGCGCCGGCCTCGACGCTCGACCTGCTGGTAGCAGGGCTCGGGAATCCCGGCCGCAAGTACGAGCGGACGCGTCACAACATCGGGCACATGGTCTGCGCCGAGGTTGCCCGCCGGCGAGGAGCCTCCAGCCGATCGAAGTTCTCCGGCAAGCTCGCAGAGCTCCGGCTCGATGATGCGCGGGTGGCCCTCCTCGCGCCGCAGACGTTCATGAACGAGTCGGGACGTTCGGTTGGGGCGGCCGTGCGCTACTTCAAGCTTCCGCCCGAACAGCTGCTCGTCGTCCACGATGAAGTCGATCTCGACCTGGGTCGGCTTCAGGTAAGAATGGGCGGGGGCTTGGCGGGCCACAACGGCCTGCGCTCGGTCGCACAGCATCTTGGAACACCCGAGTTCATGCGGCTACGCGTGGGGGTCGGGCGTCCCGAGCGTGGGGATCCCCGGCCAGTGGCCGACTGGGTACTGACTCCCTTTCCCCCTGAGGTCGACGTCGAAGCCCTCGTGGCTCGAGGAGCCGATGCGGTCGAGACAGTCGTCCGCGACGGCCTTGAAGAGGCGCAGCGGCGCTTCAACGAACGCGCGTAGCAGCCAGCTCCCGAGGCACGGTTCCGGCGCGATCTCGCGGCAGTCTGGTGCGGGCTCCGGCGATAGTGTGAATGCAGGGGGGCGTTGCGCCCCCCACAGGGGGTTCGGTCAGCGAGATACAAAGAAGGCGGGCCGCCCTGCTGGAGGGCGACCCGCCGCAGATGCTCCGCGCGCCGTAGCGGCCCGACGCCGGTGCTCCTCCTACCTTCGGCAGAAACGGGATCCGACCTTAGGGCTCCGCCCCTCGTGAGCTGGGCCTTCGCGCCCTGCTCGGCGGGCCGGCAAGCGCCTCCCGTCCGCCGGCCCCTAGGAGGCGAGATCGGGCGCCAGGTACTCCTCCGCCAGGCGGACGCGCACGAACAAGCCGCCGCCTGGCGCTCTGCCGTACTCGACCCGAAACGCCTGCGCCGGCACGGCCGCGAGCGCCTCGTCATGGCGCTCGAGCCATGCTCGGTAGGCCGTGCCCGCATCCGGCGGGTCGAACGCCGCCACCAAGCGGGGGCGCGTCCCGATGGGGAGTAGCTCGCCGGCCACGCGGCCATCGTACGGGCTCCCACGGTGGCTACGATGACCCCGCGGAACGACGTGTTCCGCCAGTCGTCATGGACCGGTCGTCCACAGTTCGCTCACCCGCGCTCGCGCCGCTCGCTGACGAGCTCGCCGAGAGCCAGCGGCTGCTCGCCTTCCTGGCCGATCCGGGCGACGCTCGGGTGTCGGAGCCGCTTCTGCCCCTCTTCCTCGCCGCCCTTCTCCAGGCCCGGGGCGGGCCGCTCGCCTGCGTGCTCCCCGACGACGCCCAGGCGCGCGACGTCGCCGACGCCGCGGGGTGGTATCTCGGGGAGAATCGGGTCGGCCTCTTCGCCTCGCGCGGAGTGCGCTGGGGAAGCGGGCTAGAGCCTCCTCCGCACCTCGTCGGCGAGCGGGCGCGGGCCCTCGAGGTGCTTGCCTCGGACGGGCTGGTTTGCGCCTCGGCGCTGGGCCTCGCGGAGGGCGTACCGCCTTCAGAGGCGCGACCCGACCCGATCGTCCTTAGAATCGGCGACGAGCCCGGCGCGGAGGCGCTCGCCATGCGGCTTGCCCTCGCGGGCTACGAGCGCGTGCCGCAGGCGGAGGAGCGTGGGCAGTTCGCGGTTCGCGGCGGGATCGTCGACGTGTTCCCCTCGACCGGCCGCGAGCCGGTCCGGCTGGAGCTGTTCGGGGACGAGATCGAGTCGCTGCGCGCGTTCTCGCCCTTCACCCAGCGGACGCTGCATGCGCTCGAGGAGGCGACCGTCTATCCGGCGTCCGAGCGTCGCCTCGACCTCGCCCGGCAGGAACCCGCGGACGACGGCGTGGAGGCAGGGACGATTCCGGACGACCTCGTCACCCCTCTCCCCGCCCCTGACGCCGTCTGGCAGGCGGAGGAGGCACAAGAGGCGGTGCGGGAGGAGCTCGGGGTCGAGCTCGCGCTCGGTGACGCCCTCCGCCTGTCCCAGCTTCCGGCCGGCCAACGACACGCGTTCGAGGCCCAGAGGCCCGCCGTCGCGGCTCGCGGCCTCGCCGAAGCCGAGCGAGATCTGCTCGCCTACGTTCGCGGCGGGAACCGGGTGATCGTCACGTTCGCGCACCGCGGCGAGGCTCTGCGGACGAAGGGGCTGCTGAGGAGGCTCGACGCCACCGTGCTCGATGTCGGAAAGCTGCCCAAGGAGCCAGGCCTCGTCTTTGCGGTCTCGCCCGCGCGCCGAGGCTTCGTCCTCCGGGACCTCGACCTGATCCTCCTTCCCGACACGCAGGTCTTCCGCAAGCGTCCCCCTCGGGCGGACGTCAGGGTCGGGAGGGCGCTGCAGAGCTTCGCCGATCTGCGAAGCGGCGATCACGTCGTCCACGAGGACCATGGCATGGGCAAGCTGCTCGGGTTCGAAACGAAGACCGTCGCGGGTGTCACGCGGGACTACCTCTTCCTCGCCTTCAGGGGCGACGACCGGCTCTACGTGCCGCACGAGCAGATCGCCAAGGTCTCGCGCTACGTGGGCGCCGACGGGCACGCGCCGGCGCTCTCGAAGCTGGGGGGCAAGGCCTGGGAGACGATCAAGAACCGCGCGCGAGCCGGCGCGCAGGCGCTCGCGGGCGAGCTCATCGTTCTCTACGCGCAGCGCCAGCGTGCGGAAGGTGTCGCGTTCGAGGCGGACACCGAGCTCGTCGAGCGGCTCGAGGCGAGCTTCGCCTACGAGGAGACTCCCGATCAGCAGCAGGCGATCGAGGTCGTGAAGGAGGATCTCGAGGCGCCGCGGCCGATGGACCGACTCGTCTGCGGCGACGTCGGCTACGGGAAGACCGAGGTCGCCGTGCGCGCGGCCTTCATCGCCGTCGCCAACGGGGCGCAGGCTCTCCTGCTCTCTCCGACGACGATTCTCGCCCAGCAGCACTGGAGCACGTTTCGGGAGCGCTATCGCGACCTCCCGGTCTCGGTCGAGATGGTGAGCCGCTTTCGCAAGCCGGCGGACGTAAGGCGCGTGCTGGCGGACTTCTCAGCGGGCAAGGTCGACGTCCTCATCGGCACGCATCGGGCCCTCTCCCGCGATGTAGTCGCCAAGAACCTCGGGCTCGTGATCGTCGACGAGGAGCAGCGCTTTGGCGTCGCCCAGAAGGAACTGCTTCGACAGCTGCGGCTCGAGCTGGACGTCCTCTCGCTCTCGGCGACGCCCATCCCGCGCACGCTGCACATGTCGCTGGCCGGGCTGCGGGACATCAGCGTCATCGAGACGCCGCCGCAGGGGCGGCGGCCGATCCGGACACATGTCGGCGAGTACGACGAGGAGCTCGTACGCGCCGCGCTCCTACGAGAGCATGAGCGCGGCGGCCAGTCGTTCTACCTCCACAACCGCGTCGAGACGATCGAGGAAGCGACCGAGCACCTCCGGCAGCTGTGCCCCGAGCTTCGCTTTCTGGCCGCGCATGGGCAGATGCCCGAGCGGGAGCTCGAGAGCCACATGCTCTCGTTCCTCGCCGGCGACGCGGACGTGCTCGTGTCGACGACGATCATCGAGTCCGGCCTCGACATCCCCCAGGCGAACACGCTCGTCATCGAGAGGGCCGACGCGCTCGGGTTGGCGCAGCTCTACCAGATCCGCGGGCGGGTGGGCCGAAGCGACGTGCTCGCGCACGCCTACCTCTTCTATCCCGACGGCCAGGAGCTGACGCCGGAAGCCCGGGCACGGCTCGCCACGCTCGCCGACCACACGGAGCTCGGCAGCGGGTTCGCCATCGCCATGCGCGACCTCGAGATCCGGGGCGCCGGGAATCTCCTCGGCGCCGAGCAGTCCGGTCACGTGGCCGCCATCGGCTTCGAGCTCTACGTCGAGCTCCTGGGCGAGGCGGTCGCCGAGCTCAGTGGCACTCGCCGAGCCGTCGCGCGGCCAGTGCGCGTCGATGCCCAGGTGGACGCCTTCGTCCCGACCGAGTACATGCCTGCGGAGGCGCAGAAGATCGACCTCCACCGGCGCCTGGCGCTCGCCGAGTCCGAGGACGAGCTGCGCGAGCTCCAGGCCGCCACTGAAGATCGCTTCGGGCCGATGCCCGAGCCGGTTGAGAGCCTCTTCGCGATCCAGGAGGTCAAGCTGAAGCTCGCCCGGATCGGCGCCGACTACCTCGTCTTTCGCGGCGGCCGCGCCGTGGTCGGGCCGCTCGTGCTCGGCTCGGCCGAGCTACGGGAGCTCCGCTCCACGGCGCCGATCGCCGTCTACTCGAGCGCGAAGCGCGAGCTCACGCAGCGCGGGGAGCGGTTCCCCCAAGCGGTCGCGCTCGTCGATGCTATCCTCGATTTACGGCTTTCGGCCTAGCCAGCACGCCCATGCCTCTTTGGATTCGCATCATCACCGTCTTCGCTGCGCTCGCGCTCGGTGTCGCAGCCGCCGGTTGCGGAGGCGGGGACGAAGACGAGAGCCAGACGGCCGACGTGCCGGCGGACGCCATCGCCGTCGTCGGCGACAGGGAGATACCGAAGTCCGAGTACGACAGGCTGCTGAGCCAGGCGCAGGCGACCTACGAAGCCCGCGAGCAGGAGTTCCCCGCGGCCGGGACGCCCGAGTTCGCGCAGCTCCGCAACGCGCTCGTCCGCAGCCTCGTCGAGCAGGCGCAGTTCGAGATCGCCGCCGAGGAGCTCGACATCACCGTGACCGACGAGGAGCTTGACGAGCGCCTCGATGAGCTCAAGCAGCAGTTCTTCGAAGGCGACGAGGCTGCGTATGCGGAGGAGCTGGAGAAGCAGGGCCTGACGGAGGAGCAAGTGCTGAAGGATCTGCGCACTCGGATGCTCTCCGAGAAGATCTTCGAGAAGATCACGAGCGAGGTCGAGGTCACCGACGAGGACATCCAGGCGTACTACGAGGAGAACGAGGCGCAGTTCGAGCAGCCGGCGTCGCGCGAGGTCCGGCACATCCTCGTGAAGACGAAGGCGAAGGCCGACCAGATCCACCGGCAGCTCGAGAACGGCGCCGACTTCGCCAAGCTGGCCAAGGAGTTCTCGGAGGATCCCGCCTCGGCGAAGGAGGGCGGCGACTTCACCGCCCAGAAGGGCGCGACCGTGGCGCCGTTCGACGAGGTGGCGTTCGAGCTCGAGACGGGTGAGCTGTCCGAGCCCGTGAAGACGCAGTTCGGCTGGCACGTGATCGAAGCGGTCGACGACGTCGTCGAGGCCTCCGCGCAGGAGCTCGCCGACGTCGAGGAGCAGATCTCAACGACGCTGGTCGAGGAGAAGAAGAACACCCGCATCAACGAGTGGGTCGAGGAGCTCCAGGCGCGCTTCGCGGACCAGGTCGCCTACGCGCCGGGCTTCGAGCCGCCGCCGGAGCCCGAGACGACGTCCGGCGAGAGCGACACCACCACCACCGACGAATAGCCCCGTGGGTGGCGGCGCCGAGCTCGAGCGGGCGCTCGTCGATCTGCAGGAGCTCGCCGAGCGGCTCCGGCGCGACTGTCCCTGGGACCGCGCCCAGACGGAGCGCACGATCGTCCCCCACACCGTCGAGGAGGCCTACGAGGTGGCCGACGCGGTGCAGGCCGGTGACGACGCGAAGCTGGCCGACGAGCTCGGCGACCTCCTGTTCCAGACGGTCTTCCTCGCCCTCCTGCTGGAGGAGCGTGGCGCCGGCGACCTCGCCGAAGTGGCGCGCGGGATCCACGCCAAGCTCGTGCGGCGACACCCGCACGTCTTCGGGGACGCAGAGCTGTCCACGCCGGGCGCGGTCAAGGGTCGCTGGGAGGAGCTGAAGCGCGAGCAGGAGGAGCGGGAGGGGATCTTCCACGACGTCCCCGAGACGTTCCCGGCGCTCCTGCAGGCGCGTAAGACACAGCGCCGGGCCGCCGCCGCCGGGTTCGACTGGCTCGACGCCGCCGGCCCCCTCGCCAAGGTTCGAGAGGAGGCGGACGAGCTCGAGGCCGAGCTCGGTCGTCGGCGGCCGTCCGACCCCCGAGACCGAGCCGCCGGGGCGGGTCTTCGCCGAGATCGGCGACCTGCTCTTCACCGTCGTGAACCTCGCGCGGGCGCTCAACGTCGACCCGGAGCTGGCGCTGCGCGCGACGACTGCCCGCTTCGTCGAGCGTGTCGAGCTCGCCGCGGAGCTGGCCGAGCGCGACGGGCGCGACTGGCGCTCGCTCGGCCTGGAGGAGCAGGATCGCTACTACAGACTTGCCAAGAGGTCGTAAGGAGGCGCTCGCATGAAGATCGTCGACGTCCACGCCCGGCAGATCCTCGACTCTCGCGGCAACCCGACCGTCGAGGTCGAGGTCGGGCTGGGCTCCGGCGCCCGTGGCCGCGCCGCGGTCCCGTCGGGCGCCTCGACGGGGCAGTTCGAGGCGGTCGAGCTGCGGGACGGCGACGCCGGCGCGTACCTCGGCAAGGGCGTTCTCAGAGCCGTGGAGAACGTGGAGCGCGAGCTGGGGCCGGCGCTCTCCGGAGCCGACGCGAGCGACCAGGCGGCCGTCGACCGGCTGCTGCTCGAGCTCGACGGGACGCCGAACAAGTCCAGGCTCGGCGCGAACGCGCTGCTCGGGGTCTCGCTCGCCGTTGCGAAGGCCGCCTCGACCGAGGCCGGTGAGCCGCTGTTCCGCCACCTCGGAGGTGCGAGCGCCCGGGTGCTCCCCGTGCCGCTCATGAATGTGATCAACGGCGGCGCCCACGCGGAGAACTCGCTCGACCTCCAGGAGTTCATGATCGTCCCGGCCGGGGCGTCGTCGTTCTCGGAGGCGCTGCGAATCGGGGCCGAGACCTTTCACCGCCTGAAGGAGCTGCTTCGCGAGCGTCGGCTGGCCACCGGGGTTGGCGACGAGGGCGGCTTCGCCCCCGACCTGCCGTCGAGCGAGGAGGCGATCGCCGTCGTCCTCGAGGCGGCCGAGCGCGCCGGTCACGCCGAGAAGGTCGCGATCGCGCTCGACCCGGCCACCACGGAGCTCGCCGAGGCCGGCCGCTACCGGCTCCCGGGCGAGGGCGTGGATCTCGACGCCGCCGGCATGATCTCGCTCTGGGACGAGCTCTGCGGACGCTATCCGGTCGTCTCCATCGAGGACGGCCTCGCCGAGGACGACTGGGACGGCTGGAAGGCGCTCACGGAACGGCTCGGCGAGCGCGTGCAGCTGGTCGGCGACGATCTCTTCGTCACGAACGTCGAGCGCCTCCGCCGCGGCATCGAAGCCGGCGTCGCCAACGCCATCCTCGTCAAGGTCAACCAGATCGGGACGCTGACCGAGACCCTCGAGGCCATCGAGCTCGCGCGCGCGAACGGCTACGCCGCCGTCATGTCCCACCGCTCGGGAGAGACGGAGGACACGACCATCGCCGACCTGGCGGTGGCCACCGGCGTGGGGCAGATCAAGACCGGGGCGCCCTCGCGCAGCGACCGCGTCGCCAAGTACAACCAGCTGCTGCGAATCGAGGAGGAGCTGGGCGGCGAGGCCGTCTACCCCGGCTGGTCGGCGTTTCCTCGTGCCGGCCGCTAAGAGGGGTTGGCGGAATGCCGCTCGGCAGACTGTCTGGCGCCGAGCCCTAGGCGCATGGGGAGCGAGCCACCCCGCGCGCTAACGTGCGCGGTGTGACCGACGGGCTGCGCCGCACGAAGATCGTCTGCACGATCGGCCCCGCCACCTCGACGCCCGACATGGTCGATCGGCTCGTCGGGGCTGGAATGGATGCCGCGCGGCTCAACTTCTCGCATGGGACGCACGAGGAGCACGGCGAGCGTGCGCGGCTCGTGAGGGCGGCGCAGGAGCGGGCGGGCAGGCCGCTCGCGCTGATCGCCGATCTCCAGGGCCCCAAGCTGCGGGTCGGCGACCTGGACGTACCGCGGATCGTGGTCGAGGGCGACACGGTGCACATCTCCGGCGCGGGCGCGAGCGCGGGCGCGGCGGGCGACCTGCCGGTGTTGCCCGCCGTCTTGACCGAGGTGCTCCAGCCGGGCCACGAGGTGCTGATCGACGACGGGCTCGTGCACTTGCGCATCGAGGAGACCGACGGAGAACGCATCCGGGCGACGGTCGAGGTGGGCGGGGCGGTCGGGGCGCACAAGGGGGTCAACGTCCCCGGGGTGCCGATCCCGGTCCCCTCCATGACGGAGAAGGACCTGAGCGACCTCGAGTTCGCGCTCTCGATCGGCGTCGACTACGTCGCGCTCTCGTTCGTCCGTTCGGCCGCCGACTGCCGCGGGCTGCGGGAGCTCCTGAACGCTGCCGACGCGAAGGCGCACGTCATCGCCAAGGTCGAGAAGGCCGAGGCCCTCGCCGAGCTCGACGCGATCGTGAGCGCCTCGGACGCCGTCATGGTCGCGCGCGGCGACCTCGGGGTCGAGATCGGCCCGGCGGCCGTGCCGCTCGTCCAGAAGCGCATCATCCTGTGCGCGCTCGAGCACGGGAAGCCGGCGATCACCGCCACCCAGATGCTCGAGTCGATGATCACGAGGCCCGAGCCGACTCGGGCGGAGGCGAGCGACGTCGCCAACGCGATCCTCGACGGCACCTCCGCCCTCATGCTCTCTGGGGAGACCGCGGTCGGCCACTACCCCGTTGCCAGCGCCGCGTTCATGGATCGGATCGCCCGGGCGGTCGAGCCGAGCCTCAGCTACCGGCACGAGCTCGCTCAGGCGGCCGACCACCCCTTCCCGACGGTCGGAGAGGCGATGTCGAACGCGGCCTGCGACATCGCCGAGGTGCTGGGGGCCGCTGCCATCCTCGTCCCCACCTACAGCGGGCGCACCGCGTCGGCCGTCGCGCGCCACCGGCCGCGCCGTCCGATCATCGCCGTCACGCACAAGCGCCAGGCGGTGCAGCAGCTCGCCCTCGAGTGGGGCGTCGTCGCAGCGGAGATCGAGGAGGCGAGAAACGTGGAGGATCTCTGGTCGCGGGCGCTCGACGCCGCGCGGGAGTCGGGGCTCGTCGCGGCCGGCGATCGGATCGTCATCACCGCCGGCACCGCGGTGAACGTCCCGGGCACGACGAACGTCATCAAGGTCGAGACGGCGTAGCCCCGGCTGGTCCGTCCGACGCCCTCTGTACGCTGGTTCCCGCCCGAGAAGGAGGCTGTGGCCTGCGGTCGAAGTTCGCACGCCCATGGCCGAACGGGCTTCTCGACGACCCACTCGACGCCCTCCGAAGCGGAGGATGCGCCGCGTCTCGAAGCCGACGCACGCGCTGCGCTGGATCGGGCTCCTCGTGCTGCTCGTCGTCGCGGTCGGCTACGTGCAGCCGCTTCGCGCCTACCGGGACGCCACCGCCGACGTCGCCGCGCGCAAAGCCGAGGTCGCGCGGATCGGGAGCGCCAACGTCCGGCTCGAGCAGCGCATCGCAGAGACCGAGACCCCCGAGTTCGTCGAGCGGGAGGCCCGCAAGCTGGGCCTGGTGAATCCTGGCGAGCGGCTCTACATCGTCACGGGCATCGACGAGTGGGAGCACGCGCGGGAGGCGCGGGCTCGAGAGCGCCTCACAGAATGAGGAGCCATGCCGTCTGGCCACGCTGAACGGCCCGAGGCGGTGTTCAGTCGCGTCCATACCGCGGTGGGTCTGCACGCTCCCTGCGTCCTTGCCTCGAGCCACCCAGCGTACCCGGTCGGCGGGTCACCATCGCGTTAGGCGCTCTGAGGCCCGGTTACGATGATCTGGTGGACGACCGGCAGGTGGTCTCCTGGCAGCTTGGGCGGCCCGCTCGCACGTTTCGGCGGGTGGCGCTCCGCTGCCCGCACGGCTTTCCCGCGGTTACCGAGCAGGCGCCGTTCGGGGCGGACGGCGAGCCGTTCCCGACCACCTACTACCTGACCTGTCCCTGGCTGGTGGCGGCGATCTCCCGGCTCGAGGCGGCGGGCGGCGTCGAGCGCTGGTCGCTCGCAGCTGCCGAGGACCGACGCCTCGGGGAGAGCCTGGCGCGCGCCGACGCCGAGCAGCGCGAGCTGCGGCCGGAGCTCGACGTCGGGATCGGGGGCACTCGCGCTCCCGGCAACCTCAAGTGCCTGCACGCCCACGCGGCCTTTGCGCTCGCCCGCCCCGGCTACGACCTCGGGGAGGCCGTGCTCGACGAGGTCGGCGAGCGCTGGTGCCCAGACGCGCGCTGTGCCCGGGCGCTCGGGGAGTCGGCGCCGTGATGCTCGAGAGCGCGCGCCAGCAGTGGGACGAGGGGAAGCGGCGGCTGGACACGGTCGGCGCCGAGACCGCCAGGGGGCGCCATCTCTGGCTCCTCGTCGAAGCGGTTCTCGCCGAGCTCAGGCGCCGTGTGGGGCAGACCTTCACGCTCGCCGAGCTGGCACGGGCCTACGACGGCTCCGAAGACTGGGTCCGGGACGTCGTCCGCCGAGCGGCGCCGCCGAAGGCGCGCGCCGGGATCCGGGACGTGGCGCTCGTCCAGGACGCAGCCTTCGCCCACTACGCCCGCGGGGCGAGCGACTACCGCCCGTGATCGACGGCGCGCCTCGGTCGACGCGGGCCCGCGATCGCGACCGGCAGCGCCGGCAGTCCACGGGTCGCCGGATCGTCAAGTGGCTCGCGCGCATCGCCGTGGTCGCGGCAGTCTTCTTCATCGGGCTCGTCGTCGGCAAGGCCGTCGAGGATACGCCGAGCCCGGGCGGCACGCAGACGATCGTCCGAACGCTGGAGCCCCTGACCGTCGAGCCCCGCGAGCGAACCGTGACGGTAACGACATCCGGCCGGTAAAGCTGGTCCAGAACTGGTCTCCAGGCCAGGTAAAGAAAACTGAGGATTTGGTAGCTTTTTTGGTTGCGGCCCATGCAAGACGACCGACAGCGCGCGTCTGCCGGCGGACGCCGGGGGGCGGAGGACGGCCGAGAGTGGCTCACGCTTGGCCAGGCAGCCGCATTCCTGGGTGCGGCGCAAAGCACCGTGCGCAAGTGGGCAGACGCCGGGCGCTTGCCGGCTTTCTACACTCCGGGAGGCCATCGGCGCTTCCGCCGGACGGACCTGGAGGCATTCCTCGCGGGCCCGCGGAGCGGAGCGACGGCCGGCCGGCCCCCGGGAGCGAGCGTCCTCGTCGTGGACGACGACGCCGGCCTCAGGGAGTTCATCCGCGCGAACCTCGAAGCGGAGGGCTACGCCGTGCGGGAGGCCGGAAGCGCGAGCGAGGGGCTCGCGGCGCTGGACGACGAGCCCCCCGACCTGATCCTGCTCGACGTCCTGATGCCGAAGATGGACGGGTGGGAGATGCTCCGCCGCGTGCAGGAGCGCCATGGAGTCGACGCGATCCAGGTGATCATGTACAGCGGCAAGGTCGAAGAGGCGGGGAAGGCCGAGGAGCGCGGTGCGCAGGCGTTCATCGGCAAGCCGTTCGACCCCGCGAAGCTGCTCGAGGCGACGAGGCAGCTGCTTCGTTCCTGATCCTGGGCGGGCCGTGCCTCTCGACGGCGTAGCGGGGCGTGACCGCGACGTCTTCACCTGGGTCGTCGAGCACCGCGTGGAGCCGCTCGACTGGCTGTTCATCAGTCTCTCCGCAGCGGGTCAAGCGGGCCTGGTGTGGATCGCGTTGGCGCCGCTCCTCGCCCGCTGGGCGCGAAAGCCGCTGCTGTTCACGACGCTCGTGACGGCCGCGACCGTCTGGACCGCCGACCTCCTCGCGATCGCGCTCAAGGGCCTCTTCGACCGGGAGCGGCCCTACGAGGTGGTCGTGGTCGCCGATCCGCTGCTTCGGTGGGACGTCGGAGGCTCGCTTCCCTCGGGGCATGCGGCGACGAGCGCCGCCGGGGCCTTCATCCTCTGGTATCTCCTCGGCCGGGGCGGCCTCGGGCTCGCCCTCCTCGCGGTCGCGATCGGCTTCTCACGGGTCTACGTCGGCGTCCACTACCCGCTGGACGTTCTCGCCGGAGCCCTGCTCGGGCTTGCAGTCGGTGCGGCAGCAGCCGGACTCGTCAGGCGTCTTCGCCCGACTTCAGGAGCCCCGCGACGATCAGGAGCAGCGCGGCCAGAAGGCTGAGCCAGATGCCGATCCCCCGGCTGACCATCGGCTGGAAGGTCTCGGGGACGTCGATCAGGCGGATGAGCACGAGGATCGTCGCCACCAGGCCAAGCGCGGCAATCACGATCCCGTCGGGCACGCTCGGCGGCAGCTCGACTCCGAACGCGCGCAGCGCGAGCAAGAGCAGGACGACGACGCCGACGGCGAACACGAGCTTGCCGACGGTCCCAGTATTCCAGCCGAGTACGGAGAGGCTCCCACGGAGATCGCCGGAGATCGAGTACCAGCCCATGAAGGCTCCGAGCGTAAGGACGAGCCCGCCGAGCCAGGCGAGGAGCTCACCCGTGCGCCAGAGGCCGGCGCCGCCCGCGGCCGCGGGCGGGCGGGTCGCCGTCAGCCCACCTCGGCTCGGTCCGGTCTCCACGACTACAGCCCGAACACCGAGCCGATGGTCTCCCAGATCGACAGGCTCAGGAAGAGCGTCACGAAGATCAGGATCCCGATCAGCGCCAGGAAGCGGATCCCGGCCAGGTGCCGCTCGCGCTGGTGCTCGTGCAGGGCGTGGCGCTTGGCGCGCTCACGGCGCAGGCGACGTCGAACCGCTTGCGGGTCGAGCGGCGGGTCGTCGGCGGAGGCGTCCTCAGCGGGGACGTCTTCCAATCGTGCGCGACGGGGCGCGGGGGCGGCCACTGCCGGATTCTTGCGGCTCCGGGCCGCGGCTGCAACTGGAGGCGGCCGTGCCCCTTGGGCACGTGGCGATAATGCCGTATGGACGACCTCGAGGGATCCCGGCGCGAGTGGGCTCCGCCGACCGAGACGGCAGGGAGCGCGCTCTCGGCCTTCGCGGCCGCGGCCGCCGGGCTCATCGACGACGGGCATGCCGAACGTGGGCTCGGCGCGCTTCTGCGCGCGGTCGCGCTCGGGACCGGCGCCGAGCTGGTCGTGGCCCGCCTTGAGGAGGAGGACGGGCAACTCGTCGCACGGGCGGTGCATTCGGGTTCCGCCGCGTTGACCGCCGAGCTGCACGGAAGTCGGCTTCCCGTCGCCGAGGCGCCCGAGCGAGAGCTCGGCCTCGAGGATGCGCGGGGGGATCCCGGCGCCCCTCCGGGGGTCCGCCGGACTGCGGCCCGCGCGGGCCTGCCGATCGCGCGTTTCGTTCCGGTCACGATCGGCGAGCGAGTCGTTGCCGCGCTCGAGCTCTACCGTTCGGGACTTCCGTTCGGGTCGGAGGAGGAGGCTCTGGCCCGGGCCGCCGCCGCCCACGTCGCCCTGGCGCTCCGCCTCGATCACGGCCCACGGAGCCGCAACGGGCGCCACGTCCTCGGCGAGAGCGAGCTCGAGCTGCTCGGGGAGGCTCTCGCGGCCGGCGCCGACGAGCGCGAGGCGGCGGAGCAGATCGTGCGCGTCGCGGTGGAGGCGACCGAGGCGGCAGGGGGGACGCTCTGGCGTCTCGACGCCGACGGAACTCCCTCCCTCCTCGTCTCGGAGGGCTACGGCGCAACCGCGCCCGACGTGGTCGAGGCGGCGGAGAGCGTCAGGCGCTCCCTCGCAGGCGACGAGCCCGAGCCGGTCCGCGCGGGCTCGTGGCTGCTCCACACCCTCCCGCTAGGGGAGCCTGCGTCGGCTGCGCTCCGCCTCTCGTTCGACGCGGAGGCAGCGGCGGAGCCCGGGCTCGAGCGCCTCGCCGCGTTCGGAGCGGGCGCCTCGCTCGCGCTCAGGCGCAGCCGACGGGCGGCGGAGGTCGAGGAGGCGCTCAAGCGCTCGCAGACGCTCGTCGCGGTTGTCAGCCAGGCGATCGCCCAACTGTCCCTCACCCATACGCTGGACACGGCCGTCGAGCGCGTCGCCGAGCTCGCGTCGAGCGGGCAGGTCGCCGTCTATCTCCGCGAAGAGGGCCGCCTCGTCACGCGGGCTTCTCGCGGCCTCACCGGGCCACACGAGGACTTCGCCGGGCGGCTGCTCGAGCTCGCGCTCGGCCCCTACCGGAGCCGCGGCTTCCTCTTCGTGGAGGATCTCAGGACAGATCCGCGCTTCGTCGGCCTCGGGCAGGCAGTCGACCGGAGCGGCGTCCGTCGAGCGCTCTTCATCCCGCTGCTCGTCCACGACGAGGCGATCGGAGCGCTCGCGGTCTTCAAGAAGCGCCCGCGCCCCTACAGGGACGGCGAAGAGGGGCTGCTGCTCGCGCTCGCGAGCCAGCTGGCGGTCGCGGTCCAGAACGCACGGCTGCACGAGCAGGCGAAGGAGCTCTCCGAGGCTCTCGAGCGGACGCTCGAATCCGAGCGCCGCGCCGCCCGTCAGCTCCGGGGCCTCTACGCCGTCTCGCAGTCCTTCGCCGAGAGCCTCTCGCTCGAGGCGACGCTCGCAGCGGTCGCCGAGGCCATGGTGCAGCTCCTGGATGCCGACGTTGCCGTCATCCGCATGCCGGATCCGCGCACCGAGGCGTTCACCGCGCGGGCTGTGCACGTCGCCGACTCGCGCGGGGACGATGTGATCGCCGCCCTCGTGGCGCGTCCCCAGCCGTTGTCGGCGCCGCTCGCCCGCCGGCTCGTGCGCTCGAAGCGAGCCGTCCTCCTGCGTCCGGGAACCGCCCGACCGGAGGACGCCCACCATGTGCTCGAGCCCTTCCTGCGGCAGGGAGCGACGGCTGCCGTGCTTCCGCTCGCAACTCCCGGCGAGGTCCTGGGAACGCTGACGGTGGTCTCCTTCGACCTCGACCGTCCGCTCGAAGAGGGCGCGATCGAAGCGGCCATGGCCGTCGGCGCGCAGGCGGCGCTCGCGATCGACAACGCGCGTCTCTACCAACAGCAGAGGGACTTCGCCGAGACGATGCAGCGGTCGCTGCTGCCGCGAGAGCTCCCGCGCGTCCGGGGCCTGGAGATCGGCCACGTCTACCAGTCGTCCGCGCGCGTCGACGTCGGCGGCGACCTCTACGACTTCGCCGTCCTCGAGGACGGGCGCCTGGCAGTCGTGATCGGCGACGTCCTCGGAAAGGGCATCGCGGCCGCCGCCGACATGGCGATGGCGAAGTACATCTTCCGTGTCCTCGCGCGCGCGGACGCCGACCCCGCCACGCTTCTCCGCAGCGCCAACGACGTGGCCTGCGACGAGATCGAGCCCGGCAAGTTCGTGACGTTCCTCTACGCGCTCGTCGACGCCGCATCGCGGGAGGTCGCCGTGGCCAGCGCGGGACATCCGCCGGCCCGTGTGGTCGATCCGCGCGGCCGCGTCACGCCGCTCGGCGGCACCGGGCTCCCTCTGGGGATCGAGCCCGGCCAGGAGTACGCCGAGGAGCGAGCCTGGCTCGAGCCGGGCTCGGTCGTCGTCCTCTACACGGACGGAGTCGTCGAGGCGCGGCGGGAAGGGGACCTTTACGGGGAAGGGCGGCTCGACCGCCTGCTCACAGAGGCGCGCGCGCTCCCCGCTCAGGAGCTGGCGGGGGAGATCCTGGTCGACTGCCGCGCGTTCGCCGGCGGTGAGCTCGAAGACGACTGCGCCATCGTCTGTCTCAAGCTGGCACGCTGAGTCGCGTGACCGCCGCCTCGGACGCCGCCGCGCCCCCCGCCGTCGCGGCGTCCGTCGGGAGGACGCGGCTCGGCATCGTCGTCTTCACGGCCGGGGCCGCCACGCTCGCCACCGAGATCGCGGCCTCCAGGCTGCTGGCGCCCTACTTCGGGAGCTCCACCATCGTCTGGGCGAACATCATCGGGCTCATCCTCCTGTACCTCTCGATCGGCTACTGGCTGGGGGGCAAGGTCGCCGACCGCCGACCCGAGCCGCGACTCCTCGGCTGGATGATCCTCGTCGCCGCGGGCGCGGTGGCGCTGACGCCGTTCATCGCCCGCCCGATCCTCGACGTCGCCCTCCGCGGCCTCGACGCCGTCTCGGTGGGGGCCGTCGTCGGCTCCTTCTTCGCCGCGCTCGCCCTCTTCGCCGTGCCGATCACGCTCCTTGGCGCCGTCGCTCCCTTCGCCATCCGGCTCGCGCTCGTGGACGTGCGGGAGGCGGGCGCGGTGGCGGGACGCCTTTACGCGCTCTCAACCGTGGGGAGCATCGTGGGGACGTTCCTCTCGGCGATCGTGACGATCCCGCTGCTCGGAACCCAGCGCACGATGCTCGGCTCCGCCGTGCTGCTCACCCTCGCGGCGGCGCTGCTCCTCGGCACCCGCTGGCAGCTGCTGACCCTCGTCTCTGCCGGGCTGCTCTTCGTCCCGGCCGGGACGATCAAGGCGAGCTCGGGGCTCGTCTACGAGACCGAGTCGTCCTACCAGTACATCCAGATCGTCGAGCGCTCCGACGGCTCGCGGGCGCTGAGGCTGAACGAGGGCGTCGCGGTGCACTCCGTCTGGCACGAGGGCTCGGTGCTAACCGGCGGCGTCTGGGACACGTTCCTGCTCGTGCCGCCGCTGCTCGACCGCCCCGTCGTGCGCATGCTCGTGATCGGGAATGCAGGCGGCACGGTCGCGCGAGCCTTCGGCGAGCTCTACCCCGACGTCGAGATCGACGGCGTCGAGATCGACCCGGAGGTCAGCGAGGCCGCGCGCCGCTACATGGGGCTCGACGACAATCCGCGCCTGAACGTGATCACCGCCGACGGGCGGCCGTTCCTCGAGCTCACGGACGACACGTACGACCTCATCGTCGTCGACGCCTACCACCAGCCGTACATCCCCTTCTACCTCGCGACGCGGGAGTTCTTCGCCTCGGTGCGCGACCATCTGCGGCCCGGAGGTGCGGTCGCCCTGAACGTCGCGAGCGTTCCCGGGGACGAGCGGCTGTCCGAGGCGATCGGAAGCACGTTGCTCGCCGAGTTTCCGCAGGGATGGCGATGGCGCCCGCTCCGGTTCAACGAGCTCATGCTGGGCTTCGGCGCCGAGGTCGGTCGGGACGAGCTGGTCGAGCGGGTCGAGGCGGCTCCCTCCGAGGTCGGCGCCCTCGTCCCTCTCTTCCAGGAAGACGTCTCCCCGGTCGAGGCCGTCGAGCGGCCGCTCACGGACGACCGGGCGCCGGTCGAGTGGCTGACCGACCGGATGATCATCGACTTCGTCGCCCGCGGCGGCGAGCTCGACGAGGACTACCTGCCGACGCGGCCGTAGAGACTTGGGGCCGCGAGGGCGCCGAGGAGGGCGCCCGCGGCGAGGAGCTGCACCGAGGCCGGCAGGCCGCCGGACTTGTGCCAGCCGCGCACGCGGTGGCTCGGGAAGAGCTTGCGCCCGCCGGGCCGGGGCAGGGGGAGGACGTGCTCGACGTCCGGCACGGAGGCGCCTACGGCGCCGAAGATCGCGGGGTCGAGGGGCCCACGTGCCGCAGCCAGCAGGGCGAGGCCCGCGAAGCCGCTGAGCGTCTCGAAACGTCGCGAGGCGACGTCCTGGTGCGGCACCGCGTCGCCGACCGCGTGAGCGACGAGGCCGAGGGCGAGCGCGCGGCCCCGGGAGGCGGCCAGGGCACCGACGAGCCCGCCGCTGGCGACATGCAGTGAGACGATCACGTAGAGCTCCTGACGTAATGATTACCCGCCGACTGGGTGCGCTGGGCGGGCCGTCCAGCGCTGCCAGGCGGCAGGGCTCGTCATTGCGTCATGAGCTCTGGGAAGGATTGCAGCCGCGGCTTGTTCTAGAATCGCTTGGCGGTGGGTCGTGCTTGGGTCGCAGCGGTTGTCTTCGTCGTCGCGCTGGTCGCGGTGGCGCCGGCGAGCGCCCAGGTTCCCGAGCCGGTCGTCGCTGACGGTGTGACCATCGCCGGAGTCGAGGTCGGGGGCCTGACCGCGGCCGACGCGACGGCGGCCGTGCAGGCGTTCTTCTCGCAGCGGGTGAGCGTGACTCTCCGAGCGGAGACGCTCTCGGTCCGGCCGGGCAGGCTGGGCGGCCGCGCTCGGACCGCAGAGGCCGTGGCCGCCGCGCTCGCCGCTTCGGCCGACACCGCGCTGGCCCTCCAGGTGGCGGTGTCGAGAGGCGTCCTCCGGGCCTGGGTCAACCGGCGCGCGAAGGCCTTCCACCGCAAGCCCGTCTCGGCGCGGGTCAAGCTCATCGGCCTGAAGCCCAGCATCGTCGCGCCGCGGCCGGGCAGGGTGCTCGTCCGCTCGAGCGCGAGAACGCGCCTGCGCGCCGCCCTCCTGGCCCACCGGCGAACCGTCAGCCTTCGCTTCCGCTCGATCAAGCCGAGGACTACAGCCCGGGAAATCGGGCGCGCGGTCGTGATCCGGCGGGGCTCGCGGCGTCTCTTTCTCTACCGCGGCTTCTCCCCGGGGAAGATGCGGCTGGTCCGGTCGTTCCCGGTCGCCGTCGGCCAGCCGGCCTATCCGACGCCGCTCGGAAGCTTCTACATCCGCACGATGAGGAAGAACCCGTGGTGGTATCCGCCCAACCGGGACTGGGCCGCTGGCGCAAGCCCGATCCCGCCGGGCCCCGGCAACCCGCTCGGCACGCGCTGGATGGGCCTGAGCATCGGCGGAGTCGGCATCCACGGCACATACAACTCCGGCTCCGTGGGCACGTTCGCCTCGCACGGCTGCATCCGTATGCACCTTCGCAGCGCGGAGTGGCTCTACGAGCGCGTGCGCATCGGGACAGCGGTCTTCATCGTCGGCGCGTAGTCGATCCCTGACCGGCGCTACCCGCACCCGCGGCTGACGCCTGCGACGCGGCTTGGTCGCTGGCGCCCTCCGATAGCGCGTGCAGCGCCGGCCTGGCATCTGTCCCTCGGTAGACTGGAGCGCGGTTCATGGCGCGCCGCGTGAAGCTCATCCTGCAAGCGGCAGCCGTCCTTGTGGTCGTCCTCCTCGTCGCGCTCCTCGGCTGGAAGGTGGCCGAGCAGGAGGAGGGCCGCGGCCTCGACGACGCCCTCGAGCGGGGAGAGCGGCCCGCCGCGCCGATGCTCACGTTCGAGACGCTCGAGGGCGGCGAGGAGATCCGGCTCGCCGACTATCGCGGACAGGCGCTCGTCCTCAACTTCTGGGCCTCCTGGTGCGAGCCGTGCAAAGAGGAGGCGCCGCTCCTCGAGGAGACCTGGCAGCGCTACCGTGACGAGGGCCTCGTCGTGATCGGCATCGACGCCCAGGACTTTCGCACCGACGCCCAGCGCTTCGTCGAGCGCTATGGGCTCACGTATCCGATCGCCTTCGACGGCCACGGCTCCAGCCTCGGGCGGTTCGGGAACACCGGCTTCCCCGAGACGTGGTTCGTCGGGCGCGACGGACGCCTGGTCGGCGAGCACATCGTCGGCCCGTTCGATCGTGAGCAGCTCGAGGAGAACGTCCGGGCCGCGCTGGCGACGCCGGCGCGATGAGGGGCGTGCTGCTTCTGATCGGCCTGTTCGCGCTCCTCGCCGCGGGCTGCGGCGGGGAGCGCGACGAGCCGCCGACGCTGGCCCAGATGGAGAAGCAGTTCATCTGCCCTACCTGCCAGACGACGCTCGAGCTCTCGAACGCGCCGATCGCCGAGCGGATGCGGGAGTTCATTCGGGAGCGGATCGCAGCCGGCGACTCCGAGGAGGAGATCGAGGCCGCCCTCGTCGCCCAGTTCGGCGAGGCCGTGCTCGCGTCCCCCCCGAAGGAGGGCTTCAACCTGCTCGCATGGGTGTTGCCCCTCGCCGCCGGTGCGATCGCTGTCGCCGCGGTGGCAGTCCTCCTGCGCCGGTGGAGCCGAAACCGTCCCGAGGGCGAGCCCGAGCAGCCGGGGTCGGCGAACGGCCGGCCGGCGCTCGACCCCGAGCTCGAGCGCAAGGTCGACGAAGAGCTCGCCCGTTTCGACGGCTAGATGCTCGACCGCCGATCAGCGCACTCGTGGATGGCGGCTGCGACGCAGCGCGGCGCCCGGCTTGGTCGCAACCGTCCCCACGAGCACACCGACCGACGGCCGAACATCTGATGGAAGCGAAGATTCCCCTCGCCTTCCTCGCCGGGCTCGTCTCCTTCGCCACGCCCTGCGTCCTGCCGCTCGTGCCGGGCTACCTGGCCGTGATCTCCGGGCAGGAGGTGGGCGTGGGGGGACGGCGGGTCCTGGCCGCGAGCCTTCCCTTCGTCGCCGGCTTCACCGGGGTCTTCGTGGCACTGGGGGCTGCGGCCGCCGCGGCAGGGAGCCTCTTCGGCGAGAATCGAGAGCTGCTCCTCGCGGTCGCCGGCCTCCTCGTCGTGATCCTCGGCTTCGCGATGATGGGCCTGCTGCCGCTGCCATTCCTCGACCGGCTCGTGGCGCCCGGCCTGGTCGAGGGCGCTCGCAGCACCGGGTCGGCCGCGCTCCTCGGCGCCGCCTTCGGCCTCTGCGCCGCGCCGTGCATCGGCCCCGTGCTCGCGGGCATCCTGGCCCTGGCCGGCGAAGGGCAGACCATCGCCCAAGGAACGCTCCTCCTCCTCGTCTACTCGGCGGGCCTCGCGTTGCCGTTCCTCGCCGTCGGCGTCGGCTTCGACCGCGCCCTGAGCGCCTTCCGCTGGCTCCGCGACCACTACGGCGCCCTACGCATCATCGCCGGGGCGATGCTCGTCGCGCTCGGGCTCCTGCTCTTCTTCGATCGCTTTTGGTGGCTGAACGTGGCCGTGAACCGCGTCTTCGAGCTCTTCGGGATCGGCGTGTGAGGATCCGCGAGGCACGGCCGGAGGACGCGCCGACTGTCGCGGCTCTCCTGGCGCAGCTTGGGTATCCAGACGGCGTCGAGCCGGCTCGCGCGCGGCTTCGCGCCTTCGAAGCCAGTTCAAGCTCCTTCGCCCTGGTCGTCGAGGACGCGGACACCGTGCTTGGATTGGCGTCAGCGAGCTTTCTGCCCCTCCTGCACGAGGAGGGGAGCTGGTGCCGGCTCTCGGCTCTGGTGGTCCGAGAGGACAACCGCCGCGCAGGGCTAGGCCGCGCGCTCGTCTCTGCGGTCGAGGAGCGGGCGCGGGAGGCTGACTGTCGCTACCTCGAGGTAACGAGCGGCGAATGGGCCGAGCGCGGGGCAGCCCATGCCTTCTACGAGGCACTCGGCCTGGATCAGGTTTCGCGGCGCTACCTCAAGAAGCTCTGAGATCCGGCGGCGGGAGCTTCGGGAAGCGGCCTTGTGCCGCCTCGACCGAGGCGAGCAGCGCGGCGACGTCCAGCCCGCGGTGGGAGGGGGCATACGGGCCAAGCCGGCGCAGTGCCTTCTCGAGCTGTCGCTCGCAGCCGACCTCGTTCCCTCGTCCTGCCTGGTACCAGGCTACGGCAACGTGGACGAGGCCCTGGTAGAAGTCGCGCTCGGGCTCCTCGGCGGCCCGCCACGCGTCCTCCAGCACTTCGTGTGCCGCGTAGTAGCGGCCCGTACGGATCAGCTCGAGCCCGCCCTCGAGCTCATCCTCAGAGGACGACCTTCACCTCGCCGTCCTCGACTACGACCTCATAGGTCTCGAGCTTGAGCGCCCGGTCGAACTCGTTCTCGCCCGTCCGCACGTCGTACTGCCAGCCGTGCCACGGGCAGGTGAGGATGCAGCCTTCGAGCGTTCCGCGCCCGAGCGGGCCCCCAAGGTGCAGGCAGGCGTGCTGCGTCGCGTAGAAGCCGTCCTCGCAGTGGAAGACCGCGACCTCGGTGTCTCCAGCCTTCGCCGCCAGTGCGCGTCCAACGGGGAGATCGTCGACCCTGGCGACGGTGTGGACCTGGCCGACGGCCATCGCGGCAACGCTAGCAGAGCCCAGGGGCTGGTACGCTGCCGCCCGTGGCGACGATCCTGCTCGTTGGGGTCGACCTGTTCTTTCGAGGGAAGCTCGATGTTCTGCTGGGCGCGGGCCACCGGCTGACGACGACCGACAGCATCGACCCGCCCGACCTCGTCATCTGCGACCTGGCCCGAGTCGAGGCCGACGAGGTGGCCGACACCTACCCGGACGTGCCCATCCTCGGCTACACGAATCACACGGACACGGCGGGCCTCCGGGCCGCGCAGGCGGCGGGTCTGGACAAGGTGGTGGCGCGCTCCGCCCTCGCCGAGCGGGCCCCGCAGCTGGTCGACGAGCTCGTTGCGTAGACTGGCGGCGAGTGACGTACATCATCGCGGAGCCCTGCATCGACATCCTCGACAAGTCCTGCGTGGACGTCTGTCCGGTGGACTGCATCCACGAGGCCGAGCGCATGCTGGTGATCGATCCCGAGGAGTGCATCGACTGCGGAGCGTGCGAGCCGGAGTGCCCGGTCGAGGCCATCTTCCCGGAGGACGCGCTCCCGGAGAAGTGGGAGCCCTTCGTCAAGATCAACTACGCCTTCGACGAGGGCATGGACGTCATCAACGGGCTCGTCGACGCATACGCGACCGAGCACAACGTCCAGAATCCGCCGCTCGACCAGCGCTAGACCGCTAGGAGGGGCGATGGCCACGCAGGCTGAGGAAGCGCAGCGAGACGCCTTCGTCGAGCGCCTGTTCGGAGCGGCACTCGGCGCGTACGAGCTCATGACGGTCCACCTCGGCGACCGGCTCGGCTACTACCGGGCGCTGGCCGAAGGGGGCGAGGCGACGTCGGCCGAGCTCGCCGACGCGACCGGCACCGACGAGCGGTACGCACGCGAATGGCTCGAGCAGCAGGCCGTGGCGGCGATTCTCGAAGTCGATGACGTGGGGGCCGCCGCCGGGGAGCGCCGCTATCGGTTGCCCGCCGGGCACGCTGAGGTGCTCGTCGACCGCGACTCGCTGGCGCACCTGACGCCGATGGCCCGCTACGGCGTCTCCTTCGCGCAGGCGCTTCCGGCCGTCGAGGAGGCCTTTCGCAGCGGCCGCGGGGTGTCCTGGGAGGACTTTGGGAGCCTCGGGCGCGATGCGCAGGCCGATGCCAACCGGCCGGTCTTCGCCAATCTTCTGGGCTCGGAGTGGCTGCCCGCAATCCCCGACATCCACCGGCGGTTGCTCGCCGACCCGCCTGCGAGGGTCGCCGACGTCGCCTGCGGCGGGGGCTGGTCCAGCATCGCGATCGCACGCGCCTACTCGAAGGTGACAGTCGACGGCTTGGATCTTGACGAGGAATCAGTCGCGCTCGCGCGCCGGAACGTCGCCGAGACCGAGGTCGCCGACCGGGTGAGCGTTCAGGTGCGCGACGCGGGTGATTCTGACTTGGCCGGCTCCTACCAGCTGGTCACCGTTTTCGAGGCGCTCCACGACATGTCCAGGCCCGTCGACGTGCTGCGTTCCCTGCGCGGTCTCGTCGCTGCGGACGGTGCGGTGGTCGTCATGGACGAGCGGGTTGCCGACACGTTCACCGCCCCTGGTGACGAGGTGGAACGCCTCGTGTACACGTACAGCATCCTCTGCTGCCTGCCGGTCGGGCTCGGGGACACGCCGTCGGCCGGGACCGGCGCGGTCATGCGCGCGGATACCGTGCGCCGCTATGCGACCGAGGCGGGGTTCGCCGAGGTCGAGGTGCTCCCGATCGAGCACGAGGTCTTCCGCTTCTACCGGCTAAA
>CAWISL010000002.1:0-16447 GCA_963838795.1 uncultured Actinomycetes bacterium
AAGCTCGGCGTGAAGTCGCGCACGCAGCTAGCACGGCGGATGGTGTAACCGTCTTCGCGCTCAGTTCAGGAGCGGCGAGGGCGGGATGCGCGTCGTGCCGCGAAGGCCGTCGAGGACCAATGCGACCTCGTCGAGGTAGCACCAGCTCCAGTCCTCGCCGGGCTCGAGTGAGCGGATGATCGGATGCGATGTGGCGTGATGGTGAGCGGTCGCGTGGCGGTTGGGGGAGTCGTCGCAGCAGCCAACGTGGCCGCAGGTGAGGCAGATCCGAAGGTGCAGCCACTTGTCGCCGTCGCGCAGGCATTCCTCGCAGCCGTCTACGAAGGCTGGGAGCTCGCGCAGCGCGACTTCGTCGAGGTGGGTGCAGAGCTCGCTCATCGCACTCGAGCTGCGGGAGCTGCGAGGTGCTCGTGGACAAACTGCACGGCCATCGATCCCTCACCCACGGCGGCAGCGCAGCGCTTGGTGGACCCGGAGCGGATGTCGCCGGCGGCGAAGATGCCGGGCACGCTTGTCTCGAGCAGGTTGTCGGCGCCGGCTGCGTCGCCGGTGAGGATGAAGCCGTCAGCAGCGCGTGCGACCGCTTCGTCGAGCCATTCCGTGCACGGTTGTGCGCCGAGGAAGAAGAAGAGGAAGGAGAATGGGAGGCGCTCGCCGCTCTTGAGCGTGACCTCTTCGAGCTGGCCCTGCGTTCCGTGGAGGGCGGCGATCTCGCTGCGGTCACGGACGGCGACGCCGTAGCGCTCGAGGTCGCGGATCAGATACTCGGACATGGTTTCGTGCAGGTCGGCGCGGCGGTGGAGCAGCGTGACAAGGGCGCCGCCGCGAGCGAGCCAGACGGCGGCCTGTCCGGCGGAGTTGCCCCCGCCGACGACGGCGACGCGCGAGGCGCCGCACAGCTGCGCCTCGGGCGGACCGGCTGCGTAGAAGACGCTTAGACCCTCGTAGTCGGCCAGGCCCTCGAGCGGGAGCCGCCGGTAGTCGGCGCCGGTCGCGAGCACGACGGCGCGTGCTGCGATCTCGTGCTCTTCTTCCAATCGTACGAGGTGTCGTCCGTCGCCAGGTTCGAGCGAGATCGCGCGGTAGGGGGTCGCAGGTCGTGCGCCGAACTTGAGCGCCTGGCTGACAGCGCGGCCGGTCAGCTCGGTCCCGCTGATGCCGGCTGGGAAGCCGAGGTAGTTCTCGATCCGGCGCGACGATCCGGCCTGGCCGCCGAGCGCGGTGCTCTCGACGATGAGGGTGTCGAGCCCCTCGGAGGCGCCGTAGACGGCGGCGGCGAGGCCGGCGGGGCCGCCGCCGACGACGAGCAGGTCGACCTCCTCGCGCGGCGCCAGCTCGCGGCCGACCCCGAGCGCACGCAGCACCTCGCCACGTGATGGGTGCCGCAGCTCGGTGCCACCTGGGAGTCGCACGAGCGGCGGCTCCGCTCCGCCGGGCGGTGCGGTCTCGTGCCAGGTGAATGGGAGCAGGTTGGCGCGGGCGAAGTCGAGCATCTGCATCGTCGCCTCGGACGAGCGAGGTCCGACGATCTCGAGGCCGATTCCTTGGACCCGCTGGAGCGCCTCCCGGCGGGCGATGAAGGTCGAGAGGACGACGTCGCTGAGCGGTCCGTCGTCGAAGAGAAGCCCGCGCAGCGCGTCGCGGTCGACCGCGATGTAGCGGAGCGGCTTCGTCACGACCGCGGTCAGGAAGACGGTCTGGCCCGAGAGGAGGTTCAGCTCCCCCAGAAAGCCGGAGGCGCCGTGCCGGACGATCTCGTTCCCGGCCGCATCGAGGATCGCCACCTCGCCCTCACGGATGGCGATGAACGGATACGTCGTATCTCCGAGCCGATACAGCACGTCGCCGACGCCGGCCGTCCGCTCCTCGCCTAGACCGGCAAGCGTGGCCAACTGCGAAGCCGACAGCGTGGGGCTGGCAGGAGCTGCCATGAGCCGAGCGTAGCCGCGCGCTGTCAGTCTGCGTCGGCCGCGGCTCGCGCGGCGGCGGCGATGTCTGCGTTCGTGTTCGCGTGGCCGTCGATGCCCCAGCCGCCCTCAGGCGACTCGGTGATCAGCCCCGGGTCGCTCCCTTCAACGGCTCCGGGCCGTGGCGGGGTAGTCGGTCGCGCCGAAGCACCCATGGATATGGTCGTTGACCACGCCGACGTTCCGCATGAACGCGTAGAAACTCGTAGGCCCCACGAAGCGGTACCCCTGCGACTTCAACTGCTTCGCGAGCGCCTCCGCCTGCGGGGTCGACTTGGGTAGGTCGGCGATGGATCGCGGTGCGCGCCGCGGCAATCGCGACGGCGCGCAGCACGAATGCACCCGCGATGCCTATCACGATCACACGGCCTCGCAGGTCCGGCGGCACGAGAAAGTACGCGAGCAAGAGCGAGAACAGGAATACGTTGTCGAGCGAGAGCGAGCGCTCGATCAGGTAGACCGTCGTCCACTCGCCGGCGGGGCCGCCGCTCAGCGCGATCGCCGCCGCGACCGCGACGGCGAGCACAAGCCAGCCGATGCTCCAGAGGATCGCCTCCCCACGGCGAGGCTCCCGGCTCGGCGAGAACAGACGCAGCTCGACCCCGAGGCCGGCGAGGACGGCGGCAGCACGGTGGGAGCTAAAGCGATTTCCACGACTCAGCCGGTCACGCCGTCGCCAGCGTCGCCTCCGCGCCGGCTGTGCGTACAGCCGCCGAGAGGGTGGCGATGTCGTAGGCGCCGTAGTGGCGTCGGCCGTTGATGAAGAAGGTGGGGGTGCCGGAGACGCTGCTGAGGTCGGCGCTGTCGACGTCTTCGGCAACACGCGCGGCGCCGGCCTGCTCGCGCAGATGGTTCGTGAAGCGTTCGACGTCGAGCTCGAGTTGCTCGGCGTAGGCGATCAGGTCGCTCGGGCGGAGGGCGTCTTGGTGGGCGAGCAGGAGGTCGTGCATCTCCCAGAAGGCGCCCTGGTCGGCGGCGGCCTCGGCGGCCTCCGCGGCGAGCTGGGTATCAGGGTGCACGTCGTTCAGCGGTAGGTGCCGCCAGATGTAGCGCACGTCCCCGAACTCACGCAGGAGCTCGCGGATGACCGGCTCCGCCTGCCCGCAGTAAGGGCATTGGAAGTCGCCGTATTCGACGACCGTGACCGGCGCGTGGATCGGACCTCGAACGTGATCGCGGTCGGGGTCGACCTCGATGGAAAGATCGGCGAGGGGCTCCGCGGTTCCGAGCAGGGCGCGGATCCGCAGGCGCCGTGGCAGCAGCGCCGTCGCGCGAAACAGCAGCCAGGTGAGGAGCGCCGCGGCGAACGCCGCGCTAAGGATGCCGAGCTTTGCCTCCTCAAGCTGACGTCCCTCGAACGCAAGAGTCGCGACAAGCAGCGCGATGGTGAACCCGATCCCCGCGATCGTTCCGCCGCCCGCTACGGCCACCCAGCCGACCGGCGGCCGCAGCCGCCCGCGACTGAGTCGTGTGAGCAGCCACGAGCAGCCGAAAATGCCGACGGGCTTGCCGATGACGTAGCCGAAGAGGATCCCGAGTGTGATGGGTGAGGTGAAGGCCTCGGCGAGGAAGCCGCCGTCGATTGCAATGCCCGCGTTGGCGAGCGCGAACAGCGGCACGATGAGGTAGCTCGTCCAGGGGTGGTAGAGCTGCTGGAGCCGCTCGTTCGGCGAGACCGCCGCCCTGAGGCGCATGCCGACGGAGCGGGCGAGCGCTGGGGTTGGCTGCTCACGGAACTCGCGGAAGCGGTCGGTTGCGCGTTCGAGATCGGACCGCGCGGCCGGGTAGGCGTAGGCGAGGAGGCCCATCGCAAGCCCGACCACCACCGGCTCGACGCCGGATTCGAGCAGTGCTACCCAGATCGCCGCCCCGAGCGCGAAGTAGATCAGCCCGACCCGCACGCCCAGCGCCTTCGCGACGAGTACCGCCCCGAACAGCCCCACGGCCACGAGCAGCGCCGAAACACTGACCGTCTCCGTGTAGACGGTGGTGATGACGACGAGCGCGAGAATGTCGTCGACGACGACGACCGTGAGCATGAACGCGCGCAGCCGATCGGGAAAGCGCGGGCCGACGAGCGCGAGCAGGCCGAGCGCGAAGGCGGTGTCGGTCGACATCGCGATCCCCCAGCCCTGGGCGGATGAGCGGCCGGCGTTGAAGGCGAGGTAGACGGTGACCGCCAAAGCCATGCCGCCGATCCCGGCGACCAGCGGCAACGCGAACCTCCGCCGCTCCCGCAGCTCGCCCAGGTCGAACTCGCGCCGTGCTTCGAGCCCGACGACGAAAAAGAACAACGTCATCAGGCCGCTGTTCACCCAGTGGCGAAGATCCAGCGAGACGCCTGCGTCGCCGAGTTCGATCGACAGCGTCGTTTCCCAGAACGAGTCGTAGGACGACGCGTCGACGTTCACCCACACGAGTGCCGCGACGGCCGCCGCCAGCAAGACCGCCGCGCCGCCGGTCTCGGTGCGCAGGAACTCCCGCAGCGGCGTCTGCAAGCTCCGGGCCCACGCCGTCCGGCCCGAGAACGGCGACGGCGGGCCGTTCGGATCGCCGCTACTGCTCGTAGCGCTCCACCACCTCCCCCTGTCTCACGTCAGCGGCCCCGGGATCACGACCGGCTTCGCGCAAGGCGCGCCGCTGGCGCAGCAGATCCCAGCACTGGTCGAGCGAAACCTTCAACTCTTCGAGGCGCCGTCGGTCGGCCTCGCTCGCGTTGCCGGCCGACTCCCGCTCCCAAAGCTCGTGCTCCTCGGTGACGAGCTGCTCGATCGTTCCATGGATCTGAGGGTCGTCCATCTCTCCTCCTGAGGTGGGAGTGTCCACTCGGGGTCGCCCTCGTCGTGCGTATCCTGGCTGAAGACGACCTTCATCCCGGCTTGCCGCGCGAGCTCCACTCATCTGACCGGAGGGAGCCGCACGAGGTTATGCGACGGCAGCGGGCCCCCCAGCTGCTGCATGCGCCCGCCAGTGATCAGGGCACCGAGGTCGATCGGGAAGAAGCCGGCGGCGTCGAACAGCTCGACGACCGCGGCCTTGGCCGGGGCGTCGTCGCCGGAGAGGAAGATCACCCGACGGCCGCCCGCGTCATGGGGATCTGCGCCCAGGACTTCCGCAGCAAGCGTGTTGGCGGCCTTTACCAGGCGGGCGCCCGGGACGAGGTCGGCGATGATCTCGCTGGAGGTGCGGCCGCCCAGATCGGCGTTCCACGCATTCGTCGCGTCGATGACGGGCTGACCGTCCCATTGCAGACCGCTGACCGCCGCGGGGACGCTGCTCCACGGCACTGCGATGGCGACGATCTCGGCTGCCGCCGCCTCACCGACCGTGCCCGCAGACACTCCGGCGCCGAGAGCGCCCACCACTGGTGCCAGAGATTCCGGGCCGCGGCTGTTCGCGATCACGACCTGCCGGCCGGCCCGCAGCGCCGTGCGAGCCAACGCCTGCCCGATGTTGCCGGCGCCGATGATCCCGATCGTCCCCGTCCGATCTGTGGTGGGCTGCTCTGATTCCACGTCCTCATCCTCCTTAGTCATACGGTTCGTGTCCGCGTCTAATCCACGTACGGCCCGTTGAAGACGGGTACCTCCCCGTACGGCTGCCCCGCCAGGAGCAGGTACCGAGTGCCGGGGGAGGCATCGGTGACCGTGAACTCATCCCCACGACCGAGGAGGACGAGCTGGGAAGCTCTCGCCCGACGCCGGTTGGCACCGAACGCCGCCTCGCCTTCGAGCACGTAGGCGAAGCCCTGGAACTCGGGCGGGACGGGTGTGGTGCAATCGCCGCCTTCCGGCAGCTCGATGTCGAGGATGAGCGCGGGCGTGCCCAGACGAACGGGAGAGCCCTCGCCCACCAGCACCCGAACCGTCGCGTCGCCCTCCTGCCGCACGGGGATCTGCCCCGGTTGCAGCACCTGTGCGCTTGGCTCCGCCTGCTTGTCCTTCCTAGCGAGATTGACCCAGAAGATCACGCTTCGGAACTCGGCGTCGGCTTGGCCTTCCTCGAGCTCGTCCGCCCCGATCGCCTCGGCGTGCCAGACGCCTCGTCCCGTCCTGAGCGCCAGAAGCGCGCCCTCGGAGAGTCGCGCTCGCTCCATCGCGCCGTTCGGGCCGGTGCTGTGGCCCGTGCTGGCGGATCCCTCGAGGACGTACCAGAGGTTGTCAAATCCTCGGTGGGCATGTTTGGTGTCCACGTTCGCAAAATCCGCTACGCGGACGCGGCCTTCGTGGAGGAGGATGAACGGGTCGACCGCTTCGTACGACACCTCCCGCGAGGGCAAGGCCTCCAGGATGGGCTGCCCGAAGACCCGGGTCAGTGCGGCATCCTCGACGAGGAGGGCTTCCCGTTCCGTCGTCTCAAGCTGGTTCCTCATGTTTGCTTCTCCTTTCAGGTCAATGAGATCTGTGACGTGCCGGGTCGAGGGTCGAAGACGGTGACCGGTGGACACCAGCTCGAGCGCAGGCCGTCTGCGTCCCAACCGGCGGTGGCTGCACCGGCCTCGTAGGCACTCTGGAGGAACTCGAGCAGGGTTCCGCGCGGATCGGGCGAGTTCCGCACTTCGTCGTAGGGGAGGAGGGCGAGATGGCTCGAGCCGAATGGCTGCTGCCAGCTCGCCGCCTCGGGACGGAGCGGCTGCTCTGCGAGGCCGGCCGGCTCAGGCGCCGTGTACGAGTAGAAGGCGGGCATGCGGACCTTCTGGTCGCCGGGCCAGAAGCCGAAGCTGATGACCTCATGCGAATAGGCCTCGCGTGTAACCGCATCGGCCTTCGGCATCGCCGGTGCGCGCGTTCCGCTGAAGCGGGTCACGGCGAGGTCGAGGCCGTGCCAGAAGAGGTGCACCGGGCTCGTCTTGCCGCAGAACCAACCTGCGAATTCCTGCAGCGTCCAGTCGATCCAGCGGAGGGCCTGCCAGAACCGCTCCACCGCCTCGCGATCGTACGAAGCGTGCTCGGTGTCCTCGGCGAAGGGCGTTGTTACCGGAATCCCGAACGGCTCGGCCTTGGTCTCCACCTCGATCCCAAGACCGGCGAGCAGCGTGAAGAAGCGCTCGTGGAAGGCCGCAACCGAGAGGCCGTCGGCGAGCGGGAAGGAGTCCACCTCCCCGCGGCTCGTGCGCACGACGAGCTCGTGGGCGACGAAGTCAAAGGAGATGTCGAAGTCGTCGTCCTCGGAGCGGAGGCGGCGCGTCGTCAGCCCTCGCGCGTCGACGTAGAGCGGGGCGTTCCACCAGTGGTTCTGCGGTGGCGTCGTGGCCAGGCGCACCTTGCCGACGATCTGCGCCCAGAGGTGGAGCGTGTCTTTCGTCGGCTCCCACGGCTCGAGCGCAAGCTCCGGTAGCGCCCTCATGGCCGCACACCCGCGAGTTCGACTTGGAATGAGATCTCGTCCTCGTAGCACCAGCACCAGTCCTCCCCCGGCTCGAGCGAGCGGATGATCGGGTGCTGGGACGAGCGGGCGTGCGCCGTGGCATGGCGGTTTGGCGAGGAGTCACAGCAGCCGACGTGACCGCAGGTGAGGCAGAGGCGCAGATGGACCCACCAGCCGCCGATGCGGAGGCAGTCCTCGCAGCCCGGGACGTTCTCGGGGAGGGAGGTCACCTGAATCGTGTCGAGATGCGTGCAGACGTCCGTCATTCGTTCTCCTCTCCAGCAGGAGCGAGCGCCCGCCGGAGCTCCGCCCGCTCGAAGGACCCGCGGTAGGGGAGCCCGTCGACGAAGACCGTCGGCGTGCCCATGGCGCCGCTTGCCAGGGCGCTCGCGCGGTCAGCCTCGACCCGGTCGAGATGGACATGCGCTTCGAGCTCTTGCCGGAACCGCTCGACATCGAGCCCGATCTCATGGGCATAGCCTTCGAGATCGGCCCGCGCGAGCGCCTGCTGGCGGCGAAAGAGCAGGTCGTGCATGGGCCAGAAGCGTCCCTGCGCCGCCGCCGCCTCGCTCGCCTCCGCCGCGGCCAGCGCGTGCGGATGGATCTCGACGAGAGGGAAGTGGCGGAAGACGAAGCGGAACGGAACGCCCTCGGCCTCGAGGGACTGGACGCTACGGTAGGCGGCGCGGGTGTACGGGCATTCGTAGTCGCCAAAGACGAGGAGCGTCGGCCCGCGTGAGCCGCGCACGTGGTCGCGCACCTCTGCGACCTCCGGAACCAGGGCTCTCAAAAGCCGACCGCCTTGCGCACGATCACGACGTGAATCCGGCCCGGGTCCTCCTGGCGGATCTCGAGGATCTTCCCGACGCGGCTGTTCATCCCGTAGGCGGCGTAAGCGCGCGCGTCCTCGAGGGGCAGGCTGTGCTTGAAGATTCGCTCGCGTCCAGCTTCCACCGTTGGGACGAGCTTCTGCGCCCCGACGACGAAAATCACCTGGTCGGCTCCCCAGGCGTACTGGCCGAGCTGGCTTCCGGATGCCGAGGCGACGAGCAGCGTCCCCTCCTGCGTGACCGCGTGCACGCTCCCGAGAGCGAAGTCGGGCTGTCCGCCGATCGCCTTCATCTCGCGCCGTTCCGTCGCATAGTCGAGCGCAAGGAGCTTGGTGCGGACAGATTCGTACGGGCCCCCGCCGTTGATGGCTTCGGCGATGCCGGTCTCGTCGAGCGTCACGGAGGTGTTCGTCATAACGGAGGCGCCGTTCGGGATGCGCTCGAGGACGGCGCGGCGAGCAGCGTCGAGATCGTCGACGACCTCGACGCTGAAGCCGTGCTCCTCGAGCGCGACGGTGGTGGCGGCCAACGTTTCTTCGTCGGGTAGTGCGGTTAAGCGCGCCGCTGCGGACGTCGTTGCCATGGTCTCTCCCTTCCTTCGTCGGCTTCGGTATGCGATAGTTGCAACTGCAATCACCCTAGCGAGTAGAACGTTGCACATGCAAGTAAATTCCCAGGTTGACTCGGCCGCGCTGATCGAACGACTCGTCGCAGAGGCGTCGCCTCGCAGTGGGGCGCTCGACGCCTGGCGCTCTTTCCTGCAGGCGCACGCGACCCTCATGCGCCGGCTGGCCGGCGATCTCGCGCAGGCCACCGGGCTGTCCCTCGGCGATTTCGACGTGCTGGCCCAGCTCGCTGTGGCCGGGGGCGAACTGCGCATGAGCGAGCTCGCGGCCCGCGCCTTCAGCTCCCGCTCCGGGATGACGCGCCGCGTCGCACGCCTCGTCGACGAGGGCCTCGTCACGCGAGCTAATGACGAAGCTGATGCCCGCGGAGTCGTCGTTGCCCTGACGGAAGCGGGCCTCGCTCGCCTCGCCGACACCGCCCCCGTCCATCTCCGCGGCGTCGTCGAGCTATTCGTCTCTCAGCTCACCGACGAGGAGCTCGCCCTGCTCAAGAGCGCGCTCGACAAGGTGACGGTCGAGTGCACGTTCGGTTCCTGAGAAACGGAATAGCTGCCGAACGAAAGTTGTGAAGGAGCCGGTGAATTTCCTCCAAGTACAGGTTCACGAACCGGCTCGACCCCGAACCCGCGCTGCGCGGCGACGCCGAGCACCTCGGCGTGTCGGCTGTGCCGCCGCCTCGCTCGTCTGATCGCGCCCGAGCGCCCCGCTGCCCGCACCGACCAGGGCGAGCGCGGCGACGCCGGCCGCGATGAGAGTGGGTCGTCTCTTCATCTCTGTCCTCCTTCTCGCAGGTCGGGCGTGACGGTAGGGGGCGCCGATGAGATGGCAATGAAACCGACCGAGAGACTGCCCTCTCACCTTTGAGGCTCAAGCCGGGGCGCGCGACCGCAAGGTGACCCTAGGACTACCCTGACCCACGCCCCGGCAAGAGTCGATGCGTTAGCGTTTGCGACCCGGCACGACGTGAGAAAGACGGAGAGAGGAGCTCACGTGTCCGCAACCGACGAGCCGATCAGCTTCGAGCAGCACATCAAGCCGCTCTTTCGAGAGCGCGACCGTGAAACGATGAAATGGGCGTTCGACCTCTGGTCACACGACGACGTCGCCGGGAACAGCGACGCCATACTCGGGCGCCTCCGCGACGGCACGATGCCCTGCGACGGCGCCTGGCCAGGCGAGCAAGTCGCCGTCTTTCAAAGATGGGTCGAGGCGGGAACGCCCGCCTAAGGGTGCTCTTCGAGCCGAAGGGCGACGTGGCGAGGTGTTACGGCGTCTACGACCAGGCGACCGGGGAGAGCGAACTCCCCTAGTTGGGTTTGGGCGCGGGCGCGTCCCGCGTCGTCCGCAGACTTCGGGCGAATGCAAAGAACCAGATCGCGATCAGGATCAAGTCAAGCAGCGTCGCAAGCAGCCAGGGTGCCGGGCGGGCCGATCCGATCACCAGCGCGGCCGCCGCACCGAACAGCAACGCCACCGCGAGCGGGCGGTAGAGAGCAGGGAGCCGCCGGTAATCGGCGAGTGCGACGATCGTCGCCACGAGCGCGATGAGCAGAGCCGAGACCGAGCCGGCCAGCAGCCAGCTCGAGGGCTCGGGCGTACGGGCGTCGGCGGCGTGCTCTATCAGGCTCACCATGCCAGCGCCCGCTGCCGCCACCGCGAGCGCGATCGGGAGTTGGCTGTAGAGCCACAGCACGAGCGAGCCTCCGTCCTGCCGCGGCAGTCGCCGCCCGACGTAGTCGAAGTAGGTCCACCAGAAGCCGAAGGCGATGCTGAGTCCGAGAACGCCTGTCGCGACCGTGCGGAAGTCGAGATCCCCAACCGCCAGCAGCCCGTCGACGACGCCGAAGACCACCTCGCCGAGGACGATGATGATGAACAGCCCGTAGCGCTCGACCATCGAGTGGGTCGCCCGAATCCCAAGCGAGTCGTCAGACGCACGCAGCATGTACACGACAACGAGTGCGACCGAGCCGCCGACGACGGCGGCCCACACGGCCAGCCGCCCGGTGTCCCCCATGCCCGAGCTGGCGAGCAACGCTCCGATCGACACCACCAGACCGATGAGGTAGCGGAGCGCCCCCGGGCGGTACTCGGGTGCGTCGGTCCGGTAAACGGAGGCCCACTGCCAGAGGAGGACCGCGAGGAGCACCGCGTAGGTGAGTGCAAACTGTTCCCCGTCGGTGCTCGCCGCGTGCCCGGTGAAGACGGCAAGCACAGTGAGGATCCCCATCTGCAAGAAGATGAACGAGCGGTTGCGACCGTCCTCGCGGCCGTGCAGCTCGTGGAACGCGGCGCCGTTGAACCAGCCGATCCAGATCAATCCGAAGACAACGGCGAAATCGAGCATGCCTGACCACGAAACATCCTCGGCCAGCGTGTGCGCAATCTGGCTGATGAGCACCACGTAGACGAGGTCGTAGAAGAGCTCGAGGAAGCTGACCGTGCGGTCCTCGATCACCTCGCCGTGAGGCCGCGGCGGCCGCAGAAACCAACGACGCAGCCCGGCGCGCAACGTCATGGGTGGACCGGCGTCCGCCCCACGGCGCTCGCTCATCTCGCGTGCCTCCTCGATAGCTCGGCGGGCGAACTGTACCTCCCGGATCGGCTAAGGCTGGACCGGCGCCAACCCGTCTGGTCAAGGTTGACGAGTGGTGACACAGACATCGACGCCCATGTCTGCGGACCAACCCCAGACGCCAGAGGATGAGGCTTGGACATCCCCAAGTGGCGCCTCGGCAGAAACCCGGGGGACGAGCAACACCCCGGCCTCGTGCGGAGTCGGGTCGGCCAGAACTTCGCCTCCCGCGTGATACTTGGTCTTCGTGAACGCGATCGTCTGCCTGCCGTACGTCAAGTGGCAGCGACTGAGGGCCGTCCCGGCGGCGGTGTCGGTGGCGACCTGAGGACCGGCAGGCTCAGCCGGGACAAGCAGGCCGCACATTTGAGCCGCTCCTGGAATCTCGCGTTGCTAGCGGAGATCGAACGAGGGCGCCGCAACCGACGAACGATCGACGCAGTCCTGATCTTTGTCTCGGCGATCGTCGCCGGGCTGACGGCCGTCGTCGCACGGTCCGCGGCTGAACAGGACGCGGACGTCGCGCAGGCGCTCGTCGCTGTGCTCGGATGGGCCGACTCCCTTTGGCGGGTCGCGTTCGTCGGGCTTCTCGGGTTCGCGCTCGTGGTCGTCCTCGACGTGCTGCGGTGCCGGCGGTGGAGCCTGGCCCGCGACCTGGTCGTCGGGCTGCTCTTCCTCGCCGGGCTGACCGCCGTCCTGGGTCGAGTCGGTGAATCCGACTGGCTTCCTGTTGACGATCACTTGCTGTCGCGGTGGGGCTACCCCGAGCTCCGGCTTGCCACGGCCACCGCGATCCTCGTCGTCACGGGGCCGGAGCTCGTGCGCTGGGCCCGCCTCGTGGCCGCCTGGACGGTCCCATTCGCCACGCTCGGGGCGATCGTATTGGGCTCGGCGCTGCCCTCCGGTGCGCTCGGCGCGCTGGCACTCGGCCTCGGCGCTGGAGCGCTTGTCCGGCTTGCGTTCGGCTCGGCCGCAGGCGTGCCGCCGACCGCGCGGGTGGTCGCCGCGCTGGCCGCGCTCGGCGTCGACGTCGACGACCTCGCCCCGGCGACACGGCAACGGGTCGGCTATGCCGAGTACGCCGGCCGCGACGCCAAGGGCCCACTCAAGGTGCGGGTGCTCGGCCGGGACGCGCAAGACACGCAACGGTTTGCCCGGCGCTGGCGCCTCCTTGCCTACCGCGACCCGCCTCGGAGCGCTCCGGTCGGGCGCCTCGAGCAGGTAGAGCACGAGGGACTCGCGCTCTTCACGGCCGCGCAGGCCGGCGTCCGGGTGCCCGAGGTCGTCATCGCCGCGCTCGGCCCCGAAGGCGACGCACTCGTGGCCACTCGCCAGCCGGACGTCGCACCCCTGGAGCTCGCAAGCGCCGATCACGTGAGCGACGAGATGCTCGTCGACTTGTTGCGGCAAGTCGACGACCTGCACAGAGCAGGCATCTCCCACGGCCGGCTCAACCTGAGCAACGTGCTCGTCGGCGAGGACGGGCCGATGCTCGTCGACCTGTCGGCGGCGACGCTCGGCGCGCCGCAGTCGGCGCTCGACATCGACGTGGCCGAGCTCCTCGTGGCCTGCTGTGTCCTCGTCGGCCCCGACCGCACGCTCGCCAGGGCGGTCGAAGCCGGCTTCGGCGGTGCATTGGCTCGTGTCCAGCCGTACCTCCAGGGCGCCGCGCTCACGCCGCACACGCGCGACCTCGCACGCTCGCACGAGCTCGGCCTCAAGGATCTGCGCGCCGCCGTCGCCGAGGCGACCGGCACGGATGTGCCCGAGATCGCGGAGATGCGTCGCATCCGCCCGAGGGACGTCCTGATGATGGCGGCGCTCGTCTTCGCCGCCTACCTGCTCATCAGCCAGCTCGCCGACATCGGGTTCGAGACGATCTGGAACGAGCTCAGCGAGGCCGAACTCGCATGGGTGCTTCTTGCCCTGATCCTCGCCCAGACGGCCTTGGTCGGGTCAGGCATCTCGGTGCGAGGCGCGGTGCCGGCGCCGCTCCCGCTTCTGCCGTGCGTCGTTCTCCAGGCGGCGATCAAGTTCATCAACCTGACCGTGCCGAGCTCGGCGGGCCGCATCGGCATGAACCTGCGCTTTCTCCAAAGGCAAGGCGTCCCGAGCGGGCAGGCGCTGGCGGCGGGAGCCGTCGACGACGTGTCCGAGACGATCGTGCAGGCGGCGCTCTTCTTCGTCGCGCTCTCGTTCGTGAACGTCGACCTCGATACGAACCAGTTCAGCGGCGCTGGACCCGACTGGCGCCTCCTCGTCGGGATCGCCGTCGCGCTTCTCGTGAGCGCGGTCCTGGTTATGGCCGTGCCGAAGCTTCGCAACAGGGTCGTGCCGCAGGTGAGAGGCGCACTCTCGGGCCTCTGGAGCGTAGCCCGCATCCGGGGCAAGCGCGTCGAGCTCTTCGGCGGGAACATCGCCTCCGAGCTCTTCTATGCCTTCGCCCTCGGCGCGACGTGCCTCGCGTACGGCGTCCACCTGAACATCGCCCAGCTCGTCTTCGTCAACACGGCTGCATCCGTCCTCTCGAGCCTGATCCCGGTCCCCGGGGGGATCGGGGCCGCTGAGGCGAGCCTTTCGGCCGGCCTCATCGCGCTGGGAGTCGACGAATCGAGCGCCTTCGCCATCGCCATAACCCAACGCCTCTGCACGTTCTACCTCCCACCCATCTGGGGCTACTTCTCCCTGCGCTGGCTGAACCAGAAGGGCTACATCTGACGAGCGCTGCCGACGAGAGGGCGCATGAGATCGAGGGCGTCCGGCTGAGAGACTGGGCCTAGGCCCCTGAGTCGCTGCTGGAAGGAGACCCGATGTCAAGCCAAGACAGATCACAGACCGTGGCCGGTCCGGAGTCCAACGGCGAAACCAACGGCAAGACGCGAGGCCACCGCCTGCACGGCTTCCTCTTTCCCGTCCCAAAGCTGGGGCCTCCGATCAATCCGGCGCTTCTGACGCGCGAAAGGGAGCGCGCGGAACGAAGGCAGAACCGCGTCGCCGATGCGATCACAACTTTTGCCGGATCGATGATCTTTGTCTACGTCCACGTCATCTGGTTCGGCTGCTGGATCGGCTTCGGCGTGGAGGATTACCCGTACGGCCTCTTGACGATGGTCGTCTCGCTCGAGGCCATCTTCCTCTCGACCTTTCTGCTGATCTCTCAGAACCGCGCCGATGCCAGGCGCCAGGTGATCGCCGACCAGCAGTGGAGAACTGTTCAGGATGAGGACAAGCAAAACCTCGAACTGCTCGACCTCTCGAGGCAGATCCTGACGCTGACCAAGGAGGTTCGGGCGCTCGCCGGCCCCGATGGGGGCACAGCCTTCGCTTCCTCGAAAAAGCCAGTCGAGTGAGGCGTGCCGCTACCGGGTGTTCGCCTATTCGGGCCGCCGGTGCGAGACGCACGCTCTGTGCGCTCCTCGAACTCGGGCGCAAGGAAGTCCCGCGTCCCGGCCCTTCAAAGGCGGTTAGGTACCCGCGCTTTAGCGCACGGCCGATCTCACTTCGGAAGCAGCCTTCTCCACGAGCTCAGCCACGGCTTCGGGCTGCGAGACATAAATCGCATGGCTGCCCGTGACCTCGACTACGGTCGACCCGGCCCGCGCAGACATCTCGCGCTGGGCCGGCGGGGGGATCATCCGGTCTTCGGTCGTGACGAGGTACCAGCTTGGCTTGCTCCGCCAGGCAGGGTCGCTGATCGTGCCACCCAGGGCGTCAACGCCCCACGGGACTTGCGAGTCGGCCATGAACGCTGCCTCTTCGTCGCTCACGTCACCCGCGAATGAAGAATGGAACTTCTCCCGATCGAGGAAGAGGAAACCGTCCTGTGGCGGCAGAATCGGCGGCTGGGGCCCGTCGGTCGGGAAACCTCCGATGAGGGTGTTCACCGACTCGCCCTTGTCCGGCACAAAGGCCGCGATGTAGACGAGCGCCGCCGCGGTGGGATGCGTGCCAACCTCGGTGATCACCGCCCCGCCATAGGAATGGCCGACGAGAACGACCGGCTCGCTCTGCGCGTCGATGGCCCGCCTCGTCACGGCCACGTCATCTGCAAGCGAATGCGTCGGGTTCTGCACGACCACGACGTTGTAGCCGTCCTTCTTCAGCTGGTCGTAGACACCCCGCCAGCCGGAGCCGTCCACAAACCCGCCGTGAACGAGAACTACCGTCCCTTCTGCTCGGTCACCTTCCATGATGAATCTCCTTTCCAAGGAAGAGAGCGCCGAGAGTCTAGTAGTAGCCGCATCGCTGTAAGGCTCCCGTCTCGCTCACGGCCTCAGAGCCGCTGTGTACTTGCGAGCTGCTGCGCTCGGCGCTTCGGCGGGGCCTCGTCCGATCGAACCTGGTCGCGTCGGTCGAGCGCCCGCGTAAGCCCCGGCGCAAGTGGGCGATCCTCAGCCCGGTCGAGGTCGGCCGCGTCGAGCGCGCCTTCGGTGAGCTGATCGAGGAGGCGGAGGGGAAGGAGCGGCGCTGGCGCGAGCAGGCGCGAACGATCTTCCTCACCGTCGTCGGCGCCGGGCTCCGGCGGGGCGAGATCCTCGGGCTTCGCTGGCGCGACGTGGACCTGGTCGACCCGGGCGGGGCGCTCCTGCGCCTTCGCGAGACGATCGTGCGCGGTCGGCCCGACACGCCGAAGTCGGAGGCCGGGGAGCGGACGCTCGCGGTCGGGGCGACGCTCGCGGAGGAGCTGTGGCAGCACCGCCGCCGCTCCTCCTTCCAGGGCGAGGACGAGCGCGTGTTCGTCTCCCCGACGAAGGGGCCGCCCTTTGACCCGGCCCGCTACAGCAAGACGCTCAGGCTCGCACTGGAGCGGGCGGAGATCGACAGGCCGATGCGGCCCTTCCACGACGGGCGGCACACGAGCATCACGAACTCGGCCGCCATCGGGGCGTCGCCCGCCGCGCTCATGGCCCGGGCCGGTCACTCCAACTTCAAGACGACGCAGGTCTACATCGATCTGGCCGGCGAGACGTTCCGCGAGGAGGCGGAGCGCCTGGAGGAGCGCATCTTCGGCGGGACCAGTACAAGAAACCGGTACAAAGTCGAGGATCCGTTGCCGCTCAAGTAAACTCACCCTTCTTCTGC
>CAWISL010000003.1:0-22040 GCA_963838795.1 uncultured Actinomycetes bacterium
CGGCGGTGGCGCCCCGTCTCGAAGTGCGGGTTCACGAGCAGCGCGTTCGCCTGGCCCGTGACGCTGGAGCGAAACCGCTCCGGGTCGGCGTTCGTCACGTGGCGCGCCAGCGGGCCGAGCAGGGCCGGCATGGTCATCGCCCAGGACGCTTGCATGCCACTCCAGTGCTCGAGGCGCCGCACGGCCCACAGGGGCACCTCCTGGAGCGCGACGAGATCTGGCGCGTCACCGGTGACGAGCCGCACCATCTGCTCCAGGTAGAGCTTGGAAGTCGGCGGGTGCGTCCTCCCGTGGTACACGTTCCAGGTACGGACGAGGAGGCGCACTCGGGCTCTAGTCTAGAGAGCCATGCCCGGGCGTTTCGTGGAACTGGCGACACGACAGATCGACCTCTTCGCGTCCGAGCACGACGACCTCCTGCGCGACTGCCAGACGGCTCTCGACGCCTACAACACCGCTCCGCGCGACGAGGCGGAGGAGCTCTACGGCGACTACGTCGACCGCGTGGACCTGGCCCGGGACGCCCTCCTCGAATACCGCGACACCTACGCGAGGACGCTCGACGCGGACGCGGCGGAGGAGTACGAAACGGTTTTCAACCAGCTCGTCCGCAAGCGCCTGCCGAGCCTCGGGCTCGAGTTGGACTGAGCGCGATTCGTCACGAGCGGATCGGGGTACGTTCCTGGCGCCGTTCGTCCCTTCGCCCAGGAGGAGAATCCATGCGCAGGCTCTTGCTCGTCGCCACCGTGCTCGGCGTCGCTCTCGCCGTGGCCGGAGGTGCTCAGGCCCGTGTCGTCCCGGGTCAGTACATCGTCGTCCTCAAGTCAGACACGCGCTCGGCCGTCGTGGCCAACGCGCACGCGCGCTCCGCAGGAGCGCGCATCCTGGCGGTCTACGGCGCCGCGCTCAAGGGGTATGCGGCCCGCCTGACACCCGCCCAGCTCGCGGCCGTCCGCGCCGACCCGCGGGTCGCCTTCGTCGAGGCGGACCGCACCGTGTCGCTCTCGACAACGCAGACGAATGCGACGTGGGGCCTCGACCGCATCGACCAGCGCTCGCGGCCGCTCAGCACGACCTACACGTACTTCAACACCGGCGCCGGAGTGCGCGCCTACATCATCGACACTGGAATCCGCTTCTCGCACTCCCAGTTCGGCGGTCGCGCCTCCAGCGGCTTCGACGCCGTCGACGGCGGAAGCGCCGACGACTGCCACGGCCACGGGACGCATGTGGCCGGGACGGTCGGGGGCTCGACCTACGGCGTCGCCAAGGGCGTCAGCCTCATCGGCGTTCGCGTCCTCAACTGCAGCGGCAGCGGGACGAACTCGGGCGTCATCGCCGGCGTCAACTGGGTGACGGGTAACCACCAGGCAGGCCAGCCCGCCGTGGCGAACATGAGCCTCGGCGGCGGGGCCAGCTCGGCGCTCGACACCGCCGTGCGCAACTCCATCGCCGACGGCGTCAGCTATGCGGTCGCCGCGGGGAACGGCAACGCGCTGGGCATCGCCCAGAACGCGTGCAACTCCTCCCCGGCCCGCGTCGCCGAGGCGATGACGATCAGCGCGACGGACTCGAGCGACCGCAAGGCCTCGTGGGCCAACTACGGGAACTGCGTCGACTGGTTCGCGCCGGGCGTCTCGATCACATCGGCCTGGTACAACAGCAACACCGCCACGAGGACGATCAGCGGCACCTCGATGGCGACGCCGCACACGGCCGGAGTGGCGGCGCTCTACCTGCAGAGCAATCCGTCCGCGACGGCCGTCGAGTGTCCGCACCGCGCTCTTCAACCTGACGACCAAGGGCATCGTCACGTCGTCGTCGACGACGAACAACCACCTTCTGTTCACCAACTTCTAGAGGCCCGCGACGAGCGGGGCCGGGCGACGAGCTCGGCCCCGCTCCAGCCTCGGGTGGGCCGGCAGGTCGGTTATCATCGCTCGCGCGAGGAATGACCTCTCGCAGGCGATCAACGGGCCGACCGGGCAGGCTGCCTGGCGTTGGTGGCACAAAAGTGCACCCGCCTGTCGGTGCGCGCCTTCATAGCAAGAGCGTCGATCGCTCGTTCTCTGCGGCAGTACTGATCGGTTCGCGGCCGTACGGCGGCCGCGACCGGGAAGGGAGACGCATGAGAGCGCTCGTCGTCACGTCAGTGGTGGCGCTGACGACCGCCGCGGTCGCGTCGGCCGCGACGATCATCGGCAACGACAGCGCCAACGTCATCGTCGGCTCGAAATCGGCGGACTACATCGAGGCGCGGGGCGGCAACGACCAGATCGATGCTCGCGCGGGCGCCGACGAGGTCCGCGCCGGGACCGGTGCCGACCGGGTCTTCGGCGGCGCCGGGAACGACGAGATCATCGGAGGCGACGGAGCCGACTGGCTCTACGCCGGCTGCCCCAACGGCGGCTGCAACGCGGGGTCGAACGTCATCTTCGGCGGCAACGGGAACGACGTCGTCGGCGCCGACAACGGCAAGTACGACAACGTCAACTGCTCCGCCGGGAGCGGAGACGTCGCCTACGTCGACTTCAACGACGACTGGACCGGCTGCGAGGTCCGCCACATCGACGGAAACTAGGCCCTCTATCGCTTGACGCGGAAGAAGCCCTGCGGGGCGAGCGCGGCCACGCGCCGCGTGAGCGGGTCGACGGCGCGCCCGTCGTCCTCTCGATGCTCCTTGCGCTTCACCGCGCCCCGGACGACGAACCCGCCCAGGTAGCGCACCGGCTCGGGCGGGAACTTGCCGGCGACCCCGCGGTTCAGCCCGCTCCCCGACCATTCGTCGTCGCGCCCGAGCGCGCTCGAGGCAAGGATCTTCCCTGCGGTCAGGCTCGGCGCGACCCCGTTCCCCGAGTAGCCGACGCCGTAGACGATCGGGACTCCACCGGGCAGACGGCCGAGGATCGGCGCTCCGTCGGCGGTCCGGTCGATGGGACCTCCCCACGCGTGCGTCACCTCGACGCCCTCTGCGAACGGGACGAGACGGACGAGGTCCCGGCGGAGGACGCTCGCGGCGCCGTTGCTCTGGGCGAAGAACTCGTCCTCCACCCGGCCGCCGAAGGCGTGCCGGTGACCGCCCTGGCCGAAGGCGATCCGCCCGTCGCTCGTGGTGCGGTAGTAGTGCACCATCAGGCGGCAGTTCGAGATCGCCTCGCCTCCCGTCCAGCCCGCTTCCTCGAGCCGCTCGGGCATCGGCGCCGTCGCGACCATGTCGCTCGAGACAGCGACGACCGCCCGCTTGAGCTCGGGCACGGACGCGAGCCAGGCGCCCGTCGCGAGCACGACCGCGCCCGCCTCGACGGAGCCCGAAGGCGTGCGGACGACGCCCCGGTCGCGATCGAGGTCGACCATGGGCGAGCCCTCGAAGATCCGGATACCCCGCTCGAGAGCGACGCGTCGCAGCCCGCGCGCGAGAAGCGCAGGCTGCACGGTGGCGGCACCTGCCTCGAACGCGGCGCCGAGATGGACGGGCGAGCCCGTGCGGCGCTGGACCTCCTCCGCCGAGAGCAGCTCGAACGGCTCCTCGCCGGCCCTGGCGGCAGCCGCGACGGCGCCCTCCCACGAGCCGACCTGCGCCGGGGACGTCGCCGTCCAGAGCCAGCCGCCGCGCCGGTAGTGGGCGTCGATCCCTTCCCGCTCGCAGAATGCGCCGAGCTCGTCCACGGCCTGCGCGGAGACCCGCACGAGGCGGAAGGCCTCCTCCTCGCCCGTGCGCTTGATCAGCGTCTCGATCTTGGGCCACCAGGAGAGCGCGAACCCGCCGTTTCGTCCCGACGGGCCGCCGCCGCAGATGTCGGCCTCGAGGAGGACGATCGTCGCCCCCGGCTCGAGCTCGTTGATGCGGAGCGCCGTCCAGAGGCCCGTGTAGCCGCCGCCGACGATGCAGACGTCGGCGCGGATGTTTTCGAGGAGCTCCGAGGACTCGATGCCGTCCTCGGCGGCGAGCGCCTCGCGGAGCCAGAGAGAGCGGGTGGGCACCCGCGCTAGCCTAGAACACAGTCTGGGCCGAGCGGTCGGGTGAACCGGCCTGCTGCTCGGCGGTGGGCCCGGCGACCGGAAGCCGCACCCGGAACGTCGTCCCCTGACCCTCGTCGCTCGTGACCTCGATGGCGCCGCCGTGGGCCCGCACGATGGCGTGGACGATCGTCAGCCCGAGCCCCGTGCCCTCGATCGCCCTGTCCTGGGCGGTCGTCGCTCGGAAGAAGCGGTCGAAGAGACGGCGCTGCTCGGCGACCGGGATGCCGATGCCGTTGTCCGAGACGGCAAGGACAAGGTCCTCGCCCGGAGAGGCCCAGTGCCACGACGACGCGGCCGCCGTCCTCGGTGAACTTGACGGCGTTCGAGACGAGGTTGTCGAGCAGCTGGCCCAGGCGGGCCGGGTCGCCCGTCATGGTCGGTATCGGGTGGGCGTCGAGGCGCAGGTCGATGCCGCGCGCGTCCGCGGCCGGTCGGAGGACTTCGACCGACTGGGTCGCGAGATCGCCAAGGTCGACGTCCTGGGGCTCGAGCACGAGCTTCCCGGACTCGATCTGCGCGACCAGGAGCAGATCGCTCACGAGCCGGAGGAGCCGGTCCGCATTCCGGTCGACGACCTCGAGGAAGCGCCGGTGCTCGGGGACAAGCTCGGAGTCGTCGAGGACGAGCTCCAGGTAGCCGGTGATCGATGTCAGCGGCGTGCGGAGCTCGTGGGAGACGAGCGCGACGAACTCGTCCTTCAGGCGGTCGAGCTCGCGGAGCCGGTCGTTCTGCTCCAGGAGCAGCCGCTGCGCCGCTTCGGCTTCGGCGAGCGCCGTCCGCTCGCTCTCGTGCAGGCGACCTCGCTCCTCGCCGGCCTTCTCGAGCTCCCGGACGAGCCCGTAGAGCCGCAAGAGGACGAGCAGCGGCAGGATCGCCGAGCAGATGAGGATGACGACAATGCCGTCGTTGTCGCCGGCCAGCGCCTCGATGGTGAGAACGGTCGGTCCAGTCACCGCTGCAAGCGCGAGCGCGGCCAGGCGCCAGGGAGTCAGCCGTTCTACCCGCGGAGCGGGCGCCGGGAGCGCAGCCATCGACGGGTGGAGGGCTGCAGCTCCGACGGACACGTAACAGAGCAGCCAGACGCAGTCGATCCACGTCCCCGTGGTCTTGCCGGCGGCCTCGAGACCCAGGAACGTAACGTCCGCGGCGATGTTGAACGCCATCCCGAGGGCCAGGAGCAAGATCGCGGGCGAGCGGCGGCCGGGCGCGAAGAGAAGACGGACGAGCAGGGTCAGCAGGAGCACGTCCATGAGCGGGTACGCGGTCGAGAGCACCCGGTCCAGCACCGGGAGGGTTTCGTCCGCGGCGTACGGAAGCATCAGAAACGTCCAGGAGACCGCGAACGCGCCGACCGTGACGATCGCTGCGTCGAGGAAGCCGGCGCGCTGCTGCCATCGTTGAGCTCCGCGATCGCGGGCGAGGAGCAGAAGCCCCGTTGCGAGGAGCGGGTAGCCCGCGAGGTAGAAGAGGTCGGCGACGGACGGGAACGGGTCCTGCCCGAGCCCGTACGAATAGATGTGCCACGTGACCTCGCCGGCGACGAAGAAGGCGAAGCCGGCTGCGAGGAGGAGCCAGGGCAGAGGGCGCGCCGGACGGTGAATCCAGACGCCGACGAGGATGGCGACGACCGACGAGCCCGCGATCACGTCGTACATGACGGCGCTCTTCAGGTTGTACGGCAGCGTCAGATAGACGGCGATCGCGAGGAGGCCCGGCACCGCATAGAACAGCGGCAGGCGGGCATTCCCCCGCGCAGACGTCGAGACGGTCCTCATCCAGTCATTCCATCGGCCTGGCGGCCGAATTCTTGACAACTGTGGTGACGCTCAGCGACCGCCAAAATGATGCGCGGCCGGCATGGCGCCGCGCACCTCGGCGTCGTTCGCCACCCGCCGGGCCAGAGGTGCGAGCGAGGAGAGCTCCGAGACGAGCACGTTCCGGTTCCGCTCGACGCGCTCGAAGCGCCCGCGCGCGAGCAGCAGCGGCTCCCCGCGGACGAGCGCGCGGTAGCGGTCGTACACAGGCGGCGGGACGATCAGGTTCATCTGCCCGTGCTCGTCCTCGATCAGCATGAAGACGACGCCGCTCGCGGTGGCCGGGCGCTGGCGCGCGACGGCAAGCCCTGCCACCGCAACCTGTGCGCCGTGCGTCGCCTCCTCCAGGTCGGCGCTCGAGAGCACCTCGCCCGGAAGGTGCGGCCGCAGGAGCTCGAGCGGATGGAGGCCGACCGACAGGCTCGTGAGGCGATAGTCGGCGAGCATCCGCTCCCAGGGCGTCTGCTCGGCCAGCTCGGGGATCTCGCTCGTCGGCTCGAGCGGGAGCGCGAGCTGCCTGCTCTCCCCGCCGTCGCCGGCGCTGACCGACCGCGGCGCGAGCCCGAGGCGCCACAGGAGCTGCCGGCGGGGCCAGCCGAAGGAGTCGCAGCTTCCGCTGGCGACGAGCGCCTCGAGCCCGGGCCTGTCCAGCGGCGCCCGCAGGGCGAGATCGGACACGCTCGCGAACTGCCCTCTCGCAGCGCGCTCCTCCACGAGCGCGGTCGCCGGCGCCGAGCCGAGCCCCTTCACGTAGCCGATCCCAACACGCACGGCCTCTTGCTCGAGCCGGCACTTGGCTTCGCTGCGGTTCACGTCGGGCGGCAGCACCTCCACCCCGCGCCGCTGCGCGTCCCGGACGAGGCTCGCGGGCGGATAGAAGCCCATCGGCTGCGCGTTGAGGAGCGCGCAGAGGAATTCGCCGGGATAGTGATGGCGAAGCCACGCCGACTGGTAGGCGAGCAGCGCGAAAGCGGCAGCGTGCGACTTCGGGAAGCCGAAGGAGGCGAAGCCGTTGATCTTCGTGAAGACCAGCTCCGCGGTCTCCAGGTCGGCGCCGTTTGCGAGCGCGCCGTCCACGAAGCGCCGGTGGTACGTCTCGATCGCGTCCTGGCTCCGCTTGCGGCTCATCGCGCGCCGGAGCCCCTCGGCCTCCCCGACCGTGAAGCCGGCGAGCGCCATGGACACGTCGAGCACCTGCTCCTGGAAGATGATCGCGCCGAGCGTCTCCTTGAGCGGCCCGGCGAGCGAGGGATGGTCGTAGGGAGGCTCGTAGGACGGGTCCTCCCGCATGCGCTGCCGCCGCTCGATGAAGGGGTGCACCGCCTTGCCCTGGATCGGCCCGGGGCGCACGAGCGCGACCTGGATCGTGAGGTCGTCGAGGTTCTCGGGCCGCGTGCGCAGGAGGCTCTGCATCTGCGCGCGGCTCTCGATCTGGAAGAGGCCGACCGTGTCCGCATCCTGGATCTCCCTGTAGACGTCAGGGTCGTCGAGCGGGATGCGGGAGAGGTCGATCGGCCGGTTGCGGAGCAGCGCGATCTGCTCGACGCACTCCTCGACGGCCGAGAGCATCCCGAGCCCGAGCAGGTCGATCTTGAGGAAGCCGGCGTCGGCGCAGGAGTCCTTGTCCCACTGGCAGTTCTGGCGGCCTTCCATCGCAGCGGGCTCGACCGGGACGAGCTCGACGAGCGGGCGCGAGGAGATGACCATGCCCCCGGGGTGCTGCGACAGGTGGCGCGGCAGGCCGGCGATCTCGCCGCAGAGCTCCCGGAAGGCCCGCCAGCGCGGTGAGGCGAGGCGCGCCTCCGCGCCGGGCACGAGCTCCATCTCCTTCTCCACCTTGCGCGCGTTCCAGCCGTCCGTCACGCGGGCGAGCCGCTCCAGCTCGGCCTGTGGGAGCCCGAGCGCCTTGCCCACGTCGCGGATGGCGCCGCGGGCGCGGTACGTGGCGAAGCTGGCGACGAGCGCCGAGTGCCGGCGGCCGTAGCGCTCGGTGACGGCGACGATGAGCTTCTCGCGAATGTCCCGGGGGAAGTCGAGGTCGATGTCGGGGACGGAGGACAGCTCCCGGTTGAGGAAACGGCCGATAGCGAGGCCCGCGTCTACGGGGTCGACGTGCGAGAGGCCCGTGAGGTAGCAGACGATCGACCCGACCGAGCTGCCGCGGCCGCGCCCGGGCGGGAGCAGGTGGCGCGGCGAGCCCGGGCCCCTGACCTGGGCGGCCACGTCGCGGGCGAGCTCGAGCACCTCCCAGTGGAGGAGGAAGAAGCCGGACAGGCCCAGCTCGGCGATGAGGGCGAGCTCCTCGCGCAGGCGCTGGTCAGCCCTGTCCCGCAGCTGGCGGGGCGAGTGGCGATAGCGCTCGTCGAACGCGCGCCGGCAGACCTGGTCGAGCTGCACGTCGGCGGGCGTCGGCCCGTCGGAGAAGTCCGGGTAGCGGTAGCCGAGCTCGTGCGTGAGGTCGAAGGTCAGCCGCTCGGCGAGCTCCGCGGCCGCCTTCACCGCGCCGGGGTCGTCCGCGAAGCGGGCGGCAGCGTCCTTCGGCGAGAGGAGGACGCTGTCGTCGTTCCCGCGCCGCTGCGGCTCGCAGCCTTCGAGCGAGGTGCGGTTCTTGACGGCGACGAGGACGTCCTGGAGGCGCACGCGGCGCGGATGGTGGGCGTGCACGTCCCCGGTGGCCACCGTGCGCACGCCGAGGGTCTCCGCGAGCGCGCGGAGCGCAGCGTTCCGGCGGGTGTCGCCGCGCTCGTAGGGGCGCTGGAGCTCGACGTAGAAGCGGTCGCGGCCGAACGCGCGGGCGAGGCGCGCCGCGGCGTCGGGGTCTCGGGCACCCAGACCGTGCCGCGCGCAGCCCGAGAGGCAGACGAGCCCCTCCCCCTGCTCCTCCAGCAGCGCCTGGTCGAGGCGCGGGTTGAGCCGCTCGTGCGCGTGCGCGGCGGTCAGGAGGCGGCAGAGGTTCGCGTACCCCTCCGGCGCCTCCACGAGGAGCGTCACGTGGGAGCCGTCGGCGAGGGTCACCTCGGCGCCGGTGATCGACCGGAGCCCGAGCGCCTTGGCCGCGTAGGCGAACTCGAGCGAGCCGTAAACGCCGTCGTGGTCGGTGAGCGCGAGCGCCTCGTAGCCGAGCTCGACCGCGCGCGCGGCGAGCTCCTCTGGCAGCGAGGCGCCGTCGAGGAACGAGTACGCCGAGTGGCAATGGAGCTCGACGTATTTCGCCACGGTCACGCCACGCTTTCGTCACGGTCCGCGCGCCACGGGTGCGAATCCCGGCTGTACGCTCGAAAGCGGGTGGTGGGACGGGGTGCCCCTAGAGTTAACCGCGGGTCGAGATGACAGACACTTCCCAGGCGATCATCAGCGGGCCCGGCGAGGGCGAGCGGCTCGAGAGCGAGGACCGCGTCTACCTCGTCAAGGTCGCGCGGCCCGAGCTCTGCCTCATCGAGTACGACACCGGGCCGACCTACACGGGCGCCTCCCCCCATTTCCACGAGCGCCACACGGATGCGTTCTTCCTCCTCGAGGGCGAGCTCGAGTTCACGCTCGGCCGCCAGACGCACCTCGGCCGTGCCGGGACGGCGGTGGTCGTGCCGCCCGGGAACGTCCACGCCTTCACGAGCCACGGCAGCGGGCGGGCCCGCTTCCTCAACATCCACGCTCCCGACTCCGGCTTCACCGACTTCCTGCGCGCGCGCACGCGAGGCGAGGACGCCACCTTCGACAGCGTCGACGTCGACGGGCCGCAGGATCCTGGCGAGGGCACCGTTCTCGGGCCGGGCGAGGGTACGACCTTCGTCGCGGGAACGTCGACCTCCGTCTTCAAGGCCACCCGAGAGGCGACCGCCGGCTCCTTCTCTCTCGCCGAGGTCACGATCCAGCCGGGGACGGCCGGCCCTCCGCCCCACTTCCACCGGAAGATGCTCGACTCGTTCTTCGTCCTCGAGGGAACACTGTCCGTCCTGCTCGGCGACGACGAGCTGGAGGCGCCGCCCGGCACGTACGCCTGCGCACCGCCGGGCACCGTCCACACCTTCGTCAACCGGAGCGACGGGCCGGTGCGCTTTCTCAACCTGAACACGCCGGGCGGCTGGGAGGACTTCATCCGCGACCTCGCCGCCGTCACGCCTGCCGAGGGCCACAGCGAGCTGTACGCCCGACACGACGTGGTGGCCGTCGACTAGGAGGCCTGCCGGAACCACGAGCCGCTCGCCTCGTCCCGGAAGACGACGACGTTCCGCCCCGTCTCGAGCACGACCTCGAAGTAATTCCTGCGCACCGGGTCCTCCGTCCACCAGCGGTCGGCCACGTGCCACTCGTCCCGGTGAGCGATCACGGGCACCCGGTCGACGGCAGCCGGCACGCGGCCCTCGCAGACGACCTGAACGGGCCGCGGCTCGTTCAGTCGTCGCGCGGAACGAGAATGGCCCTGCTCTCGGGGATTCGGGACCATGGCGCCACCTCCACGACGGTGCAGACCGCGTCCATCCCCGCCGCCGCGCGCACCTGTCGCAACCCACCGCGCAGGCGCTCCCGCAGGCGGCTCCCACGGGGACGAACGAGCTCGGTCTGCGTCCCGACCGACTCGGTGAGCTCCCCCAGCTCGAGGCGGAGCTCCGCCGTCGGAGCAGGAAGCTCCGACAGCCTGGGTGCTAGCGCGAGCCGAAGGCGGTCGGGCTCCGCCGTCGGCTCGCGCAGCGTAAGCGAGCGCCGCCAGGAGCCTCCCCCGACGAGCTTCGCCGAGATGGCGAGCTGCCTGGGGGCCCGGCCGGCCCGCTCCGGGCGGGCGAGCAGGCGCTCGATGAGCGCCGCCAGTGCCCGCGCGAGCGTGAGCTCGTTCGCAATCGGTTCCGGAAACGTGAGCGTCTCCACCAGCTCGGCTGGCGGACGGCGCGGCGCGACGGAGGTGTCGCCCTCCCCCCGAGCGAGCCGCCATGCTTCCGCGCCGTCCGCACCGAGCCGATCGGCGACCGCGGTCCCGGGGAGGCGTGCCAGCTCCCCCAGGCGCTTGACGCCGAGCTCCGAAAGCTCCTCCCTGCGCTCCGGCGAGAGCGGGAGGACGTCGAGCGGGAGCGGCTCGAGGAAGAGGTGCGTCTCGCCGTCGTCGATGACGAGCGCGCGGCCGGCCGGCGCCACGGTCGCTGCGGCGAGCGCCGCGAAGCGACGGGAGGCCGCCCCTACACGGGCCCCCCACTCCGGGCCGACTGCGTCGAGCGCGCGCCGAAGCGCTTGCCCGAGACCGCCGGCGAGCCGCTCCATGCCCCAGGTCTGGAAGTAGACGCACCCCGGCTCGACAGACTCGACTGCGAAGCCCGCCCCCTCGAGCCGCCGCAGCACCGCTTCCCACTCCTCCTCCACCCCGGCCGGGTCCTGTTCGACCAGCTCGAGGCTCGGGCACGTGGCCAGCGCCTCGGAGAGCCTCATCCCCGGACGGACGCCCGCGCGCTCGGCGGCGCCGGTGCACGAGCCGAGGAGGGCTTGCTCTCCCGGCGCCGGCGCGAGCGCCACGGGCCTGCCTGCCAGCTCGGGCCGGCGAAGCAGCGGAGCCCTGAGAGCGAAAGCCGGAATCGTGAGACAGGCGACCATGGGAACGTTTGTTCTACACGAACACACGTTCTCCTGTCAAGGCTTCCAAAGAAATTCTGGCCGCACTTGACCGTCCCTGCTGGAGTCAGGACTAGGTCAGAGACCCTCGTTCTCAGAGTGGCGCCCAAAGCCGGGCAGTTGCGCCTGGATCTCGAGGAACGCAAGCTTCTCTGCGGCCCGACAGTACGCGCGCGCCGGCGGGGACATGCGTGCGAGCACCGAGCCTGCCGCCCTCGTCTCGACGACCTCGGGCGGCCCGACGACGAAGGCGCGCCCCGCACGCACCACATGACCGCCCTCATTGCGCAGGTTCCGGAGCCATTCCGACTCCTCGCCGTACAAGAGGGCGATCACGAGCATCTGCCCTCGCCTGAACGCAAAGAGCGGCGTGCGATAGTGGCGGCCCGAACGTCGACCGCGGTGCAGGACGACCGCCCACGGCGGGACGAGCCAGGCGTACAGACCTTGGATGCGGTTGGTGACCCGCTTGTTGAAGCGCGCCGCCCCTCGCGAGAACTTCATTGCCGTCCGTCCTCCGATTGTGCGCGACTAACAGCCGGCGCGAGCGCGCCGTTAGCCGGCGGCTGCCGGCGCGCGGCGAGGGATGACCCAGCCAGGCCGCGGGAAGTGGCACGTGTAGCCGTTGGGATACTTCTCGAGGTAGTCCTGGTGCTCGGGCTCGGCCTCCCAGAACGGCCCCGCCGGCTCGACCTCGGTGACGACCTTCCCGGGCCAGAGGCCGGAGGCCTCGACGTCGGCGATCGTGTCCTCCGCGACGCGGCGCTGCTCCTCGTCGAGGTAGTAGATCGCCGAGCGGTAGCTCATGCCGGTGTCGTTCCCCTGACGGTTCAGCGTCGTCGGGTCGTGGATCTGGAAGAAGAACTCCAGCAGGTCACGGTACGAGGTCTGCTCGGGGTCGAAGACGATCTCGATCGCCTCCGCGTGCGTGCCGTGGTTGCGGTAGGTGGCGTTCGGGACGTCGCCGCCCGAGTAGCCCACCCTCGTCTCCAGGACGCCCGGTCGCTTCCGGATGAGGTCCTGCATCCCCCAGAAGCACCCGCCCGCGAGAATCGCCTTCTCAACCGAACCGCTCATCACGCCACCTTCCTGACGATTACGACTCCGCAGTCAATGTACCTTCGGCGTGTCGCGGTAGCGGTTCTCGCCTACCAGGAGACAGAGACGATGCGGGCGACGTAGGTCGTGCGCGGAGCGCGAACGGTGACCTCGTCGCCGGCTTTGGCGCCCATGAGCGCACGCCCGAGGGGCGAGTCGGGCGAGACGGCGCCTTCGCCGCTCATGCTCGAGACGCGCACCGTCATGCGCTCGCCGAGGTCGTCCTCGACCTCGACCTGGGAGCCGATGCCGATCACGTCGCTCGCGGCAGCCTCGACGACGACCGCGTTTCGGACGCGCTCGCGCAGGATCGTGATCTCGCGCTCGTTCAGGCCCTGCTCGTTCTTGGCCGCGTGGTACTCGAAGTTCTCGGAGAGGTCTCCGAAGCCGCGTGCGGTCGCGATCGCCTCGACGATCTCCTGCCGCTTCGAGCCTTCGAGCTGGGCGAGTCGCTCCTTGAGGGAGTCGAGCTCGGCCTGGGTGAGCTGCTCATGCGCCACGAGTCAACCCTAGCGCGATGCGGGCGCGCCATCAGTTCCCAAGGCAGCTACGCCTCCTGCTCGAGGAATGCACTTGGCGCCGCGGTTGACATGAAGAACGTGGTCATCGCGGCCCGACGTTCGACGGCGGCGGTACCCGACCGGGCCCAGAAGGACTCCGTGTCGGCGAGCGCCCGCAGCGGATCGACCGCAACGGGCGCGGGCTCGTGCGAGGGATGCCGTGTGAGGACGAAGGGAAGGAGCTCGCCGGCCGAGACCGGGAAATGGGCCTGCACCGCGGCGTCGTCCACACCCGTTTCGACCGGGGTGCGAAGCCAGACGCTGTCCGGGCCCGCGATCGCCACATCCGCTCCGTCGATGTGATGAAGCCGCGGTCGGATCCGGCCGTAGTCGAAGCGAGGCCTGAGATCCATGTGCACGCGGACTTGCCCGCGGACGCCTTCGACCAGGCGGACGACGTGGGGCGCCTCGCAGTGGGGCGGCATGAAGTCGACCACTCGAATCGACCCCTCGGCCGTGTCGAAGTCCGTTTCGAGCACGAGCGACTCGCGGCGGTACCGACTCCGAGTCCGCCGCACGTCACCGGACGGTGCAATCCGCCAGCGACCGTTCTCCGCGTTGTTGCCGACCAGCGCGGCGAGGGAGACAGCCGAGTCGAAGCGCGGCTGGCAGAGCCAGTCGATCGATCCGTCCTTGCTCACGAGCGCGCCTGTTCGGCTGTCCCCCAGGGGCATGTAGCCCTCTGTCCGCGGCGGCACCCGACTCATCCCTGCGCCTTGGCGGGTCGGGCGGTGTCGGCACGCGGCTGAACGTCGAGCCTGACGACCTCGGCGGTTGCGGCGACGGGGTCACGACCGGGCAGGAAGCGGACGACGACGACGGCCGTAGCGGCGGCGAGCACGGCAGCGACGAGGAGGCCGGTGCCCATCGCCTGGGCGAATGCATCGCCGGTGGCAGCGAGGAGGTCGTCGCCGGCATCCGTTGGGAGCTGGGCCGCAATCCCGGTGGCAGCCCCCACCGACTCCTCGGCCTGTGCTTGTGCCTCGACAGGCAGACCGGAGAGGGAGCCTTCGACCTCGTGTGCGTACAGCGAGCTGATGAGCGAGCCGATCACGGCAACGCCGAGCGCTCCCGAGACCATGCGCGCGACCGTGTTGGTGGCGGACGCCACGCCGGACTTGGCCGCGGGAACCGCACCGACGACCGCCTCCGTTGCGGGGGCCATGACCCAGCCCATCGAGAGCGCGAGCCCGAAGAACCAGAAGACCAGGCCGAGCGTGCCCGTGTCCGACTCCCAGAACGTGGTCAACGCGAGGAGCACCGCGAGGCCGGTCAGGCCTGCGGCGACCACGCGCGCCGTGCCGAGTCGCTTCACGGCCTTGCTCGAGGAGCCGGCGCCGATCATCAATCCGAGCGCAATCGGGCTCATGACCGCGCCCGCCTCGATTGCGGTATAGCCGTGTGCGAACTGAAGGTACTGGGTCAGGGCGAAGATGCCGCCGAGCAGCGCGAAGAAGGCAACGCTGACCGCCGCCGTGCCGACGCTGAAGCGGGCACTGCGGAAGAAACCGAGGTCGAGCATCGGCTCGGCGATGCGGCGCTCCCACCACAGGAAGGCGCCGATTAGCGCAACGGACGCCGCGAGCAGTCCGACGATCGGGCCGGACGTCCAGCCCCGCTCCGGGGCTTCGATGATCGCGTACACGAGGACGCTGAAGCCGGCGGTGGAGAGCGCGGCCCCGAGCAGATCGAACGAGCCGGGCTTGGGATCGCGGCTCTCCGGGACGTAGCGGATCCCGAGCAGCAGCGCCGCGACCGCGAACGGGACGTTGACCATGAAGATGGAAGACCAGCTGAACCACTCGAGCAGGAGCCCGCCCGCGAGCGGCCCGAGCCCGATCCCGACTGCCGCGAGAGCGGCCCAGATGGCGATCGCCTTCCCGCGCTCCTCGCCGGTGAAGAGGTTGGCGATGATCGAGAGCGTGGCCGGCATGATCAGCGCCGCGCCCACGCCCATGGCGGCTCGCACGGCGATCACCTCACCGGATGAGTCGGCAATCAGGGCACCGAGGCTGGCGAGGCCGAAGATCGACACGCCGGCCTGAAGCGCGAGCTTGCGCCCGAAGCGGTCGCCGAGCGTGCCGAAGACGAGCAGCAGGCCGGCGAACACGAGCAGGTAGGAGTCGACCATCCACTGCAACATCGAAGGGGAGGCGTCGAATTCGTCCTGCAGGGTCGGTAGCGCGACGTTGAGGATCGTGTTGTCGAGCCCGATGATGACCAGGCTCAGCGCGAGTACGCCGAGGGTCTTCCAACGGCGTGCGTAGTGGAGGGGGTCGACGGGCATCAGCAGCACTCCTTCCGGGGCTCGAGAGCCGATTTGGGTGGTTCTTGCCATCGGTCTTCACCCTCGCGGAGCGGGGTCGGCGTCGCACCGGTGATTTCGCCGGTATTCGCGAGGTGGAGCCGAGAGAAGGCGGGTTACGATCACCGCACGTGCTGTACGGGAGAGACCCGGAACGGTCTCGAATCGGCGAGCTTCTCGAAGACGCTCGCGCGTCGCGCAGCGGCGTCCTCGTCATATCCGGCGAGCCGGGTGTCGGCAAATCGGCGCTCCTCGAAGACGCTCGCGGCCAAGCCGAAGGCATGCGCGTCCTCGGCGGTTCGGGAGTCGAATCGGAGGCGCAGCTTCCGTTCGCCGCCTTGCAGCAGATCGTCCGGCCGATCCTCGCGCACGTCGAGAGCCTTCCGCGACCGCAGGCCGCCGCGCTCCGCGGATCGCTCGGCCTGGCAGCGGGGGGAAGCGAGGACCGCTTTCTCGTCTCGCTCGCCGTCCTGAGCCTGCTCGCCGAGGCAGCGGAGGATCGGCCGCTTCTTTGTCTGGTCGACGATGCGCAATGGCTCGACGACGCATCCTCGGACGCGCTCGTCTTCGTCGCGAGGCGGCTCGAAGCCGAGGGCATCGTCATGCTCTTCGGCGCTCGTGAGGGCGACGTTCGGCGCTTCGAAGCGCCCGGGCTCCCGGCGTTGCAGCTGAGCGGGCTCGACCCGTCTGCGGCCGGAACGTTGATCGACCGCTCGGCAGGCGTCGAGCTGTCGTCGGAGCTCCGCGACCGGCTCGTAGCCGAGACCGGCGGCAATCCGCTCGCCCTGCTCGAGCTTTCCTCCGCTCTGAGCGAGGCTCAGCTGTCGGGCGCGGAGGCGGTACTTGCTCCCATTCCGGTCAGCGCCCGGGTCGAGCACGCATTCCTCGCGCGGGTAAATCGGCTCTCGGAGGAGACGCAGACGCTCCTGCTCGTCGCCAGCGCCGACGACAGCGGCGAGCTCGCGACCGTCTTGCGCGCGGCGGAGCAACTCGGAGCCGAGGCGGAGACGCTCGATGAGGCCGAACAGGCGGGGCTCGTGCACGTCCGTGGAACGCGGCTCGAGCTTCGCCATCCACTTGTCCGTTCGGCCGTCTACCAGGCGGCGCCGCTCTCCAGGAGACAGGCCGTCCACGGCGCGCTCGCGCGCGTCCTCGACGGCGAGGTAGACGCAGATCGCCGCGCCTGGCACCGCGCCGCGGCGAGCGTCGAGCCTGACCCGTCCGTCGGTGAAGAGCTCGAGGCGGCGGCGGAGCGTGCGCGGCAGCGGAGTGGTTTCGCCGCCGCCTCGCTTGCCTACGAAAGGGCGGCCGCACTCACAACGGACGAGGAGCACCGGGCGCGGCGACTCACCGCGGCCGCGGAGACGGCCTGGCTCGCAGGACGCGTCGAGCGCGCCCTGATGCTGCTCGAGGCGGCGCGCGGGCTGGTGACAGAGCCGATCCAGCGTGCGGACATCGACCGCTTCCTCGGTCTCATCGAGATGACTCGCGGCGTCCCGGCCGACGCGTGCCAGCTACTCCTTCGCGCGGCAACGGAGGTGGCGCCGAGCGACGGCGACCGCGCCCTTCAGCTGCTCAACATCGCCGGGCTCGCCGCGGCCTACGCCGGCGACAGGGAGGCGGCCGTCGCCATCGCGCACCTCGCCCGCAAGCTGGACCTGGCGGAAACGCCGTTCGTCCGCATGCTGGCACAGCTGCTCATCGGGCTTGGAGCTCACGCCGCCGGTGACTTCGCGGAAGCCGCCTCCATGCTCCGGGTGGCGCTCGAGCTGGCAGAGGCGCTCGATGACGACGCGGCCAGGGAGCCCGTTGCACTCCTGTTTGCGGGACGGGCCGCTCTCTACCTCGGCGACGACGAAGCGACGTTTCGGACACACCGCGAGGCGGCCGCTCGCGCGCGTGCGAGCGGTGCGCTCAGCATCGTGACGCAGATCCTTCCCCGCCTGGCCATCACCGAGCTCTGGGCCGGCCGCTGGGCCTCCGCCTCGGCCAACGCGAGGGAAGGCGTTCAGCTCGCGCGCGAGATCGGTCAGCACGATCTGGTCGCGCAGCAGCTCGTGCTGCTGGCGCTCATCGCCGCCCTACGCGGGTCCGAGGACGAGTGCCGATCGCTGGCGGCCGAGAGTCGAGAGCTCGCCTCGGCCCGCCGTCTTGGGATCGTCCTCGAGCTGGCCGACTGGTCGCTGGCACTGCTCGAGCTGGGACTCGGTCGACCAGAGGAAGCTCTCAGGCGCTGTCGGGAAGTCTCCACCACGCTGGTTGTTTTTTGGGGTGGGCTGGATCGGATCGAGGCTGCGATTCGCGCAGGTGAACCGGACACCGCCCGCGCTTGGCTGGATGTCTTCGAGCTGTGGGCGGACAGCAGTGCGGCTGCCTGGGGACGTGCGGTGGTTCTGCACTGCCGCGCGCTGCTCTCGGATGACGAAAACGAAGCCAACCGCCTCTTTACGGAGGCCTTGGACGCGCACGCGGACGCCGCCCGACCGTTCGAGCGAGCCCGCTGCGAGCTTGCATACGGCGAGTTCCTCCGCCGGCTCCGCCGGCGGGTGGAGGCGCGTGAGCATCTGCGGTCGGCTCTGGACACCTTCGAGACGCTCGGAGCAACGCTGTGGGCGGAGCGGGCGCGGGTCGAGCTGCGGGCAAGCGGCCAGACCGCGCGCAAGCGGGATCCGAGCACGAGAAACACGCTCACCACCCAGGAGCTCCAGATCGCGCGGTTCGTCGCGGAGGGCCATACGAACCGCGAGGTGGCAACCCAGCTCTTCCTCAGCCCGCGCACGATCGACTTCCACCTCCGCAACGTCTACCGGAAGCTCGGCATCACCTCGCGAACCGCGCTCGCGCGCATCGATCTCGACTCGGAGAGCCAAAGCGCCCAAGAGGTCAGCGAGGCTTCGTGACCTAGTCGCGTCGCTCAGCCGGTGGGCTAGGGTCCAGCCCGTGGCCGACGCCGACCGCGAGCTCGAGGGGAGCGACGAGCACCGGGTCACCCCGCTCGAGCTCTTCTTCGACCTGGTCTTCGTGTTCGCGATCACGCAGGTCACCAGCATGCTCGCGGACGACCCGACCTGGGGCGGAGTGTTTCGCGGGATGCTCGTTCTCGCGGCGCTCTGGTGGGCATGGACCGTCTACGCGTGGCTGACGAGCGCTCTCGACGTCGACGAGGGCGCGATCAGGCTGGTGATGCTCGCCGCGATGGCCACACTGTTCGGAGTCGCCCTGGCGGTGCCGGGCGCATTCGGCGACGACGCCGTGCTGTTCGGTGTCGCCTACCTCCTCGTTCGCCTGCTCCATCTCGTTCTCGCTCTGACCGTCAGCCGCGACGATCCGGACCGTCACGGGGCGATTCTGCGGTTTGCACCGACGGCGGTCCTCGGCGCCTCACTGCTCGTGGTCGCCGGCTTCGTCGAGGGGGACGTGCGCATCGCAGTCTGGATCGTCGCGCTTGCCGTCGACTACCTGGGCCCGGTCGTGATCGGCCCCGGACAAGGCTGGAGAGTCGCACCCGAGCACTTCGCCGAGCGGCACGGGTTGATCATCCTGATCGCGCTCGGGGAGTCCCTCATCGCCATCGGCCTCGGCGCGGGGTTCGAGCTCGACGCCGGAGTGATCGTGGCGGCGGCGCTCGGGATCGTCGTCGTCGCGGCGCTCTGGTGGCTCTACTTCGACGTGGCCGCGATCCTGGAGAGGACGCGACTGATGCGGGCAACGGGCCTCGAGCTGCACCGGCTCGCGCTGTATGCCTACAGCTACCTCCACCTGCCGATGATCGCCGGCATCGTGCTCTTCGCTCTCGGGCTCAAGACGACTGTCAGCCACACCGGGGAGCATCTGGACACGGTGCCCGCAGTTGCGCTCTGCGGCGGGGCGGCCCTGTACCTGATCGGGCATGTCGCATCCCTCTTCCGCATGACCGGCCGCATCTTCCGCCGGCGCACGATCGGAGCACTCGTGTTGCTCGCCCTCATACCGGCTGCCGAAGCCATACCGTCGCTCGCAGCGCTCGCCCTCGTGAGCACCGTGTGCTCGTTCGTCGTGGCCTACGAGGCGATCCGCCATCGCGAGCACCGAACCGCCCTCCGGCATCCCGAGCTCGTGCAATGACAGGCGAACGGCCGCGCGTGTCCGGGTTCGTGCAGTACTCCCAGACGCAAGACAACGTGTTCATGACGCGCGCTCTCGCCTAGCAGAGCGGCGGACGCACGATCGAGCCGATCAGGAGGCGAAAATGCAGATCACGAGCAACACCGAAACGGCGACAGGGCCGAGCGAATGGTTCACCGGCGACGTCTACCTCGACGCGGTCGCCACGCCGTCAGGTGCCTCGCGCCTGAGCGCGAGCAGGGTCCACTTCACACCCGGCGCACACACCGCCTGGCACACGCACCCGAACGGCCAGACGATCTACGTCCTCGAGGGCGTCGGCCACGCACAGCGGCGCGGCGGCCCGATCGAGGTCATCCGCCCCGGCGACCGCGTCTTCTTCGAGCCGGGCGAAGAGCACTGGCACGGCGCCACTGCGACGCGATTCATGACCCACATCGCGATGGTCGAGGTCGACGAGGAAGGGACCAGCGCGACCTGGGGCGACCACGTCACCGATGAGGAGTACGGGGCGGCGCCGCCGGACTGCTAGGGTGACTGCAACGCGGAGGCCTGGACACGGAAGCCGTTGAGGCTCCGAGGCTCCTCTCCGACTGTCACATCTGGTCTGCGTGCATTCAAGGAGAGCTCGATCCGAGCTCCCATCCTCATGAAATGTCAGGAGCAGCACATGCATGCAACCGTTAGACGCTACGACGGTGTCGATGAGACTCGTAGGGACGAGCTCACCAAGAAGGTCAACGAGGCCCTGATCCCCCAGCTGAGCAAGCTGCCGGGCTTCAGCGGCTACTACCTCGTCGAGGCAGGCGCCGGGGTCATCACCTCGATCAGCCTGTTCGATTCGCAGGAGCACGCCGACGAGTCGACCCGTCTCGCCGCCACCTGGATCCGCGACGAGAAGCTCGAGAGTGCGCTTCCGAATGCGCCGAAGATCACGTTCGGCGAGGTCATCGCGAAGAAGACCAACGGCGTAGTCACAGCCGTCTAAGCATCATCCAGTCCAGGAGGGCAGGCCCCCGGGACGGGCCTGCCCCACCAGGGCTCTCGGGCAAGCGAACGGAAGGGTGATTCCGGTGGCGAACGGCGCTGTCAAGTGGTTCAACAGGGCGAGCGGATTCGGGCTCATAGAGCCCGACGGGGGCGGCGACGACCTCTTCGTCCACCGAGCAAGCCTCGATGAGAGCGTGCTCGCAACGGAGGGCGAGAGAGTCGAGTTCGAGTGGCGCGACGGGGGCATGGGCCAGGAGGCGATCAACGTGGTCGCGTCTCCTTTGAACGGGAAGCCTTGATCGCAGCCGAGCCCGTTCGTGCCGCGACCGAGCTCCGCTGCGCCGAGTGCGGCTACGGCATCATGCTCAGCGGTGAGTCACCGATGTGTCCGATGTGTCGCGCGAGCGACTGGCAGACGCCCGACCGCGCGCTGACATCGGAGCAGAGCGGACGCCCGCGCCAGCGGGACGTTCCGAGCCGTTAGGAGCCCTCCGTGTATCTAGAAGTGACCTTGGTGAACGGACAGAACTTCTCGATCCCGATCGAGCAGGAAAATTCCGTCGAACGGGAGCTCGAGCTGTTCCTCAAGCGCGAAGGGCGCTACGCGGACGAGTGGGTTCCGCTCCAGAAGGCCGGCAGAGAGCTCTTCGTGCGCTACGAGCAGATCGTCCTCGTCAGCCCGAAAACCGACTGATCGGCGCCGAAAGCCCTAGCTAGGCGCGAAGAGATCGACGACGTTGCCGTCGGGATCCTTCACCTCGGCGTAGCGCTGGCCCCAGAAGGCGTCCCAGGGCTCGCGGTACGCGGCGCCGCCTGCGGCGACGAGCTCCCGGTAGAGCCGGTCGACGTCCTCAGGCGAGTCGCACAGGAAGGCAAGCGTCGTCCGCTGTCCACCCGACGGCGGGGTCCAGTCCGGGGCGAAGGAGCGGACCGTCTCCTCCGTGTCGAGCATGAAGCGGATGCCTCCTACCGGCATGCTCGCCTCCACGTGGCCATGGCCCTCTGGATCGAGATCGTCCGGGAACTCCAGCCCCAGAAGCCGGTAGAAGTCGGCCGCTCGCTGCAGGTCGCCGACGACCACACCAATGGCGTCCATCCGAACCACGCTCGCAGCCTACCGGCGCTCGGCCTCGGTCTTCAGGTGTCGGAGCCCATCGTTCAGCGCGCCGTCGAGCATCTTCCGAAGCCGGCCGCTGAAGAGGCGGGCAACGAGACCGTCGTACGACTCCTCGGTCTTGACCAGCGTCCCCCCGTTGCGCTCCTCGAGGGTGTGGACGTGGATCGCCTTCAGGCCCATGGACTTCCCGGTCCAGGCGATCCGGTGGGGCGCCTGGACGTCGGTGAGCCTGGAAACGATCGTCCCCGGCCCGGCCTTCCAGCGAAACTCCGCTCCCTCCTCCAGGCCTCCCTCGAGGGAGGCCGACTTGACCTGCGGATTCCAGCTCGGCCACCGGTCGATGGCGGTGAGCACCTGCCAGACTGCTTCCGGGGTGGCCGCGATCTCGATCTCGCTCGCGCCCACGACGGGGGCCTGCTTGTTTGCCTCGGTCACGG
>CAWISL010000004.1:0-62200 GCA_963838795.1 uncultured Actinomycetes bacterium
GGCCTGCTCGACGTCGGTCTGGACGTCCAGCTCGGCGGCGAGCTCGGGAGCGCCGTGACGAGTGGAGCCCGGTCGGCGGCCGTCAGCTCGTGGATCAATCGCGCCCTGCCACATGCCGAAGCCTCCGGCGGGCACCGCGTCGATCGACGGGGCCACGTGGACGACGATCGCCCGCGCCTCTTCCGCAGCGGCAAGCTCGAGCCCGAACTCGAGCGCATCGGCCGACGGCGCCGAGCCGTCGGTGGCGATCAGGATCTTCTCCATCGCCTTCTCCTTCGTTCGCTAATCGATGACGCCATCGTCAACGGTCGGCAGCCGGGTGCCATCCGCGTGCGCGCCGATCAGGCCACGGCTTTCTACGGACACGGTGGCGTCACGAGCCAGAGCAAGTACGCCGAGCAGGCACCTTGGGGCCGTCCGCCAGAAGCGGATCACGCGAGCTCCTGGAAGAGCGTCAGCTGCAGGCCGGCCGGCGCCTCGAGCCGCGCGTTGAGCGAGTCCCACGGCGTGCGGGTCGGCTCGGCGATCACCGCGGCGCCGGCCGCCTCGAGCCGCGCGTGCGCCGCCTCGGCGTCGTCCACCTCGAACGCGACGCGGACGTGGCCCGCGACCGGCGGCCGACCTCGACCTCGTCGACGTAGTCGGCGTGTGCGGGTCGGCCAGCTCCAGCGTCGCCCGGCCCGCGTCGAGGATGCGACGCGGCCGCCTTCGCCGGAGAACGCCGCCTCCTCGGGGAGCCCAGCACGTCGCGGTAGAAGCGCAGCGCCCCGTCGTAGTCGTCGGTCGGTGACGACGAGCCGCAGCTCGCGCACGCCGTCGGCGCTGCCTGAGTCGTTCATTGCGTCCTCCTCCGGGCACGTCGGTCGCTTGCATCCGCCGCGCGGTGTCAAGGGTCCTCCGCGACGGCAGGCAGTCGTCACGCGCCGAACGCCCTCCTCACCAAGCGGCAGCTCAACGAGCGGTTCTACAGCACCGTGGATCGGGAGGCCGCCTTCGTGACCGAGGTGCAGGGCGGGTTCCACCCCGTCGCGGGCGCCCGGCTGCTCGGTCGCTCGGCGATCTGATCTACTGAGCCGTGAAGGCGCCGTCCGCCGGCTCGCGGTGGCTGTCGGTGCTCGACGGTGTGACGCAGGCGGTCGGCTGGAAGCCGAGGGTCGCTGCCTCGAACCAGCAAGGAGAACGTCGTGACCGGTCGCGGCTTCTCGTTCGGCACCTTCGCGTCGAGCCAGGTCGGCATGACCGCCGACATCCAGGTCGACAAGAAGATCGGGCAAGATCACCGTCCTGCACTCCGCGGTCGCCCAGAACAACGGGATCACGGTCATGCCGGACGGCGTCGCGAACCAGATGAGCGGCTCGCTGATCCAGGGCCTTTCCCGGGCGATGCACGAGCGCCGCCGTGGAACAAGGAGCGGATCACGAGCATCGACTGGGTCACGTACCCGATCCTGCGCTTCAAGGACAGCCCGAAGGTCACGCTGATCAACGTCCGGGTTGCTCTATGCCGATCGCGCGAGAGTCGAGACGTAGCCACGCGACGGGGGTTGGGCGGGAAGCGTGCGGGCAGACGGGCGCGGGCCAGCGAGTGGCGATCATGGCCCCCACATCGGCGAGCTCAACCGCCAGCACTCAATCGGAGCGTGAAGCTACGGCTGGAGTTCTGCTCGACCGTCCTTCAGCACCGTCCGCCCGTCACCGTTACTCATCTCGAACCCGTAGGCGCCATCGCCCAGTGACCAGACGGCCGTCGTCAAGGCGTCACCCGGGAAGACCGGAGCGGAGAAGCGCACGGCAAGCCGGCGGACCACGGCCGGGTCGGGGACACCTACCGCTTCGCGGACGGCTTTCGACGCCAGCGCGAGCGTGCAGAATCCATGGACTATCCGTCCGCGGAGTCCGACGCGTCTCGCGGCTTCGTCATCAAGGTGGATCTCGAAATGATCGCCTGATGCAGCGGCGTATCGGTTCGTCTGGTCGAGTGCGACGGAATAGGTGATCCTGGCCAGCGGCTCGGTTTCGCTCACCTCGTCGGGGAGACGATGATCGGGCTGGCGCTCGCCGCGGCTTTCACCGGCCTCGAGGCCGCAGGAAGAACTCGGTGACGTACTGCTCGTTGACAAGCTCGCCGGCGACCGTTCTCGTCTCGGTGCGGATTACGAGCGACGACCCGTTCGGACGCGTGAACAGCGCCGCCGGGGTGGCCCGCGACACGAGTTCCATCCCAGGCTCGAGCGGTCGATGGAGAACCATGTCCTGCTGGTAGTGGACCACCCGCTTCCGGGCCTCGTCGCTTGCCACCGAGCGCGACGCTGGGGCGATCGCATCCCAGACGGGAACGATCGCGAACACAGGCGTGGCGACGCTGCCTCCAACACCGTCCGGGAAGGTGTCATCCGTCGCCTGCGCGTAGGCGCGGAGCGCCTCGGTGGTGACCGTGTAGTTGACCTCGGGGCCGGGCGTGCCGAGCAGCCACGGCGAAGAGTTCGGCCGTCGTGCTCATGACGTCATCCCCGTCGTCTGACCGCCGCTCGCGGTGATCACCTGTCCATGGACGAAGTTCGACCAGGGCGAGCAAAGGAAGAAAGATCGGCCCTGCCGCCTCCTCCGCGGTCGCAGGCCTGCCGAGCGGGATGATCGTCGCTGCAAGATCTCGCATTCGATCCGGGATGCCGAGCGGTATCTCGACCTCCCCGTGACGGAACGTTCCAGCAGCGTCGGCGGCGGCGGTGAGCCTCGTCTCGACGAATCCAAAGGCGACGGCGTTGACGTTGATCTTGGACGAGACCCATTCACGAGCGAGCGTCTTCGTGAGCCCGACGAGGCCGGCCTTCGCCGCCGAGTAGTTCGCCTGACCGACGTTCCCCTGCGTGCCCGCGATCGAAGTGACGTTGACGACCTTTCGAAATACCTCATTCCCTTCGGCGGCTTCCTTCTTCGCGGGCTCGCGCAGGTATGGGGCGGCTGCCCTGAGCAGCCGGAACGGGGCGACGGTGTGGATTTCGAGCATCGCCCGAAACTGGTCGTCTCCCATCTTGTGTGCGATCCCGTCCCACGTGTAGCCCGCATTGTTGACGACGATGTCGATCTGACCGAACTCATCGACGGCTTTCTGGACGAGGGCTTCGCAGACGCCGTCCTGGGTCAGATCGCCGCTGAAGACCGCCGTCTCCCCGGCGAGCTCTGCGGCAGTCTCGCTCGCCGCGTCAGCGTCCAGGTCGCTGATCAGCACTCGCGCACCCTGCTCTGAGAGCAGTTCCGCGGCTGCGCGCCCGATGCCACGCGCCGAGCCAGTCACGACCGCCACCTTGCCCTCCAGCACCGTCATCCCTTCACCCTTTCACGGCTCGGCCCGAGCCTTCGAGTCGCACGTCAGGCTACCTGATACTCGATGTTCATCGAATGGATCACCGCTGTTCGGGGAAGCCCGCCCGCAACGCACGAACGGCGGTGACGAGACCCTCGTAGAGCCGGTCCCGCGCATCGTCGTCAAGCTCACGGAGCATCTCCTCCTCCATCTCGGCGACCGCCTCGTTGCACGCCGCGAGAACCGTCGCGCCTTTTGGCGTGAGCATTGCAGGGAGGACGCGCCGGTGATTCGGGTGCTGAGTTCGCTTGATGAGCCCTTTGGTCTCGAGGGCCTCGATCACCTCGCTCATCGACTGCGGCGTCTGATGTATGAGCGGCGAGCGAGTTGCGCATTCGATAGCTCGCCCCCGCGGCCAAGGACGCTCAGCGTCGTGTACTGCATAGTCGTAAGCCCGTATGGCCGGACCCGGTGGTTGATCCCCTGGCGCACGGCCCGTTCCAGTCGAGCGATCACGTAGCTGATCCCCGGCTCAACCGATTCCTTCACAGCCTCCACTCCTGGCTTGACGGGTTACGCGCTCGGGGCCGACACACGGGATCTCACCGACGCATCGTGTCACACGCGTCGGTAGGCCCCCCATCGACAGCCGACGTCGTCCTGGATAGAGACGGGACCTGCGAATGCCTCCACGGATGTCAATGCGAACCTCGCAGGGATCCTCTTCGCTTTACCCGCCGACCCGACTCGCGGCCCGCGCTGTGGTGGGACGGTGAAGCCATCTCTTACGGAGAGCTCGGGCGCCGCGTTGCGCGCGCCGGACTGGTTCGGGCCTCAGGGTGGAGCCCGGCGAGCGGGTCGCGATCATGCGCCGAACGAGACGAAAGGCACGCTCGGTGGGCTTGCCGCTCGGCGAGACGTTGACGCGTCAGTAGCGCATTCCCTCGGCATCGCGCGGACCGAGGCGTGGTCCAGTACGGCGCCGAATCGAGCCAACGTCCGGCCTTCGCCGACCGTTTCGCGGCGAGCGCGACAGCGCGCCGGCGGAGCCTCTCCGACACCGATCGGGGTGCGAGATGGGCGAGCGCCGTGCTCGAGGCGGCACGATTTCGCTCAGCTGCTTCGCGGCGGAGAGCGCCGAAGTGCTCGACGGCGGCGCGACGGTCACCCTCCCCGAGCCCCCGCCGCCCGAGCGCGTTCAATCGCACGTGCCGCAACGATCGCGTCCGGGATTCCCAGTTCAGCCCGCGCGCCCCGAACGGTGCGAACAGATGCGCGGCCTCGCCGACGAGGAGCACGCGGCGGTGTGGATCGATGAACTCACGTGCGAGCACCTGCAGGAAGACGTACGTCGAGACCCAGGTCATGCGCTCTGCGTACTTCGGCGCGATGACCTTCGGCAGCCAGTTCTGCACACCGGCCTCTCCGCTGAAGGCTTCTGCGTCGTCGTCGGGACGGCACTGGAGATCGACTCGCCAGTGGCCCTCGAACGGAACGAAGAGAACATTGCGGCCGTCCATCGCCGGGTGCTCGTAGTGAAAGACGCGCTCGACCGGCAGCGGATCGTCGGGGTCTTCGGCGGTGTCGACGATCACGAATGCGTTCTCCGTTCTCGGCCCCTCGAGGGGAATCTCGAGCGACGAGCGAACGCTCGACCGAGCGCCGTCGGCGCCGACGACGTAGGCGGCTTCGAGGCGCTCACCCGCCTCCGTGACGACGGTGACGCCGTCGGGATGCGTCTCCACGCCGCTGACCGGCGTCTCCCAGACGAAGTCGACGTCGGCCTCCAGGGCGGCGCGATGGAGAACCTGTTCGGTCACGACCTGAGGCAGGCTCGTTGCCGCCGGCAGGACGCTCGGATCGGGCGGCGGATACGACTTTGCGTAGATCTCCCGGTTCCGATAAAGCGTCCGTTTGGTCAGCCAGATCAGGCCGTGATCGTTCAGCGCCCAGCCGAGACCGGGCCGAATCTGCTCCAGCAGCTTCAGCGACTCGCCGTGGATGAAGATCCGCGGCTGCCGGCGCGGACGCGGTCGAGCGCCCCGGCCTCGACGACGGTGACGGGAACGCCGGCGGCACGGAGGACGAGCGCTGCCGTCAGACCGACCGGGCCGGCGCCGACGACGATCACTCGGCGGTCGCTCGGGTGCTCGGTCACCGGGCAACGCCGAGCGCGTCGAGCGCAATCAGACCGCGTTCGGTCACGCGGAGCGGATTCACCTCGAGCTCGAGGATGTCGTCGCGCGACGCGATCAGCGAGCCGAAGGCGACGATCGCGCCCGGCCAGCTGCCGTTCGTCGACCGCCGCCGTGCCACGATGCCCACGGAATCGCGCCGCGCCGGCCAGCTCGCCGAGCATGCCTGCAGCCTCAACGGCATCGAGCGGGGCGAGCCGCACGGCGGCCGTCGGCGTCGACCTCGGCTGCTGTTCCGCCGGCGCCAAGCAGGACAAGCGGGCCGAAGGCGAATCTCGTTTCGCCCCGAGCAGCAGCTCCGGGCCGGACGGCGCGGTCTCCTCGATCAGGTAGCGCGCACCTGGTGTCCGGTCGATCGCAGCGAGAGCGCGGCCGAGCTCGGCCTCATCTCGGACGCCGAGATGGACACCGCCGGCCTCGGTCTTGTGTGCGACATCCGGATGGAGCAGCTTGACGACGAAGGGCGCCGACAACTCGCCGATCGCTGCGCGCGCTTGGTCGTGCGTGTCGCAGACGATCCTCGCGGGCGTCTCGAGCCCGAGTTCCTCGACGAGTCGCTTCGCCGAGACCTCGTCCCAGCCGGCCGCCTCCGGCGCGACCGTCGTAGCGGGCTGGGTCGCGGTCGCCGCGCGGAACGCGCGCCGGTGACGTCCCTGTGCGTCGCGAACGACCGCCGCAACCGCGCGCGCCGCCCGCTCCGGTGTCGGCAGGACCGGACGCCAGCCTCGCCAAGAGCCTCGCGCGACGCAGCAAGGATCTCCGGCGACGACCGTCAGCGAGAGCACGGTGGGGTGATCGTGGCCATCGAGAATCGCCAACGGGTCGACCGCGTCGGGCTCGTGCAAGAGGTAGAGCGCGGTCAGATCGATCCCATCGGCAGTGGCGACCGCATCGAGAACGGCGCCGAATGTCTCGGCCGGGCGTCCGGTGTATCGGGTTGCGCTGATAGGTGATCGGCGGGAGGAGCTCGCCGAGCCGGGAGATCGTCGAGTCGGGCAATGCCGGAAGGTGGACGCCATTCCAGCCGAGCTCGTCCGCCAGCAGCAGGCCCGGGCCTGCCTGGCCCGTCACGACGGCGATCCCCGGCGAAGCGAAGGGCTCGAGCCTGACCAGCCCGAGCGCCTGTGCTGCGTCGACGAGTTGCGTCAGGTCATCGACGACGACTGCGCCCGCCTGGGCGAGCGCAGAGCGGGTCGTCCGCCGAGCTGCCCGTCAACGCGCCGGTGTGCGAGCGCGAGAAGGCGTCGACGTCGGTACGGCCGGTCTTGAGCGCGACCACCGGGACGCGCTCGCTGAACGCCTCGACGGCATCGACGAGAGCGCGGCCCTCGACAACACCCTCGATCGCAAGCGCGACGACTCGCGTGGACTCGTCGGCGAGCAGGTGAGCAAGCACGTCGGCCCAGCTGACGTCGGCCGCGTTGCCGAGACCCACACCGAGCCGAATCCCGATTCCCTCGCCGTCGGCGAGGAATGCGAGCGCATGGTTGACGCCGCCGCTCTGCGCGACGATCGCGAGGCCGCCGGGCCGGAGCTCGGCGGCCGATCGAACGAAGCTCGCGCACAGACCCAATGACGGCTCGACGAACCCCGAGGTGTTCGGGCGAAGGATACGCATCCCCGTCTCGCGCGCGAACGACGAGAGCCGGGCCTGCCGGAGGGCGCCTTCGTCGCCCGCCTCGGCCCAGCCGCCCGAATGAACGACGGCCGCTCCGACCCCGACTTCGGCGCATTCGGCGAGCACGGCCTCGACCGCCTGGGGCGGGACTGCGAGCAGGGCGAGATCGACCGGATCGGGGATCTCGTTCACGCGGGCGTACCCCGGGCGCCCGGCGACCTCCTCGGCGCGCGGGTTGACGGCGTAGACGGGCCGCGAGAACGACTCGAGGCTGCGCATCAGCGCGTTTCCGGCCTTGCCCGGGCTCGCCGAAGCGCCGATCACCGCAACGGCGCACGGGTCGAAGAGCCGCGCGAGCATCGGCGCTGTCGTCACGTCTCGTCGGACAGGCTGCGGTGGACTTCGTCCGGGTCGGTGCTGGTCGGTCGGACGAGCGTGAAGCGATCACGGGTCCACACCCATTCGTTGCCGCCCAAGCGGCCGACGAGCCGGAGCACGTCGGGAAGCGGCCGCAACTCGGCGTCGAGCGCGGCGTCGTCGACGTAGATCCGGAGCACGCGCGCGATCACGAGCGCGTTCGACGGCGACTGCTCGGTGCCGAGATCGACGATCTGGTGCACGCGGCACTCGAACGCCACGGGCGACTCGGCGACCCGCGGCGGTGCGACCACGACCAGTCCGCGCGGGTGACGCCCGCAACCGTCCACTCGTCGACCTCGGCCGCGAATTCGCCGCTGGACGCGTTGGCACGCTCGGCGAGCTCTTCGTTGACCACGCTGATCGTCAGCTCACCCGTGTCCTGGATGTTGCGCAGGGAATCCTTGGCGACGCCCTGCCGGCGTCCGGCAGACCCGACTCCGACCGTCGGGACAGGAAAGAACGAGAAGGCGTTGAAGAACGAGAACGGTGCGAGGTTGGAGACTCCATCGAGGCCGACGGTCGAGACCCATGCGATCGGCCGCGGGGCGACGGCCCGTTCATGAGCGAGTTCAGGATGGCCCGATCGAGGGCCTCCGGTTCGAGGATCACCCGGCGGCCCGGAACGTCGTTTGCAGCGTGCCGACACCGTCGACCGAGACCTCGACCACGTCGCCGGCGGTGAGGTATCGCGCCGGCTCCATCGCGTCGCCGACGCCGCCAGGCGTTCCGGTTGCGATCAGGTCGCCCGGGAGAAGCGTGACGACCTGCGAGAGGTCGGCGACGAGAGTCGGGATGTCGAAGATCAGATCGTCGATCCGCGCCCGCTGCCGAATCTCACCGTTCACCGTGGTCAGGAGCTCGCGGCTCCCGAGGTCGTCGAGTTCGTCGAGCGTGACGGTCGGGCCCGACCGGCGTCGATGCCTCCCAGGACTTGCCGGCGAACCATTGAAGCGACCGTCGCTGGAAGTCGCGCATCGAGACGTCGTTCATCAGCGTCACCCCCCAACGGCGGCGATCGCGTCGGCCGGGGCGATGTCGCGACCCCCGTGGCCGATCACGGCGACCAGCTCTCCTTCGTAGTCGACCTTGGCGGAGGCGGCGACGGGAAGGACAACGGAGCTCGGGTCGGTCAGGGCGCGCGGCAGCTTGGAAAAGAGCGTTGGCTCGTCGGCACGTCGCGTCCCATCTCCAGCACGTGCGCGCGATAGTTGATTCCGACGCAGACCACCGCACGGGGCTCGAGCACGGGGCGCCGCGTGCGCAGCTCGCCCGTGAGCGGCTTGCCTGCGGCCGCCGCCGCGGAGGCGACGGTACGCCAGTCCGGAAGACGGAGAAGCTCGCCGACATCGTTGAGCACCCGCCCCTCTTCGTCCGGGATCGCGTACGCCACACCATCGACACTGATCGCGGCCGCCGAGCCTCCGCCCGGCTGAGAGACGGTCAGAAGGCGCATTGATCTGCCGCGAGGCGACACGTCCACATATGACAGACACTAGACTCCGGTCGAGATAATTGTCAATAATCGAATCCAGGCAATCCCGCCCGTACCAGGAGATGCTGAGATGAAGCTCGAGCACGTCTGCACACCGGCGGCCGCAACGTGGTCGGCCCGTTCGTGCGTTGGCAGGGGCCGGCGGCTCATCTGAACAGCCTCGACCTCGCACTCCAGATCACCGGAGCTCGGACTCCACGCAGCGGAGTCGACTGGCCTTTTCGAGAGCTGGTGCTCGGGATCACGGTCCCCCAGAAGGAGTCCTTTTACGGCGCCCCGACCCTTGCGGCCCGGCTGGGTCTCGGCCACCGAGCGGGCCGATGCTGGCGCACGCCTGCGCGACGTCGGTTTCCTGTATCCACTGGGCCGCCGCCAACCAGCAGGTGTACAGCGACGGGCGTCACTCGTAGTGACCACCGACCGGACCAGCAACGGCCCACACCTCGTTTACCCGAGTCCCGGCGCGCCCGGCGCGACGCTCGACTCGGAGAACTGGGTGCTCGACAACTTCGGGCGCGATCCCGTCACCGGTAGGGCATGCTCGCGACCGCCGAGCAGGTCGCCGCAGAAGGCAGCGATCGAGAAAGCCGAGCTCGACGAGCTGGCCGTCCGTCGGTACGAGCAGTACCTCGATGCGCTCGCCGACGACCGGGCGTTCCAGCCGCGACTGGATGGTTCCGATCACCGCCGGGAGCAAGCGCAAGCCGGTGACGGTCGACGAGGACTGGGGCGTCCGCCCGATCGTGCTCGAGGAGTTGACGGCGCTCGCCCCGTTCAAGAGGGCGGCGTCGTGAGCTACGGCACGCAGACCCATCCGGCCGATGGATCCGCCGGTCTCGTGGTGACGAGCCCGGAGTGGCTCGGTCGCTCGGCGCCGACGGCCCACTGGCGCATCTCCGCTCGACGGGGTTCGCCCGGGTCGAGCCCGGAGCGATGCCGAAGGCCCCGGTGCCCGCAGCCCGTGCGGCGCTCGCCGACGCGGGGCTCGAGATCGGCCAGATCGACGTGATCAAGACCCACAATCCATTCGCGGTCAACGAGTGTGGTTCGCGCGGGAGCTCGGTATCGACGCGATGTCGATGAACCCCATTCGGCTCGAGCCTCGTCTACGGGCATCCGCAGGCGCCGACCGGAGCGCGGGGCGTGGTCGAGTTGATTCACGCGCTCGTGCGTCGCGGCGGCGGGCTTGGCCTGTTCACCGGTTGTGCAGCCGGTGACACCGGAGGCGCTCGTGCTCGAGGTCGACGGGTAACCGGGAACTAGATGACCGTCGACGCCGCGGCGGAGGTCGCCGACAACACCTCGGCGGAGAGCGCTCCGAGCGCAAGTCGCGAGGCCAATGTCGAGTTCCGCCGGCGAAGCATCGGTCCTCCGCAGCGCGTTCGGTGCTGCTGACGGTGCTGGGTGAGTACGTGATGCCGAACGGCGGCAGCGCGTGGCAGGAGACGCTCGTCGGCGCGCTCACCGCCCTCGGACACAGCCAGCAAACGGCGCGGCAGGCCGTGGCCCGGAGTACGCGCGACGGGTGGCTGGTGAGCGAGCGCGCGGGACGCCGCACCCGGATGCGGGTCACACCCAGACGGCACAACTGCTCGAGGAAGGGCGCGTGCAGATCTTCGGCTTCGGCGAGGCCAAGGCGTGGGACGGCCGGTGGCTCGTCGTCCTCGTGCGGGTGCCGGAGGGGCAACGGCAGCTCAGCCACCATGTGCGAACGCGGCTCGGCCGCGCCGGCATGGCTGACTCGGCGGCGGCGTGCGGATCGCCCCCCGCATCGAGCGGGAGCGGTCGGTCGCGGAGGTGCTGCGCACCCTCGGCCACGATGTCGGAGGGCTTTCGTTTCACGCCGTGCCGGGGGGATCGGCGACCCGCAGGAGCTGGTCGGGGCCTGGAGGCTCGACACGCTCGCCGGTCAGTACGAAGAATTCGTACAGCCGGTACCGGCGGCTCCGGCCCCAAGAGGGCAAGACGGTCTTCCGTGTTCAACGGAACTCGTCCACGCCTGGCGAAAGCTCGCGTTTCTCGACCCGGATTCTCCCGACCGAGCTCCTGCCGAGCGAATGGCCGCGACCCCGCGCGTACGAGCTCTTCCATCAACGGCACACGAGCTGGAACGCCGAGGCCCAGCGGCACTTCGCGGTGCTCGACGAGGCAGCGGCGCCCTGACGGGAGCGTTGCAGTCCCAGCCCGGCGAGTCCCGCCAGCACCGGAGCTCCGATCCCTGCGCGAGCCGGATGCGGTCGGTCATCCTGCCGAGCGCGTCGGCGCCGAGCGTGCACGCGATCGTCCGGCCGATGTGCGCGGCGGTGAGCTCGAGGGCGAGCGCTCGCTCACGCGCGATGCAAGCGCGGTAGAGCTCTGCATGCTCGGCGTGCGCTGCGGCGGACCCCACCCGGCCGGGCCGCCGACGTGAGGATCCGGAAGCGCAGCGATTGCGTCGCCAGCTGGGCCACGATTCGCAGGAGCCAGGGAGAGCCGCAGGCGTCCACGAGCGCGCGATGGAACTCCGTGTGGGCAGGCTCGAGATCGAGCGGAGTCCTCGGCTTTCGGCGCTGCGCCGTCTCGAGCCGGCGCCACGCGGCGCCGAGGTTCTCCTCCCAGGTCTCGCTGCCCCGTTCGAGCGAGAGGCGCAACGCGTACGGCTCGAACATCAGTCGCGTCGCGTAGACGTCCTCCATCTCTGTCGGCGAAACCTCGGCGACCCGGGCGCCTGCGCTGAGGGCTGAGCGTGATCAACCCTTCTCCGGCGAGCGTGCGAAGTGCCTCGCGCACCGGCGTCGAGCTGACCTCCCAGCGAGCTGCGAGGTCATCGACGGGGACCCGCGATCCCGGCTCGAGCTCGCCCGAGACGATGGTCGCCCGCAGCTGATGCTCCGCCCACTGAGCCCGAGTCGCCGGTTCGCGATCGAGCGCGTCCGGGGCCTCACCGAGAGCTCCGCGCGTCAACGGACGGGCGACGGGGGGCGATCTGGACGGGAAGCCACTGGACGAGCGTCTTACCAGATTTCGGACCGGGACGGTGATCCGCGGCCGCCTGCGAAGACTCGATCGCGGAGCGACGCGGAGTCTGCGCTTGCCGGCGCTCCGGGCTGCCCGAATGACCGCGTTACAGTTCCGAGCAACACCAAAATTTGCAAATTCCTTTCGCTACCGCGCCTGACAGGAGGTCGCCGATGAGCATCGACGTCAGTAGGACGAACACGGTGGAGGTGGGCTACGACGAGTTCTGCGGCGCGCTTGCCTCACACGACCTCCAGGCGCTCTGGAGCCTTCAGCGGCGGATCATGCCCGAGGTCCCGATCCCGACGACGATGCCGTGGCTCTGGAAGTGGGACACGATCTTCCCGCTCGCCCAGCGTGCCGGGGAGATCATCACCATCGAGCGCGGCGGCGACCGCCGCGTGCTCGCGCTCGCCAACCCGGGCCTGCACGGCCTGCCGTTCACCACCACCACGCTCTGGGGCGCGATCCAGTACCTCGGGCCGGGCGAATCGGCACCCGCGCACCGGCACTCGCCGTCGGCGATCCGTTTCGTGATGGTCGGCTCCGGCGTCCATACGACCGTCAACGGCGACGCCTGCGACATGGAGCCCGGCGACCTGATCCTGACGCCGAACTGGAACTGGCACGACCACAACAACACGGGCGACGAGCCGATGGTCTGGTTCGACGGGCTCGACCTGCCGCTGATGACCACGCTCGAGTCGATCTTCTTCGAGAACCATCCCGATCTGACCCAGCCGGTGAGGGGCCACAACCTCTCCGAGGACCTTTACGCAGGTGCGACTCCCGTCGACGCTGAGGCGAACGGCTCGACCCACTCGCCGTTGCTCCGCTACCGCTGGCAGACAATCGACGACGAGCTCGAGGAGCTGCACCGCGCGAACGGCGGTCCGACCGCGACCGTCGAGTACCTCAACCCGCTCACCGGCGGTCCCGCGATCCCGACGTTCGCATGCGAGATGACCAGGCTCTATCCGGGCACGCGGACCGCGACGCGCCGGAAGACCGGCAGCTCTGTCTACGTCGTGTTCCGCGGCAGCGGCCGAAGCGTGATCTCGGGCCAGTTGTTCGAGTGGGGGCCTGGCGACATCTTCGTCGCGCCCTCGTGGGCGGCCGTCGATCACGAGGCCGAAGAGCGGTCCGACCTCTTCGTGTTGAGCGACCGTCCGATCCTCGAGGCATTCCACCTCTACCGCGAGGAGGAGGCAGGCGAGCAGCAGGAGATTGGCGAGACGTTCGAGCCGAGATAGCCGTGCCGGCAGAAATCTATAAATTCCGCGCGTGACGATGGGCGTCGAGACCGAGCCACGCTCGCAGGACTGGGATCCGTTCGCTCCGGACGCCGTGGTAGATCCACCCTCGTCGTGGGCGGGGCTGCGCGAGTCCTGCCCCGTCGCGTGGACCAACCGGATGGGCGGCTTCTGGCTCGTCTCCCGTTACGAGGACGTGGTCGCACTTGCCCGAGGCTCGGATCGCTTCAACAACTCGGGCGGCCCGCAGTTCGGCACGCCGCGCCCGCCGCTCGAGGTCGACCGTCCCGAGCACTCCTTCTTCCGCCGGATCCTCCAGCCCTACTTCGCGCGGGAGCGCGTCGAGCAGCTCGCCCCCAGGGTGCGGGAGTTCGTCGTCGAGATGCTCGACCCGATCGTCGAGGCGGGCGGCGGCGATCTCGCAGAGGCGATCGCCTATCCACTCGCCCGCGCGCACCCTCTGCCTCTGGCTCGGGCTTCCGGACAGCGAGCGGGCCCACCTGAAGGCGATCGGGGAGGAGACTCTTCAACGCCGAGGAGGGCCGCGGCGACGATCCCGTCACGCGCGCTCGCTGCAACGAGGAACTGACCGACTACTCGGGCGGCGGCTCGTGCGCGAGCGGATCGAGGAGCCACGAGACCCCGAGCTCGACCTGATCTCCGGGTCTACGGGCCGACGGACGGGACGAACAGCGTGACGGAGGAGATCTGCGTCGAGCTCGTCCGGCTGCTGATCACCGCCGGTCACAACTCGACCACGGGCAGTCTCGGCAACTCGATCATGCGCATCGCGCGGGCGCCCGAGATCCAGCGGAGGCTGCGGGCCGAGCCGGCCCTGATCCCGTCGGGGATCGAGGAGTTCCTACCGCTCGAGACCCCCGTCCAGGCGATGCCACGCTGGGCGAACGAGCCCGCGACCTGCACGGCCGCTCGATCGCACCGGGCGAGCAGATCATGCTCTTCTGGGCAGCCGCCAACCGCGATCCCTCGCAGTTCGCCGAGCCCGACCGCTCGTGTGCTCGACCGCTCCCCGAATCCTCACCTGACGTTCGGCCGCGGCATCCACCGCTGCATCGGGATGGATCTCGCACGACTGAGCTCCGAATCTGCCTCGAAGAGCTGCTCGGCGCACAGGCTGGGATCGAGCTGGCCGGCGAGCCCGTCCGGACGACCTTTGTTCGTCAAGGCGTCTCGTCCCTGTCGGTTCACATTCGCGAGCGCGAGGAGGCAACGTGACGATCGCCGTCGACCGCGACGTCCTGCAGTCTGAACGCCGAATGCACCTGTGCGGCGCCGGACGTCTTCCGGATCGTGGACGGCGGGTGAGCTCGGAGGTGGCCGCCGGCGTCCAACTGCCCCAGGACTTCGACCCGCTCTGCCCGGAGACGTTCACGAGCTTCCACGAGGAGTTCGCGGCGTTGCGGCAGAGTTGCCCCGTCGCCCACAGCGACGCGTGGAACGGCTTCTGGGCGCTGCTGCGCTACGAGGACGTGGTCTCCGCCGCGAAGGACCCGACGCTGTTCACCACCGGCGTGCAGAACGTCGTCCCGAAGCTCGCCTTCACAGGACGGCGACCACCGCTGCATCTCGACCTGCCGGAGCACACGCCCTACCGGCGGGCGCTGAACCCCTACTTCTCGCCCGAGAAGATGGACGCGATCGAACCGTCGGTGCGCCGCATCGTCGGCGAGCTTCTGCAGGAGCTCGTGGACCACGCGGCGGCGACTTCTGTGCCGAATTCACCCACCGGCTTCCCGGATACGTCTTTGCGGAGTTCTTCAACCTGACCCCGGAGCTCGGGATGGCGATCCGCGAGGCGACGCGAGACTTCGTCGCCGCCGTTCAGAGCTTCGACCACGAGGGCGTCAAGCGGACGAGCCTCGCGCTCTACGAGATCGCGCGGTCGGTGATCGAGATGCGGCGCGCCGAGCCGCTCGATCCGGCGGACGACCCGACGTCGGGACTGCTGGCGACGCGGGTCGACGGCGAGCCGCTGCCCGACGACATGGTTCTCGGCACGATCCGGCAGTTCATCGTCGTCGGGATGGTCGCCCCCGCGTGTTCATCGGCAGCATGGTCGTCCATCTCGCCGAGAACCCCGAGTTGCAGGCGCAGCTCCGCGGCGATCCGAGTCTCGTGCCGGCCGCGGTGGAGGAGTACCTCCGGTTGCTGACGCCGTACCGGGGCTTCGCGCGGACGCCGACCCGCGATGTCGAGATCGGCGGGCGGCTGATCCGCAAGGACGAGCCCGTGGCGGTGGTCTACGCGTCGGCCAACAGCGACGAGACGGCTTTGCGGAGCCCGACCGCTTCGTGCTGGACCGGCCGAACATCGGCAAGCACGTCGCCTTCGGCGTCGGCCCGCACCGCTGTGCCGGGGCGCCGCTGGCGACGCTGATGCTGAGGACGTCGCTGCGCGAGCTGCTCTCGCGCACCTCGGAGATCGAGCTCGCGGGCGAGGTGGCGATGACCGGCTGGCCCGAGTGGGGAACGCTCTCGGTGCCCGTGCGTCTCACCCCGGCATCCGGGTGAGCATGGAGAGGCCGAGACGCCGGCTGCCGACTTCGATCCGCTCGACGAGGGATTCGGCCATGACCCGCATTCGACCTGGGCTCGCCTCCGTGTCGAGTGTCCCGTCGCGCGCGGCGCGCGCTGGAGCTTCGGGCGCTCACCCGCTACGACGACATCCTCGCCGCCAGCTCGCGGCCGGCCGATTTCACGAGCTCGCTCGGCATCGTCGTCCCGAAGAACCCGGGCTCGGGTCGGCGGGCGCCGCTTCACTTCGACCCGCCGGAGCACGCGCGGTACCGGCGGCCACTGAACGCCGTCATGAGCGAGGAGCGGGTGCTCGCGGTCGAGCCCGTCATCCGCAGGCTGGCAAGCGAGCTGCTCGAGCCGTTCGTCGCCTCCGGCGGAGGCGAGTTCGTGTCCGCGGTCAGCTCGCCCTACGCCGGCCTCGTGTTCGCGGAGCTGCTGCACTTGCCGCGCGACGAGGCGCTCGCGCTGAACGCGAGCGGCGAGCGGTTCGAGCACGCGCAGGCGCACTTCGACGCGGAGACCGCCGAACGCGAGAACCGGCACCTGTACGCCGAATGCCGCAAGCTGGTCGCCGCTCGCAAGGCGGCGCCGCTCGACCCGGGCGAGGACATCGTCAGCGCGCTGCTCGCCGTTCGGGTCGACGGGAGCTCGACGACGAGTTCGTCGCCGGCAGCGTGCGCCAACTGCTGATCGCGGCCCACGTCGCGCCGACGGCCATGCTCGCGAGTGCGGTCGACCACCTTGCCCGTGACGGAGTGCTGCAGAACAGCTCCGTGAGTACCGGACCTGATCCCGACCGCGCTCGAGGAGCTGCTTCGGCTGTACGCCCCGAACCAGGGCTTCGCGCGCACCGCGACGCGCGACCTGGAGCTCCGCGGGCGAACGATCCGGGAGGGGAGATGGTCGCGCGGTGTGCCGTCCGCGAACCGTGACCCCGACGTCTTCGACCGGCCCGAGTCGTTCGTGCTCGGCCGCGAGCCGAACCCGCACCTCGCGTTGGCACGGTCCCCGACAAGTGCGCCGGTGTCGCGGCGGCTCGTGCCGAGCTGCGGGTCGCCCTCGAGGAGCTGCTCGGGCGCGCACCGCGAGCTTCGAGCGCGCGGCCGAGCCCGAGATGCTCGGCTGGCCGGTCTACGGGCCCGAGGCGCTACCGCTGCGCTGCACGGCGCGACCAGAGGCTAGGACGCCGAGCCGCTGGCCGCGGCCGCAGGCTCGACGCGCGTCTCGATGAACTCCGAGAGCGCGGCAACGAACGCGTCCTCGTCCCACTCGCGCGCGTCGGCGTTGTTCGCGTCGAGCTCGAGCACCGGGATCCCGGCCTGCTCGAGGCGCGGGTGACGAAGTAGCGGCTTCGCGACTCGGAGACGACGAGGTGGACGACGCCGTCGACACCGTGCGACCGGGCCTCCTCAGATACCAGTCGTCGGCCCAGCCCGGCATCCCGACAAATCGGTGAAGCCGCGAAGCGTGCCGCGAGCGTCCGCATCGCGTCGTCTCCGTAGCCGCGGATAGCCGTCGGCGGCGATCGCCAGGTACATCGACCAGACGAAGACGGCCCCGTAACGTTCCTGGAAGTGCTGGTAGAAGCCGAGGTTGAACCAGAGCCCGCGGCCGATCCACATCAGCCGCAGCCGCTCCTCGGGACAGGCGCTCGCCCCCTGCTCCACGAGCTCGACGACCTCCTCGTGGAAGCTGCGGGCCGCGTCGCGCGCGTACTCGGTGCCGCGATGCCACTGCGGCAGCATCACCGCCGGGATGCTGTCGACGATGTCGAACGGCGCCGGCACCGTCGCGGCGACGAGGTCGCGCGTACGCCGACTCCATTCCTGCTGCTCGTTCGCGAGCGCGAGGATCCGCTCGAAGCGCGTCTCGTCGAACGCGCGCCCGGTCACGTCGGCGAGGAAGGCGATCAGCTGCTCCAGCTCGGCGGTCATGAGGTCGAGCCGGCCCGTTCCGACCACCACTTCCCAGTCGTTCGCGATCCGTTCCCACCACTCCTCGGGCAGCGACTCGTCGACCGCCTTCTCGAGCGCGAAGAAGGGAACGTCGCGCTCACGGGTCCAGGCCTCCGCGATCCGGAGATGCGAGTCGGTCCAGACCTGGGTGATGAAGGCGCTCACCGGGGGCAACCCGCCCCACGGCGCCTGCTCGGGGTCGTCCTCGAACGTCGAGCCGAACGAGATCGCGCTGTACTGCTCGAGGTAGTCCGGGTAGCCGCGCTCGCGCAGCAGCCGGAGGTAGTGCGGTGCGCGCTGCTTGGCAGAGCAGATCGACGCCCACCACTGGTTGACGACGTACGGGATGTCCATCGCGCGGAAGATCTCGTGCGGGACGTCGGCGTTGACGAGCGCGAGCGGCTCGCCGGCGGCAACGCGCTCGTGAAGGGCCGCGAACCACGCGCGCTGGTGACGCGAGGCAGCGGCCGACGACGCGAGCCGCCTCGTGCCCTGCGCACCGCGGAATTCGGGCGTCCCGCTCACGCCGCGCGCTGCGGTCGCGAGTGCTGCGTCGAGCTCCTCGGCGACGCCGAGCGTCGAGCGTGCGATGGTCGAGCACTGCGAGCGGTATGCCGCGCGCCTCCAGCAGGCGGCGCTGTTCGGGAAGATCCCATGCATATGCGTCGTCTCCGGTCCGGATCCAGGCCACGACGAGCTCCGCGCCGGCGGCTTCGGCCTCGCGAGCGGTGTAGGCGGCGCGGTCGCTCGACCCGTGGCGACGGCCGAGCGCCGAGCCTCGGTGGTACCTGGACGCGATCGCGGCGAGCGGCGGCCCGGCTTCGTCGACCAAACCGTCGGCGAGGGCTTCGCCCCAGTCGTGGTCTTCGCCGACGACGACGGCGTCACGCTCCTCGATCGCGCGGTAGAGCTCCGTCGAGTGATGACCGCTGCCGGTGAGGTAGACACGTCTGCCGCGATGCGGCCTCGGCGCGGTCGACTCCTCGAGCAGCAGCGCGGCGAGGAGGCGGTTGTACTCGGAGGCCGGCAATCTGGTTCCGGCACCGATCACCGCCAGCGCCTCGACGCCGGTCATGAGGGGCGGCGCGCTGCGCCGGAGCTCCTGGACACGGGCGAGCAGCCGGCGGCTCTCGTTCACGGCGGCGATCGCCTCGCTCAGATCGGCGTCCGTGACCTGCCGACCCGACCAGCGCTCGACAACGCCGACGAGCGCGGCGATGCGATTCCGGTTGTAGGCGGCCGTGGTCTCCGTCGGCAGGTGCAGCAGGTCGAGGAACGCCATCTCGGGCAGGACGAGGCGGTCGTCGGAGCGCGCCAGCGCCCGCAAGGAGGTGTAGAGCCGTACCGAGCTGTCGGAGTCGTGGCAGAAGAGAAGGAAGTCGACGGTGAGCGACCGCGGTTCGAGCAGCCGGGCGAGGACGAGCCGCGTCGGCTCGTCGACCCGCGGCCCGAGGACGAGCTCGGCGAGCTCCGATCGATCGCCGTCACCCCGAAGGCGGAGTGGGAGGAGCCCTGCCGCATGGATCAGCTCGCGGGGCACGTCGGCTCCGGCGTAGCCGACGACCCGCTCCCCGTCGAACGATGCGTCGCGGTAATGACCGAGAAGCGTCTGGAGTGCGCTCATCGACCGGGCACAGCTGGTGTGAGTGAGAGCGGGAGGGATGTGACTCCGAGTCGCGGCCAGGCGGGACGCGTCACGCTGCCGGCAACCGAGAACGCCTTCGTTCGCGCGAGCAGCTCTTCGAGGGCGATGCGCGGACCTCGAGCCGGGCAAGCGGCGCTCCGACGCAGAGATGGATTCCCCGGCCGAAGCCCACATGCCTGTTCGGCGACCGCTCGAGGTCGAGCTCCGTCGGTCGCTCCACCGCGCTAGGGTCGAGGTTCGCCGAGCCGAAGACGAGCCAGACGAACTCTCCGGCCGAGATGCGCCGGCCGCCAAGCTCGGTGTCGCCCCTCGCGATCCGTCGCATCGCCTGCTGCGGCGCGTCGATCCGGATGCTCTCTTCGACGAGCGCCGGGATCAGCGCGGGCTCGCGCCGGACGCGCTCCTGGAGGTTCGCGTCGCGGGCGAGCCTCACGACGGCGTTCCCGATCGCGCTCGTGGTCGTGTTGTGACCGGCCGTGATGAGCATCATCACGATCCCCAGGATCGCCTCGTCGTCGAGCGGCTCGAGCCCGGGGTCGCCGTGCACGAGTCCGCTGACGACGTCGTTGCCCGGTTGCGCGCGGCGCCGACGGATCAGCGAGGTCATGTACGGGCGCAGCTCCTCGCCGACCGCGATCCGCTCGGGACTGCCGGGCGGACTCTGCCCGCCGACCTCGTCGACCCGTTTCGACCAGTCGCTGATCAGACGCCAGTCGGCGTCGGGGAGGTCGAGCAGCAGGCAGAGGGCGCGCGTCGGGAACGGGTGGCTGAACGACTCGGCGAAGTCCCCCGTGCCGGTGGCGAGCAGCGGCTCGAGCAGTTCGAGAGCGAAGTGCCTGAGGTGCTCTGCCATCTCGTCGAGGCGCTCGACGGAGAAGTACGGGTTGAGCAGCCGGCGATAGAACGTGTGCTCGGGCGGGTCGCACTCGAGTGGAGGGCGACGCGTCTTGAAGAACGGCACGACGTTGCTGAACGTGCTCGTCGCGAGCGATGCCTGCACCAGGCTCGCGTGATCCAGCACGGCCCAGAACCCGCCGAGCACCTCGTCCACTCGCGCGACCGGGCAGCGCTCCCTCACGCCGGCGTAGGCAGAACTCGCGTCCTCGACGCCGTCGACCTGAATCGCCAGCCAGGCCTCGTTGGGATCCCAGTCGCCCATCGCTCCCCGCCTCGGCGCGAACGTATCAGGTTCCTTGAGAGTCGAGCAACGGCCGGGTCAAGCCGTGAGCGCCGCTCGCGTTCGGTCGTCCAGGGGCGCCGGTCGCCCCTCGACGTCGACGTGGACGACGGTGTGGCTGCCACTGATCGCCACCTCGCCCTCGTGCAGGACGTCCCACGTGAATCGAACCGACGTCCTCCCGACCGCGTCGACGCGGAGGTTCACCTCCACTTCGTCCTCGAATACGAGCACCCGTTTGTAGTCGGCCTCGACGTGCCGTCGCGGGTAGTCCCCGCGACCGTCCTGGAGCAGGTCGAGCTTCCGGTAGAGGCCCGTCTCGGCCAGCTCGGCCCAGCGAAAGGCGACCGTGAAGTGGATCCGCCCCCCGGCGTCGGTGTCGATCCAGCCGACCCGACAGCGCTCGCTGTGCTCCGCCATGAGCCACACGATAGGGCGCCACTCGAGGTTCGGTGACGAGGAGACATGTTCGGCACCCTGGGATAGGGTGCGGCGCCTGGCGACCGAACACCCCCGCCCGCTCGACGGGATCACCGTCATCGACCTGACGATCGCGCTCGCCGGGCCCTATGCCACGCAGTTGCTCGGCGCGCTCGGTGCGACGGTGATCAAGGTGGAGAACCCGGCCGGCGGCGATCCCAGCCGCAACAACGCGCCGTACTTCGGCGAGGACGGGCTGAAGCTCGTGCGCGACGGCGACCAGGACATGTCGATCTCGATGCTCGAGCGTGGACGCAACAAGCTCAGCGTCACGCTGAACCTCAAGCACCCGGAGGGGCCGCGGTATTCGCCGACCTCGTTCGGCAGGCCGACGTCGTCGTCGAGAACTTCAGCGGCGGCACCGCGGATCGGATCGGGATCGGCTACGAAGCGGTCGCGGATCTCAACGAGCGGATCGTCTACACGTCGATCAGCGGCTTCGGCGCCGGGGTGTCCGGGAAGGGGATGGACACGATCTTCCAGGCGCTGAGCGGGCTGATGACGACGGCCGGCACCTACGGAGACGAACCGGTGCGGAGCGGTGTTCCGTTCGGCGATCTCACCGGCCCGCTGTTCGCGGTGATCGGAACGCTCTCGGCGCTGCTCGTGCGCGAGCAGACGGGACGGGGCCAGCACGTCGACGTCTCCCTCCTCGGCGCGCTCACGGCGGTCGTCGCGACCGAGCCGTGGGACACGATGGAGCGCGCAGGGATCGCGATGCGCACCGGCAACACGGTGCCCCGGCTCGCGCCGTTCGGCATTTTCGGAACGCGTGACGGACACATCGCGCTCTGTGCGCCGACCGATGCTTTCGCTCGCGGAGTCTTCGCTGCGCTCGAGCAGCCCGGGCTGGCCGTCGAGAACCGCTTCGCGACGCGCGACCAGCGCGTCGCCCACGCAGGCGAGCTGCACGTGCTGATCGAGACGTGGGCGGCGGAGCGTACGACCGGTGAAGCCACGAGGCGCTCGAGCAACGGGCGTTCCGGTCGCGGCGGTGCGCAGCACCGCGGAGGCCGTTCGCGATCCCAGGCTTCTCGCGCGGGGCGAGACGACGACGCTCGACCATCCGACACTAGGGCCCGTCGACGGCCTCTACGGCAGCGGCCTGCCGATCCGATTCTCCTCCGCGCAAGCGGGATACGACCGGCCTCCTCCCTGGCTTGGCGAGCACAACGAGTTCGTCTACGGGGCGCTCCTGAGCTACGACGCCGAGCGGCTGAGACACCTCGGCGAAGCCGGCGTGATCTGAGAACGGCCGACCCAGGATCGGCGCTTTTTCTCCTCGCTCTCCGTCCGGCTCTCTGGACCGCCGGCCCGTCGCCGCCGACGCGCCACAAACATTCACCAGCCACGGGCGTCATAAGCCAGGATCTATTGAACTGTGTCAGGCTACCTGATACCGTGCGGCCGACCCCTGCGAGGAGGAGGATCGATGAGGATTTTCCGTTTGAGGATGCTGCTCGCTCCGCTCGTCGCGATCGCCGTGCTTGCTGCTGCGGTTGCTGCGAGCGCTGCGAAGACGCCGCCGAAGGTGACGCTGCTGCACCCGGGTGCGACGCTGGCCCCTCTCGTCGCGAAGGCGAAGGCCGAGGGGACGCTGACGTTCTATACGGTGCCGCCGGATGCGACGGTTCGTCGTGTTGTCGAGGCGTTCACGAAGCGGTGGGGCATCACGGCGACGTGGACGAGGTTCGGCACGGCGGCGCTGCAGGACCGCTTCGGCGCCGAGGCGACCACGGGCAACCCGGGCGCCGACATGATTCTGATCTCGAATTCGCCGTGGGTGGGTTAGGCGATCCAGAAGAACTGGATCATCGCCCCCGTCGAAGGCGGGGATCCCCGGCTGGCCGGCGGGCAAGGTGCCGGTCTACCCGAAGAAGTACCTGACGAACGCGGGCTCGGCGATCGTGCAGTTGCAGCCGTCCGGGATCATGTTCAACAAGAACCAGGTCTCGGCTGCGGACGCGCCCAAGGACTGGAAGGATCTGCTCGATCCGAAGTGGACGGGCAAGATCATCCTGACGGACCCGACGATGTCTCCGGCATTCGTCGATCTGTGGTGGGCGGTCGCGAAGAAGAACGGCGGCATGTCGTTCATCCAGAAGCTGCGCGCGCAGGCTTCGCGGCTCTATCCCGGCGTCGCGCCGCTGACGCAGGCGCTCGTGGCCGGCGAGGCGGCGATCGCGGTGCCCGGCGTGCCGTCGATCTACGCACCGCTCGCGGCGCAGGGAGCACCGATCGGCATGAACACGCCGGGGGTCACCACCGGCCCGGAGGCGACGATCGGGATCGCGAAGGACGCGAAGCACCCGAACGCGGCAAGGCTCTTCGCCTACTTCCTGCTCACCAAGGGCGGGCAGGCGCAGCTCAACGCGGATCCGGGCTCGATCTCGCCGTGGGACTCCGACAACGCGGCGAAGGACTACCTCCGCGTCGATTCGAACGTCACGCAGAAGAGCGCGCAGGACATCTACACGGCCTTCGGCGTGAAGTAGGTCTGTGGCTGCTACCGCTCCGGTAGCGGCAGCGACGAGGCGGTGGCGCAGGGTGCGCCGCCGCCTCACGCCGTTCTCGGCCCTCTGTCTCCTCGTCGGCCTGTTCCTCGCGGCGATCGCGATCTACCCGCTCGGGACGGTGCTCGTCCGGATCTTCTTCACGGACGGCCAGCTCGACCTCAGCGGGCTGCGCCGGACGTTCGACGAGCCCGGCCTCGAGACGCTCATCAAGAACACGCTGATCGTCGTGTTCGGGAGCTCGGCGATCGCGCTCGTGATCGGCGGCGGGCTCGCGTGGATCAACGAGCGGACGGACGCGCGCATGGGCGTCGTCACGACCGCGCTGCCGCTGATCCCGTTCCTGCTGCCGCCGATCGCCGGGTCGACCGCGTGGGTGCTGCTGCTCTCCCCCGGCGCCGGCTTCATCAACGTCTGGCTCCGCGACTTCCTCGGCTTCTTCGGGATCGACCAGACGACCGGGCCGCTCAACATCTACTCGTTCAGCGGGCTGATCCTCGTCTACACGATCTACCAGGTTCCCTACGCGTTCCTGCTCATCACGGCCGGGCTCCGCAACGTCGACCCCGCACTCGAGGAGGCATCGCGCGTCTCGGGCGCCGGGCTCCTGAAGACGCTCCGGCGCGTGACGCTGCCCTCCGTCGCGCCGGCGATCGCCGGCGCGGTGCTGCTGATGGCGTGGAGCGGGTTCGGGCTGGTGTCGATCCCGCTCGTGATCGGCACCGGCGCGAACATCCACGTCTTATCGGAGCGCATCGTCCGGGTGCTGCAGCAGTTCCCGCCCGACGAGGGCGTCGCGATCGGGCTCTGCCTGATCATGATCATCTTCGTCGGCGCCGCCTGGATCGCCCAGGCGCTCGTGATCCGCCGCGGCCGCTACGCGTCGATCGGCGGCAGGGGGCAGCGCGCGACGCCGGTCCGGCTCGGCGCGTGGCGCTGGCCGGTGCGCGCCGGGATCCTCGCGTACATGGCGCGTGACGACGATCCTGCCGCTGTTCGCGCTCGTGATCGTCTCGCTCGAGAGCTTCTGGACGGCCGACATCCCCTGGGGCAAGCTGAGCCTGCGCGCCTACCGTGTCGGGATCTGGGAGGAGGCGACGGCGCGCAAGGCGATCATCGACAGCATCGAGCTCGGCCTGATCGTCGGCACGATCGGCGTGGTCGCGGCGGCGCTCGTGTCTCTCTTCGTCGTGCGCAGCGGGCGCGGCGGCCGCATGCTCGACGGCGCGATCAAGTTCCCGGCGACGCTGTCGCACATCGTGATCGCGGTCGGCTTCGTGCTCGCGCTCGGCGGCGGGCCGTTCAACCTCGGCGGCTCGATCGTGATCCTGATGCTCGCCTACCTCGCGCTCTACCTGCCGCAGACGTCGGTCGCGACCGACAACGCCGTCGCGCAGGTCGGCCGCGAGCTGCCCGAGGCCTCGCGGGTGGGCGGCGCGGGCGAGGGACGCACCTTCCGGAAGGTCTACCTGCCGCTGATGGCGAGCGGCCTCGCGGCCGGCTGGGCGCTGCTGTTCGTGCGCTGCGTCGGCGACCTGACCGCGTCGTCGATCCTGGCCGGGCCGCGGAACCCCGTGATCGGCTGGAAGATCCTCCAGGTCTACACCGACGGCTCGTACTCCGAGATGGCGGCGCTGTCGGTCGTCCTCACCGTCATCTCGGCGGCGGTCGTCGTGACGGTGATGACGCTCACCTCCCGGCGAGGGCGCATCGCCTTCCTCACACGGCGCGGGGCGGCGCCGTCGCAGTGAGCGTCCGGTGACCGAGGCCGATCGTCTCCGTGCGCGAGCTCGCGAAGGCCTTCCGCCGCGAGGACGGCACGCAGGCGCGCGCGATCGACGGCGTCTCGCTCGACGTGACCCCGGGCGAGTTCGTCGTCCTGCTCGGCCCGAGCGGCTGCGGCAAGACGACGCTGCTGCGCTCGATCGCCGGGCTCGAGCAGCCCGACGCCGGCTCGATCGCGATCCGCGGCAAGACCGTGTTCGCGTCCGACGCGGGCATCGACGTCCCGCCCGAGCGCCGGCGGCTCTCGATGATCTTCCAGTCCTACGCGCTCTGGCCGCACATGACCGCGTTCCAGAACGTCGCCTATCCGCTGCAGAACCGGCGGGTGAAGAAGACGGGAGATCGCCGAGCGGGTCGGCAAGCGTCTTCGAGCTGGTCGGGATCCCGGAGCTCCAGCGCCAGTACCCCGGGCAGATGAGCGGCGGCCAGCAGCAGCGCGTCGCGCTCGCGCGCGCGCTCGCTGGCGACGCCGACCTGATCCTGTTCGACGAGCCGCTCTCGAACGTCGACGCGAAGGTGCGCGAGCAGCTGCGGGTCGAGCTGCTCTCGATGCAGCGCGACCTCGGCTTCGCCGCGATCTACGTCACGCACGACCAGGCCGAGGCGATGGAGCTCGCGCACACGGTGGCCGTCATGCGCGAGGGGCAGATCGCGCAGTCCGGGCCGCCGCAGGAGATCTACCTCGAGCCCGCCTCGCGGTACGTCGCCGACTTCGTCGGCTCCTCGAACGAGCTGCAGGGGACACTGCGCTCCGTCGACGGCGGCGTCGCCGTCGTCGAGACCGACCTCGGCGAGGTGAGCGGCGTCGCCGCCGACGGCGTCGCCGCCGGCGACCGGGTCGTCGTGATCTGCCGGCCCGAGCGCACGCGGCTCGCCCGCGAGGAGCCGCAGTCGCCGAACCGCTGGCGCGCCGAGGTCCGGGCGAGCTGCGTTCCTCGGCCCGAACCTCGAGCACGTCGTCCGCGTCGGCGAGCACACCTTCCGCGTCTGGAGCGTGACACGCGCCTGCTCGACGCGGGCAACGAGGGCTGGCTGTACGTCGAGCCGGAGCACGTCCGGGTGCTGCCAGGGTGACCGACTTCGGCTTTCGTCGAGAACCCGAGCACCGAGGTGGTCGAGCGAGGTTCACGCCTCGCGCACTGGGTGCTTAGCCGTCAAGGCCCACAGCAGAATTCCCGAGCTCAAGGCTGCCCGCACTGGATATCAGGTTACTTGACATATATCAGCCTACCTGCGACGGTTGCCGCTACCAACGCCGGGCCGGTGCACGCCGTCGGAAACTTGGTCACAGGCACGGTCACGATCGAGCCCTGACCGAACCCCGCTGGGACATCACTGCCGCGCTCGGTAGCGGCCGCAGTGGTGTTCTCGTCACGGGCCGCCGGACGACACGGAGCACCCCGACTGAACCGGCCTTCAAGCCGGAGGAGGAGAGGAACATGCGTTTGTCTATGAAGCTGGGGCTGGTGCTTGGCCTCGGAGTTCTGCGTCGCCGGCTCGTTCGCGCTCGTCCGGGCGTCGGCAAGCATGAGTCGCAGCGACGACTCCGCAATACAAAAAGCCTCTCGCGTGGCACATGTCGCAACCCCTCCGTCGTGCCTTGCGCGAGCCTTCGGCTCATCGATTTCGGCGCACTCACGGAGCTCCCCGTCAGCATCAGCTCTGCCGCGCTCAACGGCAGCGGCGCCGCGGAGCAGTGCCGCGTCGGCGGCTGGATCGGCCAGCAGACGCAGTTCGAGTTGCGGCTGCCGACGACGACCTGGGAGGGCCGTTACCTCCAGCTCGGCTGCGGCGGCACGTGCGGCTCGATCAGCTTCGGCGTCAGCCCGGCGGGCGACACGGCGTTCGCGATCACCGGCAACACGTTCGCTGTTTCCGCGACGAACGAAGGACACCTGTCCACCGGCTCGTGGGACGTGTGGGCGGCGGGAGGCGAGGACAACCCGCTGCGCGTGAACTACGGCTATCTCGCGAACCACCAGCTGGCGGTCGTCTCGAAGGCGATCATCGGCAGCTTCTACGCCAAGGCTCCGACCTACTCCTACTTCCAGGGCTACTCGGACGGCGGTCGCGCCGCGATCAACGAGGCGCAGCGCTACCCGGACGACTTCGACGGCATCATCGCCGGCGCACCGGCGATCTACACGCAGGAGTCGCTCACGGCCGCCTTCATCTGGCGGGGGATTCAGGGCTCGAAGTTCGACGCCGCCGCTCGCCAGATCATCGCCAACGGCGCGATGGCGTTCTGCGATCCCGCCGACGGGGTCACCGACAACCAGATCAGCGATCCCGTGAACTGCCAGTTCGACCCCGGCACGATCCAGTGCTCGGCGACCCTGACGACGAACTGCCTTACGGCCGAGCAGGTGGACGCAGCACGCAAGCAGTACCGCGGCGCCACGACCGACAAGGGCAAGCTCATGCATCCGGGCGGGCAGCCGGAGGGATCGGAGCTGTCATGGCCGTCGAGCCCCGGGGCGCTGCCGTCGAGCTACGGCCGCCACATCGCGTTCAAGGACGACCCCGCACCCAATTGGACGTGGGAGGACTTCGAGTTCACCGAGAAGAGCTATCGCGACCTGCAGCCGATGGCGGAGATCTACAACTCCGACAACGACAAGAAGCCCGATCTCGGAGACTTCGACGACAGCGGCGGCAAGATCATCGTCTGGCACGGGCTCGCAGACGGCTCGACGCAGGAGAGCTCGACGCTCGACTGGTACGCGCGGGTCGCGCGTGAAGAGGGGAGCATCGCTGCGACGAAGTCCTTCGCGCGGTTGTTCCAGATCCCGGGCCTGTACCACGGCGGCGGCTACATCAACTACAGCCTCACCCTGCTGCCGAAGCTCATCGCCTGGGTGGAGACCGGGACGGCTCCGGAGGTCGTGATCGCGACCGCGACGACCCCTGTAGCCCGGACGTATCCGGCGTACGTCTATCCGGCACGGGCGCACTACACGGGTAGCGGCAGTGTCTACGACGCCGCGAACTGGACGCGTCAGGACCCGGCGAAGGAGCCTGACCACCGGATCGACTGGCTCGGCGGGAAGGGGCCGAAGACGAAGTAAGGCGCGGGTCGGGCCCGAGCGCCCTCCGCTCCAAGGGCACGCAGTGGTGTCGTGCGCCCCGTGCGCGACATCACTGCGGCCTCAACCGAGGACATCCGGAGCGGGCTTGCTGGCCGAAACCGAGAGCGAGTATCAGGTAGCTTGAAATGTCTCAGTTTCCCTGACACTATCGCCGCACGATCAACCCGGCGACGCTGCCGGAGAGGGAGGAAAGCGATGCGCAACGACGAGCAAGACCGGCTTCGCGGCGGAAAACGTGACCCCCGCCGCGCCTCTGTGCTGCTCTGCACCAGAGGAGGAAGGCAGACATGACCTCGACGATGAGACAGTGGTTCTCCCTCGGGCTCGTCGCGCTCGCCGTCGCAACGCTGGCCGTCGTCGGAGCGACCCCGAGCGCGCGTGCGGCGACGACCGTCATCTCCGGCACGCTCGCCGACGGCACGCTCTGGCGTGTCGCGAAGCCGGACAACTGGAACGGCACGCTCATCCTTGATCTTGACGGGTACGGAAACGCCAACCCGACGACTCCCGGGGCGCTGCAGCGGTGGATGAACGACCACGGCTACGCGATCGGTGGCATTCAGCGGGAGCCGATTGGCTACAACTTTGCTGGGGCTGTTGCGCATTTCCTTACTGTCCGGGACGCGTTCATCGCGCAGTTCGGCCCGGTGGCACGGACGCTGACGATCGGTAACTCGCGTGGCGGATTCGCGTCTCGCATCGCAATGGAGCTCCGCCCGGACATCTTCAAGGGCGCTGTTGTCTCATCCGGTGGTGGAGCCGGCGAGATCGCCACGTTCAACCAGCGGACGAGCGGGCTCTTCGTGCTGAAGACGCTCGTGAACCCGGCGGCGCCGATCCCGATTGGTCTCGTGGTCAACTCCGGGGCTGAGAACACGGCGATTGGCCAGCTCAGCACGCTCGCGATGTCGACCCCGCTCGGCCGAGCACGCATGGCGCTTGCTGGTGCAATCGAGCAGTCCCCGATCTGGTTCCAAGGCGCGACCCCGCCGGCGAACGCGACCGCGTGGGTCACAGCGGTCGGGCAGCAGTTCGCGTTCGCCAACCCGGCGCAGGTGCGTGGCGGAATCCAGACGGCCGCGGGCGGCAACACCTTCTGGACGCACGGCCTCGACTACGCGAAGCTGTTCGACAAGGCAACGCCGGTGATAAAGCAGTGGGTTCTCGATCTCTACGCCGCAGCGGGTGTCGATATCCAGACTGACTTCGCCACGCTGGCTGGGACGCGCCGCCTCGCGGCAGATCCCGCAGCGGTTGCAAAGGCCGAGCCCATGATGACCTACGACGGGAGCAGGCTCCAGGGCCCGGTCATCATGGTCGACAACATGGGAGACCCGATCGACTCTCCCGCCTACAAGAACGCGTACGAGCTGATGCTCGCGAAGGCAGGGAAGAGCCACCTTGTCCGGGCTGCCTACATCAACTCCACTGGTCACGGCGGCCAGTCGGCAGGCGAGAAGATCGCAGGCTTCCTCAAGCTCATCGAGCGCCTGGACACCGGGAGCTGGAGCGCGACCGACCCGGCGACGATGAATGCTTTGGCCGGGCAGCTTCAGGCCGAGGCCCAGGCGGCCATCCCTGCGTATTCGCTCGGAGTTGCCGCCGCTGGGGCACGGTTCTACTCGCCGCTGCCTTGGGATCCCATGTTCACATGGGACGGTGAGGACTGGGGCACCTACAAGCGCCCCGTGCCGTCGATCGAGAAGACGGTCACGCCGGCCCCGAACGCGGCCGGCGGCACAAGGGCACGGCGACGATCGGCCTCACGGCATCCGAGTACCTGACGGACTTCGTGCTCTCCCTGAAGTACGCGGCGACGGGCGCGGGCGCGTTCGCCGAGGTCACGTCGGGGGCTACGGCATCGTTCGCGGTGTCGGCCGAGGGGGTCACGACCGTGAACTACTCGGCCAGCGACGACGAAGGCGGAGCGTCCGAGCCGGAGTCGCTCACGATCCGGATCGACAGGACGCTGCCGACGCTGGCGGTGCCCGCGTCGACCGTCGTCGCGAACGCCACCGGCGTCTCCGGCGTCGGCGTCGACTACGTGACGTCCGCCGCGGACGGCGGTAGCGGCGTGGGAGCGCCCGTCTGCCTCCCCGCCTCCGGAACCACGTTCCCGGTCGGACGGACGACCGTGACGTGCAACGTCTCGGACGTCGCCGGCAACGCCGCCGCGCCGAAGTCGTTCGACGTCGTCGTGACGCGCCCGTGCATCGCCGGGACGCGGACAGGGCCGCTCAAGGTCCCCGCCGGCGACAGCGCCTGCGTCGGCGCGGGCGGCAACCAGGTCGGCCCGGTGACGGTCGGCGCGGGTGGGACGCTCGAGATCGACGGCGGCGCGGTGACAGGCCCGATCACCGTCACGGGCGCCGCGCTCGTGCGGATCTGCGGCGCGACCATCACCGGCCCCGTGACGATCAGCGGGTCGACGGAGCTCGTCGTCGTCGGCGGCGCGGACGCCACCGGTACGTGCGCTCCGAACGTGATCACGGGCCCCGTCGTCATCACCGGGAACAGCGGCGGCGTGGTGGTGGTCGGCAACCGCATCACGGGGCCGCTCGATTACCGGCAATACCGGCTCGCTGCCGCCGCCCGCAGCGGGCCCGTCCACGCGACCGGGAACGTCGTCACCGGCCCGGTCACGATCCAGAGCTGACGGCCGAGGAGCGAGCACCGCCGCCGCAAGCGGGCGGCGGCGGTGCTCGCGACTCCTCCCGCGGGCGATCTGCGGCTACAGATCGACGCGTCCAGCGGCATGCGCAGAAGGTGACCCGAGGCGGCGCGGTTGCGCTGGGTCACGTGAGGCTGCAGCGGCCGACAAAGCCGAGATCGGCGAGTGCATTCGAGTCGCGAGGGACACCGCCGCAGATCACACGGCTCAACTCGGGCGGCCCGATCAGCCGCGGTCAGACGTCTGTGGGGCCGCGACGGCGGCAGCCGGCCCTGGGTGGACGGGTGCGAAGCACGCCCCCGACTGACACCGGCTTCGAGCCGGCGCCGTAAGGTTTGCGCGTGCTCAGGACGAAGCCACCTTTCCGCGCCGACCACGTCGGCAGCCTGCTGCGCCCGCCCGAGGTGCTCCGCGCGCGCGAGTCGTTCGCTCGCGGCGAGATCGACGGGCCGGCGCTGCGGGCGGTCGAGGACGAGGCGATCCGCGACGCCGTCGCGCTCCAGGAAGACGCGGGACTCCAGTCGGCCACGGACGGCGAGATCCGCCGCAGGCGTGGCACATGGACTTCATCTATCGGCTCGATGGGGTGCACACCGCGGACGACAAGGTCACGGTGCGCTTCCACAACGCGGAGGGCGACCTCGAGTTCCAGGCCGCCGCGCTGCACGTCGCGGGCAAGGTCGGGCTCTCGGAGACGATCTTCGGCGACGACTTCCGCTTCCTCCAGGACGCGGTCACGTCGGCCGTGCCGAAGCTGACGATCCCCTCGCCAAGCATGGTCCACTACCGCGGCGGTCGGGCCGCGATCAACGAGAACGTCTACCCCGAGGTCGACGCGTTCTGGACCAACCTCGTCGCCGCCTACCGCGAGCAGGTGCGCGGGCTCGGCGAGCTCGGCTGCACGTACCTCCAGGTCGGTCACGTAGAGGTGAACGGCGGTGACGAGGCTCACGCCGTGGGCTTCGTCTTCCCGCGCGCTGCACCCGCCTCTGCGGCATGACGCTGCTCGCGTTCCTTCTTCTTGCGCTTGCGGTCGTTCCGCCAGCGCCGGAGTGGCCTGGAGCCGCGTCCCATGAGGCTGGGGACTCTATACATTCCCCTCGTGCCGCTCGACCCAGGCCGCACCGTGGACGAGCTTCGGGAGCTGCGTGAGCTCACCGGGAACGACGAGGGCGCCCAGCGCGTGGCGTGGACCGACACCTGGGTCGCCGCGAAGGAGTGGCTCTCGGCCAAGGTCGCCCCAACGGGCGCCGTCGAGGAGCTAGACGAGGCGGGAAACCAGTGGTTCACGGTGCGTGGCGACTCCGACCGAGCGCTGCTGATCGGGGGCCACATCGACTCGGTCCCGAACGGCGGGTGGCTCGACGGCGCCCTCAACGTCGTCGCCGGGGTCGAGGTCTTGCGCCGCGTCGCGGAGGACGGGACGCCGCCCCTCAGCGTCCGGCTCGTCAGCTGGGCCGACGAGGAGGGCGCGCGCTTCGGCCGCTCGCTCTTCGGCTCGAGCGCGGCTTCCGGAACGATGGCCGACCAGGACGAGCTCAGGGAGCGCCGCGATGCCGACGGGGTACGGTGGGAAGACGCCCTGGCCGCGCACGGGGTCGATCTCGACCGCGCGCTCGACGCCCGACGCGAGCTGGAGGGCGCCGCCGCCTACCTGGAGCTGCACATCGAGCAGGGACCGGTGCTCGAGGCGCTCGACCTGCCGCTCGGCGTCGTCCTCGGCACGTTCGGCGTCGAGCGTCATCAGGTCACGTTTCGAGGCCAGGCCGCGCACGCCGGCTCGACGCCGATGGACCGGCGCCGCGATGCGCTGGCCGGCGCCGCGAAGCTTGCCCTCGAGATCCGCGGGATCGCAAAGCGCACCGGCGACGGAGCGGTCTGCACGATGGGCAGCTGCGTGACAAAGCCCGGGATCGTCACGTCGGTAGTCGAGACCGCAACCGTGCTCCTCGACCAGCGCCACCTGGACGGACAGAGGCTGGCGGCGATGCTCGCTGAGGCGAAGGAGGCGAGCGAGCGCTTCGCACGCGAAGAAGACGTCGAGGTCGAGTGGGAGCGTATCTGGCGGATCGATCCGATCCTCTTCGACAAGACGCTCATGGAGCTCGCCGACGAATCGGTGACCGAGATCGCAGGACGGTCGCACCGCCTGCCGAGCGGGCCGCTCCACGACGCCGCGGAGGTCGCCCGCGCCGGAGTCCCGACCGTGATGCTGTTCGTCCAGAGCCTGCGCGGCCTCTCCCACACGAAGCTCGAGGACACGAAGCCGGAGCACCTCGAGCTCGCCGTGCAGGCTCTCGACCGGCTGGCCGCGAAGACAATCGACCACCTCGAACCCTCCTAGGAGGGTTTGGCGGAACGTCGCTCGTCGTAGGGTGCGATGGTCGCTCCGAGACAAGGACGCAGGGAGCGCTCGTAGCCAAAGCTACGGGCGCGACCGAGGACACAGTCCTCGGGGCGAGCAGCGCAGCCCGGCGACACAGCCTGCGTTTCGTCGAACCCTCCTAGGACTCGGCGAGGCGCTGGACGGCCTCGAGCGCGCGGTCGATCTCCGCCTCGGAGTTGGCGATGCTCGGGCCGAAGCGGAGATACCTGGTCGCGTACGGCGTCAGGCTCGCGACCACGCCGTGCTCTTCTCGGAGCCGGTGCACGAAGGCTTCCGGCACGCTCGTGGTCGACGGGACGTCGCAACAGACGAGCCCTGACGACAGGTGGTCGGCGAACGGCGTCCGCAGGACCAGTCCAGGAATGTCCAAGAGGCCTTCCTTGAGACGCTTTGCGAGCGCGCGCGTGCGCTCGGCGGCCGGCTCGCGCCCGATCTCCTGGCGAAAGGCGAAGCCCGCCGCGAGCGCCCAGCGGTGCTCGAAGGCCTGGTAGCCACCCGGGGTGAACGCGCCCGCCGTCGTGGTCGCGCTCGGGTCCCTCCCCCGGAGCCACGCCTGGAAGCTGTCGCGGTCCGAAAAGGAGGGGATCGTCGGACTGACCTCCCCCCATGCGTCGGCGCGACCCCAGATGATCCCCGTGCCCCGCGGGCCGAAGAGCCACTTGTGACACCCGGAGACGAGAAAGTCGCAGCCCAGCTCCTCGGGTGATTCGGGCTCGACTCCGAAGCCATGCACCGCGTCGACGCAGAGCAGCGTCTTTCCCTTTCCGAGCTCGGCGTCTCGCTCGCCGAGCGCGTCGGCGATCGCGCGGACGGGGAGCTTCACGCCGGTGCTCGAATGCACCCAGGTCAGGGCGATCGCGCGGGTGCGAGGCATGACTGCGGCCCGGATCGCCTCCACGACGGCATCCTCCGAGGCGGTCGCGGGCTCGTCGTAAAGGCGAATCCTGCGGACGACCGCTCCGGTCGCCGCCGCTCGCAGGCGCAGCGCCTCGTGGGTCGAGAAGAAGTCGTGCTCGGTGGTGACGATCTCCTCGCCGGCGCCGAGCGCGAGAGTCGCATACAGAAGGCCGAGGCCCATCGTCGTCGACCCCGTGATGGCGAGCTCCTCGGGGGTCGCCGCCAGGTAGCCGGCCGCGGCTTGGAGCACCTCCGCCTCGAGCCGCTCCTCCTCGTCCTGGATGTAGGCGGCGGAATCTGCGTCCAGCGGACGCCGATGCTCGGCGATCGCCTCCCGCACCGGTCGGGGGTGGGGAGCTAGGAGGAAGCACGTGAGCTGAGCGCGACTACGATCGAGGTCGAAGCTCGCCTGGACTCCGTCCCACGAGTCCAGTCCCTTCGCCGCTCCGACCTCGCGGGCTTCGTCGTCCCCGCGACACCCGGCCGCGGCGAGCGCGCCGGCGCCCACGAGGAGGCCGGTGCGGACGAGGAGATTCCTGCGATCGAGCAGCATCGGGCGTTCGCCCGATTTGACGACGCCCGAAGGCCCGGGTTAGACCATCTCCGCGATCGTCCGGCCCAGCTCGATCAGGCCGAGGGCGACGGCTGCCGCGACCACGACGCCGCCGACGATCGTCACGTCCCGGCGGTAGAGCACCGGTGGAATGCCGCCTCCCCAGCGGTCGGCGAGCGGCGCGAGCGCGAGCCCCGCGACGAAGAAGAGCGCGCCGAAGAGCGCGATCGCGAGCCCCACCGGTTCGAGGAAGAGGAAGTCGAAGTTGCCGGCGTCGATCACGGTCCGGCCGAGCCAGGGCGAGCAGGACGAGCGAGAGCGCCAGCCCGCGCCAGGGCGCCCCGGTCGGCAGCCAACGCCGGACGGCGAAGACGATCAGCCCGGCGAGGAAGCCCGACGGGATGCCGGCGAAGAAGACGAGCCCCGTCGTCCCGCCCAACGTGACGTCGCCCACGACGTTTCCGTTCTCGGTGACGATCCCGCGGGCGTCCGGATCCGCGATCGCGAGGAGGCGCATGACCAGCCGCGAGCCGAGCCCGGCGACGACGAGCCCGACGAGCAGCCCCGCCGCCAGACAGCCTCCGAGGGACCGGAGGAACGCGACAACATGGCTCACTGGGCGAATCTATGGCACGCGCGGTCCCGCGGTCAGGTGATGCCCGACGAGGTGGGGATCACCGGTCGGGCCCTCCTTGCTCACATGGATCGCCGTGCGGCCGGCCGCCTCCTCGACTCGTCGAACGACCCACGGGCGGCCGTCGACCGCAGAGCGTCCCAGCTCGGCGCCGACCGCGGGCAGCGGGCCTTCGTGCACGCCCCGCCACAGCTCGTGGCCCTCGGAGCTCTCACGGATCCAAACAGCGGGCGCGTCGATGCCCGCGCCCGGGGGCGCCGAGCCGCCGCTCGCCCAGATCGCCTGCGGCTCGTAGCTCGGCTGCTCGGCCGCGACGATCTCACGAAGCCCGAGCCTCAGCTCGTCCGGCGTCGGGTTTCCCCAGTACCAGAACCCGCACCAGATCCGGCGGATGACGAGAAGCGAGTCGAGCAGGAACGTGAAGGGCAGGAACGGCCGATGGGTCTCGTCCGTGAGCTCGAGCAGGTCGAGCTCCACCGCGACCTTCCGCTCGACGTCCGAGAGGAAGGGAAACGCGCCCCCGAGGCCGGCACGGAAGGCCCCGTTCACGTAGGGCTCGTCGGCCGTGACGGCCGCGAGCCGCCCGAACTCCCGCTGGAGCTCGTCCTGAAAGTCCACCAGGAGCCGAAGGCGCACCTGCTCCTTCGGACACCACCAGCCGCGGACGAACGCGAGCACGAGCGGCTGGCTGCGCGCGATCTCGCTGAGCGCGGTCTCGCGGCCGCCGGTGTCCGGCAAGCGGAGGTCGGGGAACGGGTTTCCGGGGACGAGGTCGTCTCTCATCGCCTCTCCTTTCGACGTAGCTGATCTCTGAGCCAGCGCGGCGCTGCGCGCCGCGCGCCCTGGACGGCGCGGCGAAGGGCAGCCGCGGCCTCCCCGCCGTGGACGCCCTCGCCATGGCCCACGAGGACGTGTGCGGGTGCCAGGCACCTGGCCATGTCCCTGAGTCCTCGCGGCTGGTAGAGGCGCAGGAAGGGATGGACGCCGAGCGGCTCGTCCCCTGCCCGGAAGTACGGAACCGTCCCGAGCGCCTCGGTGCAGACGAGCACGCGCTCGTCGTCCCACCAGAGCGCGACCTCGCGCCAGCCGGGCACGCTCAGGATCTTCCTCACCTCGAACGGCGAGCCCGGGACGCCGCCGAATGGCAGCCTGTGATGCGGCACCTGCAGCCGCTCCGCGAGGTGGGCGCAGTCACGTGGATGCCGGTCGACGAGCTGGATGACGCCGGCGGGCTCCCCGAGCTCCAGGAGACGCACCTCGAGCCCCGGCACCACCACCGGATCGACGAGCCAGAAGCGGCCGCCGGACGCCAGTGCGTGCGAGGCACGCTGGAGCAGCGCGGGCTCAAGGGCGATCCACCCGAAGCCGAAATCGTTCTGGTCGCAGATCGCAAGCTTCCCATCGTCCATGTTCGCTGGTAGGTTGCCTCTCCAGCGCGGGACATGGGGGCAACGACCTATGGGAGGTCACATGAGAGCTGTTCGAGTGGTGATTCTCGCGCTCGTCGCGGCGCTCGCCGTCGGAGGAGTGTCCTCCGCAGCCGCCGACGAGACGCTGCGGCCCCACCATTTGAAGAAGAAGGGGATGCACTGGGACGCCGAGGCGAGGCCGGGGAAGCCGGGCATCGGAACGCCATCGGGCAAGCAGGTGCGCATCAAGGTCCTCGGCCACGACGACCCCGGCGGGCCGAGCGGCGACGTCTTCCTGCACAGGGGCTTTGCCTACCTGGGCAGCTGGGGGCTCTTCACCGACGACGGCGAGTTCTGCAGGGCGCTCGGCGTCCGCGCCTACGACCTGTCGGACCCGAGGAACCCGCAGCAGGTTTCGACCTTCGCGGACGGCGCGTCCGACGCGAGGCTCGCCAAGTCGTGGACCGAGAAGGTGCAGGTGCGGAAGGTTCGTACCTCGTCGTTCCAGGGCGACCTGGCCGTGGTCAGCTTCCAGGACTGCGCGCCCGGAGGCTTTACCGGCATCGGCCTCTACGACGTCAGCGATCCGAGCGACCCACAGCTGCTCTCCCTACGTCAAAGCGGTACCTTCGGCGTCCACGAGCTCTGGCTCGAGGCGCGTGGTCCCAAGGCGTACGTCTACGAGGCGGCCATCTTCACCGAGGTCGACGCGTTCTTTGCCGGCGCGAATCCGGACGAGGTGAACCCCGAGTTCCGGATCGTCGACGTTTCGGACCCGTCGAACCCTGTTCAGGTCGGGGACTGGAGCGCCTGGCGTGACCAGGGCGCCACGCCCGACTCGGGTCAGGGGACCTTCCCGTTCAACACCGTGCACTCGGTCTACGTCGAAAAGAAGGTCGCCTTCGTCTCGTACTGGGACTACGGGACAGTCATGCTCGACGTCCGCGATCCGTCCAGCCCGACGTTCCTGGGCCGCACCGAGTTCAGCGAAGGGCAAGAAGGCAACGCCCACTCGGCGTGGACGGCGAGAAGCGGGAAGATCCTCGTCCAGACGGACGAGGACTTCGACCCGTCCGTGAACCCCGACGCCGAGACCGGCTGGGGCTACGGCCACATCTACGACATCTCGGACAAGGCGAACCCGGTGGAGCTGGCGACGCTCAAGCTCCCGAGCACGGCCCAGTTCCCGCCGCCGGGCCCCGGTGACTTCACCATCCACGACCCGAAGGTCAGGGGCAACAAGCTCTACACCTCCTGGTACACGGAAGGCGTCGTCATCTGGAACATCGCCGACCCGTCGAACCCGAAGATGATCGGGCAGTTCATCCCGCCCGAAAAGGCGGAGGACCCGCTCGGCGTCTTCTATCCCGGCGAGGAGTTCGTCGAGATCTGGGGCGTCTACATCGGCCCGGGCTTCGTCGTCGCCTCCGACATGAACACCGGACTCTGGGTGTTCAAGGTGCGCTGAGCCGCAGCTGAGAGCACGCGTTCGGCCGAGGGCCGGGTCACGTCGACCCGGCCCTCGCCCTTGCGGCGAGGCCTATGCCTAAACTATGATTTAGACGTGTCTAACTCTCGTGGCCTCAGCCGCCGCCAGCTGATCGCCGGTGTCGCCCCGGTCGTCGCGGCCGCTCCGTTCGCCGGCATGGCGCTCGCCGGGCGCAACGGCCAGCTCGAGGCTACGCACCTGGGCTCGGAGCACGCGGCCATGGGCCACGCGGCGATGATCGGCGAGGAGGTGCCCGCCCCCGGCGGGCCGAACGACCTCGACGCGCTCACCTATCCGCCCGCCGCCCTCCCCTACCAGCCCGGGCGCGTGCGCGAGTACACGCTCGTCGCGCAGGACCGGGAGATCGAGGTCGCCAAGGGCGTCGTCTACCCGGCGTGGACGTACAACGGCACCGCCCCCGGCCCCGTCGTCCGCGCGACCGAGGACGACCTCCTCCGCGTCGACTTCCGCAACGGAGGCGAACACCCGCACACGATCCACTTCCACGGGATCCACCCCGCAAACATGGACGGTGTCTTCGAGGTCGTTCCGCCGGGTGGAAGCTTCACGTACGAGTTCCCCGCGCGGCCGTACGGGATGCACCTGTACCACTGCCACGCGACGCCGCTCAAGAAGCACATCCACAAGGGCCTCTACGGCGCCTTCATCGTCGACCCGCCCGAGCCGCGCCCGCCCGCCCAGGAGCTGGTGATGGTCATGAACGGATTCGACACCGACGGGGACGGCGAGAACAACTTCTACGCCGTGAACGGCCCGGCCTTCTACTACGCCCGCTACCCGATCAAGGTGACGCGCTCGCAGACCGTGCGCATCTACATCGCCAACCTGACCGAGTTCGACCTGATCAACTCGTTCCACCTCCACGGCGACTTCTTCCGCTACTACCCGACGGGCACGAGCGACCGCTTCGAGTACACGGACACGATCATGCTCTGCCAGGGCGAGCGCGGGATCATCGAGATCGACTTCGCCAACACCGGCCGCTTCATGTTCCACGCGCACCAGTCGGAGTTCGCCGAGCTCGGGTGGATGGGCTTCTTCGAGGTGGAGGAATAAGTGGAAGCCCGCTCGGTGGCCGAGGAGAGCCCACGTCGCGAGCCCGTGCGCTGGCGCCTGTGGGCGCTCGTTCCGATCGTGCTCCTTGTCGCCGTCGTCTCGCTGTTCTCCGCCCGGGGCGGGTCGCTGCTCGAGCTGGTGGGCGAGAACCCGCCCCCCGCCGACGAGTTCGACGTCCGCCGCGTGGAGTTCTCGCCCGGGGAGATCAGCATCCGCGTGACGAACCCGCAGCGGGACGATCTCACCATCGCCACCGTGACGGTCGACGACGCCATCGTCCCCTTCACCGTCGACGGGCCGACGACGCTCAGCCGCCTGCGGTCGGCGACGATCGTCGTGCCCTACGCCTGGGTCGAGGAGGAGCCGATCGCCGTCGGCATCACCAGCTCGACCGGTATCCAGACCACGGAGGAGATCGCCGCTGCGATCGAGACGCCGCAGCCGAGCGCCGGCGGCTTCCTCGGCTACGCGATCATCGGCGCCCTGGTCGGCATCGTCCCCGTCGCGCTCGGCATGCTCTGGCTGCCCTCGCTCCGACGCGCCCGCCCCGAGTGGCTCGCCGCCTTCATGGCGTTGACGGGAGGGCTCCTCACATTCCTCGCCGTGGAAGCGCTCTCCGAGGCTCTGGAGCTGCAGGCCGTGCTGCCCGGCGCCCTCGGAGGCACCGGGCTCGTCGTCCTCGGCGTGGCCGCCAGCTACCTCGCCCTCGCCTTCCTCTCGCAACGGCTCGGCCGCAAGGGGGTCGCCCAGGGCGGCGCGCTCGGCGGGCTCGCCCTGGCGCTGCTCGTGGCGATCGGCATCGGCGTCCACAACCTCGGCGAAGGGCTCGCTGTCGGGACGTCCTTCGCACTGGGCGAGCTCACCCTGGGCACCTTCCTCATCGTCGGGTTCATGCTCCACAACGTCACCGAGGGGCTCGGGATCGCCGCGCCGGCCGCCGAGGGCGAGCGGGCGGGCTTCGGCCGCCTCGCTGCGCTCGTCCTCATCGCCGGCGCGCCGACGATCCTGGGCGCCTGGATCGGCGGGTACGTGACGAGCGACGTCCTGGCCGTCCTCTTCTTCGCGGTCGCCGCCGGGGCCGCCCTGCAGGTCGTCGTCGAGGTGGTGCGCTTCGTGGCGCGGCGCGCTCCGGGGGGCCTTACCTCCGGCTATGCGGTAGGCGGCTTCCTGGCCGGGCTCGCCCTTATGTACGCCACCGGGCTCCTCGTCGGGTAAGAAGGACGTATGAGCAGCCGCGATCACCCGGGAGGGTGATAACCGGCTCACGGGTTCGGACGATACTCAGAGCTAGACGGGGCCGATCCCGCCCCCTCTGCGGCTCATGACGTGGAAGCGTTTCAACCCCCTGGCGACCGGCGCGGCACCCCGCGGCCTGATGGAGAGCCCATGAGCACTCCACTGCGTGAGCGTCCCGACGCGCCGCTGGGCACGCTGATCTTCAGGGCCGGCCTCCTGCCCGCCGAGACGATCGAGAGCGCGCTCGAGGAGGGCGTCAAGACCGGTAAGCGTCTTGGCGAGATCCTCACCGAGCGCGGCCTGATCTCCGAGGTCGACCTGGCTCGGCTCCTCGCCGGGCAGAAGGGCCTCGAGTTCGTGACCCTCCGGGAACAGATCGTCGATCCGTCCGCGGCGGCCCTCTTCACGGAGGAGCAAGCGCGTCTCTTCAGGGCCCTGCCCTATTCCTTCGACGGAGAGCTCCCCGTCGTCGCCATCGCCGACCCGACCGACGACGTCCTCATCCGCAACATCCGCGAGGCCCTCGGCCGCGAGGATGCACGCTTCGTCGTGACGGCCCGCGGCGAGCTCGCCGACATCGCCACCGACGTCTACTCGCGGGCCCTCCCCGTCGGGCCCGAGCCTGCCGACCAGCCTGGCCCCTCGCCCGAGGCAGCCCATGTGAACGGGCACGCGCCGGCGGAGGCCGACCTCGTCTTCGAGCCGACCGCCGAGCCCGAAGCCGCGCCGGCCGCGCCCGAGCCGGAGCCGGTTGCGACCGAGCCGGAGCCGGTTGCGACCGAGCCGATGTCCGACGAGCTCGAGCCTGCCGCCTTGCAGGCGCCGGTCGAGGAGCCTGCCGAGGCCGTGGCCCCGGAGACGCCGGTGGCCCCGGAGCCCGCACCGCCCGCCGCCTTCGAGCCTCCTTCGGCACCCGAGTATCACCCCGAGCCGGAGCCGGAGCCGGAGCCGGAGCCCGTCGCCGAGCCCGTCTCGGAGCCTCCCGCAGCCAGCGAGCCCACGCCTCCGGAGGCGGTCGTCCTCCCGGAGCCGGCCTCGCCGCCCGAGCCTCCACCGCTTCCCGAGCCCCCCGCTGCGCCGGAGCCCCCTGCCGCGCCGGAGCCCTTGCGGGTCGCCGAGGCTCCCGCCCAGCCGGACCCCGTCGCCTTCAAGGCGCCCGCCCCGGCATCCCCCGAGCCGATCGCAGCCGACCCAGTGCCGTTCCCCCAGCCCACCCCTGCGCCCCCGCCCGCGCCCTATCCGCCGGCGGCCGCAAAGCCCGACCCCGAGCCGGAGGCGGCGTCCGAGGTCGAGCACTCCGCAGTCTCGGAGCCTCCCGCCTCGGCGCCCTCCATCGACACGCCCTGGCGAATGACGATCCGGCTCACGAACGGCGAGCGCGTCGACGCAGGCGAGTTCGCCGACGAGGCCGCGGCCAAGCAGGAGGCGAAGGCGATCATGATGCAGATCGCCGCCGCCGACCAGGACGACTGGCCCTTCGTGAGCGGCCGCTTTCTGAAGCCGGACACCATCGTCTCCGTGGACATCGCGGAGGACGACGGCGACGAGAGCTAGCCCGTTTCGATCAACTCACGGTAGGAGCGGCGAGGCCAGGCCTGCGGCCAGCCCCCGACGGTCGGCGAGCGCCTCGAGCACGACGACCGTGTCGGCGACCGGGACGTCCTCGAGATAGGCATCGCGCTCCTCGAAGGAGGCGAGCACGCGGCGGACGCCGTCCTGATAGACATCCGCGTCGCCGTACGCGAGGCCGGCGAGGGCGTCCGCCACGGGGCGCGGGAAAGCGTCTGCCGACTCCGCGCGCAACCCCTCCGCGAGCGCGACTGCGTCCTCGTCGCGCCCGAGAACCAGAAGCGCGAGGACGGCTGCGTACCGGCCGATGGGCGATTCGGCCGCTGCCGGTTCCTGCTCGAGCGCCCAGCCGGCGTCGGCCGCGGCCCCGTCCCAGTCCCCGGCCAGCACCCGCGCCTTCACGGCGCCGATGAGCCTGCCCCAGCTCCCTGCAGGGGCGCCCGCGTAGCTCTCGCGAAAGCGCTCGCCGGAGCGGGCGAACCACCCCGCAGCCTCCGCCCTTCGGCCCTGCATCAGGCGGGCAAGGCCGGCGCCGCTGGCCGCCATCGCCACGCGGACGAGCTGCTTCTGCCGCGGGTCGGGATCGGAAGGGAGCCGCGCGAGGCCGTCGGCATAGCGTCCCTCCTCGCGCTCTGCATGCTCCTCCCAGTCCACGCGGCCGAGCCTACTCGTTCACCGCGCCGAAGCGGAGGTGCCGAGCAGACTCCACGCCACCCCGATACGATCGCTTCCGCCGGGCACATGACGGGGCATCGCCCCGACTCCAAAGCGCGAACCGATGCCGCGACAGAAGTCGACGCATGTAGACGACCCCATGGCGGTCGGCAACCGCCTTCGCGCCGCGCGCGAGGCGGCGCGCCTGAGCCAGCGCCAGCTCGCCTTTCCCGGGTGCTCGCCCGCATACATCTCGCGGATCGAGTCCGGGGACCGCATCCCGTCGCTCCAGCTCCTGCGTGAGCTCGGTCGCCGCCTGGGCGTCTCGGAGGACTACCTGGCCTCCGGCTTCGATCCCGGGGAGCGAGAGCTTGCTGCGCTCGAGGCCGAGGTGGCTCTTCGCCTCGGCGAGCTCGATCTCGCCGAGGAGCTCTACACGGCGATGATCGAGGCCGCTCCCGACGATGCGGGCCGATCCGTCGGGTACGCCGGGCTCGGCCAGGTCGCCTACCGTCGAGGCGACCCCCGGCTCGCGATCGAGCGCTTCGAGGGCGCGCGGGCGCTCGAGAGCAACGGACGCCAGCCTGATCTCGCCGACTCGCTCGGACGCGCGTACGCGATGGTCGGCGAGCTCGAGACCGCGATCGCGGTCTTCGAGCAAGCACTGGCGCACGCCGAGGAGCAGGACGATCTGCTCGAGTGCGTCCGCTTCCGGCTGCTGCTGGGCGACACGCTCATCGAGAGCGGCAACGTCGGTCGGGCGGAGGAGATTCTCGCCGGCGCGCTCGCTCTCGCAGCGAGCTCGATCAACCCGGCCGTTCGCGTCAATCTCTACTGGACGCAGTCGCGGCTGCATGCGGAGCGAAGCGACTCCGAGACGGCGACCCGGTATGCGCGCCGGGCCCTGGAGGCCCTGCGCCTGACCGAGGACACGTACCGCACCGGCCGCGCACACCAGCTCCTGGCCCACGTCGAGCTCGATCGTGGCAGGGCGGAGGAGGCACTGGGCATCCTCGCCGAAGGCTGGCCGCTGCTCGAGGCGGCGGGAAGCCCGCTGGAACGCGCCCAGTACCGTCTGGAGGAGGCGCTGGCGCTGGCGAGGCTCGGCCGCAACGCGGAGGCAGCCGCGCTGGCCACGCAGATCTCCGGAATCGTCGCCGACGCCCAGCCGGAGGATGGGGCGCGAGGCTACTCGACGCTTGCCGACGTCTACGAGGAGATGGGAGACCGCGAGCGAGCGCTCGAGCTCTACGAGCTGGCCGCCGAGCGCCTTCGCCCGGGCGGCTCGAACTACTACCTCGCCAGGATCTACGCGCGGATGGCGGAGCTCTTGGAGGCCGAAGGCAAGTCGGACGCTGCCTACGAGACGATGAAGAAGGCGGTCGGATTGCAGCAAGATCTTGCCGCCAGGCCCACGCAGTAGCCCTTCATTGGGTACTATTCGACGTGCTGGCGCGAGTTTCACTCGCGCTCATCTCTGGGAAGCAGGCAGCGCAGCGGCGCTGCGTCCATGCAAGAAGCGATAGGCCATCCGACTGCCCAGTCGGAGGAACCGGACGCCTTGACGGCGGCCGCCCTCCGGACGGAGGCCTGGTCCGGCGAGGCGTTCCTCCACCCCGGCGAGGAGCCCGCCGACGTGCTTGCCGAAGGACGTGCCCGCAGGCGGGCGCTCGACGCCGCGCTCGCCGAGATGGACGCCGGCCGGCGCTCGCCGTCTCCCGAGTGGAAGGTCGAGTACGCGTTGATGCTCGGGCTCGAGCGCGCGCTGACCGACAAGCCGCCGCGGCTGGCCTCGGGGACCGAGCTTCGGCGCCATCAGATCGACGCGCTCGCCGGCATGCTCGCCGAGCTGATCGCCCGTCACGAGCAGGAGGCCGAGAACGGCAACGGCCCAGAGAACGGCAAGCTCGCCGAGGATCGGGCGGACGAGGACGAGGATGAGCTCGAGGAGGAGCCCGAGGCCGAGAACGGCGACGAAGGGGAGGTGTACGGCCTTCACGACGATCCCGGCGCCGTCCGCCGCTACCGGTTCCGCCATCCGACAGCCTCGGGGAAGACGATCGCCGCCGGCGGCTTCGTCGAGGCCGCGAGGACGATGGGCGTGCTCATCCTCACGCATCGGCGTCTCCTCGTCGACCAGTTCACCCGCGACCTGACCACGGAGGGCTACGGCGACCGGCTCCGTCCCGCGGTGCTCCGAGGCCAGGAGCCGCTCCGGGACAACCCGCTCACGATCCAGACCTACGCCTGGTTCGCGCGCCACGTCGACTCGCTCTCGCGCACGGCCTACCAGCTCGTCATCTGCGACGAGGCGCACACGGCGCTCGGCGAGAAGACGAGCGCGGCGATCCGCCGCTTCACGGAGCCCATCTTCATCGGCATGACCGCCACCGAGCAGCTGATCGCCAAGCAGGTCTCGGACGTCTTCCCCGCATCTGTGGACGACCTCCCGCTCGGGGATGCGGCCCGTCGAGGGCTCATCGCCCCGCTGCGCTCGCTCCGGGTCCGGCCGGCGGCCGCCATCTCCTCCGTCCCGATCGTGGGCGGTGACTACGACCAGGAGATCCTGGCCAAGGTCCTCGACCAGGACATCTTCAACCAGGCAGCCGCCAGCCTCTACCGGGACCGCTTCGACGCCGCTCCCGGCATCGTCTACGCCGCAGGAGTCGACCACGCCTACAACCTCGCGCGGGAGTTCCGCGCCGCGGGGCTCAAGGCCGAGGCGGTCAGCGGCCGGACGCCTCCCGTTCGGCTCGCCGAGACCCTCGCCGCCTACGAGCGCGGCGACATCAACATCCTCATCAACGCCCAGCTGCTCGCGGAGGGCTGGAACTCGCCGCGCGCGACCGTCTGCATGCACCTCGCCCCCACGGCCAGCCGCCGCGTCTACCAGCAGCGGATCGGCCGCATCATGCGCCTCGCTCCCCGCAAGGAAGCCGGGATCGTCATCGACTTCGTCGACGACGCGGCCACGCACAACGACCGCACGATCACCATCCACAGCCTGCTCGACTCCGACTTCTACCGGCCGGGCGCGCGCGTGACGCCGGCGCCGCGCCGCCGGATTCAGCGGCGCGCGAAACGGAAGCTCTCTCCCGCTCCCTGGCTCGTCCCCGTCACTCCCGACCCACGGCGGCGCGTAACCGTGATCACCCGCGAGTGGGAGCGCGTCGACCCGGGTCGCCTCGCCGAGGACGAGCAGCTCCTCTGGGCGAGCATCGCCGGTCGCCAGGTGCGCTTCGAGGAGCGCCAGACCTTCGCCGAGAAGCTGGCGCGCGCCAGCCGCGAGTGCCGAGAGGCGTTCCTGCTCAGCTGCGCCGCGGAGAACCCCAACCGCCGGCTCCGCCTCTCCGCGCTTGGCGACCGCGTCGCCGTCTCGGTCGACCGCGCGGACTTCGACGACCTGGTCACCATGGTCACGTCAGCGCCGACCTGGGAGAAGGACCGCGTCCAGGGGGTGCGGGTGCTCCTCCGGGCGATCGGCGAGGGAAAGGTCGAGGCGCCGCCTGACATCGAGGCGCGCTGGACGTGGCGCCTCGCCCGGGCCACCCGCAAGATCCAGGACCGCCGCGCGAGCGCCGACCTCCCCGAGGCGAAGCGATTGCTGGGCGCGCTCACGAACTCACGCGGGCATCGCCACGAGGAGAACGCGGCCAGGCTCGTCAACGTCGCCCTGGAGCAGCCGACGCACGTGGCGGCTGCGCTTCTCGCCTCTGCGGAGGCCTACACGCCGACCGCGCAGCGCCTGATCGACGGGGTCCGCGAGCGGATCGGCACCGTGCAGGAGGTCGCCAACGCGCTGGCCGACAACCTTCCCGCGCCGAAGCAGCCTTCGAGCAAGTCACGCCGGCGTCGGCGCAAGAAGAAGCGCAAGGCCGACGAGGCGCAGACGCAGGCTCAGCGAGGCCGGGAATCGCCGAACGGCAAGCCCGACGAGCAGCCCCGCGAGCCCGTCACCGCGGTGTCGCCGCCGCCAGCAGTGCCCGAGACGAGCCTGTAAGAAGACGTTCAGATCGGACGGCTAGCATCGGGTCACGATGCTGCTGCTGATCGTCGTGGCGTTCGTCGCGGGCATCGTCACGGCCGTCTCGCCGTGCGTCCTTCCCGTGCTCCCGATCGTCCTGGCCGGCGGCGCGACCGGCGGGCCCCGGCGGCCGTTCGCCATCGTCGCGGGGCTCGTGGTCAGCTTCACGGTCTTCTCGCTCACCGCGGCGGCGCTTCTCTCGGCGCTCGGGCTCCCGGACGACCTCCTGCGGGATCTCGCCATCGCGGTCGTCGTCCTCGTCGGTCTCTCGCTGGTCTGGCCGCGCCTCGGCGATCTGCTCGGCCGCCCCTTCTACGCCCTCGCGCGGCGGAGGCCCGGCGACACCAGCGGTGGCTTCGTGCTCGGCCTCAGCCTCGGGATCCTGTTCACCCCCTGCGCAGGGCCGGTGATCGCCGCCGTGGCCACGGTGGCTGCCACCCAGAGCTTCAGCGTGGAGGCGTTCCTCATCACGCTCGCATACGGCCTCGGCGCAGGAGCCGTGCTGCTCGGCGTCGCCGTGGCGGCTCGCCTGGGGATGAGCCTTCGCTCGGTTCGGGCGCACGCGCCCCTCATTCGGCGGGCGCTCGGCGTGGCGATCCTGGCGGTCGCGGTGCTCATGATCTACGGGGTCGACAAGCGCCTGCAGACCCGAGTCCCCGAGTACACGCGGGCGCTCCAGGGCCTCGAGGAGAGCGCGGCGGCCCAGGACGAGCTGGAGGAGCTCGTCGGCGCGCCCGGGCTGGCGGAGGAAGCGAGGCTCGACGACTTCGGCCTCGCCCCGGAGTTCCAGGCGATCCAGGCCTGGATCAACTCCGAGCCGCTGACGATGGAGTCGCTGCGTGGGAAGGTGGTGCTGCTCGACTTCTGGACCTACTCCTGCATCAACTGCCTGCGGACGCTGCCGCACGTGAAGGCCTGGGACGCGGCGTATCGCGACGACGGGCTCGTCATCGTCGGGGTGCACACGCCGGAGTTTGCCTTCGAGCGAGAGCCCGACAACGTCCGCCGGGCCGTCCGCGAGCACGGCATCGACTATCCCGTCGCCCTCGACCCGGAGTTCGGCACATGGCAGGCGTGGCAGAACCGCTACTGGCCTGCGAAGTACTTCGTCGACCGGCGAGGCCACCTCCGCTACGCGCACTTCGGGGAGGGTGACTACGAGGAGAGCGAACAGGTCCTCCGGCAGCTGCTGGCCGAGGACGACGACGACGCAGCGCTCGTCTCGGGGGAGATCGAGGACGAGACGCCGACCGGCGCGCAGACGCCGGAGAGCTACCTCGGCTACGAGCGCCTCGACCGCTTCGTCGGCTCGCGCATCGAGCCGAACCGCGAGGCCGCGTACACGATCCCGCAGTTCGTACCGCTCCACGGGCTTGCCTACGGCGGCCGTTGGACGGTCGAGGACGAGCGGATCGTCGCGGGTCGCGACGCCCGGCTCCGACTCCATTTCAAGGGCAGCAACGTCTTTCTCGTGCTCGGGACCGCTGGCGACGACGAGACGGTCGAGGTCACGCTCGACGGCGAGCGCGCCGGGACGGCAACCGTGACGCAGGACGACATCTACACGCTCGCGCGCATCCCGGGCGAGAAGCGCGACCATGTCCTCGACCTCCGCTTCTCGCCCGGAACGGAGGCCTACGCCTTCACGTTCGGCTAGCGAGCCTCAGGAGCTCGGGGCCTCGTCGTCGAGCTCACGGCTCCGCTCCTCGTGCTCCTTGAGGAAGCGCGTGAGCTCGGCGGCAAGAGTGTCCCCCGAGGGGACGTCCAGCTCCTCGCCGAGCGCGTCGCGGCGGGTCTCGAGCTCGTGGACGTACGCTTCGGTCTCCTCGTCCTGCGCAACGGCCGCGCTGACCTGGAGCTCATAAGCTTCCGCGGCTCGCTCGAGGTCGGTCAGGTCGAGCGTGATCCCGAGCAGCGCCCCGAGGCGCTCCGAGAGCGCGAGCGCCGCCTTCGGGCTCGCCGCGAGCGAGACGTAGTGCGGCACCGCCGCCCACAAGCTCGCCGACGGAACACCAGCCGCTCGGCAGGCGTCGTGGAGGACGCCGACGATTCCGGTCGGCCCCTCGTAGCGCGACGAGGTCAGGCCCAGCTCCTCGACGAGGGCCGAATCGCTCGCCGAGCCCGTCACCGGAGCCGGACGGGTGTGCGGGACGTCTGCGAGCAGGGCGCCGAGCGTGACCATGAGCTCGACGCCGAGGTCGACCGCGAGCCCGGTGACCTCCTCCGAGAACGTCCGCCAGCGCGTGTTCGGCTCGACGCCGAGCAGGATGACCGCGTCGCGATCGGCGTCCGGCACCGCGGCGCTGTAAAAGACCGTCTCCGGCCAGTCGATCTTGCGGGTCACGCCCTCCTCGAGCCTGACGTGCGGGCGGACTGCCTGGAAGTCGTAGAACTCCTCGGGGTCGATGTCCGCGAAGCGCTGCGCGCTCCACGCCTGCGCCAGGAAGCTCGCGGCGAGGGACGCGCCCTGCGCGCCGTCGTTCCACCCTCGAAACGCGGCGACGAGCACGGGACGACGAAGCGTCGGGCGACTCTCGATGCGGAGATGCCCTGCGATGGGCTCAGTCTACGGGAGTCGGGCCCGGTGCCTGAGCACGAGCCGGGCGGCCAGCAGGACGACGGTTACCCAGATGGCCGTAGCGAGCGTCACGTGCACGAGCACGAGCCCCCACGGGAGGGCCTCCCGCCACTGGACCTCGCCCACGACCATCTGCCCAAGGAGGAGGGCGAGCACGACGGCCGCCGTGAGCAGCTCGACCCGCGCCCGGCGCCGTTCGGCGATCAGAAGCGCCGAGAGGGCGAGGAAGGCGACACCGAAGACGGCCGTCGCACCGATGTGGATGTGCACGGCCTCGACGAGGTTCCCGAAGCGAACGATCTCCTCGCCTCCGGAGTGAGGCCCCGCCGCGGTGACGAGCGTCCCGGACACGACGAGCGCCGCGGCGGCGGGAACGAGCGCGAGCGCGAGCCAGGCAGAGCCAAGCGGCTCCTCAGCGGCGGCGGAGCGGGCGAGATCCCGGGCTCCCAGGACGACCACGATCGCCACTCCGAGGGCGATCAGGGAGAGAAGGAAGTGTCCCATGACGATCAGCGGGTGCAGCTCGAGCATGACGGTCACGCCGCCGAGCAACCCTTGGGCGAGCACCGTGAAGGGCAGTGCGACTGTGCTCCAGAGGAGCCACCGGGGCATGCCGGGCACGCGGAAAGCGGCGCCCGCCGCGGCGAGCGCCGTCAGGCCGACCACGAACCCGGCCACGCGGTTTCCGAACTCGATCATCGCGTTGTAGTCCTTGGGCGGGAGGAACGTCTCGCCGCAGTTGGGCCAGTTCTCGCAGCCGAGCCCGGAGCCCGTGAGACGGACCGTCGCTCCCGAGACGACGATCAGGAAGAGCGCCGCGAGCGCGGCGTAGGTAAGCCACTCGAAGAGCGCCGGCGAGACCGTGAGCGAGCGGAGCCGTGCCGAGCGGGCGCCGGCCTCCATCAGGAGACCGTCACCCCGCTTCCCTCCTCGACTCTCCCGATACGCGCCACGAAGAGGCCCTCGGCGGCGAAGTGCGCCGCGAGGACGGGCGCCTTCTCGGCCGGCAGGGTCGCCAGGAGGCCACCCGCAGTCTGCGGGTCGAAGCCGAGCGCCGCGAGGTCGTCGGATGTCCCGTCCAGCCGCACGGCGCTGGCGACGTACTCGCGGTTGCGGGGGTCGCCGCCCGTGCGCACGCCGCGGGCGGCCGCTGCGAGGGCCCCCGGGAGCTCGGGGAGCGCATCCCCGACGAGCTCGATCCGCACGCCGCTCCGTTCGGCCACCTCGTGGGCGTGGCCGAAGAGGCCGAAGCCGGTAACGTCGGTGACGGCCGAGGGCTCGAACCCGCGCAGCGCCTCCGCTGCGCGGTCGTTCAGCTCGGTCATGCGGCGCGTTGTCTCCCGGACCTCCTCGTCCCCGAGCAGCCCCTTGGCGGCGGCCGCAAGGACGAGACCGGTCCCGAGGGGCTTGGTCAGGAGGACGGCGTCGCCGGGCCGGGCCGAGCTTTTCCGCCAGAGCGCCTCCGGATGCGCGGTGCCGACGACCGCGAGCCCGTACTTCGGCTCCTGGTCGCGGATCGTGTGGCCCCCCGCCAGGACCGCTCCGGACTCCTGCACCTTCGCGGCGGCGGCGTCGAAGATCGCTCGTATCGTCTCGACCGGCAGCTCCTCCGGGAACGCGGCGATGGAGAGCGCCACGAGCGGCCTGCCGCCCATCGCGAAGACGTCGTTCAGGGCGTTGGCGGCGGCCACCGCTCCGAAGAGGGAGGGGTCGTCCACCATCGGCGGGAAGAAGTCGGTCGTGAAGATGAGCGCCCGCTCGTCATCGAGCTTGTAGACGGCGGCGTCGTCCGCCGGAGCGAGGCCGACGAGCAGGTTCTCGGGCGCGCTCGGCAGGAAGCCTGCGAGCAGCTCCTCGAGGCGGGCCGCGGAGTACTTCGCCGCGCAGCCGCCCCCCGCTTCGAGACCCGTGAGGCGCGCTGTAGTCTCCACTCGATGGAGGTTACCGCCCGTCAGTTCGGCTGTCAGAGCATGACAGCCCCCCTCCGGCGTGTGCTGGTGCGGGCGCCACGACCGGACGACGCTGCCCTGTGGCGCGCCTACGGCTGGCGCTTCGAGCCGGATCCCGGGGCCATGGCGGCCGAGCACGGCGCCTTCCGGGAGCTCCTGGCCGCAGACGGCGCGGAGGTCGTCCTCGGCGAGACCCCGCACGGGCCCGATCCCGACGCCATCTACACCTACGACCCGGCGATCGTCGCCGACGCCGGAGCCATCCTTCTCCGCCCCGGCAAGGAGGGCAGGCGAGGAGAGCCCGACGCCATGGCCGCCGACTTCGTCGAGGCGGGCATTCCCATCGCAGGGCGTCTCGAGGCGCCCGCCCTGGCGGAGGGCGGCGACACCCTCTGGCTGGACGAGCGGACGCTCCTGGCGGGCCATGGGTACCGCACGAACGAGGCCGGGATCGCCGCCCTTCGCGAGCTGCTCCCGGACGCCGAGGTCGTGGCGTTCGACCTTCCTCACTACCACGGGCCCGGCGAGGTCATGCACCTCATGTCCTTTCTCTCCCCGCTGGACCTCGACCTGGCCGTCGTCTATCCGCCGCTCCTGCCGGTCCGGCTCGTCGAGCTCCTCCAGTCCCGGGGTATCGAGCTCGTGGAGGTGCCCGACGAGGAGTTCGACTCGATGGGCTCGAACGTCCTGGCGCTCGGCCCTCGCGTCGCGCTCGCGCTCGCCGGCAACGACGAGACGCGCCGGCGCATGGAGCGAGCAGGCGTCGACGTCCGCGTCTACGAGGGTGAGCACATCTCACGGCCGGGAGACGGCGGCCCGACCTGCCTCACCCGCCCGCTCCTCCGCGGCTAGCTGGCGCCGTCCTTTCCGGCCGGGGACGCGTCAGCGGAGCAGGAAGCCTTCGCCCAGCGGGTCGCGCGGGTTCAGCACGAATTCGTGGGCGCCCGTGCGGTAGGCGCTGCCCTCGACCTCCGTGATCACGGCCGGGCGGCCCGCGACCTCGGCGTCGCCGACCACTCGGGCGCGGAACTCGCCGCCCGCGATGCCTTCGTGGACGAGCTCCTCGCCACGCGGCAGCTCGCCTGCCTGCTCGAGGAGGGCGAGCCGTGCGGACGTTCCGCTGCCACAGGGCGAGCGGTCGACTTCCCCGTCGGCGAACACCGTCACGTTCCGCTGGCGGAGTGGCGGGCCCATGTCCACACGCTCCCAGAAGATCACGCCGTAGACGTCCCGAAGCTCCGGCTCCTCGGGGTGGATAAACGGCCGCTGGGCCTCGAGAGCTCCCTTGACCTCCCTCCCGAGCTCGATCAGCTGCGAGAGATTCCGCGCTCGCAGGGGCAACGGCGAGGCGACGGAGGAGTAGAACGCGCCGCCGAATGCGACATCCGCCCGCAGGCCCTCGGCGAGGAGTCCCTCAGCTTCGACGAAGGCCGGGACGTTTCGAAACCGCACCGAGCGCACCGCCCCTCCGTCGACCTGCGCGACGGTCTCCAGCCGGCCGGACGGCACGTCCACCACGACTCGGGTCTCCGGCTCCACGGCGGCCAGTACCCCGCTCTCGAGCGCCCAGGTGACGAGCGCTATCGTGCCGTGGCCGCAGGCCGTCGAGTAGCCGGCGTTGTGGAAGAACACCACTCCCAGGTCGGCGCCCTCGCCCTCGGGCTCGGTCACGAAGCAGCCGTACATGTCGGCGTGGCCGCGCGGCTCGTACACGAGCAGCCTCCGCACGGGGTCGAGATGCTCGAGCGCGAAGCGCCTCTTCTCGAGGATCGATCCGCCTTCGAGCTGCCGCACGCCTCCGGTCACGATCCGGAACGGCTCCCCGGCGGTGTGGTAGTCGACCGTTTGGACTGCGGGCGGCTCGGTCAGCGGAACAGGAGCTCCTTCAACGCCGTGACACGGCGCAGGCAAGCGCTGCGCTTAGAGGAGGTGCTCCGCGAGCAGGGCGAGCGCCGCAAGCCACATCGCGGCGAGCACGCCGAGGAGCGGTGCGAGCGGGCGGAGGGAAGGACGCTGGTGCATGGGCCGAAGCAATCTCAGGTCGCGCGCCGGAGAGATTCGACGCCGAGGCGAGGCATCCTTCTCGGGCCGTCGAGGCAAGGCAAGGGCGAAGCACAGGACGGACACACCGGCGGCGGCCCTGCGGTCGTCCTTCCCTGGATTCCTTCGTGGAGCGTTCTAGCGGCCGCCGAAATGGCCGAAGCCGGCCAGCGGTGCAAGGAACGCGACCAGCGTGGTCAGCGTCAGGAGAGCCTTCACCTTCACAATCATCACCTCCTCAGAAGTGGAAGTCCTGGAGCGCTTCGGCCGCGCAGCGATAGAGCCTTGCCGCTCGGCGGTCGTCGCCCCGCCGCCCCGCAAGGTCTCCCTGGGCGATCCAGGCCGCGGCGCGATGGCTGGCTGAGGAAAGTTGGTCGAAGCTGGACTCGGCCAGGGCGAAGTTCTTGTCGGCCTCGTCCAGTCGGCCCTGCTCCAAGAGCGAGCGCCCGAGCACGAGCTGGGCGTTGCCGATCTCGTCGAGATGGTCGACTCTGCCGTCGAGCATCTCGAGCGCCTGGCGCGCCTGCTCCTCGGCGAGCTCGATCTTGCCGGTGCGGAGATGCACCTGGGCGAGCGAGGAGATGACCCGGGCGGCGTCGATGTCGTCGCCGACGTCCAGAAGCACCTTGACCGACTGCTTGAGGTAGGCGATCGACTCCTCCGGCTTCCCGAGCTGGAAGTTCAGGGCGCCGATCTCGTTCAGGAGCTTCCCGACGTTCGCCTGGTCCCGGAACTCCTCGTAGATCGCCTTCGCCTTCTCCGCGTACGAACGGGCGAGCACCCAGTTGCCGGTGCGCTCGGCGATCAGCGAGTACTGGAAGTAGACGTGCCCCATCGTGTGCCGGTCGTTGAGCCCTTCCGCCAGCTCGAGCGCCCGCTCGGCGTCCTCCTGGGCGGCCGCCCAGTCGCGCTGGCGCTGGTAGCAGCGGGAGCGCCACTCGCAGATGTGCGAGCGCAGCCTGTCGGCGGGAAGGGGCGAGCGGTCGGCGAGCTCGAGAGCCTGCGTGTAGAGCGCCAAGGCGGTGGAGATCGAGTTGAGCTTGAAGCGGCAGCACGCGAGGTGGTAGAGGACCTGTGCGCGGTCGATGTCCGTGAACATCGGCTCGTCGGAGAGGCTGCGCGCACGATCGAGGACCTCGATCGCACGCCGAACCTCGCCCAGGTACATGCGCGACCACGCCTCCGCGAGCACCGCCCGGAGCTCGAGCTCGGGCGCCTCGAGGGTGGGGAGCACCGGCGCGAGCTGCGCCAGCTCGGCGACCGCGTCCTCGTACTGGCTCGCCTCGATCGCGGCCTCGGCGCGGGCGATCACGCTCTCGACGCGCTCGCGCTCGCTCGAGGAGACGCCGATCTCGAGGAAGGTCGGGTCGACACCGAGCTGGGCGGCCAGCCACTCGATCGTCTCGGCGGTCGGCCTGGTCTTCCCGCGCTCGATCTGACTGACGTATTCCTTGGAGAAGCGCGCGCCCGCGAGATCGGTCTGCGTCAGCCCACGCGAGATGCGGAGCTGCCGGACACGCTCCCCGAGAGAGGGGCGGGCGGAGGGCGAAAGGCGGGTGAGTGCGGCGTACTCGGACACGGTCTCTACAGTGAACTATAGGAGCAAAAAATTACTTCACAAGCCTACTTGACTTCCGCTTTCACTGGGCTATAGTCAGACCGTTCCGCACTTCTGCCAGACGCCAGGCAAGAGGGGTGCGGGAGGCGCGCCAATTCCCGGCGACACCAACCCGGAGGCATCGGCTGGGCCGCAGAGCCGGAGTCTCCGGGTTGTCGCCTTTCAAGAACATGGTTGAAGCGTCGGCGCTGGAGCCGATTTCTTCCATCCCCCGTTCGGACCGCGTTGACCGCTCGTGAAGCGGTCATACCGTTCGCCTACTTCTCCCCTACTACCGCTAAGCGGCTACCTCGGCGAGCTCGCCGGCGTCCATGTGCCGATGCTTGCGGATCGTGGCGAAGGCGATCACGGCGCCGAGCAGCGCGAACCCGGCGCTGACCCTGAGCGCCGCCTGAAAGCCGTCGATGAACGACGACGGATCCGGCCGGCCGCCGCTCAGGTCGACGTAGGAGGCGACGATCGCGCCCATGACCGCGATCCCGAGCGCGCCGCCCACCTGTCGGAAGGTGTTGAGGACGCCCGAGCCGACGCCCGACTTCTCCACCGGGACGGAGCCGAGCGCGGCGGCCGTCATCGGGGTCATCACGAGCGCTATGCCGAAACCCCCGAGGATCAGCCCCGGGAGGATGTCCCAGAACGTCGAGTCGAGCCCCAGCCGGGAGAAGAGCACCAGGGAGGTGGCGAGCAAGAGCATCCCCGTGGTCATGAGGGCGCGCGAGCCGATGCGATCGGACGACTTTCCCGCCACAGGGGCGATCAGGATGATCAGGATCGTCATCGGCAGGAAGGCAGCGCCCGTCTTGGTCGCCGAGTAGCCGAGGATGTTCTGCATGTAGATCGACATGAAGAAGAAGACGCCGAACATGGCGAGCGTGGTCAGGAGCGCGACGACGTTCGCCCCGGCGAAGGTGGAGCTCCGGAAGAGCGAGAGGTCGAGCAACGGCGAGCGCTGGTGACGCTCGAGGAGCACGAAGGCGACGATCGAGACCGCGGAGAGCACGAAGAGCCCGATGATCACGGGGTCGGTCCAGCCGTACGAGTTCGCCTCGATGAGCGCGAACGTAAGCGCGAAGAGGCCCACGCCGGACGCGACGAGGCCCGGCAGGTCCAGCCGCTGCTCCGCGGACGTGTCGCGCGACTCGTCGATCACGAGCCGCCCGACGATCAGTCCGAGGACGCCGATCGGGACGTTGACGAAGAAGATCCAGCTCCAGTCGATGTGCTCGGTGATGAGGCCGCCGATCAGCGGTCCGATCGCGAGCGCCATCGCCGAGACGCCGGCCCAGACGCCGATCGCCATGCCCCGCTGGTGCGGGGGGAACGTCGCCGAGATGATCGAGAGCGTGGCGGGCATCATCAGCGCGGCGCCGATGCCCTGAAGGGTCCGGGCGCCGATCAGCATCTCGCCGCTTGTCGCCAGCCCGCAGAGGAACGAGGAGACCGTGAAGATCGCCAGGCCGAGCAGGAAGATGCGCCGACGCCCGAGGAAGTCCGCCAGCTTGCCGCCGGTGAGCATGAACACGGCGAAGGTGAGCGCGTATGCGTTGACCGTCCACTCGAGCTCGGAGAGGCCGATGCCGAGGTCGCGCTGGATCGAGGGGAGCGCGACGTTCACGACGGTGTTGTCGAGCATGATCATGAAGAGCGCGAACGAGAGCGCACCCAGGGTCCACCACTTGCGGTTCTCGTCGGCGAGGATGCCGGCTCTCACGAGGGTCCCTCCTCGGTAGTCGGGGTCGCGGGCAGGACTCCGAAGACGGCGGTGCGGACGAGCTCCCGCGCAAAGTCCTCGGAGAAGTCCGGCTCGGCCTCGGCCAGCGAACCGGTAAACGTGTGGTCACGGCATGCGCCGATGAGGATCGAGGCCACGACCTCGGGCCGGATCCGGGCGTCGATGCGGCCGAGCTCTTGTTCTGCCCGCACGTAGGCGGCTGCAGCATGGAAGACGGCGACGGGCCCGGTCTGCCGCTCGTGCAGGCGCGCCTTGAAGCGGGCGAAGACGTTGCGATCGCCCATGAGCGCGATGAAGATCGGTTGGTTGTCGCGCAGAAGCTGGAGCAGCTCCTCCGCCCAGGGAACGAGGTTGGCCTCGACGGTCTCGCTGCCTGCTCTTGCGGGCAGCTCGAGCAGCTCGGCGAAGTACGGCTCGCGTTCGACGACCACCGCGATGACGAGGTCGATCTTGTCCTCGAAGTGCACGTAGATCGAGCCCTCGGCACAGCCGGCGGCACGCGCGATCTCGCGCGTGGTCGCGCCCGCGAGGCCGTGCTCGCGGATAAGCGCGTCCGCCGCCTCGATGATGCGGCGACGCAGGGTCGGCTTGCTCTGGATCAGATCCACCATGAGTGAGCGCTCGCTCATTATGGGTGAGCGTTCACTCATTGTCAACCGCGAGGCCCCGCTCCTGGCCCTCATAGACTCTGACGCGCCATGGCCGAGGTCGTGTGGACGCCGGACGAGGAGACGCTCGCGCGCGCGAACGTCGTCCGCCTGATGCGTAGGCACGGGATGGAAAGCTACTGGGAGCTCGTCCGTCGCTCTCAGGATGAGCCCGAGTGGTTCTGGCCCGCCGCCGTCGAGGATCTCGGGATCGAGTTCTCGCGGCCGTGGGAGCGGGTCTACGACGACTCGCGCGGGCCCGAGTGGACGACCTGGTTCACCGGCGCGACTGTCTCGATCGCCCGGAACTGCGTCCACCGCTGGGCGGAGCGCGACCCGGAGCGGATCGGGGCGGTCTTCGCCGGCGAGGACGGGTCACGGCGGGAGCTGACCTTCGGCGAGCTCTCCCGGGACGTGACGCGGCTGGCCGAAGGCCTCGTGCGGCTGGGAGTCGAGCCAGGCGACCGCGTGGCGATCTACCTCCCCATGTGCCCCGAGGTCGCCGTCGCCTCCCACGCCTGCGCGCACGTCGGCGCGGTGCAGGTGCCGCTCTTCTCGGGCTTCGCGGCGCACGCCGTCGCTGAGCGGCTGCGCGACTCGGAGGCGAAGGTCGTCATCACCGCCGATTACTCCCTGCGCCGCGGCGCGCGGCTCCCGATGCGAACGACGGCTGAGGAGGCCGTGCGCGAGTCGCCGTCGGTCGAGCACGTCGTCACGTGGGAGCGAGACGCGGGCTGGGGGTCGATCGTGGACGAGAACCCCGGCGAGCTGCCGCCGCTCGAGGTCGCGAGCGAGCACCCCTACCTCCTCACCTACACGTCGGGCACGACCGGCCGACCCAAGGGAGTGCTCCACGTGCAGGGTGGCTTTCTCGTCTCGATCGCGCGCGAGGTCGCCTACCAGGCGGATGTCCACGCCGACGACGTGCTCCACTTCTCCACGGACATGGGCTGGATCATGGGCCCGTGGGCCGTGGTCGGAGGCGGCGCGCTCGGCTGCACGCTCCTGTTCGCCGAGGGCGCGCCCGATCGGCCCGCCGACCGCCTCTGGAGGCTGGTCGAGGACGAGCGCGTCTCTGTGCTCGGCCTGTCGCCGACGCTCGTTCGGGCGCTCATCCCGCACGGCGAGCCGGAGGCCGACCTCTCTTCGCTCCGGATTCTCGTGACGACGGGCGAGCCGTGGAACCCCGATCCCTATCGCTGGCTCTTCGAACGCGTCGGAGGCGGGCAGCGCCCGATCATCAACTGCTCGGGAGGCACCGAGGTGGCAGCGTGCTTCCTCTCGCCCACGCCCGCGATCCCGATCAAGGAGTGCTCGCTCGGCGGGCCCGCGCTCGGGATGGCGATGGACGTCGTGGGCGCCGACGGCGCGTCGCTCCTCGGCACGGGCGAGGTTGGAGAGCTCGTCTGCCGGCGGCCCTTCCCCGGCATGACGCGTGGCTTCTGGCGCGAACCCGAGCGGTACTTGGACGCGTACTGGCGCCGCTTTCCCGGCGTCTGGGTCCACGGCGACTGGGCCTCGGTGGACGAGGACGGCTACTGGTTCCTGCACGGGCGCTCCGACGACACGCTCAACATCGCCGGCAAGCGCATCGGCCCGGCGGAGCTCGAGTCGGCCGCCGTTGCCCACCCGGCGGTGTCGGAAGCCGCAGCGGTCGGCGTTCCGCACGAGGTGAAGGGCGAGGTGGCCTGGGTCTTCTGCGTCGCGGCCCCGGGCCACGAGCCGAGCGAGGAGCTGGCCGCCGAGGTGGCAGCGACCGCGGCGAGCGAGCTCGGCAAGGCGTTCAAGCCGGACCGGGTCGTCTTCGTCCCGGCGCTCCCCAAGACGCGGAGCGCCAAGATCGTGCGCCGCGCGGTGCGGGCGAAGGCGCTGGGCGCGGACCCCGGCGACCTCTCCTCCGTCGAGAACCCCGAATCCCTCGAGGCCATTGCTCGCGCCGTCTGAGTATGAAGGCACGCCGACGCGCGGCTACCTGGACAGCGCCACCTACGGCCTGCCGCCGCGCTCGACCCTCCTCGCGATGGAGAAGGCGCTCGAAGGCTGGCGAACGGCCGACGGTGGCGGGACTGGGAGGAGGACGGCGAGGCCTGCCGCTCGCTCTTCGCGGGCCTCGTCGGAGCGCGGCCGGAGGACGTCGCGCTCGTGACCACCACCTCGAGCGCGGCCGGCCTGGTCGCGGCAAGCCTGCCTGTGGAAGCGGGCTCGAACGTCGTCCTCTACGAGCGCGACTTCACGTCGGCGATGCTCCCCTGGCAGGGCCTCGAGCGGCAGGGCGTGGAGCTGCGTCTCGTCCCGCTCGAAGCCGTCCCGGAGGCGGTCGACGAGCGGACGGCGATCGTCTCCGTAAGCCTCGTCCAGTCCGCCGAGGGCAGAGTCGTCGACCTGGACGCGCTCCGGGCGACGGGCGCCCGAATCTTCCTCGACGCGACCCAGGCCGTGGGCGCCTATCCGGTCGACGTCGAGGGAGTCGACTTCCTCGTGGCGCACGCATACAAGTGGCTCCTCTGCCCGCGGGGGCTCGCGTTCTTCTACGCCGAGCCCGAGCGGCGCCTCGAGATCGAGCCGTGGACCGCGGGGTGGAAGTCGCGCGAGGATCCGTATGAGGACTACTACGGCCTTCCGGAGCTGACCGGCGACGCGCGCCGGCTCGACGTCTCGCTTCCCTGGCTCCCCGCAGCGGGCGGGCGAGCCAGCCTGGAGCTCTTCGCCTCGCTCGGGGTCGAGCGCATCGCCGCGCACAACCTCGGCCTCGCCCGCGCCCTGACCGGCGAGCTCGGCCTACCCGACGCGGAGTCGCCGATCGTTCGCTCGCGGTCGACGACGCCGAGGGCGCCGCGCGGCGGCTGCAGGAGGCGGGCATCGCCTGCTCGGTGCGGGGCGGATCCGTTCGGCTCTCCTTCCACCTCTACAACGACGAGACGGACGTCGAGCTGGCCGCGGCCGCGCTTCGTCCATCCGCCGCGGTCCAGTCAGGTCCGCGCATGATTCGACTGCTCGTCAGGCTGCTCGTGGTCGTGGCGGCGAATGCGGTCGGCCTGCTCGTCGCGGCAGCGGTCCTCGACGGCGTGAAGCTGGACGCCGCGGGGTTCGTCCTCGCGCTCGTCATCTTCACCGTGGTGTTCGCGCTCATGACGCCGTTCCTCGCGAGCCAGTTCAGGGAACGACGCTCGGCCGCCCTCGGAGGCGTGTCGCTGATCGCGACGTTCGTCGCTCTCCTGGTCGCCGACCTCCTCTCGGACGGCCTCTCGATCGAAGGAATCGGAACGTGGATCGCCGCCACGGTGATCGTCTGGGTCGCCTCGCTCCTGGCAGCGTTCATCCTGCCGTTCCTCGGCCTGAAGAAGTACCTCGAGGCCCGCCAGACCTAGCGGTTTTCGCTTTATAGGCATAAACGGCTAGAATTGGGCCCATGAGGCTCGCGCTGGCCCAGATCAACACGGTCGTCGGCGATCTCGACGGCAACCGCGAGCGCATCCTCGGCCGGCTCGAGGAGGCGCGGGAGGATGGGGCCGACCTCGTCCTCTTCCCGGAGCTTGCGGTCACCGGCTATCCACCCGAGGATCTTCTCCTCCGCCCGGGCTTCCTGAAGGCGGCGGCCCGAACGCTCGAGGAGATCGCCGCGGCGACGAAGGGAATCGCTGCGCTCGTGGGCACCCCGCATCTCGACCGGGACCTCTTCAACGCCTGCGCCGTCTGCGCCGACGGCGACGTGAAGGCGGTGTACCGCAAGCAGTTCCTCCCCAACTACGGGGTGTTCGACGAGGACCGCTACTTCCAGCCCGGCCGCGGCCTCGTGCTCCTCCGCTGCGGCGAGACGCTCATCGGGCCGACGGTCTGCGAGGACATCTGGCAGCCCGGCCCGCCCGCGACCGACCTGGCCCTCGCGGGTGCGCACGTCGTCGCCAACATCTCGGCCTCGCCCTTCCACGTCGGCAAGGGGGCCGAGCGTGAGGAGATGCTCGCCACGCGCGCTCGGGACAACTCCTGCTGGATCGCCCTCGTGAACGCGGTCGGCGCGCAGGACGAGCTGATCTTCGACGGCCAGAGCCTCGTCCTCGACGAGAACGGCGAGGTCGTCGTTCGCGGGCCGGCCTTCGAGGAGGCGCTCCTCCTCGTGGACGTCGACGCCACGACCGCCGTGGCGCGAAGGCTCCGCGACGCGCCCGGCGCTCCCTTGCCCGCGCCCGGCGCGAGCTGCCCGAGGCCGAGGTGATCGACATCCCGCGCCAGGATCCGCCGGAGAGGCCGCCCGTGCGTCCGGCAGTCGCCGAGCCGGTGGGCGAGCTGGAGGAGATGCGGCTCGCCATCGAGCTGGGCCTCGGCGACTACGCCCGCAAGAACGGCTTCGCCGAGGTCGTCCTGGGGATCTCGGGGGGGATCGACTCCGCGCTCACCGCGGCGCTCGCCGTCGAGGCGCTCGGGCCCGAGCATGTCGTCTGCGTCTCCATGCCGTCGCGGTTTTCCTCGCCGGAGACGCGCGGGACGCCCGCGCCGTCGCCGAGTCGCTCGGCGCCCGGTATCTCGAGATCCCCATCGACCCGATTGTGGACGCGTTCGGCGCAGCCCTAGCCGAATAC
>CAWISL010000005.1:0-374990 GCA_963838795.1 uncultured Actinomycetes bacterium
GGTTTGGGCGGGGCCCGCGCCTTCATCCGCGGTTCCTTGTCTTAGGGGCACCCCTCTCCCACCACCCGCTTTCGAGCGTACCGAGTGAAGGCGCGCGTGTCTGTGACGCAGCGTGTCGAAAGTGTGACTACTCGTCCTCCGGCCACCAGCCGGGGACGACTTCGGCGTCCTGGGTGCCGCCAGCGCCGCCTCCGAAGGCGAGGAGCTCGAGCCCGTCGGGACCGGCCTCGAAGGCACGGGTGACCTCGGGCCCGACGCGGAGCGCGTCCAGCGGGCGCAGCTCGACGATCTCGTCGTCCAGCTTCGCCCGACCACCGCCGCCCAGGATCACGTAGATCTCCTCCTGCAAGCCGTGGTGATGCCCAAAAGGCGAGCGCACGCCGGGAGCGAGACGCTGATGGGAGAGGCCGACCTGCTCGGTCTCGAGCGCGCCCCGCGCGAAGCGCGACTCGAGGGCCGGCGAGAACCCGAACTTGATGGCCGAATCCTCGATCTCCAGCAGGTTCGCGTGCGTGAAGCCGCTCACGCGAGCCCCACGATCTCGTCGGGCCGCACCGGTGCCCGCACCAGCTCGCGGCCGGTGGCGTCCCGGAGCGCCGCGACGATCGCAGAGGTCGAGACCACCGTCGGCGGCTCCCCCACGCCCTTGACGCCGTAGGGAGCATCGGGCTCGGGATCCTCGACCAGCTCGGTCCAGACCGGCGGCATGTCCAGCGCTGTCGGGATCAGGTAGTCCGTGAAGCTCGCGTTTGTGATCAGTCCCTCCCTCGTCTGGATCTCCTCCATGAGCGCGAGGCCGAGGCCCTGCGCGGTGCCGCCCTCGATCTGGCCGTGGACGGCCTGAGGATTGAGCGCGCGGCCGACGTCCTGCGCCGTGCCGATCCAAACCACCCGCGTCAAGCCGAGGTCGACGTCCACTTCCGCGACTACCCGCATGGCCGAGCAGGCAAACGCCACATGCGCCCGCTCGCCGTCGGCAACCTGCCCCGTCTCCGGGTCGAGCGGGTACGTGCGCGCGTGACGGTAGACACGCTCGACACTGATCTCGTCGCCGGGCTCGAGCGCGCCGCCGCGACGCTCCAGCTCCTGCCTGACCTCGCGGCAGGCGAGCTGGACGGCCCCCGCGGTCATCCACGTCTGCCGCGATGCCGAAGACGACCCCGCGGACTGCACGGCCTCCGTCGTGTGCGGGGCGACGACGACGTTCTCGACGTCGAGCTCGGTGCGCGCAACCTGGGCCATGACGTTGACGACGCCCTGGCCGACCTCCGCCGCCGCCGAGTGCACCTCGGCGACCAGCTCGCCGTCGGCGTCGGTGAAGAGCCGGACCCGCGCGGCGCAGAAGTCGTCGAAGCCCTCCGAGTAGCAGATGTTCTTGAAGCCGACCGCGAAGCCGACACCGCGGCGGACGCCTTCCCCTCGCGTCGTGTTGCCGGCGCCGCCAGGGAGCCGGATCGGGTCGCGCGGCAGCTCCTCCGCGTCCGGAATCGGGATGTCGGCACAGCGGCGGATCACCTCGGCGACCGGCAGCGAGCCCGTGACGACCTGTCCGGTCGGGAGCACGTCGCCGGGGCCGAGCGCGTTTCGCAGGCGCAGCTCCACGCGGCCGAGCGCGAGCGCGTCAGCGAGCTTGTCCATCTGCGCCTCGTGCGCGAAGCAGGACTGGACCGAGCCGAAGCCGCGCATGGCGCCGCAGGGCGGGTTGTTCGTGTAGACGCAGGTGGCCTCGAGCAAGGCGTTCGGAACCGAGTACGGGCCGCAGGCGAAAGAGGCGGCGTTCGACGTGACCGCGGTGGAGCTCGAGGCGTAGGCGCCGCCGTCGAGCAGGATGCGCGCCTGCACCGAGACGAGCTTCCCGTCCCGGTTCGCGCCGTGCCGCATCCAGATGCGCGCCGGGTGGCGATGGATGTGGCCGACGAACGACTCCTCGCGGTTGTAGACGAACTTCACCGGGCGGTTCGTGTCCAGCGCCAGCATGGCGCCGTGGATCTGCATGGACAGATCCTCGCGTCCGCCGAAGGCGCCGCCGACGCCCGCCAAATGGATGCGGACGCGGTTCGGCGTCAGGCCCAGGCACGGCGCGACCTGGTCGCGGTCGACGTGCAGCCACTGCGTGGCGACGTAGATGTCCACGCCGCCCTCGCCATCGGGGACGACCAGCCCGGACTCGGGGCCGAGGAAGGCCTGGTCCTGGATGCCGAGCTCGTAGGTTCCTTCCACGGTGACCTCGGCCTCGGTGTCGGGATCGCCGTGGCGGATGACCATGTGACGGACGACGTTGGGGCGCGAATCCTCGTAGTAGCCGTGGCCGTCCGTCCAGCGTTCGGGGTGGATCGGTGCTGACTCGGTCGCGCGCTCCGGATCGACGATCGGGTCGAGCGGCTCGTACTCGACTCGGACCTCGGCCGCCGCTCGGCGGGCTTGCTCCGGGTGCTCGGCGGCGACGATTGCCACGGGCTCGCCGAAGTAGCGCACGCGCTCGAAGGCGAGCACAGGCTGGTCCGGGAACTCGAGCCCGTAGCGCTTCTCGCCGGGGACGTCCTCGTGCGTGAGCACCGCGTGGACCCCGGGCATGCCCGCCGCGCGCGTTGTGTCGATCGCGGTGATGAGCGCGTGAGCATGCGGGCTGCGGACGGTGTGGCCCCAGAGCATCTCGGCTGCGTAGAGATCGCTCGCGTAGGCGAACTCGCCGGCGACCTTGGGGATCGCGTCGACCCGGCGGACGGACTCGCCGACGCGGCCGAGCTCCAGCTTGCGGGCGGGCGTGCTCATGTCTTGTGACTCCGTGGCTCTCTCGTCACAGTCCGCGCGCCACGGGCGCGGATTTCGTCGCTACGCTGGAAAGCGGGTGGAGGCATGGGGTGGCCCCTATGAGTCGGGGGTGACGGCCGCCGCTCGGACCGCGTCGAAGATCTTCTGGTAGCCGGTACAGCGGCAGAGATTGCCGGAGAGGGCCTCGCGGATCTCGTCGTCGCTCGGGTCCGGGCGCCGCTCGAGGAGCGCCGCCGTCGCCACGACGAGGCCCGGCGTGCAGAAGCCGCACTGGACGGCGCCCGTGTCGGCGAAGGCCTCCTGGACGCGATGCAGCTGCCCGTCCTCGCCCAGCCCCTCCACGGTGACGACCTCGTGTCCCTCGGCCTGCGCGGTGAGGACGAGGCACGCGCAGACGAGCGTCCCGTCGAGGAGCACGGAGCACGATCCGCACTCGCCCTGCTCGCAGGCGTTCTTCGAGCCGGGCAGGCCAAGCTCCTCGCGCAACGTGAAGAGAAGGCTCTCGCCGGCCCAGACGTCCGCCTCGCGGCGCTCGCCGTTGACGGTGAGCTCGACCTTCATGTCAGCACCCGCTCCAGCGCACGCCCGGTGAGAACCTTCAATGCGTGGCGGCGGTAGGCGGCCGTGCCGCGGACGTCGTCGATGGGGCTCGCGGCCGCGGCCAGGCGCTCAGGGAACTCGGCTCGGTCGCCGAGCGGAGCGGTGACGAGCGCCGGCACCGGGCCGGCGGAGCCGTACGCGGCCCGGATCTCCTCCCGCTCCCGGTCGACGGCGAGCGCGAGCGAGCAGACCGCGATCACCATCGCGTTGCGCGGCCCGACCTTCATGAAGGTCTGGCGGCTCTTCGACGGGGTCAGCCTGACGGCGACGATCAGCTCGTCGTCGGCGAGGCCGTTCCGCTTGGGGCCGACGAGGAACTCCGCGAGCGGGAGCGTGCGCGTGGCGCCGGCCTTGGCCAGCTCGACCTCGGCGCCTTCCACCAGGAGCGGGGGCAACGCGTCGCCGGCCGGCGAGGACGTGCCGAGATTGCCGCCGATCGTGCCGCGGTTCCGAATCTGCGGCGAGCCGACGGTGCGCGAGGCCTCGGCCAGCGCCGGGAGGAGCTCGGCCAGCTCCCCCTCCATCGCCTCGGCGTACGTGAGGCCGGCGCCCAGGCGCAGCGACCCGTTCTCGCGCGACCAGCCGCGGAGCTCGGTCACCTCGTTCAGGTTGAGGATCGCCTCCGGCCGCGCGCGGTCGAAGTTGAGCTCGACCATCACGTCCGTGCCGCCCTGAATGGGGACGGCGTCCGGCCGCTCGCCCTTCAGCGCGAGCGCCTCGTCGAGCGAACGCGGAGTCAGAATCTCCACGGGTGCAGGGTAATCCATGCCGTCGCGGCTCTTGTGCACGCGTCGGCGCGTGGTCGATGAGTCGTGCCTGGGCTCTCTGCCACGATCGCTCGACCTACTTCTGCTCCTGCTCGCGGCCTCCTGCGGCGGCCGGGCGCCGACCTAGCCGCCGGCTTCGCCCTCAACAGGCCGGGGCGGCTCGAGGACCACGCGATGGGCGCTCGCCGAGCCGGACTCCGGCTCGACCTCGACGAGGTCGACGGCGCGCGCACGGTCGGCGGCGTCGAGATGGACGAGGGCGAAGCCGGAGGGCTCCTCCCCCACGCCGAACGCGCCGCCGGCGCCGAGGACCCGCCGTCGACGAGCACGTGGGCGCCCTCGCTCTCGACGTGCTGGAGATGGTCGTGGCCGGTGAGGACGAGCACCGGAGCGCCGCCCTGCGCGGCGAGCGCCTCGAGCAGCGCATGCGCGAGCGAATGGCGATGGACGAGGACGATGTCGGGCTGCTCGGGCAAGGCCGCGTACCAGTCCAGGAACTGCCGTTCCGCGTCGAGGAGCGCCTGTTCCTTCAGCTCCAGCAGGTGGCCCTCGAAGGTGCCGGTCGCGCTCTCGGCCGGGTCGTCCCACCCTGCCACTTCGAGCCCGGCGATCTCCACCACGGGCTCGCCGTCGGTCGTCCCGTCAGCGAGCAGCCGGCCGCTCCTGGTCAGCACGATCACGCCCTGCCTTGCGGCGGCCAGCATCAGCGGGCGCGAGTCGTGGTTGCCGGACACAGCGACGACCGGCGAGCCGAGCCGGGCGATGCCGGGGACGATTCCCGTCTCGTAGCGCGTCCCGCGCTGCGTCAGGTCGCCGATCAGGAAGACCGGCTTCCCGGCCGTGAAGCCCTCCAGCGCCGGCAGCACGAGGCTGTTGGAATGGAGGTCGGAGGCGACCACGATCGCGCTGTCGATCGGCGCCAGGTCCTCCGAGCGCTCCCCCGCGACCGCGATCAGCCGGGTGAGGCCCTCGACGGCGTCGCCGTAGGAATCGTCGTAGCCCTCGCCGGCCGCCAGCACGCGCTCGGAGAACTCGAGAAGGCGCGGCAGCTCCTCGCCGTGGGCGTAGAAGGTTGGCTCGCGGAGCGCGCCGTAGTCGAACCGGCTCACGCCCGCTCCGACCAGGACGACCGCCGCGAACGTGACGACCAGCCCTGCGCCCGGCCCGAGCAGGAGCCAGCGGCGGCGGTTGAAGACGGCGATGATCGCGCCGCCGAGGAGCCCGCCGAGGGCGCCGCCGAGGAGCGCCAACGCAGCCGCGCGGCGCAGGCCGTCCGATACCGCGTCCCGAAGCTCGCGCTCCAGCCCGGTCAGACTCGCATTGGCGCTTCCCCCTGTGCGAAGCGCTGCGAGCGCTGCATTCCGATCCAAGGAGCGAAACTCGAGCTCCACGGCGACCGGCGCCGTGTACGGCTCGGCCCTCACGCCCCAGTCGACCACCGGTACGTAGACGTCCACCTCTCCGCTCCGGGCCGGGACAACCTTGACGTCGACGGTGCCGAGCGTGACGGAGCGTGACTCGGGAGCGGCAGCGCGCAGGGCTACGACGCTTCCCGCCAGCGCGAGCGCCGCGCAGACGATGACAAACGCCGCAGTCCTGAGCAGACCCCTGTGCATTCCCGTCCCTCAAGTGTCGACCCCGGCGCGCGAGGCCTCGACCCTCAAAGGTCGAGATTCACACTACCCGCGGGGAAGATTGCTACGCGCCCGTTCGACCAACGCGCGGCCGTAGTGGCGATGCTCGCCCATGCCCAGCTCCCAGTCCGCGTGGGCGAGGCGCTTGTCGCGACGGAGCTGGGAGCGAGAGACGGCCCGGGCGCTGTAGTGGGACTCGGCCATGACGGTCGTCCGCATGTAGGAGCCCTGGGCCAGGCGGATGACCTCGTCGGCCAGCTGGTGGCCCTCGACGCGCGCGACCGTGTGCCAGCGCTCCGGCTCCTCCGGGTCGGAGATCTGGACGTAGTACGTCGGCTCCGGGGGCATCTGCGTCCCCGTATGTTCTCTACGGCTAGGCCAGCGCCTGCTCCAGGGCCCGCCGCGTGAGGACGCGCGCCAGGTGCTCGCGGTACTCGCCGCTCGCGTTGTGATCGCTCGGCGGGCTGGTGCCTTCTGCGGCGTGCTCCGCAGCCTTGGCCGGGTCGGAGCCCGACGAGAGCGCCTTCTCGACGCCGCTCGCGCGGAGTGCCGTCGCGCCCATGTTCGTGAGCGCGACATGCGCGCCGCCGTTCATCCGCACCGCAGCGACGGCGACCGTGGCCCAGTCCTGGGCACGTCGATTGAACTTCTCGTAGGCCCAGCCGCCGCTGCCCGTCTTCGGCACGCGGATCTCCGTCAGCACCTCCTGCGGGTCGAGCGCGGTCTGGAGGAAGCCGGCGAAGCTCTCCGCGACCGGAAGGCGCCGTTCTCCGCCCGGGCCCCTCGCCACGAGCTCCGCGTCCAGGGCCAGCAGCACCGTCGGCGCGTCGGAGGCAGGGTCGCAGTGGGCGACCGAGCCACCGATCGTCCCGCGATGCCGCACCTGCGGGTCGCCGACGAGGCCGGCCGTCTCGCAGACGATCGGGCACTCCGCCCGCAGGAGCTCGCTCTGCTCGAGGTCGCGATAGCGGGTAAGCGCGCCGATGGCGATCGCGTCGCCGTCGTCCTTCACGTAGGAGAGATCGGAGATCCGGCCGATGTCGACGAGCAGCGCCGGCCGCGCGAGGCGGAGCCGCATGAGCGGGAGCAGCGAATGGCCGCCCGCGAGCAGCTTCGCGTCCTTGCCGGAGCCAAGGAGCTCGATCGCGTGATCGACGGAGTCGGCGACCTCGTAGTCGAACTTCGCCGGGATCACCTCGCACCCCCTTCCTGGATCGCGCGCCAGACCGTTTCGGGCTTGGCAGGCATCTCGACGTCGATGACGCCGTAGGGCGAGAGCGCGTCGACAACCGCGTTCATGACCGCGGCCGTCGAGGCGATCGTGCCGGTCTCGCCGACGCCCTTGACGCCCATGGGATTCGTCGGGCTCGGGGACTCGGTCCGCTCGAGCTCGAAGTTCGGCAGCTCGACCGCCGACGGCACGAGGTAGCTGAGCATGGAGCCGGTGGAGAGGTTGCCTTCCTCGTCGTAGATCGCCTCCTCGTAGAGGGCCTGCGCGACCCCCTGCGCGATCCCGCCGTGCACCTGGCCGTCCACGATCATCGGATTGATCACGGTGCCCACGTCGTCGACCGCGAGGTAGCGAACGAGGTCGACCGCGCCCGTGTCGGTGTCGATCTCGACGACCGCGATGTGGCAGCCGGCCGGCCAGCTGAAGTTCGGCGGGTCGTAGACGTGCGTGTCCGTGAGGCCTGGCTCGTGCCCGTCGGGCAGGTTGTGGGCCGTCCAGGCGGACAGGGCAGCGTCCGTGACCGTCATCGACTTGTCCGTGCCCTTGACGGTGAAGCGGCCACCCTCGTAGTCGAGATCGTCCGCGGCCACCTCGAGCTGATGCGCGACGATCTTTTGCGCCTTCGCGATCACCTTCTCGGTGGCGTGGTAGAGGGCGACTCCCCCGACGGCGAGGCTGCGGCTCCCGTACGTGTCCATCCCGAGCGGGATCACCGTCGTGTCGCCGTGCAGCACCTCGACGTTCTCGATCGGGACTCCGAGCTGGTCGGCGACGATCTGCGAGAAGGTCGTCACGTGCCCCTGCCCGTGCGGCGAGGTGCCGATCAGGACCTGAACGGTTCCGGTGGGGAGGCAGCGGACGGTGGCAGCGTCCCAGCCCCCGGCGCCGTAGCGGATCGCCCCCAGGATCCGGGATGGCGCGAGGCCGCACATCTCGACGTAGGTCGAGAAGCCGATGCCGACCTGCTTCGGGTCGCCGCGCCCGCGCCGCTCGGCCTGCTCGCGGCGGAACCCGTCGTAGTCGACGAGCTCGAGCGCCTTGTCGAGCGAGGCGTGGAAGTCGCCGGAGTCGATCTCCAGCCCGGACGCGATCGCGGCGGGAAACTCGGTGATGAAGTTCTTGCGCCGGAGCTCGACGGGATCCATGTCCAGCTTCTTCGCGAGCGTGTCCACCGCCCGCTCGATCGCGTACGTCGCCTCGGGGCGGCCTGCGCCCCGATAGGCGTCCGTCGGAGTCGTGTTCGTGAAGACGCCGACGCACTCGAAGTCGTATGCCTCCACGTCGTAGCAACCCGCGTAGAGCCAGGCGCCGAGGAGCGGAATCCCAGGCGAGACGAGCTGCATGTACGCGCCCATGGCGGCCGTGAGACGGACGCGGACGGCGGTGATCTTGCCCTCCGCGCTCGCCGCGAGCTCGATCTCCTGCAGCACGTCGCGGCCGTGAATGGTCGCCAGGTAGTTCTCGGAGCGCTCCTCCGTCCACTTGATCGGAAGCCCGAGGCGCCGTGCGAGCACCAGGCAGAGGGCCTCCTCCGCGTAGACGTTGAGCTTCGAGCCGAACCCGCCGCCGACATCGGGGGCGACGACACGGAGCTTCGTCTCCGGGATCCCCGTCGTGCCCGAGAGGGTCACCCGCGCGATGTGCGGCACCTGCGTTGCCGACCACATCGTGTACTCGCCCGTCGCGAGCACGGGTTGCACGAGCACGCTCCGCGGCTCGATCGCGTTCGGTATCAGCCGTTGCTGGCGGTAGTGCTCCTTGACGGTGACCTCTGCCTCGGAGAAGCAGCGGTCGATCTCGCCGGTCTGCAGCGGCCAGGTGTAGGCGCGGTTGTGGTCGTACTCGTCGTGGACGAGCGGCGCCGAGTCCTTCACGGCCTCAGCGACGTCGGTGACGGCCGGGAGTGGCTCGTAGTCGACCTCGACGAGCTCGGCCGCGTCCTTCGCGAGCGCGCGGCTCTCGGCCACGACGACCGCGACGCCGTCGCCCGCGTAGCGGGCCTTGTCCGCGGTCAGCGGATGGTGCTGGGGGATGTGGCAGTCGCCGGTCACGGGCCATGCGCAGGGAAGCGAGCCCGACCATTCCTCGGCCAGCTCGGCGCCCGAGAACGCCGCCACGACACCGTCCGCGGCGAGGGCCTTCGAGAGGTCGACCTTTCCGATCTTCGCGTGCGCGAACGGGCTGCGCACCACGGCCATCCAGAGCATTCCGGGGAGCGTCATGTTGTCGACCCAGCGGGTCTCCCCGCGGAGCAGGCGAGCGTCCTCCTTGCGCTCGACCGAGGCGCCGATGTAGGTCGTCTTTACCTCGGTGGTCGCCATCTCCCCTCCCCTCAGGCCGCCGCGGCGGCCTTGACCGCCTTGACGATGTTGACGTAGCCCGTGCAGCGGCAGAGGTTGCCCTCGAGCGCGTGCCTGATCTCCTCGTCGCTCGGGCTGGGGTTCTCCTCCAGCAGGCTGATGGTGGCCATGACCATCCCGGGAGTGCAGAAGCCGCACTGGAGGCCGTGCTCCTCATGGAAGGCCTGCTGCACGGGGTGGAAGTCGTCGATCTCGCCGATGGCCTCGATCGTCGTCACCTCGTGGCCGTCGGCCTGGACGGCGAGGACGGTGCACGACTTCACCGACTCGCCGTCGAGGAGCACCGTGCAGGCGCCGCACGAGGACGTGTCGCAGCCGACCACCGTGCCCGTCAGCCCGAGCTGCTCGCGCAGGTAGTAGACGAGGAGCTGTCTCGGCTCGACCTCCGCCGAGCGGCTCTCGCCGTTGACCGACATCGCGATCTGTGTCAACTCGACCTCCTTCCGATGCGTCGGATGCGGCGCCAGAGGCTGCCGAAGAAGAGTGAGAGCCCGGAGATCGGCTTCGCCTGGGCGGCGACCGCCTGCTCGGCCTCGGCGGCGGAGTCTCCGAGCTGGGCTTCGAGGCACTGCGCGAAGCTCGTGACCATCTGCGAGGAGATGTCCTCGATCATCCCGCGCCCGTACTGCGCGACCGTGCCGGAGAGCGAGAGATCGGTGACCAGGTCGATCTTCGTCCCCGCATCCGTCGGCGTGAGCGCGGATTGGATGGTCGCGCTGGCCCGCCCGCGGTTGCGTGTCTCGCGCGCGTTCGCGCCGAGGACGACGCGGCGGCTCGCCTCGTCCACCTCCCGGCGCTCGACGTCCGTGGCGAACGTGAGCCCGATCGGCCCGAGCTTCACCTGCATCGTCGCCTTCCAGTTCGAGTCGTCGACGACCTCGTCGAGCGTCGCGCCCGGCATGCAGGGAACGATGCGCGGGACGTCCATGAGGAGGTCCCAGGCCTTCTCCGGCGGCGCGGCGACCTCGAACGAGTTCTCGAGCTTCACCTGGCTGCAACCTCCTCGGGTGCTGGTTTCGGGGAGCGCATGACCTGGACGATCTGGGCCGCGATGGCGACCGCCACCTCCTCCGGCGTCCGCGAGCCGATCTTGAGGCCGATCGGGGCGTGGATGCGGGCGATGTCCTCGTCGGAGACGCCCTCCGCGCGGAGCCGCTCGGCGCGGTCCTCGTTCGTCCGCCGCGCGCCCATCGCGCCGATGTACCCGGCCGGGGTCTCGAGCGCGACCTTCAGCGCCGGGAACGTCGAACTTGTGGTCGTGGGTGAGGACGCAGATGACCGTGCGCTCGTCCACCGGGGCGCTCCGCAGGAAGCGGTCGGGCCACTCGACGACGAGCTCGTCCACGTCCGGGAAGCGCTCGGGCGTCACGAACTTCGCGCGAGCGTCGCAGACGGTGACGCGATAGCCGAGGAAGCGGCCGACCGACGCGACCGCGGCCGCGTGGTCGACGGCGCCGAAGACATACATGTTCGGCCGCGGCGCGAAGGAGGAGACGAAGACCTGGCCCTCGGGCGTGTCGAGGATCGCGGTCTCGCCGCGGGCGAGGAGCTCGGCGGCCGGGCCCGTCGTCGTCGGGGCCGACGAGCCGCTTGGCGCCGGCCTCCTCGCCGGTGATCGTGATCTCGAGCGCGATGGGCCGCTCCTCCCGCACCGCCTCGGCGATGGGCGCGACCAGCTCCGGGTCGAGCCGGTCGACGAAGATGTGCACGGTGCCGCCGCACGGGAGCCCGACCTCGAAGGCCTCCTCGTCGGCGATGCCGTAGGTCTTCAGCCGCGGCGCGCCGCCGGCGAGCACGTCGCGGGCCTCGCCGTAGACGGCGGGCTCGACGCAGCCGCCGGTCACCGAGCCGGCGACCTCGCCCTCGTCGGAGACGGCGAGGACGGCGCCGGGCTCGCGCGGGGCGGACCGCTCGGTGCCGACCACGGTGGCGATGGCGACCGGGGTCCCGTCGGCCGCCCAGCGCTCGAGGGTCTCGAGAACGTCTCTCACGGCGCTCTCAGGCCACTGTAACGATCAGGCTCGGCCTCGAAGCGCGCACGGCAGTGGGCGGAGCAGAAGACGACGGTCACCCCCTCGTGCACGGTCTGCTCGGTCGCCGTGCCCGAGCGCGACGGTCATGCCGCAGACCGGGTCGACGGCCTCGGCAGGCGGCCGGCACGCGGGCTCTCGCCGCGGGCGTGCCGCCAGGCGACGAGCTCGGCGAGGATGGCGACCGCGATCTCCTCCTGCGAGGACGGCCCGAGGTCGAGCCCGGCGGGCGCGCGGACGCGCAGCACGGACTCCTCGTCGAGCCCGCGGGCGCGGAGCTCGGCGAGCACGGTGGCGGCGCGCTTCGCGCTCGCCACGAGCCCGACGTAGCCGGCGCCGGAGCGGAGCGCCGCGATGAGGAGCTCCTCGTCGCCGTGCCCCATGGTCGCGACGACGACCGCGTCCGCTCCCTCGACGCCGTCGTCGCGGACACGCCAGCCCACGGTGCGCGCGAGCGCGGCGAGCGTGCGCGCGGCCGGGCTCTCCCCCACGATCGCCAGCAGAGGCGCGGGAAGCACTGGCTCGATCAGCACCTCGACGACCCCCTCGGAGGCACAGCCGCCCTCCATGCGGGCGAGCCGCGGCTCGCGGTCGGCGAGCGCGCGGAGCGCCTCGCGGACGACCGTCGGCTCGGAGCAGGCGCCGCCGATCCAGCCGCGTGACGCGGCCGTCGGGCGTGACGAGCGCCCGGTCGCCGCGCCGCGCGGAGGCGGGACGGACGACGTTGACGACCGTGGCGAGCGCGTAGGGCTTCCCCTCGGCGGCCAGCCGGCCGGCCTGGACGAACGTCGGTCGCGTTCACCGCAGGCGTCTCGACGTCTCAGGCCAGGTCTAGCCTGACCTGCGATGACGGCCTGGCCCGGTCACTCGCCAGGTTCGCCTCCTGAGCGCCGAGACGCTGAGCACCGGCATCTCGAGGTTGCGGACGCCGGCGTGCGCGAGCGCGTCCACGACGGCGTTCACGAACGCCGCGGGCGCGCCGACGGTGGCCGACTCGCCGACGCCCTTGGCGCCGAGCGGATGGTGCGGCGAGGGCGTCACGGTCTCGCCGAGCTCGAAGCTGGGCGTCTCCCACGCGGTGGGGATCAGGTAGTCCATGAAGTTGGCGCCGATGCAGTTGCCGTCCTCGTCGAAGTCGATCAGCTGCATGGCGGCGATGGCGAAGCCCTCCGTGAGGCCGCCCGTGATCTGGCCCTCGACGATCATCGGGTTGATGCGGACGCCGCAGTCGTCCACCGCCACGCAGCGGCGCACCTTCCAGGCGCCGGTGCCGCGGTCGATCTCGACGACGACGGCGTAGGTGCCGAACGGGTAGGTCATGTTCGGCGGGTCGTAGTAGTAGACGCCCTCGAGGCCGCCCTCCATCCCCTCGGGGATGTTCGTGTAGGCGGCGAAGGCGACGTCGGCGATCGTCTTCGACTTCTCGGGTGCGCCCTTGACGACGAAGCGGCCGTCCTCCCACTCGAGGTCGTCCTCGGAGGCCTCGAGGAGGTGAGCGGCGATCTTCTGCGCCTTCGCGCGGATGCGGCGGGAGACCATCGCCGTGGCCGCTCCCGAGACCGGCGTCGAGCGGCTCGCGTACGTGCCGAGGCCGTAGGGCGTGTTGTCCGTGTCGCCCTCCTGGACCTCGACGTCCTCGGGCTGGAGGCCGAGCTCCTCGGCGACGATCTGCGCGAACGTCGTCTCGTGGCCCTGGCCCTGCGACTTGACGCTCAGCTTGAGCACGGCCTTGCCGGTCGGGTGGATTCGGAGCTCGGCGCCGTCGTTCATGCGGAGGCCGGCGATGTCGTAGTCGGCGCCGTGGCCGGCGCCGACGACCTCGGTGAACGAGGCGAGGCCGACGCCGATCAGCTTGCCCTCGGCCCGGGCTTCGGCCTGCTCGCGGCGGAGGTCCTCGTAGCCGATCTTCTCGAGCGCCTGGTCCATGGCGGCCTCGTAGTCGCCCGAGTCGTACTCGAACCCGGTGGCCGACTTGTACGGGAACTGCTCCGGCTTGATGAAGTTCTGCCGCCGGAAGTTCGCCGGGTCGACCCCAGCTCGTAGGCCGCGTTCTGCACGAGGCGCTCGATCAGGTACGAGGCCTCCGTGACGCGGAACGAGCAGCGGTAGGCGACGCCGCCTGGCGCCTTGTTCGTGTACGCGCCCGTGGTCTCGACGTGGGCGGCCGGGATGTCGTAGGAGCCGGTGACGATGTGGAAGAGCCCGGCCTTGCACTTCGTCGGCTGCGCGTCCGAGAAGAAGGCGCCGTTGTCGGAGAGCATCTTCACGCGCAGGCCGGTGATCTTCCCGTCCTTCAGCGGCCAGCTCGCCATGCATGTGGTAGTCGCGGGCGAAGCCGGTCGAGATGAGGTTGCCGGTGCGGTCCTCGACCCATTTCACCGGTCGCCCGATCAGGAGCGACGCCGCCGTCGCGACGACGTAGCCGGGGTAGATCGGCACCTTGTTCCCGAAGCCGCCGCCGAGGTCGGGCGAGATGATCCGGATCTTGTGCTCCGGCAGGCCGGCCACGAGCGCGAAGAGCGTCCGGTGCGCGTGCGGGGCCTGCGAGGTCATGTAGATCGTCGCCTTGCCCGTCGCCGGGTCGACGTCGGCGACGCAGCCGCAGCACTCGAGCGGGGCGGGGTGACAGCGCGGGTAGAACGTGTCCAGCTCGACGACCTTGTCGGCCGCGGCGAAGGCCTTGTCGGTCGCCTCCTTGTCGCCCGCCTCCCAGTCGTAGATGTGGTTGTCCGTCTGGCCTTCCTTCTCGTCCCGGATGACCGCCGCGCCCTTGGCCAGTGCCTGCTGCGGGGCTGGTGATCACATCGAGCGGCTCGTAGTCGACGTCGATCAGCTCGCAGGCGTCCTTGGCGACGTAGGCGGACTCGGCGATGACCGCCGCGACCTCCTGGCCCTGGAAGCGCACCTTGTCGGTGGCGAGCACGGCCTGCGTGTCGCCGGAGAGCGTCGGCATCCAGGCGAGGTTGTGCTGCGCCATCAGCTCGCCGGTGACGACGGCGACGACGCCCTCGACCGCCTCGGCCCGCGAGGTGTCGATGGACGTGATGCGCGCGTGCGCGAACGGGCTGCGCAGGAACTCGAGGTGAAGCATCCCGGGCAGCGTGATGTCGTCGAAGTAGTTGCCCTTGCCGCGGATGAAGCGGGCGTCCTCGAGCCGCTTGACGGAGTGGCCGACGCCGCGGATCTCTTCCGTTGCGGCCATCGCTAGCCCTCCTTCCCCTTGGCGGCCGCGTACTGCACCGCCTTGACGATGTTCTGGTAGCCGGTGCAGCGGCAGATCTGGCCGCTGATCGCCCAGCGGATCTCCTCCTCGCTCGGATCCGGGTTCTCGGCCAGGAGCGCGGTCGCGGTCAGCATCATCCCGGGCGTGCAGAAGCCGCACTGGAGCCCGTGCTCCTCGTGGAAGCCCTCCTGCACGGGGCTGAGGCCGCCGGCCGGGGCCAGGCCCTCGACGGTGGTGATCTCGTGCCCGTCGGCCTGGACGGCGAACATCGTGCAGGACTTCACCGGCGTCCCGTCCACGAGCACCGTGCACGCGCCGCAGCTGCTCGTGTCGCAGCCGATGTGCGTGCCGGTGAGCCCGAGCGTCTCGCGGAGGAAGTGGACGAGCAGAAGCCGCGTCTCGACCTCCTGCGCGTGCGCGGCGCCGTTGACCGTCACGGTGACCGGGTAGGTGAACTTCCCGGTCTCGACAGCAGTCTCGGTCATCGTCAGCTCCTCACGCGGCCGCCGTGGCCGCGGCCTTCCGGAGCCCTCGCTCCGTGAAGACGCGGACGACGCCCCGCTTGTAGTCGGCGCTCCCGCGCTCGTCGCTCCGCGGCTGCGCGGCCTCGGCGGCGAGCTCCGCCGCCGCCTTGATCGTGTCGTCGTTCAGCTCGGCGCCGGCGAGCGCCGCCTCGGCGGTCTCGGCCCGCAGGTTCCGGGGGCCGACGCCGGTCAGCGCGATCCCCGCGCGGCCGACGGTGCCGTTGTCGAACGAGAGGTGGACGGCGACGCCGACGGTGGCGTAGTCGCCGACCTTGCGCTCGAGCTTGAGGTACGTCCCGCCTGCGCGCGCGCCCGGGTCGGGGATCTGCACCGCCGTGGCGATCTCGTTCGGCTGCAGGCTCGTCGTGAACGGGCCTTGGAAGAGCTCGTCGAGCGGGATCGTGCGCGTCCCGCCCGAGGACGACGACCTCGAGCCGGGCGCCGACGGCGATGAGCGCCGACCCCCAGTCTCCCTGCGGATCCGCGTGCGCCAGCGAGCCGACGACCGTGCCGCGGTTGCGCACGATCGGGTCGGAAATCTGCGGCGCCGCGTCACCGAGGACGCCGTAGCGGCCCTTCAGCGCGTCGGAGCGCTCGCAGTCGGAGTTGCGCACCAGCGCGCCGATTGTCAGGAAGCCGTTGTCCTCTCCGATCGAGTCGAGCCCTTCGATGCGGTTGATGTCGACGAGGGCGCGCGGTGACGCAAAGCGCAGCTTCATGAGCGGGATCAGGCTCTGCCCGCCCGCCAGCACCTTGCCCTCGTCCCCGTAGCGCTCCAGGAGCTCGAGAGCCTCGTCGACGCTCGCAGGAGCGTGGTACTCGAACCTGGCTGGGTACATACGGTGGCGCCTCCTTCCGGAAACCCCGATACGACCGGCCCTTGCGGAGTCGAGAATACCCCGACGCCGCCGGCCATTTCCATTCCCTGTCTCCCGTTACGCTTCACGCATGCGATTCGGATCGGTCGCCGAGGTCGAGCAGGCGCTGCGCCGGGAGTCCTATCTCCCGGACCGGGGCCTCGCGACGGCGATCTTCCTGGCCGTCTCGATGGGGCGGCCGCTCCTCCTCGAGGGCGAGGCCGGGGTCGGCAAGACCGAGGTCGGGAAGACGCTGGCGCGCATCCTCGAGGCGGAGCTGATCCGGCTTCAGTGCTACGAGGGGATCGACGCCTCACAGGCGCTCTACGAGTGGGACTACGCGCGCCAGCTCCTCTACGCGCGGTCGCTGCAGGAGGGCGAGGTGGCCGTCGGCGAGCGGGTAGCGGAGCTCTACGGGGCCGAGTTCCTCGTCGAGCGGCCCCTGCTGCGGGCGATCCGCGCCGGCGCGGGCGCGGTGTTGCTGGTCGACGAGCTCGACCGGGCCGACGACGAGTTCGAGGCCTTCCTCCTGGAGGTGCTGTCGGACTTCACGGTGACGGTGCCGGAGCTGGGGACGATCGCCGCCCCCGAGCCGCCGGTCGTCGTCATCACCTCCAACCGCACGCGGGAGCTCCACGACGCGCTCAAGCGCCGCTGTCTCTACCACTGGATCGACTTTCCGGACGTGGCTCGGGAGGCGGAGATCATCCGGCTGCGCGCGCCGGACGTTGAGGAGCCGCTGGCGCGCTCGGTGGCGGAGACCGTGTCGCGGCTCCGAGCCCTCGACCTCGTGAAGCGCCCGGGCGCCGCGGAGGCGATCGACTGGGCGCAGGCGCTCTCGCTCCTGGGCGCCGGGTCGGTGAACGGCGACGCCGCCCGGGAGACGCTCGGCGCCGCGGTAAAGAACCGCGAGGACCAAGCGCGGGTTGAAGCGGCCTGGCCCGAGCTCGTCGACTAGTGCGGATCTGGGTCGTCGGCCTCGGCACCGTCGGCCGGTGGCTGCTGCGCGCGCTCGACTCGCAGAGGGAGCAGCTCGAGCGGCGGTACGGGCTCGCCCCCGTGGTCGTCGGCGTCGCGAACGCCCGACACGGCTTCATCCACCGTCCTGACGGCCTCGACCTCTCCACCGTCCTCGGACTAGCCGAGAGCGGTCGGCCGCTGACCGAGCATCCCGGTGTGAAGCACTGGCAGAAGGCGCTGGAGGGCCTCCGCGAGACCGGCGCAGACGTCCTCGTCGAGGTGACGCAGAGCCCGCCTGCCGACGGCGAGCCGGGCTATTCGCACATGTGCGAGGCGCTCAGCCGCGGGCTCCCGGTCGCAACCTCCAACAAGTGGCCGGTGGCGCTGCACGGCGTCGAGCTGCTCGAGCTCGCCGAGGCGAACGACGCAGCGTTCCGGGCCGAGTCCACGGTGATGTCCGGCACGCCCGTGCTCAGTACGCTGACGGACGGCCTGGCCGGAGCGTGGCCGCTCGCGCTCCGCGGGAGCCTCAACGCGACCGCGAACGTCGTCGTCTCCGAAATGGCCGCCGGCGCGTCGTACGAGGACGCGCTTGCCGCAGCTCAGGAAGCGGGTCTCGCAGAGCGCGATCCTGCCGCGGACGTCGAGGGCCACGACGCGGTGGCCAAGACGATGATCCTTGCCGCCCTCGTCTTCGGCATCCAGCTGCGCCCGGAGCAGGTCGCCCGTCGCGGGATCACCGACATCGACGGCCAGGTGCGCGAGGCCGTGGCAACCGGCCGGAGGGTCAGGCTCGTGGCCACGCTGGAGCTCTCGGGGACGGGCGAGCTCGCCGCGCGCGTCGAGCCGATCGCGGTGGCCACGGACGATCCACTCGCGAGCGTCGAGGGCGTCATGAATGCGGTCATCTGCCGTGCCGACCCCGTCGGGCAGGTCGTCGTCATCGGCCCCGGGGCCGGGCCGGAGCTCGCCGGCCAGGGCGTCCTGAGCGATCTCATCGCTCTCGCCCGTCGCCTGGCCTGACCGCGCTACGCGGAGGCGGCGCGCGCGGCGGCGAACGCCGCGAGCGTGCGCTCGCACGTCGTCTTCGCTCGTCTGCCAGTTCGAGACCGAGAGGCGGATCGCCTTGCGACCGTCCCGGGTCGTGCCGCTCGTCCAGGCCTCGCCGCTTTCTTGCACGGCGCTGAGAACCGCGTCCGTGGTCGCGTCCTCCTCGAAGCGGAACAGCACCTGGTTTAGCACGACGTCGTTCAGGACCTCGCAGCCGGGCAGCTCGGCGATGCCCGCCGCGAGCGCACGCGCCCGCGCGCAGCTGCGCTCGACGAGATCCGCGACTCCGCTGCGACCCAGCGAGCGAAGCGTTGCGTAGATCGGGAACCCTCGCGCGCGTCGCGAGTGCTCGGGGACGAAGTCCATCGCATCTCGCGCGGTCCCGGGCTCGGCGTGAACGAGGTACGCGGATCGGACGCCCAGCGCGGCGCGATGGGATTCTGGATGAGCACAGAACGCGAGCCCCGAGTCGTACGGAACGTTCAGCAGCTTGTGCGCGTCGGTCGCCCAGGAGTCGGCTCGTTCGACGCCCGCGACGAGATGGCGAAGCGAGGGGCTGGCCGCCGCCCAGAGGCCGATTGCGCCGTCGATGTGGAGCCACGCGCCTGCCGCCTCGGAGACGTCAGCGGCAGCCTGAAAGTCGTCGAAGGCGCCGGTGTTGATGTCGCCCGCCTGGGCGCAGACGATCGTCGGCCCAGCCCCCTGGCCCAGCTCGTCGCGAAGTTGCCCCATCAGCATCCGGCCCTGCTCGTCGGCCGCAACCTCGTCGATGGAGCCGGTACCGATGCCGAGGAACCTGAGCGCCCGGTCGAGGGTCGCGTGTCGATTGGCTCCGGCGACGACCCGGATCGACGGCGCGCCGTTCAGACCGTCACGCTCGACATCCCATCCCTCGCGGGCGAGGAGGTGGTGACGTGCTGCCGCGAGACAGGCGAAATGGGCCATCTGACCGCCAGTGACGATTCCGAACGAGGCATGTTCGGGCAGGCCGAGCAACTCCTTCAGCCAGGCGCCGGCCACCTCCTCGACGACGCCGGCGGCGGGCGTCGGAAGCGTGAGGCCGGCGTTCTGATCCCAGGCGGACGTGAGCCAGTCGGCCGCGACTGCCGCCGGATGGCTACCGCCCATGACGAAGCCGAAGAAGCGCCCGCTCGGAGTGGCCATCAATCCCGGATCGGCGTCGCGCGCAAGTTGCTCGACGACCGCGAGAGGGTCAGAAGGCCGCTCGGGCAGCGGGCCACCGAGCGCGGCCCGCATCTCGTCGACCGTCGCCACCGATCGCACCGGCCGCTCGTCGAGCGAGTCGAGGAAATCCGATGCGATCTCCGCCGTGCGCTGCAGGAGATCTCGCGTGCTCATGGCCGCGACAAGTTAGCGCGGCTCGCGGCGCGTCGTTGCGACAATACGTGGCGGCATGTTCGCGACTCCGTCCACAGACGACTCGGTCGAGACGCTCGTCCGCTTCGGGCGGGCTCTCCGCGCCGCCGGGCTGCCCGTGGGGCCCGACCGGGTGGCCTCCTTCTCGCGTGCGGCCGCGCTCCTGCCTCCCGGCGAGCTCTACTGGGCAGGACGGGCGACGCTGCTCTCCCGGCCCGATCAGATCGAGGTCTACGACGCCCTCTTTGCGGCGTTCTTCGGGCCTCCCGTGCCCTCCCAGGGCCCGCCGATCCGAATCCGCGTGGAGATGGAGGCCGAAGCGGACGTCGGGCTGGCGAGCCCCGTCGAGCTCCTGAAGGAGAAGAGCTTCTCGCGCTGCTCGCGGGAGGAGCTTTCCCAGCTCGCGGAGCTGATGAGCGCCATCGAGTTGTCAGTGCCACGGCGACGCACCCGCCGCCGCGAATCCGCGCGAGCCGGCACACCCGACCTGCGGCGCACGCTGCGCCGGTCGTTCCGCACCGGCGGCGAGCCGCTCGAACGCGCCTGGCGGCGCCGGCGGAAGCGGCCGCGGCGGCTCATTCTCCTTCTCGACGTCTCCGGCTCGATGGACGCCTACTCGCGGGCGCTCGTCATGTTCGCGCACGCGGCTCTTCGCTCCGACAAGCGCTGGGAGGCCTTCTGCTTCGGCACGAGGCTGACGCGCGTCACGCGCCAGCTCGAGGGCTCCGACGCCGACGCGGCCCTCGGCCGGGCTGCCGCGGAGGTGGTCGACTGGGACGGCGGCACGCGCATCGGCGAGTCGCTCAAGCGCTTCCTGGACGAGCACGGCCATTCAGGGCTCGCGCGCGGCGCCGTCGTCGTCCTCTGCTCGGACGGCCTCGAGGTGGGCGATCCCGAGCTCCTCGCCGAGCAGATGGCGCGCCTCCACCGACTCGCGTACCGGGTGGTCTGGCTCAACCCGCTCCAGGAGGATCCCGCCTACGAGCCACTCGCGCGCGGCATGAAGGCAGCCCTTCCCCATGTCGACCACTTCGCCAGCGGCCACAGCCTGGCCAGCCTGGAGGAGGTCGGCGCGGCGCTCTCACGTTGGTAGCTGCTACCCCGTGTTCCGGAGGGCGGCGGCGATGCCGGCGATCGAGCGGAGCAGAGGGCGCTTGACCTCCTCGGCCCCGGTCTCCCGCCAGCGGCGGAGAAGCTCGATCTGGATCGCGTTCATGGGATCGACGTAGGGGTTCCGGAGGCGGATGGAACGCTGCACGACCGGGTGGCGGTCGAGGAGCTCACGCGCCTCGACGATCTCGAGCACGGCCGCGACGGTGCGCTCGTGCTCGGCCCGGATCGGCTCGTAGAGGCTCGCGTCCTCGACGAGGTCGAGGTAGCCGGCCGCGATCTCGAGGCTCGACTTGGCGAGCGTCATCTCGAGGTTCTCGACGAGGGTGCGGAAGAAGGCCCAGCTGCGGTAGAGGCGGCGCAGCTCGCCGAGGTCCGCTGCCGCGAAAGCGGCGCCGCAGCCGTGCCAGGCCGGGAGGATGCAGCGGTTCTGCGTCCAGGCGAAGACCCACGGGATGGCGCGGAGCGAGCTGAGGAGCTCGCCGCCGTCGGGGCGCCTGGCGGGCCGGGAGCCGATCTCGAAGAGCGCCAGCTCCTCGATCGGCGTGAAGCGGCGAAAGAACTCTGCGAAGCGCTCGTCCTCCCACACGAGCCCCCGATACGCGCCGAAGGCGTCCTCGGAGAGCGACTCGAGGGTCTCACGCGCGCCGTCGGGCGGGCGCGAGCCCGCCACCTCGGGAAACGCCGCCAGCAGCGTCGCCGCGAGCGCGGCCTCGAGGTTTCGGTAGGCGAGGCCGGGCAGGCCGTACTTGAAGGAGACGGTCTCGCCCTGCTCGGTCAGCTTGAGGCGGCCGGGGGGATGGCCAGCGGGCTGCGCGAGGATGGCGGCGTGGGTCGGGCCGCCGCCGCGGCCGGTCGATCCCCCGCGGCCGTGGAAGACAGTCAGCTCGACCTGGCGCGCGGCCGCGACGGCCGCGAGGCGCTCCTGCGCCCGGAAGATCTCCCACTGCGCAGTGAGGTAGCCGCCGTCTTTCCCCGAGTCCGAGTAGCCGACCATGACCTCGAGGCGGCGGCCGCGCCCCTCGACGATGCTGGCGAAGCGAGGCTCGTCGAGGAGCGCCTCGACGATCGCGGGCGCCTCGCGGAGATCGGCGATCGTCTCGAAGAGCGGAACCGGCGAGATGCGTGCACCCGCCTCGGCCGCGAGGTCGACGACCGCCAGCACGTCGGCGGCCGACTCCGTCCCGGAGACGATCACCGTGTCGACGGCCCCCTTCCCGAGTCGCGTCTGCGCCGAGCCGACGACGCCGAGAGCCCCGCGCACGCGCCGCGTCGCCTCGCCGACCTCCGTCGCGTGGAAGCGAACGTCGAGCTTGGCCACGTGGAACCCGAACAGCTCGACTCGTCGGCGCAGGTCGGCCAGGCGCCCTTCCGCGATGCGTTCGCCGCGGTGATCGCGCAGGCTGCGGTCGATGACGTCGAGGTCGGCTCGGAGCTCCTCGACCCGCGCGTAGCCGTCGTTCCCGAGCCGCCACCAGACGAAGCTCAGCTTGCGACGGTACGGCTCGTCGCGATTCTGCTCGCCGATCTCCTCGGCGTAGGCGGGCAGCTCGCGCTCGTCGCGCGCAATCGATTCCAGCAGCTCGTCGGAGACGCCCACGAGGGTCGTCGTGAGCCCGAGCGCCGCCGCCAGCTCGCGCACCTCCCTCCGGTAGCGGGCGAGCGCCAGCGCTCGGCCGCGGTCGAGCGCCTCGCGGATGGTGTCGGGGCCGGCGTGCGGGTTCCCGTCCAGGTCGCCCCCGATCCAGGTGCCGAAGGAGAGCGGCAGCGGCGCGCCGGGGATGGAGCTCCGGTACGACGCGACCAGCTCCTCGGCGGCGTCGAGGAGGCTCTGCTCGAAGAACCAGAGGCCATGGCGTATCTCGTCGACGACGCGCGGCCGCTCGGGGCGCACCTCGTCGGTCTGCCAGAGGACGGTGATCTCCTCGGCGGCGCGCTCGGCCACGTCCTCGCCCGCATCGAGCTCGGCCAGCAGCCGGCCGAGCCGGGCCTGCGCCTGGAGGATGGTGCGCCTCGTCGCCTCCGTCGGGTGCGCCGTGAGCACGAGCTCGAGCGAGACGTGCTCGGCCGCCCGCGCCAGCGCGGCGTCGTCGATCCCCGCCTTCCGAAGGCGCCTCACTGCTTCGGCCAAGGATTCACGAGGGACTCCGTCCTCGCGCTCGACGTCTCGGCGACGGCGGATGCGGTGGTGCTGCTCGGCGATGTTCGCGAGCTGGAAGAAGAGCGCGAACGCCCGCAGGATCTTCGTCTGCTGCTCGAGGTCGAGCTCGGCGACGGCCCGGGACGAGCTCGGCGCGCACCTCGGGATCCGCGGTCTCGCGCGCTCGCCGTGAGACTCGGCGGATCTCCTCCTCGCGCCCGAGCAGCTCCTCCCCTTCCTGCTCCACCATGACGCGGCCGAGCAGGTCGCCGAGCAGGCGCACGTCCCGGCGGAGCGGCGCGTCGGTCGCCATGACGTGAGAGATTACGCGCCGTGAGGACGCTCTTCTCGAACGCCTACGTCGTCACCATGGATGACGCCGGCAGCGAGCTCCCGAACGCGTGGATCCTGGTCGAGGACGGCTTCGTCGTCGAGGTCGGCGAGGGCTCCCCTCCCTTCGCGGAGCGCTTCGAGAACCTCGGCGGCGCCCTCGTCACGCCGGGCCTCGTCAACACGCACCACCACCTGTACCAGACGCTCACGCGCACCCGCGCCCAGGAGGCCGATCTCTTCACGTGGCTGAAGGCCCTCTACCCGCTCTGGGCTCGTATCGACGCCGAGGCCGAGTACGCGGCGGCGCGCACCGGGCTGGCGGAGCTCGCGCTCGCCGGCTGCACGACGGTCTTCGATCACCACTACGTCTTCCCGCCCGGCCGCGCGGGCCTGGTCGAGGCCGAGATCCAGGCGGCGCGGGAGCTCGGCGTGCGGATCGTCGCCTCCCGCGGGTCGATGGACGTCGGCGAGTCCGGAGGCGGCCTGCCGCCTGACGACCTCGTCGAGGACATGGACGCGGTGCTCGCCGACACGGAGGGCCTCTTCGTTCTTCACGAGGAGGGGCGGGGCGCGTGGACGCAGATCGCGGTCGCGCCCTGCTCGCCCTTCTCCGTCTCGAAGCAGCTGATGACGGAGTCGGCGGCGCTCGCGCGGCGGCTCGGCCTGCGGCTGCACACGCACCTGGCGGAGACGATCGAGGAGGAGGAGTACTGCCGGGGCCTGTTCGGCTGCCGGCCGGTGGAGTACCTGGACCAGCTCGGCTGGCTGGCCGGCGACGTCTGGTGCGCGCATTGCGTTCACCTCTCCGACGAGGACGTGCGGGCGTTCGGGGCAGCCGGGACCGGGGTCGCGCACTGCCCCACCTCGAACCTGCGGCTCGGCGCGGGCGTGGCGCCCGTGCGAGCCATGATCGAGGCCGGCGTCCCGGTCGGGCTGGGCGTGGACGGCTCGGCCTCGAACGAGCGGAGCGACCTCGCGGCGGACGTGAAGCAGGCGCTGCTCGTCGCCCGCGGACGTGGCGGGCCCGAGGCCTTGACCGTGCGCGAAGCTCTCTGGCTGGGCACCCGAGGCGGCGCGGACGTGCTCGGCCGCCGGGATCTCGGCTCGCTCGAACCGGGCAAGTGCGCCGACTTCGCCGTCTGGGGCGTCGACGGGCTCGAGTTCGGGGGCGCCGACGACCTGCTCGCGGCGCTCGTCCTCTCCGGCCCGCACCGTGCGGAGCGGGTCTACGTGGGCGGCGAGCCGGCCGTCCTCGACGGGCAGCTCGCCCGGGCCGACGAGCGCGAGATCGCCGCCGCGCACCGCGTGCAGGCCACACGCTTCCTGTAGCTAGGAGGGTTTGGCCTCCTAGGGCGTCTCGGGCTCGGGCGAGTCGACGGGATCGCCCTCAGCGATCCCTTCGCCCACCTCGCCGGCCTTCTCGGCGGCAGCCGCCTGCTTCCGCGCTTCCTTCTTCTGCTGCTTGCGCTCCCGCTTCTCCTGGAGCGCGCGCTCCCTCGCCAGCTTCGCCATCGTCGTCTGTCGCTTCGAGCTTGAACCCATCCGCAGCCCCTTCTGTCGACGTCCCCGAGTTTCTGTCGGGCTAATACCGTAGCCGCAACGGCGGACTGCTCCGCGTTTTCAGCCGTACGAGCTCGGCGATCCTCAGGCCGCGGCGGGCTCGCGCACCGCCCGGAGCGAAGCGTCCATGATCTCGACCGCGAGGTCGATCTCGCCTTCCGTGACCGTCAGGGGCGGCGCGATGCGGAAGCAGTTGGCATGCGCCTGCGAGCGGACGATGTTCATGGAGAGGCCGCGCTCGAAGCACTCGCGGGTCACGGCAGCGCCGAGGGCGTCTGCAGGGCGCCGGCTCTCGCGGTCCTCGACCAGCTCGAGCCCGACGAGGAGCCCGCGGCCGCGGACGTCGCCGATCGCCTCGTGCTGGGCCTGCAGCTCGCGCAGGCGGGCGAGCATGTACTCGCCACGAGACGCCGCGCGCCCGACCAGGCCCTCCTCCGCGATCACGTCCAGCACCGCGAGCCCGGCGGCCGCGGGCAGCGGATCCGAAACGTGCGAGGTGACGTGGAGGAAGCCCTTCTCGTAGCAGTCCTGCTCGATCGCGGCCGACGTGATCGTGGCCGCCAGGGGCAGTCCGCCGCCGAGCGTCTTCGACACCCCGACGAGGTCGGGCACGACGCCGTCGTGCTCGAAGCCGAACATCGTCCCGAGGCGCCCGAAGCCGGTCTGCGCCTCGTCCATGACGAGGAGCATCCCGCGCTCGGCGAGCAGCTCGCCCACGCGCCGGAAGTAGCCGTCAGGCGGGACGATGATCCCACCGGCGGAGAGCACAGGCTCGGCGACCAGCGCACAGAGCGACCCGATCGACTGCTGGTCGACGAGCTCGAAGCCGACCTCCAGGCACGTGCAGTCGCAGGCGCCGTCGCAGTGGCGCACGGGACAGCGGTAGGCGTATGGCGCCGGAATCGCATACGAGCCGGGCAGCACCGGCCCGTAGCCGGCGTGCGCCATCGAGAAGTTGACCGAGGCGATCCCGGAGAGGAGCCCGTGGAAGCTCCGCGTCAGGCCCACGACCTCCCAGCGACCGGTGTGCATCTTCGCCATCTTCAGCGCGACCTCGTTGGCTTCCGTGCCGGTGTTGAGGAGCAGCACGCGGTCGAGGGGCGCGGGGAAGAGCCCGGCAAGCCGCTCACCGAGCGTGAGCACGGGCTCCGAGAGCATCCACGAGTTCAGGTGGACGACGTCGTCGAGCGCCGTGCGAACCGCCGCGACGATCCGCGGGTGGTTGTGCCCGAGCGTGGAGCAGATCTGGCCCGAGGTGAAGTCGAGGATCCGCTTGCCGCTCGTCGTCTCGATCCACGCGCCTTCGGCCCGCGCGATCGGCTCGGGAGCGAAGGAGCCCGCGTAGCGGATGAGGAAGCGCTCGCGCTCGTCCACGCGGCAAGAATACGATGCCGCCGGTATGAACATCTCCACCCACGTCCTCGACACCGAGCGCGGCGAGCCGGCCCGCGGGGTGCGAGTCGAGCTCTTCCGCGGCGATCTCCTCCTCTCCGTCCGCGAGACGGACGAGGACGGCCGGGTCCCCGACCTCGGCGGCGTCGAGCTCCCTCCCGACGTCTACAAGCTGGTCTTCCACCCGCGCTCGCCGTTCTTCCGCGGCATCGAGGTCGAGATCGAGCTCGGCGAGGGCCACTACCACGTCCCGCTCCTCCTCTCCCCCTACTCGTGCGCGATCTACCGCGGCAGCTGAGCGTGGACGAGCTCGCCGACCTCTTCCAGGCCCGCAGCCGCTTCCTGGAGGTGCTCGCCCTGGAGGAGGACCCGCTCGGCCGCGCGAGGGAGGTGCTCGCCAGGCTGCCGGAGGAGCAGCGGGTCGAGGCGCTGGCGCACCATCCGCGCATCGGCGAGCGGCGGCTCGCCGGCCGGTCGGCGGCCGAGCAGGGCGATCCCACGGCTGAGGAGCCGGAGGTGCTGGCCGAGCTCGCCGAGCTCAACGCCGCCTACGAGGAGCGCTTCGGGTTTCGCTTCGTCGTCTTCGTCAACCGCCGTCCGCGCGCCGAGCTCGTCCCGGTGTTGCGGCAGCGGCTCGGGCGCACGCGCGCCGAGGAGCTCGAGACGGGCTGCGACGAGCTCGTCGCGATCGCGGTGGACCGGTGGCGGAGCTCCTGAGCATCGGTTACGGGAAGGAGGCCGTGTCCGTCTATCGGACGGACGGGGTCAGCTCGCTCTTCGCCGCCGAGGTCGGCATGACCGCGCGCGGTGAGGCGTTCGGCCCCTCCTACACCGAGGGCGACAACACCGTCGTCGTGGCCACCGACTCGATGAAGAACTTCATCCAGATCACGGCGCTCGAGTACGCCGACGGCTCCCTGGAAGGCTTGCTGGAGCTGCTCGCGCGCCGCTTCCTGGAGACGTACGGCCAGGTCGAGCGGATCGAGCTCACCGGCCGGGAGGTGCCGTTCGCGCGCCGCAGCGAGCAGTCGTTCCAGGCGGTCGGCGGCGACCGGGCCGTGGCGGAGCTCGCCCTGGAGCGGGACGGGACGCTCGCGCACCGCTCCGGCCGCGAGGGCCTTCGGCTGATGAAGCTGACCGGCAGCTCCTTCGAGGGCTTCGTCAGGGACGAGTACACGACGCTCGCCGACTTGCGCGACCGGCCGCTCTTCATTCACCTCGACGTCCACTGGCGGAACCGTGACTTCGCGGCGCGCGCCGACGGCGAGGCGGTGCGGGACTCGGTAGCGGCGACGTTCGCCGACTTCGACTCGGCCTCGATCCAGGAGCTGGTGCACGAGATGGGGCTGCGAGCGCTCGCGGCCTTCCCGGAGCTCGACGAGGTCGCCTTCGCCGGCGAGAACCGCCTCTGGGACACCGCCCAGGTCGACGGGCGCGACGAGCGCGTGCGCGTCTACACCGATCCGCGCCCGCCGTACGGCCGCATCGAGCTGACGCTCGGGCGATGATCGTCCCCGGCCGCTTCAACGGCCCGCCGAGCTCGGCGAACGGCGGCTATGCCTGTGGTCTCGTCGCCGGGCTGCTGGGCGGCGTCGCCGAGGTGACGCTGCGTCGGCCACCGCCCCTCGACCGGGAGCTCGAGGTCGTCCGAGAGGACGGGCGCGTCGAGATCCTGGACGGTGAGGCGCTCGTCGCGGAGGCCGAGCCGGTGGCGCTCGTGGTCGACGTGCCCGCGCCCGTTTCGGTCGAGGCGGCCGCGGAGGCCTCGACCCGCTACGCGGGCTTCGTTCACCACGCCTACAGCACGTGCTTCGTCTGCGGGCCGAAGCGGGAGGACGGCCTGCGGGTGTACGCCGGTCAGGTCGAGAGCAGGCCCGGCCTGCTCGCCTCGCCGTGGACGCCGGGCGACGACGTCGGCAGCGAGCTCGTCTGGGCCGCGCTTGACTGCCCCAGCGGCTGGGCCGTCGACGACTTCCAGCGCGAGGGCGTCCTCCTGGGCCGGATGGCAGCCGAGATCGACCGCCTGCCGCAGCCCGGCGAGCCGCACGTCGTCGTCGGCTGGCGGATCGGCGAGGAGGGGCGCAAGCGCTTCGCGGGCTCGGCGCTCCTGTCGCGGACGGTGAGGTGCTTGCGCGCGCCCGCTCGACCTGGCTCGTCCCGCGCGTCGCTAGTAGGAGGGTTTGACGAAATAGCCGCTGTGCCGCCGGGCCGCGCTGCTCGCCCCGAGGACTGCGTCCTCAGTCGCGCCCGTAGCCTTGGCTACGAGCCCTCCCTGCGTCCTTGGCTCGGAACGACCATCGCACCCCGGCGACGAGCACTATTCCGCCAACCCCTCCTAGGGGAACAGATCGCGCTCCGGCGGCATGACGAGCTCGCGCGCTCTCCCGTCCCCCGCCGGCACGTCGTAGCCGCGGATCAGCGCGGCGGGTACACCCGCTCGTCTTGCCCATGACCAGCTCGGCGGCGCCCGCGAGCTCGTCCGCGACCGCGATCAGCGGTCGCCTCCATGCGCCGTCCGCTGGTGTCCGGCTCGCCGCGCAGGTCGAGGAGCGGCAGCATGCCGGCGAGGCCGATGGCGACGTCGGTCGTCCCCTGCCGCCAGGCGCGGCCGAAGGAGTCGGTGACGATCACCGCGGGGGCGACCCGAAGCGGGCTGCGAGCGCCTCGCGAAGCGCCGCCGGCCGACGCGTCCGGGTCGCGGGGAGGCAGCACGACCCAGTCGTCGCCGGGCGCGTTCGAGCGGTCGACCCCGGCGCTGGCGCAGACGAAGCCGTGCTCGGTCTCGGCGATGACGAGATCGCCGCGTCGGCGGCGCACGGCCCGTGCCTCCCGCAGGATCACCTGCAGGTGTTCGGGGGCAAGCTCGACGCGGCCTTCCGCCTTGGAGACGACCTTTTGGGAGACCGCGACCACGTCGCCCTCCTCCAACCCCCCGGCTCGCTCGAGCGCGTCGCCGAGGAGCCCGGCGAGGTCGTCCCCCGGCCGCACCTCCGGAATCCCCTCGAGAGGGACGACTGCGATCACTCGGGCAGCCCGGTCACCCTCACGCCCGCGTTCGTCTTGTAGCGGCGGTTGACGTTGAGGAGCACGGCGGTGAGCGTCTCCAGCCAGCGCGAGACCTCGAGACGGCCGCAGTCGACCGCCCGGCCCTCGACCAGGCGCTCGGCGAGGCCGGCGACGACGTCCTTCGACTCCGCGTCGTCCCCGGCCAGGAGCACGTCCTCGTCCAGTGGTACGTCCGGGTCGGCGAGCGCCCTCGCGCTGACCGTGTGGAAGCCGGCGACGACGCGGGCGCCGGGCGCCGCGGCGGCGGTGACCTCCGCGAGCGAGAGCTCGCCGGGCGCGGCGCCGGCCTTCCCGTCCCGGAAGACGATCGGCGCCGCGACGCTGACCACGATTCGCCCGGCGAGCGCGTCGCGCAGCTCACGGGACATGTCCGCGACCCCGCCCGGAGGGACGGAGAGGAAGACGACCTCGGAGCGCCGGCACGCCTCCTCGTTCGAGACGAAGTCATCGCGGGGCGTGCGCGAGCCGATGACGACATCCTCGCCGAGCCGGCGCAGACGCTCGGCGATGCCCTGGCCGAAATCGCCGCTCCCGCCCACGATCCCGATCACCGGACTGCCTCCAGCACCGCCCTCCCCACCTCCGCTCTCGACTCCGGCGCAACCATAACGATGGGCGCCACCAGGGCTCCCGGCAGCTCCCCGGCGTCGGCCGGGTCGACGAGGATCTCGTCGGCGACCCCCTCGTAGAGCGACGCGAGGCCGCGCACGCCCGGCGCGAAGCCGAGCGAGGGCATCATCCTGGCGAGCGGCCCGCGGAGCGCCTCGCCGGCGACGAGCGGAGAGACCGCGACGACGCGCTTCTCGGCGAGCGCCTCGCGGATGCCCGGCACGCTCAGAATCGGGCTGATCGACACGAACGGGTTGGACGGCGCCAGGAAGACGACCTCGGCGCCGGCGATCGCCTCGAGCACGCCGGGCGCCGGGCGCGCGTCCTCGGCGCCCTCGTAGCGGACGGCGGTCACCTCGTCGGCATGCCGGCGACGCACGAACCAGGTCTGGAAGTCGAGCTCGCCGTTCGGCGTGGTCAGGAACGTGCGCACGGGGTCGTCGGAGACCGGCAGGAGGCGCACGGCCACACCGAGCTCCGAGGCAAGGTGCCGAGTCACCTCCGAGAGCGGCACCCCCTCGCGCAGCAGCCGCGAGCGAACCAGATGGAGGCCGATGTCTCGATCTCCCAGCGTGAACCAATCCTCCGCGCCCAAGCGGGCGGCAGCCTGGAGTGCGTTCGTGGTCTCGTCGCGGACGCCCCAGCCGCGCTCCTCGTCGAGGAGCCCCGCGAGCGTGTAGAGCACCGTGTCGAGGTCCGGGGAGACGTGCAGCCCGAGAATCTCGACGTCGTCGCCGACGTTGACGATCGCGGTGACCTGGTCGGGGGCGGACGCGCGGGCGAGGGCGTCGACGAATCGCGACCCGCCCAGGCCGCCGCACAGAACGCCATACGGGGCCGTCTGTATGCTCATCGCGTGCTCGCGATCGTGCCTGTCAAGGGCCTCGACGGCGCGAAGACACGGCTCGCGCCGCGGCTCACCGCGGACGAGCGCGCGGCGCTGGTCGTCGACATGCTCGACACGGTTCTGACCGCGTGCGCGGAGGCGGGAGCCATCGAGCGAACGCTACTCGTCACGCCCGATCCGGGGCTGATGCGCGAGGGCGTCGAGATCCTCGTCGACGCCGGCACGGGGCACTCCGACGCGATCGCGCTCGCCCTGGCCGACCCCCGCGGAGCCGAGGGCGCGCTCGTCGTCATGGGCGACTGCCCGCTCGTCACGGCCGAATCGCTCGACGCGCTCGCTGCGGCCGCGCGCCCGCTGGCGCTCGCCCCCGCCCGGGACGGCGGCGTCAACGCCCTCGCCCTGGCGCGCCTGAACGGCTTCGTGCCGCGCTTCGGCGTCCCCGTGGCGACGGCGCTCGCCCAGGCACGCGCCGCCGGCCTCGAGCCGGTTGTCGTCGACGACCCGATGCTCGCGCTCGACATCGATCGGCCCGAGGACTACGAGCTGCTCCTGTCGTCCGGATGACGAACGTCGTCACGTACTCGCCGAAGGTCTTCATCCCGCTGACGAAGCTCTGCCGCGACGTGTGCCACTACTGCACGTTCGCGCAGCCGCCGAGGCGCGGCGAGCGAGCGTACCTGTCGGCGGACGAGGTGCTGGCGATCGCGCGCGCGGGCGCCGAGGCCGGCTGCCACGAGGCGCTCTTCACGCTCGGCGACAAGCCGGAGCTCCGCTACCGTGCCGCGCGCGAGGAGCTGGCCGAGCTCGGCTGTGGGACGACGATCGAGTACCTGGCGCGCATGGCCGACCTCGTCCTCTCCGAGGCCGGGCTCCTGCCCCATCTGAACCCAGGCGTGATGACCCGGGAGGACCTGCTCCTCCTGCGGCCGGTCTCGGCGTCGATGGGGCTGATGCTGGAGTCCGCCTCGCTCCGGCTGATGGAGAAGGGCCTCCCCCACCACGGGTCCCCCGACAAGCTTCCCGAAGCGCGGCTGGAGACGATCAGGCTCGCCGGCGAGCTGGCCGTGCCGTTCACGACGGGGATCCTCATCGGGATCGGCGAGACGCGGGAGGAGCGCCTGGAGGCGCTCGACGCGATTGCCGCGCTGCACGAGCGCTACGGCCACGTCCAGGAGGTCATCGTCCAGAACTTCCGCGCGAAGCCGGGCACGAGGATGGCCGGCCACCCGGAGCCGTCACTCGACGAGCTGCTGTGGACGGCGCGCGCGGCGCGCGAGCTTCTGCCCGCCGACGTGCACCTGCAGGTGCCGCCGAACCTCTCCTACGACGACTTCCCCCGGCTGCTCGAGTCGGGCATCGACGACTGGGGCGGCGTCTCGCCCGTGACGATCGACCACGTGAACCCCGAAGCGCCGTGGCCGGAGATCGAGCTGCTCCGCGCGGCCACGGAGGAGCACGGCTTCGAGCTCGCGCCGCGCCTGCCGATCTACCCGGAGCTCGTCGCCGACCTCGAGCGCTGGGCCGATCCACGGGTGGCGCAGGAGATCCTGCGCCACGCAGACGCCTCCGGGCTCGCCCGGGAGGAGCGCTGGGCGGCAGGAGCCCAAGGAACGGCGCCCCGGCTGCGGTCCGAGGGCGGTCGAGGGACGTCGGGGCCCGTCGTCGAGGCCCTGGGGATGGTGCGGGCCGGAGCCGAGCTCGGCGAGGACGCCGTCACCGCCCTCTTCGAGGCGCGCGGCGCCGACCTCGGCGCGGTGCTGGCGGCGGCCGACGAGCTGCGCCGCGAGGTCTGCGGCGACGAGGTCAGCTACGTCGTCACGCGGAACGTCAACTACACGAACGTCTGCTATTTCCGCTGCGGCTTCTGCGCGTTCTCGAAGGGCAAGCTGGCCGCGAACCTGCGCGGGAAGCCATATGTCGTGCCCCTCGAGGAGATCGTCCGCCGGGCGCGGGAGGCGTGGGACCGCGGCGCGGTCGAGATCTGCCTCCAGGGCGGCATCCATCCCGCGTTCACCGGGGAGACGTACCTGGAGATCTGTGCCGCGGTGAAGAAGACTCTGCCCGACCTGCACGTCCACGCCTTCTCGGCGCTCGAGGTCTGGCAGGGGGCGGCGACGCTCGGGCTGCCGCTGGACGATTACCTCGGACGCCTGCGAGACGTCGGGCTTGCCTCGCTGCCCGGCACCGCGGCGGAGATCCTCGACGACGAGGTGCGCCGCACGCTCTGCCCGGACAAGGTCTCGACCGGCCAGTGGCTGCAGGTGCACGACGCAGCCCACCGCGCGGGCCTGCGCTCGACGACCACGATCATGTACGGCTCGGTCGAGGGCCCACGCAGCTGGGCGCGACACCTCGTCGAGCTGCGCGAGCAGCAGAAGCGAAGCGGCGGCTTCACCGAGTTCGTGCCCCTCCCCTTCGTGCACATGGAGGCCCCGATCTACCTCAAGGGTCGCGCCCGGCCAGGGCCGACCTTCCGCGAGGCGGTGCTGATGCACGCGGTCGGCCGGCTGGCGCTCCATCCCTGGATCACGAACGTCCAGGCCTCCTGGGTGAAGCTCGGGCTCGAGGGCGCCCAGGCCGCGCTCCGAGCCGGCGCGAACGACCTGGGCGGGACGCTGATGAACGAGTCCATCTCCCGGGCCGCCGGCGCCTCCCACGGCCAGGAGATGCCGCCCGAGCGGATGGAGGAGGCGATCCGGGCCATCGACAGGGCTCCGCGCCAGCGTACGACCCTCTACGGGACTCCCGACCCCGAGCGGACGCGCTGCTCCTACGGGGCCGCGCCGCTCCGCGAGCCGGTGAACCCGAGCGTCAACGACGCCGGTCTCGAGCGACCCGTCCGCCTGATCCGCCCCGGTCTCGTCGCCACCGGCTAGCTTCGCGGGCGGTCGAGCCCGGCGTCCTCCCACCCCCGGACGCCCACCTTGTGTTCCACAAAGCCCGTCGGAAACCGCCCCGTGAACAGGTCCGCAAGGAGCAGGTCCAAGAGCTCCGCGTTCTCACGTTTCCGCGTCCGCTCGGCGATAACGATCCTACGCACGCTGGAGTAGCTCGGACGCGGGACGTCGAGGCGCGCGGACACCGGCCGGAGCAGGCGCCATGCCTCCGCGTACGGCATGTCGAAGGCGTCGAGGACGCGGAGGGCGAGCACGAACTCAGAGTGGACCGGAGGATGAAACGCCACCCCGAGAGAATGAGGGCGAGAAGCTTGTGCCTGTGAAACACAAGCGGGCGGAGACTGTGCCGATCGGGGGCTACGCGGTCGCGCCGGCGCGGGCCGTCAGCTGCTCCCCGAACCTCGCCCGCTTCACGAAGCGGCCGTCGCCGGGCTGGCCGGCAAGCTCGCCGCCTTCGACGATCACCTTCCCGCGCACCAGCACGACCTCGGGAGCGCCCGTCACCTCGGTGCCCTCGTAGAGGTTGTAGTCGACGCGGGAGTGACTGCGCTCGGCGGAGAGCGTCACGCGCTTGTCGGGATCGAAGACGACGACGTCGGCGTCCGAGCCGACCGCGATCGTGCCCTTGCGCGGATAGAGGCCGAAGTACTTGGCGGGGTTCGTGGCCAGGAGCTCGACCATGCGATTCAGCGAGATGCGCCCGCCGCGCACCCCGAACTCGTGGATCATCATCAGCCTGTCCTCGATCCCCGGGCCGCCGTTGGGGATCTTGGAGAAGTCGTCGCGGCCGAGCGACTTCTGGTCGGCCCAGCGGAAGGGGCAGTGGTCGGTGGAGACGACCGAGAGGATGTCCGTCGCGACCGCGTGCCAGAGATGCTCCTGGTTCTCCTTCGCGCGCGGGGGCGGCGTGTAGACGTACTTCGCGCCCTCGAAGTCGGGCCGCTCGAGAAAGGTCTCGTCCACGAAGAAGTACTGCGTGCAGGTCTCCCCGTGGGCGTTCCAGCCGAGCTCCTTCGCGCGGGCGATCGGGTCGATCGACTCCTTGCAGGACACGTGGACGACGTAGAGGCCGCAGCCGGCGACGTGCGCGAGCTGGACGGCGCGGTTCGTCGCCTCGCCCTCGGTCTCGGGCGGGCGCGTGCGCGCGTGCCAGATCGGGTCCGTCTTGCCCTCCGCGAGCGCCTGCTTGACGAGGACGTCGATGGAATCGCCATGCTCGGCGTGCACCATGACGAGCGCGCCCGTGTCGGCGGCGGTCTGCATGACGCGGAAGAGGGTCTCGTCGTCGACCATGATCGCGCCCTTGTAGGCCATGAAGAGCTTGTAGCTCGTGACGCCTTCGTCAGGCATGCGCGCGAGCTCCTCGAGCGTCCCCCCCTCGTGCAGGTCGGTCACGGCGAGGTGGAAGCCGACGTCGATCACCGGCTTGGCGGACTCGATCTTCCCGTGCCAGGTCTCGAGCGCCTCGGCGAACGTCTGGCCCTTACCCTGGATGCAGAAGTCGACGTGGCAGGTCGTCCCGCCGAACGCCGCCGAGACCGTGCCGGAGGTGAAGTCGTCGCACGAGGTCGTGCCCCCGAAGGGCATGTCGAGGTGCGTGTGCGGGTCGATGCAGCCCGGCAGCACCATCTTCCCGCTCGCGTCGATCACCTTGTCGGCCTGGACGTCGAGCGACTCGCCGATCAGTGACACCGCCTCGTCCTCGACGTACACGTCTGCGACGTAGTCGTCCGCCGCGGTGACGACCCGTCCGCCCTTGATCAGAACCGACATTGCCTTCCTCCTGGGAAAAAACGTGGCCGCCGGAAAGTATCCTCCCCGGCGGCCACGTTGTCAGGTCTACTCGCCGCCCGGGGTGACCTCCACCTCGGCGGGCTCGAAGTCTTCGCCCTTGACGTCGACGCCCTCCTCCTCGAGTGCGACGACGGCCGCCTCCGCATAGTCGGTGATGTAGGCGTCGCTGGACGCCTCGTTCTTGATCACGCCGTAGTCGATCGCAATCTGCGCCGTGTTGTCGAACTCGGCCGGATCCATGACGCCGATTCCGAGCTCGTTCGGCCAGATCAGCTTGTTCACTTCGTTGAGCTGCCAACGCTGGTGTCCCTCACCGAGCGTCGGCCCGTTGTCGAGCACGATCTGCAGGCATTCCTCGAAGTTGTCCCGACAGTAGACCCACCCCTTGAAGCTCGCCTTCAGGAAGCGCGTGGCGATGTCCTGGTTGGCCTCGTCCTCGATCCAGTCCTCGCGAACGAACACGCCGTCCTCGAGGGCCCCGGTGCCGAGGTCCGACATGAGGAAGACGTTCAGATCCTCGAGCGTGTAGAGCTCGCCGGTGTCGGGATTCTCCTGCTCCAGCACTTGGGCGAGCTCGTTGTAGGTCATCGCCGCTGCCGCGTCCACCTCACGGTTCAGGAACAGGTTCATGTCGAACGGCTGCGCGACGATCTCCACGTCGGAATCGGGGTCGATGTCGTTCTTCGTGAGTGCCGCGAACAGCTTGTGCTCGTTGCCTCCGAGCCAGACCCCGACCTTCTTGCCTTCGAGGGCCGTGATGTCGTCGAGGCCCGAATCGGCCCACGTCACCTCGGTCATGCCGGAGCGGGCGTAGACCTGCGCGATGTTGACGATCTGGCCGCCCTGGTCGCGCGTCGCCAGCGTGTTGTCGAGCCAGTTGAGGCCGAACTCGGCTTGCCCGCCGAGAACCACCTGCTCCGGCACGATGTCGGGCCCTCCCGGCTTGATCGTGACGTCGAGACCCTCCTCCTCGTAGTACCCCTGTTCGAGCGCCGCGTAGTAGCCCGCGAACTGCGCCTGCGTTACCCACTTCAGCTGCACCGTGACCGGCTGAAGCTCCGCCGGCTCCGCCGCGCCCGTGTCGCCGGCCGCGTCTCCGTCGTCATCGTCGTCCCCTCCGCAAGCGGCCAGCGCCAGCAGCACGGCCGCGGCCAGCGCCGCCAGGCGCCACCATCGAGCCTTACTCATTCGGTACCCCTTTCCTTCCGCCGTTTTACTCCTTCCCCCGGGCCGAGACGTGCCAGCCCATCGTCAGCCGCTCGACGAGCGCAACTGCACCGTAGAAGGCGATGCCGAGCACGCACGCGACGAGGATCGCCGCCCAGGCCTCCTCGAACGCGAAGATTCCCGCGGAGCGTCGGATCAAGATCCCGAGCGCCTGGTCCGAACCGCCGAAGTAGTCGCCGACGATGGCCCCGATCATCGCCAGGACAGTTGCCACCTTCAGGGCCGAGAAGATGTACGGCAGGGCGTGCGGGATCCGCACCCGCCGGAAGATCTCGGCCTCGCTGGCGGCATACGAGCGCATCAGCTGGAGGGCGGCGGGCGGCACCGATGTCAGCCCTCGCAGCGTGTTGATCATCACCGGGAAGAAGCAGATCACGGCCGCGATCACGATCTTCGAGGCCGGCGACAGGATCCCGAACCAGTTGTTGGTGATCGGCGCGAAGGCGATGATCGGGATCGCGTTCGCCGCGATGGCATAGGGCATAAGAGCGCTGCCGAGCGGGCGCCAGCGCGCGAGCACGAGCGCGACGACGAACCCCGCGGCCGATCCCAGGAGGAAGCCGCCGACCGCCTCCTTGAAGGTGAACAGGCCGGCCGACACGAACGTGTCCCGCTGCTCCCAGAACGTCTGCAGGATGGCGGACAGCGGCGGCAGCAGGAAGCGCTCGACGTCGAGGCCGCGAACGAGCCCCTCCCAGGCTGCGATCCCGATCACGAAGATCAGCGCGGCCGGCGCCCAGTCACGCGCGCTCCTGCCCACGCTCTGCGAAAGCGACCCGCGGGGAAGCGGCTGCACGGCGGTCGGAGCGGTCGTCACGCTTGCACCTCCTCCGGGGCCAGCTCCGCTCCGCCGGCCCGTAGAAGCTCGCGCACCTGTGTGACGTGCTCGAAGAACCGCGGTTCCTCCCGCGTGTCCACGCTGCGGGGCCGCGGGAGGTCGATGGAGACGACGCTGGCGATCCGGCCTGGCCGCGGCGACATGACGACGACGCGCGTCGAGAGGAACACCGCTTCAGCGATCGAGTGCGTGACGAAGAGAATCGTGCTCCCCGCCTGTTCCCAGATCCGCAGGAGCTCCATGTTCAGCCGCTCCCGGGTCATCTCGTCGAGCGCGCCGAAGGGTTCGTCCATGAGGAGGAGCGCCGGGTCGAACGAAAGCGCCCGCGCGATCGCGACGCGCTGCTGCATTCCTCCGGAGAGCTGCCAAGGGCGGTGGCCTTCGAACCCGCTCAGCTCGACGAGCTCGAGCATCTCGTCTACGCGCTCGCCGCGCCGCCTGCGGTCCCAGCCGAGCATCTCGAGCGGGAGCGCGATGTTCTTGGCCACGGTGCGCCAGTCGTAGAGAACCGCGTCCTGGAAGACGATGCCGTAGTCGCGGTCGATGCGTGCCTGTCGCGCCGACTTCCCGTTGACGACGACTTCGCCGCTCGTCGGCTCCGTGAGGTCGCCGACGATCCGAAGGAGCGTGGACTTCCCGCAGCCCGAAGGGCCGATCAGTGAGACGAACTCCCCGGCGCCCACCTCGAGCTCGATGCCCTCGAGCGCCACCACGCCGCCGCGGGCGAACTCCTTTCTCACGCTTCGAAGCTCCACCACGAGGGGCTGCGCGCTCAAACGAGCTGCTCCGGCGCGGTCTTGACGACGACCCGCTCGACGCCCAGGACGACGAGGAAGAACGAGATGCCGAGAGCGGCAGCGATGAGATTCGTCGCCCAGAGGCTCTCCGGCGAGGACGCGTAGTACTGGTTGAAGTTGAGGATCGCGCCGCCGAGACCGTCCTGGATCGACGCCGGCAGCTCGCCGATCATGGCGCCGACCACGCAGGCGGTTGCGGAGATCTTGAACGCGGCGAAGAGATAGGGCAGGGATGCAGGAACCCTCAGCTTCCAGAGAATCGCCCAACGGCCGGCCGCATACGAGTCCATCAGCTCGACGGCGCGCGGATCCGCCGACTCGAGCCCACGGATGGCGTTGATCGTCACCGGAAAGAAGGTCAAGTAGGCGGCGATCACCGACACCGGGAACCAGGCAGGGAGCCCGCGCCCACCAAGCCAGACCACGACCATGGGGGCGATTGCCAGGATCGGCACCGTCTGCGAGGCGATGATGTAGGGCAGGATCCCGCGCCGGAGAAAGCTCCAGTGGACGAGGACGACGGCAATGAGGAACCCGCCGACGGCGCCGAGCGCGAAGCCGACAGCCGCCTCCTTCGCCGTGAAGAGCGCCGCGTCCCAGAGCACCTCGATCAGCAGCGGTCCGTTACGGCGCGACGGCTCGAAGAGCTGACCGACGATGTCCCAGGTGTGTGGGAGCGTGCGGTCGTTGACCTCGAAGGGCCACGTCAGGCCCGTGGTCTCCCAGATCCACTTGTAGCCCTCGTAGATCGCGACGAGGCCGGCCAGTACGGCCAGGAACACGAGCGCCCTCCGAAGCATCCCGCACCCTTAACACATCGCGCGCTCAGCGCAAGCGCGCGTCAACCAGTTCGAGACCCGGCGCCCCGCGGACGACGAACGGGTGCCAGCCGTCGTTCGGGAGCTCGACGCGGATCGTCGTCCGCCCGTCGACGAGAATCGGCTCGACCGCGCGGGCATCCGCGTAGAGCGTCACGGTCGTCGGCGCCGGCGCATCGAGCTCGAGCTCGGCGACCCCCTGCCCGTACAGCCAGAGCGCCCCCTCTCGGAGGGTCAGCTCACCGTCTTCCCAGGCGTCGCACAGCACGGGCCGGCCGCGGTCCGGCTCCCCCGGAAGCGGCGCGGCATCGAGTCCCTCGTCCCAGAGGAAGACCGGTGACGCGCCGGCCGCGACCCCCATGCCACCGCGGCGGAGCCCCTCCCAGCCGAACCACGCTCCCGACGTCTCCGATTGCCGGTAGAGCCCGCCGTGCCACACGTAGAAGCGAATGCCGAGGCGCTCGAGCTCGGCGCGGTCATCCGGAAGCCACGCACCGCATTCGAGGCGGTTGAACCGCTCCGTGAACGCGTACGCCCGCTCGGGCGCGAGCCCGTAGCCGGTCGGCCGCTCCCGGGGCGCCTGCTGGGTGTAGTAGTCGTAGACGCTGCCGAAGTGGCCCTTTCCCTCCTGGAAGATCGGGAGCGCGAGGACCCGTCCCGGCTCCGCGTCCGCGAGCGCGGCGTAGGCGACGTTTCGCGGATCCGCCTCGCTCGAACGCAGCGGGAAGACGAGCAGGTCGGCGGCCACGAGCGCGAGGAGAGCGGCGCCGACCGCCAGCCGACGCCGCCCTTCGAAGCGCGCGACGACGACAGCCGCTGCCACGGCTGCCAGCGCTGCGAGCGCCAGGTTCGCGAGCGGCAGGAAGCGCCCGGGCACGCGCGGGTAGCGAAGCGGCGGGAAGACGTCGCGCAGCGTCTCGTAGAGCGGCAGGTTCGTGCCGAGCGCGAGGAGCGGCGGAACCAGCACGGCGAGGCCGAGCAGGATCGCGAGCCCCCGTCTCCGACGTGCGAGCAGCACGAGACCGGCCGCCGCCAGCACCGGCAGCAGCCAGCCGAGGAAGACGAAACGCTCAGACCCGTGCAGGCGCCAGCGGCTGACGAAGTCGATCGGGCTCGCGGAGAAGGAGGCGACCTCCGCCAGCGTCCTCCCCTCGGACTCCGTCGAGCCGGCGATGACGACGGCCTCCGCCAGGAACCCGGCGGCGGCGGCGGCGAGCGCACCGCCCCAGGCCCAGACCGAGGCGGTGCGCGAGTAGCGAACGGCAGCGTAGGCGGCCAGGAACGGGACGACGCCGAGCCCGAGATGGAGCTGGCCCGAGAGCGGGATCGAGACGATGCTTGCGGCGGCGAGCGCGCCCCACAGGTGGACGGCGCGGGCGCTGTCCGCCCGGCGGGAGCGCTCGAAGGCCCATAGCGCCAGCGGGAGCAGGACGGCCGCCCAGCCCAGCAGGTGCCCGCCGCTCTGCAGGAGCCGGTAGGGAGCCAGCTCGAACGCGAGCCCGCCGAGCGCGGCCGCGAGCGGCGGGAGCTCCAGCTCGCGGAGCCACAGATAGGCGAAGAGCCCGGCCGCGAACGTGACGAGCAGAAGGAGCAGGTTCCAGGCGACGACCGGGCCCCAGAGCGCGCCCAGCGGCCAGTATGGGAAGCCGTACGGCCAGCCGCCGAGGACGACCTGAGGCTCGACGAGCGGCTGGAAGCTGTAGGGATCGACCCAGGGCGCGTCGCCCTGCTCGAGCTGATGGCCGACGAGCCAGAAGCGATAGGTCGTCTGGAGGTGGTCTCCGGTCGCCGCCTCGCCGTAGCCGTTCGGATGCCGCTCCGTGATGAACTCGCTGCGCAGCTCGCCGACGGCCGGGAGGGTGGCCACGACGGCCGCGACCGCAAAGAGCGCCAACCGAGCCCACCGCCCGCTCCCAGTCGTCATGCTGACGGACTATGCCGAACGCGGGAGCGGCCGGAGCCGGCGCGCGGCGCGCCACGATCGCCGTCGCGGCCGGGGTGTCGGCCCTTGCCGCGGCCGCAACGCTGCCGGGGGCGATCGACCTTCCGCTCTGGCAGGACGAGGTCGCTTCGGCCCGGGTCCTGCTCGAGTCGACGCCAACCGGAGTCGTCGAGCACGTCGCGCGCACCGAGTCGACCCCGCCGGGCTGGTACCTGCTCGCCTGGCTCGGACGGGAGGCCGGAATCTCGATCGAAGGGCTGCGGCTCCTCTCAGTGGCGCTCGCAGCGGCAGTGGCAGGCCTCACCGTCGTCTACGCCCGACGGTTCTTGCCGCTCTGGATCGCCGGTCTCTCCGGCGTCCTCACCGCCCTCGCCTGGCAGACGGTCGTGCATGGGAGCGAGGTGCGGGCGTACGCGCTCCTTGCGCTCCTCACCCTCGTCTTCGCGCTGCTCCTCGAGCGCGCCGCCGCCGAGCCTCGGCTCGGACGGCTGGCTGCTCTCGCAGCCTGCGCCGCGGCCGGCGCCTACACGCACTACTTCTTCGTGCTCGCCGCGCTCGCTGGGCTCGTCTGGCTCGCCGTCGAGCGCGAGCTCCGTTCGACGGCCGTCCGCGCCGGGGCGGCGATCGTCCTCGGCACGGCCACGCTCCTCGCCTGGCTTCCAGGCCTCGCCGACCAGGTAGGAGCAGAACGCTTCGGCTGGATCGACGCCTTCGACCTCGTCAAGTTCGCCGCCCTTCCGTCGGCGCTCTTCTGGGATCCGGGGACGATGTATGCGGAGATAGGTGTCGATCCGGGGCTCTGGGAGGCCGCGGCGCGGGCAGCGATCCTCGTGGGCGTCGTTGCCGGCTGCGCCGTTCTGTGGCGGCTCGGGTCCTCGGCCCGCCTCTCGGCGCTCCTCGTGCTCGTCCCGGTGGGCCTCTCGGGGATCGCCTGGCTCGCGGGCCTCCGCATCGTCACCGGGAGGAACCTGATCGGGGTTACCGCATTCGCGGCGGTCGCCCTCGCGGCCCTCTTGCTCCCGCTCCCGCGCCGGGCGGCGTACGCGGCCGCCGCGGCCGGCCTGGCGGTGGCGGTCGGCGCCTACGTCCGCACGCCCATGGCCGAGCGGCCCGACTTCGACCGGGTGGCGGACACCCTCGTCGAGGTGGGGTGGGAGCCGGGCGATCCCATTCTCGTGGTCGGCACGCTCTTCGACTTCCGCTCGCCGCTCGAGTGGTACCTCCCCGGCGACGTCACCCTCGCCCAGGCTGAGCCGGCGAGAGAATGCAGCCGGCTCTTCGTCGTCACGGACGTCCCGGATGGGCGCGACCTGCTCGACGTCACCGAGCCGGCGAGCCGCGTCGACGTCGGGGGAGTCGAGGTCGCGCGGCTCACCTGGCGAGATACCCTCGCCGCCGAGGCCGACTACTTCGACGGCGACTTCCTCGACTCGGCGGGTGGACGAGGTTGCATGCGCCCGCTCGAGGACCGGGCCCTCTTAGGAGCTGCTCGGCTCCGGTCGGATCATGCCCGGCTCGGGTCGGCTCGCCACCACGACGCCGGAGCGCCATCCCGGAGCCCGCCCACCGGCGGGCGGCTGCACCAGGTCGATGGAGAGTCCGCTGCGGACGATGAGCCAGGAGATGAGCGAGTTCGAGTTCCACATCTCGCCCGCCCGCAGCTCGTCGCGTCCCCAGACCGGCGTGGGCGCAGCGGGCACGAGCTCGAGGAGCCGTTGCGCGAGGTCCGGGTCATCGGTCAGCCGGAGTGGGCTGTCGACCGCTTCATCGACGTCCGGGATGACGCCGTCCCGGCAGCAGCGGATCTCGTACCGGAAGATTCGCACCCACCGCGCCCAGCGGCTGCCGACCGCGCCTTCCGCCACGACGCCCCGCCGCGACCCGTTTTCGTCCGGAACCGGCGCCATCTCGATCGCGAACGTTCCGCCCGCGACCACGACCATGAGCGCGGAGTGGTAGAGGTCACGCGCCGGTCGCCGCTCGAGCCGCGCCATGACCGTCTCGAAGACGCGGCCGTTGAGCCGCACGCAGTGACCGCCGGCGCCCAGCGGGAGCCAGTAGAGGTCGACGCCGGTCAAGTCGCGCAGGGCTCGCCGAGCGAGGCGAGTGTCTGGCACGTGGAGCGGAGGCCGCGCTCGACGTAGAAGCGGAGCTCCGGATACCGGTCGACCTCGACCGCGTCGAGCGCGGCGGCGAGCACGGCTGCGTTCGCCTGCAGCGCATCCGCCGGCGTCGCGAACGGCCCCTCGGCTCGTACGAGCAGCCAGCCCGGGAAGAGCTCCGTCTCATAGCTCTGGCCGAGCGCCGCATCGAGCTGCTCGAGCTCGACCACGGCCGCCCCGACGGGGACGGCGACGACGAGCGCGCCGGCCGGCTCGGGCAGGCGCGCCACGGCGCGCTCGAGCAGGGTCGTCTGCGAGTACGGGAGCGAGATCGCCTGGCCGCTCGCCGGAAGGCCCGCCAGGAAGACCGGCGAGAACGGGAAGAGCAGATCGTCCTCCGCCACCGTGTCCCGCAACCAGTCCGCCGGCGGCTCGAGCCGTTCCCCGCTGCCGGTCGCCGTTTCGTCCGGCCCGCCTCCGAGGACGACGTTGGGCCACGCACGCGGGTCCCGGACGCCCCCCGACGGCGAGAGGACGGCCACCAGGGCGACGACGGCGACGACTCCGACCGCGAACGCCGGATGGAGCGCGCGGGTGATCCTGGCGACCGCGACGCCGATCGCCGCGACCCAGAGCGGCAGCGCAAAGACGAGGTGCCGTGGCGAGAGCCCCATCACGCTCCCGGTGCGGAGGAGCATGAAGAGGAGCGGCGGCACGAGCATGGTCAAGAGGCCAAAGGCTGCGAAGGCCGTGTGCGTCCGTAGCAGGATGGCCGTCCCAGCCAGCCCGAGCACGAGGAAGAGCGCGAACGTCCAGCCTCCTCCGCCTGCGAACGACTGGAGCGCGCGGGTCAGCTGCGACCACGCGTCGCCGGGCCCTGCGAGGGATTCCTCGCCCGCGACGCCCACCGTGAAGCGGTTGGCGAGGCGCAGGTCGGCGACGACGAACGGGACGAGGAGCAGCCCGACGGCGAGAACCGGCAACGCAGGCCGGAGCGGTCGTCCTCTCCAGAGGGCAAGGGCGACGACGGCCTCGGCGGCGACGACGATGGCGCCGTAGGGATGGACGGCGGGCAGGAGCACGGCGGCAAGGGCGGCGACGAAGGCGGCGCGCGCCGTTCGGAGCTCGAGCGCCCTGGCGAAGAGGTCGACGGCGAGCGCGCTCACGAACGCCAGCAGCGCGTACATCCGACCGACGGTCCCGTAGAGCGCGAGGACGGCCGAGGCCGAGGCGACGATGGCCGCCGTCGCCCCCGCGACCGGGCCGGCGAGCCGGCGGCCCAGGTCGAGGCAGAGCGGGATCGTAGCCAGGGCGAAGAGGACGGACAGCCAGCGCAGAGCCTCCGGAGAGGAGTCGAACGCCAGCGCGACGTGGGAGAGGACGAAGTGGAGCGGCGCGCCCCCGCGGTCCCACAGCACCGTCGGAATCAGCTCGCCCAGCGGCCGGGCGCTGAGGAGGCCGGCGACCGCCTCGTCCTCGAAGAGCGGCTTGCCCCGGACGTCGGGGACGAGCCGCCAGAGGAGGAGAGCGGCGCCCGCGGCCAGGGCGCAGGCGACGAGCGGCCCCGAGAGCGGATCAGCCGGAAACCGGCGCGAAGGCTCCGGCTCGGTAGACCTGCCCGGGAAGCTCGCGTCCGAGGACGCCTTCGAGCCAGGCGGAGACGCCGATGAGCGCGTCGAGGTCGACACCCGTATCCACCCCCTCTCCGTGCAGGAGGTAGACGAGGTCCTCGGTGGCGACGTTCCCCGTGGCCCGGGGCGCGAAGGGGCAGCCGCCCAGCCCGCCGACGGACGCCTCGAAGACGGTCGCCCCCGCCTCGAGGGCGGCGTAGGCGGCGGCGAACCCCGTGTTCCGGGTGTTGTGCAGGTGCACGCCTGCTCGCTCGAGCCGCTTCGCGAGCTCGCCGACGAGCGCCTTCACCTGCCGTGGCACCGCGACGCCGATCGTGTCCGCGAGGACGACCTCCCCGGCGCCGGCCTCGATGGATCGCTCCGCGATCTCGAGCACCCGCCCGGGATCGACGGCGCCCTCGAACGGGCAGCCGAACGCGACGCTGATCGAGACGCTTACGGGCCGATCGGTCTCGATCGCCGCGAGGGTGATCAGCGCCTCCTCCGGCGTCGCGTTCTGGTTCTCGCGGCCGAAGCTGTCGGTCGCCGCCAGGTTGAAGTGGAGCTCGTCGAGGTCCGTCCGGGCGAAGCGCTCGGCGCCCTTTACGTTCAGCACCAGGCCGGAGTAGGCGACGCCTTCACGCCGCTCGAGGCCCGCGACGACCTCTTCGGCCCCGGCCATCTGCGGGACCCTGCCCGGATGGACGAAGCTGACGGCCTCGATCGCGCGCAGGCCGGCTCCTCCCAGCCGGTTAACGAGCTCGGCGCGCGTCGCGGGCGCGAGCACGACCGCCTCGTTCTGGAGGCCGTCGCGGGGGCCGACGTCGCAGAGGGTCACCTGCACGGAGGCCTAGGATACGCGCGGCGATGAGCGTCCCCGTCTTCGCAGCCCGGCACGTCTACGAGGCCGTCGACCCCTCCGACGCGGTCGACGCCGTGCGCGAGGCGTTCGTCGCGCATGCGCACGGCGAGTGGCTGATGCCGTCGAAGGTCTACGTCCCGGCACCGCCGGACGGCGACTTTCGGGCCATGCCCGCGCGCGGCGGCGGATACTCCGTGCTCAAGTGGGTGACGTCCTTCCCGCGAAATCCGGAGCGAGGGCTGCCCACGGTGAGCGGCATCGTGCTCCTCTCCGACGCGACGGACGGCCGCCTCCTGGCCCAGCTCGACGCGGGCGCCCTCACCGCGCTTCGCACAGGGGCGGCGGCCGTGCTCGCTGCGGAGACGCTGGCCGCGGGCGACGGGCCTGCGGCCGTCATCGGCTGCGGCGTCAACGGACGGGCCGTCGCCCGGACGTTCCTGGCCCGGAAACGCGACGTTCTCCTCTGGGACTCGGACACCGAGCGGACCGCGCGAGTCGCGGGGGAGCTGGGCGCGGCCCCTGCTGGGTCGCGCGAGGAGGCGCTGGCAGCCGACGTCATCGCCACCGTCACGCCCGGAAGCGAGCTCGTCTTCGACCGGGGAAGCCTCCGGGCTGGGCAGCACGTCAGCCTCATGGGCGCGGACGGGCCGGGAAAGGCAGAGATCGCGGTCGAGGAGCTGACGCGCGCGCGGGTCATCGTGGATGAGTGGGAGCAGGCGAGCCACAACGGCGACATCGCACGCGCCGTCGAGGCCGGGATTCTCGGGCGGGAGGACGTCGTCGAGCTCGGCGGCATCCTCGCGGGCGACAGGGCCGGCCGAACGGGCAGCGATGAGATCACCGTCTTCGACTCGACCGGCCTCGCCGTCCAGGATCTCGCCGTCGCCGCGCTCGTCTACGAGCGCTACCGGGCTGGCGCGGCCTTCGACGGCGTCGTCGAGATCGACCTCGGCTGAGCCGCCTCGGCCGCGCCGGTCGCGTGACGCTGCCGGGGGCCTCGGAGGGTTCAGCGGAACGACGGCTGTGCCGCTGGGCCGCGCTGCTCGCCCCGAGGGCTGCGTCCTCAGTCACGCCCGTAGCTTTGGCTACGAGCGCTCCCTGCGTCCTTGCCTCGGAACGACCATCGCACCCCTGCGACGAGCGACATTCCGCCAAACCCTCCTAGCCGGTCTCAGCAGGAAGGCCGCGGCCGCACCAGTCGCTCCAGGAGCCGGGATAGAGCTTCGCGTCCTCCCGCCCGGCCCGCGCGAGCCGGAGCAGGACGACAGCCGCGGTGATCCCCGAGCCGCAGTAGGCGACGAGCTCATCCCCTTCGACGAGGTCGGGCGGCAGCTCGTCGGGATACGGCGCGTTGCGCGCCCCGGGGATGCGGCCCGCGACCGGGTCGATCGGTTCCACCTCCCCGCGGTAGCGCTCCGGGAGTCGCGCGTCCACCACGGTGAGCCCGGGCTCGCCGAGCCGCGCCGCGAGCTCCTCGGCCTCGATCGTGTCGTCGGCGCGGGGCCGCGGCTCGAAGACGACGGCATCCACCTCCTCCTCACCGCCGGTTCGCGGCCCCAGCCAGGCCTCGATGCCCCCGTCGAGCACGGCAACCTCGTCGTGGCCGAAATGGCGCAGGAGCCACCAGAGCCGAGCGGCGCCGCCGTTCATCCCCTGGTCGTAGGCGACGACGAAAACTCCCTGCCCGATCCCGGCGGCGCCAGCCGCGCGGGCGAAATCAGCGGCGGCGGGAAGGGGATGGCGGCCGCCGGGGCTCGCCGGCGGCGCCGAGAGGTCGCCCTCGACGTCGAGGAAGGAGGCACCCGGAATGTGGCCCTCGAAGTAGAGCTCACGACCGCGGCCGGGGTTCCCGAGCTCCCAGCGGCAGTCGACAAACCGGTAGCGCAAGCCTCAGCGGGCGAGCCTGTAGACCACGCCGCCCCGGTGGACGACGAGCAGCTCGCCGTCCCTGCGCTCTCCGAACGACGACACGTTCAGGGACGTGTCCATCACGAGCCGCCGTCCGTGCACGAGACGCCCGTCCTGGTTGACCTTCAGCCGCCAGATGCGGCCGGAGCAGTAGTCGCTGAAGAAGTACCAGCCGCGCTGGCCCGAGGGGAGCTGCTGCCCGCGGTAGACGTGCCCTCCCGTGACGGAACAGCCCAACGAGTGGCTGTAGACGGCCCTGGGACGGATGTGATCGCCGGGACCCTGGAGCCCGCCGCTGGAGCAACCGGAGAGCGCACGTCCCTCGTAGCGATCCCACATGAAGTTCTCGGGGGTCCCGCCCAACCGCGAGGAGGCGAGGGTGTCGATCTCCTCCCAGTTGTCCTGGCCCACGTCTCCGATGTACAGCCTGCCGCCCCGGTCGTCGAAGGAGAGACGCCAGGGGTTCCGCAGGCCGTAGCTGTCGGTCCGCCAGCCCGCCGGCAGGTTGTCCGGGTTGATGCTGAGCAGCTTCCCCTTGCGGCTCCCGAGGTCCTGAGCGTTCCCGCCCGGGTCGCAGCCCCCACCGCCGTCGCCGACGCTCAGGTAGAGCCTGCCGCCCGGGCCGAAGGCAACCTGCCCGCCGTTGTGGTTCCCCTGCGAGGAGTGCTCGACGTCGATGAGCATCGTCCTCGTGCTCCTGCGCCCGTGGGTGAAGGAGTCGTTGGCCCGGAAGCGCGCGACCCGAACGTCGCCTCCGTTGTCCGTGTAGTTGACGTAGAAATAGCGGCTCGTCGCATAGTTGGACGGAAACGCGATCGAGAAGAGCCCGCGCTCACCGCCGTACGCGACGAAGCCACGGATGTCGAGGAAGAGCCTCCGGTTACCGCCGCCGATCCGCCAGACCTGCCCCTCCTGCTCGACGACGTAGATCGTGCCGCCGCGGGGCGACGAGGTCGCGTGCACCGGGCTGTCGAACCCGCCTGCGACGCGAACGAGGCGAAGCGCCGAGGCCGTGGAGGGAACGGCCAGGACGAGGATGGCCAGAGCGAGGAGAAGCGTCGAGACCCCTGGGCGGCGCATCCGCGCACGGTAGCGAATCACGCAGCTGCCTTGTCCCAGTACCGGCGGAGGCCTGCGTACGACTGCCAGAACGGCCCCGCCTGCTGGAAGAGCGCCGCCGTCTCGGGGTCGGCGGCCGCCCGAACGTCTGCCTCAGCCGCGTCGACGAAGTCCTGCTCCGAGCCGGTGCGGGCGCGGTCCGCCCACGTGCGAAGCGCGGTGCGCAGCTCGGCGAGGTGGGGTTCCGGGTCGTCGACGACGCCGAAGTGCCCGAGCAGGAGCCGTGCCGGCCGGCGCTCGCCGATCGCGTCGATGGTCTGCTCCCAGGCGTCGACGTCGATGTCCGGCGGCGGCGCCACGGGGGCCACGTAACGGCCGGGCGGGATCCGCACCCCGGCCGCGTCGCCCGTGAAGCAAGAGCCGTCCGGCGAGAGGAAGGAGACATGGTGGGACGCATGGCCCGGCGTCCGAAAAGCCTCGAGCTCGAGCACCCGGTCGCCCACGATCCGCACGTTCGCCTCGGAAACCGGCGCGAGCTCGCCCCAGAGACGCTCGAAGTCGTCCCCGTAGAGCCTGCGCGCGCTTCGCTCGAGGCGATCGGGATCGACGAGGTGCGGCGCGCCGATCTCGCTCACGTGCACGAGCAGGCTCGGATTCTCGCGGACGAGCGAGCCCGCGGCGCCTGCGTGGTCGAGGTGGATGTGCGTGAGCACGAGATGGCGCAGGTCCCCTACCTCGAGCCCGCGCGTGGCAAGCCCTGCACGGAGGCCGTCGAGACAGCTTGCCGGGCCGCAGTCGACAAGCGTCGGCTCCTCGGCCTCGAGCAGGTACGAGCCGATCACCCGCCGACGGCCGAGGTGCTCGAGATCGAGGAGCTGCACCAGGGAAAAGCTAGTCCAACAAGCTCACTCGACCGTGAGCGTCCCCTCCATGCCTCCCTCGCGGTGACCCGGGACGGCGCAGTAGAACGTGTACTCGCCGGCGTCGAGCATCACCGTCAGCTCGGTGGTGCCCTCGGTGATCGTCTCGCTCACCTCTTCGATCCCGTTCCCCTCGATCTCGACGTTGTGGGGAATGCCGGACTCGTTCACGAGCTCGATCGTCACCTCGCCCGCCGCGGCGGTCAGCTCGGTCTGGTCGAACGAGATCGCCCCGCTCGGATCGGCCGTCAGCGTAAGGTGGCCGCCGCCACCGTTCGCCTCGTGGGTCGTCGTCTCGTCGGCGGCCGGCTCGTCGGAGGCCTCGTCGTCGTCGTCTCCGCCACAGGCCGCGACCGCGAGGGCGAGCGCGAGGACGGTCAGGAGCACTGGCAACAGGCGTCGGATCATGGGACTCCTTCCTGAGATGGCTTGGTGAATCTACCTACGCCTCGCGCCGCGAAATGGATGAGGACGACGGTCAGAAGGATCGCCCCCCAGGCCCACGAGACATCCGGGACGGTCATGCTCGGGATCCGGAGGGAGGTCGTGCCCCGCTTCACGAGCTGCTCGAGCCAGAAGTCCTCCAGGGCGATCGCCAGCCCGTACACGAGCATGAGCGCCACGTAGAAGCCGAGCACCGCCTGCAGGAGCGGCGGGCGGACCTGCCCGATCACCCGCGAGAGGGCGAGCGCGGAGAGGGCGAGCAGTGTCCCGTCCAGCCCGTGGTGGTGCCCGAGATGCACGGCTCTCAGGCCCGGATGGCCGGGCTCGGCGAGGATCTCGTCGCTCATGAAGAAGCCCAAGCCCGGCACGTCGGCGACGTAGACGCCCGCCTCCGCGAAGAGCCACGGCAGCGCGACGACGACGAGCAGGAGGGCAGTCAGGACGCGGGCGACGTCCCAGCCGCCGCCGAAGGGGCGCGAGGCGCCGATGCCTCCGCGCGCGAGCGCGATCCCGGTGAGGAGGAGCGCAACCGCGACGCCGAGCGCCGGGAGCGCGTTGACGAGCTTCGCGTCCAGGTCGGACTGCTCGACGACTCCCGGCCAGAAGACCACGGCGCAGAGCACGGCCGCGAGCGCGGCCAGGAGCGCGAGGCGGCCCCGGAGCCGGTCCGCGACGACAGCCAGGAGTGCGATCGCAACGAGAGCGGTCGAGTAGTTGAGGAAGACAAGCACCCGACCCGACCCGGCCAGAAGGCCCTGGTCGCTGACGTTGTAGAAGTCCTCGGCCGGAAGCCGGGAGTACGTGATCCACATCGCCAGCGCGGCGACGCCGAAGAGGATCCAGACCGTCGCGACCTCGGCCAGCCCCGGCCGCGCGGCGTGCTCAGAGCTCACGCGACCCAGCGTACTCGCCCCCTGGCCGAACCTGCCGCGTTCCGCTAGATCCCCCTTTCGAGTGAGGGAGGGGCCCTCCCGGCCAAGTTCAATTCGTTCTGGCTTCCGTCGGGGGAGCCGCGAAGAGGAGGTACCTGCGGCCGCGTGGAACTCAGAGAGGTGAACAGCCTGGTTCCCGAGGCGCCCCAGGCGACTCCGCCCCCTTCGCCTCCCGGTCGGGTCGACGGGCTCGTCGATTCGTATCGCCGGCTCGCAGACGTCTTCCACGAGGTGCTCTCCGAGCAGACGCACTCGACCGTCCTCGAGCGAATCGCGGACTCGCTCGCTGCCGTGATCCCGTACGACGCCTTCACGATCTACCAGGCGGACGAGGCCCGCCGCCTGCTCATCCCGGTGATGGCGCGCGACCGCTGGGCCGACGAGATCATGAGCGACCGCCCTGCCCTCGGCGAGGGCATCACCGGCTGGGCGATCGACCACTGCGAGCCTCAGCTCGTCAATGACGCCCACCTCGACCCGCGAGTGAAGACGGTCCCCGGCACGCCCGACGACGAGCCCGAGGCGCTCATCTCCGTCCCCCTTGTAGCCCGCGGCGCCGTCAAGGGCGCGCTCAATGTCTACCGGCTGGGGACGAGCGCAAGCTTCTCCGAGGAGGAGTTCGAGCTCGCGAAGCGCTTCGGCGACGCCGCCGCGCTCGCGCTCGACAACGCCCAGGTACGCGCCGCTCTCGAGCTCCAGGCGCAGACCGACTCGCTCACCGGCCTCTACAACCACCGCTACTTCCATGACCGCCTGCGCTCGGAGCTGAACCGCGCGAGCCGCACCCACGACTCGATCGCCGTCCTCATGCTCGATATCGACGACTTCAAGCGAGTGAACGACGTCCACGGCCACGGCAGCGGCGACCTCGTGCTCGTCGAGCTGGCCGACCTCCTGCAGGGAATCGTCCGCGCGTCTGACGTCGTATGCCGGCTCGGCGGCGAGGAGTTCGGCGTGATCATGGCCTCGTGCGACGCTGGAGCCGCCCTCGGCCTCGCGCGCCGGATCGTCGACGGCCTCGGAGAGACCGAGATCGAGCCCGCGGGCAGGCTGAGCGTCTCCATCGGCATCGCACAGGGGCCCGAGCACGCGATGAACCCACGGGAGCTGGTCGCGTGCGCCGAGATCGCCATGATGACCGCCAAGGCCCGCGGGAAGGATCAGGCCGTCCTCTTCGAGGAGGAGGCCGGCGAGCGCCCGACCCCCGCGACCGGCGGACGCGATGTCCGCTCGATCGCGCACCTGAAGATGCTGCAGAGCCTCGCCGGCAAGCTCAACCGGCTGAACGACGTCCGCGAGATCGGAGACGCGACCGTCAACGAGCTGCGGATGCTCGTGGACTACCACAGCTGCCGCCTGTACGTCGTCGACGGCGACCACCTCGTGCCGGTCGCGTGGCGCGGCGACCTCGACCCTTACTCGGCCGAGAGCGTCGAGGCGCTCACGTGCAGGATCGGCGAGGGGATCACCGGCCGCGTGGGCGAGACCGGCGAGTCGATCCTCTTGGCGAACGCGCTCGACTGCTCCTACGCGGTCACCATCCCCGGCACCGAGGACGTGGACGAGTCGATCATCGCCGTCCCCTTGAACTACGGCACCCGCGTGATCGGGGCCATCGTCATCTCCAAGCTGGGCGTCGACCAGTTCGACGAGGACGACGTCCGCCTCCTCGAGGTGCTCGGGGGCCACGCCTCGGTCGCCCTCGAGAACGCGCGCCTCTACGAGGCCGAGCGGCTCGAGGCGAGTCGGGCCAAGACGTCGCTCGAGATCTCCAACGCGCTCCTCGACTTCAGCCGCCGGCTCGCCCTCGCCGAGTCGCTGGACGAGGTGCTCGAGCGAGCGGTCGAGCTCGCCGCCCGGCTGCTCGACAAGCCTCGGTCCTCCGTCTGGCTCCAGGACCGCGCCGGCGAGAACCTCGTTGCTCGCGCGCTCTTCGGCTACGACTGGCGCGACACGGCGGTCCTCGGTGGCATCACCGTGCCCGACGAGCGCGCCCGCGAGATCCTCGACGGCGACGAGCCGTTCCAGCTCGAGGCTGCAAGGTTCCCCACGAGCGGAGCGCGCGGAGCTGGCGCGAGGGCTGATCGCCGTCGCGCCGCTTCGGCTCGACGGCGACCGGCTCGGCTGCATCGTCGTGCGCACCGACCCCGCCGGAGGGGCGTTCGACGAGCGCAGCATGCGCTTGCTCGCCGGCGTCGCGCACCAGGTGAAGCTTGCGGTCACGAACGCGTCGAGCTACGAGAGCCTCGAGCGGACGTTCCTCTCGACCGTCGAGGCCCTCGCCAACGCGCTGGAGGCAAACGACGAATACACGTCCTCGCACGCGCGCTGGATCACCGACATGGCCCTTCACGTCGGTCGCGAGCTCGGGATGGATCCCAAGGCTCTCAAGCGCCTCGAGCTCGGCGCGCTCTTCCACGACATCGGCAAGATCGGCGTCCCGGAGGCGATCCTGTCCAAGCCGGGGCCGCTGTCAGACGAGGAGTGGAAGGTCGTCCGGCTCCATCCGGAGCTGGGCGCGCGCATCCTCGCGCCCATCGAGCGGCTGGAGCAGGTCTGCCAGATCGTCCGCCACTGCCACGAGCACTGGGACGGGAGCGGCTACCCGAACGGCCTCGCCGGCGAGGAGATCCCACTCGAATCGCGCGTCATCCTCGTCTGCGACGCCTACCACGCGATGACGACCGACCGGCCGTATCGCCGGCGCCTCTCGATCGAGGAGGCCAGCCGGCGGCTTCGCGAGGCCGCCGGCACGCAGTTCGATCCACGGGTCGTCGAGGTCTTCCTCGCCCTGGACGCCCCCGCGCAGGCCGGGCGCGCCGCCTAGAGGTTCTAGGCTTCGGCGAGCTCGACGCGCTCGATGACGACGGCCTCCCGCGGGCGGTCGCTCCCGTCCCGGTCGACCTCCGAGATCGCGTCGACGACGTCCATGCCCTCGCTGACCCGACCGAAGACGGTGTGCTTCCCGTCCAGCCAGGGGGCGGCCTCGGTCGTGACGATGAAGAACTGGCTCCCGTTCGTGTTCGGGCCACGGTTGGCCATCGCGAGCGCCCCGCGGACGACGTGGTGGTCGTTCGCCTCATCTTCGAACTCGTAGCCCGGGCCGCCGGTGCCGTCGCCCTGCGGGCAGCCCCCCTGGATCATGAAGTCGGGGATGACCCGGTGAAACGCGATGCCGTCGTAGAAGCCGTCACGCGAGAGCTTGGTGAAGTTCTCGACCGTCTTCGGAGCGTCCTCGTCGTAGAGCTCGATGAGGACAGGGCCGTGTGTAGTGTGGATCGCGGCAGTAGTCATGTCGCCACCGTATCGGAATCCGGCGAAGCGCCTCTGGTATGCGATCTCGCTGCCGGAGAGGGCGATCCGCGCGCTCGTCGGAACACTCGGAGGGCTGCTCCACGAGAGCGCCGAGGTGCTCCTTCCGCGCTTCGTACGCCAGTCCCGTCTCTACGAGGCGACGGCGAAGAACGCCCTCCGGATCGCCGTCGAGGCGGTCGGTGGAGTCGAGCCGGCGGAGCCGCCCGAAGTCTCGGCCACGGAGATCACGAAGCGCAAAGCGGCCGGAAACGTCGTCGAGCTCGGCTCGATCGCCGCGTTCGGCTTCTCCCCGCTCTGGCTGCTCGCCGCGGCCTCGGACGTGGCGCACGGCTCCCGCGTCTATCTCGCCTCGTTCGTGGACGAGCTCAAGCGGGCCGGCGTGCTCGGGAAGGAGAGCGAGGTCACGTCCGTCGACGAGCTGTTGGAAGCTCTCGAGAACGCCTCGGGGCGCACGGCCGGGCTGATCGACATCCCCCCGCTCGAGCTCGCCGAGCTGCGCTCGACGCTCGGAGACCTGCGTGCGGATGCCTCCGGACTCCCGGGCCCCCGGGAGCTTGCCTCCCTGTACCAGGGGCTCAAGGAGGAGGCCGCCCGCGAACGTGGCTCGCTCCTCGAGGTCTCCGTCGGCATGGGCATGGCCTTCCTGCTCTCCGCCAGAAACGTGGCGAATGCGCACCTCGCGATTCCCTACCGGGAGGACTGGGCCCCGCTTCGCCGTGAGGGCTTCGCCGCGTACGCGCGGCGGGTGGGCGCGCCGTACGCGCGGGCGGTGGGCGGTCACTTCGACCCCAGGCGCCCTTCTTGGACGGAGCGCCTTCTCCTCAAGCTCGAGAAGGCCCGCTGACCCTCTAGCAATCTGACGAAAAGTTCCTACAGTCTCAAGTAGGGACCCGCGCTGTTGCGGCCGGTGAGGGGAGGGGCGTTTGCCTAGCTGGGAGACCATGACGTGGATCGCCATCGGCGTGTCCGCCCTGGCTGTGCTTCTGCTGGCCGTCTCGGTCGCGCTCGCCGTCCGCCTACGTCGCGGCGGTGACGCCGCCGAGCGCTCTCAGCGCGAGGTCGAGCAGGCTTGGGAGGAGACTCGCCGAGAGCGCGCGGGCTCGACCCGGGCCCGGAGCGAGGTGCACTGGCTTCGCAACCTGGCCGAGATCGGAGCCTCCGACTCGATGGAGGGCGCGCTGCGGCGCGTGCTCGAGTCGGCGACGGGGCTCGGAGAGGCCGCGGCGGCCATACTCGTCCTCCCCCAGGCCAGAGAGGAGCCGATCGTGGCAACGTTCGGGCTCTCGCCCGAGGAGTCCTCGCGCGAGCTCCTTGGCCTTCCGCCGGGCGGAGGAGAGGCGCGCGCCGTCGCTCTCGTGTACAGGTACACCGAGGAGGAGGCAGCACGCGACGTGTTCCGCCTGAGCGGCGGGCTTGCGCTTCCGGTCGTCGGACGCGACCGCAGCCGCCTCGGAACGCTGGCCGTCTTCTGGCGGCGCGTCGAGCGCGAGGTGACCGAGGAGGAGCTGGAGCGGCTCGAGGGCCTGGCCGGTGCGCTCGGCCCGTCGCTTCGCAACGTGTTCCGCTTCGAAGAGCTTCGCAGCGCGCTCGACCGCGACGTCACGGGCCTCCCCGGGCGACGCACGCTCCGCGAGGCGCTCGACGTCGAGTGCGCGCGGGCGCGACGCTACTCGCATCCGCTCAGCCTGCTCCTCCTCCGGGCGACGGGCGAGCCGGAGAGCGTTCGGGCGGCGGCCGAGCGGCTCCCGACCGACGTGCGCACGCCCGATCGCGTCCATCACCTCGGCGAAGGGCGCTTCGCCGTCGTCATTCCGGAGTCCTCGCTCGTCGACGCCGAGCGGCTGGCGCGACGGCTCCGTCTGTCGCTCGGCGAGGGGCGCACGCCGGTCGCGTTCGTCGAGCTCCGGTTCGAGGACGATGCCGTCTCGCTGCTGGAGCGCGCGGAGGCCGCTCTCGCCGATGCGGAGGGCCTCGCCGAAACCGGCCGAAACCTACCGAAGGCTGTTGAACCCGGCGGCTGAGCCGGTTAGGTTTGCGGCGGCGTACTGTGGCGACAATTCTCGACCTTGCGGAGTATGCGGACGTCTCCGCTGAGAACGTCTTGCGGGTCGTTCACGGCGAACCGGTGAGCGAGGAGGTCGAGCGGCGGGTCTCTGCCGCCATCGACGCGCTCGGCGTGCCGCCCTATCCGCGACAGGTCGAGGTTCTGCCGGCGATTCCTCCCGGCGCCTCGAGCGACGAGCTGCTGCAGCGCTTCCAGGCGACCGCCGCCGAGCTCGAGGCCAACCTCCCGGAAGGGGTGGGGTCGGTCGTCTACGAAGCGCTTCGCGTCGAGATTCGTCCGGTCGCGCAGCACGTGGCCGAGCTCGGGGCGCTCTTCGAGCGCATGCTCGCGCGCCTCGAGGGGGTCTCGACCAGCGTGGACGACGAGCGCCGCGATCGTCTCGAGGACGTCGCGCTCCTGACCGAGCTCGTGACCTCCGGCTGGCGCTCGGTCGACCGCCGCCTCGCCCGGCTCGAGAAGATCGTGGCGCGGATCGAGGCCGGCCGAGGCACTCGCCGCGAGGCGCGCCTCTATCACCTCGACGACCCGGCCGGCACCCCCACCGAGTAGCCCGGTCCGAGCAGCGGCCCCGTGGGGTCGGTCGGTGGGCTCAGGCTTCTGGATCCTCGCTTTCGTCCTTGGGCTTTTCTTTGTCCGGCTGGCGCCGACTCGACGAGATCCAGCGCGCGTGCTCCTGCGAGATCAGGCCCTCGATCCGCTCCGCCAGGAGGCGTAGCGGGTCCCGCGAGCCCGCGTAGACGTCGGCGCGGGCGAGGTAGAGATACTTCTCGTGCTTGAGAGACTCGGCGGTCGAGCGGTACGTGATCCAGTTCTGCCGGTACTGGTAGGCCTGGAGCAGGCCCTCGACGAAGACCACTACGGCCCCGAGGATCCCGGCGACGTAGACGGGGACGTCGAACGCGGCGACGACCGGAATCGAGGCGGCGACACCGAGGACCACCGCCTTCAGGACCTTGAAGCGGATCTGAGCCTGACGGCTTTTCGCGTCGTACCACGCGATCTGGTCGTCCAGGCGCCGGAGCGTCGGATGCTCGCCCTCGACCGACTCGGCAGTCGCGGGCGCCCTGAGATCCTTGACCTGCTGCTCGCTGGCAACCATCAGGAGACTCCCTCTACCGGGCGCACGCCGGAACTCCTCCCACCGTGCTCGCGTGGGCGTGCGCGCAGGCCGCCGACGAGAATCGCCACTCCTCCTGCCAGCCCGACGAGCCCTCCGGCGCCGAGGGAAGCGCGTCTTCACGGCGGTAGCTGATGAAGATCTCGGACGTGGGCCCGCCTTCCCGTGACAGCGGCAGGACTCGGGTTCCGGTTCGAGTCTACGAGGCGCCCGAGCTACCGGCAAGCGGCCCGTCAGCCGCTGCGCCTGGCCGCGAGCACGGTCGCGACCCCGGCTGCGGCGAGGGCGATCGCGCCGACGAGGCCCGTTAGCCGAAGCAGCCAGTACACGGCGACGTTCGGGTCGGACGCGACCGGGTCGAGCGGCTCAGCGAGGCTGCCGACGACGTAGAGAACGCCGATGAGGGCCAGGCCCGCTCCCGCGACGAACTGCCAGGCCCGCCGCGGCAGGAGCGCCAGGGCGGTGAGCACCGCCTGGGCGATCATCGCCGCCAGCGGCGGGGAGAAGAGCGTCCCGCGCGTGACCCACTCGGCGGAGACGTCGCCCGGGTCGCCGGCGCCGCCCCGCTCCGACGTCCACCCGTGGTCGATGGACACGACCGTCATGATCAGGAGAAAGCCGAGCAGCAGCGCCGAGATCGGAGCGAGGAGCTTGGCCGCCGCGGTCACCACTGCGGCAGGTCGCCCTCCCGATAGAGTCGCTGCACCGGCTCGGGGAAGCGCGCGTAGGCTTCCCTCCCGAGGTCGGTCGTCTCGAGGACGCTCGCGCCGTGGGCCTCGGCGACCTCGTTGCGCGGGTAGATCACCTTGGAGCCCGGCCTGCGAGCACCCACGGCGACGACGACGCACGGGCCGTCCCCGGCGCCGACCAGCACGTGTTCCGTCCAGGCCGGGCAGTGGAAGAAGTCCCAGGGTCGAAGCGGGCGTTCCTCGCCCTCCACCAGGAGCAGGCATTCGCCCGAGAGGACGAGAAACCCCTCCTGGGCGTCCTCGCCGTGGTACATGCAGCCGGGCTGGCCGGGCTGGAGGACGCTGATGTTGACCCCCAGCTCGGGAAAGCGCACGTCACCCTCGAACACGCAGTAGTGGTCGAACACCTCGCTCTCAGACCAGCGGGCCTCGCGGGCGTTGACCACGAACCACCCCTCCCCTTGCGGGACGAGCCCGTTCTCGCTGGGAACGAGCTTTGCCTCGTGGACCATGCGAACCTCCTCTCGGCTTAGGCCACCAGCCTAGACTCCCGGCACCGATGGCGAGGCGCCACCTGATCGGCCTGCTTCTGGCCACCGAGGAGGACTGGCCGAGCGCGTTCGAGGCCATCCTCGGTCGGCTCGGGCCAGTCCGGTATCGGGGCCAGACGCACGAGCTGGAGGCGGCGCGGATCCTCAACGAGCCGTTCGACCTGCGCTCCACGCCGCGCTACACCCTCGTCATCGACCGCCTTTCCTGGTGGTACGACCTTCCTCGCGAGTGGCTGAAGAAGATCGCGCTCGTCGACGACGTCTACCTCCTCAACAACCCGTTCACGTTCCAGGCGATGGAGAAGCACGCGGCGTACTGCGCGATGATGCGGCTCGGGCTCCGGGTCCCCGAGACCTGGCTCCTCCCGCACAGGCTTCCGCCCGACAACCCGCGCTACGTGCCGATGGCGGAGCGGTACAACCCGGAGTTCGACCTCGGCCAGATCGGCGACTGGGTCGGGTATCCCCTCTACATGAAGCCCTTCGACGGCGGCATGTGGGTCGGCGTCACCCGGGTCGCGGGGCCGCAGGACCTGCAAGCTGCCTACGACGCCTCGGGCGAGCGCATGATGCACGTACAGGCGAGCGTCGAGGACTACGACGTGTTCACGCGGAGCCTCTCGATCGGGCCCCAGACGAGCGTGATGCGCTACGAGCCGGGCTCCCACGGTCACTACCGCTACCAGGTCGACAGCGCTTTCCTCCGGTCGGAGCTCGAGCGCGAGGTCGGCGTCATCAGCCGCATCGTCAACGCGTTCTTCCGCTGGGAGTTCAACTCCTGCGAGACGATCGTCAAGGACGGGCGCGCGCATCCGATCGACTACGCGAACGCCTCGCCGGACATCGCGCTCGTCAGCCTCCACTACTACTTCCCGTGGGCGATCCGCTCGCTCGTCGCGTGGTGCGTGTTCTGCTCGGTCAGCGGCCGCTCGATGCGCCTGAACCAGCGCACGAGGGAGTACTTCGAGGTCGGCGACCGCGACGACCTCTCCTACGAGGAGAAGCTTGGCCTCTACGCGGAGCTGGCCGACGCCTACTTCCAGGCTGCCGAGTTCGAGGAGTTCCGCGCCCTCGTGCTCCCCCACCTGGACGAGCTGACGGTCGACTACGTCGAGAGCTCGGCGTTCGACGATCTCGTCGTTACCGCCATCCGGCTCGAGGTCGAGCCCGAGCGGCACGAGGAGATGATCGAACGCTGTCGCAGCCTGACAAGGCAGTGGGCCGCCGACGAGCGCGCCGCCGCCTAGTAGCCAAACCTCCTAGGAGCCGGAGCGGGCCGCGGCGCAGTCCTCGTTCGACTGGAGCTCGGCGCTCAGCTCGCCGGTGTCGAGGTCCTCGAGCTGGGTGAGGGAGCTCTGCAGCTCCTGCTCGAGCTGGCCGATCTGGGAGGCCGCCTGCCCGGCCTGAGCGATCAAATCCTGCAGCGAGTCGCTCCCCTCGAAAGTGGCCCCGAGCTCGTCGGCGGTCGTGCTGATGCTCGAGGTCATCGAGTCGACGATTGCGGCCGCTTCCTCTCGGGCCTCGGTCTCCGGGGCGCCGAGCTCATCGACCTCGTTCAGGAAGGAGTCGGTCGCTTCGAGGCCTTCGTCGATCGCCCCTTGGATCGAGTCCGCGTTGAGATCGGACGGGCTCTGGAACTGGCCGACGATGCCCTCGAGCGAGGTCCGCCACTCGGCCGCGGCCGAGCAGAAGCCATTCGTCCAAGACTCGCTCGCCGACTCCTCGTCGCCGCCGCACCCGGCTGCCAGCGCCAATGAGCCGACGATGCAAATCAGGATTGCTCGAATCACACTAGCTCCTCGCCGCTGAGAGTATCCGTGTTCATGGCGACGGACGTCGACCCCTCTCGCTTCGGCCGCATCGTCGAGCGTCTCCTCTACGGGAGCAGGACGCGAATCGCGGGCACGATCTACGGGACGATCGTGGTCATGGCCGTCTTGGCAGCCGGCTCGGACAGCGGCACGATCGACGCGTGGGAGCTCGACGTGATCTTGGTGGGGACGGTCGTCGTCCTCTGGATCGCGCACGTCTACTCCGACGCGCTCGCGGAGGGCCTCTCCTCCGGGAAACCCCTCGACGCGAGAGCCCTCACCGAGGTCGCCGGCCGCGAGATCTCGATCGTCCTGTCGGCGGTCGTGCCGGCGGCGGCGCTCCTGCTGGGCGTCTCCGGGGTCGTCAGCGACACGAGCGCGGTCTGGCTCGCCCTCGCGCTCGGCACGCTCACGCTGGCCGTCCAGGCACTGCGGTACGCGAGGCTAGCGGCCCTGAGCGTCTCCGCCACGATCGTCGTGGTTGCGCTCAACCTCGGCCTCGCCTTTCTCATCATCTTGCTCAAAGCGGCCTTCTAGGACGTCGTCAAGGCCTCCTGGCATCTGAGCCGCGCTAAGCTCCCCAGCATGAGCGTCGAGCCTCTTCGCGTGGAAGCGGCGCCGGAGGGCGGCTCGGAGCGGCGCGCCGGCGTCATCCGCTACTACGAGCTCGCGAAGCGCGCCGAATGGCAGACCTCCGACGTCCCGTGGGGCGACATCCCCCCGATCCCGGAGACGCGCGGCTCCGCGGAGAAGAAGGCCCGCCGGCAAGACGTCTGGCGCTCGGTGGTCACGCAGCAGTACCAGGCCGACATCCTCGCGGTGAAGATGGCGGCGCAGCTCCTGAACGCAGCGCCCCATCATGAAGCTCGCCTCTACTACTCGACGATGGTGCAGGACGAGTCGCGCCACGTCGAGGCGTGGCTCAAGCTCCTGGGCGAGGTCGGCGGCGCCGCCGAGCGGGACCCGTATTTGGACGAGCTCGCCCGCATGTTCCTCGACGAGCTCGACCTGCTCGAGGAGAAGGTGTTCCTCATGCAGGTCTTCTTCGAGCGGCTGATCATCCCGCGCTTCCGCCTGATCGCGCGCTCCTCGCGCGGGACGATCCTCGAGGACATCTGCAACCGGCTCACGATCGACGACGGCATCCACCACGGCGCCGGCATGGCCTACGAGAAGGTCCTCCTCGAGGGCGCCACCAAGCGCACCAAGGAGCGACTCGTCACGGCAGCGAACCGGATGCTCCCCGTCTTCGTCGAGCACGCGCTCTGGCGGCCGCCCGCACGCGCCTGGATCGGCCGGGCGATGCACGATCGCGACGTCCAGCGGCTCCGGGAGGACCTCGACGACGGCGTGCGCCTGGCGAACTCGCTGGGCCTCGACGTCAGCGACGTCGAGCTTCCGTACTAGCGCTTGGCGCATCCCGCCAGGTCGCGGCCAGCTGCGCGCCGAAGAGGAAGATCGCCGCGCAGAGGTAGACGAGGAAGAGGAAGCCGATCGCGGCCCCGAGCGAGCCGTAGACGAGGTTGTAGGCGGCGAAGCGGGAGAGGTAGAAGCCGAACCCGACCTGGGTCAGCTGGACGGCGAGCGCGACGAGCAGCGCCGGCAGCCACACGTCGGCCACACGAGGGCGTGCCGGGGGCACGTAGTGGTAGAGCAGGAGCACCGTGCCGAAGACGACCCCCAGCGAGACCACCGCCTGCGTCACGTCGCCGACGGCCGACCCGAGCTGCTCGAGACCCAGCGCCGAGCCCACGCGGCCCCCCATGTCCTCGACCAGCCGTACGACGAGCGTCAGCGCGAACGCGACCAGGAGCAGCACGCCGGCGAGCAGCACGAGCACCAGGTCGAAGGCCTTACCCCGCCACGCCCGCCTGCGCTCGGTCCCCCACACGTTCGTGAGGGCGATGCGGATGGCGGCCATCATGCCGCTCGCGGCCCAGAGGACGGCGAGGAGGGCAATGAGGCCCAGGGCGGACGTAGGGCTCGCCAGCCCCGCGACCGCCTCGTCGAGCCGCACGCTCCCCGCGGCCGAGAGGCGGAGGTTGTCGACGAGCCAGGTGATGATCTCGTCGCGGCGCTCGTCGTTCTCGATCAGCAGCCCGAAGATCGAGACGAGGAAGATGGCAAGCGGGAAGAGCGAGAAGAGGACGCGGTAGGCGATGGCCGCGGCGAGCTGGGGGCACAGGTTGCGGCTGTAGGCCTCGGCGGCCTCCCGGCCTGTGTGCCAGACGCGCCGGGAGAGGCGGGCAAGCATGGCCCGCCCTCGTTCTCCGGCCGGTCACCCGTTCCTGCGGTGCCGAGTCAGTCGGGCGGCGTGCTGGGCGAGCCCCGGTCAGTCACCCTGCGCGCGGAGGTCCCCGGCGAAGAACTCGAGCGCCTTGCGCGTCTTGGTCTCCTGCTCGCCGCTCATGTCGACGCCACGCTCGGTCAGGAAAGCGCGCGTTTCCGCCGAGACCTGGAACGCCTCGCCCGGGGCGCACTTGGTCGAGAGCTCGAGCAGGCGAGAGTTGTCGGGATAGAGCCACATCTCCGCGACGACCTTCCGGCCGAGCTCGCGCGGCGCGAATTTCACCTTGAGGACGAAGATCGGCCCGAGGGTCGAGAGATCGTCGAGCGCCAGGCCCTCGGGGGCATGTTCGGCGTAGAACGCCCGCTGCTCCTTCGTGAAGAGCTTGCGGAGCGGGCGGTCGCCCTGCACCGTCTCCCTGACCCGCGGGTTGTCGAGCGCGCCCTTCATCGAGCCGGAGCAGACGAAGCCGCCAGGCATCGCGTCGACCTCAACACCGAACCCCGGCATTGCGCGGAGCTCGGATGGGAGCTCCTGCGGGACGACCGGCCGCAGCTTGACCACGGTGTCGTCCCCCTTCCCCTGAACCCGGCGGGCGCGCACGACGACGCCGCTCGCATTGAGCGTCAGGTCCGGGGTGTCGAAGAAGAAGACCTGGCGGATCTGCGCGTCCAGGGGGTCGATGTCGAGCGCCTGTGCGGCCGTGCGCTGCGAATCGGCGGGTACGGTGAGCTTGAGCTCGACGCTGTCGGATTCCTTCGTGAGAGCGAGCACCTCGATGATCTGCTCGTCGGTCAGAGTGGGTGATGTCTTGGTAGCTGCCATAGCCTCTCCTCCGTTCGGGGCAGTGATTATTGCGCGATCAACGCGCTGAGGACGCGTTGTCCGCCTGAAGCGCGATCACGTCAGGCCGCGCTGATCTCGACGATCCTGGCCATCCACACGCCGCGTGGCGCCTGGACCTCGACCGTCTCGCCGGCCTTGCGGCCGAGCAGCGCCTTGCCGAGAGGAGACGTCGGCGAGACCGTGCCGTCGCCGCCGACCGCCGAGATCTCCAGCTCCATCAGCGCGCCGGTCTCGTCTTCGATCACGACGTGGGAGCCGACGGCTGCCGTGTCCGAGCCTCCGGCCTCTACGACGACCGCGCCGTCGAGACGTCCGCGCAGGATTGAGATCCGCCGCTCGAGGAGCCCCTGTTCGTCCTTGGCAGCGTGGTACTCGAAGTTCTCCGAGAGGTCGCCGTGGCCACGTGCGACGGCGATCGCCCGCACGATCTCGGCCCTCTTCGGCCCCTCGAGCTCCGCGAGCTCGGCGGACAGGCGGGCGTGCTGCTCTGGAGTCAGTCGCTCGTCCATCATCTAGACGGGGGCCAGGCCCCGCGCCCTGCGGCTGGCAGCGGACTGACGCCGCTGGCCGGAGAGCTCGACCTTGCGCAGGCGCACGTGGTGCGGCGTTACCTCGACGCACTCGTCCTCGCGGATGTACTCCAGCGCCTGGTCGAGCGAGAGCGGACGCGGCGGAATCAGGCGGACCAGCTCGTCGGCCGTCGAGGAGCGCATGTTCGTCAGCTTCTTCTCCTTCGTGGCGTTGACGGCGAGGTCCTCGGCGCGCGCGTTCTCGCCGACGATCATGCCCTCGTAGACGTCGAGTCCCGGAGCGACGAACAGCGAGCCGCGTTCCTGCAGGTTGAGGATTGCGAACGCCGTCGTCGTCCCGCGACGATCCGCGACGAGGGCGCCCGTCGGCCGCGTCCGCAGCTCGCCGAACCACGGCTCGAAGCGCTCGAAGACGTGATGGAGGATGCCCGTCCCGCGTGTCTCGGTGAGGAACTCGGTGCGGAAGCCGATCAGGCCGCGTGCCGGCACGACCACGTCCATCCGCACCCAGCCGCTCCCGTGGTTGACGAGCGCCTCGGTGCGGCCCTTGCGGAGCGCGAAGAGCTGGGTCACGACGCCGAGGTAGTCCTCGGGCACGTCGATCGAGACGCGCTCCACCGGCTCGTGGAGGACGCCGTCGATGCGACGCGTCACGACCTGCGGCTTGCCCACCGTCAGCTCGAAGCCCTCGCGGCGCATCTGCTCGACGAGGATCGCGAGCTGGAGCTCGCCGCGCCCCTGCATTTCCCAGACCTCGGGCCGTTCGGTCGGCAGGATCCGGAGCGAGACGTTGCCCACGAGCTCCGCGCGGAGCCGGCTCTCCACCAGGCTCGCAGTCAGCTTGTCTCCGTCGAGGCCTGCGAGGGGCGAGGTGTTGATGCCGATCGTGACCGAGAGCGAGGGCTCGTCCACGGAGATCACGGGAAGCGGGCGCGGGTCATCGGGGTCGGCGAGCGTCTCGCCGATCGTCACTTCGGGGATCCCGGCGATCGCGACGATCTCCCCGGGCCCCGCCGTTTCGGCCTCGACGCGATCGAGCGCCTCGGTGACGTACAGCTCGGTCGTCTTCGCCCGCTCGACGGAGCCGTCGGCTCGACACCAGGCGATCGGCTGCCCGCGCTGGATCGTCCCTTGCAAGACGCGGCAGAGGGCCAGGCGGCCGACGTAGGGTGAAGCGTCCAGGTTCGTGACGAGAGCCTGCAGCGGATGTCCCTCCTCGAAGGTGGGCGCCGGGATGTGCTCCAAGATCAGATCGAGCAGCGGCTGCAGGTCGGGGCCGAGGGCGTCCGGGTCGGAGTCGAGCGAGGCCCGGCCGGCCTTCCCGTTGCAGTAGACGATCGGGAACTCGATCTGGCTCTCGTCCGCGTCCAGGTCGAGGAAGAGCTCGTACACCTCGTTCACGACCGCCTCGATGCGCGCGTCGGGCCGATCGACCTTGTTGACGACGAGGATCACCGGGAGCCGTGCCTCGAGCGCCTTGCGGAGCACAAAGCGGGTTTGCGGCAGCGGCCCCTCGCTTGCATCCACGAGCAGGAGCACGCCGTCGACCATCGTCAGGCCACGTTCCACCTCGCCTCCGAAGTCCGCGTGGCCGGGCGTGTCGACGATGTTGATCTTCGTCCCCGCATAGCGGACGGCCGTGTTCTTGGCGAGGATGGTGATCCCCTTCTCGCGCTCGAGGTCCATCGTGTCGAGGACGCGCTCGGCGACGTCCTGGTTGGCGCGGAACGCGCCCGACTGCCAGAGCAGCGCGTCGACGAGCGTCGTCTTGCCGTGGTCGACGTGCGCCACGATGGCGAGGTTGCGGATGTCCGAGCGAACGGGCACCGCGTGAGGGTAGCGACACGAGCGAGGGCCCCGAGCAGGCCCGCGGCGCTAAGGTAGGGGGCTTCGCGTGCGCAAGGCGCTCGTCATCTCGCTCCTTGCTCTCGCCGTCCTTTTAGGGTCGGGCATCGTAGCCCTGCATCGATACGATGCGGCGCGCTCGGGGGAGATCGTCGCAGGGACGACCGTCGGCGGCGTGGACGTCGGCGGCATGTCCGAGGCGGAAGCTCGCGCCGCCGTGGAGCGGGAGATCGCCCAGCGCCTCGGCCAGCCGCTCACGCTCACGTACCGCGACCGCGACTTCGAGCTCGACGCCGCGCTCTTCGACGTCAGCACCAATGCCGACGAGGTCGTGGGCACGGCGCTGGCGGAGAGCCGTGAGGGCAGCTTCATTCGGCGCTCGCTCCTCAGCTTGACCGGGCGCGCCCAGGGGAAGGCCTACGAGCTGGATGTCGACTACTCGACCGGGGCGGTCGCAAGGGTCGTCGCCGGGATCCGTCGCGAGCTCGACCGCGACGCCCGCGACGCGAGGGTAGCGGCGTCGTTCACCGGCGTTCTCCTCACCCCCGCAAGCACCGGGGTCACCGTCCAGGCGCAGGCGCTTCGACGGGGCATCTCCGAGGCCGTCGTCGGCGCCGAGGAGAGCCGCAGCCTGGCCGTCCCGACGAAGTCCACCAAGCCGAAGGTGACGACGGGGGAGCTGACCGACCGCTACAGCCACTTCATCGCGATCAGCCGCAGCCGGCGCGAGCTCCGCCTCTTCGTGGACCGCAAGCTCGTCAGGACCTATCCGGTCGGGATCGGGGCGCTCGGCTTCGAGACCCCATCCGGCATCTACGAGATCGAGAGCATGGCCGCCAATCCAGCCTGGTACGTCCCCGACAAGGCCTGGGCGGGAGACCTGGCGGGCAAGGTGATCAAGGGGAACGATCCCGACAACCCGATCAAGGCGCGCTGGATGGGCTTCTGGGACGGCGCCGGGATCCACGGGACGGCCGACGAAGCCTCCATCGGCACGGCGGCGTCACACGGCTGCATCCGCATGACCGTCAGGGACGTGATCGACCTGTACGACCGCGTCCCCCTGCACACGCCGCTGTCGATCGCCTGAAGGAAGTAGTCGCCCCTGGTGGCCGTAGTCCAGGGGCGACTCTTGGAGTGGTGGAGCTACGGGCGAAAACGCCCGACGCTGCTGAGCCCGCCACCGCGGACCTGGGTCATGGCTAGAAGAAGAGCGGCCACAGGTAGTGGAGGAACGCCTGGACGGCGGTTGGTAGCGCCGGCTCCTCGGGCTCCTCCTCCGAGGACTCGCCGGGCTCGGGCGTCTCGTCGCCAGGCGCCGGAGCCTCGTCGTCGCCCTCGGTGACGCCGTCGCGGTCGTGCGCCTCCCGAGAGACGCACTTGCCGAAGGCGTTGGCCTTGTTCTCGTTCTCACCGTATTCCTCGGCGAACGCTTCGGCGCCCATCTGGTCTCGCTCGAACTTGCACATCCAGGCGGGATTCATGTGCTTTGGGCCGTCCTCGCCGGTCTCGGCTTCGCCCCCGCGCGCAGCTTGCCGCTCGGCCTTCTTCTCCTGGCCGTGGCTCTTGCCGGCCCGGTCTAGCCTGCCGCCGCCGGTCGGGCCTTGAGCGCCGCTGCCCGCCCACGCGGGCGGACCGTGGCCCTTTCCGTTGCCGTTTCCGTTGCCGGGCTTCGCGCCGGCCACCGGTACGAGGAGCGCGGCGGCGAGCGCCCCGGCGAGCACCGCGATAAGTCCACGTTTCATGAGGTGTCTGGCCTCCATGTCGATGTCCCTGGCTGGGAGTGGTTGTCCCAAGCACAGACGCCCGCACCGGCGAAAACCTGCGCCGAGCTTGAACCTCGCTGAGGATCCGTAACAATCTCTGTATGGCCGTTGCCCCCGAGGCGAGCCGCGTCGTCCTGGCGCCGGCTGCGTCCGAAACAGCCGAGCAGCTCTTCCACGAGCACTCGGGCTGGATCTACGGCTACTGCCTGCGGCTTCTCCGCTCGCCGGAGGAAGCGGAGGACGCGCTCCAGACCACCTATCTGAACGCCTGCCGAAGCCTGAACCGGGGGACGCGGCCGAGGGTTGGCTCCGCTTGGCTCCTTCGTATCGCCCAGAATGTCTGCTTCGTCCGGATGCGCTCGTCTGGTCGACGCCGGAAGATCGAGCGAGCCCACGACATCACGATTCTCGAGGAGACCGTGGCCGCGCCGGAGCGCTCGGCCGACGCGCTCATCGGCCTGACCGACGCCCTCTGCAGCATGCCGGAGCGCCAGCGCGAGGCAATTCTCCTGCGGGAATGGCAGGGCCTCTCGTACCAGGAGGTGGGACACCGGCTCGGCCTGACCCAGGCCGCGGTCGACACGCTGATATTCCGTGCGCGCCGGTCGCTCGCCGCCGCCCTCGACGATCCGGGCAAGCGCGAACGGCGAAAGGCGCTACGCGCCCTGGACGTGGGCGGCCTCGCGGCGGCCATCAAGGGGCTCTTTGCCGGCAGCGCCGGCGTCAAGCTCGCCGCGCTCACGGTCGCCGCCGCGACGACGGCAACGGTCGTCGCCACCGACCCTACCGGTGTGTGGCGCGACCGACCCGACCCCGGAGCGCCCGCAGCCGTAGTCGCAGCGCCGAAGCATGCGCCCTCACCCGGCCCGTCCGCGCCGGCCGCGCCCACCACGCCGATCGCCGCGCCGGGGGAGGACCAGTCGCGGCCGGCCGTCGTCAAGGCCCCCGAGCGCCCCGGGCCACGCGCCGAGCGCGGTCGTGAGTTCGGCCAGGCGACCGCCGCCGCCGCGAAGACCAAGAACGACGGGAAGAAGAACGGGCACGGAAACGGACAGGGGAACGGCAGGGCGCTCGGCCACGCGAAGACGGCCGGCTCGCCCGCGAGCTCCAACGGGCACGCGCAGCCCGCCCGCGGCAAGCCTGAGTCGCCCGGGCAAGGCCACGAGGGCGCGCCCGCCCATGGGCAGGCGAAGAAGGCGTCCTAGCTTCCGATAGAACGAGAAGCGGCCCCGTCATTGCCCCGGGTCAACCGCGTTCGCTCTCGAGAGCGTTCCCGCCTCAGCGGCTGAGCCACTCGTCGAGCGGAAGGCGTGCGCCGAGCGAGGAGAGATCACCGGCGTCGCGGATCTCTACGGCCGCAGCTGCCGTCGCGCTGGCGGCTACCCACGTCAGGCCGCCTCCAACGCTGATCCGCCGCGCGCCGGCCGCGGCGATCTCGCCCACCGTCAGGCCGGGCAGCGCGAGCACGTTCACCGGCCTGGAGACGGCATCGCACACCGCTCGGATCTCCTCGGTCGTCTGCAGCCCGGGCGCGTAGAGCACGTCTGCGCCGGCCGCTTCGAAGGCCTGGAGGCGTCCGATCGTGTCCTCGAGGTCCGGGTTGCCGCGGATGTGGTTCTCGGCCCGCGCGGTGAGGACGAACGGGACGCCGAGGCTTCGAGCGGTCTCCGCCGCGGCGGCGATCCGCTCCGCGGCGTACGCGATCTCGTAGAGGCCGCTTGCTGGGTCGTAGTCCTCGATCGAGCCGCCGACGGCCCCCGCGTCGGCAACCCGGGCGATCGCGAGCGCCGCGTCCTTCGGGTCCGGCCCGTAGCCGTTCTCGAGATCGACGGAGAGCGGCAGATCGGTGGCCCGGTCGAGCGCCGCGGCGTGGTCGACCACCTCGTCGAGGGTGACGTCGCCGTCCAGGCGGCCGAGCGTGAACGCGAAGCCGGAGCTTGTGGTGGCGAGCGCTTTGAACCCGAGCGCGGCCAGCACCCGGGCCGAGCCGGCGTCCCAAGGGTTCGGGATCACGAACGCCTCGCCGGCGTGCAGCGCCCGGAACGCCTCCCCTTTCTGCACTTGGCTAGTCATCGACGACGCGGAGAACCACTTTGCCACGCTTGCCCGGCTCCATGACGCGCTGGAACGCCGCCTGCGCCTCGTCGAGCGGAAAGACCGAGTCGACCAGCGGCCGCAGCTCTCGGGCATCGGCGAGGCGGGCGAGCTCCCCGAGCTGCTCGCGGTTCGGCTCGACAACGAAGTACACGCTCTCGCCCGGGGGCTCCTCGGCGATCGAGACGAGGCGTCCACCCTCACGCAAGACGGCGGGCGAGCGCTCGAGCAGGTCGCCGCCGGCCGTGTCGAAGACGAGATCGACCGGGTCGAGGGCGTCCTCGAAGCGGGTCGTCGTCGAGTCGACGACCTCGTCCGCGCCGAGCGCGCGGGCGGTCTCGACCCCGCCGCTCGACGTCGTGCCGATGACGTGCGCGCCCCGGTGGCGCGCGAGCTGGACGGCGAAGCTCCCCACCCCGCCGGCGGCTCCGTGGATCAGCACCCGCTCTCCCGGAGCAAGCTTGCCGTGGTCGAAGAGCCCCTGCCAGGCGCTTAGGCCCGCGAGCGGGATGGAGGCGCTCTCGACGTGGGCAACCGCCTGCGGCTTCGGCCCCAGGAGCTGGCTGGGGACGACGGCGTATTCGGCCGCAGCGCCGTCCCGGTCGAAGGCCCCGAGCGCGAAGACCTCGTCTCCGACGTTGACACCCTCTCCTGCTACGACGACGCCGGAGAGCTCGTACGACGGGATCGCCGGGAGTCGATCCACCGGCCACTCGAGCTCGTCTCGAGTAATCGCCGCGGCGTACACCCGCACGAGCGCCTCTCCGGGCCCGGGGGTTGGGGTCTCGATCCGTTCGTAGACGAGCTGCGGGTGCAGCCGGATCGCCCACATCGAGGCCGGGATGGCGCTCACCGTGTCCTCCTCATGCAGAGGGGATCTTGCTGGAAAGAATCCGGTTCCGCGACCTCTACCGCGGGCCGCGCTTCACGGCGTCCGTATTTCGCCGAACCCTCGACGATCGCGATACTGGAGGCCGTGAAGACCGTCCATCCCGTCCGGCACCTCCTGCGGGCGAAGGACTTGATCGACACTCGGTACCGCGAGCCGCTCGACGTGCCGACGCTGGCTCGTGCCGCCCACCTCTCACCCGCCCATTTCAGCCGCGAGTTCCGGCAGGCCTTCGGCGAGTCGCCGCACCAGTACCTCCTGACCCGCCGGCTCGAACGCGCGGCGGAGCTGCTCCGCAACACGGACCGCTCGGTGGTGGATGTTTGCCTCCTCGTCGGCCTGCGCAGCATCGGGTCGTTCACGACGAGCTTCGGGCGGGCCTTCAGGATGTCGCCCACCGCCTACCGCGCCGCCCATCCTCCCGCGGTGACGCATGCCCGCGTCCCCACCTGCGTCCTGCAGGCCTACGCCCGCCCGGCGGCCAGCACGTTTGGAGAAGACAGCCACGGCACGCCTGGCTAACGTCGCCGGCGACCGTTCACCAAAGCGAAAGGATCACGATGCTCAAGCAGCTTACGCACACCCAGGTCTGGGTCCACGACCAGGACGAGGCTCTCGCCTTCTACACCGAGAAGCTCGGGATGGAGCTTCGTGAGGACGTCACGGTGCCCGAGCTCGGCAACTTCCGCTGGCTCAGCGTCGGCGTCCCGGGCCAGCCCGACGTCTCCATCACGCTGATGGCTGTGCCGGGCCCGCCGGTCTTCGACGAGGACACCCGCGCCCAGATCCAGGCGGTCCTCGCCAAGGGCGCCGTCGGTGGCCTCTTCTTCGCGGCGGACGACGTCCAGGCCACCTACGAGGAGCTCAAGGGCCGCGGGGTGGAGTTCGTCCAGGAGCCGACCCAGCAGCCGTACGGCCTCGACGCCGGCTTCCGCGACGTGTCGGGAAACCACTTCCGCATGATGGAGGCGGATTAGCAGGCGACTGGCCGAGGCGCCGCCCCCGAATCGGCGGCGCCTCGGCCGGCACGGCTTCAGGACGCCGATGTGGCGTCCGCGTACATGAGTGAGCCGGGCGTCGTCAGCCTCTCCCCGGTCTCCAGCAGCGTCTTCAGGCCGGAGAGGATCATCGGCCAGCCACCGTAGAGCTCGTCGTTGGCGCCCTCGCGGAGCTGATCGTGCGTGACGGTCAGCCGGCAGGAGTCGGCGACGGGCTCGATCTCCCAGGTGACGCGGGAGGTGCCCTCGGCTTTCACGTCGTCGCTCCAGAGCGCGTTGAAGCTCTGGACGAGCCGGCGCGGCGGATCGACCTCCAGGTTCTCGCCCTCGGCGATGGCAATGCCCGCTCCGGCGTGGGTGGACTCGTAGCGGGAGCCGGGCGCCCAGTCCGAGTTGACGGCGACGCCGAACGAGTACTGCGAGCGCAGCTCGGGGTCGGTGATCGCCTCCCAGAGCCGCTCCGGGCTCGTCTTGATGTAGATCTCGAACACCTTCTCCATCGTTTCCTCCATTCGCTTCTTGAGCCCAGTGAGCGTCGCGGCCCAGGGCTCGGCGTACTTGCTCACCCAGCGGTCGTGGACGAGCCTGATCGGGACGGGGTTCAGGAAGTGGAGCTTCTCGCGACCGCGCCGCTTGGTCGTCACCAGGCCGGCGGCCTCGAGCACCCGCAGGTGCTTCATCACGCCGATGCGGGTCATCGGCAAGCGCCGCTCGAGCGCGCTCAGCGTCTGGCCGTCGTCCTCGTACAGCTCGTCGAGGAGGCTGCGGCGTGTCGGGTCGGCCAGCGCCTTGAACACCTCGTCCATGGCGGCGATGATACGTAACCTATTGGTTACATGTCAAGGAGTAGCGTCGAGCACGGCCTTGACGATGCCGTCGTAGCCCGTGCAGCGACAGAGGTTCCCCGAGAGCGCGATCCGAACCTCGTCCTCAGAAGGGCTCGGATTCGCCTCCAGCAGGGCCGTAGCCGAGATGAGCATGCCCGGCGTGCAGAAGCCGCACTGCACCCCGCCCTGCTCGAGGAAGGCGCGCTGGAGCGGCGCGAGGTCGGCGCCGTCGCCAAGACCCTCGACGGTCGTCACCTCGCGGCCGTCCGCCTGGGCGGCGAGGTACGAGCACGAGTTCACGGGCTTCCCGTCGAGGAGCATCATGCACGCGCCGCACTCGGAGTCGTCGCAGCCCTCCTTCGCGCCCGTGAGCCCGACGTCGTCGCGGACGGCGTAGAGGAGGGTCGTCGACGGCTCCAGCTCGAGCGGGAAGGCGACGCCGTTCACGGTCAGCGTCACCGGAACCCTCATGACCCGCCTCCTGCGCCGAAGAGCGCGTCGCTGGCCGGCACCGGGACGGGTTCGCCCCCCGCGCGGGCGATCGCCGCCGTCAGCACACGCCGCGCGACCACCTCCGCCATCGCCCTCCGGTAGTCGGCCGACGCGCGGACGTCGGTGATCGGCTCGGCCGCCTTGGCCGCCGCCTCCGCTGCCCGCGCCACGGCGTCGGCGCCCCCGTCGGAGCCGACGAGCGCGTCCGCCGCTTCCGGCACGAGCCTGATCGTGGGGGCAAGCGCCGTGATCGCGACGCCGGCTTGCACCACCGACCCTCCCGCGACCGTGACCGCCGCCGTCACGCCGACGACCGCGATCTCCATCTGCCGCCGGTACTCGAGGCGGGCGTAGCAGCTGCCGCTTCCGTCGGGGGGAAGCGGAACCTCGACCTCGGTGAGCAGCTCGTCCGGCTCCGCTACGGTCGTTCCGGGGCCGCTGACGAGGTCCGCGACGGGGACCTGCCGCTCGCCGGCTTCCGAGCGGAGGGTCACGGCCGCGCCGAAGACCATGAGCGGCCCCCCCACTTCCATCGCCGGTGATGCGTTCATCAGGTTGCCGCCGACCGTCCCCTGCGCCCGCGTCGCGTGGGAGCCCACGATCGCGGAGGCGTCCGCGAGCGCCGTCAGGCGATCGCGGACGAGCGGGTCGGCAGCGATCTCCGCATGGGTCACCAGCGCTCCGACCCGGAGCCATCCATCCCCCGTGGCCGAGGCGCGGAGCTCGTCGAGGCCGTGAATGGCGACGATGCTCTCGGGGAGCGGCGCCTTCCCCTGCCGGGAGCCGACGACGAGATCGGTCCCGCCGGCGACCGGACGCGCGCCGCCGGCCAGCGCCGCGAGCGCCTCGTCGACGGTCGCGGCCGCGACGAATGTGGACGTCATCCGCTCTGTCCCGCCGCCCAGATCCGCTCGGGAGTCATCGGCAGCTCTCGGACGCGGGCGCCGAGGACGCGGGCGATGGCGTTTGCGATCGCTCCCGGAGTCGGCACGGTCGGCGGCTCGCCGACGCCCTTCGTCCCTTTTGGGCCGCCGTTCTTCGCCGGCGTCTCGATCCAGGCGACGTCGATCCGCGGGGCGTCGGACGCGGTCACAAGCTTGTAGTCGAGGAGATGCGGGTTGCGCTGGCGGCCGTCGGCGTCGAGCTGCGAGGCCTCCAGGAGCGCCTGCCCGATGCCCATGACGACGCCGCCGAAGACCTGCCCGGTAGCGCCGAGGCGGTTAACGATCACGCCCGAGTCGTGGACGGCGGCGACCTGCAACACGCGGACGACGCCCGTCTCGCGATCGACCTTGACGCGGGCGGCGTGGGTGAAGACCTGCGGCTCCAGGAACGATTCCATGCCGAGCCGGCCCAGACAGCCCTCGACGTGGCAGGGCGGATTCTCGGGCACCGGGCCGGAGCCCTTGCCGATGAGCTGCTCGCCGGAGCCGGCGAGCTCGGAGATCTCCACGGCCTTCGACGGCGAGCCGACGACGCGCACCTGCCCGTCGGCGAGCTCGAGATCCTCGCGCGCGACCTCCAGCTGCTCCGCGGCAAGGTCGAGCAGCTTGTCGCGCACCTCGCCGGAGGCCGCGACGACGGCGCGCCCGTTGTTCATCGTCGTCTGCGAGCCCGACGAGCCCGCGTCGAAGGGCGCGGCAGCCGTGTCCTGGTAGAGGATCGAGAAGTCCGAGGGCTTCATGCCGAGCACCTCCGCGGCGAGGAGCGGCAACGCCATCACAGCTCCGCTCCCGTTCTCCTGGGCCCCGGTCACGATCGTCCCCGAGCCGTCGCCGTTCAGCTTCACATACGCGCCGGAGGGATTGCCGAAGGACGGCCACCAGCCGCACGAGACCCCGATTGCCTCGTCCTCGGGGAGATCGCCATCCGGCCTGATCATCTCGACAGCCCGCTCGAGCGTCTCCTTCATCGAGATCGGCCCGAACACCTGCCGCGTCGGGCCCTCGTCGCCCTCGGCGACCAGGGTGCGCCGACGCAGCTCGACAGGGTCGAGCCCGAGCGCCTCGGCCAGCTCGTCCATGTGCTGTTCGAGGGCCCAGCAGACCTGGGGCGCGGTGGGCGCGCGGATCGAGCCCGAGGGCTGGTTGTTCGTATAGACGAGCGTAGACCCGATGCCCACGTGCTCGATCGCGTAGGGGCCGCAGGCGTGCATCGCCGCGAGCTGCGCGAAGAAGCCGCCTTCGCCACAGTAGGCGCCACCGTCGAGGACGAGGCGGCCGCGGCGGGCCACGAGTGTCCCGTCGCGACGTGCGCCGGTCTCGAGCTCGATCACCATGCCCTCGCGGCGGTGGTCCGGGGCGATGAACTCCTCCTCGCGGGAGAAGACGAGCTTTACGGGCCGCCCAGCCGCCCGCGCGAGCGCGGCGACGTGCGCCTCGTAGTGGAAGTCGCACTTGGAGCCGAAGCCGCCCCCGAGCAGCGGGACGATGATGCGAACGTGGGACTGCGGGATCTGGAGCACGTGCGCGACGCCGGCCCGCGCGGCATAGGGGACCTGGGTCGAGCTCCAGACGGTGACGCGGTCGCCCTCCCACTGAGCCAGGAGCGCGCGCGGCTCGATCGGCGCGCCCTGCGAGGAGTCGGTGACGTAGCGACCCTTGACGACGACGTCCGCCCTCGCCATCGCTGCGTCGGCGTCGCCCTTCACGACGGTCGAGTAGCCGAGGACGTTGCCGTCGCGGCCGAGCTCCTCGTCGGCCTCGTAGGACTCCCAGTCCTCGTGGATCAGCGGCGCGTCCTCCGCCAGGGCGGCCTCGATGTCGCTGACGGCGGGCAGCGGCTCGTACTCGACCTCGATCGCGGCCGCGGCCTCGGCCGCAATCTCCGGGGTCAGGGCGGCGACGGCCGCGACGACGTCGCCCTCGAAGCGCACGCGATCACGCGCGAACAGCCGCCGATCCTGGGCGAGGTCGCCGTAGAGCACGTCCGGCACGTCCTCGTGGGTGACGACGGCGAGCACGCCCGGCAGCGCTCGGGCGCGACTCGCGTCTATGGAGACGATGCGGGCATGCGTGTGGTCGGCGTAGCGCAGCTTCGCGTGCAGCTGGCCCGTGAGGTTGAGGTCGGCCGTGTAGCGGCCGGATCCGGTGACCTTTTCCTTGCCGTCCGGTCGGATGAAGCTCGCTGGCGCGGTATCGCTGCTCATTGGTGCGGAGGATAGACCGTTCGCTAGCCCACACGACACGTCGAGGGTTCGGTTTAGGGTTCGCAGGCGACCGTGAACCTGCTCTGGGGATTCCTGATCACTGCTGCGGTAACCGCGCTCACCGTCACGGTGATGCTGCTCGTCCGCAGGCGGGCGCCCGAGGGCAGCTATTTCCAGGACGGAGATCGCGCCTCAGGCGTCTTCGGCGTGCTCGCGACCGGCTTCTCGGTGCTGCTCGGCTTCATCATCTTCCTCACGTTCACGAGCTACGACCAGTCGCGCACCGGCGCCGAGGCAGAGGCCCTGGCGGTGATCCAGCAGGTCGAGACCGCCCAGTTCTTCCCGGCCGCCGCGGCCGGCGAGCTGACGGGTGAGCTCGTCTGCTACGGGCGCTCGGTCGTGAACGGCGAGTGGGAACGAATGGAGGCGGGCACGCAGGGCGACGCCATCAATCCCTGGGGAGTCGAGATGTTCCGCACGCTGCAGGGCGTCGAGCCCAGCAGCGCGAGCGAGCAATCCGCGTACGACAAGTGGCTCGACCAGACTTCGGCTCGCGAGCAGGCTCGGCAAGACCGGATCCACGGGGCGGTAGGCGTGATCCCGTCGCCGCTCTGGATCGTCCTGTTCTTCATCTCCATCGTCATCTTCGCGTACATGCTCTTCTTCGCGGACAGCGGCGAGGGCGCGGTGACGCAGGGTGTCCTGATGGGATCGGTCACCTCGGTGATCGTCCTGATGCTGCTGCTCCTCAACTTCCTCGACAACCCGTTCCACTCGGACGTCGGCGGCCTCCGCCCCGTCGCCATGGAACGCACCCTGCGGATCGTCGACGAGGCGCTGAGTGCAATCGAGAGCGACGTCCGCATCCCGTGTGATGCTGAAGGGAATCCCTCTGAATAGCGCGGCCGGCCGAGGAGAAGACCGATCGCGTCGAGACGATCGCGGCCGTGCTTCTGGCCCTGGCGACCGTCGGCACGGCCTGGAGCGGCTACCAGGCCAGCCGCTGGAACGGCGAGCAGGCGAAGGCGTTCAGCCGCGCGAACGCCGCCCGGATCGAGTCGACGCGCGCCGCGAACCTCGCGAACGCGCAGACGCAGGTCGACGTGGCGACGTTCACGCAGTGGGTGGACGCCTATGCCCAGGAGCAGGACGAGCTGGTCGACTTCTACTACGAGCGCTTTCGCCCCGAGTTCAAGCCGGCGATGGACGCCTGGATCGCCACGAGGCCGCTCCAGAACCCCGACGCGCCGCTGACGCCCTTCGCCATGCCGGAGTACCAGGTGGCTGCGAGACAGGAAGCGCAGCGGCTTGAGGTGGAGGCCGATGCGCTGTCCGCCCAGGCCAGGGCGAACGTCCAGCGGGCCACGAATTACGTGCTCGCGGTCGTTCTCTTCGCGACGGCGCTGTTCTTCGCCGGCATGGCCGCGAGGTTCCGGACGCACCGCCTTCGCGTCCTGCTGCTCGCGTTCGGGATCGTCATCCTCGTCGGCACCGTCGCCTGGCTCGCGACGTTCCCGGTCAGCATCTCCGTCTGAGGCAGGCCGCCGGTCGTCTCCAGGGCCGTCGCTCGGCTAGGAACCTGCTTTCGATGGCTGCCGCGGCCCGCGTGCTCGACCGCCCAGACGAGGGCGTAGTCGGCAACTCCTCCCAGCCGGGCTCCCCGCAGGTCCAGTGGGAGCGACTGGGGAACTCCTTGTAGTCGGTGTCCGTGTCGGACTTGTAGTGCTTGGCGTTCGACTCGTTCACCGAGGGCGGCATGACGTTGTCCGCGCCGCCTGCGATGAAGAGCAGCGGTGCCCTCGCGTCGTATCGGTAGTTCACCCAGGTCTCCTGGTTGAACCGATGATTGCGCGCACGACGCAGACGAACCTCGGCCGGGGCTACTCGCGCCTCAAGAGCCTGCTCGAGACCGGCACAATCCCCTCGTGAAACTGCGACACGCCGGCCTCGCGGTCGTGGCCCTCGTAGCCGCGTATCTCCGCTTCCTGCGCGCGCCGGTCCTGACCTGGGGAGCGACGGACGCGGAGGCAGCTGCCCGGCTGCCGGGCGACGAGCTGCTCGAAGACGCCGACGGGATCGCAACCAGGGCCGTCGAGATCGACGCACCCCCGACGGCGGTCTGGCCCTGGATCGCGCAGATCGGCCCCTCGCCTCGCGGCGGGGCCTACACCTACGACTGGATCGAGAACCTGCTCGGCCTCGACATGCACAGCGCCGATCGCATCCTGCCCGAGTTCCAGCACCCGCAAAGCGGCGACACGATCGGCTACGGATCGAATCGCATGCGGGTCGAGCGCGTGGAGCCCGAGCGCGTCCTCGCCTCGCGCTCCGAGGACGGCAACTGGGTCTGGACGTTCGTGCTCGAGCCGCGCAACGGCTCCACGCGGCTGATCAGCCGCAATCGCTTCCGCCTACCAAACCTCGTCGCTCGTCTCGGAATGGTTCCGATGGAGCCCGCCTCGCTCCTCATGGAACGGAAGATGCTGCTCGGGATCAAACAGCGGGCCGAACGCTCCCGCGAGGCGGGTCCCACCTGATCTCATCCTCAGAGTGGCCGTTAGCTGCCCTCCAGCCGGAACAGCTCCCGGGAGGTGAACGCGGTGTCGGGGAAGTCCGAGAAGAGACCGTCGACGCCGAGCTCGTAGAAGAGCAGGTACTCGTTGACCGGGTTTCCGCCGAAATCGCTTGCAAGCCGGCGCTGCTCGTTTCGGAACGTCCACGTGTGGATCAGCAGGCCGTGGTCGTGGGCGCGCTCGACGAGATCGGTCGGCGGGAGCAGCTCGCGGTCGGTCTCGTTCACGAGACCGTCGCCGTTCGCGTCGGCGACCGTCCCGTCGGGGTTCAACGCGATCGCGCGCGAGCTGACGATGTACGGCTTCCAGGGGCCGATGCCGTCGGCGTACGTGCTGATCTCCTCGAGGCCCTCGTCGGTGGCGAAGAACCCGAACGTGCGGCTCTGGAGCACGGGATCGCCTGAGACGGTCCAGTCGTAGGGGCGGTCGAACGGCGGCGCGTAGGTGATCGTCCCGGCCGGGTCGACGTCGTTGGCGTCCACGAGCTGGACCAGGCGCACCTTCGTCAGCCCGTCGAGGAGCTTCAAGTTGGACTGCTCGAAGGACTGGATGAAGACCGGCGCGCGGCGGTTGTTCCAGCCTTCCCGTTTCAGCACCTTCACGAGCCGCTCCTCGAGCGGAAGCCCGAGGTCGGCGTGGTAGGTCGGGTGCTTGGTCTCGGGGTAGACGCCGATCTCGCGGTCGAGCTTCTTCGACCAGCGCTTCGCCAGGTCGATGACTTCGCTGAGCGTAGGGATCTCGAAGCGGCCGTTGAACTGCTGCGGTCGCTCAGCCAGCGGCTGGACGGCACGCAGGGTCTTGATCTCGGCGAGAGTGAAGTCGGACGCGAAGAAGCCGGTCTCGGCGACCCCGTCGACCACCTTCGTCGTTTCCCGGTCGGCGAACTCGGGATGGCTCGCGACGTCGGTCGTGCTGGTGATGTTCGGCTCGTGGCGCGCGATCAGGTGCCCGTCCTTCGTGGCCACGAGATCCGGCTCGATGTAGTCGGCGCCGAGCTTGATCGCCAGCTCGTACCCCTCCAGCGTGTGGTCGGGCAGGTACCCGGCCGCCCCGCGGTGCCCGATCACGAGCGGAGACTGCTCGCGGGCACCCCCGCCACCGAGCGCCCACACGGCCGGGACCGCGAGGAGCACCAACCCCATCCCCACGAACGCCGTAATCCATCGTCTACGTGTGGTTGTCATGGAGAGCCTCCTCGCCCTGTGACGTCAGCTTGCGCTGTTATCTCGGGATCCGGACCTTCAGGTGACGCTACCGAAGTTTTGACGCCCATGTGTTCCTGTGTGGTGACTGTGCAGCAACGGAGCTGCCCGGCAGCTCTGGCAAGCGGCAGTTACGCCGGTGGCACCGTCAGGTTGTCGTCCGCGAGCGGCTCCGGGCGGCCCATGCCGAGCAGCTCATCCGCGGCTTCCGGCTCGGGTGCCGGGTGCACCGGCAGTCCGTCGGCCTTCCAGGCGCTGAAGCCGCCGACGAGGTCGGTGGCGCGGCGGTAGCCGAGCTCGCGCAGTGAGAGCGCCGCGAAGCTCGACGAGAATCCGTCGGCGCACATGAGGATGACCTCGCGCTCGAGGTCGCAGGCAGCCGGGTTACGAAACTCGCAGTCGGGGTCGACGCGCCATTCGAGGACCGAGCGCGGGATGTGAATTGAGCCGGGCACGACGCCTCGCTGGCGTCGGTCGTCATTCGAGCGCAGGTCGACGATCAGTGCTCCCTTGCTCAGCGCTTCATATGCTTCTTTCGCGGTGTGTCGGGGCGCGATTCGTCGGCGCGCGGCGGCGAGCAAGTCGTCGACGTTTCGCCGAGTCGCCAGGCGGTCTGCCGAGCGATCCCGCTCCACCCAGGCGGTGAAGGCGACCCACGCTCCGCTTGCCGCGGTCAGTCCGGCAACGATCGCGATCGCTATGCCATAGCCGGCAGCGTCGGCGACAAACCCGACCAGGAGCGCGCCGACGACGAATCCGAAGTCGCGCCAGAAGCGGTAGACCCCCACGACCTGGGCTCGCTCGGCGGGCTGGACCGCATCGGAGACGGCCGCGATCAACGTCGGATATACCAGAGCAGTTCCGATGCCGAGCAACACGGCGGCGGCGAGAGCGGGTGCGAAGGCACCACCGCCTGCGACAAGCAGGGCAAGCGCACCAGCCTGCGTGAACATGCCGGCGACGATCAGAGGCTTGCGGCCGATGTGATCGGAGAGCCAGCCGGTGAGGAGCTGCCCGGCGCCCCAGACGGCTGGATAGACAGCCGCGACGATGCCGATCTGGGGCGCGCTCGCGCCGTGGGCGGCGAGGTACAGGGGCGCCAACCCCCAGGCGAGCGCGTCGTTCAGATTGTTGACCAGCCCGGCCTGCGAGCAGGCGCGGAGGGTCGGGTGGCGAAGCGTCGCTCGCTCGAATGCCGAGCGAAGGGTACGAGCGACGTGGGCGCCGTGGGCGCGCTGCTCGCGTGCGACGTGACTTGCGGTATCGCGCACGAAGAGGATCGAGATCACTGTTCCCAGCACGGCGATCACGGCTCCCAAGCTCCACACGAGCGTGCGCGGGGCAAAGGTGGCGGCGAGCGTGCCGGTGAGAAACGCCGTCGCGGCGACGCCAAGGTAGCCCGCCGATTCGTTGAAACCGAGGGCAAGGCCACGGCGCCGCGGGCCGACGAGATCGATCTTCATCACGACCGTCATCGACCAGGCAAGGCCTTGGTTGGCACCGAGGAAGAGGTTTGCGGCCACGATCCAGCCCCAGCTGGGCGCAAGCGCAATCATGAGTGGCACGGGGAGCGCCAGAAGCCAGCCGATGACCAGGAGGCGCTTGCGTCCTACGTGGTCGGCCAGGCCTCCGGCGGCGAGGTTGGCGAGTGCCTTCGTGATCCCGAAAGCAACGACGAAACTGAGAATCGCGCTCTTGGACGTGAGACCGAAGTCGCTCTCGCCGACCAGGGGAAGCACGCTGCGTTCGAGCCCGACCATTGCGCCGACGAAGGCGTTGAGCGCGACGAGCAGTGAGAACTGGCCGGCGTTCGCCCGTAACCCAAGGCGAGCCGAGGCCGCGGTCATGTCCGCGACGGGATTCTTCCGCGGCGGTTGGCCTCGACGATCTCGCGCTGGTTCGCGGGGCCAGGCGGTAGGTCATCGAGCAACGCCTCGGCGAAGGCGGCCGCATCCGGATGTTCGAGGGCTGCGTTGTGGCGGCGTTCGAAGCCGATGCTCGAGAACGGATTACCCGAGAGGCCTCGGCCGCAGACCGAGCCCCCGTAGTGGCTCGGATAGACGAGAACGTGGTCGGGCAGCTCGAGCAGACGCTGGATCGACCTGTGGAGGTCTTTCGCCGCCGGCTCGGGCCGGACGCCGGCGTGGAGGTCCGGACGACCGACGTCGCCAACGAGCAGCGAGTCGCCGGTGAATACAAGCCACGGCTCTTCCGTCCCTCGGCGCCTGTCTGCCACAAGGTAGGCGTTGTGCGCCGGTGCGTGGCCCGGTGTGGCGAGTGCTCGCACGATGGTGTTCCCGAGCTCGACGACTTCGCAATCGGCGAGTGGAACATGCTCGAAATCGACGGTCGCTCCGGCCGGCAGGTATGCCATTGCCCCGGTCGCCTCGACGAGCGCCGGGAGCCCCGAGACATGGTCTGCCTGGACATGGGTCTCGAAGACGGCGCTGATCGGGGCGCCGAGCCGCTCAGCCTCGTCGAGGTAGCCGGCGACCAGGTCGACGTGCGGGTCGAGGACTGCAAGCTGGCCGTGCGTGAGGCAGCCGAACACGTAGCTCGCGCAGGCGGTCGGAGGGAACAGGAACGGTCGCAGAACCATCGCTTGCCACAAAGGTACGACTCGCCGTAGTATGGGGCAAGGCGAATCTTCCGATATCGATCATCGTCGTGACCGATACATCGCTCTCGCTCCTCTGGGACACCACCCGCCTCCGCCTGCTCGTCGAGATCGAGCGGCAGGGAACCGTGTCGGCGGCCGCAAGGAGCATCGGGATTGGACAACCAAGCGCAAGCGAACACCTGCGGCTGCTCGAAGCAGCGGCAGGACAGCGACTCGTCGAGCGAAACGGACGCGGGAGCCGCCTCACCGAGGCCGGCAGCCTGCTCGCCTCTCGCGCACGGGAGGCGCTCGCAGCGCTCCAGGCAGGAGAGGAGGAGCTGGGCGCCCTCGCCGGGCTCGAGGCAGGCACGATTCACATCGGCGCCTCGACGACGCCGGGCGTCTATCTCCTGCCGGACATACTCGGGTGTTTCCGGCGCGACCATCCGAACGTCACCGTCGAGGTCGAGATCGCCTCCACGGGCGAGATGATCGAGCGCCTTCACGCTGGACGGGTGCAGCTCGCTCTCGTCGGCGAGACGCAGGTCGATGAACGAGTCGAGCTGACGCCCTTCCTCACGGACGAGATCGTCGGCATCGCCAAGCCCGGCCTGCTTCCGATCAGAGCTGGGCGGATCGAGCCGGCCGTTCTCGCCGATCAGACCCTGCTCGTGCGCGAGGCTGGCTCGAGTACCCGGCAGACGGCGGAGCGCGCGCTGGGCGCGCTCGATTCGCGCCCGGTCCGAGTCTGGGAGCTCGATTCAGGCGAGGCAATCAAGCGCGCCGCCCGCGAAGGACTCGGCATCGCCTTCCTCTCACGCTATGCCGTCGCCGAGGAGATCGAGCGTGGCGAGCTCGCAAGCTTCCGCCTCAGAGGACGGCCGCGGATCGAGCGGCGGCTCTACGTCGCGCGGCTCTCCCGCCGACCGTTGAGTCCGAGCGAGCGGGGCTTCATCGCCACGCTCACACGGTGCTGCGCCCAGAACGCCGAGCTCGCAGCCGCCTGCGTTGGCTAGCTGGTCGCGAGACCGCTCCCGAGCATGAGTCTCCGGTCGTTTACGGAAGTCCACCTCCCGCCTACGCCGGCCCGCGTTCTCGAGGTGGGTTGCGGCCGCGGCGACCTCGCACGTGCGATCGCCGGCTCCGGCTACGACGTGGTGGCGATCGACCCGGACGCGCCGAGGGGTCAGCTTTTCGAGGCCGTGTCACTCGAGGAATTCGCGGCCACCGACGCCTTCGACGCTGTCGTGGCCAGTCGGGCCCTCCATCACATCCCCGATCTCCCAGGCGCCCTCGAGAAGATCGCCGGCTTACTGCGGTCGGAGGGCCGCCTGATCCTCGACGAGCACGCCTGCGACCGCCTCGACGAAAAGACGGCCCGGTGGTACTTCGCGCAACGGGCTGGCGAGCCAGGCGCCCCGCGCTCGCTCCAAGCCTGTCTCGCCGCCTGGGAGAACGACCACGCCGACCTGCACGGGTACGCGGCGATGCGCAAAGAGCTGGATCGGCTCTTCACCGAGCGCTTCTTCAGCTGGATGCCCTACTTGTACGGGGAGCTCGCCGACATCGACGAAGAGAGGGAGCGTGCCCTCATCGAGGAGGGAGCGATCCGAGCCATGGGGTTTCGCTACGTCGGCGAAGTGGGGGTCTCCGAAGACTCACCTTGAGCAACGGCGGATCGAGCGCGGTACGTGCGCAGTCGGAGACTGTCGTGGCCGTCGATCGGACGCGGCTACCCGAAAGTGAACGAGTACGCCTCGGCGCCGGGCTCGAGGAACGTGATCTCCAGCGTCCGCTCGCGAACCGTGTCGTGCTCGCGCACGAGCTGGTACATGCGACCGTAATCGAGCGTCCCGCTCCCGTCCTCGCCGACGTCGACGCCGTGTGAGGCGCCCGGAGGCTCGCCGTCGACGAGCACGCGGAAAGGAATCGGCTCGTTTCCTCCGGGAGAGAGCACGAGATGCGCGTCGCGCGCGTCGAACCGGAAGGAGATGCTTCCGCCGGCCTGGTCGAGCACGACATTCTCCCGCCCGATCGTCCACTCGCCGGCCAGGGCCCACTCGTTGAGGCTCAGGCGCTCGGGGAGCCCGTAGGCCCGTGCTTCGTTGGGCGTGTCCCCGTCCGGGGATGCGAAGCGCTCGCTGCGCCCGTAGCCGAGGTACGTCTCCGGCGTCCGCAGGTGGTCCCAGTCCGCCTCGGCCTCCACGCCGAGCCCTTCGACGGAGACGAGCTCGCGCTCGACGCCGAGCAGCTCCTGGATTACGCGCTCCGATTGCTCGTAGCGTCCCTCGCCGAAGTGCTGGTCGCGGATGATCCCCTCCCGATCGACGAAGTAGAGCGCCGGCCAGTAGTGGTTGTCGAAGGCGCTCCAGATCCCGTAGTCGTTGTCGACCGCGACCGGGTAGTCGATCTCTCGGTCCTTCGTCGCCCGGCGCACGAGCTCGATCTCGTGCTCGAACGAGAACTCCGGCGTGTGGGCTCCGATCACGACCAGCCCGTCATCGCGGTAGGCCTGGGACCACGCGCGCACGTAGGGCTCCTGGCGCAGCCAGTTGATGCAGGTGAGCGTCCAGAAGTTCACGAGGACGACGCTGCCGCGCAGCCCGGCGGGGTCGAGTGGCTCGGAGTTGATCCACTCGGTCGCCCCGTCGAGCGGCGGCATGTGAACAGTCCCGAACAGGGTCATCTAGCGACCTCCGATCAACGCAGTGACCTGAACGCGGCCCGCACCTCATCGGAGAAGAGCTCAGGCTCTTCCCAGGCGGCGAAGTGCCCGCCCCTGTCGACCTCGTTGAAGTAGCTGACGTTGGGGTACGAGTTTTCGACCCAGCTGCGCGGAGTCCGCCAGATCTCGCCGGGGAACGTGGTGAACCCGACCGGGAGCGAGACGTCCGGTGGAGCCTGGCCGGCCGCGCGTGCTTGAGCCGCGGCTTGTCCGTCCTCCCAGTAGGACCGGGCCGCCGAGGCGCCGGTGCCCGTCAGCCAGTACAGCGTGATGTTGTCGACGATCGTGTCCCGGGTGAGATTGCCGGCGGGCTCGCCGTCGAGGAAAGCGTGGGAGATCTTGTAGTAGCTGTCCGTGTCGTGGTCGAGCAGCCAGGCGGCCAGGGCGACGGGTGAATCCAGCAGGGCGTAGCCGATCGTCTGCGGCCGCGTGGCCATCTCCAGGAAGTAGCCGAACCCGCTCGCCCTGAATGTGGCGATCGCCTCGGCCGCCGCGCGTTCCTCATCGGATTCCTCCGGCTGAGGGCCGGCCAGCACCGTCACGAGCAGGTTCGTGTGGATGCCGAGCAGCCCTTTGGGTGCCTGCCGTCCCATCGCGTCGGTGACGGCGGCGCCCACGTCGCCGCCCTGGGCGACGTAGCGCGTGTAGCCGAGGCGGTTCATCAGCTCCGCCCAGGCCTGCGCGACGCGGCCGACGTTCCAGCCGAGCTCGGCCGGCTCGCCGGAGAAGCCGTAGCCGGGCAGCGACGGCAGCACGAGGTCGAACGCGTCCTCGGCGGCCCCTCCGTGCGCGGTTGGGTCCGTGAGCGGTCCGACGGTCTCGAGCAGCTCGATGACCGAGCCGGGCCAACCGTGCGTCATGACCAGCGGCAACGCGTTCTCGTGCCGCGACTTCACATGGATGAAGTGGATGTCCACCCCGTCGATCTGGGTCGTGAACTGCGGCAACGCGTTCAGCCGCGCCTCCACGCGCCCGAAGTCGTACTCGTTCGCCCAATAGTCCGCGAGCGCCCGTGTCGTCGCCAGCTGGACGCCCTGCGACCGATCCGGGACGAGCTCCTTGCTCGGCCAGCGCGTCGCCGCGATGCGCCGGCGGAGGTCGTCGATCTGCTCCTCTGGAATCTCGACGTGAAAGGGCTTGATCTCGGTTGCGGTGTCGACGGTGCTGCTCATGCTGAGCCTCCATTCGTTCTCAGTGACCTGAAGGCGGCCCGCACCTCGTCGGAGAAGAGCTCCGGCTCTTCCCAGGCCGCGAAGTGGCCGCCCCTGTCGACCTCGTTGAAGTAGGCGAGGCCGGGGAAGACCACCTCGACCCAGCTGCGCGGGGCAGGGAAGACCTCGCCGGGGAAGTTCGTGTAGGCGACCGGAACCGCGACCGGCGGCGGGGCCTGGCCGGCCGCACCGGCTGCGGCCTGGGCCCGTCCGAACTCCCAGTACCACCGGGCGGCCGAGGCGCCGGTGCCCGTCAGCCAGTACAGCGTGATGTCGTCGACGATGTTGTCCCGGGTGAGGTTGCCCGCGGGCTCGCCGTCGACGAACGCGGGGGAGATCTTGTAGTAGCTGTCCGTGTCGTGGTCGAGCATCCAGGCCGCCAGGGCGACGGGTGAATCCAGCAGGGCGTAGCCGATCGTCTGCGGCCGGGTGGACTGCTCCAGGACGATGGCGAAGCCATCCGTCAAGAACGTGTTGAGCGCGTCGTGCGCCGCCCGTTCCTGCTCGGACTCCGCCGGCAGTTGGTCCTCGAGAGCGACCGCCGCGGTGAGCACGTTGAGGTGGATGCCGAGCAGCCCCTCGGGCGCTTGGCGGCCCATCGAGTCGGTGACGTAGGCGCCCACGTCGCCCCCCTGGGCGACGTAGCGCGTGTAGCCGAGGCGGTCCATGAGCTCCGCCCACGCGCGTGCGATGCGGTCGGCGTCCCAGCCGAGCTCGGTCGGCTCGCCGGAGAAGCCGTAGCCGGGCAGCGACGGCAGCACGAGGTCGAACGCGTCCTCGGCGTGCCCCTCCGTGCGCGGTTGGGTCCGTGAGCGGGCCGACGGTCTCGAGCAGCTCGATGACCGAGCCGGGCCAACCGTGCGTCATGACCAGCGGCAACGCGTTCTCGTGCTGCGACTTCACATGGATGAAGTGGATGTCCACCCCGTCGATCTGGGTCGTGAACTGCGGCAGCGCGTTCAGCCGCGCCTCCACGCGCCCGAAGTCGTACTCGTTCGCCCAGTAGTCCGCGAGCGCCCGTGTCGTCGCCAGCTGGACGCCCTGCGACCGATCCGGGACGAGCTCCTTGCTGGGCCAGCGCGTCGCCGCGATGCGCCGGCGGAGGTCGTCGATCTGCTCCTCTGGAATCTCGAGCGTGGAAGGGCCGGATCTCGGTTGCAGTCTCGGTGCTACTCATGAGTGCCTCCATTCGTTCGCAGTGACCTGAACGCGGCTCGCACCTCGGCGGAGAAGAGCTCCGGCTCCTCCCACGCCGCGAAGTGGCCGCCTTTGTCGACCTCGTTGAAGTAGATGAGATTGGGGTAGGCCTGCTCGGCCCAGCTCCGCGGCGCCTGGTACTGCTCGCCGGGGAAGACGGTCACGGCCACGGGGATCGAGACGCCCTTCGCGTTGAAGAAGCCGCCCTTGTACTCCCAGTAGAGGCGGGACGCGGAGACCCCGGTGTTCGTCAGCCAGTAGAGCGTGATGTTGTCGAGGACCTCGTCGCGCGTCAGCTCGCCGGTGGCGCTCGTGGCCCGATCCAGAGCGGCGGCGACCGCCGCGGCCGGCTGCCCGTCGGCGTCGTTGTGGTCGAGAAGCCAGGCGGCCAGGCCAACGGGTGAATCCGCGATGCCGTACAGCGTTTGCGGGCGCGCGGCCATCATCCTCGCGTACTCGACCTGGGCGTACGTCCTGATCAGCTGCTCATAGGCGCGTCGCTCGTCAGCCGAGAGACCGGATGGGGGCGGCTCGCCCGCCAGGGATGCCTTGTCGATGTCAGCCGGAACGGTGGCAGGCATGTTGCTGTGGATGGCGAGCAATCCCGCAGGCGCCTGCAAGCCCATCTGGTCGACGACGAACGCACCCCAGTCGCCGCCCTGGGCGACGTAGCGGGCGTAGCCGAGGCGCTCCATCAGCTCGGCCCAGGCTCGGCCCATGCGCTCGGGACCCCAGCCGGGGCTCGTGGGCTTGCCCGAGAAGCCGTAGCCCGGCATCGACGGGATCACCACGTGAAAGGCGGCCGCTGCGCTCGCGCCGTGCGCCGTGGGATTGGTCAGCGGCTCGATGATCTTCAGCTGCTCGACGATCGAGCCGGGCCAGCCGTGGTTGACGACGAGCGGCAACGCGTCCTCGTGCTGCGACCGGACGTGGATGAAGTGGATGTCGAGGCCGTCGATCTCGGTCACGAACTGCGGGAGGGCGTTCAGCCTCGCCTCGCACCCCGCCAGTCGTACTCCGTCTCCCAGTAGCGCGCGAGCTCCCGCATCGTCGCGAGCGGCACGCCTTGCGACTGATCGGCGACGGTCTCTTTCTCGGGCCAGCGCGTCGCCGCGATGCGTCGGCGTAGGCTTCGAGCTCCGCTTCCGGAACCTTCACCTGGAAGGGGCGGATCGCGGTGGCGTGAAGGTGCACTGGGTGGTGCTCATGTCGACCTCCCGGCGATTGGGTGCGCGCCGCGCACAAGAACCCAAATAAGCCGCCGTCACGAGAATCCAAGGATTTCCTCGCAATCCGGTGGGGATTCCTGCAAGAATCGCCTCCCGACGTAGGACGACGTGGCTCGAAGATCTCAGCGCCTACGGGGTCGCCCAGCGGGTTCGGTGAACCACGCCGAACCGCTCACTCCTTCGCAGGAACAAGCCCTCGTCGTCGCAGCCGACAGCGGGGACGCGGAGGCTGGGCGCAAGCTGGTCGAGGCCTTCATGCCGGCGATCGCAGGGCTCGCGCTGGGCTTCCCCACCGCTGCGGGCATCGAGCGCCAGGAGCTTCATCAGCAGGGAGTCGTCGGCTTGCTGTTCGCTGTGCGGCGGTACGACCCACGGCTAAACACACCCTTCTGGGCATACGCCTCGTTCTGGGTGCGCAAGGCGATGCAGGAGCTCGTCGCGGAGCTGACGCGGCCCGTGGCGCTCTCCGACCGCGCGGTCCGAGCGCTCGCTCAAATGAGGACTGCACGTGGCGAGTACGTCCAGGCTCACGGCACCGAACCGACAGTCGACCAATTGAGCGGTGCTACCGGATTTACGCCGGCACAGCTCGAGAGCTTGCAGGCGACCGAGCGAATGCCACGCGCCCTCGATGAGCTACTCAGGGCCGAGGCGGACACGAGCGAGACGGTCGGCGACGCGATCGTCGATCCCGTTGCCGAACAGGCCTACGAGCACGTGCTGGACACGATCGAGATACGCGAGGTGCGTGACGTCGCCGACCAACTCGACGAGCGTGAACGCGCGGTCATCCGAGCCCACTTCGGGCTACTAGGTCAGCCAGCACAGACGCTCGACCAGATCGGCGGCGACCTCGGTCTGACGGCCGAGCGCGCCCGACAGATCGAGGCCGGCGCGCTGGCGAAGATGCGCGAGGCACTCGCGCAGCCACCGCGTCGGTCAAATGGCCGGATTCGACGTAAGATCGAGCTGGTTACTCGTTAGAGTTGCGCCACCGAGACTTCAGTACCGCCCACTATCAAGACGGTCGCCTTGCGGCATAGCCCGAGATGATCCAGGTCGGCGCTTACCCCACGCGAAGCGACGCAGAGCTCGCGCAGACGGCTCTCGCCGCGGCGGGAATCCCGTCCCAGGTCGCAGCCGACGACGCCGGCGGCGCCTACCCGTTCGACCTCACGGGCGGCGCGCGTCTCCTCGTCGACGAAGCGGACGCTGAAGACGCCGCGGAGGTCCTGTCGGACCGTCCCGACGCAGACCGGAAGGAGCAAGACGACGATGAATGAGTGCCTGGCGCACGGTCAGCTATCTCCTTCGCGCTCCCAGACGTACGCCTCTAGTGCTTGATGAAGGGGTCCGTCGAAGAGCGGTAGCCAGCGACCGATGGGCGTCGACCGGACTGGATCGTTGAAAAGCGCTCTGACCGCCTCGGGCGCGCCCTTGCCTTCAAACAGGAAGATGACCTCGGTCTCGGTCAAGAAGATGGTGTGTCGGTCTAAGTAGGTCTCGAGCTCCTCCATGCCGAGAGCCGAGTGTTCCGCGAGAAGCGCCCGCGCTTGCTGACGACCGTCGGGTGTCAGGCGAGCAACGAGGACGAAGCGATCCACGGCGGCAAGCCTACTCCCCCGACCACCGACATGAAGATCGCGGCACGTGAGCTCATGCGGCGCGCGTACGGGGAAGCAACGTCCGGCAAGACCGTCCTCTGGCCCATGTTCCAAGCCGATGGAGGTGGCGGGATTCGAACCCGCGTCCGAAGTCGCCGACAGTACCTAGGAAAACGAGGTACACGCGAGAGCCTGTGCGACCGAGCAGTGCTTCCGCGCTGAAGACGCCTCTAGTCGGACGCAGCGGCCGGCTTTTCGCTTCGGCCGACCTAAAGGCGATGCAAGGTCAGCTAACAATGGCAGGTGGTGCCTCCTCTACAGGTGGTTGCGGCAGCCGTCATCGATTCCGGGAAGGTCTTGCTCGTCAGCAAGCAAGAGGCGCCGGATGTCTTCTACCTCCCTGGTGGAAAGCCGGAGAGGGACGAGAAGCCGCGAGACACGCTCGCTCGAGAGCTCGAGGAGGAGCTTGGCGTGGCGATCGTCGACGCCGACCTCTTCAGCGTCGTATCCGACGAGGCCGCCCTCGAAGGAGTCGCGATGGAGATGCACGTCTACCTGGTCCGTGTCGGCGGTCCAATCTCGACTCGAGCCGAGATCGCGGCTCTGGCCTGGGTCGGCGCAGACGGCGAAGCGCCGGGGAGACTGGCGCCGGCGATACGAAACCACGTTCTGCCGGAGCTCGCCGCTCGCCAGCTGATTGCTTAGAGGCCGGCGCCGGCAACCCCTCTCGCGACCCGCTCAGATGAAGCCCTTGTTGCCAAGCCAGCGGAGGGAGAAGTAGCCCCAGATCGGAGGCAGGTAGAAGGTGGAGAGCCGTTGGGTGATCGCGATCGCGAACGCGGTCGACTCGTCCACGCCCACCGCGATCAGGCCGGCCGAGAGCGCCGCCTCCGCGGCGCCAATCCCGCCCGGCACGGGAATCAGGCTCGAGAGCACCGCTGCCGACGTGTTGACGAAGACGAGCTCGGCGAGGCTGAGGTGGGCCCCGTAGGCAAGACACGTCGCTCCCAGGGCGAGTGCGTAGGTGAGCTCCGACAGCACGTTGCCGCCGAAGAGCTCGATCCGCTTGCGGCGGACGCGGAGGACGGTCCAGAGGCCGGACAGCGCACTCCTGACGCCGGGCACGACCCTGTTGCGCATCTTGGGGACCGCGAGAACCACGACGGCGCTCACCAGCAGCGCGACGCCGATCCCGACCAGGAGGCGAGTGTCTGGGCCCGTGTCGCCGAACTGGCCGGTGTCGAGATCGACGTTGACGAAAGAGAGGGCAATCACGAGGAGTGCCACCTGCACGATCGTCTCCGAGACGTCGTCGACGGCTCCCGAGGCGAGCGCCTGAGCGGTTGGGACGCCTTGCTTCTGGAGGAAAGCGAGGTTCATCCCGATGCGGCCCGCCGAGCTCGGCACCGTCAGGTTGATGAACTTGATCGCGGACTGGAGGACAACGCACGGTAGGAGGGCGAGCGGCGCCGCCACCGCCCCACGCACGGAGATCCCCGACCCGATGAACGCCATCTGGGCCAGGATCAGGGCGAGAAGCACCCAAGCGAGCTCAGCCCCGCGGAGCTCGTCGCCGATCGTGCCGAATCCGATGTCGGCGAGCTGGCTGAGGACCGCGTACGCGGCGAAGACGAGGGCCGCCATCGTGAGGACGTCCTTGGGGCGGATCCGTCGCATCTCCGCGATCTCGGGCACCGGCGTCCCGGTTGCCTTGCCGATGGAAGCGCGGAGCTCCTTCAGGCCGAGCTCGTGCGAGCGGGCCAGGTCGCGCGTGTGCGGCGTCAACGCGGCGCCCTGCAGGTACGGCTGGACATACGTCAGGGCGTCGCCGAAGCCGGCCTCGACCGCCCTCGCGAGGGTTCGCTCGGGGCCGATGAGGCAACACGTCGCGACGAGGAGCTCGGCCACGTCGGTCGCGAGCGCCGACGGAGGAGCGCCGAGCGTCGCAGCCGAGAGGTCCACGAGCATCGGCCCGTCCTCGGTCACGAGCACGTTGCTCAGGTTGAGACGCCCGTGGGAGACCCCGGCCCGTTGCAGCTTGTCGACCTCGTTCCACAGGTCGACGAGCATTTCGTCGGTCACGTCTTCGGGGCTCGAGAGCTCCAGGGGCGGGACATCCGGCTGACGCGTGGCGATGAGCGCGTCGCCCTCGGAGCCGAGGGCGGCGATGACGACGTCGGGGACCCGGACGCCCGCCTTCGCGGCCATGAAGAGCGCGAGCCCCTCATGCTCGACCTGCTCCAGGCGCCCGACAGGGGCGCTTCGAGGCGGATCGCGATAGGCGAGGAGGCGCCAGCGTCGCGCGAGCCGCTGTGTGTCCTGCGCGTCGCGGCCGAGGACACGGACTCGAAGCGGCCCCTCGGCGTCGCGACCGACGTACTCGGCGTAGCCGACCCGCTGCCGTGACGCCAGGGCCAGCTCCTCGACCTCGACACCGAGAGCGGCCAGCGCGGCGCGCACGTGCGCTGTCGGCGGAACGCCGGCCGCCGACCCGAAGGCGAGCCGCACGATCGCCCCCGCTCCGACGCCGAGCGCCAGGGCACCGAGCGCCGCCGACGGGAGCCCCGAGCCGAGCACGACCGCGCCGACGGTGGCGAACGGGAGCGCCCAGACGGCCAGCCGCCGGGCCCAGTGCACGAGCTCCGGGCCGGCGACCACGATGATCGCGGCCGAAACGGCGAGCCGAAGCTCCGGGTAGCCCCAGTTCGAGAGCAGGTGACTCTCGATCGGAACCCAGTCGGACTCGACGATGCCGTTCAGCACGAAGACCGCGCCGACGACGAGCAGGCCGGCCACGATCAGATCCCGGGCGAGGCTCCACCGCCGGCTCAACAGCACCTCGAGCACGACCACCAGCGCGAAGGCGAGCAGCCCGACGAAGGCGACTCGCCAGAGCGAGTCCGCCCACGCGAGAATGGTCTGCAGCGCCCCCGCGACATCCTTGTCGTCGCTCTCGGCCGTCGAAGCGACGACCGCCGTCAGGCCGATCACGATCGCGGCGAGAAGCAGGAAGAACGCGTCGATCGTCCGGCGGTTCCGTCGGCCCGGCTCGGTCTCGGCGAGCAGGGAGAGGTTCCACGAGCGCTCGGCTGGCGCAGCGGTACCGTCCTGATGCACAGCGGGTGTCACGACGGGACGTCCACGGCTGCTGCGGCCCTTCGCCGAACCCACTTGACGTACGGAGGACAGACGATGCCGTTAACGAGACGGATGACGATCACCAGCAGTGGGCGGGCGTAAACATACGGGCAGAGAGCTCGCGCCGCCCATCGAGACCTTTTTCCGACGAGGAGTTCGCTTGAAACCTGAAGTGGAGGCGGCGGGAATCGAACCCGCCCAAGATTTCAACCGCGCCCGTTGCGTCACAGGTGAGAGCACGCTCGGATGTGCGAGTGATCAGAAATGTCCCATCTACCCGCCGTGTAGTTTCTGAGGGTGGGCGCGACCAGTGAACGAGCGGTCCCGATCCTGCCGAGTCGCGATCTCCACGAGTCGCTGACCTTCTACGAGCGACTCGGGTTTGAGAACCGAGGTGCGCCGCCCGAGGCATGGGGCTATCTGATCCTCGGCCGGGGCGAGATCGAGCTTCATCTGCTCGGTGAGCCGAACGCGTTTCCTGAGTTGAGCGGACCGGCCAGTTGCTACCTCATGGTCGCGGACGCGGACGCGCTTTACGCCGAGTGGAGTAGTTCCGGCGTTGAAGTGGAGGCCCCGGTGACTTCCGACTATGGGATGCGTGAGTTCATGCTTCGCGACCCGAGCGGGAACCTGCTCCGGGTCGGCTCAATGGTCGGGTCGTAAAGACCGAACTCGTTATGCCGCAAGCGGCAGGTGCGCGGTGGCCGCATCGAGCTTCGCGGGTCCCTAGGTAGGAACGGTCACCTGAGCCAGCGTTCAGAAATATCGCCCGAGAGCTACGGCGATAGTCGTGGCGCTCTGCGGAGACTTGTTGCTGAGCCCCAACCGGCAGGGGTAGTCTCAGGCCCAAGTCCCGAAGTCATCCGGAACCGCACCTGCCAACCAGGGAGGTCGTGATGAGCACCACCGCCCAGACCGCCACCGACATCCGTCCCTTCCACGTCGACACTCCCGAAGAGAAGCTCGCCGAGCTGCGCCGCCGGATCGCCGGGACGCGCTGGCCAACCAAGGAGCTTGTCGCCGATCGCTCGCAAGGTGTCCAGCTGGCGGCACTCGAGGAGCTCGCTCGCTACTGGACGACCGACTACGACTTCGGGCGGGTCGAGGCGAGGCTCAATGCGCTTCCGCAGTCCACGACCGAGATCGGCGGCGTGGACATCCACTTCATCCACGTCAAGTCGTCGCATGAGAACGCGCTGCCGCTGATCATGACTCACGGCTGGCCCGGCTCCGTCGTGGAGATGATCGACTCCGTTGGCCCGCTGACGGACCCGACCGCGCACGGCGGCAGCGCCGAGGATGCCTTCCACCTCGTGCTGCCCTCCCTGCCCGGGTACGGCTTCTCGGGCGAGCCGGTCGAGGTCGGCTGGGACCTGGGCCGGACCGCACGGGCCTGGGCCGAGCTCATGCGCCGCCTCGGCTACACCCGCTACGTGGCCCAGGGTGGCGACGTGGGCGCCGGCGTCACCGACACGATGGGCCGCCAGGCACCCGAGGGGTTGATCGGCATCCACACGAATCTGCTCGTGCCGGCGCTGAGCGGCACCATGCCGACGGACACCGACGAGGAACGCGCCGCGGCGGCGCAGATCGCCACCTTCGGGCAGTCAGGGAATGGCTACTACATCGAGATGGCCACCCGCCCGCAGACGATCGGCTATGCCCTGCTCGACTCCCCCGTCGCCCTGGCCGCCTGGATGATCGACCACGACACGGACAGCTACTACAAGATCTCCCATGCCTTCATCGACGGGGAGCCTGCGGGCAATCTCACCCGGGACAACATCGTCGACAACATCACGCTGTACTGGCTGACGGGCACCGGGGCCTCGGCGGCCCGGTCGTACTGGGAGGCCTACGGGCCGGACGCGCCGGCCGCGGGCCGCCAGCCGCTGCCGCCGCCGCCGATCCCGGTCGGCTTCACGACGTTCCCCGGCGAGATCTGGCGAACCCCGCGCAGCTGGGTCGAGAAGTCGTACCCCAATGTCGTCTACTTCAACGAGGTCGAGAGCGGCGGCCACTTCGCCGCCTGGGAAGAGCCGGAGCTCTTCTCAACCGAGGTGCGGGCGGCTTTCAGATCATTGCGTTGATCGGCGCGTTCGAGCGGCTTGCTTGCGGAGCGTCTTACGCTCTCTCGCCACCCGCTGCTTGCGGGCCGTCTACACCGCAACGGCTCGACTGGGCCAGTGTTCGGGAATGTCCTCCCGAGACCGGGTGCGTGTCAGAGCGGCGACACTGCTTTTGCGTATCCAGTCCGACAGGCGTAGTCTCGCGCCGAGTCCCCGCCCAAGGAGGTCCTCATGCCCACGACGAGTCTGCTCCCTGACGTCGGGATCGAGCTTCGGGAGGGCAACGCCCAGGTCGGCGATGTGAGTTTGCACTACGTCGAGGCCGGCGATGGTGATGCCCCGCTGATCGTTCTGCTGCACGGCTTCCCGGAGTTCTGGTTCGGCTGGCGGCACCAGATCGCCCCGCTCGCCGCGGCGGGTTTTCGGGTCGTCGCGCCCGACACGCGCGGCTACAACCTGTCATCGAAGCCAGAGGACTTCGAGGCCTACGGCGTCGACCTGCTCGCCGCTGACATCCGCGCTCTCATAGGAGAACTCGGTGCCGAGTCCGCGCTGTTGGTCGGTCACGACTGGGGCGGAACCATCGCCTGGACCACCGCGATGAACCACCCCGAGGTGGTCGACCGACTCGCCATCCTCAACGCCGCTCATCCGCGGCGGCTCTCGCAGGGACTGCACCACCCGAACCAGCTCCGGAAGTCCTGGTACTTCTTCTTCTTTGCGCTACCGGGACTGCCCGAGGAGGTAGTGCACGCCAGAGACTGGCACTTCTTCCGACACTTCCTGGAAGACGCGAACCCGCCTTACACCGACCACGAACTCGAACGCTACGTCGAGGCGTGGTCGCAGCCAGGGGCATCGGCCGCGATGATCAACTACTACCGCGCCTCGGTAAGACAGTCCCAGAAGGAAGCCGCGGCAAAGCTTCGCCCGATCTCGGCGCCGACACTGGTGATCTGGGGGGAGCGCGATTCCTACCTCGGCTCCGACCTCGCCGAGCCCGAAAGCGACGATGTGCCCAACCTCGACCGCGTGGAGCGCCTGCCCGACGCGTCGCACTGGGTGCACCACGACGAGGCCGAACGCGTGAACCAGCTGCTTATCGACTTCTTCGCCCCTGCGGCATAGGCGCTAGAGGTGGCCCTCTTCGGAGGAGGTTCCATGCCAGCACAGACCACACCAGCACAGACCACACCAGCACAGACCAATCTTTTCCTCCTCGACGATCTGGAGGAGGTCAGCAGGACACGGGAGCTCGCGGAACGCGATCTAAATGCGCTTCACGCTGTCGCAGACTGGATCAAGACTTACGTGGTCAAGCCTCACAAGGATCTTGGCCGCGCTGGGACCGTCTGTCCCTTCGTGCCTGGGTCATTGGAACGTAAGACACTTTGGCTCGCTCCCGAGCAGATCGCCGACCGGGACGTGCCGGAAGTTGTCGAGCTTATGAGCGGCTACAAGAGGCTGCTCTTGGACATTCGACCTACTGAAGGCGACGACGTTATCTACAACGTCATCGTCGTTGTTTTCACCGACTTGTCGGCCAATCGTGCCCAGGGCGTCTTCGACGACGTCCTAAAGCAGCTTGCGGTTCCGTCGTATGTGGAAGACGGAATCCTGTTCGGGCCGTACTACGAAGGCAACAAGGGGACTGCGTTATACAACTCGAGCTTCCGACCATTCCAGTCGCCCGTGCCGTTTCTGTTCGTGAGGCATGGAGTCGCCAGTGACTGGAAGTTCTTCCTGGACGACGAGGAGTGGCTCAGCCTGTGGGCGCGTCGCCATGGAGAGTCCGGAGCCCAGGCCCTTGCTCAGGAACTACGCCGCTTGCCGTGGCGGGCCGGCGCCCAAGCGAGCTGAGACGACATGGTCGAGTTCCGTGGCTGGTGGATCGTCCTAGACACTGTTTGTTGGATTTTCATCCTGATCGTCTTCGGGATGGGGGTGTTCGGTGCGTGGCCCCCGTCGCCTTGGGGAGTGATCTTTATTGTCGGACTCGTGCTCGCATGTGCCTTCGAACTCTGGGCTTGGAGGAGCTTTCGAGCCAGGAGACGCTCGCCTGATGCGGACCCGAGCTAACTGACGCCGCTAGAAGCGGCGGGAATCGAACCCGCGCAAGGTTTCAATCGGGATGAGAGGGCCGAGGCGGACTACAACCACCGCCGGCGACACTCCGCCTCGGCTCCTAGGCGCCAGCTGTCTGCAGCCTGCACCCGTCCATGATCGACTCTCACTGACAGTCGCCGGTGCGTTCATCGGCGATTGCGGAACAGCGATAGGGTCGTCGCCATGCCGTTCTCGCTCAGAAACCTCAGGCACGACCTGAAAGACTTCGGGTCCAATTTCGACGGTGCGCCGGAGCTGGAGTTCCGCCTGGCTACCGATGCGCTGGAACTCGAGCAGTCCGGCCTGTGTTACCAGCGCATCCCGCCCGGCTACCGGTTCCCGTACGGCCACACGCACAAGGAGCAGGAAGAGGTCTACGTCGTCGTGCGCGGGAGCGGGCGGATGAAGCTCGACGACGAAATCGTCGAGCTCAGAGAGTGGGACGCGTTGCGCGTCCCACCCGGTACGTGGCGAGGCTACGAAGCCGGGCCCGACGGCCTCGAGATCATCGTGATCGGGGCGCCCAATCTCGGCGAGAATCGGCGTGCTGACGTCGACGGACAGCGCGATTGGTGGACTGACTAGGTCCGCGAAACGCCTGAAGAGAGCCGCCGGAGCCGTCTGTCCGACAACTCCAGAGCTCGCTCCATAACGAATGTGATGGAGGCGCGGCGGGAATTCGGACCAGCGCAAGATTTCAACCGGTGCCTGACGAGGTTTGAGAGCCCGTCCTTTCGTGCCGCTATAGGCGGACTTGTAGTTCGATCTCGCTCAGGAAGGCACGGCTGCCCCGACGGCGGCGATCGCCTGGCGGGTGTCAGGCCTTGCCGTCTGACGACGAGGAGCAACGCAAGCAGGCGAGTCGAAGAACACACGCATCCGCCGATGAGTTTCGGCTCGCGGCGGGATCGAATAGTGAGTGGCGCCCGTACGATCTCGTGCGGGCCGACGTGCCAGCGAAGGAGCGGCTACGGCGACCGAGACAGAGCAGCAGATCGTCAGCGCGGCTACGGCGGGCGACGAGGCTGCGTTCACGCAGCTCGTCGAGCGCTTCCGCGGCGAGCTGCAGGTGCACGCCTACCGGATGCTCGGCTCGCTCGAAGATGCGCAGGACGCACTGCAAGAGGCGTTCATCCGAGCGTGGAGCGGGCGCGCGACGTACCGGGGAGAGTCCAGCTTCCGCGCCTGGCTCTACCGCATCACCACCAACGCCTGCCTCAGGATGCTGGAGCGCCGTCCTCGGCGCCTCGTCCCCTTCGACTCGGGCCCCGCCGCAGCGGTCGGCGCCCGCCCCCAGCCGCCCGCCGACCTCCCTTGGCTTCAGCCGTACCCCGACCGTCTCCTCGACGAGAGTCCCGAGCCGGAAGACGTCGTCGTCGCGCGCGAGACCATCGAGCTCGCCTTTCTCGCCGCGATCCAGCATCTCCCGCCCCGCCAGCGCGCCGTCCTGATCCTGCGCGACGTGCTCGACTGGTCCGCATCCGAGACCGCCTCAGTGCTCGAGATGAGCGTCGCCGCCGTGAACAGCGCCCTCCAGCGAGCGCGGGCGACGATGAAGGAGCGGCTCCCCGCGAGACGGCTCGAGTGGGCGACAGCCGCCGCTGCGGAGGATGCCGAGCTTTCGCTCCTCCAGACGTACATGGAGGCTTTCGAGCGGCACGACGCGGCTCAGCTCGTCACGCTTCTTCGTGAGGACGTACGGATGGCGATGCCGCCGCACCCGACCTGGTACGACGGACGCGAAGCGATCGCGGCCTTCCTCGCCGGCGTCGCCTTCGGGCCCGGGTCGGACCCGCACCGGTTCGTCCCGACGCGCGCGAACCGGCAGCCGGCATTCGGCGTCTATCGGGGCGAGGGCGCCGACGCCACGCCGTTCGCCGTCAACGTGGTCGAGATCGAGTCCGGCCTGGTCACGGGCATGCACTTCTTCATCTACCCCGGCTCTTCCCGGCCTTCGGCCTCCCCGACACGTTGAAATGACCCCGGACGAGAGCGCCGCCGATGCGCTCTTTTGCCATCCGCTCCCGGGGGGCTTCTCCAAGCGGGTCTTTCGGGTGGCGCCCCGGCTCGAGCTCGACTTGGAGCTGGTTCTCCCGCCCGACGCCATCGTGGTCGTCGAGCAGGGAGAGCTCGAGATCGAGGGCAGGGCGGGGACGTGCCGACGGTTCCGGAGCGGCTCGATGATCCCGATCGCTCGGCTCCCCGTAGCCCACCTCCGCAGCGTCGGTGCCTTCCCACTCGTCCTCGTCGCCGTCTCGCGAGCGCGGCCGAGAGAGACCGATGAGTTCCTGCACGACGGCGGATCGTTACTGCAAAGGCTGAAACGAATCGGAAGGTCACGATGAACGCACTCCCTGACAACACGGAATCCGCCGCGCAGTTCCCGCGCCCAGCGCCCGTGCCCGCGCCAGATCCCCGCCGCTGGTGGGCGCTCGCGCTCCTCTGCGGCGCCTTCTTCATGGTCATCCTCGACGCGGCGATCGTGACGGTCGCGCTGCCCTCGATCCAGGCGGACCTGTCCTTCTCGGCGCAGGGACTGCAGTGGGTGGTGAGCGCCTATGCCCTCACCTTCGCCGGCCTGCTCCTGCTCGGAGGGCGGGCTGCGGACTTGCTCGGGCGCCGGCGCGTGTTCATGGTCGGCATCGCTCTCTTCACGCTCGCCTCGCTTCTCTGCGGGCTCGCCTGGTCGGACGAGGCCCTGATCGGCGCCCGCGCCTTCCAGGGCATCGGCGCCGCGATCATGACCCCCACTGCGCTCTCGATCATCACGACGCTCTTCGCGGAGGGAGCCGAGCGCAACAAGGCGCTCGGAATCTGGGGAGCGCTCGGCGGCTTCGGGGCGACAACGGCCTGGTTGATCGGGGGTCTCCTCGTCGACGGCCTCGGCTGGGAGTGGATCTTCTTCATCAACATCCCGATCGGCCTCCTCGCGATCGCGCTTTGCCCGGTTCTGCTCCCCGAGAGTCGCGCGGACACGGCCCGGCGGAGCTACGACCCCGCCGGCGCGCTGACCATCACTGGTGCCCTCGTGCTGCTCGTCTACGCAGTCGTCGAAGCTCCCGACGCCGGTTGGACCTCGGCGCAGACGCTGCTCCTCTTCGCAGGCTCGGCGGCGCTGCTCGGCGTCTTCGCCATCATCGAGTCACACCATCCGGCGCCGCTCGTTCCCCTGCGCATCTTCCGTTCGCGCACGATCGTCGGGGCGAACGCCGTCATGCTCCTCTTCGCCACGGTCGCATTCGGCATGCCGTTCACGCTCACGCTCTATGCGCAGCAGGTGCTCGGCTACTCCGCGGTCAAGTTCGGGCTGACCTCCGTCGTCTTCCCTGCCACGGCCGCCGCCGGCTCGATCCTCGGCCAGGCCATCGTGCTGCGGGTGGGCTTCCGTCCGGTGGCGGCCGCCGGCATGGCCATGATGGGCGCCGGTGCCCTGCTGCTGACCCAGGTCTCGGTCAGCGGCAGCTACTTCGGTGACATCTTCCTCGCGCTGCTCGTCTTCGGCCCCGGCATCGGCCTCGCCTTCGTGACCGTCACGGTCGCCGCGCTCGCCGGGGTCGCAGAGCACGAGTCCGGGCTCGCCTCAGGCCTAAGCAACACCGCGTTCCAGATGGGCGCTGCCATCGGGACAGCCATCGTCGCCACCGTGGCCGTTTCCCAGACGAAGGACTACCTGGCGGCAGATGCCGACGCGAATCCGCTTGTCGCCCTGACCGAGGGCTTCCAGTCAGCCTTCCTCGCCGTGGCTCTCCTCGCCGGGGTCGGCGTTGTCCTCGCCCGCCTACTGCTTGGGCGCCCGCGCGGTGCGGCGCCGAAGCAAATCGAGCTCGAGCCGGCCGCGGCACCCGCGGCCGACTGAATCAGCAGACGCACCAAGGAGAAAAACGATGACTGAACACAAGATCGCAACCCGTGAGGAATGGGATGCCGCGCGCGAGCGGCTACTCGTCCGCGAAAAGGAACACACCCGGCTGGGCGACGAGCTCGCCCAGCAGCGACGCGAGCTGCCCTGGGTGCCGGTGGAGAAGGACTACCGCTTTGACACCGCCGAGGGCGAGAAGACGCTGGTCGAGCTGTTCGAGGGGCGTTCGCAGCTGCTCGTCTACCACTTCATGTTCGGCCCCAGCTACCAGGCCGGCTGCCCGGTGAACTCGTCGATCGCCGACTCCGTCAACGGCGTCGTCCCGCACCTGCACGCCCGCGACGTGACCATGCTCTTCGTCTCCCAAGCGCCGCTGGAGAAACTGCAGGCCTACAAGCACCGCATGGGCTGGAGCTTCCCCTGGGTCTCCACCGCCCACACCGACTTCAACTTCGACCTCGGCTTCTCCTACACCGAGGAACAGGCGCGCGAGGCCGTGGCGCAGCTAAGGGCAACCGGGCTCACGGTTCAGCACACCGGGACAGGGCCCGAGACGGAGACCGGGCTCCCGCCGATCGTCGAGCACAACGCCCGCTCCTCGGGCACCGACGTCGTCGGCTACCTCACCGAAAGTCCCGGCTTCAGCAGCTTCGTCCACGACGACGGCAGCGTCTACCACACCTACTCGACCACCTGGCGCGGACTCGAATTCGTCATGGGCTACTACCCAATCCTCGACCACGCACCCAAAGGCCGCAACGAAGGCGAGGACTGGCAGCTCTGGATCCGCCGGCACGACGAGTACGACCGCGAGTGACGACGACTGGCTCGGCTAGCCCGTGGCGAGCGGCGGGCTCGGGTGCGTCGGCTGGTAGAGGCCCAGCTCCGAGCCTCCGGGGAGGGCGATCGCCGTTACCAGCCCGAAGCTCTCCTCGCTGATCGGACGCGTGAGCTCGACACCCTTGGCCTTCAGCTTCCGGGCCTCCTCGTGGACGTCGTCGCACAGGAGGGAGCGCTTCAACCAGACTCACGACAACCAAGCTGCGATCTCCTTCGGAGTCGGGTCGACCGCGCGCCTCATCACCGGGGCGGCGCTCATCATCATCGCCGTGTTCTGGGGATTCGCGATGGGCGACGCGATCATGTTCCAGCAGATGGGCTTCGGCGTTGCAATCGCGCTCCTGATCGATGCGACGATCGTTCGCTCGGTGCTCGTTCCGGCGACGATGAAGATCCTCGGCAAGTGGAACTGGTATCTACCGTCGTGGCTCGACTGGCTTCCGAACGTCCACGTCGAGGGCGCCGAGCCCTTGCCCCCGCGGGCAAGACCCGCCACGAGCTCGACCTAGACGCTTGTTGATGAACCGGGACGCCCAAAACGGCTCCGATTCGCCCCCGCGTGACCGGGCCCGGCCAGGTGCGTTCTCGGTTGAGACGGGAATCGGCGTCTGGGGATCCACGCCGTGGCGTGAGCTGGCCACCTCTTGGCTCGACGAACAGCTGGCGAGCATCGGAAGCAGGCGCACCGGCGCGGTCGAGCAACCGCACCTGCGCCCATGGGCCACGGTCCTCACCGCCCCGACAGCGCACGGGCCCGTCTGGCTCAAGGCGGTGGGGCCGGCAGCAGCCTTCGAGCCCGATCTGTACGAGCTCCTGGCTCGTGTTGCGCCGAAACGAGCACTCGTCCCATTGGCCGTCGACGCTGCACGCGGCTGGGTTCTGCTCCCGGACGGCGGCCCGCCGCTGGCAGATCGTCTCACCGGAGCCGAGCTCGCCGATGCGCTCGCCGAGATCATGCGGTGTTACGCGGAGTTGCAGCGCGACTTCGCCAGCGAGATCGAGGCTGCTCTGGCGATCGGCGTTGCCGACATGCGACCGGAGGTGATGGCGGGGCGCTTCGACGAGGCGATGCAGGTGGTGGGGCGCTCCGTTGCCGACCGGAGTGTTCCTGGCGGGCGCGAGATCCTTCGCGAGGTCGCCTCCAGCCGCCAGACCTACCGCTCGTGGTGCGATCGCCTGACCGAGAAGCTGGGAGCGGCGAGCCTGGATCACAACGACCTGCACCCTTGGAACATGCTCGTGCCCAAGCTCGACCGACCCGACGAGGTCAGATTCTACGACTGGGGAGATGCCGTTGTTGCGCATCCCTTCGCCTGCATGCTCGTTCCGCTTGGCTGGGCGCAACGCCGGCTCGAGACCAACCTCTATGCACGCGAGCTTCTCCTCATTCGGGACGCATACCTCGCGGCGTTCAGCGACCTCGCTCCACACGCGGAGCTCGTCGAGACGCTCGAGCTCGCCTGCCGCGTCGCGAAGGTTGCGCGCGCCCTGACTTGGGCGCGAGCAGTGGCGCAGTCCGATCCGGACGAACTCGACGAACACTCCGCGAGCGCACCGCTCGCCTGCCTGCGCTCGCTCCTCGACGACTCCTATCTCGGTGGCGCGTGACGACGTCCAGGCTGGCGGACGTAGCTGATGCCTGGTCGCCGGCGCGCGCGCCTGGTCACTGATCGACGGCGATGCGCACGCGCTTGTTGGCCTTGCCCTTGGACTCGGCCTTGACAACCCGGACGCGGCCCACCTCGCCCGTGGCGGCGACGTGCGTCCCGCCGTCGGCTTGGCGGTCGAGGCCGACGATGTCGATCACGCGCACCGGTCGATCGACCGAGGGATGAGGTTGGCCTTCAAGCGGATGAGGGCGGGGGTTCGGAAAGACCCCCGCTCTCGCTGAGTTTCGCTTCAAACCGTGGATGGCGGGCGCTTCCCCTGCTCGACAAGCTCGAGGGCGAAGACATCTGGCGACACCCACTCCGCCGCGGCCGACGTCCGCGGCCGCGGCACGACCACGCGTGAATCGACGGCTACCGCCGCAAGTCGTCATGGCCGGCAGAGCCGGCCGGACTTGCGACGGCTATTCGCCGTCCCAGTAGTCGAGCTCGGGCAAACGCGTCATCAGGCCGACGCCGCGGAAATAGACCTTCTTCGAGCGCGGGTACCACGCGATGTCGTTCGGCTCGCGCGTGCCGTAGGCGAGCAGCTTCATCCCGTCGGCGCCCGCGCGGAACGCATGACCGACCCGCGTGCGCGGCGGGCGCGCGACGACCGAGCCGGCCCGCACCGGGTGCTCCTCCTCGCCGAGGATGCAGATGCCGTCGCCCTCGAGGACGACGAAGACTTCCTCCTCCGAGGCGTGGCAGTGAACTGGGCAGTTGAGCTTGCCCGGCGGGATGTCCGAGTGGTTGAGCCCGGTTTCGACCGAACCCGCGGCCGCGCCGAGCTCGCGCGACCTGTCGCCGAACTCGCCGCGGTCGAGGAGCTCTGGCTCGACGTCCTCGAGCCGGACGACGTTCGGTGGCCGCTCGCCGGGCTCCGGCAGCTCCGGCTCGGGTAGCGCGCCCTCGAGCTCCCACTGGTGCGTCAGGTCGACGTCGAAGAGCGACGGGCCGATCCCGACCTTCTCGATGCGCGGGAACCAGTCGTAGCTGCCGGCCCCCGAGCGCCGCCCGTTCCCGTAGGCGAGCACGTCGAGGCCGTCCGGCCCGGCGACGAGCGTGTGCGCCGGCCCTGTCGCCAGGTGGACGAGGCAGGTCCCCGGGCCGACCTCGCAGACGACGTCCTCGCCCCGCTCGGTGCGCTGCCACGACAGGCCCGAGCCGCCGAGCACGAGGAAGACCTCCTCGTGGTCGCCGTGGGAGTGAAGCGGTGTCGAGCGGCAGCCCGGATGGATGCGGATGCGGTTCACGCCGACGCCGACCGTGCCGGCGGCGTCGCCCAGGTACCGCCAGGCGGAGTGGATGCCTCCCTCCTCGTGGTCGTGCTCCTCGACGTCGTCCCAGTGCACGATGTTGGAGTGACTCACGCCGGGAGTATCCGTGCTCCAGAACTAATGCGATGGAGGCGGCGGGAATCGAACCCGCGTCCGAAGCTGCGCGACCTTTCAGCTCACGGAGCCGCTGGAGTGCCGCCCGATTCGAAGCCCTGGCAACTAAGGTAGTCCTGCTCATGGCGCGCGAATGGAATTTCACGCCTTAGATGCAGCCATGCGCGGTCCGCCTACTGGGGGTACGAGACGGCCTACGCCGCAGCGGCCGCGATGAGTACCACGAGCGCGGCGGCCACCACGACGGGTACGAGGAGCGCTGAGACGAGCGTCGCGATGAGGAACGGCACGCTCAGGAGGGGAAGCAGCGGCGCGTGGGGCGCGAGCAGGTCGCGGGCCGAGCGTACGAGCATCGCGAGCCGCCACGTGCTCCCCGGTAGGCGCCGCCAAGCCGGCCGGTCGCGCACTTTCGCGTCCTGCGCGATCGCGCGGAGCTCCCCGGCGTGCTCGCGCGTCGTGCCCGGGTAGCTGTGGAGCTTTTCGGGCAGTTCGACCACCTCCCCGAGCACGAACGAGAACGCGAGCAGGACGGCCGCCGGAACGGCAAGCAGGACGCAGAGGGCGACGAGACCGGCCCAGTCTTCCCCGTCGCTCGGGGTCCAGCGGACGAGGACTACGAGCGCGATCGCGGCCGCCGCCCCGAGCCCGCTGACCCCGAGCGTGCGCACGCCGCGGCCGACCGCACCCGCGAGCGGAGGAACCCGGCGGAGGACGCGGACCGCCTCCCGCCTCATCTCCAGCGCCTCTCGCCGCGCCGGGCGCTCGCGACCGCCTCCCGCAGACTCGCAGTCCGCGGGCGGTTTCCCGCTCACGAGGCTCCTGAGCCGGTCGCGCGCCCAGCTGACCCGCGACTCGAGAGTCCGCATCACGTCTCCGGTCCAGACCAGCCGAGGGCGCCCGGAAGGTTCGCTCGCATGTCAGGAACCTACCCGCGGGCCGTATAGGGCCGGTCGTGACATGGGACCCGCGACCCCGTGGCACTCGACCGTCACCTGCGGCGCCGGACCCTCGATCGCGCTCACCGGGCCAGCCTAGGAGGGATCGGGGAAACTCGCACCGACGGCAATGCGGAACAGGATTTCGAAGCGACACGTGCTCGGCGGCGGCCTCGGGATCGCCGTAATCGTCGGAACGTTTGTATTCGTCCTGCCGCGCATCGCCGACTACCGCGACGTGTGGGATGTCGTCAAGGGCCTCTCCTGGGCGGACTTCGGGCTTCTCGCGGGAGCGACGGCGCTGAACCTCGCCACCTTCGCGCCTCCGTGGATGGCCGCGCTGCCGGGCCTCCGCCTCCGCCAGGCGTTCGTCGTCACCCAGGCATCGACGGCCTCGACCTACGTCGCACCGGCGGGAGTCGCCGTCGGGATGGCGCTGTCGTTCGCAATGTTGCGGGGCTGGGGCTTCGCGGCCGCACCGGTCAGCCTGGCAGTGGCGGTGACCGGCATCTGGAACCAGCTCGCCATGCTCGCGTTCCCGACCGTCGCGCTCGCGCTCCTGGCGCTGACCGGCACTCCCCACGCCGCGCTCGACACGATCGCGTTCATCGGGCTTGCGATCCTTGTGGTCGTGCTGGCTGGCTTCGCCGCCGGCCTCAGCACCCCGAGGCTGGCGCGCCGGGTCGGCGACCTCGCGGCCCGAGCCGCTTCGTCGGGCAAGCGGCTATTCCGGAAAAAGCCGGTGGCGTGGGACGGCGAGGCGTTCGTGCGCTTCCGCGCCCGAACGAACTCGCTCCTCCGGCGCCGCTGGCACGTACTGACGCTCGCGACGCTCGCCGGGCACCTCACCGTCTATCTGGTGCTGCTCGTGTCGCTCCGCGTCCTCGGCGTCACGGCGGACGAGGTCACCGCCGTCGAGGCGTTCGCTGCATGGTCCCTCGTGCGCCTGCTCGGCTCGATTCCCATCACCCCGGGTGGGCTCGGCATCGTCGAGCTCGGCCTGACGACCGCGCTCGTCGGCTTCGGGGGCGGCCAGGCCGAAGTCGTCGCGGCAGTTCTCGTCTATCGCGTCCTGACAATAGTGCCCACGCTCCTGATCGGCCTTCTGACCGGGGCTACGTGGAAGCGCTACCGACCCGACCATGGACCGGCGGACGCCGCGCCTGGCACGGGGATCCAACCCCGCCAGCGCGAGCCCTGAAGTGGAGGCGGCGGGAATCGAACCCGCGTCCGAAGTCGCACCGTGAAGAGCCTCTCCAAGCTCAGCCTGCCCTTGGATTTCGCCCGCGCGGCCGGTGGGCTGGCGAACCTACCGGCGGGCTAGCCGATCCTGAGTTGTCCCGCCTCCGGCGATCAGCGCTCCTTCGGCGGCGAGCCCGTTTTCTGACGCCGGGTTTCCGATCCACGGGCCGAGACCGGAGCCGACGCGCTACCTAGTTAGGCAGCGAGCGCGAGTTCGTTCTTGTTCGCACTTGCTTTGTTCCCGGTTGTTTAACGAGGCCGACCGGGGACCTCGGCTTGCAGCTCTTCCGGAGAACCGACCCCGTCGAAACCGGATCGCCCCCAGGCGTCAAAGTATAGCCGTGACCCTCTCGCGCCCTCGCCTCACGCGAGCTCTCGTCCTTCGAATCGACGCGGTCTCGAACGCCTCTCTGGCGCTCTTCCTGCTCGCGGCCACCTGGGACGGGCTCTACGAGTTCTTCTCCCTGCCGGTTCCGGAGCCGGCGTTCTACGCGCAAATCCTCGGGGCGGTTCTCGTCTCTCTCGCGATCCTCGAGTGGGTGCTGGCCGGAACGCCCGCGGAGCGAACCGTGATCTTCGCGGCCGCCGTCGGCAGCTCCCTTGCGGCCTTGATCCTCGCCGCCTGGCTCCTGACCACCGACACCGAGCTCGACTCACACGGCCTCGTCGCACTCTGGTCGATCACCGCCTTCCTGGTGATCGCAGCGGCGGTCGACGCCGCCGTCCTCAGTCGCGGCCGCGGGACTTGAGCGCGCGCTCCATCTGCCTCTTCGCGTCGCGGTCGGCGATCGTCCGCCGCTTGTCGCGGACGTCCTTGCCGCGGGCGAGGGCAAGCTCGACCTTCGCGCGCCCGTTCTTCCAGTAGAGCCGCGTCGGGACGAGCGTCAGCCCCTTCTCCTGCACCTTGCCGACGAGCTGGTCGATCTCGCGGCGGTGCAGGAGCAGCTTGCGCTCGCGGTCGGGATCGTGGTTTTGGTTCGTTCCCTGCGTGTACTCGGGGATGTGCAGGCCGACGAGATAGACCTCGCCGTCGCGGACGTCGCCGAAGGCGCGCTGGAGCGTCGCCTTCCCGTCGCGGAGCGACTTGACCTCCGTGCCGGTCAAGGCGAGGCCTGCCTCGTAGCGGTCGAGGAGGTGATACTCGTGCCGCGCGCGCCGGTTGTCGGCGATCAGCTTGGTCCCTGCGGTCATGGCCTGCATTGGACCAAAAAAATTCGCCGAGCCGGGTTCGCTTTCGTCCAGCTCCCCGGCGAACGTTCCGCTTCCGCGTAGCGCCTACCGGTGAACCTTCGTCCTACTCGCGCCCCGTGCTCGGCGCAAGCGGCAACCTAAAGGGACCGGTCACTCGACGCAAGTGGGTGCGGCGGCAGTTCTTCGCAAAGAGCGGCAAATATTTCGAGCCGGTCATGCGGGGGCGAGCTCGACCTTGCCCTCCCAGCGCTTGAGCTCCGCGACCGAGACCTCGATCGAGTCTCCGAGACGGTACGCGGAGCCACCGCGGCGGCCGACCAGGGCGGTGCCGAGCGGCGAGAGCTCGAAGTAGTCGCCGGGCAGACGGCGGGCGGGCAGGTAGCCCTCGAAGACGCCGTCGAAGCGCACGAAGAGGCCGGAGCCGATAGCGCCGACCACCTCGCCCTCGAACGTCGCGTCCCAGCCCTCCTCGAAGAGTCGGCGCTCGAGGAGCCAGGCGAGGCAGAGATCGTCGGCCCGGTACTCGACCTCGGTGGCGGCGCGCTCGCGGGCCGACGTCCACTCGCCGAGCTCGGCGAGGTCGCCCGGGAGCTCCACGTCGAGGACGCCGAGCTCCCGCAGGAGCGCACGATGGACCACGACGTCGGGGTAGCGCCGGATCGGCGAGGTGAAGTGGCAGTACGCACGGCTCGCCAGGCCCGAGTGGCCCAGGTTGCGCGGGTCGTAGCGCGCCTGCTTGAGCGCGCGGAGAACGAGCGCCGGGAATGCCTCCTCCCCGCGCCCGGACTGCTCGACGTAGCGCGTGACGGCCTCGCTCACCTGCGCGGCCAGGCGGGCGGCCTCGGCAGGCGAGAGGTGCTCGGGCGCCGCGGGAGTCGGGATGCCGAGATCCGCAAGCTTGGCGAGAAGGAGCTCGACGGACTGCGGCTCGGGCCGTTCGTGAACCCGGTAGAGCGCGTCGCGGCCACGCCCCGCCAACAGCTCCGCGACGGCCTCGTTCGCAGCGATCATGAGCTCCTCGACGAGCATGTGCGCAAGCGGCTCGCGCTCGACCCAGGCGCGCTCGACGCCTCCCTCGCCGTCGAAGGCGAACTCGACCTCCCGGCCCTCGACCCTGAGCGCGCCGCGCCCGAACCGGCGGTCGCGCAGCGCGCTCGAGACCCGTTCCGCGAGCCGCAGCGATTCCGTCACCTCATCGTCGGCCCGCTCGTGCCCCGCGAGGATCGCCTGCGCGTGGCCGTACGTGAGTCGCTCCCGGCTGCGGATCAGGCTGCGGTAGAAGCGCGGCATCCCGGGCTCGAGCGCGGTGTCGAACGGGATCTCGACCGTGACGCAGCGACGGTCCTGGTGCGGGCGCAGGCTGCACAGGTCGTCGGAGAGCTCGTGCGGCAGCATCGGCGCGACGCGGCCCGGGACGTAGACCGAGTTGCCGCGCTCGGCCGCGTCGCGGTCGAGCGGCGAGCCCGACGGAACGTAGGCGGAGACGTCGGCGATGTGCACCCAGGCCCGCACCCCGCCGGCCGGGTCCGGCTGGAAGGTGAGCGCGTCGTCGAAGTCCTTCGCCCCTTCCGGATCGATCGTGAACGCGTAGAGGTGGCGCAGGTCGACGCGGTCGGGCTCACCTTCCGGGGGGAGCGGTGGCGGGGAAGGGTGCGGCCGCTGTACACCCTCGTGCCACAGGAGGCCGTCGAGGACGGACTCGATCCGGCTCACCGGGCCGAGAACGCGCTCGAGCCGGGCCCGGCCGCGCCCGAGCTTGACGACGACGAGGTCGCCGACCGCTGCCTCTCCGGCACCCTTGCGATCGACGACGACGGGCACGCCGCCTTCGAAGTAGGGCTCGCCGACGAGGAGCTTGCCCTTGCGGGCCAGCTCGCAGACGAGGAGGTCCATCTCGGGCAGAGGGAGCTACGCGGCCTTGAGGAACCGGGCCAGCGTGCGGCGGGCGATCGTCAGGCCCTCGTCCTTCTGCGTGAGCGGGTCGTCGGCAGCGACGACCGACGGCTCGAGCCCGAGGCCGGTGATGTCGGCGCCCGCGGGCGTCAGGTACTTGGCGGTCGTCAGCTTCAGGGCCCCACCTCCGAGCAGCGGCGCGATCGTCTGCACGGAGGCCTTCCCGAAGGTGCGCTCGCCGACAAGGGTCGCCCGGTCGTGGTCGACGAGAGCGCCGGCGACGATCTCGGCCGCGCTCGCGCTGCCCCCGTTGACGAGCACGACAAGCGGAAGCCTGGAGTGCGTGGCGACGCCGGTGACGCGGTACTCGTGCTCCTCCTCGTGGAGGCCGTCGGTGCGGCAGACGATGCCGTCCGGGATGTAGATGGAGGCCACGTCGACGGCCTGGGAGAGGAGACCGCCGGGGTTGTCGCGGAGGTCGATGATCGCCCCGCTGACTCCCTGGTCGACCAGCTGGGACATGACCTGCTCGAGGCGCTCGGCGGCGCCGGCGGGGAAGGAGAAGACGCGGATGTAGGCGAGCTTCTCGTCCTTGACGGTGAGCAGGCGCGCGCTCAGGGGCGGGACCTCGATCTCCCGGCGAACGACGAGCACTTTGAGCTGCTTTCGTCTTGCGGGCCGCTTGACGCCCAGGTCCACGACCGTTCCCGTCTCCCCCTTTATGAGCGCCAGAGCGCGCTCGAACGGGAGCCCGGCGAGCGACTCGCCATCCACCCTGACGATGATGTCGCCCTTGCGTATGCCCGCCTCGCGTGCGGGCCCGGCAGGCGCAGACGTGACCACCAGGCCCGTACGTCCGGGCCCGACGGTCAGCCCGACGCCCGAGTACGTCCCCTCCGTGTCCTGGCGGAGGCTGTCGTACTCGGCGGTGGTGAGCAGATCGGTGTGGGGATCCTCGAGGCCGGCCAGGATGCCGTTCACGGTCGTGCGCTCGAGCACCTCGGGCGGAATCCAGCGGTAGTAGGCGGCGGTAAGCTCGGCCCGGACCTCGTCGATCAGCCGGACGGGTCGCTCGGCCCGGACGGGCGGCGCGGATTGGCTCGTGCCCTGCTCGGTCCGCGTGAGGAAGAAGCCGACGACGAAGGCGCCGACGACGAGCACGAGCGCAGCGAGATAGCCGGCGCCCCGTTTCACAGGCCGCCCGCCTCGGAAGGATCCGGGCATCCCGCGTGCACTGCCTTCAGATTCGCAGAAAACGCCGCAGGGTGATACCGGAGCCCGCGGCTCCGACGAGCAGGCTGACGCCGATCATGACGAAGGCGACGAAGGGGAACGCCCACGGCTCGACGCCGTCGTCCCCGCCGAGGACACGAGAGAGCGCGAGCCGGTCGGCGATGAAGAGGAGCAGGACGGCGAGCAGCGAGCCCACGAGGCCGCAGAGGAGCCCCTCGAGCATGAACGGCGCACGGACGAACCAGTTCGTCGCTCCGACCAGCTTCATCACCTCGATCTCGTGGCGGCGGGAGAAGATCGAGAGCCGGATCGTGTTCGCGATCAGGATCACGGAGGAGACGAGCAGGATGACGCTGCCGAAGAGCACCGTTCCGCCGATGATGTAGGCCCACCGGAGGACGCGGTCGGCCTTCTCCTCGCCGTAGTCCACCTTCTCGATCCCCGGGGCCAACGGCTCGAGGGACGCGGCGAGCTCCTGCACTCGCTCGGCCTCGTTGGGAACCGCCTTGAAGGAAGCCGGAAGAGGATTGCGGGGCGCGTTCTCGGTCAGCTCCGGGTACCGCTCCTGCATGACCTCCCACGCCTCGTCCTTGCTGATGAAGTCGAACGACTTGACGTCCGGGTTCGAGCTCAGCCGGTTGGCGACGGCATCGATCTGTCCCTGCGTCGCCTCCTCGTCGCACGTGTTCTCTGTGCAGAAGTAGACGTTGACGACCAGGTCGTCCTTGACGTTGTTCGTCCACGAGAGCACCCACGTCCCGAGAGCGATGAAGAGGCCGAGCAGGAACATGCCGATCAGCACGGTCATGACCGCGGCGATGCTCGTGGAGAGGTTGGCCCTGATCGAGCCGAAAGCCTCCGTGACGAAGAGCTTCGCTCTCATCGGGGCACGACTATCCGTATCCCCCGCGGCGCTCGTCACGGACGACGACGCCCTCCTCGAGCGCGATGACGCGCTTGCGCATCTTGTCGACCATCTCGCGGTCGTGCGTCGCCATGAGCACGGTCGTGCCGGTCCGGTTGATGCGGTAGAGGAGCTGCATGATGCCGACCGAGGTGTCGGGGTCGAGGTTGCCCGTCGGCTCGTCGCAGATGAGCAGCGGGGGATGGTTGACGAACGCGCGCGCGATCGAGACTCGCTGCTGCTCCCCGCCGGAGAGCTCGTGCGGGAAGCTGTTCATCTTCGAGCCGAGGCCGACGAGGGCGAGGATCTCCGGGACCTTTGCCCGGATCTGGGCCTTCGACTGGCCCTGCACCTTGAGCGCGTAGGCGACGTTGTCGTACGCCGAGCGATCGGTGAGGAGCTTGAAGTCCTGGAAGACGCAGCCGATGTTGCGGCGCAGCATCGGCACCTTGCCCCCGCGCAGGCGCGCGAGCTCGCGGCCGCCGACGATGATCCGGCCCTCGGTGGGGTTGAGCTCCTTGAGGAGCAGGCGCATGATCGTCGACTTCCCCGACCCGGACGGACCCACGAGGAAGACGAACTCGCCCTTGTCGATCACGAAGTTCGTCTCCCGCAGGGCGGTCACATTCGGCTCGTAGACCTTCGTGACCACCTCGAAGACGATCATCGGGGTGCCCGAAGGCGCTGCTTCCGTCTCGAGGGGCTCGACCTGGACGGCGTCCTCCACGGGGTCGCCGTTCAGCTCGGGCGTCGTCGCCCGCGCGGACTCTTCGGCGTGTTCTGTGAGGTCTGCTTCCTGCACCGGCTCAGGCGGCGCCGCCCGTCCCGAGGGCGCGCCGATCGGGGATCTGCCAGCTCACGAGTCTAGCGGAAGGGTTGGGCTGCCTGAACATCTAGGCGACGGCTCCGGTGGCGTTGGCGAGGAGGTAGGCGCGGATGAAGCGGTCGAGGTCTCCGTCGAGGACGGCCTGGGCGTTCCCTTCTTCGACGTCCGTGCGGTGATCCTTCACGAGCTGGTATGGATGGAGGACGTAGCTGCGGATCTGGCTGCCGAAGCCGGTGTCCAGGACCTCTCCACGCTCGCGGGCCAACTCGGCCTCGCGACGCTCGAGCTCGTGCTCGGCAAGCCGGCTCTTGAGGATCCGCATGGCGGTCTGGCGGTTCGAGAGCTGGGAGCGCTCGTTTTGGCACTGGACGACGATCCCCGTAGGAAGGTGGGTGATCCTCACCGCCGAGTCGGTCTTGTTCACATGCTGACCGCCGGCGCCGCTCGCCCGGTAGGTGTCGATGCGGAGCTCCGACTCGTCGATCTCGATGTCCACGTCGTCGGAGACGAGCGGGCTCACGATCACCTGCGCGAAGGACGTGTGTCGCCGGTGCGCCTGGTCGAACGGGGAGAGGCGTACGAGCCGATGGACGCCGCGCTCGGCCTTCAGCGTGCCGTATGCATTCTCGCCTTCGACGGTGAACGTGGCCGACTTGAGTCCGGCCTCCTCGCCCGGCGAGACCTCGATCAGCTCGGTCTTGAGCCCGCGCTCCGTCGCCCACCGGAGGTACATGCGAAGCAGGATCTCGGCCCAGTCCTGGGCGTCCGTTCCTCCCGTTCCGGCGTGAATCGAGACGACGGCGCCTCCGGCGTCGTACTCGCCGCTGAAGAGCGATTCCTCCTGGAGGCGGTCGAGCTGGGCGCGCAGGGCGAGCGCGCTCTGCTCGATCTCGTCGACGTCCCCGTCGTCGGCGGCGAGCTCCAGGAGCTCCCCCAGGTCGCCGGCCTCGCCGCTCAGCTGCTCGTAGCGCTCGAGCCGGCGCGAGAGGCGCGCGTGCTCGGACGAGACCCGGGCGGCTTCGGACTGGTCGTCCCAGAATCCCGGCGCGCCCATGGCCTGCTCGAGGACAGCCAGGCGCCCCTTCAACCCCTCCGGGTCAAAGGTAATCACGGACCCAGGCGAGCTGGGCCCCGATCTCCTCGAGCTCTCGCTCGACCGCGCTGCGCTCGGCCATGGGGTGGATCGTACCCGGAGAGCCGAACGACACCGCTCTGCCTGTGGGGCCACCCCGTGCCTCCACCCGCTCTGAGCGTAGCGAGTGAAAGCGCGCATGTGGCGCGCGAATCGTGCCGAGTTTTCAGGTGTGGAACGGGCGGTGCGCTCTCGTCACGCGCCGTGGCACTTCTTGTACTTCTTGCCGGAGCCGCAGGGGCACGGGTCGTTTCGGCCGACGCGCTCTTCCGCGGAGACCACGCGCTGGCCCGTGGAGACCGTGGTGGCGGCGCCCGCGGCCGCCCCGGCGGTGACCGCCGCACGCGCCGGCTGGGGTGCGGCCTGTCCCGCTCCTGCGGCCCGGATCGCGTCCGAGCCGGAGACGGACTCGTGCTCGTAGCTGAGACCTTCGCCGTTCGGGCCGCCATTGGGCGCTGCCGTGGCTGGCTCGAGCTCACCCTGCTCGGGCGGCTTCTCGATCTGGATACGGAGCAGGTAGCGGACGATCTCCTCCTGGATCGTCCCCGTCAGCTCCTCGAACATGCCATGGCCCTCTGAGCGGTACTCCGAGAGCGGGTCCTTCTGGGCCATCGCGCGGAGATGGATTCCGTCCCGCAGGTACTCCATCGACTCGAGGTGCTCGCGCCAGCGCACGTCCACGACCTGGAGGACGAGGTAGCGCTCGACCTCGCGCATCAGCTCGGCGCCGTACTCCTCGACCTTCGCGTCGTAGGCGTCGCGCGCGTCTTCGGTGAAGTCCTCGATCAGCTCCTCGCGCGTCGTCGTCTCGCCCACCTCGTCGGGGGAGACCTCGGTCTCGTACAGCGCCTGCATCTCCGCGAAGAGGCTGTCGAGGTCCCACTCCTCCTTGTACTCGGACTCCGTGTGCTCGTAGACGATCTGCGCGATCAGCTCGTCAATCCAGCCGCCGATCTCCTCCGAGAGGTCGGCGCCCTCGAGGACGCGCCGCCGCTGCTCGTAGATGACCATGCGCTGGACGTTCATGACGTCGTCGTACTTGAGGACGTTCTTGCGCGAGACGAAGTTCTGCTCCTCGACCTTCTTCTGAGCGTTTTCGATCTGCTTCGAGAGGATCGAGGCCTCCATGGGCTGGTCGTCCGGGAGCTTGAAGCGCTCGATGATGTTGTAGATCCGGTCGCCGGCGAAGAGGCGCACGAGCTCGTCCTGAGCGGAAAGGTAGAAGCGGGACTCGCCGGGGTCGCCCTGGCGGCCTGCGCGGCCTCGCAGCTGGTTGTCGATGCGCCGCGCCTCGTGCCGCTCGGTGCCGAGCACGTAGAGCCCGCCGGCCTCGCGGACGCCCTCGCCGAGCTTGATGTCGACGCCGCGGCCGGCCATGTTGGTCGCGATCGTGACGGTGCCCGGCTCGCCAGCGTCGATGATGATCTCGGCCTCGCGTTCGTGCTGCTTCGCGTTCAGGACGTTGTGCGGGATGCCCTGGCGCTGCAGCAGGGTGGCGAGGTACTCGGAGACCTCGACCGAGATCGTGCCGACGAGCACCGGCTGGCCCAGCTCGTGCCGCTCCTTGATGTCGTCCACGACCGCTGCGTACTTGGCCTCCGCCGTCTTGTAAATGAAGTCGTTCTCGTCGGCGCGGACGACGGGGACGTTGGTCGGGATCTCCACGACGGAGAGGTTGTAGATCTCCTGGAACTCCTTCTCCTCGGTCTTCGCCGTGCCGGTCATGCCTGCGAGCTTCTCGTAGAGGCGGAAGTAGTTCTGCAGCGTGATCGTCGCCAGGGTGACGTGCTCCTCGCGTATGGCGACGCCCTCCTTGGCCTCGATCGCCTGGTGGAGCCCCTCCGACCAGCGCCGGCCCTCCATGATGCGGCCGGTGAACTCGTCGACGATCTTGACCTCGCCGTCCTGGACGACGTAGTCGACGTCGCGCTGGTAGAGCGACTCCGCCTTCATGGCCTGGATCAGGTGGTTGACGAGCTGCGCGTTCCGCGGGTCGTAGAGGTTCTCGATCCCGAGCGCGCGCTCGACCGTGTCGATGGCCGACTCGTGCGGGGAGACGGTCTTGAACTTCTCGTCGTACTCGAAGTCCGCGTCGTCCTCGACCTTCTTCACGCCCTTCGGGACGAACTTGGCAGGAACGCCCTCGAGCCCCTTGGCGATACGCGCGAAGTCGTAGTACGTCCGGGCCGCCGTCTCCGGCTCGCCCGAGATGATGAGCGGGGTGCGCGCCTCGTCGATGAGGATGGAGTCCACCTCGTCCACGATCGCGTAGTCGTGGCTCGGCTGGACCGTCCCCTGCAGCGAAGTCGCCATGTTGTCGCGCAGGTAGTCGAAGCCGAACTCGGAGTTCGTGCCGTAGGTGATGTCGGCCGAATAGGCCTCCTTGCGCTCGGCGAACGGCATCTGGTTGCGAATGAACGCCGCTCGCATGCCCAGCGCCTCGTAGACGGGGCCCATCCACTCGGCGTCGCGCTTGGCCAGGTAGTCGTTGACCGTCACGAGGTGGACGCCCCGAGCCGGCAGCGCGTTCAGGTAGAGCGGCATGGTGGCGACGAGGGTCTTTCCCTCGCCCGTCTTCATCTCGGCGATGTCGCCCTCGTGAAGCACGACGGCGCCCATCACCTGAACGTCGAAGTGCCGCATCCCGAGCGAGCGCTTGGCCGCTTCGCGGACGGCGGCGAAGGCCTCGAAGGTCAGGTCGTCGAGTGCCTCGCCGTTCTCCAGGCGCTGCCGGAACTCGACGGTCTTCGCCGCCAGGTCGGCGTCCGAAAGCCGCTCGAACTCGGGCTCGAGGGAGGCGACGTAGTCGGCCTGCTGGGCGTGTCGCTTGAGCCGGCGTCCCTCGCCGATGCGCAAGACTTTCTCGAGGGCGCCGTAGTTCTGGGGCATCGGCTCAGGGTAGCGGGCGGGTAACTACAGAGGGTCGACGGTCAGCTCCCAGCGACCGTCTTCCAACCTATCGGCACGCGCGACGAAAGCCTGAAAGCGCTCCGCCCCCAGCCCCTCGAGCTGTCCGAGGGCCTCTGCCTCGGCGCCGCTCGGCTCCTCCACCAGGATGTCCCCGTCCACGAGGTACATCGTCTCGCCGTCCGGCGGCACCGCGACCTCGAGCGCGAGAGCCGCGACGTCGGTTCCGAGCTCGATCAGATCGGACTCGATCCGAATGGCCCCGACCATCCACTCGGAGGCGTTCTGGCGCACCGCACGCGCAGCGTAGGGCGGCTCGATCCTCAGGTCCTTCGTCAGCTCCGCCAGGACGCTCTGCGTGACGTCGCCGATGAGCGAGCCGTCGCCGAGCAGGCGGAACTCGATTTCCGCCTCCTCCGTCGCCCGCAGCTCGGGCACCTCGACGATGGAGGTCGCGTCCCACTCGCGCTGGCGCGCGAGCCCCGAGACGCCGGCCTCGACCCAGCGGAAGGCGCGAGGGTCGCGAATCTCGTCGTCAGAAGCCATCTAGACCTGCGGCTCGATCAGCCCGTAGTTGCCGTCGCGGCGCCGGTAGACGACGTTGACGTCGGTCGTCTCGGCGTCCTGGAAGACGAAGAAGTCGTGGCCGATCAGCTCGAGCTGCAGCACCGCCTCCTCGGGAGTCATCGGCTTCACCGCGAACTGCTTCGTCTTGACGATCACGGGGCTCTCCTCCTCGGCGACGACGGGGATGGTCTCCGGCTCCTGGCCCCCCGGGCCGGAGCGGGCGCTCGATCGCCGCCGCTTGTCGCGGTAGCGCCGGGCTTGCCGCTCGAGCTTCTCCACGAGCATGTCGATCGAGGCGCGCATGTCCGGCGAGCTCTCCCGCGCTCGCAGCACCGGCCCCTTCGTCCAGATCGTGCCCTCGGCGATCTGGTTCTCTGAGATCGACGGATTCTTCTCCACAGCGAGCTCGAGCTCGAGCCGTGCGGCGTCGTTCAGGTGCTTCTCGAGCTTCCCGAGCTTCTCCTGCGCGTAGGTCTTGAGGGAATCGGTGACCTCGACGTTCTTGCCCTTGACCTGAAGTCTCACCGGAGCCTCCTCGTCGGGTGCTCGCAGCCTATCCTCCCGAGCCGGGCGGCGGAACCACCAGGAGGGCCTCCGCCAAGCCTCCTACCGCACCGAACGGGCGAACGTCACAACGTGCACCGTACGCGCGCCTGCCGCCTTCAGCTCGCGGGCCGCTGCCGAGACGGTCGCGCCCGTCGTGTAGACGTCGTCGACGAGGCCGACGGCTGCCGGCGGCGTTCCGGCGGCGCGAAAGGCGGCACGGATATTGGCCCGGCGCTCCGCGCGGGAGAGCCCGCGCTGCGGCCGCACCCGACGGGCGCGAACCAGAAGTCGCGGGGCGGGCAGCGTCCACCGCGCCCCGAGCATCCGGGCGAGCTCCTCGGCGGTGTTGACGCCACGCCAGCCGACGCGGTCGCCGTCGCCGGGCACGAACGCGAGCGCGGTCACCTCCGGCCGCGGCAGCGTCGCGACGACGAGGTCGGCGGCCAGGCCCGCGACCCGGCGGACGCCCCGCTGCTTCCAGGCCGTCACGAGCGCGCGACCGGGACCGTCGTAGGCGACGGCTGCCCGGGCCGAGCTGAACGAGAGGCGTCGACCGGCGCACTCGCCGCAGCGCTCCACCGGCCAGGCGGTCGGGCAGCCGCAGCGCGCGCACCGGGCCCCGCCGAGGACGAGCAGTCGGCGGCGGCAGTCCGAGCACAGGAGCTCCTCCCCGGCGCCGCAGGCGACGCAGCGCTCGGGGAGCAGGACTCCGAGCAGGGAGTGGCGGATCTCCATCCACTCTGGATACCGCCTGCCGGCGCACGGAACCGTGCCGAGAGCGTGTCAGCTGAGCGCGATCGACGCTCCCGCCTCGGCCGAGCGGTAGAGCGCTTCGATCGCCCTCGCCTGGCCGACGGCGTCCTCCCGACCCAGGAGCGGCTCGGCCCGGCCCTCGATCGCGGCGCCGAGGTTCTCGAGCTCGAGCCGGTACGAGTCGACGGGCTCGAGCACGATCTCCTCGACGCCGTCCGATCGGCGGACCTCGATCACGGGCGTTCGTGCGTGCCAGGGATCGTCGAGGAAGAGCGACCCCTCCGTGCCCACCACTTCGAGCTCGTCGCGGTCGGGCAGGACGAACCCGCAGTCGAACTGGGCAAGGACGTCTCCCGGGAAGCGCATGGTTGCGGCGAAGAGCACGTCGACGCCGCCCTCCCCCACGCGCTGCTGTCCGTAGACGGTCTCGGGCTCGCCCCCGAGCAGGCGCGAGCCGCTGACGCAGTAGCAGCCCACGTCCATCAGGGCGCCGCCGTCGAGATCGGCGGCAAGGCGGACGTTCTCCGGGTCGCCGAGGCTGAAGCTGAAGGCGGAGCGGACGACCCGCGGTGCCCCGATGGCGCCGCCGTCCACCAGCTCCTTCAGCTTCGACGTCTGCGGGTTGTGGCGGTACATGAAGGCCTCCGAGAGCAGCCGGCCGGCGCGCTCCGCGGCGTCGAACGCCCGCTCGACCTGGTCGGGCCGCCGGTCGAAGGGCTTCTCGCAGAGGACGTGCTTGCCCGCCTCGAGCGCCTGGATCGACCACTCGACGTGCAGCGAGTTCGGCAGCGAGATGTAGACGGCGTCGATGCCGGGATCGGCGAGGAGTGCCTCGTAGCTTCCGTACGCGCGCTCGATCCCGTGCTCTCGCGCGTACGCCTCCGCGCGCGACTGCTCGCGGCTCGCGACGGCGACGACCTCCACCTGGTCGGACTCACGCGCACCGGCGAGCACCAGACGGTTGATGTGCGCGGTCGAGATGATCCCCCAGTTCGTCATTCTGCCTCCAATGGTCTCAGCGCCGGATACAGGGCGCGGTAGCGAGCGTAGCCGTCTGTGTAGAAGCCCTCCCACCCGGAGTCGGGGTCGACGGTCTCCCGAACGCGAACGCAGGCGGCGACCGCCTCGCCGACGTCGGCGAACACGCCTCCCGCGACGCCCCCGAGGAGCGCGGCGCCGTAGGCCGCTCCCTCCTCCACCTCCGTCCGCTCGAGCGGGAGCCCGAGCACGGAGGCGACGATTCTGAGCCAGGGCTCGCTCCGGGCACCGCCGCCCGAGACCCGGCCGACGTCCAGGCGGCAGCCGAGCGAGCGGAGGACCTCCAGCGAGTCGCGCAGGCCGTAGGCGACCCCCTCGAGCACCGCGCGCGCGAGCGCGCCGCGGTCGTGTCTGTGCGACAGGCCCGTGAACGCGCCGCGCGCGCGCGGGTCGGCGTGTGGCGTCCGCTCGCCGGCCAGGTAGGGCAGGAAGAGGAGCCCTTCCGCCCCCGGCTCCCAGCGCTCGGCCTCGGCGACGAGGCGGTCGAACGGCTCGCCCGGGGCGACCGCGTCGCGAAACCAGCGGAGAGCCCCGGCCGCTGAGAGCATCACGCCCATCGCATGCCAGGCACCAGGGAGGGCATGGCAGAAGACGTGCGCGCGCCCCTCCGGATCCATGACCGCTCCCGGGAGCGTGGCGAAGACGACGCCCGACGTTCCGAGCACGACCGAGACCGGCCCCGGCGCGATGACGCCGACGCCGAGCGCCCCGGCAGCCTGGTCGCCGGCGCCGGCCGCGACCGGGATCCCCGCGGGCGTTACCGCGGAGCCGCGACGGCGACTCGAGCGCGGGCGGAAGCCAGTCTGCCGGGAGCTCCAGCGCGGCCAGCACCTCATCGCTCCACGCTGCGGGCCGCAACGTCGAAGAGGAGCGTGCCCGAGGCGTCGGCGACGTCGGTGACACGCTCCCCGGTCAGCGCGAGCCGCACGTAATCCTTCGGGAGCAGGACGTGGGCGATCCGCTCGTAGGCCTCGGGCTCATTCGCGCGGAGCCAGAGAAGCTTGGGCGCAGTGAAGCCGGGGAGTGCGCGATTGCCGGTGAGCCTCAGCAGGCGCGCGAGGCCGATCCGCTCCTCGATCTCCCGGCATTCCTTCGCAGTGCGCTGGTCGTTCCAGAGGATCGCCGGCCGGAGCACGCGCTCGTCGGCGTCGAGGACCACGAGGCCATGCATCTGCCCGGTCACGCCGATGCCCGCGATCTCGTCCACGCCGAGCGCCTCGAGCGCCTCGCCGGCTGCGCGGCTCCAGTCCGCGGGATCCTGCTCGGCCCAGCCCGGCCGCGGCATCGACAGCGAGTACTCCCGCTCTGCCCGCCCCACGACCTCGCCGGAGCGGCTCACCGCGAGCGCCTTCACGCCGGTGGTGCCGACGTCGACCCCGACGAGCGCGCTCATCGGAGCGCGAGCCCGGCCGCGAGGAGCGCGTCGCTCGCCAGCGCCTCGTCGTCCTCCCCCGGAAGGCCGCTGACGCCCACGGCGCCGACGCGGCGGCCGTCCTCGAAAGCGGCGACGCCGCCGCGGAAGAACGTGAAGAACGGGTCGAAGCTCGCCAGCTCGGCCGCGTCGTCCCGCGCCTTGTCGGCGAGCTCCCCCGATGAGCGGGCGTCGCTCCTGGCGGCGGTGTACGCCTTCCGCTGGGCGTTCAGCCGCGTGTCGGGCGCCGCTCCGTCCATCGTCGCTGCGGCCACCACCTCGCCGTGGGTGTCCGCGACGAAGACCGACACGGGGCCCGGAGCGTCCCGCACCACGACCTCGACGATCTCGAGAGCCTGCTCGAGCCTCACCCGGCTCCCAGCGCCTCGTAGACGAGCTCGTAGGCGCGGACGGCGTCTTTCGACGACTGCGCCTGGCGGAGCGCGGCGTCGTCGATGCGGGCGGCGACCTCGTCGATGAAGCGCCACTGGAGCACGCTACGGCGCACCGCGGCGACGGCGTCCTCGGTGTACGGGTAGAGGTCGAATCCGAGCCGCTCCCCGTTGTCGCCGTAGCCGGCGCGCCGCAGCTCGAGCGCCAGCTCGAGCGTCTCCATGAAGGCCGTCGCTCCGACCATGTTGTCGTCGTCGAAGTCACCCCAGCCGGAATTGGCGTGCTGGTGGCCGAGGAGCCCCTCCGCGGCGAGGAGGGCGGCGTACTCCGCGAGGCTTTCCCGATTCATGATCAGGTGCTGCCAGTCCATGTTGACCTTCACGTTCGTGAGCCCTTGCTCGCGGAGCTTGTGGATCACGTGGAGCGTCATGCCGAGGTTGCGCATGAGGATCTTCATCGCCGGCTCGGAGTTCTTGTGCTCGAGGAAGAGGAGGATTCCGCGGTCGGCACAGCGCTGTGCCGCCTCGCCGATCCCTTCCACGAGCCACGCCCAGCTCTCCTTGTACGGCGCCTGGAACGGATAGTTGTAGCCCTCGATCCCGGGCCAGATGATGAAGTGCGCGTCGAGCTCGCCGGCGAAATCGATCGCGTCAGTCGTCCGGCGCAGTGCCTCGGCGCGAGTGGCGTCGTCGGGAGAGACCAGGCCGCCCCGTCCGAAGCGCGGGTCGAGGTGGAGGCCCGTGGCCATGCAGTAGACGTCGTGGCCGTCGAGCGCCTCCCGGACCTGGTCGAGGTTGTCCTCGTTCAGCTCCTGGGGGTAATGGAACTCGTAGCCGTCGATCAGGTCGCCGAGGCCTTCGACTGCCCTGCGCACTCTCTCGGCGGTCGTCTCGTTCGCGTACTCCGGCTTGTAGCCGCCGGGAACGAAGCGGGTGACCATCGACCCGAGGGCCCAGATGCCGAGGCTTGTCTTCAGTCCGTTGCTCATGTGCGGTAGTCCCCCAGGATCGTGGTGAGCTCGATGAGGTTTCCGAACGGATCGCGGCAGAAGAAGCGCGGCCGGTTCGGAATCGGCGCCTGGTCGCTCGTCTCGACCCCGGCGGCACCGAGCTTCCGCCGCCAGCTCTCGAGGTCGTCGACCTCGAGGCAGAAGTGCCGTTGGGCTCCGAAGTCCGGCGGCACCGGATCGGGCAGGAAATGAAGCTCGAAGTCGGGCGACCCGGCCTCGAACCAGACCAGCTCCTGGTCGACGAGGGAGGCCGGGACGGGCTTCTCGATGAGCCCGAGCACGTCCCCGTAGAACGCTCGGACATCGTCTTGCCGCCCGCGCGGGTACGGCGTCGAGACGTGTTGGAGACGCCTGACCGCGCTTGCCACGCGGCGCAGTCTAACGGCGTTGACTCCGACGCTTCATCCTGTTACGTTCGCCCTTCAAAACCGTTCATGTCCCTTCAAAAGCGATCATTCTGCGAGGGCTGGGGGGAGCTGCTCACATGAGCGGGCAGACGGCGACCGCCGCGGGCTGGGCGGGCGCTCGCGCCTCGCGGGCCTTCCGCCCGGGTCGCTCGCGCTTCGCCTCGCCGTCGCGCTCGTGATCGCCTTCGTCGCCGTCTGGGTGGCCTACAAGGCTTTCGGCGACCCGCGCACGTTCGTCATCGTGGGCCTCAACGGCCTCACGCTCGCCGGCCTCTACTTCGTCGTGGCGAGCGGCTTCACGCTCATCTTCGGGCTCATGCGGGTCGTCAACATGGCGCACGGCTCCTTCTACATGCTGGCCGGCTTCTTCGCGCTCGAGCTCCAGACGACCCTCACGAGCGGCGAGGCGACGTCGGCCTTCGGTTCGTCCGAAGCGGGCCTCGGGGACTGGCTCATCCCGCTCGTCGTCGCCTCCCTGGCCGTCGGCGTGATCGGCCTCGTCATGCAGCAGCTCTTCCTGCGCTGGAACCAGGGCCAGGAGCTGCGTCAGGCGCTGATCACGATCGCGATCGGGATCATCATCGCCGACCAGACCTTGGCCCACTTCGGCGGCATCGCCGAGTCCCTGGCGGCACCCGACGTCTTCCCCGAGAGCGTCGACCTCCCGTTCTCCAACCTCACGTATCCCTTCTTCCGGATCTTCGTCCTCCTCGTCGCGATCGCCGTCGGGCTCGCCCTCTGGGCGATGATCCAGCGCACGCGCTTCGGCATGATCGTGCGCGCCGGCGTCGACGATCGGCAGATGGTCTCGGCGCTCGGGATCAACATCCAGCTCGTCTTCGCGAGCGCGTTCTTCCTCGGCGCCATGCTCGCGGGCCTGGGCGGCGTCCTCGGCGGGACGATGATCTCGGTCGACAAGGCCAACGACACGCAGTACCTGCTCATCTCGCTGATCGTGGTGATCATCGGCGGCATGGGGAGCCTGGCCGGAGCGGCGATCGGCGCGCTCGCCCTCGGGTTGGTCGACTCCTTCGGCGACGTCTACCTGCCCGCGGGCTACACGAACTACTCGATCCTGCTCATCTTCGGGCTGCTCGTGCTCGTGCTCGCGATACGGCCTCAGGGGCTCCTCGGGAGACCCGGGTGAACCGATCCGCCCTGACCGTAGAGCGCGCCCTCTGGTGGGGACCGGGGCTCGTGCTCGTGCTCGTCCTCTTGGTCGCACCGCTGCTCTTCTCCGACTTCTACCTGAGCCAGGTGATCACCAAGGCGCTCTGGCTCGGAATCGCGGCGGCCAGCCTGATCTTCCTCGCCGCCTACGTGGGGATGGTCTCGCTCGGCCAGGTTGCCCTCTACGGGATCGCCGGCTTCACGATGGCCAACCTCGCCGCCGCCGACGGCGGCTCGCCGATTGCGTGGGGACCGTGGCCGGCCACCGTCGCGGGCATCCTCGCCGCCGTCGGCGCCGGGCTCTTCATCGGCGCGATCGCGAGCCGCAGCTACGGGATCTACTTCCTGATGATCACCCTCGCCGTGGGCGTTCTCGCCTACTACTTCTTCGCCCAGGTGACGCAGCTCTCGGGCTTCGGCGGCGTCAACAACGTTACCCGCCCGGGCATCGTCTCGAACCCGGTGAGGGATCCCGTGAACCTCTTCTACATCGCGCTCGTGGCTTCGGCGGCGGTGTACCTCTTCGTCCGCTACCTGGCGCGCACGCCCTTCGGCCTCGCGCTCCAGGGCGTCCGGGACGACCCGTCCCGCATGCGGGCGCTCGGATACAACGTGCCGCTCCTGCGGATGCTCGCGTTCGGCCTCGGTGCGCTGATCGCGTCGTTCGCGGGGATTCTCTCGGTCTGGTGGAACACCCGAATCTCGCCCGGCTCGATCGACCTCACGCGGACGATCGACGTGCTGGTCATCGCGGTGATCGGAGGGCTCTACCGGCTGGAGGGAGCGTGGGTCGGGGCGTTCGTGTTCGCGGCCCTGGACAACTGGACCCGGGGCCTCGACATCGTCGGTCAACGCTTCAACACCGTGGTCGGGGCGATCTTCCTGGCCATCGTCCTCGTGTCACCGGGAGGGCTCATGGGGATCTGGAAGGCGATCACCGAGTTCCTCGCAAGCCGACTCTCGGGCCGACCACCGGCACAGCCCTCAGCGGGCCCGGCGGACGAGGCCCGACCGGCATCGGACAGTCCACAGCCGTCATGACGGAGAAGGGAGGAACAACGCGCGCCAACCGCTCGACGGGAACCCCGGCCGGCAACCGGGCGTTCGGATGGATCCAACAGGAGGAGAGGTAGGAATGAGAGTTTCCACCGAGGGCGGGAAGGCCCGGTTCTGGGCACTGCTCGCCGTGCTCGTGCTCGTCTTCGCGGCGACCGTCGCAGCCTGCGGCGGTGACGACGATGACGGCGAGGAGGCAACCCCGACCGACACAGGCGGGGGTACCGACGGCGACGCGAGCGGAGAGCCCATCAAGATCGGCGTCTTCGCGAACAACGAGGGCGCGTTCGCGCCCTTCGAAGGCCAGACCTGGGGCGGAGCGATGCTCCCGCTGATCAACCGCGGGGCCACCCCCGTCAGCGGCGACTCGACCGAAGGCGTCGAGAACGCCACGATCGCCGGGCACCCCGTCGAGATCGTCTACGGCGGTTCGGACTCGACCCCGGACAAGGCGGTCGAAGAGGCCCGGCGGCTGGTCGAGCAGGAGCAGGTCGACATCCTGGTAGGGCCGCTGTCGGGGAGCGAGGGCATCGCCGTCGCCGAATATTCCAAGGAGCAGCCGGGAGTCACGTTCGTGAACGGCATCTCGGGCGCGCAGGACACGACGCTCAAGGTCCGCTCACCGAACTTCTTCCGCTTCCACAACGACGGCACCCAGTGGACGGCCGGCCTGGGCAACTACGCCTACAACGAGCTCGGCTGGCGAAACGTCGTCACGATCGGAGACGACTACGACTTCCCGTACTCGCAGATCGCCGGCTTCGTGGCCGAGTTCTGCTCGATCGGTGGGAACGTCACCGAGCGGCTGTGGCCGCCGCTGGGCGAGGAGGACTACTCCTCGTACATCACGCAGATCCCCGAGGACGTCGACGGCTTCTTCATGGGCGTCGGCGGCACCGGGACCGTTGCCTTCGTGAAGCAATACGGGCAGCTGCGCGGCAACCTGGCCGACAAGATCATGGGCGGCATCTTCATGACCGACCCCGTGATCCTCGAAGAGCTCGGGGACCAGGTCGTCGGAGTCGTGACGGCCGGCATGACAGCGGGTGACTCGCAGGAGCCCGCCTACATCGAGTACACGGAGCAGATCGCGGAGGCGTATCCGGAGCTCGAAGGCACCGGCTCGAGCGTGTTCTTCTACGGCTACTACACGGCGATGGAGGCGATCGCGCAGGCGCTCGAGCAGGTCGACGGCGACCTCTCGGACGATCACGCAGCGTTCCGTGAGGCGCTGGCGAATCTTGAGCTGGACGCCCCGCTGGGGCCGATCACGCTCGACGAGAACCGCCAGGCGGTCATGGACAACTTCCTGCAGCAGATCGTCGAGGACCAGAACGGTGACGGCGTCCCCGACGTGCAGACACTCGCCACGATCCCGGAGGTCGACCAGACGTTCGCGGGCGCGTTCAGCCCGGAGACGCCTTCGCCCGACCGGGAGAACCCCGAGTGCGTGGAGGGAACGCCTCCTCCGTGGACGGAGCAAGGCGGAGGCGGCTAGCGAGCCCGTCGTGACCGTCGCAGCGACACAGCCCCAGAGCGCCGAGCCGATCGTCCGCCTCCGCGGCGTCGGCCGGCGCTTCGGGGGCGTCCACGCCGTTCGCGACGTCGACCTCGACGTCTATCCCGGCGAGCGCCGGGCGCTCCTCGGTCCGAACGGCGCCGGGAAGACGACGCTCTTCAACGTCATCTCCGGCGAGTTCCCGCCGACGGGAGGAACCGTCGAGCTGTTCGGACGCGACGTCACGATCATGCCCGCCCGCAAGCGGGCGAGGCTCGGCCTCACCCGAACCTTCCAAACCTCGCGACTCTTCCTCGGCCTCTCGGTCGAGGACAACCTCTACCTGGCCGCGTTGGGCCCACGGGGCGGGCACCTCCGCCCCGTGCGCCTACCCGGCCGCGACGGCCCCGTCCGCGAGCGGGCCCGCGAGCTCGCCGAGCGGATCGGGCTCAAGGACCAGCTCGGGACTCTCGTGGGCTCGCTCTCGCATGGCGAGCAGCGCCAGCTCGAGGTGGGCGTCGCACGCGCCAGCGACCCGAAGATCATGATGCTGGACGAGCCGGCGGCAGGCCTCTCTCGCGGCGAGCGCGTCCTGCTGACGGACCTGCTGCTGGCGCTCGACCGAGACGTCACCCTCATCCTCATCGAGCACGACATGGACGTCGCGCTGACGGTGGCGGAGCGGGTGACGATGATGCACGACGGACGCGTGATCGTCGAGGGCACGCCGGCCGAGATCCGCGCCAACCAGGAGGTGCACGACCTCTACCTCGGAAAGCATCACTACGCCGATGAGTGATCCCGTCCTCGCCCTGGAGAAGGTCAACGCCTACTACGGGCGCGGGCAGGTCCTGCACGACGTCGGCTTCGAGATGGGCCGCGAGCCGGTCGCCGTGATCGGCCGCAACGGCATGGGGAAGACGACGCTGTGCCTCGCCATCATGGGCCTGATGGCCCACGCGGATGGCTCCGTCCGCTTCGAGGGGCAGGAGCTCATGGGCCGCGCCCCCTACAAGATCTCCGGCGCCGGGATCGGATACGTGCCGCAGGGCCGGCGCCTCTTCCCCTCGCTCTCGACGGAGGAGCACCTCGACATGCTCGGCGAGGGCAGCGGCGGCCGCTGGACGAAGGAGGCGCTCTGGAAGCTGTTCCCGCGGCTCGCGGAGCGCCGCAAGATCAGCGGCGCCCAGCTCTCCGGCGGGGAGCAGCAGATGTTGGCCATCGCCCGCGCGCTCTACGGCAATCCCAAGCTTCTGATCATGGACGAGCCCTCCGAGGGGCTCGCGCCGGCAATCGTCGAGAGCCTCGTCGAGACGTGCCTGAACCTGGTCGAGGAGGGGGTCGGGCTTCTCCTCGTCGAGCAGAACCTCGGCGTCGCCACGTCGCTCGCAGGGCGGCAGCTGATCATGGTCGCGGGCGAGATCGCGGCCGAGACGACCGCCGAGGCGCTTCTTGCCGACCCCGACGCCCAGCAGCGCTACCTCGGCGTGACCCGCGTGGAAGGAGCCGTGGCCTAGACATCGTGGCCAGCGTCGTCCTGCTCGGCACGCTCGACACGAAGGGGAACGAGTACGCGTTCCTGCGTTCGCTGCTGGACGGCCACGGCGTCGAGACGATCCTGGTCGACACCGGCGTTCTCGGGGAGCCTCGCACTCCCCCGGACGTGACGCGCGACGATGTGGCGCGGGCAGCCGGCGCCGACGTCGGCGCGCTCGCCGCCGCGGGCGACCGCGGGGCCGCGGTGGCGACGATGGCGCGCGGCGCGGCCGAGATCGTCTCGCGGCTCTACGCCGACGAGCGTCTCGACGGCGTCCTCGCGCTCGGAGGCTCGGGCGGGACGGCAGTCGCCGCCGAGGCCATGCAGGCGCTGCCCGTCGGGGTCCCGAAGCTCATCGTCTCGACAATGGCCTCGGGCGACACCCGCCCCTACGTGGGCGCGACCGACGTGACGATGACGTACTCCGTCGTCGACATCGCCGGGATCAACGCCGTCTCGTCCCGCATCCTGGCCAACGCCGCGGCCGCCATGGCGGGCATGGTGAAGTCGGAGCCGCCTTCGGTCGAGGGCGGGAAGCCACTCGTCGGGGCGACGATGTTCGGGGTCACGACACCGTGTGTGACCGAGGCCCGGGAGCGCCTCGAGGAGCTCGGCTACGAAGTGCTCGTCTTCCACGCCACCGGCACGGGCGGGCAGTCGATGGAGGCGCTCATGCGGAGCGGCTTCATCACCGCCTCGCTGGACGTCACGACAACCGAGCTTGCGGATGACCTCGTCGGCGGCGTTCTTTCCGCGGGCCCCGACCGGCTCGAGGCCGGCGGCGAGCTCGGGATTCCCCAGGTCGTCTCCCTGGGTGCGCTCGACATGGTCAACTTCGGCGCTGTCGAGACGGTGCCGGTCCAGTTCCACGACCGGCTCCTCTACAAGCACAACCCGACGGTCACCCTCATGCGCACGACACCGGAGGAGTGCGCCGAGCTCGGGCGGCGCATCGGCCGCAAGCTCTCGGCGGCAACCGGGCCCGTGACGCTGTTCATCCCGCTTCGCGGAGTGTCGCTCATCGCCGTGGACGGCCAGGTCTTCCACGATCCGGAGGCCGACCAGGCGCTCTTCGACGGCCTTCGCGAGACGCTCGATCCCGACGTGGACGTGCGCGAGCTGGACACGGACATCAACGACCCCGCCTTCGCCCAGGCAATGGTCGACACCCTCCACGAGCACTATCGGGCCTGGACGGCCGGGGGAGTGCGAGCATGACGCGCGCGCAGGCTCTGGAACGCCTCCGGGCGCAGGTCCGGGAGGGCCGGCCGATCGTCGGCGCAGGCGCCGGGACGGGGCTCTCGGCGAAGTGCGCCGAGGCCGGCGGCGCCGACCTCATCATCATCTACAACTCCGGGCGCTATCGCATGGCGGGCAGGGGATCGCTCGCGGGCCTCCTCCCCTACGGCGACGCCAACGCGATCGTCATGGAGATGGCCGGCGAAGTGCTCCCCGTCGTGGAGTCGACGCCCGTCCTCGCCGGCGTCTGCGGCACGGACCCGTTTCGCCTCATGCCGGTCTTCCTCCGGCAGCTGCGGGAGGCTGGCTTCACGGGAGTCCAGAACTTTCCCACCGTCGGCCTCATCGACGGCACGTTCCGTCAAAACCTCGAGGAGACGGGCATGAGCTACGCGCGCGAGGTGGACGCCATCCGCGCCGCCCGTGAGCTCGACCTCCTTACGTGCCCCTACGTCTTCACCCCGGGCGACGCCCGAGCGATGGCGGAGGCGGGAGCCGACGTACTGGTTCCGCACATGGGCCTGACGACAGGAGGGACGATCGGCGCCGGGACCGCGAAAACGCTGGACGAGTCGATCGAGCTCATCCAGGCCATGCACGACGCAGCCGTGGAGATCGCGCCCGACATCCTCGTGCTCTGCCACGGCGGCCCGATCGCCGAGCCCGAGGACGCCGCCTACGTGCTCGAGCGCACGCGCGGCGTCGTTGGCTTCTTCGGCGCCTCGAGCATGGAGCGGCTCCCGACCGAAGTCGCGTTGACCGAGACCGTGAAGCGCTTCAAGGCTATTCCGGCCCGGCCGAGGGAAGGAGAGCGCGTATGAACGGGAGGTTCGTCCACGAGGCCGACATCGAACGCGAGCAGCTCGACTGGGGAGGCCTCGCGTGGATCAGCCGGCCTCCTTCCACCGGAGCGCGGCAGCTCACCGTGATCGACGTGTCGCTCGAGCCCGGGCACGGCCACGACTTTCACACGCACCCCGAGCAGGAGGAGGTCATCGTCGTCCAGGCAGGCGCGATCGAGCAGTGGCTCGAAGGCGAGAAGACGGTTCTCGGGCCGGGCGAGGCCGTCTTCATCGGCAGGGGCACCGTCCATGCCTCGTTCAACACGGGCCAGGAGACCGCACGCCTGACGGTCGCCCTCGGCCCGTGCATCGGCGACGGAGGCTACGAGCTCGTCGACGTCTCTGGTGAGGAGCCCTGGAGGTCGCTGCGTACGCAGTGAGCGTCGACGCCCCCAAGATCGAGACTCTGGCGCGGGATCTCCGCGACCTCGTCGGCTCCGACGCGGTCGTCGCCGACGCGGACGCCCTGGAGCGCTACTCCGCCGACACCTACTGGAAGGCGCTCGCGGCGCGGGCGCACGGCACTCCGCTCGGCCTCCCCGACGCCGCCGTCCTGCCGGCCGACGAAGCCGGCGTGGCGTCCGTGCTGCGCTTCGCCAACGAGCGGCGCCTTCCCGTCGTCCCGCGCGGCGGCGGCTCGGGAAGCCAGGGAGGGGCGGTCCCGGTCGGAGGAGGCATCCTCCTCGACCTCACGCGCCTCGATCGGATCGTCGAGATCGACGAGGAATCGCTGACGGTCACCGCCGAGGCCGGCGTCAACGGCGAGATGCTCGAGCGCGCCCTCAACGAGCGAGGGCTCATGCTCCCCCATTACCCGGCCTCCGTCGACCTGGCGACCGTCGGCGGCTACGTCGCCGCGCGCGGCTCAGGGGTGCTCTCGACGCGCTACGGGAAGATCGAGGACCTCGTCCTCTCGCTCCGCGTCGCCCTCGCCGACGGCAGCCTGATCGAGACCGTCGCCGTCCCGAGGCATGCAGTCGGGCCGGAGCTGACGCAGCTCTTCGTCGGCTCCGAGGGCACGCTCGGCGTCGTCACCCGTGCGACCTTGCAGCTGGCCCCGCTCCCGGCGGCGCGGCGCTTCGAGGCGGTCTCGTTCGCGTCGGTGCCCGAAGGGATCGCCGCCGTGCGCTCCTGCATCTCCCGTGGGCTGCGCCCGTCGGTCGTTCGCATGTACGACGAGGTGGCGACGCGCACGTCGCTCGGCCCCGTCGTGGAGCGCGAGCTCGAGGGCGTTTGCACGGTCTTCTGCTGTGAAGGCGAGCCGGCCGTCGCCGACGCGGAGGCGGAGACGCTCCTCGCCGTGGCGCGCGAGCACGGCGGGGTCGTCCTCGACGGCGGGCTCGGCGAGACCTGGTGGCGGCGGCGGTACGAGTTCTACAAGCCCCCGCACCATCCGCAGCTTCCCTCGATCTGGGGAACGATCGAAGCCGTCGCCCCCTACGCCCGCATCTACGACGTCTACCGGGCGGTGAAGACGGCGGTCGAGGCCCCCTACGCCGAGCACGGGCTCACGCTCAAGGTCCATTTCAGCCACTGGTATCCGTGGGGGACGATGATGTACGGGCGCTTCATCGTCCCGGACGGCGGGCCCGAGGCGATCGACCTCCACGACCGCATCTGGGAGGACGCGGTGGCGGCGATGCTGAGGGCCGGCGGCGTCATGAACGACCACCACGGCGTCGGGCTGAAGCTCGCGCCGTACATGCGCGCCCAGCACGGGTCGGCGCTCGACGTCCTGCGGCGGATCAAGGAGGTGCTCGACCCGAACCGGATCATGAACCCCGGCAAGCTCGATCTGTAAGGCAGTCGGCAACGCGAGGAGGACCGATGGGACTGAAGGTGGCGATGCACAACTGGATGCGGCCCGAGCCGATCGAGACGACGATCCGACGTCTGGGCCGGTGCGGCTACGACGGCATCGAGATCTCGGGAGAGCCCGCGCTCTACGACGCGAAGCACGTTCGCTCCCTGCTCGACGAGAACGGGCTCGAGTGCTGGGGGTCCGTGACGCTCATGGTCGGCGGCCGCGACCTCCTGCACGAGGACAAGTACGTGCGCATCGGCAGCGTCCAGTACGTGAAGGACACGCTCGACCTGATCCAGGCCCTCGGCGGCTCGATCCTGACCGTCGTTCCGTCCACGGTCGGCAAGGTCACGCCGATGTCGACCCCGGAGGAGGAGTGGAAGTGGGCGGTCGAGAGCCTGAAGGAGTGCCAGGCCCACGCCGAGAAGTGCGGAGTCCGGCTCGCGCTCGAGCCGCTCAACCGCTTCGAAACCTACTTCCTCAACCGTTGCGACCAGGCCCTCGCGCTGTCGGAGGACGTCGGCGGCGACTGCGGCGTCTGCCTCGACATCTTCCACATGAACATCGAGGAGGCCGACTGGCCGGCCGCCATCAGGGCCGCCGGCGATCAACTGGTCGACTTCCACGTCGCCGACAACAACCGCATGCCGCCCGGGCAGGGCGCGATCGACTGGGAGCTGATCGTCCGCACGCTAGGCGAGATCGGCTACGACGGGTATCTCACCGTCGAGTTCGTCGCCACGGTCGATCGCAGCCGCATCTCCGAGCGCACCGAGATCGGGGACGCATCCGAGGCCGACGCGAGCGTGGGGCTCGAGCAGTTCCTGCGCGATCACGGAACGGGCGCCGTGCCGGAGGAGCTGTACGACCGCTACGTGCAGGAGTCGATCGACTGCTTGCGCCAGGCCATGAGCGCCGCAGCTCCTGCGTAGAGGAGATCCGATGGAGCTTCCCTCCTACAACATCGCCGATCTCGCCCCGCCGGACATCAAGGCGTACCTGGGCGAGAAGGACATCGTGATGATCCCCATCGCGAGCATGGAGCAGCACGGGCCGCACCTGCCGCTCGCGACCGACACGATCCAGGCCGACGAGATCACCCGGCGGGCGGCCGAGCGGGCCCAGGTCCTCTACACCCCCTGCATCTGGTTCGGCTACTCGCCGCAGCACATGTACGACCCCGGCGACGGAACGGGAACGATCACGATCCGCTCGCAGATCCTGCTCGACGTCTACCACGACGTCGCGCGCTCGCTCATCCACCACGGGTTCAGCCGGCTCGTGTTCGTGAACAACCACGGTTCGAACACGAAGATCATCGATCCGCTGCTGCGACGGATCCGCTACGAGACCGGCGCGTTCGTCACGTTCTCCAAGCTCTACGCCGAGCGCTACCTCGGGCTGATCGAGCCGGTCATGGAGAACCCGCCCGAGGAGACGCCCGGCTGGCACTCCAGCGAGCTCGAGACAGCCCAGGTCATGGCCCACGACGAGGGGCTCGTCCGGATGGACCGCGCCGTGAACCAGAAGGTGAGACGGCCGGACTGGTTCCCCGAGGGCTTCGTCAAGCTGGACGGCGCGCCGGAGGTGGAGTTCCAGGGCTATCAGTACTTCCTCTTCCCCACGGATCACGGCGACTTCACGCCGAGCGGCGTGATCGGCAACCCGTTTCGAGCGACTGCCGAGAAGGGCGAGCGCACCTACGAGCTCTACGCCGAGCACCTCGCCGCGGCGCTCGAGGAGTTCCAAAGGGTGCCGGTCGACGTGCACACGCGGGAGTGGCTCGAGCGGGCGTGAGCGACCTGTGACGAACGAGCCGCAGATCGCGCTGATCGGGACCCTCGACACGAAGGGCGACGAGATCGCGTACGTGCGCGAGCGCCTCGCCGGCCTCGGCGTTCGGCCGGTCGTGATCGACTCAGGGATCCTGGGCGAGCCGGGCACGAGCGCCGACGTCACACGCGAGGAGGTGGCCGGCGAGGCGGGGTACGAGCTGGAGCAGGTTCAGTCGGCGGGCAGCCGCGGGGCTGCGGTCGAGCTCATGGAGCAGGGAGTGCGTGCCGTCTGCCTGCGCCTCTGGCTCGAGGGCCGTCTGCACGGCGTGCTCTGCCTGGGCGGGGCCGAGGGAGCGCTCCTGGGAGCAGCCGGGATGCGCGCCCTCCCGGTCGGCGTCCCGAAGCTGATCGTGACTCCCAGCGCCTCGGGTCGGCGTGCGTTCGGCCCCTTCGTCGGCGAGAGCGACGTCCTCGTCATGCACTCGGTCGTCGACATCCTCGGCCTCAACCCCATCGCGCGGACGGTCTTCGACAACGCCGCGGCAGCCGTCGCGGGCATGGCTCGAGACGCCGGACGCCCGCTTCAGGACCTGGGCGGCCGGAGCGTGGGCATCACGATGCTCGGCCACACCACTCCCGCGGTGATGCGCATCCGCGCGGGCCTCGCGCTGGCCGGCCACGAGCCGGTCATCTTCCACGCGAACGGCGTCGGCGGCCCGGCGATGGAGAAGCTCGTCGAGGCGGGCGCGCTCGCGGGCGTGATCGACTACACGCTCTCCGAGCTTGCGAACTCGCTCCTCGACGGGCTCCACGCGACGGGGCCCGACCGCCTCCGAGTCGCGGGCGCTCATGGCCTCCCGCAGGTGGTGGTTCCGGGCTGCGTCGACTTCTTCAACCAGGGGGCGCTCGACACCGTCCCCGCCGAGTACCGCGCCCGCCAGAGCTACTACCACAATCCGGTGGCGACGCTCGTCCGGCTCGAGCCGGGTGAGATGGCCGAGCTCGGAGGCATGGTCGCCGAACGGCTCAACGACGCCCAGGGGGCCGTTCACGTCGTCGCCCCGACCCTCGGCTTCTCGCTGGCGGACGTCGAGGGCGGCGACCTCTGGTTTCCGGAGGCCGACGCCGCATTCCTGGACGCGCTCGGCTCCGCCCTGCGGCCGGACATCCAGCTCGAGCTCGTCGACACCCACGTGAACGACCCGGAGCTCGCCGATCTCGTCGTCGAGCGATACCTCGTCCTGGCCTCCGCGCCGTCGGCGACCTGAGGGACGGAATCGATGCCCGCGGACTTGCGCAGAGCCAGCATCCTCGAGCGGATCCAGCGCGACGGGGGCGCGTCGGTCGCCGAGCTGGCGCGCGACTACGGCGTCTCCCAGATCACGGTTCACCGCGACCTGGAGCGACTCGGCCGCGACGGCCTCATCGAGCGCGTTCACGGAGGCGCTCGCCTCCCCGGCAGCGGTCCCAGCGAGCTCCGCGTGGCGACCGACTGGACGAAGCGGCTGGAGCACGCGCTGCAGGCGAAGGAGGCGATCGCGGCACGTGCTGCCCGGTTCGTCGAGGACGGCTCGACGATCTTCGTCGACTCCTCCACCACGTGCCTCGTGTTCGCCCGCCACCTGCAGCGCCTTCCACCGCGTGCGCTCACCCTCGTGACGAACTCGCCGGCGATCGCGGGCGAGCTGCACGCGCAGTCGATCCACGTCGTCGTCACGCCCGGCGAGGTCGACCAGACGCTCCGGATGATCGGCGGCCGCTGGGCGGCGGAGTTCCTCGGCGACCTCAACATGGAGACGGCCTTCGTCTCGGCCGGAGGCGTCACGCTCGAGAACGGGCTGACCACGACGCGACGAGCCCTGGCCGACACGCTGAGAGCCGCGTCCGCCTCCTCGGCGAAGACGATCGGGCTCATCGACTCGTCCAAGTTCGGCCTCTCGGCGCTGCTTTCGATCGCACGCCCGGACGAGCTCGACGCTCTCGTGGTCGACGACGGCCTCCCGCGCAAGACGATCCGCGCCTATCAGGCTGCGGGCGTCAATCTCATCCTGGCCGAGGGCCAGCCAATCTCCCCTGCCACGAACGCCTAAGGAGGACAGCGAATGGCACGTCCCGTCACGCTCTTCACCGGCCAGTGGGCCGACCTTCCGCTCGACGAGCTCGCCGGCAAGGCCTCCGCCTGGGGCTTCGACGGCCTCGAGCTGGCCTGCTGGGGCGACCACTTCGACGTCGACGAGGCACTCGCCGAACCCAGGTACGTCGACGGACGCCACGAGATCCTCGCGCGGCACGGCCTGCAGTGCTTCGCGATCTCCACGCACCTCGTCGGCCAGGCGGTGTGCGACCCCGTCGATGAGCGACACCGGGCGATCCTGCCCCCCGACGTCTGGGGGGACGGCGATCCGGAAGGGGTGCGGCAGCGCGCGGCCGACAAGGTCAAGGACACCGCCCGGGCCGCTGCCAGGTTCGGGGTCACCCAGGTGAACGGCTTCACGGGCTCGTCCATCTGGCATCTTCTCTACTCGTTCCCGCCCAACGACTTCGATGCGATCGAGGCCGGCTACCGGGACTTCGCGGAACGCTGGGGCCCGATCGTCGACGTCTTCGAGGCCGAGGGCGTTCGCTACGGGCTCGAGGTGCATCCGACCGAGATCGCCTACGACTTCGTGACGACGCGCAAGACGCTCGAGGCGATCGACCGGCGCGAAGGCTTCGGAATCAACTTCGACCCGAGCCACTTCGCCCATCAGTCCCTCGACTCGGCCGCGTTCGTGGACGAGTTCGCCGACCGCATCTACCACGTCCACGTCAAGGATTCGCAGAAGAATCTCGACGGCCGCAGCTCGATCCTCGGCGGCCACCTGAACTTCGGCGAGGCCGGGCGCGGCTGGGACTTCGTCTCGCCGGGGCACGGGGACGTGGACTTCGAGTCGCTCTTCCGCGCCCTCAATCGGATCGGCTACGAAGGGCCGCTCTCGATCGAGTGGGAAGACGCGGGGATGGACCGCGAGTGGGGCGCCCAGGACGCGTTGGCGTTCGTGCGCAGGAGCGACTTTACCCCGTCCGCGCTCGCCTTCGACGCGGCCTACGAGAGGAGCTGACGATGGCGGACGAGGGCGAGGTCGGCTTCCTCACGATGGGGCGGGCCGGGGGCACGGACGAGGCCCGGACGATCGGGGTCGGCATGCTCGGCTATGCGTTCATGGGCAAGGCCCATTCGAACGCCTATCGCAAGATCGCCTACATGACGTGGCCACCGCCGCTCGTGCCGCGGCTCGTGGCGATCTCCGGGCGGACCGAGGAGGCGGTCGCGGAGGCCGCGCGCCGCTACGGGTTCGAGAGCTACGCGACCGACTGGCACGAGCTGATCGCAAACGACGAGGTCGAGCTCTTCGACAACAGCGGGCCCAACGACCTGCATGCGGAGCCCACGATCGCGGCGGCCGAGGCCGGCAAGCACGTCGTCTGCGAGAAGCCGCTCGCGCGCACCGCCGACGAGAGCTACGAGGTCTGGCAGCGCGTCGCAGCGGCGGGCGTGAAGCACATGTGCGCCTTCAACTACCGGTTCGTCCCGGCGGTACGGTTGGCCCGGGAGCTGCTCGAGGCCGGCGACCTGGGCGACATCTACCACTTCCGGGGCCGGTATCTCCAGGAGTGGGGTGACATCGACGACGAGGTGTGGCGCTTCGACCGCGCAGCGGCCGGCTCGGGCGCGCTCGGCGACCTCGGCGCGCACGTGATCGACCTGGCGCGCTACCTCGTGGGCGAAATCGAGTCGGTGAGCGGCGCCACCCGCACGTTCAAGGAGGGGCGTGACGTCGACGACGCCTTCGAGTCGATCGTCACGTTCGCGAACGGCGCCGTCGGCACGATCGAGGCCTCACGCTTCTGTCCCGGACGGAAGAATGCCTTCGCCTGGGAGATCAACGGCTCGAAGGGCTCGATCGCCTTCGACCTCGAGCGGCTGAACGAGCTGCAGGTGCACCTTCGCGACTCGAAGCCCGGTGATCGGGCCCAGGGGTTCCGAAGCGTGCTCGTCTCCGAAGCCGATCACCCTTTCTGGGAGCACTGGTGGCCACACGGCCACATCATCGGCTGGGAGCACTCGTTCGTGCACGAGCTGCACCACCTCCTCACCGCAATCGCGGAGGGCGGGGAGATCGGGCCGCACGGAGCGACGTTCGAGGACGGCTACCGGGCGGCCGAGGTCTGCGACGCGATCGTGCGCTCGAGCGACTCGGGCCGGCGCGAGGAGGTCGCATATCGCTAGCCCCCGCCTGAACCGCCTCTTCGCCGCGGACGGGCGCTGCTTCGACGTCGCCGTCGACCACGGCTTCTTCGGAGAGAGCTCGTTCCTCACCGGGATCGAAGACCTCGAGAGCGCCGTCCGAACGCTCGTGCAGGCGGCACCAGACGCGATCCAGCTCTCACCCGGCCAGGCGCCGATTTTGCAACGCATAGCCGGCCCCGTGAAGCCGGCGCTCGTCCTGCGCACCGACGTCGCGAACGTCTACGGCCCGAGCCCCCCGTCGACGCTCTGGAGCGAGCTCGTCGAGGACGCCGTCGGGCAGGCGATTCGGCTCGACGCCACCTGCGTGGTCGTCAACCTGCTCTCGCTCCCCGGAGAGCCCGAGCTCCACCGGCAATGCGTCCGCAACGTGTCGACCCTCCGCGCGGCCTGCGAGCCCTGCGGCATGCCCTTGATGGTCGAGCCGCTGGCGATGAAGCAGGGCGACTCCGGCTACGGCGTGAACGGGGATGCCAACACGGTCGTGACGCTCGTCCGCCAGGCGGTCGAGCTGGGCGCCGACGTCATCAAGGCCGATCCCACGGACGACCTGGACGACTACGGCCGGGTCGTCGAGGCCGCCGGCCGCGTGCCGCTGCTCGTCCGCGGCGGTGGGCGTGCGCCCGACGACGAGATCCTGAGGCGCACGGAGGCGGTACTCCGACACGGTGCCGCCGGGATCGTCTACGGGCGCAACGTCGTCCAGCATGCGGATCCCGTCGGGATGACGCTCGCGCTCATGGCGGTCGTCCACGAGGGCGCGTCTGCCGAGCAGGCGCTCGCAGGCCTCGCCGCCCGTGCCTGAGCGGGTCGTCCGCTTCGGGCTCGTAGGCGGAGGCCTCATGGGACGCGAGTTCGCGAGCGCGGCCGCCCGCTGGATGCACCTCGGCGCCCTCGGCGTTCGGCCCGAGCTGGCGGTGGTCTGCGACGCAAACCCAGACGTGCTCGCGTGGTACGAACGGCTCGAGCCGGCGCCGCGACTCCTCTCCGACTACCGCGAGCTGCTCGCGGACGACTCGGTCGAAGCTGTCTACTGCGCCGTCCCTCACCACCTTCACGCGGAGATCTACGGCGCCTGCCTCCGGGCCGGGAAGCACCTGCTGGGCGAGAAGCCCTTCGGCATCGACCTCGCCGCGAACCGGGCGATCGGCGCCGAGATCGACGCACACCCCGAGCTCCTGGTCCGCTGCTCCTCGGAGCTTCCGTTCTATCCCGGAGGCCAACGCGTGTGGCGCTGGATCGCCGAGCGCCGCTACGGACGCGTGCTCGAGGTGCGCTCGGCCTTCCTGCACTCCAGCGACCTCGATCCTGAGAAGCCGATCAACTGGAAGCGGCGCGCCGCCGAGAACGGCGAGTACGGCGTCATGGGCGACCTCGGCATGCACGCGCTGCACCTGCCGCTGCGGGCCGGGTGGTTCCCGAGCGACGTCCGCGCGATCCTGTCCGACGTGGTGCGCGAGCGCCCGGACGGGCTCGGCGGCACGGCTCCCTGCGACACGTGGGACAACGCCCTCCTCCTCTGCGAGGTGGAAGAGGACGGCGAGGTGTTCCCGCTTCGGATCGAGACGAAGCGGATCGCCCCGGGCGAGACGAACACGTGGATCATCGAGGTGGACGGAACGGAGGGGTCGATCGCCTACACCACCAAGCAGCCCAAGACGCTGCGCTGGATGGCGTACGAGCCCGGCGGCGCGCAAGCCTGGAGCGTGCTCGACCTGGGGTCGGAGTCGGCCTACCCCTCGATCACCGGGGCGATCTTCGAGTTCGGCTTCTCGGACGCGATCCTGCAGATGTGGGCCGCCTTCCTGGACGAGCTCGCCCACGGGCGCGACGGCATGCGCCAGCCCTTCCACTGCGCGACGCCGGAGGAGGCGGCTGCGACCCATCGGGTCTTCACGGCGGCGCTCGAGTCGCAGGCGACCTCGTCGGTCGTGGCCCTCAGCGGCGCGCCCGCGTGAGCAGGTCTCCGGCAGCGACGCCGCGGAGCGACGCATCCACCAGCTCCACCGGGTGAAAGGCAGGGAGCGGACGCCCTGCCCGGCGGAGTGCCGCCGTCACCTGGACGAGGCAGCCGGGGTTCGCGGCCGCATACGCGTCGGGCTCGACGGCGAGCACCCGTTCGGCCTTGCGTCGCCCCAGCTCGAGCGCAGCCTCGGGCTGCACGAGGTTGTAGATGCCGGCGCTTCCGCAGCAAAGAGCCTGATCCTCGGGCTCGGCGAGGTCGAGCCCGGGAATCGTCGCGAGCACGGCTCGCTGCTCCACCCGCACCCGCTGAGCGTGGAGAAGGTGGCAGGAGTCCTGGAGCGCGACGCGCAGCTCGAGGGGGCTCCGCTCGGCTCGGGGCTCGAGCCCGGCGAGGAGCTCGGCGACGTCGCGTACCCGGGCGGAGAAGGCGGCCGCTCGCTCGGCATAGACGGGGTCGTCCACGAGCAGGTGCGCGTAGTCCTTCAGGTTCGAACCGCAGCCGGCGGCGTTGGAGACCACGAAGTCGACAGCGGCCCCCTCGAATGTCTCGATGGTGTGCCGAGCATGCTCGAAGCCCTTGTCACGCCGCCCCGCGTGCACCGCCAGGGCGCCGCAGCAGCCCTGCGCCCGTAGTGCCACGACCTCGAAGCCGTAGGTCGCCAGGACTCGCGCCGTGGCGACGTTAACGTCGCCGAAGAGGACACGCTGGACGCAGCCCGTGAGGAGGCCCACGCGGCCGATCCGCTCGCCCACAGGCTCGGTGCGCTCGGGCGGCTCGGCTCCCGCACGCCAGGGCGGCGCCAGGTCGGTGAGCGGGCGCAGAAGCCCCGGAAGGGGCATCCTGCGCCCGGCCGGCGCGAGTCTGAGGGCCTTCCGCAGCCGGCCTGGGTGCGCGACGACGGCCAGGACGGCGGATCGGAGAGCGCGCTCGCGGCGCGGGCGACTGTACTCCTGCTCGATCGTCGCGCGCGTTTGCTCGATCAGGCGGTCATAGAGGACGCCGGAGGGGCAGGAGGTGACGCAGGCCATGCAGCCGAGGCAGCGATCGAAGTGCTCGACCACCGTCGGGTTGAGGTGGAGCGTTCCGTCCACGAGCCCTTCCATCAGGTAGATGCGCCCGCGCGGGGAGTCCATCTCCTCCCGCCAGAGACCCCACGTGGGGCAGGTCGGCAGGCAGAAGCCGCAGTGGACGCAGGTACTGACGAGCTCGCGGTCGATCTCCGTCACGCGAGGACTCCCTCAGGGTCGAAGTGCTCTCTCACCCGCTCGGCGAGCGGGGACCACGGCTGCTCGTAGGGTTGAGGCAGATAGGCGAAGCAGGTGCTGCCGATCCGGACGAGCGCTTCGGGGAGCTCCTCCAAAGCGGCTGCGAGCTCGCCCGCCGCGAAGGCTCCCCGCGAGCGGGAGCCGAGCTGGGACGCCACCACCTGGTTCCAGACACCGCCGTCCTCCTCCCCGCCGAGGAGGGCGCGGCCCCGGTCGATCTGCGCCGAGGTCGCCCCCACGCCGCCCTCGAAGAGGACGACGAGGACGGACCGCTCCTCGGCCCAGAGAAGATCCAGCGCGCTCGGGGCGAGCGTCGAGTGGATCAGCTTCCGGACGATGGCCTGGACGTCGCCGGGCGTGGAGACGGGGATCACCAGCGTTCGGCTCGACTCCGGACGTGGGTGGAGGCGCAAGCTCGCGCGCGCGATCAGCCCCAGGCGCCCGTGGGAGCCGCAGAAGAGCTTGGCCAGGTCGTAGCCGGCGACGTTCTTCACGACCTTGCCGCCCGCGTTGGCGATGGTGCCGTCGGCGAGAACCACGGTCACCCCGAGGACGAGGTCGCGCGGTCGTCCGTACCGGTAGGCGCGGGGGCCGAAGAGGTCGCCCGCGATGGCCGCACCGATCGTCGGGTCGCCCGGCGCGTCAAGCGCGAGCATCTGGCCGTGCTCGGCCAGTCGCTCGTTCAGCGCCGAGAGGTGGATGCCCGCCTCGACGGTGACGGTAAGGTCGCCGGCCTCGTGCTCGAGCAGCCGGTTGAGATATCGCGTCGAGACGACGAGCTCGCCGCCCGCGCGCTCGATCGAGACGCGCCGGCCTTCGCGTGCCGCCTGCCGGAGGATCTCCGCGGCCTGGGCGATTGCCAGGGGCTCGGCTTCAAAGGCGCTCGGCAAGTCCTGCCTTCTCGAGGGGATGTGCTCGGTAGGGCCCCGGTACCTCGCCGCACAGCCGGGGCGTCGGAAAGACCTTCCCCGGATTGGCCAACCCCGCGGGATCGAACCCACGCCGGAGGCGGGCCATGGCCTCGAGGTCATCGGGGCCGAACATGCTCGGCATCGCACAGGCCTTGTCGACCCCGATCCCGTGCTCGCCGGTCAGCGAGCCTCCTGCATCCATGCAGGCGTCGAGGATGGCAACGGCCAGCGCCTGGGCCCGCTCGGCCTGGCCCTCCTCGCGCCCGTCGTAGAGGACGAGCGGGTGCAGGTTGCCGTCACCGGCGTGGAAGACGTTGCCGACGCGGAGCCCGTGCTCACGCTCGAGCTCGGCGATCCGCCGGAGCACCTCGGGCAGGCGAGTCCTCGGGACGACGCCGTCCTGGACGTAGTAGTCGTGGCTCACCCGGCCCATGGCGGCGAACGCCGACCTGCGGCCGAGCCAGAGGAGGGCCCGCTCGGCGTCGTCGGCCGCCACCCGGATCTCCACGGCGCCGGCCTCGATGCACAGGGCCTCGACGGCTGCGAGATCGTGCTCGACCTGCGTCGCTAGCCCGTCGAGCTCGACGATGAGGACGGCTGCGACGTTCGGGTAGCCGGGGTGCACGGCGGCTTCGGCAGCCTCGATCGTGAGTCGGTCCATCATCTCGATCGCGGCCGGGAGGATGCGGGCTGCGATCACCCCCGACACGGCGGCCCCTGCCTGGTCGGTCGAGTCGAAGCCGGCGAGAAGCGTGCGCACCGCCTCCGGCCTGTGGAGCACGCGGACGACGATCTCCGTCGCGATGCCCAGGGTCCCCTCGGACCCGATGAACGCGCCGAGCAGGTCCGGCCCCGGATCGCCTACGCGCAGCCTCACGAGCTCGCCGTCGGGGAGGACGACCTCCGCCTCGAGCACGTGGTTGACGGTGAAGCCGTGCTTCAGACAGTGGGCGCCCCCCGAGTTCTCGGCCACGTTGCCGCCGATCGTGCAGACCTGCTGGCTGGAGGGGTCCGGGGCATAGAAGAAGCCGTGAGGCGCGACGGCCTCCGTGATCGCGAGGTTCGTCACTCCGGGCTCCACGGTGACGCGCGCGCTCTCGAGGTCGACGTCGAGGATGCGGTCCATCCGCGCGAGCGAGATGACGATCCCTTCTGCTACGGGCAGCGCACCGCCCGAGAGCCCCGTTCCGGCTCCACGGGCGACGAAAGGGATCCCGTCGCGGGCGCAGAGGCGGACGACCGCCTGGACCTCGCCCGTGCTTGCCGGAAGAGTCACCAGCCCGGGGACGACGCGATGGCCCGTGAGGCCGTCGCACTCATAGGTGCGAAGCTGCTCCGGCTCGGTGATCACGCCAGCGGCGCCGATCGCAGCCTCGACGTCGCGCACGAACTGCACTCTCATGCCGAGCCCACCCGGACACGGTATCGGCCCAGCATGACTTCGACTCCCTCGGATTGAAGCGCGGAGAGGATCTCGCTCTTCGTCACACGCTTGACGGACACCGCCGCCCCCGGAGGCGGGCCGGGCGGTCGTGATCCTGCTCGACGCCCGCGTCTTCGACGACGACGAGCTCGTCGTCTCGAGGTCGTCGTGGTCCGAATGTAGAGCGCCGGAGCCGGGCCGTCCGTCAGACGGCGCCGCTGGCCGTCCGCCGCCGCTTCGCGAACGCGTCGATCAGCACGGCCCCGAGCAGGACGAGGCCGGTGATCACGAACTTCGTCCCCGACGCCAGGCCGAGGAGGTCCATTCCGTTCGTGATGGAGCCGATCACCAGGGCCCCGAGGAGCGCGGAGACGACGCGGCCGACGCCGCCGAACAGGCTGGTGCCGCCGATCACGGCAGCGGCGATGACCAGCAACAGCAGCTGGCCTCCACCCGTGTTCGTGGCGACCGAGCGAAGCCGCGAGGCGAGCATGATGCCGCCGACGCCGGCCATGAAGCCGCTGATCATGAAGACGGCGATGCGCACCCGATCGACGGGGATCCCGGCGCGACGCGAGGCCTCGGCGCTCCCGCCCACTGCGTAGACGTGGCGGCCGAAGCGCGTTCGCGCGGCGATGAACGACCAGAAGATCAGGAAGACGATGAGGATCACGATCGCGTAGGGCACCCCGCGATCCTGATTGCAGTACCAGACCGCGGCGAACGTGACGAGCGCGAGCCCGGCGATCTGGAGCAGGATCAGCGCGAAGGGCTTCCCGTAGAGGCCGCTTGCCCGCCGTTGGCGCGCGGTGTTGAGCTGCGCGAGGCCGTAGGCGAGCACCGCCACGGCTCCGAGGACCCAGCCGGCCGTCTCCGAGAGGAAGTCGTTCGCGATGCGAACGACTGTGTCGTCCTGGATCCGGATCGTCCCGATGGACGAGGCCTGGGTCGTCAGGATCAGGACCACGCCGGACCAGATGAGGAGACCCGCCAGCGTGACGACGAAGGACGGGACGCCGGCCTTCGTGATCACGAGCGCCTGGACGAAGCCGATCGCCGTGGTGACGAGGAGCCCGGCGAGGATCGCCAGCCACCAGGGCCACCCGGGGTCGTCGGGGCGCAGGAGCAGCGTCATCACGACCCCGCCGACCGCGCTGACGAATGCAACCGACAGGTCGATCTCGCCGATCAGGAGCACGAAGACGACCCCGATCGCGATCGTCGCGATCGCCGCTATCTGCAGCAGGAGGTTCGTGAAGTTGCGCTCGGTGAGGAACGTGTCGTCGAGGAGGCCGAAGACGATGACGATGGCCACGAGCCCGACGATGATGGGAAGCGACCCCAGCTCACCCGCCTTGACTCCCTGCCACCAGCGCTGGGCGAAGCCCGCCGAGCGTCTCCGGCGACGCTCCCCCGCCCTCGGGGGGCCGAGGAGCCGGGGGCTCCTCGACGTCCGCCGTGACCGCGGGGGGCACGCTCGGGTCGACGTGCTCGGTCACACGTCCGCCCCTGCCCCGGCGGTCTCCATCCCGGGAACGTGGTCGAGCGTGCCGGCGGTGATCGCCTGCACGACCTCCTGCTGGTTCGTCTTCGCCCGCTCGAGCATGGCGACCCGCTGGCCGAGCCGGAGCACGGTGATCCGGTCGGCGCACTCGAAGACGTCGTGGAGGTTGTGGGAGACGATCACGACGCCGAGGTCCCGCTCGGCGAGGCGGCGGACGAGGTCGAGCACCTGGCGGGTCTGCGCGACCCCGAGGGCGGCCGTCGGCTCGTCGAGGATGACGAGCTTCGACTCCCACATGACCGACTTCGCCACCGCAACCGCCTGGCGCTGGCCTCCGGAGAGCCCGGCCACTCGCTGGCGGACCGACCTGAGTGTCGTGACGGACAGGCTGTTCAGCGTCTCGCGCGAGGCGCTTTCCATGCTCGACTCGTCGAGCACGATTCCGGTGCGGGTCCGCTCGCGGCCGAGGAACATGTTGGCGACGACGTCGAGGTTGTCCGCGAGCGCGAGGTCCTGGTACACGACCTCAATGCCGTATTTCGCGGCGTCGCGAGGCCCGTGGATGTCGACGTATCCGCCCTCGAAGTACACCTCTCCCTCGTCGAACGGGTAGATGCCGGCGATGCTCTTGATCAGCGTCGACTTGCCGGCGCCATTGTCGCCAACGAGAGCCATGACCTCTCCGCGGTGAACCTCGAAGTCCACCTTGTAGAGCGCCTGCACCGCGCCGAACGCCTTCGAGACGTTCCTGCACTCGAGCAGAGCCGAGTTCTCAGTCATCGCTACTTCTCTCGCGGGAGAAGGGAGGGCGCCCGAAGGCGCCCTCCCCGAACCGCGGTCGTTACCCGTTTTCCTGACAGAAGTCCGTGTCAGCCGTGTCTCCGGTGCAGATCTCCTCGATCGGCACGAAGTCGTCCGCGACCACGGTGTCCATGATGTTGTCCTCGGTCACTCCGGTCGGTGTGAGCGCGAGGTAGGGCACGATGCCCTCGCCCGTCGGCGTGTCGGTCGGCTTGCCGTCCTCCGCCTGAATCCCAATCGACGTGAAGTCGAACTCGGATTCGATTGTCGTGGGATCTTCGCCTGCGCAGAGCGCCAGCGCGGCCTTCGCGGCCAGGTCGGCTTCCGCCTGAATCGGCTTGTAGACGGTCATCGTCTGCTGGCCCAGGATGATCTGCTGGAGGCCGGCGGCGGTCGCGTCCTGGCCGCTGAGCGGCACGGGTCCGACGCCGGCCGCATCGAGGGCGTTGATCGCTTGCGTCGCGAGGTTGTCGTTCGCGGCGAAGACGGCGTCGACCTTGTTGTTCGCGTCGGTGAGGACCTGCTCCATGATCTGCTGGCCTTCGCCGTCCGCGCCCCAGCCGGGGACGAACTGGTCGGCGACGATTTCCCAATCGCCGGCGTCGGCCTTGGCCTCGACGGTAGCCGCGTACCCGTCGCGGAAGAGGAACGCGTTGTTGTCCTCTTCCCCGCCGTTGAGCATCACGACCTGAGGCGTGCCGCCGAGCTCGTCGATGATCGGCTCGAGGACCTCGGCCATCGTCGCTCCGACCTTCACGTTGTCGAAGCTCACGTAGGCCGCTCCACCCGAGCTGCCCGTGTTGAACCGGTCGTACTCGATCACGTCGACACCGGCCTCTTTCGCGATGTCGATGATCGTGCCGCCCGAGCCCGTGTCGATGCTCGCCAGGATGATCACTCCGGCACCGTCCGCAATCGCCTGCTCAGCCTGGGACTGCTGCGTCGCGGCGTCGCCCTCGGCGTTGACGATCGTATGATCGACACCGGCCTCGATGAAGGCCTGGTCGAGGTAGGGGCGGTCATTACTCTCCCAGCGCGGCGACGTCGCGCTGTCAGGCAGAAGCACCCAGATGCTCTTGTCGCAGGTGCCGCCGCCGGCGGCCGCGCCGGTGTCGGCGCCGCCGGTGTCACCGCCCGCATCGTCGTCGTCGTCACCGCCGCACCCTGCGGCGACCAGCGCGAGGCCGGTCACGAGCGCCAAGAGGAGAACGAGCACCAGTCGGCGCGACTTCGATTCGGTTGCTTTCAACGAAAATCTGCTCACGGCTCTTGCCTCCTGGTAGAACGACCCCGCGCAGTGACGGGGGCAGCTTAGGGCTCTTCGAGGCCAGTAGCAAGGAAGTTCGGTGCCGCTGAAGGCGGGCAAGCGGCTCCGCGGGCGAGGAACGCCGGCAACGGCGATTATTGCCCGGCTTTGGCGTATTTCCAGGCTGAGCAGGCGAAAATTCGTAATTCAGCGTGCGAAAGTGTTGAATACCGCGCACGAGCGAGACGCGATGACGGTGGAGCCCGGAACATTTGGCACGCTGCGGGAGCTAAACCGCCTCCGGGTCGTCGACGCGCTCCGGCGCGCGGGAACCGCCAGCCGCACCGACCTCGCGCGCACGACCGGGATCTCGAGGACGACGGTGGCGACGCTGGTGTCGGACCTCCAGGCCCGGGGCCTGATCGTCGAGATGCCGGACGCCCGAGCGGAGCCGACGGGACGCGGCCGCCCGCCGGTGCTCCTCCGTCTCGACGCGGCCGCCGGCGCCGCTCTGGGCGTCGACTTCGACCACCGCCACGTCCGGGTGGGCGTGGCCGACCTCTCGTCGACCGTTCTCGCGGAGCGCCTGGTCGAGCTCGACGTCGACAGCGCTCCGGAAGACGCGCTCGACGCGGCGGCCGAGCTCGCGGAGGACGTGTTGTTCGAGGCAGGGGTCGACCGCAGCCGCGTCATCGGCGCGGGGATGGCGCTCGCGGCTCCCATCGACAGCGAGAAAGGCGTGCTCGGGTCGACCGTGCTTCCGAACTGGGCAGGCATCCAGGCGGGCGAGGAGCTTTCGCGCCGGCTCGAGATCCCCGTCGAGCTCGACAACGACGCCAACCTCGGGGCGCTCGCGGAGGTCTCCTTCGGCGCGGGGCGCGGGCACGCCGACGTCGTCTACGTGATGATGTCCGCGGGCATCGGCGCGGGGCTCGTTCTCGGCGGACGCCTCTACCATGGCGCGACCGGGATCGCGGGTGAGCTGGGTCACATCCAGGTGCGCCCCGAGGGCGCCGTCTGCCGCTGCGGCAGCCGCGGCTGCCTGGAGACCGTCGCCTCCACGGGCGCGCTCCTCTCGCTCCTGCGCCCTACGCACGGCCCGGATCTGACGCTGCCCGGGATGCTGGAGCTCGTCGCCGACGGCGACCTTCCCGCCCGGCGCGTCGTCAACGACGCCGGCCGGGCGGTCGGCAGAGCGCTCGCAGACCTGTGCAACTACCTGAATCCGGCCGCGATCGTCGTCGGTGGCGATCTCAGCCTCGCCGGCGACGCGCTCCTCGACGGCGTGCGCGAGGAGATCGAGCGCTACGCGCTCCCGGGAGTGGCCCAGGCCGCGGCCGTCAAGGCCGGAGTCCTCGGGGACCGAGCCGAGGTGCTCGGTGCCATGGCCCTCGTGATCGCGGACACCGAGCGCCTGCGCTCGGCCGGCCTGGCGCCGATCGGCACGCTGCGCTAGGAGGGGTTGGCGGAACGTCGCTCGTCGTCGGGATGCGATGGTCGTTCCGAGACAAGGACGCAGGGAGCGTTCGTAGCCGGAGGCTACGGGCGCGACTGAGGACGAAGTCCTCGGGGCGAGCAGCGCGGCCCGGCGGCACAGGCTGCGTTTCGCCAAACCCTCCTAGAGGCTAGCTAGACGGGGCAGACGGATAGCGCAGGATGCTCTCGGCGAGCTTCGACGCGTCGCCGAAGATCCCCGCGATCGCGAGGCCCTCGTCGGGGACGACGCTCCCCGGCAGCAGCGCCGCCTGGCGGATCGCCGCAGCCTTGCCGACGTGGCAGTCGGCCCCGATCGCGGCCGGGCCGCGGATCTGCGCGCCCGCCTCGACGGTGACGTTCGGTCCCAGCACCACCGGCCCGTCGATCATGGCGTCGTGGTAGATGCGGCAGCCTTCCTCCGCCCAGACGCCCGGGGCGATCTCCTCGCCCGGGATGTCCACGCGGACGTGGCCGAGCACCGCGTCGAGGATGGTGTTGCGGAGCTCATCGAGATCGCCGACGTCGTTCCAGTAGGCCATCGTCGTGTACGCGTAGACCTCCTCGCCCGCGGCCACGAGGCTCGGCCAGACGTCCTCGCCGAAGTCGTAGAACGTGTCCGGCGGGATGCGCTCGAGCAGCTCGGGCTCGATCACGTAGATGCCGCAGTTGGCGAGGTCGCTCCGGGCCTCGTCCCGCCGCGGCTTCTCCTGGAAGCCGCGCACCCGCGTGTCGCGGTCGAGGATGACGACGCCGTAGGAGGACGGGTCCGGCACGGGCTTGACGGTCAGCGTCGCCAGGGCGCCCGTCCGTTGGTGGTGGCCGAGCAGCGCGGTCAGGTCGACGTCGTGGAGACCGTCGCCCGACGTGATCAGGATCGTCTCGTCCCCCCAGTAGTCCTGTAGCTTCTTCGTCCCCCCGGCGGTTCCCAGGAGCTCCGGCTCCTCCGACCAGAGGATGGACATGTCGAGCGCGGCGCCGTCGCCGAAGTAGCGCTGGATCATCTCCGGGAAGGCGTGCAGGTTGATCCCGACCTCGGTGACGTCGTGGCGTCGGAGCAGGTTGAGGAGGTGGTGCAGGACCGGGCGGTTCGCGACCGGCATCATCGGCTTCGGGAGAAAGTCGGTGAGCGGGCGGAGGCGCGTCCCGAGACCGGCGGCCATGACCATCGCCTTCATCGCGCGAGCTCCTCCCGGGCGCGGCCGAGGCCGGAGAGCGACTCTTCGTAGGGCGGGCGATGCACTCCCGCCTCCGTGACGACGGCGGTGACGAGCGAGGCCGGAGTCACGTCGAAGGCCGGGTTTCTGGCCGGGAAGCGGTCGCTCACCTCGACGGGGTCGCGCTCCTCGATGGGGATTGCCTCGCCCGAGAGCGCGTCGAGGTCGACGGTCGAGCTCGGCGCCACGACGTAGAACGGAACGCCATGACGATCCGCGAGCACGGCCAGCGGATACGTGCCGATCTTGTTCGCGGTGTCCCCGTTGGCCGCGATGCGGTCGGCGCCCGTGAGGACGGCGTCCACCTCGCCGCGGGCGATCAGCGAGCCGGCCGCGGCATCGGCCACCACGCTGTGCGGGATCCCCGCCCGCTCCAGCTCCCAGGCCGTCAGGCGCGCGCCTTGCAGCAGCGGCCTCGTCTCGTCCACGAGCACGTGCGTGACCAGTCCGAGCTCGAAGCCTTCGCGCAGGGCGCCCAGGGCCGTGCCGACTCCGCCGGTGGCGAGCGCGCCGGCATTGCAGTGCGTGAGCGCCCGCGTGCCGGGCTCGAGCAGGCCGGCGGCGTGCCCCGCCATGCGACGGCAGCGCTCGACCTCCTCGTCGTGCAGGGCGCGTGCCCGCTCGGCGAGCGCCCCCGGGCCCTGCTCGCCCCGGCGCATCTCCGCCAGCGCCCAGGGCAGGTTCACGGCGGTCGGCCGTGAGGCGAGGAGGACGGCGGCCGCCGCGTCGAGGTCCTCCCCGCGGGCCGCTGCGAGCGCGTAGCCGTACGCGGCGGCGATGCCGATGGCGGGGGCGCCGCGCACGGCCAGCGTGCTGATGGCCTCCGCCACCTCCGCGGCCGAGCCGCATTCCAGGTAGGCGACCTCGGCAGGAAGGAGGCGCTGATCCAAGACGACGACCGCCTCCGGCTCGAGACGGACGATCGCCTGCGGCTCGAGGTCTATGTCCCCTCGTCCCAGGACGCCAGGTACCTCGCCTGCTCCTCGGTGAGGCTGTCGATCTCGACGCCCATGCTCTCGAGCTTGAGGCGGGCGATCTCGCGGTCGATCTCCTCGGGCACGACGTAGACCCGGGCCTCGAGCTCGTCGGCGTTGGAGACGACGTACTCGGCCGACAGGGCCTGGTTCGCGAAGCTCATGTCCATGACGGCGGCGGGATGCCCCTCGGCGGCCGCGAGGTTGACGAGCCTGCCTTCGCCGATCAGGTAGGCCCGACGTCCGTCGGCGAACTCGAACTCCTCGACCTCGGGACGCGCCTCTCGGGTGGCGACGGCCAGCTCTCGCAGCGCCGGGATCTCGATCTCGACGTTGAAGTGGCCGGTGTTCGCGAGGATCGCCCCGTCCTTCAGCCGCTCGATGGCCGCACGCGCGATGACGTTCTTGTCGCCCGTCGCCGTGCAGAAGATGTCGCCGACCTCGGCGGCACGCTCGATCGGCATCACCTCGTAACCGTCCATGAGCGCCTCGAGCGCCCGCACGGGGTCGACCTCGGTGACGATCACGTGCGCGCCCATGCCCCGGGCCCGCATGGCGACCCCGCGGCCCGTCCAGCCGTACCCGGAGACGACGAAGCGCCGTCCGGCGAGGAGCACGTTCGTCGCGCGGATGATCCCGTCGATGGTGGACTGGCCGGTGCCGTAGCGGTTGTCGAAGAGGTGCTTCGTCAACGCCTCGTTGACCGCGACGATCGGGAAGGCGAGCTCGCCCTGCGCCTCGAGGGCGCGCAGGCGGATGACGCCCGTCGTCGTCTCCTCGGTTCCGCCGATGATCTCGGAGAGCTGGTCGCGTCGCTCCTTGTGGAGCACGCCGATCACGTCGGCGCCGTCGTCCATCGTCAGCTGGGGCCGGTGGTCGACCGCCGCCTCGATGTGGGAGTAGTAGGTGTCGTTGTCCTCGCCGCGGATGGCGTAGACCGAGATGCCGTACTCCTCCACGAGGGCCGCCGCGACGTCGTCCTGGGTGGAGAGCGGGTTGGAGGCGCAGAGAACGACGTCGGCGCCGCCCGCCGCCAGCGTGCGGGCCAGGTTCGCAGTCTCCGTGGTCACGTGCAGGCAGGCGGAGACGCGAACGCCCTCCAGGGGCCGCTCACGCTCGAAGCGCTCGCGGATCGAGGCGAGCACCGGCATCTCCCGGTCGGCCCATGTGACGCGGGTCACGCCCGCGGGCGCGAGCGCCAGATCCTTCACGTCGTGGCGTGGGGTGGTCGTGCTCATGAGCCGCCAGTCTACGTCTCGGCGCGCCCGTACCGGTCTTCAAGGCGCACGACGTCGTCCGGCTCGGAGGTCGAGACCTCGAGCACGAGCGTGTCTTCGAGCGCCCGCCACCGGTGCACGACGCCGGGCTCGAACCGAAACGCGCGCCCGGGCCCGACCACCTCGACGTCGGGCGTGCGACCGGGCTCGCCGACCTCGAGCTCGATGCGACCGGAGTGGACGTAGATCGTCTCGTCCTTGCGACGGTGGAACTGCAGGCTGAGCTGCTCTCCGGCGCGAATGAAGAGCACCTTGCCCAGGTAGCGCTCGCAGGAGGCGTAGACGAGCTCGTAGCCCCAGGGCTTCTCGACGCGCTCGACGGGCACCGCGAAGCGGTCGAGATCGAGCAGGTTCGGCGTCAGGTCGCCCACCGGGCGGTCATACCCCAGGCGGCGCGCGGGAGTCAAGCCGGTCCGGGCCCTCGCGCAGGCGCTCGTCGGCGACCCGGAGGTCCTTGGGCGTGTTCACCGTCAGCCAGAGGCCGGCGTGGCGAAACGCTCCCAGCCGGCCCCGCTCGGCTAGCTCGGGGAAGGTCGTCGCCTCGTGGTCGCCCCGCTCCGGCAGAGCCTCGAGGGCTTCCTGCCCGAGGACGTAGACGCCGCAGCTGACCCAGTGCGGCAGGAGGGCTGCCTCCTCGAAGCCCGTGACGCGGTCGTCCGCGTCCAGCTCGACAACGCCGAAGGGAGAGCGTGGATGCGCGACGACGATCGTGGCCGCGCAGCCCCCCTTGCGGTGGCGCTGGAGGAGCCCGGCGAGATCGACGTCCGCGAGCTCGTCGCCGTTCAGGGCGAAGACGTCTCCCGTCTCCAGCCGGGCTGCGGCGGCCAGGCGGAGACCGCCGCCGCGGCCGAGCGGCGCCGGCTCGGGAACCGCCACGACCTCGGCGCCCAGGCCGGCCAGCTCGGACTCGAAGAGCTGCTCCTGCCCGACGGCGCAGCTGACGAGCACCCGCCCGACTCCGGCGGCGACGAGCAGTGCCACTTGATGGGCTGCCAGAGGCCGTCCGGCGACCTCGACCAGCGCCTTCGGCCGGCCGCCCGCGGCCGCGCCGAGACGCTCGGCCTTGCCGCCGGCGAGGATGATCGCCTCCACGGAACCGCGTCTCTAACCGGTCAGGGGCTTGAGGCCCTTGGCGATCGCGAGCATCGTCTCGTTCGAGAGATCATTGCGGAGCGTGTTCACGACCCAGTAGACGGCCCCGTTCTGCTCGAAGGCGACGATGTGCAGCTTCGCGCCGCTGAAGAAGAGCTTGTACTGCCGGCCGGCGATCGTCCGCTCGAGCGTCGGGTCGTCGAGGATGGGAGGCTCCTCCCAGCCGGTCTGCTGGATGCCCCAGAACGTGTTCTGCCCGGTGTTGTACGTGAGCCGGACCGCGCGCTCGTCGGCGAGCTTGTAGGCGCGGATGCCCTCGTCGTCGTCGATCGAGGAGCCCGACTCCCGCACCGTCGGCACCATCAGCGGGAAGTCGACCTCCTTCCGCAGCTGGCGGAGCGCGGGCGTGATCGACGTCCTGTCGGTGACGACATCGGGGCGCTGGCGCTCGGGCGTGTCGTCGGTCGGCGCGGGGCCGAGAGTCCCCTGGAACGTCTTCCCGACAATGACCTGCAGCGTCGTTGACAGCTGCTTGCCGCCCGGCGCCTCCTCGACCTCGGCGTCGCCGAAGAGCTCCGCGACCTCCTGGGCGGCGACCCTGCCCCCCTCGACCTCGGGGTCGTAGAGCACCCGGGTGCGGAAGTAGTCGAAGTTGTCGGCGTTGCCGCCGTTTCGGGTCTGGTAGCCGATCTGGCCGAGGAGCACCGCGGCCTCGTCCGCCGAGCCGTCCTCCCCGTTCCCGTTGAGGATCTTGATGCTCACCGCAGACGGCGGCGGCCCGGTCTCCTCCTTCGGCTTCTGCCCGGTGGCCACCGTGATCGCCCGCTCAGAGGAGCTCACGTCCGGGTTCGAGAACCGGCGGACCGCCTCCTGGAGCGAGCTGTCGGAGACCTCGAGCTCGAAGTAGCCCGAGACGCCCTCGAGGGGCACTTGCTGGAAATGGCCGGCGGGAAGGCCGTAGAGGGCGTTCGCGTAGCCAAGCACCTCGCCGGAGCTGATCGGCTTGCCGCCGCCCTTGGCCACCTCGATGTTCTCGGTGACCGCCTTGACGATGCCCGGCAGCTCGAAGATGTCCCAGGCACTCGAGACCCGCTGCTTCAGCGCCTTCACGAACTCCTGCTGACGGACGACCCGGTACAGGTCGGAGTCGGTGTGGCGGAAGCGGACGAAGTCGAGGGCGTCGTCACCGTTCAGGAGCTGGTACCCGGGCTTGAGGTCGAGCATCGGGTACCCCTGATCGGGGATGTCGTTGAAGTAGCGCTGGTCGACGTCCATGTAGACGCCGTCGAGGCGGTCGACGATCTTCTTGAACGCGCGGAAGTTGATCGTGATCAGGTAGTTGATCGGGATCCCGGTCAGCTTCTTGACGGTCGAGATCGTTCCGCGGGTGCCGCAGTACGCATATGCCTCGTTGATCCGGCCGGTCCAGGGCGAATGCCCCTGACAGCCCGGATGCGAGACGACGAGGTCGCGCGGGAACGAGAGCATCGTGACCGCGTTCTCGTCCGGATCGACCCTGACGAGCATCACCGTGTCCGACCTGGAGCCCGCGGCCGAGGCCCCGGCCTGCTGGTCGTAGCCGATGATGATCGCGACCGCGGGCTCGTCCGCGCCCGAGATCTCGGCCAGCTCCTGCGCTGCTGCGCGGTTCTCCGGGGAAGTAGCGCGAAGCGCCGACACGCTGTGGTCGAAGTAGAGCTTGACGCCCCCCGCCAGGGCTCCGGCGGCCACCAGGACGGCGACTACGAGCCACATCACGCCCTTCAGGAGGAGCTTCAGCGGATTCCGCCGCACGCGGTACAACGAGCGCCCAGCTCCCGTCTCGGGGGGCGGCGGCGGCGGCGCGGTCGCGGGCTCGAGCGGCGGGAGCGGGCCAGGTGGTAAGGCACCGTTCCCGTTTGCCGACCGCTTGGTGCCTCTCTTCAGAGTCGTGCGCATGGAGGAAAGTCGCCGGTGGGCGACGCGCTGAGGATACCGAAGGTCACAGTCGTCCCTGCGGGTTCTACCGTCCCCGGCGGTCTCCTCCGCGAGCCTCGTCAGGCGGGGTCGTACGCCAGGTTGGGAGAGAGCCACCGCTCGACCTCGGGCAGCGGCGCGCCCTTCCGGGACGCGTAGTCCTCGACCTGGTCGCGCGCGACTCGGCCCACGGAGAAGTAGCGCGCCGCCGGATGCCCGAAGTAGAGGCCGGACACGCTTGCTCCTGGGGTCATGGCGAAGCTCTCGGTCAACCCCATGCCGACCTGCTCGGCCTCGAGCAGGTCGAAGAGCGTCAGCTTCTCGGAGTGGTCGGGGCAAGCCGGATAGCCGAAGGCCGGCCTGATGCCGCGGTAGCTCTCGGCGATCAGCTCCTCGCTGGTGAGCCTCTCGCCGGTCTCGTACCACTCGCGCCTCGCCACCTCGTGCAGGTGCTCGGCGAACGCCTCGGCGAACCGGTCGGCCAGGGCCTTGACCATGATCGAGCGGTAGTCGTCCTGCTCGGCCGCGAAGCGGTCGGCGAGCTCGTCGGCGCCGATCCCCGCCGTGACGGCGAACGCACCGACGTGATCGGCCAGGCCCGTTTCGGCCGGGGCGACGAAGTCGGCCAGCGAGCGGTTCGGCCGGGCGTCCCTGTGATCGGCCTGCTGGCGCAGCATGGGGAAGCGCACGCCGTTTCCGAGCACGACGTCGTCCCCCTCCGCGACGGCGGGCCAGAAGCCGTAGACGCCCCGTGCCCGCAAAAGCTCGCCGGCGACGATCTCGTCCAGGAGCTCGTTGGCGTTCTCGTACAGGTCGCGCGCCGCCTCCCCGACGACCGGGTCGTCGAGGATCTTGGGGAAGCGGCCCTTCAGCTCCCAGGCGTGGAAGAAGAACGTCCAGTCGACGTAGTCGCGCAGCGTCGCGAGGGGTGCCTCGACGACGCGCGGGCCGGTGAAGGCCGGCGCGGGGAGATCGTCCGCATGCCATTCGATCGGCGTTCGGTGCTCGCGCGCCCGTCCCAGGGGGAGCAGCGGCTTGCGCTCCTTCTCGCTGTGCAGCACGCGCAGCTTCTCCTGGGCGATGCGGTTCTCATGGTCGAGGCGCTTGCGCCGGTCCGGCTGGAGAAGGTCGGAGACGACCCCGACGACCCGCGAGGCGTCCAGGACGTGGAGGGTCGGCTGCCCGTACGCCGGCGCGATCTTCACGGCGGTGTGCTGGCGCGAGGTGGTGGCGCCCCCGATCAGGAGCGGGAGATCGAGGCCGCGCCGTTCCATCTCGTCGGCCACGTGCACCATCTCGTCGAGCGACGGCGTGATCAGCCCGGAGAGGCCGACGACGTCGCAGCCTTCCTCCTCGGCGGTGTCGAGGATCCGGTCGGCGGGAACCATCACCCCGAGGTCGATCACCTCGTAGTTGTTGCAGCCGAGGACGACGCCGACGATGTTCTTGCCGATGTCGTGGACGTCCCCCTTGACGGTCGCGAGCACCACCTTGCCGCGTCCCCGCCCGTTCGCGCCGGCCTTCTCGGCCTCCATGAACGGCTCCAGGTAGGCGACCGCGCGCTTCATCGCCCTGGCGCTCTTCACGACCTGCGGCAGGAACATCCGCCCGGAGCCGAAGAGATCGCCGACCACCGCCATCCCGTCCATGAGCGGCCCTTCGATCACGTCGAGCGGACGCGGCAGCTTCTGCCGAGCCTCCTCGGTGTCGTCCTCGATGAAGTCCACGATCCCGTGGACGAGCGCGTAGGAGAGCCGCTCCTCGACCGGTGCTTCGCGCCATGAGAGGTCGAGCTCCCGCTTCGTCCCCTCACCTTTCACAGTCCCGGCGAAGGTGACCAGGCGCTCGGTCGCGTCGGGACGACGGTTGAAGACGATGTCCTCGACGTGCTCCAGGAGGTCGGGCGGGATGTCCTCGTAGACGGCCAGCTGGCCCGCGTTGACGATGCCCATGTCGAGACCGGCCTGGATGGCGTGGTAGAGGAAGACCGAGTGGATCGCCTCGCGCACGACCTCGTTGCCGCGAAAGGCGAAGGAGAGGTTGGAAACGCCGCCGGAGATCTTGGCGCCCGGGCAGCGCTCCTTGATGCGCGGCACCGCCTCGATGAACGCCTTGGCGAAGTCCGCGTGCTCCTCCATGCCCGTGGCGACGGCGAGGATGTTCGGGTCGAAGACGATGTCCTCGGGCGGGAAGCCCACCTCGTTCACGAGCAGCCGGTAGGCGCGCTCGCAGATCTCCACCTTGCGCTCGGCGGTATCCGCCTGACCCTGCTCGTCGAAGGCCATGACCACGACCCCGGCGCCGTAGCGGCCAACCTGGCGGGCCTTGGCGAGGAAGTCCTCCTCCCCCTCCTTGAGGCTCAGGGAGTTGACGATCCCCTTGCCTTGGACGCACTTCAAGCCCGCTTCGATGACCGCCCAGCGGGAGCTGTCCACCATGATCGGCAGGCGCGCGACCTCTGGCTCGGTGGCGACCAGGTTGAGGAACGTGGTCATCGCCGCTTCCGAGTCGAGGAGGTCGGCGTCCATGTTCACGTCGAGGATGTTGGCGCCGCCGCGCACCTGGTCGAGGGCGACGTCGAGCGCTCCCTGGAAGTCGTTCGCCTCGATCAGCCGCCGGAACCTGGCCGACCCGGTGACGTTCGTCCGTTCGCCGACCATGACGAAGTTCGTGTCCCCGGTGAAGGCGAAGGGCTCGAGACCGCTGAAGCGGGTAACCGCGCGGTGCCCGGGAACGTGGCGGGTCGGGACGCCGCGGAGCGCGGAAGCGATCGCGCGGGTGTGCTCGGGCGTCGTCCCGCAGCAGCCGCCGACGACGTTGACGAGGCCGCTTTCGGCGAACTCCCGAAGCAGGGAGCTCGTCGTGTCGGGCCCCTCGTCGTAGTCGCCGAAGGGGTTGGGAAGGCCGGCGTTGGGGTGAGAGCTCGTGTAGCAGTCGGCGAGCCGGGCGAGCTCCTCGACGTGGTGGCGGATCTCGCGCGCGCCCAGGGAGCAGTTGACCCCGACGATCAAGGGCCGCGCGTGCTCGACGGATGCCCAGAAAGCCTCCAGGGTCTGGCCGGAGAGCGTCCGGCCGGAGAGATCGACGATCGTGACCGAGATCCAGAGCGGCAGGTCGATGCCAAGCTCCTCGAGTACGTCTCGCGCGGCGACGATCGCCGCCTTCGCGTTCAACGTGTCGAAGATCGTCTCGATCAGGAGCATGTCGACACCGCCCTCGACGAGGCCGCGCACCTGCTCGGCATAGCTCTCGCGCACGTAGTCGAACGTGACGGCGCGGTACGCGGGGTCGTCCACCTTCGGGGAGAGCGAGAGCGTCTGGTTCAGCGGGCCGAGCGAGCCGGCGACGAAGCGCGGCCCGTCGCCGCGCTCGTCGCAGGCCTGCCGGGCGAGGCGAGCGCCCTCGAGGTTCAGCTCGTAGACAGCGCCCTCGAGGCCGTAGTCCGCCTGGCCGATGCGCGTGGCCGTGAATGTGTTCGTCGTCGTGATGTCCGCGCCGGCCTCCAGGTAGGCCCTGTGGACGTCGAGGACGAGGTCCGGCCGCGTCAGGTTGAGCAGGTCGGGATCGCCCGCGACCTCGCGTGGATGGTCGCGGAAGCGCTCACCGCGGTAATCGGCGTCTGTCAGGCCACGCCCCTGGAGCATCGTTCCCCAGGCCCCGTCGAGCACAAGGATTCGCTGCGCGAGCAGCTCGTCCAGAACGGCGGTGCGGGAGCCCATGGTCGTAGCCATGGACGAATTGTGCCCTCAGCGGCGCGTTTTGAGGGGTCCAGGTCAGCCGCGGCCGGCGACGGCGATCTTGTTCTCCGCGTGGCGGAGGCGCTGCTCGACCTTCCAGCGGTCGTCCTCGTCCGCGCCGGCGTCGATCCGCTCGAGGAGGGCGCGGGCCTCCTCGGCCTCGCGGCGCGCCTCCTCGACGTCGATCTCCCCGGCGCGCACGGCGTCGTCGACGAGGACGAGCGCGCGGTCCTGTTGCACCTTGAAATACCCCGGCCCGGCAGCGAACGCTTCCCAGTTTCCGCCCGTCTTGATGCGGATCTCGCCCGCCTTCAGCATCGCCACGAGCGGCGCGTGCCGCGCGAGCACGCCGATCTCGCCCGAGACGCCGGGCACGATCAGCATCTCGGCCTCGCCCTCGTAGGCGGCGCCTTCCGGCGTCACGAGCGAGAGGTCGAAGGTGCGGACTGCGCCCTCTTGCGTAGCCATCCGGGACCTCCCTAGACGGCGGCCGGCTCCGCCTCGAGCTCCTCCGAGGCCTCCGGCTCGGCCTCGTCCTCGGCCTTGGCCGCAGGCGGCTCATCCTCGCCGGCCATCGTCTTGGCCCGCTCGACGGCCTCGTCGATCGTCCCGACCATGTAGAAGGCCTGCTCGGAGAGGTCGTCGTGCTTTCCGTCGATGATCTCCCGGAAGCCCTTGATCGTGTCCGTGAGCCGGACGTACTGGCCGGGGCTGCCGGTGAAGGCCTCCGCGACGAAGAAGGGCTGCGAGAGGAAGCGCTGCACCTTGCGCGCCCGCTGCACCGTCAGCTTGTCCTCGTCGGACAGCTCGTCCATGCCGAGGATGGCGATGATGTCCTGGAGCTCCCGGTAGCGCTGCAGGATCTCCTGGACGCGCGTGGCCGTCTCGTAGTGCTCCTCGCCGACGATATCCGGCTGGAGCGCGCGCGAGACCGAGTCGAGCGGGTCGACGGCCGGGTAGATCGCCTGCTCGGCGATCGAGCGGGAGAGCGTGGTCGTGGCGTCGAGGTGGGCGAAGGTGTTCGCCGGGGCCGGGTCGGTGAGGTCGTCCGCAGGGACGTAGATGGCCTGCACCGACGTGACCGAGCCCTTGCGCGTCGAGGTGATGCGCTCCTGCAGCTGGCCCATCTCGGTGGCGAGCGTCGGCTGGTAGCCGACGGCGGAGGGCATGCGGCCGAGCAGAGCCGAGACCTCGGAGCCCGCCTGCACGAAGCGGAAGATGTTGTCGATGAAGAGCAGGACGTCCTGCCCCTCGTCGCGGAAGTACTCGGCCATCGTGAGGCCCGCGAGGCCGACGCGGAGACGTGCGCCCGGTGGCTCGTTCATCTGCCCGAAGACGAGCGCCGTCTTCTCGATCACGCCCGACTCGGTCATCTCGCGCCAGAGGTCGTTGCCCTCGCGCGAGCGCTCGCCCACACCGGCGAAGACGGAGAGGCCCTCGTGCTCGGCGGCGATGTTGCGGATCAGCTCCTGGATGAGCACGGTCTTGCCCACCCCGGCGCCGCCGAAGAGGCCGACCTTGCCGCCCTTGACGTACGGCGCGAGCAGGTCGATCACCTTGATGCCGGTCTCGAAGATCTCGACGGACGGCTCCAGCTCCTCGAACGTCGGAGCGGGCCTGTGTATCGGCCAGCGCTCGACGTCCTCGACCGCGTCGCCCCCGTCGATGGCCGCTCCAAGGACGTTGAAGATGCGACCGAGCGTCGCCTGGCCGACGGGGACGGAGATCGGCGCGCCGGTGTCCTCGACTTCGGCGCCCCGCGGGACGCCGTCGGTCGAGTCCATCGCGACCGCCCTGACGCGGTCGTTCCCGAGATGCTGCTGGACCTCGGCGATCAGGTCGACCGCGGGCCGGCCGTCCTGCTCCGGGACCTCGATGCGGAGCGCGTTGTAGATGCTCGGGAGCTCGCCGTGGAAGACGGCGTCGATGACGACCCCCTTGATCTCGACGATCTTGCCGACGTTCTTCTCAGTGGCCATGGATCTCCTGGATGATCGCGTGCGAGGACGGCCGCGTGGGGCCACGAGCAGTTTATCGGAGGGCCGAGCCCGGCCTCCGGTCGAGGCTGCGCTAGATGACGCCCTCGGGCGGGTTCGGCGGCCCGGCGGGGCTCGTCTGAACCGGCGAGAGGATCCTCGTGCGCGGCAAGTCTCGGAGCTGCTTCACGTCGTTCGAGAGGAAGCTGACCTCGGTCGGGCCGTCGCTCGGGGCCGGTGAGGTTGGACGATCGAGGAAGGACCCGATCAGCGCCCCGACGGCCAGCGAGGCTGCGGCGGCGACGGCAGTGAGCCGGCGGCCGGAGACCCGTGGACGAGCCGGAGCCGGCAGGGTGACCCGCCGCGATGGCAGCTCCTGCGGCGTCAGGCGAAGGACGTCCGTCGCCCAGCGAACGTCGTCCGCGAACACGCGGCAGTCGACGCACGCCTCGAGGTGCCTGTCGAGCAACTCGCCCTCGAGAGGCGAAAGCTCCCGGTCCAGGCGAAGCGACACCCATTCTCGGGCGCGGTCGCAGAGGCCGCCCCGAATAAGCGGGTCCTTGCCAGCCATACCTGCTCAGACGATAGCGAGAGGCGGAGGTTAGGCTTGGAACCCGGCGGCCCGAAGACCTACATCCGGGTGACGCGGTCGAGCCTGAGCCTGGCCCGCTCGGCCTTCCGCTCGCGCTGGCGGCGCGGATCCGGCACGGGCACGGCAGCGAAGAGCGCCCTCGTGTACTCGTCCTTCGGGCTCGAGTAGACCTGCTCCGCGGGCCCGACCTCGACGAGCTTGCCCTGGTTCATGACGGCGATCTCATCGGCCATGGTGCGGACGACGGCGAGATCGTGGGAGATGAACAGGTAGGTGAGCCCGAAGTCCCGCTGTAGGTCCTTGAGGAGATTGAGGATCTGCGCCTGAATCGACACGTCGAGCGCGGAGACCGGCTCGTCGCAGATGATGAGCTTCGGGTTGAGCGCGAGGGCGCGGGCGATGCCGATCCGCTGCCGTTGGCCGCCGGAGAACTCGTGCGGGTAGCGGTTCGTAAAGTTCGGGTTGAACCCGACCACCTCGAGCAGACGGCGAACCGTCTCGGTCCTGCCCTTGCGCGTTCCCATCCCGTGCACCTCGAGCGGCTCCGAGACGATGTTCCCGACGGTCATGCGCGGGTCGAGCGACGAGTAAGGATCCTGGAAGACGATCTGCATGTCCTGCCGCATCTGCCGCAGCTCTTCCTTCTTGAGCTGAGTCAGCTCCTTGCCCTGGAACCGGATGGAGCCGCCCGTCGGCTTCATGAGCTGCAGGACGCAGTAGCCGGTCGTCGACTTTCCGGAGCCGGACTCGCCGACGAGCCCGAGGGTCTTGCCTTCGGGGATCGAGAAGGAGACGCCGTCCACGGCCTTCACGTAGCCGACCGTCCTCTCCCACAGGATCCCCTTGCGCACGGGGAAGTGCTTCTGCAGGTCCGTGACCGTGAGGAGGACGCCGTCCTGGTTCGGGAGCGTCGTGGCCGCGGGTGCCTCGGTCACGTCGTCACCGTGTCGGGCAGGCGGCTGCGCTCGCTCGTCGGGTGCTCCGAGCGAACCTGGTGGCCGGGGCGGATCTCACGCAGCGCGGGCGGTCGCTCGGCGCAGGAGTCCAGTCCCTGGTACGGGCATCGCGCCGCGAAGCGGCAGCCCTCCGGTGGGTTGACCAGGTCGGGCGGACGGCCGCCGATGGCCGTCAGCCTGCCCTCGCGGATGCCCTCGCCCTCGAGCTGCGGCAAGGCGCCGAGCAGCGCCTCCGTGTAGGGATGCTCCGGATGGTCGAAGAGATCGAGGACGCTCGCCTGCTCGACGATCTGGCCGGCGTACATCACGGCGACGTCGTCGGCCGCCTCGGCGATCACGCCCATGTCGTGTGTGATGATGATCATCGCCATCTGGTGCTCCTCGCGCAGCCGTTCGAGCAGGTCGAGGATCTGCGCCTGGATGGTCACGTCGAGCGCGGTCGTGGGCTCGTCGGCGATCAGGAGCTTGGGGTTGCACGAGAGCGCCATGGCGATCATCACGCGCTGGCGCATGCCGCCCGAGAACTGGTGCGGATAGTCGTCGAGCCGTTCGGCCGCGCGCGGGAATGCCGACCTCCTCGAGGAGCTCGATCGCGCGCCGGCGGGCCTCGCCCTTCGGCATGTCGAAGTGGCGGTCGAGCGTCTCCGTGATCTGCGTGCTGATCTTGAACGTCGGGTTCAGAGACGTCATCGGATCCTGGAAGATCATCGCGATGTCCTTCCCGCGGACGTCTTCCAGCTGGCGCTCGCCGAGCGTCGTCAGCTCTTGCCCGTCGAAGATGACCGAGCCCTCGACGATCTTCGCCGGGGGCTTGGGGATCAGGCCCATGATCGAGAGCGCGGTCACGGACTTTCCGCAGCCCGACTCGCCGACGATGCCGAGCGTCCTCCCCTCCGCCACCGAGAAGGAGACTCCGTCGACGGCCTGGACTGCTCCCTCGCGGGTGTAGAAGTAGGTCTTGAGGTTCTCGACCTCGAGCAGCGCCATCAACGAGCCACCCGCTAGTGCCCCTCTAGGTGATGCTGCTGTGCTTCTGCGTTGCGAGCGCCACGCCAGAGTCCGCACTCGACCGAAGCCAAGGCTGAGGAAGCCTTGGTGAGGGCGAGGGTGGGCTCTGGCGCCGCCTGATCGCGGGGCAGAAGTGCGGCGTGCATTGCCTGGTGGGGCACCTAGGTCTCCCTCGTGCGCGGGTCGAGGGCGTCGCGGAGCCCGTCGGCGATGAAGTTCGCGCAGAGCACGAGGGCCGCGATGAAGAGGCACGGGATCCAGAGGTCGAGGGGGTGCGTCCGGTACGCCTCACGGCCCTCGCTCGCGAGCGCGCCCCACGAGGCATCGGGCGGGTTGATGCCGAGCCCGATGAACGAGAGGAACGCCTCGCCGAGGACGACGGTCGGCAGCTCGAGGAAGACGAAGATGATCAGCACGCCGAGCGTGTTCGGAAGCAGATGGCGGACGAGCACCCGGTGCCAGCGGGCGCCGACGGCATGCGCCGCCCGGACGTAGTCGTTCTGCTTCAGCGTGATCACCTGCCCCCGCACGATGCGCGCCGCCGTGAACCAGCTCGCGATCGTCAGCGCGATCACCATCGTCCAGAAGTTGACCGTCCCGATGATGGCGAGGGCGAGGATGGCGAAGGGCAGGTAGGGCAGCCCGTAGAGCGCGTCCAGAAAGCGCATCATCCCGTTGTCGAGTCGTCCGCCGACGAACCCGGAGATCGAGCCGTACGCGATGCCGATCACGAGGATGGCGAACGTGGCGGCGAAGCCGATGGCGATCGACACCTGGCCGCCCTTGGCGACCCGGGTCCAGAGATCGCGACCGAACTGATCGGTGCCGAACGGATGCTCGAGCGACGGAGGCAGGTACGTCTCCGCGAAGTTCACCTCGTTGGGGTCGATGTCGAAGATCGTCGTCCAGATCCCCGGGATGATCCAGAAGCCCGGGATCAGGAAGCAGTAGAGCAGGATCACCGTGAAGACGATCGCCGCGGCGACAGCGCCCTTGTTGCGCAGGTAGCGGCGGTACGCGTCGCGCCACAGGCTCGTCTGGCGAACGGGCTCGCCGGCCGACTCCGCGAGGGGCGGCGCTGGGACCGGCGCCTCGAGCGTCCGCGCTTCGGGGGGGATAACGGACATCAGCGCGTCACGTCCTGCTCGTCCGGGTCCGCGGGTCGAGGAACCCGTACGCGATGTCCACGAAGAGATTCGCCAGGATGATCACGACCGACGTCAGGACCGTGATCCCCATCACTACCGAGTAGTCGCGGTTGGACACCGAGCTCACGAAGTAACGGCCGATGCCCGGGATCGAGAAGATCACCTCGATCACGAACGTCCCCGTGATGATGAGCCCGAAGAGCGGCGCGGTCGCCGTCACGACCGGGATGAGCGAGTTTCGGAACACGTGGCGGGTGACGACGCTCTTCCAGCGCAGCCCCTTCGCGCGTGCCGTACGCACGTAGTCCTGCTGCATCGTCTCCAGCATCGTCCCGCGCACGAGCCTGGCGAAGTAGGCCATCGGGAAGAGCCCGAGCGCGAGCGACGGCAGGATGACGCGCGAGTCGATGTCCCAGAAGCCGAGCGGCCACCCGTTGGTCGGGAAGACGTTGACCTTGAGCGCGAAGTAGTAGATGAGCAGGGTGGCGATGAAGAAGCTGGGTAAGGCAAAGCCGATGCTCGAGAAGAACATCAAGAGGTAGTCGTAGAGCGTGTTCGGTCTCAGGGCGGCGATGATCCCAGCCGGGATGCCGAAGAGGATCGCCCAGATGAACGCGAGCACGCCGAGCTTCACCGACCGCGGGAAGTGCTCCTTGACGATGTCGGTCACGGAGCGGTCGCGCAGGACGAGCGACGGGCCCAGGTCGAGCGTGAACACGCCCTTCACATAGAGCAGGTACTGCATGTACCAGGGCTTGTCGAGGTTGAACTTCCGCTCGAGATTGGCCTGGACCTGCGGGGGCACCGCCCGCTCCGTGCGGCGGAAGGGGTTCCCCTCGATCTGCCGCATCATCATGAAGATCATGAAGATGACGAGCAGGAGGACCGGAATCGTCCAGAAGATCCTCCTGATGATGAACGCTGCCATCTAGGTTGGATTGTCTACCCGTTGGCGACCGTTTGCCAACAGGAGTGGGCGGGGCGCCGAAGCGCCCCGCCCACCGACCTGAAGCCGACTGCTTCTAACCCCCCTGGACGACGACCTTCGTGAAGTCGATCTGATCCAGCGGGCTGATGAAGAACGTGTCCCGAACCGCGTCGTTCTCGAGGTTCGGATACGTGTACCACATGATCGGCGTGAGCGGCACTTCGCCGGCCTCGTCGAACATGAGTCCCTCCAGCTGGCGGTAGAGCTCGTAGCGAGCGTCGTCGTCGACCGTCTGCTTGGCCTCCTCGACGAGCGCGTCGTACTCCTCGTTGCACCAGTTGGTGTTGTTGTTGCCCGAGTCACAGGTGAAGAGCTCGAGCCCGTTGATCGCGTCCGGGAAGTCGTAGATCCACCCGAGGCGATAGGCGTCGACGGCCTTGTTCGGCGGAGGTCCGAGGAACTCAAGGTACTGAGCCCACTCCTGCGCCTTGATGGTCGTGTCGATGCCGAGCTCGTCCCACATGCTCTGCACGGCCACGGCGATCTCCGGGTGGCCGGGCGCGTCGTTGTGGAACAGGTTGACGTCCGTGTCCGGGTTCGGCTCCTCGGCCATGAGAGCGGTCGCCTGCTCCATGTCGCCCTCGGCGGGCAGCCAGGGCGAGTTCGGGTTGATGACGTCGAAGCCGTTGACGCCCTCCGGAGTCATGCCCGTGGCCTGCGAGCGGCCCGTCCGGTCGATCTGGTCGGTGATGATCTTCCGGTTGATGGCCAACGACATCGCCTTGCGCTGGGCCAGGCCGATGTTCTCGACGTTGAACCCGTAGTAGTACGTCCCGAGGGCGGGATACAGCTCGAAGTACGGCTCGCCCTTGAGCCGGTCGATGTCCTCGGGCGGCAGTCCGGCGCCGTCGAGCGCGTCGACCTCGCCGGCCTCGAACGCCTGCACGCGGGTGACGCCGTCGACGATGATCGGCCCGTCGATCCGCTCCAGCGTGACGTTCGCGGCGTCGCGGTAGTCGGGGTTCTTGACCATGTTGATCGACGCCTCGTGGTCCCACGACTCGAGCATGAACGGACCGTTGGTGACGATGTTCTCCGGATCCGTCCAGTTGTCGCCGAACTCCTCGACGGTCGCCTGGTGAACCGGCAGGAACGAGTGGTGCGAGACCTGCCCGAGGAACCACGGCTGCTCGGAGGTCAGCTCGACCTGGAGCGTGTAGTCGTCCACCGCCGTGACGCCGATCTCGTCGGCCAGCGCGTCGCAGTTCTTCGCGCAGCCGTTGTACTCGGCGGCGCCCGTGATCCCGTAGAGCTGATAGGCGTAGTCGGTCGCAAGCTCGGGGCTCAGCGTCCGCTTCCACGAGTACACGAAGTCCTGAGCGGTGACCGGATCGCCGTTCGTCCACGTCGCGTCCTCGTTGAGGTGGAACGTGACGACGTTCCCGTCGACCTCCCAGCTCTCGGCCAGCGCAGGCTCAGGCTCGTTCGTGTCCGGATTCAGTCTGACGAGCGGATCCATCAGGGCCAGGATGACGTTCGACGACGTCGTGTCCGTGGCCTTGCCGGGGTCGAGCGACGGCGGCTCGGCGCCCCAGGCGATCGTGAGCGTCTGCTCCGCCGCCGCGGCGCCGGTGTCGGTCGCGCCCGTGTCCTCGCCGGCCCCATCGTCGTCGTCCCCGCCGCACCCGGCTGCGCCGAGCGTCAGGACCGCGACGAGGGCCATGACGAGCAAGAGCCATCTGTTTCTACGCACTTGCTGCCCTCCTCTTGTTCATCAACGGCCGCACGTCGTTCTGGCCGAGCGGCCAACTTGCTGCTTAGACGCGCCTCGCCGCCCGAAGTTAGCGCGTTGCGAGGACGCGGCGCTCGACCACCTGGCTGTCGCGGAGCTGGGTCGTGCACCCGCCGACGGTGAGGAGCGTCCCGTCGACGTAGAAGGTCTGCAAGCCGTGCCGCGTCACGAGCGAGCGCGGGCCCGTCGTCCACGCGCCGGTAGCGGCGTCGTAGATCTGGTACGTGCTCTCCCAGACGGCGTGGATCTCGTCCCCCGCCACGGCCGCGCCGAGCAGCTCCATCGGCTCGGGCATCGCAGGGCCCTTGCGCCACTCGCCGGTCTCGGGGCTCAGGATCCAGACGTCGCGGAGGATGTCGTCCCCACGCCTGCCCCCGATCATCCAGATCTCGTCGCGAAACGCCACGGAGTCGAACGCGTGGTTGGTGAAGGGCAGAGGTGGCCCCTCCGACCACGTGTCGGAGGCCGGGTCGTAGATGAAGACCTCGCGCCGCTCGAGCCCCTCGTGGTAGCCGCCGAGGACATAGATCTTCCCGTCGAGCGCGACCGCGGCGTGGTTGAAGCGCGGCTCGGGAAGCGGCGCCCGCTCGCTCCATTCGTCGCTCGCCGGGTCGTAGGCATGCAAGGCCGCCGAGTTGCCCTCGGCGGTCGTGCCTCCGACGACATAGAGGAGGCCGTCGACCGTCGCTGCGGCGCCCGCACGGACGGCCTCGGGCATCCGGCGCAGGGTCTCCCACGAGTCCGTGGCCGGGTCGTAGCGCGCGAGGAGATCGAGCGGTCGCCCGGTCTCCCCCACCATCCCTCCGGCTGCGTAGACCTGCCCGTCGATCTCGGCCGCGGCGACGTAGCTCCGGCGCTGCGACATCGACTCGCCGAACGTCCAGTCCGCCGCCTCGGCGTCCTCGGCCCCGGAGCCGAGCGTGCCGACGACCGCGGCCGCGACCACGAGGGTGAGCACCGCGAGGAGGACGGCGACGGCGCGCATCACCTTCTTGAGACGCTCACGCCCGGCCCTGCGTTAGCGCTTCCGCACCCTACTGGGTGAGCGCGTCCGCGCCCGCGACGACCTCGAGGATCTCCTGCGTGATCTCCGACTGGCGCGCCCGGTTCATGTCCAGCGTCAGCTTGTCGATCAGCTCGCCGGCGTTCTTCGACGCGTTCCGCATCGCGGTCATGCGGGCGCCGTGCTCCGACGCGGCCGACTCGAGAAGGGCGCGGTAGACGGTCGTCTCCAGGTAGGTCGGCAGCAGGCGCCCGAGGATCTCCTCCGGCTCGGGCTCGTAGATGAAGTCTCCCTCGAGCGCGATCTCGTAGGCGCTCTTCTCCTCCTCCTCGAGCAATGTGCGCGGGATCGGGAGGACGTCCTCGACCGAGACGGTCTGGGTCAGCGGCGAGACGTAGTGGTTGTAGACGACCACGACCCGGTCGACCTCGCGCTCGACGAAGAGGTCGGCGAGTCGCTTCGAGATCGCGACCGCGTCCGCGTAGACCGGTCGGTCGGTAAAGTCGACCCAGGCCTGCTCGATCGCGTAGCGGCGGAAGCGGAGCGTCGAGCGTCCCTTCTTGCCCACCACCACCCAGCGGACGTCCGCGCCCGCGGCCCGGATCTCCCGCTCGAGCTGGAGCGCGCGCCGGATGATCTGCGCGTTGAACGCTCCGGCGAGGCCGCGATCTCCGGTCAGCGGCAGGATGGCCACGGACTGGACCGTCTCCCGGGCCTCGAGGAGCGGGAAGCCGCGCGCGGGCGTCGCCCGCGCGGTCCCGATCATCAGCTCGCGCATGCGCTCGGCGTACGGGCGCAGCGCCGCGATGCGCGTCTCCGCCCGGCGCAGCTTGGCGGCCGCGACGAGCTCCATCGCCTTCGTGATCTTGCGCGTGTTGCGAACGGAGCGAAGTCGCCGCTTGATGTCCTGGACGGTGGCCATGGCGCGTTCAGCGAGGACCGCCTCTTCGTGGACGGCGAAGTTCTGCCTGAACTCCTCGATCTGCGCCCGCGCCGCCGCCTGCGCCTCATCCGGGAGATCGCCGCTCTCGCGGATCCCTGCGTAGACCGTTCCCTCGGTGCGCAGATACTCCCGCAGCTCCCCCTGGAAGCGCGGAACCTGGTCCGGCGGGATGTCGTCGAGGAGGCCCTGGACGCCCGCGAAGATGGCGATCACCTGCTCCTCCAGCGGCCACGGCTGGTACTGGGGCTGGTTGAGGGTCGTCACCATGCGCTCGCCGCGAGCGAGCGTTCGCTGCGTCTGCGGGTCAAGCTCGGAGCCGAACTGCGCGAACGCCTCCAGCTCGCGGTACTGGGCGAGGTCGAGACGGAGCCGGCCGGCGACCTGCTTCATCGCCTTCGTCTGGGCGTTCCCGCCCACGCGGCTCACCGAGATGCCGACGTTGATTGCCGGGCGCACGCCCGAGTAGAAGAGGTCGGACTCGAGGAAGATCTGCCCGTCTGTGATCGAGATGACGTTGGTGGGGATGTAGGCGGAGACGTCGCCGGCCTGCGTCTCGATCACCGGCAGCGCCGTCAGCGAGCCGCCGCCCAGCTCGTCGGCGAGCTTGCAAGAGCGCTCGAGCAGGCGTGAGTGGAGGTAGAAGACGTCGCCGGGGAACGCCTCGCGTCCGGGCGGGCGACGGAGGAGGAGGGACATCTGCCGATAGGCGTCCGCGTGCTTGGAGAGGTCGTCGTACATGCAGACGGCGTGCCTGCCGTTGTAGAGGAAGTGCTCGCCCATGGCGGTGCCGGCATAGGGCGCCATCCACTTGATCGGGGCCGCCTCGGTGGCGGAGGCCGTGACGATGATCGTGTAGTCCATCGCCCCCGCCTCCTTCAGGCGCTCGTACACCTGCGCGACGGTCGAGGCCTTCTGCCCGATGGCGACGTAGATGCAGATCATGTCCTGCCCGCGCTGGTTCAGGATCGTGTCGATGAGGATCGCGGTCTTCCCCGTCGAGCGGTCGCCGATCACGAGCTCGCGCTGGCCTCGGCCGATCGGGATCATCGAGTCGATCGCCTTGATCCCCGTCTGCAGCGGCTCGCTCACGGGCTGGCGGTTGACCACTCCCGGCGCCTTGAACTCGAGCAGGCGGTTCTCGGAGGCTTGCAGCGGCCCCTGGCCGTCGAGCGGGACGCCGAGCGGGTTGACGATGCGGCCGATGAGCTCGTCGCCGACCGGCACGCTGATGACCTTGCCGGTCCGCTTCACGGTCTCGCCCTCGGCGACCTGTTCCCAGTTGCCGAAGAGGGCGACGCCGACGTTGTCCTCCTCCAGGTTGAGCGCGATGCCGGTGACGCCGTGCTCGAGCTCGAGCATCTCCAGCGCCATACAGCTCTCCAGCCCGTAGGCGCGGGCAATGCCGTCGCCGATCTGGAGAACCGTGCCGACCTCGGCCAGGTCGGTTTCGACGCCGTAGGCCTCGATGCGCTGCTTCAGGATCGAGGTGATCTCTTCGGGGCGTAGCTTCACGTGATTCTCAGCTCCTTGCTGTGAGTTCCTGGCGTAGCTGGTCCAGCCGTCCGCGCACGCTCGCGTCGAGGCGCTGCGAGCCGGCCTGGATGACGATGCCCCCGATCAGGTCGGGGTCGATGCTTCTCGTTGCCTCCACTTTGCGGCCGGCCGCCTGCTCGATCTGACCCACGAGCTTGGCGGCCTCCTTGTCGGAAAGCTCGACGGCGGTCGTCAGCTCCAGCTCGAGCACACGCTCTTGCAGGGCGATCAGGCGCTCGAGCTCGCCCTGGATCTCGTCGACCTCGGCGATCCGGCCCTTCTCGGCCAGCAGGAGGAGGAAGTTGCGGACGAGCGGCTCGGCGTCTCCGAGCGCCACGGCGAGCGCGTCGCGCTTAACGTACGGCTCAATCTGCGGGTTGCGGAGGAGCGACCGCAGCTCGTCGGAGGCGCCGACGGCGGCGACGAACTCGCCCAGCTCCTCCCGGACCTCCTCGACCTTCTCCTGGTCGCGGGCGGCCTCGAGGAGCGCCTCGGCGTACACGCGATCTGCCACGGCCAAAGCTTCAGCCCCCTAGTTCTCGCTCGCGATCTGCTTCACGTCGACCTCGGCGATCGTCTCGTCGATCAGCCGCCTCTGGTCCTTCGCGTCGAGGACCTTGCCGGTGACCTTCTCGGCGGCGAGGAGCGTCAGCTCGACGACGTCGCGGCGGATCTGCTCCCGGAGCCTGGTGTTCTCCGCCTCGAGCTCCTCGCGGTTCTTCTCCAGCCGCTCCTTCAGATCGGCGTCGGCCTGCTCGCGCGCTTGCTCGAGCTGGCGCTGGGCCTGGCGGCGCGATTCGTCGAGGATTCGCTCGCGATCGGCCAGGGCCTCCTCGCGCTCGCGCTTCACGAGCTCGCGGAGATCGCGGGCCTCCTCGCGCGCCTTGTCCGCCTCGTCGAGGGCCTCACGGATCCGGTCTCGGCGCTGGTCGATTATGCCCTGGATGCGCCCGAAGGCGAAGCGCCTGAGCACCCAGAGGACGATCAGGAACGTGAGGATCGTCCAGACCATCAGGCCCGGGACGACATCGATCAGCGAGCCCTCGTCCTCCTCCGCCGTCGTGGTCGTCTCCTGGGCGAAGAGGAATGCCTGGAGTAGGGAGTCCCTCATCGGCGATCAGACGAGCACGAACGCGAGCAGGCCGCCGAGGAGCGCGTAGAAGACGACGGCCTCGGTGAGAGCGAAGCCGAGCCACTGGATGCCGGTCAGCTCCCCGCGAAGCTCGGGCTGCCGGGCGACCGCCTGGATCATGGAGCCGAAGATCGTGCCGATGCCGATGCCGGCGCCCACGGCGCCGAGCCCGACGCCGACCCCGAAGGCGATCGCCTTCCCGAGGTCGGCCAGGCCAGCGTCCGTGGTCTGTGCGAGCAGGATGTCCACTGTCCCTCCTTAGTGTTCCGGTTCGATGGCTGCGCCGATGTAGATGGCCGAGAGCAGGGCGAAGACGAAGGCCTGGATCGTGACGACGATGCCGACCTCGAAGAGGTAGATGGCCGTTCCGATCACCACCGAGAACGGGATCAGCCACCAGGCCGAGAAGATGAAGATCAGGCCGAGCATGACGAGGATCAGCATGTGGCCCGCGAGCATGTTGGCGAAGAGCCGCACCGAGAGCGAGATCAGGCGCATGAACTGCGAGATCACCTCGAGCGGGACGATCAGGGCCAGCAGCGGCTTGGGCGCCCCCTCGGGGATCCAGCTCTTGAAGTAACGGCCCACCCCGTTGTAGCGGATGCCCTCGAAGTGAGTGGCGCCGAAGGTGATGAGCGCGAGGGCGAGCGTGACGCTCAGGTTGGCCGTCGCCGCGTAGATCCCCCAGGTCGGCAGCTCGACGCCGAAGAAGTCGAACTTCTCGTCGGAGAGCGGCAGCGGGATGAAGCCGACGATGTTCAGCACCCAGATGAAGAGGAAGAGCGAGGCAACGTACGGGAACCAGAGGTGCAGCGCCTTCGAGGGAATGCTCGACTCCGCGATCTGCTCCTGGACGGCCTCGTAGATCGCCTCGCCGGTCGTCTGCCGGCGGTCGGGTCGGAGCGAGAGGCCGAACCGCATCAGCCAGATCCCCAGCAGGATCGTCAGGAGCCCGCCCAGCCAGAGGTATGCGACCGCCTTGTTGACGGAGAGGTCGAGCGGCCCGATGTGAATCGGGACCCACTCCTGGAGGACGAACTCGTGCTGCGGGTCGAAGTCGCTCTCGGAGGCGGCGAGCAGGAGGCTCATCGCCGCGGGCTCCCGGAGAAGTAGATGGCAAGGCTCGTGATCAGCTCGGCGCTGTACGCGGCCGCGTAGGTGAGCGCGCCGGCGAGGGCGAGCGACGGGTTCGCCACCGCGACGGCGAGCAGGATCAGGACGAGCGCGATCCCGCGGCCCATCATCCCGAAGGCCGCCACCCCGGAGCCGCGGAGCGTAGGCTCGCCGATCCCCGCCTTCCCGAGCAGGAGCCCGACGACCTGGCTACCGGCCCAGAGGAGCGCGCCGAGCGCCCACCCGCGGACGTCCCAGCCGGCGAGGAGGAAGATCGGAAGAGCGAGTGCGACGACGGCGCCGCCCACGAGGACGGGCATGCGCCGGTCCGGCATGGGACGCGGCGTGAGCAGCGCCCCGGGAGTCACGGGGCGTCCGAGCGACGGACGAGGGCGGCCACGACGGCATGCATCTTATTCGGAGACAGGGTATCAGTCCGAGAGGCGAGTTCGTAACAGTGCTTTGGCTTGTTTTGAGCCGTTCTCAGGCTACTTTGTGCCGACGAGCCGTCGCGCGCCGAGCTCGCGCAGGACATCGACGAAGAGGTCAACGTCGGGCTCGCGCGTACGCCAGTTCACGATCGCGGGGCGGAAGGCGACCTTGCCGCCGAATCTCGTCGTCCCCACGTAGACCCGGCCGTCGGCGAGCACGTCCTCGCCGAGGCGGGCGTTGACCGCGTCCAGCTCCCGCTCGGGGACGCCGGGTGGGCGATAGCGAAAGCAGACGATGTTGAGGGGAACCTCGGCGAGCCGCTCGAGGTCGGGGGCCTCGTCCACGAGGCCCGCGAGTCGCTGAGCCAGGTCGAGGTGCCGCTCGACCATCTCCCGGTAGCCGGAGCGCCCCCACGCCCGAAGCGCGGCCCAGACCGCCAGCGAGCGCGCGCGCTGCGACGACTCCGGCGTCAGGTAGCCGTAGGTTGGCTCGGGCTCCCCGGATGGCAGGTAGGCCGCCGTGAGCGTGAAGACCTTGGCGAGCAGGCCGAGGTCGCGGACGAAGGCGAAGCCGCAGTCGTACGGGACGTTGAGCCATTTGTGCCCGTCGGCGATGAGGGAGTCCGCACGCTCCACCCCCTCGGCCAGCGCCGCCGAGCGCGGCGAGACGCGCGCGAAGAGGCCGAACGCCCCGTCGACATGCAGCCAGGCGCGATGCTTCTCGGCCATGTCGGCAAGTGCCGGGAGGGGGTCGAACTCGCCGGCGTTCACGTCTCCCGCGTTCCCCACGATGATCGCCGGCGCGCCGCCGAGGTCCCGCAGCGCCCGCTCCAGCGCGGCCAGATCGATCCGTCCGACCTCGTCGCGCACGAAGGTCTGCACCGAGGCGCGGCCGACCCCGAGCATCGAGAGGGCCTTCGTCGCGCTCGTGTGGATCAGCCCGCTCGAAAACACAGGCACCGGCGGGAGCCCGGCCATCCCGTCGGCGCCGATGTCGCGCCCGTGCTCTTCGCCCCACCACTGCCGCCCCGCGGCGAGGCCCATCAAGTTCGCGGTCGTCGCGCCGCTCGTGAGCGCCCCTCCCCACCCGGCCGGAAGGTCGAACAGCTCCTTCAGCCAGCCGACCGCGACGGTCTCGAGCCGCGTTCCGAGGGGCGAGCCCACCCAGCTGAAGGCGTTCTGGTCGAGCGCGGTCGCCAGCCAGTCGGCGCCCAGGGCGGCCGGCGTCACACCGCCGGTGACGAAGTGGAAGAAGCGGGGGCCGGAGGACGCCGTCGCGGCGTCGAGGCCGGCGGCGAGCTCGTCGAGGGCCTCGACCGCGCCCGAGCCCTGCTCGGGGAGCGCCCCGCCGAAGCGGTCGACCACCTCGTCGGCGCCCTCGGGCAGCACCGGGCGCTCGTCCAGCCCGTCGAGCCAGGCCGAGGCCTCGGCGAACGCGCGCTCGGCCGCCGCCGCCGTCTCGTCCCGCCGGATCATGCGGTCTTGCGCTGCTCCGCCGCGGCGGGCTCCTCCGCCTGCCGACGCCCCGCCCAGGCCCGCAGGCGAGGCACCTTCAGGATCTCGAGCACGTAGACAATGTAGAGCGAGGTGCCGGCCACGACGAAGGCGATCGTCGCGACGAGGACGGTCGGCCAGAGATGCCAGTCGCCGTGTGCGCGGAAGGGGACGAAGCGCGTGGCGAGCGCGGCACCGGCCAGGATCGCGCACCAGGCCCACAGGTACGTCACCGTGCGACGCTGTGAGAAGCCGCGGCGGAGGAAGCGATGGTGGAAGTGCGACTGGTCGGGCGCGAAGACGCGCTCGCCGTGCCGGAGCCGGCGGGCGACGACGAAGGAGCTATCGAGGATGGGGACGGCGAGGACGAAGAGCGGGAAGAAGAGGGCGACGCTCGCCGCCGTCTTCAGCGTCCCCTGGATGGCCACCGCGGCGAGCGTGAACCCCAAGAGCAGCGAGCCCGAGTCGCCCATGAAGATCCGCGCCGGGTAGAAGTTGTGCCGGAGGAAGCCGAGGCACGCGCCGGCGACGATCGCCGAGAGCACGGCCGCCTCCGGGCGCCCGAGCGAGAGCGAGATGACCGCGAACGTCGCGCCCGCGATCGCGCATACCCCGGCCGCGAGCCCGTCGAGGCCGTCGAGGAAGTTGACCATGTTCATGATCGCGACGATCCAGACGATCGAGACGAAGACGCCGAGCCACGTCGGGAGCTCGTGGACGCCGATGATCGGAAGCGTGAAGCGGTCGATCGTGACGCCGGCCTGGACGGCGATCCCCGCGGCTCCGAGCTGGCCGGCGAGCTTTGCCCACCAAGGCAGGCCGCGGAGGTCGTCGACCACGCCGACCGTCGTGGCGAGGGCGGCGCCGAGCAGGATCCCCCGGTAGGCGGGCGTCAGCTCGAGGAAGGCGAGCGCAGGGACGAAGATCCCGAAAAAGATCGCGATGCCGCCCAGGCGTGGGACGGCGCGGAGGTGCAGGCGGCGCCGGTCGCCCGGCTCGTCGACGACGCCGAGCATGCGGGCCATCCGCCCGACCGCGGGGGTGAGCACGAGCACGGTCCCGAGCGCCACGAGGAAGCCCCAGAGAACGTCCGTATGCGCCGTGAACGCGTTCCACATGGCCTTAGCGGGCCTTCACGAGCTACTTCGTCCCGTAGAGGCGGTCGCCTGCGTCGCCGAGCCCCGGCACGATGTAGCCGCGCTCGTCGAGCCCGCGGTCGATCGAGGCGACGACGACGTGGACGTCCGAGTGCGCGGCGTGCAACCGCTCCAATCCCTCGGGCGCCGCGATGATGGCGATCATCCGCACCGAGTGCGCGCCGGCCCGCTTGAGGATCTCCACGGCGGCCGCCGTCGAGTTACCCGTAGCCAGCATCGGGTCGAGCAGGATCACGTCCCGCTCGGCCACGTCGGCAGGCAGCTTCACGTAGTACTCGACCGGCTGAAGCGTCTCCTCGTTTCGGTACAGGCCGATGAACCCAACGCGGGCGGCAGTCACGAGCGAGAGGACCCCGTCGAGCATCCCGATGCCGGCGCGGAGGATCGGGACGACGGCCACCTTCTTGCCGGAGATCCTCGGCACCGTCATGCGCTCGAGCGGCGTGGCGATCTCGACTTCCTCGACCGCGAGCTCCTTCGTCACCTCGTACGTGAGGAGCACCGCGAGCTCGTTGACGAGCTGCCGGAAGAACTGCGTCGGAGTCTCCTGGTCTCGCAGCAGCCCGAGCTTGTGCTGGACGAGCGGGTGGTGGACGACCGTCACCCGCTCGGTGGTGACGCTCACGCGACGTACTCCGGGTAACCGCGGTAGCCGGGGTAGAGCGGCCGCCGCTCGCAGAGGGCGGCGCTGCGGGCACGCATCGCGCCCCGGTCGCCGTCGCCTAGGGCCCCGGTGATGATCGCTCCCACCTCGCGGAGGTCGTCCTCGTCGAAGCCGCGCATGGTCACGGCCGGGGTGCCGAGCCGGATTCCGGACGCCTCCATCGGCGGACGCTCGTCGAAGGGCACCGTGTTTCGATTCGCCGTGATGTGCACCTCGTGCAGGCGCTCTTCCGCCGCGCGGCCCGTCCAGTCGCTGCGGCGCAGGTCGACCTGGACGAGGTGCGTGTCCGTGCCGCCGGTGAGAAGGTCGAAGCCGCCCTCGACCAGCGAGGCGGCGAGCGCGTCGGCGTTCGCGCGGATTTGGCCCTGATAGGCGCGGAAGGCCTCGGTGGCCGCGATCTTGAAGCACGTGGCCTTCGCCGCGATGACATGCAGCAGCGGGCCGCCCTGCATGCCGGGAAAGACCGCCTTGTCGATCGCGCCGGCGTGCTCCTCCTTGCAGAGGACGAACCCGGCGCGCGGGCCGGCGAGCGTCTTGTGGCTCGTCGAGGTGACGAAGTCGCAGTGCGGCACCGGATTCGGGTGAAGGCCGGCGGCCACGAGCCCGGCGATGTGAGCCATGTCGCAGAGGAGCAGCGCCCCTACCTCGTCGGCGATCTCGCGGAAGCGCTCGGCCTCGATCGTGCGCGGGTAGGCCGAGGCGCCGCAAACGATGAGCTTCGGCCGGCGCTCCTGCGCCAACCGCCGCACCTCGTCGAAGTCGATCAGCCCCGTCTCGCGATCGACCCCGTAGCCGACGACGTCGTAGAGCTTGCCGGAGAAGTTGACCTTGAGGCCGTGCGTCAGGTGCCCGCCGTGGTCGAGCCGCATGGCGAGGATCGTGTCGCCCGGCTGGAGCGAGCTGAAGTACACGGCCATGTTCGTCTGCGCCCCGGCGTGCGGCTGCACGTTGGCGTGCTCGGCGCCGAAGAGCGCTTTCGCGCGGTCGATGGCGAGCTGCTCGATCTCGTCGACGACCTCGCAGCCGCCGTAGTAGCGGCGGCCCGGGTAGCCCTCCGCGTACTTGTTCGTCGCCACGCTTCCGACGGCCTCGAACATCGAGGGCCAGGTGAAGTTCTCCGAGGCGATCAGCTCGATCGTGCCCCGCTGGCGCTCGAGCTCGCGGCCGATCAGCTCGACGAGGTCAGGGTCGACGTCCGCGAGCGCGGCGCGCCGCAGCTCCTCGAGCGTCTCCACCGCAACGGCCATCGGTGCCACTCTAGTGCACGCCGCCGCCCTGGACGGGCGCGCTGTTCCGTGGCATGGTCAGTGCGTGGGGATGGTGGGGATCCTGGCCCTTGCGGCTCTCGTCGTCGTTCCGCTGCTGCGTGAGTACGCGGACTTTCGCCGTGCCTGGGGAGTCGGGCGCCTGGCCGCGCTCGGGCTGACCGGGCTCGTCGTTCCGGCCGTCGCCGTGGGACTGGCCGTAGCGATGCCGTTCGCCGCGTGGCCGTTCGTGCAGTGGGGGGTGACGGTGGCGGCGGCGCTGGCCGCGTACTCGCTGGCCGTGCGCGCCGTCCGAGAGGCTATCGAGCCGCGGCGAGCGCCGCAGCGGCCGCGCTGAGCGCTTCCTCCGCGGGGACGAGGCCCTCGCGGAGCACGGTCGGCTCGGCCCCGGTGAGATCGAGGACCGTCGACGGCGACCCCGGGAGCTCTCCCGCGTCGACCACGGCGCCGCAGCTGTCGAGGATCTCCTCGGCGATGTCCTCGCGGCGGGCAGGGTCGGGCTGCCCGTGGAGGTTCGCGCTCGTGGCCGCGACCGCACCCACTCCTCGCACCACGTCGGCGGCCTCCGTCGACAGGATCGGGACGCGGACGCCGATGGTCTCCGGCCTCGTCCCGGTGAGCCAGCGGAAGCGCCGCGCCGGGTTGGGGAGGATGAGGGTGTAGGGGCCGGGCAGGAGCGCCCGGGCGACGACTGCGCCCCGGCCGCGGGCCTCCGGCACGGCGTCGAGAATCGCGTCCAGGTCGGCGGCGAGCAGTTGGATCGGCATCGTCTCCGGCCGCCGCTTCGCGGCGAAGAGCCGCAGGCAGGGCCGCTCCCGGTAGGCATCCGCGCAGAGCCCGTACACCGTGTCCGTCGGGAGCACGACAAGCTGCCCCGCCCGCAACGCCGCGACGGCGTCGCCGCTCACGCCTGCCCCCTCCGGGCATGCCCCAGGGTCAGACCCCTGGACATGTCACCAGCCACGTCCGCACCGCCTGTGCATGGTCGCGGCGCCATGCGAGCCACGGGTGTGCCACATCCACAGCCCTTGTCCTCCGCGGCCACGGCCTGGGTCTGACCCCGGGGCGTGGCCCCTAGGGACAGCGGGCCTCCACGACCCGGTCGCGACCGGCCAGGTCCGGGGTGCAGAGGACGCCCTCGTAGCCGAGTGCCGCCAGGCCCCCGGCTACCTCGGCGGCCTGGCCGTCGCCGCACTCGAGGACGAGGTGGCCGCCCGCCGCGAGGACGTCGCGCGCCTGGCGCGCGACGCGCTCCCAGACGCGGTCGCCGACGACGGCCTCGTATGGCTCGTAGAGCCGGATCTCCGGCTGGAGGGTGTCGTACTCCGAGGCAGGGACGTAGGGCGGGTTCGAGACGACCAGGTCGAAGGGGCCGGCGACGCCGTCGAGGAGGTCGGCGCGGCGCAGCTCCACCCGGGCGTCCAGGCCGCTGCGGGCCAGGTTCTCGTGCGCGAGCGCCAGCGCAGCCTCCGAGCTGTCCACCGCCACGACGCGGGCCGCGGCGTGCTCGTCCGCGATGGCAAGCGCGATCGCCCCCGAGCCAGTGCCGACGTCGAGGACACGCGGGGCCTCGAGCCCTCGCAGGTGGGCGAGGCACCGCTCCACCAGCACCTCCGTCTCCGGCCGCGGCACGAGCGCACGCGCGTCCACGGCCAGCACGAGGCGCCGGAACCCCCACTCGCCAAGGACGTAGGCGAGCGGCTCGCGGGCGCGCCGTCGGCTCACGAGCAGGCGCAGGCGGCCGAGCTCGGCTGCGCCCAGCGGGCGGCCCGACGCGTACAGCTCCGACCTGGAGACGCCGAGCACGTCGGCCACGAGCAGCTCCGCGTCCACGCGGGGCGACGGCACCCCTGCCTCGTCGAGCTCCCGCGCGACCCCGTGCACGGCGTCGAGAGGGCTCACGACGCCGTTGCCGCGGTCTCGAGCGCCCGCCGGCGCTCTTCCGCCGTGAGCGCCTCGGTGAGCTCGTCGAGGTCTCCGTCCAGCACGGAGTCCAGCCGATGGAGCGTGAGCTTGATGCGATGGTCGGTGACGCGGTTCTCGGGGAAGTTGTAGGTGCGGATCTTCTCCGCGCGGTCGCCGCTGCCGATCTGCGAGCGCCGCTGGGCCGAGAGCTCCTCCTGCTGGCGCCGCAGCTCAGCCTCGAGCAGCCGAGCACGAAGGACGCGCAACGCCTTCTGCTTGTTCTGGAGCTGCGACTTCTCGTCCTGCATGGCCACGACGATCCCGGTCGGCAGGTGGGTGATCCGCACCGCCGAGTCGGTCGTGTTCACGCTCTGACCGCCCGGCCCAGTCGAGCGGTAGACGTCGATCTTGAGGTCGCCGGGTTCGAGCTCGACGTCGACCTCCTCGGCCTCCGGCATGACCGCGACAGTCGCCGTGGACGTGTGGATCCGTCCTTGCGACTCCGTCTCGGGCACGCGCTGGACGCGATGCGTCCCGCCCTCGAACTTGAACACGGAGTAGGCGCCCTCGCCCTTGACGGCGAAAGTGACGTCCTTGAACCCGCCGCCGTCGTTCGGCCCCGAGCCGAGCGGCTCCCACCTGTACCCGCGGCGTTCCGCGTAGCGCGTGAGCATGCGGAAGAGGTCGCCCGCCCAGAGCGCCGCCTCGTCGCCCCCGGCGCCCTGGCGGATCTCGACGACGACGTCCTTCGCGTCGTTGGGGTCGCGCTCGACGAGCGCGAGCTTCAGGTCCTCCTCGAGGCGCTCCAGCCTCTCCTCCAGCTCGGGGATCAGCTCCCGCAGGTCGGGGTCGGAGCGGGCGGCGTCGGCGTCGTCGCGGGCCTCGCGCCATTCCACCGCCAGCTTGTGCGGGCCTTCGAGCTCCTTCAGACGGCGGCCGGCGTCGGCGGCCGCGTTGCGGTCCGAGTAGAGGTCGGGGTCGTTCATGCGCTCCTGCGCCTCGGCGTAGGAGCGCTCGAGCTCCTCGACCAGGCTGTCGATCTGGGCCGTCATGACCGGCTCAGGATAGCCCCGCCCGGGGCCGCGCCAGCCAGGCTCTACGCCATGACCTCGACCTTGCGCTCCTCCGGCGTCAGCCGGCCCTCGAGGCGGAGCACCTCGTGGAGCGCGCGGATCGAGACCTCGATCTGGTCGAGCGAGGGAGCACGCGTCGTCAGGCGCTGGAGCCAGAGTCCCGGCGCGAGGACGACGCGGAGGATCGGGTTCTGCGGATGCTTGCCCGCGAAGCGGATCACCTCGTAGGCGATGCCTGCGATCACCGGCAGGAGCAGGATGCGCGACGCGATCAACCAGAACCAGCCGGGCTGGCCGACGAAGGCGAAGACGAAGATCGCGATCACCATCACGTAGAGCAGGAACGCCGTGCCGCAGCGGACGTGGATGAGGCTGTGGCGTTGGACGGCCTCGGGCTCGAGCGGATCGCCGGCTTCGTAGGCGTTGATCGCCTTGTGCTCGGCCGCGTGGTACTGGAACACGCGCTTCAGGTCCGGCAGGAAGCCCACGATGACCAGGTAGAGGACGAAGATCGACACCCGAATGAGCCCCTCGACGACGACGAACCAACTCGTCGACTCGATCGGGAGCCAGCTCGTGATCAGCGCCGGCGAGACCTTGAAGAGGAGGAGCGCGAAGCCGATCGCGATGCCGAAGGCGAAGAGGAGCTGCCCGCGCGAGATCTCCGTCTGGACCTCTCCGTCCTCGCCCTCCTCCTGGGCCGCGTAGTTCGCCGAGATGGCGAGGGCGCGAAAGCCGATCGCGAGCGACTCGCCGAGCGCGAAGACGCCCCGGACGACGGGGATGCGGGCCCAGCGGTGCTTGAGCAGGAACGAGGAGATCGGGCGGTTGACCTCCGCGATCTCGCCGTCGGGCTTCCGCACGGCCACCGACCAGGCGGACGGGCCGCGCATCATCACGCCTTCCAGGACAGCCTGGCCGCCGATGGGCGCGCTCATCTTTGACGCCTCTTACTGCTCGTCGCTGCGCCGCGCGCCGGCCTTCTCCAGGCGGCGCTGGAACCGCTCGACACGGCCACCCGTGTCCACGAGCTTCTGCTTACCCGTGTAGAAGGGGTGGCATTCGGAGCAGATCTCGACATGAAGCTCGGCCTTCGTGGAGCGGGTTTCGAACGTGTTCCCGCAGGAACACGTGACGGTCGCGAGGACGTACTCGGGGTGGATATCGGTCTTCATGAATCGGCCGGGCGCTGGACGGGCTTGAGGATACCAGAGGCCGTTTCCCGAGCCACGTTGCCACCCGAGACGACCACGGCCACGGTCGTGCCCTCGAGCGCGGGGATCTTCCCGGCGAGGAGCGCGGCGATCCCGGCTGCCGCGGCGGGCTCCACGGCGAGCTTCGCGCGCTCGTAGAGGAAGCGAAACCCCTCCTCGATCTCCTCCTCGGTGACCAGCACGGGCTCGATGCCGAGCTCGAGGCCGAGCTCGATCGGAAGCGCGCCCGCGAAGGGCGCGTTGAGGCCGTCGGCGATCGAGCGCGGCGTCACCGGAACCGGCGCGCGGGCCGCGAGGCCGTCGTGGAACGCCGCCGAGCCTTCGGGCTCGACCGCGATCACACGCGTTCCCTCGAGGGCGACGGCGACCCCGGACACGAGCCCACCGCCACCGGTCGGGACGACCGCAACGTCGATCTCGGGGAGGTCCTGTGCGATCTCGAGGCCGACGGTGCCGGCACCGGCCACGATCAGCGGGTCGTCGAACGGGTGGACGAGCACCCGGCCGGTCCTCTCCCGGAGCTCGTCGAGGCGCGCGAAGACCTCCCGCGGCCCCGGGGCCTCCTGGTCGACGGTCGCGCCGTAGCCGAGAGCGGCCGCGCGCTTCGGCTCGCTCGCGCCCTGCCACATGACGACGAGACAGTCGATCCCCTCCACCGCGGAGCCGTACGCGAGGGCGCCCGCGTGGTTTCCCGCCGACGCGGAGATCACCCCGCGCCCGCGTTCCTCCGGCGTCAGCGACGCAAGCTTGTTGAGCACGCCGCGCGCCTTGAAGCTGCCGGTCTTCTGGAGCAGCTCCGCCTTCAGGAACGCGCGGCCACCGAACGAGCGGCCGAGCGTCTCCGAGGAGAGGAGCGGCGTCCGGAGCAGGCGGCTCCCGACGACGGCCGCGGCTGCATCTACATCTGGGCGTATTCGGGGCCGTCCCCGCCCTCGGGCGGCGTCAGCCGCCCGCCCTTGGCCGAGATCGCCCCGCACTGGATGCAGTTCGCGGCCGTCACCTCGACATCGACGACGTTTCCGGCCGGGCTCGCCTCGCCCGCGATCTCGTAGACGTGCGCCGGGCACATGTGCACCCAGGCCTCGGCGACCTCGCGACGGACCTTCGTGTCCACCCGGATGTGGCTCGGGGCATCGTCGCGGGTCTTGTTGCCGGAGAGGTAGACGCTCGAGAGCTTGTCGAAGACGAGCTGTCCGTCGGGGGGCGGGTAGGCGCTCGCGCCGCCGCCGACGGCGACGGGGACGTCGGCGTCCCGCTCGAGCTTCTTCGTGCCCGGCGGGATCGCGCCCAGCGTGGTGATCGAGACGCCTGCGACCAGCGCGCCGCGGTAGAAGCCCTTGCTGAACGCCGGCCGCGCGTTGCGAACGCGGTGGAGGTCGCTCCAGATGTAGCTGTCACGCACGGCCTCGTCGTACCCCTCGAGCGCTCCCGGCGCCCACGGGGTCTCCCCGGGCCCGACCGCGGCGACCGCGGCCTCGGCCGCCAGGAGCCCCGACTTCATCGCGTAGTGGACGCCCTTGAGCGCCGGTACGTTCACGAAGCCGGCGGAGTCGCCGACGACCATCCCGCCCGGGAAGGAAAGCCGGTCCGGCAGGGCCTGGAAGCCCCCCTCGGGAATGGTCTTCGCGCCCCAGGCGACGCGCGTCCCCCCGGCGAGGATGCCGCGGACGAACGGGTGCGTCTTCAGCTCCTGGAGCAGGTCGTGCACGGAGAGCGTGGCGTCGGTGTAGTCGAGCCCGACCACCATTCCTATCGCGACCTGGTCGTCACCGAGGGGATAGATGAAGCTGCCGCCGAACTCCCGGTGGCGCTTGCCGGGGCGGAGTGGCCAGCCCATCGTGTGGATGACGCGGTTCAAGGGCTTCGGGACCTCCCAGACCTCCTTCACGCCGAGGGCGTAGACCTGGGGCCGCGACGCGAGGTCGAATCGCTGTGAGGCCACGCCTGCGAGGTGCCCCTGCGTCCCCTCCGCCAAAATCGTGACCCGCGCGCGGATGTCGGAGCCCGGCTCGAAGTTGGCGAGCTCCTCCCCGTCCTTGCCTCGGCCCCGGTCTCCCGTGCGGACGCCTCCGACCCGGCCGCCGCTGACGAGGAGCGTCCGTGCCGTTGTCTCGGGCACGAGGGTGACGCCGACCTCCTCCGCCTTCTCGGCCAGCCAGCGCCCGATCTCGGAGAGGGAGGCGACGTAGTGGTTGTGGTTCCACATCGGAGGCGGCGCCGGGACGCGCAGATGCCGCTTCGGGGTCAGGAAGTAGACGCCCTCGCGCACGACAGGCGCCCGAAAAGGCATGTCCTCGGTGAGCATCCCCGGGAACAGCTCCCGAAACCCGCGAGGGTTGACGACGACGCCCGAGAGCAGATGCGCGCCGGGAGCGCGGGCCTTCTCGACGACCGCGACCGGCACGTCCCCGAGCTGATCCCGGACTTCCGGGCGCTCCTCGAGGAGCTGGCCCGCGCGGATGGCGGCGGCGAGGCCGGCGGGACCGCCGCCGACGACGAGCACGCCGACGTCGATCCGCTCGTCCGGCGGGTCGGTCGGCTCGGCGACGAAGTCGCGCCAGTCGAAGGGAGGCGGGAAGTCGGCGGGCCTGACGCTCATCCTCGGCGCTCCCTGACGAGTTGGGTCAGCCTGGGGACGATGTCGTGCAGGTCGCCGACGACCCCCACGTCGGCGTACTCGAAGATGGGCGCGTTCGGGTCCTTGTTGATGGCGACGATCGTCCCCGAGGCCTGCATCCCGACCTTGTGCTGGATCGCGCCGGAGATCCCGCAGGCGACGTAGAGCTTCGGCGCCACGGTCTTCCCCGTCTGGCCGACCTGGGCCGCGTAGGGGTACCAGCCGGCGTCGACGACGGCCCGCGTCGCCGCGACCGCCCCACCGAGCGCCGAGGCCAGCTCCTCGAGGAGCGCGAACCGCTCGGGCTCGCCGAGCCCGCGACCGCCCGCCACGATCACGTCGGCGTCCTCGATGGACGGGCCTTCGCTCTCGGCGTGAGCCCGTTCGACCATGACCGCCTTCGTCGAGAAGCCCTCCAGCTCGACGGCGACGTCCTCGACTGCCGCCTCGCCGCCCCTCTCCACGGGCTCGAAGGTCCCGGAGCGGACGAGAGCCAGCCGCGGCTCCCCTCTCCAGCCGACGTCGACGAAGACGGAGTCCTGCAACGCGGGGCGCTTGCCGACGAGCGCCCCGTCGCGGAGCTCGAGATCGACGAGGTCCCAGTTGAGGCCGGCGCCGAGCCGCGCGGCGAGTCCGGCCGCGATGTCGGCCGAGAGGACGGACGCGCCGAAGAGAACGGTGTCGAAGCCGTGCGCGCCCACGAGCCCCGCGAGGACGTCCACGCGCGGCTGCGGAAGCGGCGCGGCGAGCGCCGGGTCGTCGGCGACGTAGACCGTCGTCGCGCCGTGGCGTCCGGCCTCCGGCGCCAGCGCCGTGACTCCGGAGCCGGTCACGACCGCCGCGACGTCCCCTGCGAGCTGGACGGCCTTCGAGAGCACCCCGAGCGACCCCTTGACGAGCTCGCCCTCGTGATCCTCGAGGAAAACAATGGCCCGCACTAGATCAGCTTCCTGTCGGTGAGGTACTCGACGATCTTCTCGGCCGCGGCGCCGTCGTCCTCGATGCGGATGCTCTCCCCGCGCGAGGGCGGGTCGGCGAGGGCGAGCACCTCCGTCCGCGAGCCGGCGTCGCCCACCTCCTCGAGCGCCAGGCCGAGGTCGGCGGCGGCAAGCGTCTCGAAGGGCTTCTTCTTCGCTCCCATGATTCCCTTCAGGGAGGGGTAGCGGGGCTCGTTGATCGCGTCGGACACGGCCACGACGGCCGGAAGCGGGGCCTCGATGACGTCGTAGCCGTATTCGGTCTGGCGCTTGGCGGTCGCCTTGCCCTCGGCGAGCTCGAGACTCGCCGCCTGCGAGACGACCGGCAGCCGCAGCAGGTCGGCGAGCGCCGACCAGAGGACTGCGCCGTCGGAGTCCGAGCCCTGCTGGCCGAGGAGGACCAGATCTGGCTCCTCGCGCTCGACCGCCTTCGCGAGCGCGCGGGCGGTCGCGAGGAGGTCGGAGCCAGAGAGCGCGTCGTCGGCGACGTGGACCGCGCGGTCGGCTCCGATCGCCAGCGCCTTGCGGAGCGAATCGGCGGCCCGCGCGGGCGCGACCATGACCGCGACCACCTCGCCCTCCCCGGTGCGCTCCTTGATGCGGAGCGCCTCCTCGAGCGCGTGGGCGTCGAACGGGTTGAGGGCGGCGGTGCCGCTGCGGTCGAGCCGGAGGGTCCCCGGGTCGATCCGCGTGCGCGCGGATGCTTCCGGCACCTCCTTGACACAGACGGCGAGCTTCACCGGGGGCGGATCCTATCGAGCCGGCCCCGTGCGCCCGCTCAAGTCTTTACAGGTTCCTGCCGAAGGGTCTGGTAGTCTCCGCGCCTTCCAGGCGCCGCGCCGGAGCGTCGGACCGCTCGAATGAGCCGCCACCGGACGACAGCCGCATCCCTTCTCGTCCTCCTTGCCGCGTGGGCCTTAGCAGGGACGGCGAGCGCCGGCGTCCCCCGACTGATCTTCCCGGTCCTCGGCGCGACGAGCTACTACGACGACTTCGGCGCCCCGCGCCCGAGCGGTAGGCACCAGGGCAACGACCTGATGGCGGACAAGCGGACGCCGGTCGTCGCGGTCGAGGCGGGCCGGATCGTCAAGTACACGAGGTCTTCGAACGCCGGCTGCATGCTCTACCTCCACGGCAAGAGCGGCACGACCTACATGTACATCCACCTGAACAACGATCGCACGCTCCGAAACGACAACCGGGGCGGCTGCAGGAACAGGATCGCGTACGCGCCCGGGCTCGCGCGCCGCCAGTGGGTGCGCGCGGGCCAGCTGATTGCCTACGTGGGCGACTCCGGCGACGCGAACGGGATCATGTCGCACCTGCACTTCGAGGTGCACCCCAACGGCGGGCGGGCGGTCTCCCCGTACAGGTACCTCCGCCGAGCGCGCGAGCACCTCTATCCCCGCCCTGCTGCCGAAGCCTTCGACACCATGAGCATGCGTGTCTACGGCAGGGCGGTCAGGACCGTGCTCGACGTCGACCCCCAGCGGATCCGCATCCGCGTCAACCGGGTCATCCTGCTGGAGAACGGCTGGGAGGTTCGCCCCGCACGCGCCGTCACGGTGTCGGTCCCGCCCGAGGCGGTCGTTCGCCGGGCCATCGGGCCGGGGACGTTCGAGCCGATCGCGCTCGGCGAGTTTCGCCGACGCGACCGCGTCGTCGTCGTGACGAACGACTTCGCGGAGACCATCGCCTCTGCGCGAGCGGCGTCCCACGTCCACACGATCCGCGACATCCTCCTCCGCCTCGACACCTAGGTAGGTGTCAGTCGCCCAGGGCGCGCCGGAGCGCGCTCGCTGCCCGCTCGGGGTCGGCCGCGTCGCCGATCGCGCGGACCACCGCGACGCGACGGGCTCCCGCGGCGACCACGTCTGCAACGTTCGCCTCGTCAATCCCGCCGATGGCGAACCAGGGGACCGGCGCATGGGACGCGGCGTGGCGAACGTAGTCGAGCCCGACGGCCGGCCTTCCCTGCTTTGTGGGGGTGGCGAAGACGGGACCGACGCCCAGGTAGTCGGCGTCGACCCGCGCGAGCTCTTCCGGGGAGTGAGTGGACTGACCCACCGGGAGGCCGAACCGACGTGCCGCGGCGAGCGGTAGGTCGTTCTGGCCCAGGTGGACGGCGTCGGCGCCGACGAGGACTGCGAGGTCAGGGCGGTCGTTCACGACGAACGGGACGCCGAGCCGGCGGGTCACTGCGCGAGCCTCCTCGAGCACCGGCAATAGCTCTCCGTCGGAGAGCCCCTTCTCGCGCACCTGCACCAGGTCGACGCCACCGCGCACGGCCGCCTCGAGGAAGGCGGCAAGGGACGGACGCGCCCCGGTGATCAGGTAGAGCCTGGAGCGCTCAGCCGCCGGCCACGGGCCGGGCGACGACGAGGTGATCGCCATCCTCGAGCTGCACCTCCTCGTAGCGGGCCCGCTCCACCGGCTCGCCGTTTCGCTCGACGAGCGCGTACGACGATCCGAGCCCGAGCCGTTCGAGGAGCCCTGCCACGGTCTCGCCCTCGGCGACCTGCTGGTCGCGCCCGTTCACGCGGACGCTCGAGCTCACGGCTCGTGCACGGCCCCGATGAGCGGGCTCGAGGCCACCGCCTCGGCGCCCTCCTCGATGATCCCCGCCCGAAACGCGCCCCGCCCCGCCTCCACAGCGAGCCGGAACGCCAGCGCCATCGCCGCCGGGTCGCCTGCGCGGGCGATGGCGGTGTTGACGAGGACGGCGTCCGCCCCGAGCTCCATGGACTCGGCGGCGTGCGAGGGAGCTCCCAGGCCCGCATCGACGACGAGCGGCACCTCGGCCTGCTCGATCATGATGCGAATCGCATCGCGCAGCTTGAGCCCGCGCCCGCTCCCGATCGGAGCGGCCAGCGGCATGACGGTGGCGCAGCCGACCTCCTCCAGCTTCTTCTGCAGGACGGGGTCGGGCAGCACGTAGGGCAGCACCGTGAATCCCTCCTCGACGAGGGTGGCCGCCGCGCGCAGGGTCTCGACCGGGTCGGGAAGCAGGTAGCGGGGGTCCGGGATGACCTCGAGCTTCACCCAGTCGGGCAGGCCGCCGGCCCGCGCGAGGCGCGCGGTGCGCACGGCCTCGTCCGCCGTCTCGCAGCCCGACGTGTTCGGGAGCAGGAGAACATCGTCCGGGAGGAATGCGGTGATGTCCTCGTCGCGGGCATCGAGATCGATGCGGCGCACGGCGACCGTGACGATCTCGGAGCCGGAGGCGGCGAGAGCCTCGCGCATCGTCTCGAACGTGTCGTACTTTCCCGTGCCCGTCAGGAGGCGCGAGCCGAACTCGCGCCCGGCGATGACGAGTGGATCCTTCGCGCTCACTGTGGTTCGAGTCCCTTCGCTGGCATGACCCAGATCAGGTGGTGGCGGTCGGGGCCTCGCGGCCCCCTCTCAGCCCCCGACTAGAGGCTCCCGCTCAACCCAGCCTACCAACGGGGCGTGAGCTCGAGGAGTGCAGGTGCGTGCTCATGCGCCGGTCAGCGGCCGTGGAACTCCGGAGGCCGCTTCTCCGCGAAGGCGGCCATCCCCTCCTTCTGGTCCTCGCTCGCGAAGAGCATGGCGAAGAGGCGCGCCTCGCTCTCGAGGTTGCTCCGGTGCGGGCCCTGGAGCGAGAGGTTGACGGCCTCCTTCGCGTAGGCGAGCGCCAGGGGGCTCTTGGCCTCCAGCGCCCGGCAGAGCTCGAGCGTCCGCTCGCGCAGCTCGCCGGGCTCGTAGACCGCGTTGACGAGGCCGTGCGCCAGCGCTTCGGCGGCATCGACCGGAATGCCGGTGAGGATCAGGGCCTTGGCGAACCCGAGCGTGGTCGTGCGCGCAAGGCGGACGGAGCCGCCCCAGCCCGGAAGGATGCCGAGGTCGATCTCGGGCTGCCCGATGCGCGCGTTCGACGAGGCGAGGCGCAGATCGCATGCGAGGGCGAGCTCGCAGCCGCCGCCCAGCGCGTAGCCGTTGATCGCGGCGATCGTCGGCTTCGGCATCGTCTCGAGCAGGGCGCCGCAGGCGTGGCCGAGCTCTCCCCAGCGCCGCGCGTCGATCACTCCCAGGTCCTGCATGTACTTGATGTCGGCGCCGGCGATGAAGGCCTTCTCTCCTGCACCGGTGAGGACGACGACGCGGACCGCGTCGTCGGCGGCGAGGCCCTCGAGCGTGTCGCGCAGCGACTCGACGTGCTCGAGGTCGAGCGCGTTCATCGCGTCCGGCCGGTCGACCGTGACGATGGCGGTGCCCTCGCTCCGCTCGACCGAGATCACGCTTCGACCGGCACGTTGGCGCGCAGGAAGGCGACGATCTCGGACACCGGAGCTCCCGGCGTGAAGATCTCGGCGACGCCCTGTTCCTTCAGCTCGACGACGTCCTCGCGCGGGATCGTCCCGCCGACGACGACGAGCACGTCGTCGACGCCGTTCTCGCGCAGCCCCTCCAGGATCTTCGGGACGAGCGTCATGTGCGCGCCGGAGAGGATGGAGATCCCTACCGCGTCCGCGTCCTCCTGGATGGCGGTCTCGACGATCTGCTCGGGCGTCTGGTGGAGGCCCGTGTAGATCACCTCCATGCCGGCGTCCCGAAGGGCCCTCGCGATGATCTTCGCCCCCCTGTCGTGACCGTCGAGCCCCGGCTTGGCGATCACGACCCGGATCTTCCTGGCCATGGTGCGCCAGTATATGGAGGTGCGCCTGACCGTCATCGGGTCGTCCCCCGCCTGGCCGAACCCCGGAAGCGCCCAGTCCGGCTACCTCGTCCAGGGGGACGGCTCCCTCTTGCTCGACTGCGGCCCGGGCGTCCTCGGCCGGCTGCGCGAGCTCGAGCTCTTCCCCAGCTCGATCGCCATCACCCACTTCCACCTCGACCACTGGGGCGATCTCGTCCCGTGGGCGTGGCTGAACGCCTACGGCCCGCAGGAGCACAGGATTGCGTGCTCGCTCTGGCTCCCGCCCGGCGGGAAGAGCCAGCTGGACGTGTTCGCCTCGCGCTGGGGGAACGAGGCGATGTTCGAGAACGCCTTCGAACTGCGGGAGTTCGAGCCGGGGGTGCCGTTCTCGACCGTGGGCTTCGAGGTCGAGGCATGCAGGCTCCCCCACTACGACCTCGTGTCGCACGGCTTTCGGGTGGGCAACGGCGGGAGGACGCTCGCGTACTCCGGCGACTCAGCCCCCACCGAGGAGCTCACCGCGCTGGCCCGCGGGGCCGATCTCTTCCTGTGCGAGGCGACCCTCGCCGATCCCGCGGCCGACGGCCTCCCGCGCGGCCACCTCTCCGCCGAGGAGGCCCTGGCCGCTGCCGACGGCCCCGTGCTCCTCACGCACCGCCCCGTCGAGCTCCCGGCACCGGACGGCGTTCCGGTGGCGCACGACGGTCTCGTCGTCGAGATCTAGGGGACTCTCGGGCCTAGCCGAAAGTCCAGCGGCACGGCGGCGAATCGGCGGTGGAGGCCGTCCATTCGTTCATTGCTCGACGACCCCCCTGCTAGTAGCTTCGGAGAACGGGCACGTTCGGGAGAGACGTGTCCCAAAACTTGAACACACCAGGGGGGTGGAGGTGCGGCTGGTTGTGCGGCACAACCAAAACGGGGTGACCCGCTAGATGAGCGCAATCCCGCCTGCGGCGACGCAGGCCTACGGAGAGATCTCCGGCACCCTCGACGAGCGCACCCTCGAGATCCTCGCCCGACGCCGGGAGGCGTCGAGACGCATCCGGCGCGGTTGGCTCGTCCGCCGGGCGCTCGTCCTGGCTGATCTGGTCGGCCTGGGGATCGCGTTCCTCGCGGCGAGCGCCATCTTCGGCGACCCCAACGGCTCGGACGCGGTGAGGCCGCAGATCGAGATGCTCGTCTTCGCCCTCACCCTGCCCGCGTGGGTGGTCGTGGCCAAGCTGTACGGCCTCTACGACCTGGACGAGGAGCGCACCGACCACTCGACGACGGACGACCTGGTGCCGGTGCTGCACCTGGTCACGGTCGGGAGCTGGCTCTTCTTCGCCATCACGTCCGTGACGCGGACCGCGGACACGAGTCTCCCGCGACTCTTCGTCTTCTGGCTCTTCGCGATCATCTTCATCACTGCGGGTCGGGTCGTCGCGCGAACGATCGCGCGCCGCACCATGTCCTACGTTCAGAACACGATCATCGTCGGCGCCGGCGACGTCGGCCAGCTAGTGGCGAAGAAGCTGCGCCACCATCCGGAGTACGGGCTGAACCTCGTCGGCTTCGTCGACGACCAGCCCAAGGACCGTCTGGCGAGCCTGAACGACCTCGCGCTCCTGGGCGGGCCCGAGCAGCTTCCGCGGCTGGTGCGGGTCCTCGACGTCGAGCGGGTGATCGTGGCCTTCTCCAACGACTCCCACGAGGAGATGCTCGATCTCATCCGCTCTCTCAAGGATCTGGACATTCAGATCGACCTGGTGCCCCGCTTCTTCGAGGTGATCGGCACGAACATCGGCATTCACACCGCCGAGGGCCTGCCGCTCATCGGGCTGCCCCCGCTGCGGCTCTCGAGCTCATCCGTCCTCGTCAAGCGCGCGATGGACCTGTCGCTCTCCGTCCTCGGCCTCCTGCTTCTGGCCCCTTTCTTCGCGGTCGTCGCGATCTGGGTCAAGCTGGACTCGAAGGGACCGGTCTTCTTCCGACAGGTCCGCGTCGGTCGCGGCGACCAGGAGTTCGAGATGCTCAAGTTCCGGACGATGGCCGTCGACGCCGAGGAGCGGAAGCACGAGCTCGCCTCGCTGAACAAGCACGACTGCGAGGAGGGCGACCCGCGCATGTTCAAGATCCCCAATGATCCCCGGGTGACCCGCGTGGGCGCCTGGCTCAGGCGGCTCTCGATCGACGAGCTGCCCCAGCTCGTCAACGTGGTCAAGGGCGACATGAGCCTGGTCGGCCCGCGACCGCTCATTCTCGAGGAGGATCAGCACGTCGTCGACTGGCGGCGCAACCGGCTCAACCTGAAGCCCGGCATCACAGGGCTCTGGCAGGTGCTCGGGCGCGACGACATCCCGTTCGACGAGATGGTGCGCCTGGACTACGTCTACGTGACGACGTGGTCGCTTCTGAACGACCTCAAGCTGATCCTCCGGACGCTGCCGGCCGTCATCCGGCCGCGCGCTTCTTACTGAGCCACGTCGCCGGCCGACCCGAAGAAGCCAGCCGCTACGCTCGCGGGTGTGCCCACAGTGACCGTCGTCATCCCGGCGTACAACGCGGAACGGACGCTCGGTGCTGTCCTGGGCGCCCTCGCGGCCCAGACGCATCCCGTCGACGAGGTGATCGTCGTCGACGACGGCTCGACCGACGGGACTGCCGAGATCGCGGCTCGACACGGCGCAGTCGTCGTCCGCACCGACGGCAGCGGCTTTGCCGGCGCAGCGCGGAACCGAGGCTGGGACGAGGCGACGGGCGACGTCATCGTGTTCCTCGACTCGGACGCGATCCCCGGCGACGGCTGGGGCGTCGGCCTGAGTCGGGCGCTCGTGGAGTTCCCTGGGGCGATCGTTGGCTGCGCTCGCACGTTTCGCGGGAAGACGCCTTGGGGGTGGGTCGCGCACCTGCAGAGCGAGACGCCCTATCTTCCACGCGGCGGGCCCAGGCCCGTCGCCTTCGTCTCGTCCTACTGTATGGCGGTGCCGCGCACGGCGCCGCTTCGCTGGGACCCGAGCTACGGCGGCGAGGACGGCATCTTCTGCGCAGACGCGCTCGCCGCGGGCATGGAGGTCGTCTTCGATCCGCGCTTCCAGGCCTTCCACGACCACGACCGCTCGACATACGCCGCGCTCCGAGGGCAGCAGCGGCGGCTCGCGTACGGCCTGGCCCGGATCGGCCCCGTCCAGCGCGAAGGGCTGCACAAGCGGGTGCTCTCGCGGTTGCCCGTGCACTACTTCGCGCTCGTCCGCCTGGTTCCGATCTACCGGCGTATCCGGCGGTCGCCCGAGCTGCGCGACCCCTTCCTCCACAACCTGCCGCGCCTCGCGGCCGCCGAGTGGACGCTCGGGGCGAGTGCGCTCCGATACGCCCTGCGGCGTCCGCCGCTTCGCGGCCAGGCCGCGGGAGGCTTCCGCTGACGGCGGCTGGCGGACAGCTCCCAGCCCGGGGCGCCGGCACGGTCGACCTCGGAGGAAGGGCGGTGACCCGGCTCGGGTTCGGGACGATGCAGTTGACCGGCCCGGGCGTCTGGGGGCCGCCTCCAGACCGCGGGGAGGCGCTGCGCGTCCTGCGGCGGGCCGTCGAGCTCGGGGTCGACTTCTTCGACACCGCCGACGCGTACGGGCCGCATGAGTGCGAGCTCCTCGTCGCCGACGCGCTCCACCCTTACCAGGACGTTCTCGTCGCGACGAAGGGAGGCCTCCGCCGCCACGGGCCCGGTCGCTGGAGCAAGGACGGCCGGCCGGAGCACCTGAGGGCGGCCTGCGAGGGGAGCCTCCGGCGCCTGAGAGTCGACTGCATCGAGCTCTATCAGCTTCACTCGGTGGATCCGGCCGTGCCCCTCGAGGAGTCGCTCGGCCTCCTGGCCGAGCTTCAGACGGAAGGCAAGATTCGCCGGATCGGGGTCTGCAACGTGAGTGTCGGCGAGCTCGAGCAGGCGCTCGCAACCGTCGCGGTCGTCTCGGTGCAGAACCGCTACAGCGTCGCCGACCGCTCCTGCGAGGACGTACTCGCCGCGTGCGAGGAGCGCGGGCTGGCGTTCGTCCCCTGGGCGCCGCTCGCGAAGGGCTATCTCGCTCGGTCCGGCGGACGGCTCCGCCGCGCGGCGGCCGCCCGCGCCGCCACCCCCGGCCAGGTCGCGCTCGCCTGGGTGCTTGCCCGCTCGCCGATCGCGCTCCCGATCCCTGGGACGTCGTCGGCGGCGCATCTGGAGGAGAACCTCGGTGCCGCCGACGTCCGAATCGGGCCGGAGGAGCTCGAGCCACTCGGACGTCCGCTCCCCGGTTACCGGGGAAGGGACCTCGCACGGAAGGGGCGGCGGCTGGCGGGTCGCGTCCGGCGGGCGCTTCAGGGCGAGGCCGCGCGATGAAGATCACGGTGGCGCGCACCGCCGGGGAAGTCGACGTGCTTCGCAACGTTTGGAACCGGTTCGACCGCGAGGCCGTGAACGCCGACATCGACTACCACCTGATGCTCGTCGAGCGGAGCCCCGAAGCCGTGCGGCCACACGTTCTGCTCGTCGAGGGAGACGGAGATGCGGCCGCGCTCGTCATCGGACGAATCGAAGATGTCCGCCTCCCGCTCAAGGTCGGGTACGCGACCGCGCTGCAACCGCGGCTGCGGGCGCTCACGATCAGCTACGGCGGCGTTCTCGGCACGAGCGACTCCGAGATGTCCGACGCCGTCATCACCCAGGCCCTCGCGACCCTCGCGCGGCGGGAGGCGGACGTCGCGCGCTTCCGCGGCCTGCGAGTCGATTCGGCTCTCCACCGGACGGCGCGGGCGCGTCCCGGCTTGCTCGCGCGCGACGTTCTGGGCGTCCAGAGCCCGCGCTGGCGGGCACGGCTCGGGGAATCGTACGAGGACTACCTCACCCGGCGTTCGGGGAAGACGCGCGCCAACATGCGACGTTACGGGCGCAGGTTCGAGGAGGCGTTTCCCGACGCGATCGAGTTCCGACTCTTCCGGGAGCCGACCGACCTCGACCGCCTCCTCGAGGACTCGAGCGTCGTCTACGCACGCACGTACCAGCACGGCCTCGGCGTCGGCTTCTCAGACTCGGGGATCGAGCGCGAGGTCACGACGTTCGCGCTCGCCCGCGGCTGGTTCAGGGGCTTCGTCCTCTACGTCGAGGGACGGCCGTCCGCCTTCTGGCACGGCATTCGCTACGGGCGCGTCTTCACCACGGGCGCGACCGGCTACGACCCGGCGTTCCGCGACCATCGAATCGGGACGTACGTTCTCGGGCGGATGGTGGAGGAGCTCTCCCGGGAGGACGGCCTCGAGCTGATCGACTTCGGCTCCGGCGACGCCGAGTACAAGAGCCACTTCGGCGACGACCGCTGGCTCGAGGAGGACGTCTTCGTCTGGGCGACACGAGCGCGCCCGGTTGCCGTGAACGGGGCACGAACCGCGCTCCTCGCGGCCGATCGCTCGGCGAAGTCGCTCCTTCGTCGCCGCGACCTCCTGACGAGGGCCCGCCGTCTGGGGCGTGACCGGGCGAGAAGGAAAGGCTCGTGAGGCGCTTGCTTCGCGCGGCCGCGATCGTCGTCGCCGTCACGACCGTCCTCCTCGCCATCGCAATCCTGGGGAGCGCCCTCCTGGATCGGCCCTCGGAGACCGTCGAGAGCGAGGTCACCGTCGACGCGCCGGTCGAGGTCGTCTGGCAGGTCGTCACGGACCTCGAGGAGTACGAGGGCTGGAATCCGTTCGTGACGACCGCTGCGGGTGACGTGCGCCTCGGCGGGGAGCTCGACCTCCAGCTGGAGCTGCCCAACGGCGAGATCCACGAGATCAACCCCGAGATCGTCATCCTCAGGCCCGACCGGAAGCTGCGCTGGCAGTCCCACCGGGTCCTACCCGGCGTCGCCGACCGCGAGTACGAAGTGATCCTCGAGCCGCTGGACGCAGGACGGGTGCGTGTCTTCCAGCAGATGCGATTCGAGGGAATTCTCGCGCCGCTCACCGACTCGAGCGAGGAGCAGGCCGCGCTCGACGCGATGGCCTCCGCGCTCGCGAAGCAGGCGGAGCAAACCGCACGTCGAGCCGCGCTCAACCAGTGAGGTGGCGGTGAAGCGATCGTTTCGACCTCGTCTATCATCGGCTCATGTCGGCCCAGCCTGCTGACGCCGGCCGACCCACGGGGGAGGAGGGCAGCCCGCTCTCTGCGCCCGGCGGCGAGCGGGGACTCCGGGTCCTGCGGAGCGCTTCGGAGCTCGCCTCCGTTCGCGACGCGTGGCTCCGTCTCCAGGGCGACGAAATCGTCGCCGATCCGGACTTCTTCGAAGCCTCGCTGCTCGATCCGGCGGTGGTCCGGCCTCACGTCGTCGTCCTCGAACGCGAGGGCGAGGCCGAAGCGATGCTCGTGGGACGAATCGAGGAGCTGCGGCTCACGAGCAGGCTCGGCTACCGGACCGTCTACGCGCCCGAGGTCCGGTCGATCACTGTCGTCAACGGCGGCGTCCTCGGAGCCGTCGACGACCATGCCTTCCGCGAGCTCCAGGCCTCGCTCCGCGCCTCTCTCGCAGGCAGGGAGGCTGACGTCGCGATGTTTCGCGCTCTGCCGCTCGAATCCCCGTTCTACCGCATCGCTTCGACCGAGCCGCCGTTCCTCGCCCGACAGCACCTGCGCGAGTCCGACGTGCGCTGGGAGACCGAGGTGCCGGGCTCCCTCGAGGAGCTCCTGAGCGGCCATTCGGGCAAGACGCGCAGGAACCTGCGCTCGTACGCGCGCAAGCTCGAGGAGACGTACGACGGCCGGCTCGAGGTCCGTCGGTACACGAAGCCTGATGACATCGACGACTTCTTTCGCGACATCGAGGTCGTCGCGCCGAAGACGTACCAGGGCGCCCTCGGCGTCGCCCTCCGCGACACGCCCGTGCACCGCGCGCGAACAAAGCTGTGCCTCGAGCGGGGCTGGTTTCGCGGCTACGTGCTCGTGCTCGACGGAAAACCCTCCTCCTTCCAGTTCGGCGAGCTCTACAGCGGGCGATTCCGCCTCGGCAGGCCGGGCTACGACCCTGACCTCGCTCATCTCCGCATCGGCACCTACCTGCTCCTGAAGGTGCTCGAGGAGCTCTGCGACGACGAGGGGGTGCGCCTCGTGGACTTCGGGATCGGCGACGCCGAGTTCAAGGAGCGTTTCGGCACCAGGAGCTGGCGCGAAGGGAACGTGCTGATCTACGCGCCCACAGTGCGGGGCGCCCGGATCAACGTCACGCGCACGGCCCTGGAATCCGGGATCGGCGCGACGAAGCGCCTCGCAGGTCGCAGCAGGCTGGCGGGCTCTCTGAAGAGACGGTTCCGGCGCGGCGCTCGCGCGCAGTCCGGGTCGTAGAGTCGGGCTAGCTTTCCCGGCGGCGCGGATTCCCATCCAGCGGGCCCCCCGGCTCGGATGCGAGCGCGGGCCAGACCCGGCCGGCGAGCCGGCGCGCGTACCTGCGCGCAGTGGCGTCGAGGAGGACGAGCAGGCTTCCGGTCGTCAGCAGAGCGGCGCCTCCGGCGACGACGAGCGCCGGGAACGGAGAAAGCCCGTCGATCGCGCCCGACTCTTCCAGGCCGAACACGACTGCGACCGCCGCCAGGCCGGAGAGCGCAGGCCCGGGGACGTCGCGCAGAAACTTCCGCACCGACACCCCCGTGAAGCGGTGGATGATCGCGACGTAGACCGGGAGGAGCACGAAGAGGAAGAGAACGGCCCGGGAGAGGGACATCCCGAACACCTGCGTCTCGACCGAGTCCCTGCGCAGCGCGTCAGCGACCGCCACGGCGACGACGGTGCTGAGGCCGGCAATCAGCCAGAGCATCACGGCGCGGAACCGCGGCCGTGAGACGGCGAAGAGGACGGGGCCCGTGAACAGCCCCACTGCCTTGCCGATGCCTGCGAGCGCGAGAAGCTGGAGCGGGACTGCGGCGTCCTCCCACTCGTCGCCGAGCAGCGCGACCAGCTGGTCGCTCGTGGCCACGACGAGCAGGAGGGCAGGCACCGCGATCAATGCCGTCGCGCGCAGGCACTTGAGTGCCGTCTCCCGGAGGCGCGCAGGATCGTTCTGCATGCGTGAGAGGAGCGGGAGCGACATCACGCCTACGGGCTGCATGGTCAGGTCGAGCACCACCTCGACGAGGCGGTCGGCCAGGCGGTAGAGCCCGACGGCCACGGGGCCGAAGAAGATGCCCATGACGAGAGCGTCGGCCCGGCGGCCGGCGAAGGCGGCCAGGTTCGCGGCCAGCACGTTGACGGAGAAGCTGAGCAGCTCCCGCGCATGAGCCCCTGAGAAGCGAAGGTGAGGCCTCCAGGGGCTGAGCACCCAGACGAGCACCAGAAACGTCGTCTCGATCACGAGCTGCTGGGCGACGAGAGCCCACACGCCCGCTCCCGCGAACGCCAGCGACACGCCGACCACGCCGCTGAGCACGGCGCCGACGTTGGCCCGGAGCGCGAGCCGCTTGAACGCGAGCGACCGCTGCATAACCGCCGTCTGGACGATTCCAAGGCCCTCGATCAAGACGAGGAGCGAGAGAACCTGGATCACAGGCTTCAGATCCGGCATGTCGTTCACCCCCGCCCACCAGCCGGCGCTCAGGTAGACGAGCACGGTCAGGACGAGGCACCAGACGAGGTTCAGCCAGAAGGCCGAGTCGAGGTGCTCGGGCTGGAGGTCCTCCCGTTGGATGATCGCGGTGAGGAAGCCCTGCTCGAGGAAGACGTTGACGAACATGACGTAGACGAGCGCGACCGTCACGAGGCCGAAGTCGCCGGGCCCGAGCAACGCGGCGATGACGAACGTGACCGCGGTGGCGATCGCCCGGGTCCCCGACGTCATCACGGTCGCCCACTTGAGCGTCTGCCCGAATGTCTGCGGGCTCTGCGTCACGTGGTTCTCCGCTGCACGATCACATCGTGACGTGCTTCGCCAACGACCGGGTAGCTCCGGGGCGGCTTGCTACTCGGGGAGGTGGTTCTCGACCGCTAGGGGCGTGGGATCGAGCCCGGCATCGAAGTGCGCCGTGTCGGTGCCGGAGCCGCCGCTGAGCTGCGTGTCCGCAACGTCGTCGACAGCGAAGAAGACGTCGTCGCCGGCGCTTCCCGCGAAGGAGTCGGCTCCGGCGCCGCCCGTCAGCTCGTCGTTACCGTCGCTGCCGGCGAGGGTGTCGTTTCCGTCGCCGCCTGCCAGGAAGTCCGCCCCCAGCCGCCCCTCGAGCACGTCGGCGCCCGCGCCTCCGTTGAGCTCGTCGGCGCCGTCGCCGCCGGTCAGCGTGTCGCCGAGGTCGCCCGCGTAGAGAACGAGCGTGCCCGGGAACCGTCCCCCCGCTCCCTGGCTGCCCTGGCCGGTGATCGAGTTCTGGCCGCCTCCACCCCGGACCTCCAGGCTGGCAGGGCGCGGCGCGAACGTCACGTCCACGTCCCCGTCGGCGTTGAGCGCCACACCGCTCAGGCCGACGAAGAGAGCGTCGTTCCCTGCGGTTCCCACGACCGTGACCGAATCCGTCGCGTCGCCGAGGTTGACGGCGATCTCGATCTCGGCAGTTCCCGTCTCCGCGGTCGCGCCCGGGGCAAACGCACCGCCCGTCTGGTCGATCGTGACCGTTTCGCTGGACCCGCCGACGCCCGTCACCGCGATCGAGTCCGTGTTCGCGGTCGTCGCCGCCCCGCAGGCGCTCGGCACGGCGCCGAAGCGAATCTCGCCGCCGGCGACGACGAGCGTCGCCTGCCCGTTCGCCTCGAGGCTCGCCGTGACCGCCCGCCGCGCAGCGTCGTAGGTGCAGCCAGCCCCCGGCGGGGGCGGCGGGGTCTCGTCGCCGAAGACGTTCTCGACCGCCACCGGCGTCGGGTCGATGCCCGCGTCGATGAACGCCGTGTCGTTGCCGGCGCCCCCGGAGAGCGAAGCGTCCGCCTCGTCGTCCTGCGCCAGGAACGTATCGTCGCCGGCGCTCCCGTTGAAGACGTCCGCACCGGGCCCACCGTTCATCGTGTCGCCGCCGTCACCGCCTCCCATGGTGTCGTTCCCGGGGCCGCCGACGAAGACGTCGGCCGAGTCCTGGCCCTCGAGCACGTCGTTGCCGGCCCCGCCGTCGAGCGAGTCGGCAGCCGCACCGCCGCGGATGAGCGTCTCGTCGCCGTCGCCTCCGGTCGCGACGATCGGGCCGAGGAAGTTCAGCCCGGCGCCGCCCGTGCCACGCGCGTCGAAGTGGTCGTTTCCGCCGAGGAGGTGGACGTCCAGGCGGAAGGTGCTCGGAGAGAAGGTGACGTCGACGTCGCCGTCGGTGCTCGTCGCGAAGCCGCTCTGCCCGGCGGCGCTGAAGTCGTCTCCCTCGGTCCCGTAGACGATCACGCGGTCGCTCGCGTCGCCGAGGTTGGTCGAAATCTCGATCTCGGGCGTGTTGGTCTCCGGCGTCGCACCCGGCCCGAATGACGCCGCCCCGCTGGTCGAGCACCAGGGTCTCTGTCGTCCCGATCGCGCCCTCGATGGAGATCGAGTCCGTGTTCGTCGACGTCGCCGCGCCGCACTGCCTGGGCACCTCTCCCCACCAGATCTGCCCGCTCACCAGGACGAGCGTCGCCGTCGAGCCCGGCGTCATCGTCAACGTCAGCGCTCGGCTGAGGCCGTCGTACGCGCACGACTCCGCCGGTCGGACGACGGTTTCGGTCGCGAGCGGAGTCGGGTCGATGGCATCGAGGTGGGCCGTGTCGACACCCGGCCCGCCGTTGATCTCGACGTCCGCTTCGCCGTCGCGCGCGAACGTCGTGTCGTCCCCGCCGGAGCCGACGAGCCGGTCCCTGCCGGGACCGCCGGTCAGGACGTCGCTGCCGTCGCCCGCGGCGAGGAGGTCGTCCCCCTCGCCGCCGTCGAGCACGTCGGCCAGGCCCTCGCCGCGGAGCTCATCGTTCCCCGGCCCTCCGTCGACCGAGTCCGGCTCCGAGCTCCCTCTCAGGAGCGACTCGTTGCCCGGCCCGCCGGTGACGGTGATCGGCCCAAGAAAGTGGAGACCCGCGCCGCCCTCGCCGCGGCCGTTGAAGTAGTCGTCGCCGCCGAGGAGATGAACCTCGAGCTGGAAGGCGCTGGGCGAGAAGGTGATGTCCACGTCGCCGTCGGAGCCCGTCGCCATGCCGTTCTGGCCCGCTGCCAGTCGGTCCGGCGCCTCGGTTCCGAAGACGACGACGCGGTCGGCGGCGTCACCGAGCGAGGTCGCGATCTCGATCTCGGGGACGTTTCCCTCCGGGGTCGCTCCCGGGCCGAAGACGCCGCCGCGCTGGTCGAGCGTGAGCTGCTCGGTCGTCCCCGCGTTCCCGACGATCACGATCGAGTCGGTGTTCGTCGTCGTCGCTCCGCCGCACGACGCGGGCACGGCGCCGAAGTGGAGCTCCGCGCCCACGACGACGAGGGTGGCCGAGCCGCCCGCTGTGACCGACGCGCTCAACGTGCGCGACACAGGGTCGTACGTACACGACTCGGCCCGGGCGATCCCCGGAAGCGCAAGCGCCGCCGCGGCGACTGCTGCGACGACCACGATCCTCCTCAAGAGCTCGTGGCCGCGCGAGAGGCGCCGGGACGATCCGAACACCTACTGGGGAACCCGGTTCTCGACCGCGAGCGGCGTCGGATCGAGGCCGGCGTCGTAGTGCGCCGTATCGATTCCCGAGCCGCCGTTGAGCTGCGAGTCGGCCACGCTGTCGACGGCGAAGAAGACGTCGTCTCCGGCGCTTCCGGTGAAGGAATCGGCCCCGGCCCCGCCGGTCAGCTCGTCGTTGCCGTCGTTCCCGGCGAGCGTGTCGGCGCCGCCTGCACCCCGGAGCACGTCCGCTCCCGCTCGTCCTTCGAGCACGTCCGTCCCCGCGCCTCCGTTGAGCTCGTCAGCACCGTCGCCGCCCGTCAGCGTGTCGCCCAGGTCGCCCCCGAAGAGCAGGAGCTTGCCCGTGAACCGCGCTCCGGTTCCCTGCGCTCCCTGGCCGCTGATCGTGTTCCGGCCGTCGCCGCCCCTGATCTCCAGGACGGAAGGAAGCGGGGAGAACGTCACGTCGAGGTCTCCGTCCGCATTCAGCGCGACCCCGTTCTGGCCCACGACGATCGAGTCGTCGCCGGCGCCGCCGAGGACGACCACCTGGTCCGTCGTGTCCCCGAGGTTGACCGCGATCTCGATCTCGGAAGCTCCTGTCTCCACCGTGGCGCCGGGGGCAAAGGCGCCGCCCGTCTGGTCGATCGTCACGTGCTCCGTCGAACCGCTGCCGCCGGCGATCGTGATCGAGTTCGTGTTCGCTGTAGTCGCGCTTCCGCACGGAGCGGGCGCGGCGCCGAAGTGGATCTCTCCCCCGACGACGCGGAGCGTTCCCTGCGAGCCGGCCACCATCTGCGCCGTGACCGCCTTGCTGCCGGCGTCGTACGCGCAGGACCCGGGGGGCGGAGGAGGCGGCGGAGGCGGCGTTACAGGGTGCTTGTTCTCGACCGCCACCGGGTTCGGGTCGAGGCCGGCGTCGTAGTAGGCCGTGTCGATCCCCGCGCCGCCGTTGATCTGGCCGTCGGCCTCCCCGTCGTCCGAGAAGACGAGGTCGTCACCGGCGCTGAGCGAGACGATGTCGTTCCCCGGCCCACTCGTGACGGTGTCGGCGCCGTCCCCGGCGCTGATGTTGTCGTTCCCCGGGCCGCCGCCGATCAGGTCGGCGCTCTCCTGCCCCTCGATACGGTCGTTCCCGACGCCCCCGGTCAGCGTGTCGGGCTCGGAGCTCCCGCGGACCGTGTCGTCGCCTTCCGCGCCTTCGAGGACGACCGGGCCGAGGAAGTGAAGGCCGGCGCCGTTGGAGCCTCGCGCGTTCAGGATGTCGTTGCCCTCGAGGCCGTAGACCTCCAGACGGAAGGCGCCCGGCGAGGCCGTGATGTCCACGTCGCCGTCCGAGTTGAGCGCGAGGCCGTTTTGACCCGCTGCGATGACGTCGTTCCCGGTCGTTCCGTAGATGATCACGGTGTCCGTCGCATCCCCGAGCGTAAGAGTCACCTCGATCTCGGGGATGTTGGATTCCGCGGCTGCCCCGGGCCCGAAGACCCCGGCACGCTCGTCGAGCGTCAATCGCTCGGTCGTTCCCGCGCCTCCGGCAATCGAGATCGAGTTGATGTTCGTCGTCGTCGCTCCTCCGCACGGCGTCGGCACCTCGCCGAAGCGGATCACGCCGCCGGCGACGTCGAGCACGGCTGAGCTGCCCGGTGTGATCGACGCGCTCACCGAGGCCGTCCCCGGGTTGTACGTGCAGGACTCCGCGCGAGCGAGAGCCGGGAACGCCAGGACGAGCGCCATGCAGACGCCCCCGAGCACGGGTCGAGCGCAAGGATGGATGAGACGCCGCAGGGCCAAGTGGGATCGGTGAAGCGAGCCTTCGAGAGGAGCCTTCAGGACGTTAGTTGAGCCAAATCACCGAATCAAGCGCCTGAGGCCCAACCTCGCCCAAAGACCATCCGTCCGTGTAGGTACGCGTGTCGACGCCGCTCAGAGATAGCCGAAACGCGCGAGCGCAGGCTCGGCGGTGCGGTGGAGCGCGTCGACGATGCCCTTCCGGCGCTGCTGCCAGCGGCCGAGGCTCTCCGGCGGGCGCACGGCGGCCGCGGCGGCGGCCGCATCCCCCTCCAAACCGAAGAACTCGTAGATGCCCCGCACGGTCGCGACAGGCTCCGCACAGAGGTCCTCGAAGCGGACGCGCAGGTAGCGATCCCCGAGCCGCGCCTCGCCGAAGTCGGCAGCCGCCGAGTTCACACGGCTCCAGAGCGCGATCGATCGGACCGGCTTCTTCTCTTTCCGCAGCTCGGCCCCGAGCACGGCGTCGCCGTGTTTTACGAGCTGGTTCTGGTTCTCCGAGAAAGCCATGTCCCGTCCGTCGCGGATGAAGTGGAGGAAGCGAAAGGTCGGCATCGCCTCCGCGAAGAACGGCACCAGATAGATGCTGCGCGGCTCCTTCCAGCCCCACAGCCGCGCCGAGGGAGGGAGACCGGCGAGGTAGGAGCGGACGAGGGAGTCCAGGTCGTCCCGCATGCCCGCCAGGAGCTCCGGCGAGGCCGGCTGCCCGCCGCTTCGAACGAACTCATCGATCCACCGGTCCGAGAAGCCCGCGAAGAGAAGTGAATCCTCGTAGGCGTTCAGATCGAGCCCCGTGAACATCCCGCCCTCACGGACCATGCGGGCGACGACCCGCGTGCCCGAGCCTCCGGTGGCGCCGATCGCGTTGGGGCCGGGAACGGGCGCCGCGGACGTGAGAGTCTCGCTCTGCTCCTCGGGAAGGTTGGGGTAGACGGCCGCGGGGTCTGTCATTCGAGCCTCGTGGATCGGGGCGGGCGCCGCATTCTGGCAGAAGGCGCTAGGAGGGATTGGCCTAGGCCAATCCGGGGCTTGCGTAGACCGCGTACTGGGACGTCGCCTTGACCCGGCGGAGAAACGACGCCTTCTCCAGCATCCACCGGTGAACCGGGTTCACGTAGAAGACGATGACGTCACGAGGGGTCTCCTCGAGCGAGGCCTGGAGCCGGTCCAGAACCCGGTCGAGCACGCGCTCGCCGAAGGGGTTGTAGAGATGGAGCGCAATCGGCTCGGGCGGGAAGTCGAAGGTCGCCGCGTCGTCGAGATGGAGCTCGAAGCGCTGGGCCGAGCCGGTTCGAGCGCGAAAGCGCGCAACGTTCCGCTGGGCGATCTGGTGGAGCGTCGGGGAGAACTCGATGCCGATGAACCGCGTGAACGGGTAATCGGCAGCAATCAAGAGCGGCCGGCCCTTTCCCGATCCGAGGTCCACGAACGCGTAGCGGTGCGGAGCGATGCGCGTCGCCCTGAGAGCCCGGCGGAGGTAGAGCTCGGTGACGGGCTCGTACTGAACCCCGTGTTCGAGGTTCGGGCTCTCGATCTCGAGCCGGTCGAGGGAGACACGACCGCCCGTCTCGCAACCGTACTTCCTGTCGACTCGGGCACCGAAGCGCTGCTCGAGGTGGTACTCGAGGAAACCGCCGGCGAGGACCAGGCTCTCCACAAGGCCGTCGCGCTGAAGCGTGGCGAGCAGCTTCCTGACGCGTTGCCGGCTCGCGCCGAGCGAACCGGGAGCGCCGCGTATCGCAGTAGACGTCCGATCTGGCATTGGTTCCCTGGTCCAAGCCGCCTGTACGGTCCTATTCCCCCCGCCTGCGCTAATCGGATTGAGACGATACTCGCTCGCCCTCGGCGGGCGAGCCCGCCGGGGGCGCCGCACCCGCCGGCTCGAAGCCCGGCAGCCACTCGCTGCGGGCTCTCCAGAGCGCGGGCCAGCCCGATGCCTCGCCGCCGCCCCGGCCGGGCAGGCGGGCCTGGAGGGCCCGGACGCCGACGCCGGCTGCGACAAGACCCACGCCGACGCGGCTCTGCACGGGACCCCAGTGCTTGCGCAGGAGCGTCACCTTCCCACGGAACAGAAGGAGGAGCTTGTCGGGCCGCGTCGCGGAGGAGACGCCCACCTCGTGAGTGACGACGGCGTCCGGAGTGATCACGCGGCGGACTCCCGCGGCGGCCGCCCGCAGCGCCAGATCCGCGTCCTCCCCGTAGACGAAGAACCGCGGATCGAACCCGCCCAGCTCGTTCCAGAGCGACCTCGGGACGAACAGGAGGCAGCCCGTGACGATGTCCACGTCGCGGACCGAGTCGCGCTTCCAGCCGCCGAGCGACTCCGGGTCGAAGAGGCGGTTGCCCTTGAAGGCGCTCGAGAGGGCGGTGGCGAAGCAGAAGAGGCTCCAGAGGGTGGGCGCGCCCCAGCACGATCCCGGATCGAGCCGGCCGTCCGGCCGCAGCGTCCTGCCGCCACAGATCGCCCCCTCGGGGAGGCTTCGGGCGAACGCGAGAAAGGCCTCTAGCATTCCTGCGTGCACCTCGGTGTCAGGGTTGAGGAGCAGCAGGTACTCGCCGCGGGCTTCCTCGGCAGCGAGATTGACCGCGCGGGCGAAGCCGACGTTCTCGGCCAAGGCCAACGAGCGCGCCTCGGGGAACTCCTGCCGGACCATCTCGGCGGTTCCGTCTCCGGATGCGTTGTCGACGACGATTGCCTCGAGGGCGACGTCCCCCGCGTGCTCGTAGAGGGACTCGAGGCAGGTGCGAGCGGCCTCCCGGCAGTGATACGTGACGATGAGGGCCGAGACGTCGACGCTCACGTCGCGCCCTGGGCCTCGGGTCGCGTCGACTCCGGGGCGGCCTCGGGCTCGGTGTCGCTCTGCTCCTCTGCCTCTGTGCGCGGCGCGTAGTCCTCACGGCGTCGCACGATCCTGGCCGGGATCCCGACGGCAACCGAGCCGGGCGGGAGGGACTTCGTGACCACGGAGCCCGCGCTCACGACGGATCCGTCCCCGATCGTCACGCCCGCCCCGACGAACACCCGGGCGCCCAGCCAGACATCGTCGCCGATGACGACGTCGCGCTCGTTCCGCTCCTGGTAGGCGATCGGCTGATCCGGCAGGAGGCCGTAATCCGACGCGGTCACGAACACCTCGGGCCCGAGCCGGCACTGCTCGCCGATGGTAATGCGCCCGCTGGTGTCTCCCGCCCACAGGTAGACGCGCTCGCCGACCTGCGTGCGCGCGCCGACCGTGATGCGCTCGCCGTTCCGCAACGAGACGTTCGGAGCGAGCGTCGCGTGCTCCCCCATCGTCACGTGCTTGCGCGGCTGGACGTGGCTGTAGCCGTAGTAGTGCAGGAGGCGGATGACCTGGAAGTAGGTCATCGGGTCCAGGAAGGACGCCAGGACCCCTCGCCATCGTCTATGGCTCATCTACGGCATCGCTCCTCGGACACGTCGTACGCGATCCCCCGCGCGCATCCAAGTCCAGAGTAGATGGTCCAGACCTTCGGCGGAGGCGCACAGGCTACACTCCGAGGACACCCCCAGGAAAGTGTCATGTCCGGCTCCCGCACCACCGACGTCACGCTCAAGATCCCGCGTCCGCTCTACGAGCGATTGCGGACGGTTATCGAAGGCACAGGGTTCCGCTCGGTGACCGAGTTCTCCGTCTACGTGCTCCGCGATCTCGCGGCTGCGCACGGGCCCGCGGACGGCGACGAGCTGACCCACGACGAGGTCGCCGCCATACGACGGCGTCTACGGTCCCTCGGCTACCTGGAGGACTGAGGGATCAAGGTCCTGATCGTCGGGCTCGACTGCGCCGAGCCGTCGCTCCTCCTCGAACGCTGGCGCAACGAGCTGCCGGTCCTCTCGTCCTTGATGGAGCGGGGCGCGTACGGGCGCCTCACATCGGTCGTCCCGCCGATCACCGTTCCTGCCTGGTCCTGCATGATGGCGAGCCGCACGCCCGGTGACCTAGGCGTCTACGGCTTCCGTAACCGCGCCGACCACTCCTACGACGCCCTCTTCATCGCCAACGCGACGGCGATCAAGGAGCCGCGGCTGTGGGACTACGCGACCCGCGCCGGCAAGCCCTCCGTCGTCCTCGGGGTGCCGGGAACGTTTCCGCCGCGACCGCTGAACGGCGTCATGGTGGGCTGCTTCCTGACGCCGACGACGGACAGTCCGTACACGTTCCCGCCGATGCTGAAGCGCGAGATCGAGCAGGTGGTCGGCGAGTACGTCCTGGACGTGCGCGATTTCCGCACCGAGGACAAGGACTACCTCTTGCGGCAGGTCTACGAGATGACGGACCGCCGCTTCGCGCTCGCCGAGCACTTCCTGGTCTCGAAGCCGTGGGAGCTCTTCGTCATGGTCGAGATGGGCGTGGACCGCATGTACCACGGCTTCTGGAAGCTCATGGACCCCGAGCACCGCAAGCACGAGCCGGGCAACCGCTTCGAGCACGCGATCCTCGACTACCACAAGCACGTGGACGAGCTGATGGGGCGCCTGCTCGCGCACGTCGACGAGGACACCGCCGTCTTCGTCGTCTCCGACCACGGCGGCAAGCGCATGGACGGCGGCATTCGCATCAACGAGTGGCTGCGGCGAGAGGGCCTGCTCACGACGCTCGCCAGCCCGGACACCGCGGTGCCGCTGCGGGAGGCGGGAATCGACTGGTCCCGGACGAGCGCCTGGGGCGAGGGCGGCTACTACTCGCGCATCTTCCTCAACGTCGAGGGCCGAGAGCCCGAGGGCACGGTTCCGGCAGCCGACTACGAGAGCGTTCGAGACGACCTCGCGCGCCGGATCGCGGCCATACCGGACGAGAACGGGAACCCGCTGGGCACGCGCGTGCACGTCCCGGAGGAGATCTACGCAGAGGTGAACGGGGTCGCGCCCGATCTGATCGTCCACTTCGGCGACCTCTTCTGGCGCTCGGTGGGCACCGTCGGCGGCGAGGAGGGAATCCACAGCTTCGAGAACGACACCGGCCCCGACGACGCCAACCACGCTCAGCACGGGCTCTTCGTGCTCGCGGCGCCCGGCGTCGCACCCGGGCCGCGCGAGGGGACGCACCTCCTGGACGTGGCCCCGACGACACTCGAGCTCATGGGGCTGGACGTCCCGGCCTCCATGCGCGGTCGGAGCCTCCTCGCGAGCGAGCCCGGCCGGAACTAGCCGATCGCGCGCCAGGAGACGAGCTCGTGGCCGAGCTCGGGCGCGGCGGCGGCCAGGCGCTCGGCCGACAGGCGCTCGTCCGCCCGCCAGCCGTCGGGGCCCGGATGGACGCCTACCTCGAGCGTGGAGCCCGGAAGGCTCTCGATGCGGCCCAGGAGCTCGTCCGCCCAGCCGATGTCTCCCGTGCTCGCGGGCATGTAGAAGTGGTCGGTCGTGCGGAACGCCCGTCGAAGGGGCCGCAGCCAGAGCGATCCCACCCAGTACGTGGCCCCGGCGAAAGGACGGGTCAGGTAGACGTCCTGGACGCTGCGGACGCGCTCGATCCCGAAGCGGGGCAGAACCTTCTCGAGCGCCTTGCGGAATGGCGCCAGCTTGTGCAGATGGCGGTGCGAGTCGACGTGGGAGATCGCGACTCCCCGGTCGTGGACGAGGGCGATCTGCGCGGCGATCTCGCGCTCGATCTGACCGACGGGAAGCCGTCGGAAAAGCGCCCGAAGGCGAACGGGCGTCGCGGCGGGAAAGCGGCCCGCCTCGTCCACGAGCGCCGGAAGATCGGCCGGGGCGGCTGCACAGCGCTCCTCTCCGTCTCCCACGAACGTCAGGTGCACGCCGAAGCTCTTGTCCGAGCGCTCCCGTGCGTAGGCGAGCGCCTCGTCGGCGGCCGGCATCGTCGGCATGATCGTCGCACTCGTGAGCGTTCCGTCCTCGAGGCACCGGATCGTCGCGGCGACCGTCTCGGCCGAGGCTCCGAAGTCGTCGGCGTTCACGACGATGCGCACGAGCGGCCGCCTCTGAGAACGGCCTCAGACGGCCCGCGGGTCGACGGCCGGCGGGGACAGCTCACGCACGCGCAGGCCGATCGCGACGATCATGAAGAAGAAGAGCGTGCACTGGACGAAGTAGAAGGCATCGAACAGCGCCATGCTCGCGCCGAACCCGGCGGCCGCAACACAGCAGGCAGCCATAAGGTCGCTGGCGTGGCCGACTCGGCGGCGGGCCGCGCGCCCGATCTTCACCACACTGCCCCAGACGAACCACACCACGGCCACGAACCCGAGCAGGCCGGTCGTCACGACCGTGTTCAAGTACTGGTTGTCGAAGATGAGATCAGTCCCCACCGCGTCCGGCACTCCTGCGGGCCCGTCGCTCGGGATCGTCTGCTCCCCGATGCCCTTCCCGACGAGCGGCGACTCGCTCCAGATCTCGAGGCCGGGCCCGAGATCCGCGAAGCGTCCCGACCCGCCCTCCCCGGCCCTCCCCTCGAGAGACGAGACGAGGCCCTCCTCGGGGAAGAACGACTTGTAGATCCCTCCGAGCGCCCCGGGGGTGAGGAAGTGGACGACCACGGGAAAGAGAAGCAGGAGCGGCCAGAAGCGGACGACCGGGCCGCCCCGGAGCACCAGGGCGACCAGGACCATGGCCACGATCATGACGACGGTGGTGCGCGACACCGTGGCGAGCGCGCCGGCGCCGCACACGATCGCCGCCACGACCCACAGCCGTGACCGGAGCACCGTGGCCGCCCGGCCCGAGAGATAGATGGCCAGCGGCACCATCATGAGCAGGGCGACGCTCAGAGCGATTGGGTGCTGCGCCGATCCATAGACGCGGATCAACCCCCCGCGTGTGGCGTCGACCTCACGCGGCACATAATCGAGCACGGGAATCCATTCATGGAGGTGCTCGAAGACGTTGTACGTGAAGCGAGAGTCGAAGAGCGTGGCGACCGCCACGACGACGCCTCCGAGGACGAGCGCGCGGACGAGCTTCTCGATCGCCCCGACCGAGTCGAGCGTCGAGTTCACCAGCAGGAAGACGATCACGAAGCTCAGGAAGTACGAGAGCGCCTTGAGGGCCTCCGGCTCGGTGGAGCCGGCATTGAGCTCGTTGAAGTTGGCGATCTGGGTCGCGAAGAGCACCCCGGTGAGGAGGAGGAGAGGGTACGCCTGGCCGCCGGCGGAAAGATGAGAGCTACCCGCGAGCAGGCCGACCAGGAAGGCAAAGACGAGCAGGAGGAGGAACAGCCTGTACGGCTCGAGATTGAAGGGTAGGTCGATCGGCAGCGAGTACGTCTTGATCGGGACGAACCAGACGAGGAGGGCGAGGCTGACCGCCATGTTCGCCCACGTGAACACCGGGACCGAGGTGTCGCGCACGGCGAGGAAACAGGCCAGGAAGAAGACGAGCGCGCCTCCGATCGTCGCCTCCGGCCCGAACGGGATCGTAACGACGAAGACGAGCGCCCCAAGAGCCCCCACCGCCACCGGCACGCCGCGGCGAGCCGCAGGTGGCTGAGTGTACGAGGCCATGCAGATCGCCCGCTAGACCTGGGAGCTGGCCTGCGCGCGCCTTTCACGCTCGGCCGACGAGAGAGCCTCCGCGAGCTCGGGCTCTTCGACGCCTGCGGATGGCGCCTTCCGCCGGAGCGGCAGGCGGATGCCGGCCGGGAAGAGCCGGTCGAGCAGGATCGCCAGCGCGACGAAGGCGGCGGCGATCACCAGGAAGAGCATGGCCGGAAGGCTGAGCGAGGTGCCGCCCGTGGCGATGACGGTTTCGGGCCGCTGGATCTCCTCGACGAGGATCCGCTCCTGCGAGCTGAGGTTCGCGTCGTCCTGCAGCTGTTCGACGTAGACCAGGAAGGCGTCCACCGTGGCCCGCGTGATCTCGATTGCGCCCGCGGACGTGTCCGCGGATCCGAAGACCTCGACGACCGGGACCTGCGAGAGCTCGAAGCGGCCCGGAGAGTTCACCTCGTAGATCGCACGAGTGGTGATCACTCCTGGAAGCGCCCCCGACATCTCGTCCCGGAGCTCCTCCACCGAGTCGGAGCTGATGAGGACCGGATAGAGGTTCGCGGCAGAGATGAGCGTGGTGATGTCAGGCGAGCTGGTGAACTCCTGCACGTTGCCGTCTGGCCCGGTCCACCTCCTCCGTGACGCGTGTCCGGACGTAGGGCGCCTCCTCGCTCGTGATGAGAAGGCGAGAGGAGGTGGTATACGTGATCGCCGCTTTCTTCTCGAAAGGAGGAAACGAGGAGACGTCGATCCGGTAGACGGACGCCGCGGCCGCGATCGTCGCGACCCCCAGGCCGAAGACCAGGAGCCACCAGAACCGCTTGAGCCCGCGAACGTACTGGTGCGTGGACGAGCAACGGGGCCTTCACGACGCCGAGAACCGCGTCGCGCGTCCCCGTCTGCGGCGCACCGCAGCACTCGCAGAAGCGCGCGTCTTCGGAAATCTCGTGGCCGCAGTTGAAGCAGGACATCTGAGTGTGGATCAGCCGTACCCCGGGGTCGGGCTCGTGCTCGGCACGTCGCAGTGTAGCTTGCTCAGGACGCGCCGTCGTTCATTCTCAAGGCTAGGTTCTCCCGCCTTCCGGGTAGGTCTTTTCCGGGTCGCGCGGCGGAGGCGAGGCGGCCGTTCCGCCGAGCTCGGCCGCGACCCCGGTGCCCGTTCGAGGCCCGCGCACGGCCATCAGGCTCTTCGTCATCCCGAGTATGCGCTCGCGATGGATCGTCGCGTCCGGAAAGAGCCGGTGGAGGTCCGACGCCGACAGGAGCGTCGTCTCGTACCACGCGCCCTTCTTGCGCCAGCCCATGGTGAACCTCTTGTTGAGCGCGCGGAGCGCTCGCTCCGGGAGGAAGTGCACGAACGGCATCTGGTAGTGCGGCTCGATCGGGAACCAGCGGTTCGGCGTCTGCACGAAGTAGCGCTCGCCGACGCGGCGGATCTCACGCGCGAACGCGGGCTGGACCTCCTTCGGCACGTGCTCGATGACGGAGTTCGAAAAGACGACGGGGAACGACCGGTCCGCAAACGGGAGCTGCGTGCCGTCGGCGTGCTGGACGGTGACATTGTCGCCACTGAGCCAGTCGCTCTCGTCGGTCTCGAGGTCGACGGCGACGATCGGGTTCATCGTGTTGAACCGCTCCAGCGCGGACCCCTCGCCAGCTCCCACGTCGAGGATCCGCTCGTCGGGCTCGACGGAGCACAACTCGATGAACATCCTGTACCGCTGCTCTCGCCAGCGGCGGACCGTGTCGCTCCGCTTGGCCCACATACGCAGCCGATCGCCTAGGCCCACCGTGCCAGCCGTCCTGGAGCAGAGCTCACCGGGCGGAAGCCCCCTTTCCCGTCACGTCCCGACAGGCCGGGTCGTCATGCGGGAGCACCCGGTTCCCGGCGCTGATCATCTCGATCGCCCCAGGCTCGACCCGAATCGCGCGGAACCGGCCCGTGCAGATGGTGGTCCCGCGCGCCCCCGAGCGGATGGAATCCGCGTAGAAGAGCGTTTGTGCTGTGTTCGGGCCGAGAACACAGTCTTCGCAGACGACGTCGGTCGGCGTGACCGCCCCCAGACCACCCCTGGCCAGGAACAAATTCGCGTTGCCGAGGCAGTCGATCCGGAGGTTCCGGAACGTGATCGAGCGGCCTCCCATGACTTGGATCCCATCCTGGTGGTACTCGCCGAAGACGTCATGGCACTTGATGTATCCCGACTCGATCACGAGATCGTGGGCGACCCTGCCGTAGTTCTGCACCTTGATCCCATCGCCCGTCCAGGTGTCGATCTCAAGCCTCCCGATCCGGCCGGTGCAGTTCGCGTCGAGGCTGACCGCGTCGTCCACAGTCGTCCTAAGCGTCACCTGCACGAGGTCGAGATCGACCTGGCCGCGGCAGCGAAACTGACGCTCCTCGCGGACTATCGTCTCTTTCGCCAGCTCCGGGGCCGTCGTGGTCGCGATCGGCTCGGAGGCCGTCGTTGCCGTCGTGTCGGACGACTCCGAGCACGCGGACAGGCCCGCGACGGCTACGACGGTCGCGCAAGCGAAAGCCGCCAGGTCCCGGACGAGTGTCGCGCCGAAACGCCGCAGCCCTCGAGCAGGTTTGACCCCTCGTCTGGGCAAGCTCGACGAGCTTAGCAAGCCCCACGTTGCACTCCCACCGACCTTGGACTAGGTCCGGTCTCGAAGAACGACGTGACGAACGGCACGACGATGTCGACGATCTCGTCCTGCTCCCCACGCGGCAACCCGTCGAACGTGGTGAGCGGCCCCCCGGCGATCATGTGCAGCTCGAACCGGCCTCGCTCCTCCGCGGAAAGGCCGGCGAGCGCGTCCTCGATGGTCTTCTCCGCACGGCGGCTGAAGTGGTCCTCGTGGGCGTTCCTGGCGCCGTACAGGAACACGAGGCGCGCACGGTCGAGATGAGAGAACGCCCCGACGACCCGAGTCGCCGGCTTGCGGGCGCCGAGGAAACGGCGCAGCGGCGCTCCCATGACACGGCGCAGGACGGCGTTCGACCGGATGAACCCGCCGACGCGGCCGTCGCGGACGCCGCGGCTCATTCGCCCCAGGCCGCCGACGTCGAGGATGGGCGGGGCCAGGCACACCGCCCCGGTGCAGGAAGGATCCCCGACGAGGGAGAGCGCGATCCGGCTCCCGTAACAGGTTCCCACCTCGGCGAAAGGCTTCACGTCGAGTGCTTCGCGGGCCACGTCGAGCACTGCGCGCGCCTGCGTCGTGGTGGCTCCTATCTCCGCAGGGTCCCACTGCGAGACGAGACCCGGGCTGTCGCCCGACCCCGCATAGTCCAGACGGACGGAGGCGAGCCCTTCCGTGGCCAGGCGCTCGGAGAGCCGAGCAGACAGCGTCGAGCCGATGGCGATGTGCCGGCCGGTGCCCGCGAGAAGGAGCACGACTCCCCGCGGCTCCTGCTCCACCGGGGCCGTCACGACCGCCGCCACGCGGTCTGATCCGGCGGCGACGAAGACGGGAAACGCCCTCATGCGGGCGCGGAGGCTGCGGCCCTGTCGAGCGCCCAGCCGGCGACCGCGTCGGCCGCCTTCTGGTCCAGCTCGAGGCGCGTGTCCTGTCTCAGCAGGCCCGCCTCGCGGTAGTAATACTCACCGAGGGGCGCGTAGAGGGGATCGGCGATGCTCGCGAGGGTGACGTCGCCTTCGAGCTCGACCAGGTGCTCGCGGAGCTTTGCGAGCGCCGGGCTCGGCTCTCCCGAAGGCGAGATGCCCAGGAGCAGCGAGGGGCCCGCAAACGCCTTGAGCCCCGTGGTCAGGTCGACGTCGGCGATCGCCTCGTAGGCGTCCTTCGTGAGCTCCAGGCCGCGGATCGTCACTCGCCCGGTGGCGGCCAGCTCGCTCTTGGGGCCGTCCCCGTCGGCCTCCTCGTCGCCCAAGAGCCGGGCGACCGCCTCCCGGCGCAGCAGCTCGCGCGCGTACTGCCGCCCGCGCACCACCGGCTCCACGAGGGCGAGGCTGGAGGTCTCGAGCCGCTCGGCCGCGAGCGCCGCCACGGTTCCCCCGAACAGCACTCCGGCGAGGCCAACCTCGCCTGCGCCGCGACTGTGGAGGAGCTCGACCGCCTCCTCGAGCTCGGCCAGTCGCGTGGGCAGGGAGATCTGTCCACCCAGCGGGCCGACGTCCGGCCTGATGCGCGCGACGTCGAACCCGGAGCTGGCTAGCCGTCTTGCGACGACTGCCTCCAGGCGCCGCAGGTTGCCCTGCTCTGGCCCGAGAGTCGGGCAGATCGCCCAAGCGCGGGACGGTCTCTTCCGCAGTGGACCGGCGAGGAGCACCAAGGCCCCGCCGGGGCCGAGCCGCGTCTCCAAGAACTCCTCGAAGAAGCCCCCCTCCGGGTCCTCGTAGCGGCGAAGCGCGCTGAGCGTGTGCCTGCTGGACGACATCCCGGTTAACGTCTTATATACGAAGCCTCAGGGGCTCCTATGGATTTCGACCTGACCGACGAGCAGCGCGCACTGCGGGACTCGATCCATGACTTCGCGAGCCGCGAGCTGAACGAGGACGTCGTGGGCCGCGACAAGACCGGCACATTCTCGCGTGAGGCGTGGCAGAAGTGTGCCGACATGGGGCTCCTGGGGCTCCCGGTGGCGGAAGAGTACGGGGGGGCAGGCGCCGGCGCGCTCACCACAATGGTCGCGCTCGAAGCGCTGGGCCGCGGGTGCACCGACAGCGGGCTGATCTTCTCCGTCAACGCCCAGATGTGGGCCTGCGAGACGCCCATCGTCCGCTTCGGCACCGAGGAGCAGAAGCACCGCTGGCTCCCGGGCCTGTGCGACGGCTCCGTCATCGCCGCCCACGGAATGAGCGAGCCCGGCTCGGGCTCGGACGCCTTCAGCCTAGGCACGACCGCGCGGCACGACGGCGACACATACGTTCTCGACGGCTCGAAGACCTTTGTCACCAACGCGCCCGAGAGCGATCTCTTCGTCGTCTTCGGGACGATCGACAAGGAGCTCGGCTTCGCCGGCGTGACGGCGTTCCTCGTCGAGCTGGGGACGCCGGGGCTCACCGTTGGCAAGCCGCTCTCGAAGATGGGCCTGCGGACGTCGCCGATGGGCGAGCTCTTCTTCGACGGCTGTGAAGTGCCGGAGGAGAACCTGCTGGGCAGGCCCGGTCAGGGCATGCTCGTCTTCGACGCCTCGATGGTGTGGGAGCGGAGCTGCATCCTGGCGAGCACGGTGGGCACGATGGCACGGCAGCTGGAGAGGTCGCTCGACTATGCACGGGAACGTCGGCAGTTCGGCCAGCCGATCGGGAGCTTTCAGGCGGTCTCGCGCAGGCTGGTGGACATGAAGGTGCGCCTGGAGACCGCCCGCCTGCTCCTCTACCAGCTGGGCTGGATGATCGACCGGGGCGAGCCGGCGACGCTCGAGTCCGCGCTCGTGAAGCTCTATCTCAGCGAGTGCTACGTCGGCTCGAGCCTCGATGCCCTGCAGGTGCACGGCGGCTACGGCTACATGACCGAGTACGAGCTCGAGCGGGACGTGCGCGACGCGATCGGAAGCCGGCTCTACTCGGGGACCTCCGAGCTCCAGTACGAGGTGGCGGCGAAGAGCATGGGCCTGTGAGGCTCCTCCACGACCTGCTTCCGGACTCCGCGGCCGCCTACTCCGACCGCGAGGCGGTCGTCGACGGCAACCGCAGCCTCACCTACGCCGAGCTCGACGTCCGCTCGAACCGGCTCGCACATCTGCTCCGGGAGTGCGGCGTGCAGCACCGCGACCTGGTCGGGCTCTACCTCGACAAATCGCTCGAGAGCCTCCTCGGCATCTACGCGATCCTCAAGCTCGGGGCCACGTACGTCCCACTCGACCCGTCGGCGCCGCCGGCCCGCCTCGCAACGATCGCCGCGAACGCCGGCCTGCGCTGCCTCGTCACGGGCGCGGAGAAGGCCGAGCTCTGGCCGGACATGCTCGACGCGGGCGCGCCTGTCGAGGTCCTCGTCGCGCCGGCCGCCCGCGAGGGCGAGGCCGAGGCGCCCGACGGGGTCCGGCTGCTGACCGCGGCGGCGCTCGACGGGCAACCCGACGTGCCTCCCGAGGGCGTGCCTCGTTCCGACTCGGACCTGGCGTACGTCCTCTACACGTCGGGCTCGACCGGCGTTCCCAAGGGCGTGATGCTCTCGCACGAAAACGCGCTCGCGTTCGTCGACTGGGCCGCGGACGAGTTCCAGGTCACCGAGGAGGACCGGCTCTCGAGCCACGCCCCGCTCCACTTCGACCTCTCCATTCTCGACCTGTTCGCCGCCGCGCGGGCGGGCGCCGCCGTGGTGCTCGTCCCCGACGGACTGTCGCTCTTCCCGGTCGAGCAGGCGAGATGGATCCGCGACTCCGGCATCACCGTGTGGTACTCGGTGCCGTCGATCCTCACGCTGCTCGTCCTCCGCGGCAAGCTCGGCGAGGTGGAGCTCCCCGCCCTCCGGACGGTCCTGTTCGCGGGCGAAGTCTTTCCGACCAAGTACCTGCACGCGCTGATGCAGCTGCTCCCCCACGTCCGCTTCGCGAACCTCTTCGGACCCACCGAGACGAACGTGAACACGTGGTACGAGGTCCCGCGCTGGGAGGGGGAGCCGCCCGCCTCGATCCCGATCGGCAAGCCGGTGCGCGACGTCGAGATCTTCGCGGTCGCGGAGGACGGGACGATCCTCGAGCGGGGCGAGACCGGCGAGATGTACGTGCGCGGTCCCACCGTCATGCAGGGCTACTGGGCCGATCCCGAGCGGACGAGCGCGACGCTCTTCCGTGGGTGGGGGCCCGGGTCGAGCTCCCACCCGACCTACAGGACCGGCGACCTCGCCTACGTCGACGAGAACGGCGACTGGATCTTCCTCGGACGGCGGGACTCGCAGATCAAGAGCCGCGGCTACAGGATCGAGCTCGGCGACATCGAGGCGGCGCTGGATCAGCACCCCTCGGTGCTAGAGTGCGCGGTCGTGCCGATCCCGGACGAGGTGGTGACGAACCGGATCAAGGCGTTCGTCGTCACCAGTGGCGACGTCGGCCCGGAGGAGCTCGTGACCTTTGTCTGCGAGCGCCTCCCGCGCTACATGGCGCCCGAGCTCTTCGAGTTCCGCGAGGCGCTTCCCCGCTCCTCGACCGGCAAGGTCGACCGGCGCGCCCTCGCGGAGGAGCCGGTGGAGGCCACGCGTGTCGACTGACCGGACCGCGGAGCGGATCAAGCAGCTGATGGCTGAGAACCTGACCTACGGCGGCTCGTGGAGCCAGGTCGACGAGGACTATCCGCTGCTTGCAAAGCACGTGATCGACTCCCTCGGCATGCTGAAGCTCGTCTCGCTGATCGAGGAGGAGTTCGACGTCGAGATCGACGACGACGACGTCGTGCCCGCCAACTGGAAGACGATCAGGGACATCGCCGCGCTGGTCGAGTCGAAGCGCTCTCCGTCAGAATGACTCGATGGAGGTCCGAGAGCAGGTCGAGCGCGAGGCAATCGAGGCCAACCGCGCCTCGGCCTCGCTGAGCGACGAGTCGGTCGCGGCCGCTCTCGGAGCGGCGGCGGCGCTCGTGCGGGAGCGGAGCACGGCCGTCCTCGAGGCGAACGACGCCGACTACGAGGCGGCCGCGGGCCGCCTCGACCAGGGGACACTCGACCGGCTGCGCCTGGACGCGAAGCGGATCGAGGCTCTCGCCGCCCAGGTCGAGGCGACGGCCGCCATCGAGCCGCTCGAGCGCCAGATCGACTCCTGGACGCTCGCGAACGGGCTCGAGGTGAGCGAGCGCCGGATCCCAATCGGCACGGTCGGAGCGAACTTCGAGGCGAGGCCGAACGTGGCGCTCGACATCGCGGGTCAGCTCCTGAAGAGCCTCAACGCCGCGGTCCTGCGAACAGGCGGGGCCGCCCTGCGCACCGTGACCACGCTCGTGGACGACGTCCTCCGCCCGGCGCTCGAACGGGCAGGCCTGCCGCCGGGCGCCGTTGGCCTCGTCCGCACGCCCGACCACGAGGGCGCACGGGCCCTCGTCTCGCTGCCGGAGCGGATCCCGCTCGTCATCCTCCGCGGGAGCGGCGAGACCACGGCCGCCCTCGCCCGGCTCGCCGCCGAGAACGGCGTGCGCGCACTGGCGCATGCGGAAGGCGGCGGCGTCCTCTATGTCCACGGGAGCGCGGACCGCGACCGGCTCCTGGCGATCGCCGAGGCGAGCCTCGACCGAATCGGCGTCTGCAATCGGCTCAACCTCGCGCTCGTCGACTGCGGGGCGCCGGAGGGGACGCTGGAGGCGCTCGTGGCCCTCTTCGCGCGCGTCGGCCTGGACGTCTACGGAACGCCACGGGCCCGGAGCCGGGTCGACCTCCTCCCGCTCGAGACCCGGCTGGGTCACGAGTGGGCGAACGATCCGGACCGCACCGCGAGCGTCACCGTCGACCTCGTCGACGACCTCGACGAGGCGGTGCGGCTCGCCAACGAGGAGACGTCGGGCCTCGCGGCCGGGATCGTCGCCGAGGACGAGTCGGCGGCACGATCGTTCTTCGAGGGCTACCGCGGTACGGCAGCCGCCTGGAATGCCTCGACGAGGTTCGTCGACGGCTTCGAGCTGACGAGCGCCCCGGAGACGGGGATCAACGTCGGCCGCGAGCCCGGGCCTCGCGGACCGGTCACGTACCGCGACCTCTGGCTCCGCCAGTATCGGATCGTCGGCGACGGCACCCAGCAGCGGTGACTCGAGAGCGCCCGGTCGTCGTCAAGCTCGGCACGAGCCTGATCGCGGCGCACGGCGGTCGGCTGCGGCGCACGCTGCTCCGCCACCGGGCGCGCGAGATCGCCGAGCTAGTACAGGGAGGCACGCCGACGGTGGTCGTCTCCTCCGGCGCGATCGCGCTCGGCCTACCCCGACTCGGCCTGACCCGGCGACCGGCGAGCGTCCCGAAGCTCCAAGCCGCCTCGGCTCTCGGGCAGGCACGGCTGCAGGCCGCGTGGGACGCCGCGCTCGGACGGCACGGCGTCCCAGCGGCGCAGATCCTCGTGACAGCCAGCGACATCGCCGACCGGGCCGCGTACGTCAACGCGCGGAACGCGCTCTCGGCGCTGTTCCGGCTCCACGCCGTACCCATCGTGAACGAGAACGACGCGACCGCCACTGACGAGATCACCTTCGGCGACAACGACGCGCTCGCCGCTCAGGTCGCGGTGCTCGTGCGCGCGCGGCTGCTCGTCCTCCTGACGGAGGTCGAGGGCGTGTACTCGCAGGCCCCCGGGTCTCCCGGCGCCGAGCTGATCCCCGAGGGGTCCGCAGCCCGTGCGGCCCTGCTCGGCGACGCCTCCCCGGCCGGGAAGGGCGGCATGCGCAGCAAGGTCCTCGCGGCCGAGATGGCCGCGTCAGCGGGAATTCACACGGTCATCGCCGGAGGGGCGGGCGAGGCCGTGCTCGAGCCCATCGTCGCCGGCGAGGCGCGCGGGACCGTCTTCCGGCCTCGCGGACACGAGCACTCGGCGTTCAAGCTCTGGGTTCGCTTCGGCAAGCCCGTCGCGGGGCGCCTCTACGTCGACGAGGGTGCGCAGCGGGCGGTGGCCCGGGAGGGGGCGAGCCTGCTCGCGATCGGCGTCGAGCGCTGCGAGGGCAGGTTCGAGCCCGGAGACGCGGTCGAGCTCATCGGACCGGACGGAGCCTCCTTCGCCAAGGGCCTCGCGAGCGTCTCCGCGGCTGAGCTCGACGGGCGCCCACGGGGGGTCGAGGTCGTCCACCGCGATCGTCTCGTCGCTTACTGAGCCTGCAGGGAGCTCAGCCCGGACGGCTGCGGACCCAGCGGTTCCGCCTCCGGTCCCAGCGTTCGCAGGTGAGGCGGGAGGTGCTGATGCCGGCCGACCGGAGGTCGCACGGCGGGGCACTGAAGAACCCACGGCACCTACGGTCCGTGCCGTCCACCCGTCCTGAGCGGAACTTCGCACCGACGACGCTGCCGGTGCCGAGACCCGCGAGGAGCGAGTGGTTGCAGGCGATGTACTTGCCGCGCACGACGTCGATGTTCTGCGGCGTGAAGCCCGACGCGCCCGAGTAGAAGAAGGCGCCGCCCGCGCCCTGGCACGTCGACTTCCCGCGGCGATACTTCCCAACCCTGAAGTCGACGAAGGTGATGTTGCGGCCGCCCTGCAGCTGGACGCCGTCCTGATGCACGGCGCTCGAGTACCTCGGCCCACAGTTGACTTTCCCCGTCACCTGAATGCCCGCCCTGTAGCCGGCTCGCTGCCGCACCTTGAATGCGTCGACGCCAGGACCGAAGGTGCGGCCGTTTCCCTTCACCTTGACGATCAAGTCGATCGTGTTCGGGTTCCCGTCGCCGGCACAGCCGGTGTCGAGGTCGATCGCCCCGGCCTCGCCGAACCGGCGCCCCTTGCTGAAGCTGATCTTGACCTTGAGGGGCAGGCGTCCATAGCGACGGAGCGGACGGGTGCAGTGGAACGAGCGGTTCCTGCGGGTGATCTTCCTGCCGGGATTACAGCTCCTGGCGTTCGCGACGGTGCAATCGAGGAGCGCCGCTTGAACCTGTTGCGAGCTCGCGCCGGTCCCTGCACCTGCCGGCGTGGAGATCCCTGCCGAGGCTGTCAGAATGAGTGTGAAGACGAAGACGTGTCTGAGACGCATGTCGAACCGGCCCGGGGCGCGAAGCGGCAGCAGGGTAGCAGGACGCGACGACGGCCCCGCACTCGTCGAGGCGCCGATTCCGATCCTGAGCAGCGAGAAAGAGGGGTCTGTAAAAAATGGATAAGGATTCCAGCCCTAACGGATCCCAGACATCTCGGGAGGAGGCGGCGGGCACAGATGTGCTCCTCGTCTGCTCGACCGGAGGGCACCTCCTCCAGCTGCTCGCCCTGAGGGAGGCCTGGGACGGATTCTCCCGCGTTTGGGTCACCTTCGACAAGAGCGACGCGCGCTCCCTGCTCGCGGACGAACGCGTGGTCTTCGCCCACGGCCCGACCAACCGGAACTTCGGCCTGCTCGCGCTCAGGAACATGCTCCGCAACGGGCGGACCGCGTTCGGCCTCGTCCGCGCCGTGCGTCCAAAGGTCGTGCTGACGACCGGAGCCGGCGTGGCTGTCCCCTACGCGTGGGTGGGGCGCCTGCTCGGGGCCAGGGTGGTCTACGTGGAGAGCCTCACCCGGATCGAGCGTCCGTCGCTCAGCTGCCGGTTGATCGCCCCCGTGGCAACCAGAATCTACGCTCAGTGGCCGGAATTGAGGCGGGCCGTGCCGCGCGCCCGCTACCTCGGCAGCGTCGTCTCGGGGCCGTGATCTTCGTCACCGTCGGGACGAACGAGGCGAGGTTCGACCGCCTGCTGGAGGCTCTCGAGGATCTCCCTGCCGGCTCGGACCTCTTCGTCCAGCACGGCCCTTCGCCGATCCGCCCCACAGGCGCCACCTGCACCGACTACATCACCTTCGACGAGATGGTCGAGAACATGCGGGAGGCACAGACGGTGGTCACGCATGCGGGCGTCGGCTCGGTGCTGACGGCGCTCCTGAACGGCGCGCGGCCGATCGTAGTGCCTCGCCTGCAACGGTTCGGCGAAGCTGTCGACGATCACCAGCTCGAGTTCGGCCGGCGGGCAAGCGACGCCGGGTTCGTGACGCTCGTCGAGGACACCGACGCTCTGGTAGCCGCGATCACCAGGCAGCAGGAGTCACCTCCGCCTCCTCCACGGCCCGACCAGAGGCTCGTGGCGGACCTGCGCGACTTCCTCGCCGATGCGACCGGGCGCGACGGTCGTTACTCGATGTAGCCCAGCCCGCGCAAGCGCTCCTCCACAACGGCCGTCTCACCCTCGCCGTAGTCCTCCGCCTCCGCGGGGCGGATGTCGGCGGCGTCCTCGTACTCCGGCTGTCGGCGCTCGAGAAGGTCGGGGTCGATCGCCTCGAGAAGGACGCGACCTTCGAGCTCGGTCGGCACCGGCTGCTCCAGGAGGTAGAGGAGGGTCGGAGCGACGTCCTGGATCGCGGCCGAGAGCGTCACCCCCCGCCGCACGGAGGGGCCGGCCAGCGCAATCAGCCCCTCGTGGCGATGACTGCCGACGTACGAATGCTCGCTGCCAGGCTCGATCTCAATGCGGTCCCAGATCGAATCGGAGCGGCTCTTGAGGTTCCCCTTGCCGAGCCAGGCGTACTGGTCGAACTCGACCAGGAGGTCCGGCACCTTCTCCAGCTCCGGGCCCTCGAAGAGATCCTCGCGCCGGTGAACCGCGGCCACGATCCGCTCCCCTTCTGGGCCCTCCAAGCCCAGGAGCTTCTCCGCGACGCCGTCACGGACGCGGTCGTACTCGTCGCCCGGCGCGACGATTCCGTTGGCCTCGCGTCCACGGACGTTCACGACGATGTTCCCGAACGTCCCGTAGGCAAAGGCCCGGGTCTTCTCCCAGTCGATCGCCGAGTACTCCTCTCGCTCGTAGGCGCGCTCTCGGAGACCCGGTAGTCGCCTTTTGACCCCTGAGCGGAGCCCTTGCGGGACATGTCGCCGGAGCTCGAAGAGCCGGTCGACTGCTCGACGGCCGAGCCGGGAGCTGCCCGGCACGAACTCGAGGTAGCCGCAGTTCGCGAGCCAGGCGTTGAGGTTGACGACTCCGTGGAGCGGGCCCGCTCCGTGGTCGGAGACGACCAGCACGTCGTGACCCGGCCCGAGCCACTCGAGCACTCTGCCCAGGCGCTCGTCGAGGATCCGGTACACCTCGGCGAGCGGGCTCTCCGCGCCGTCCCGCTTCCAGTCGGTCCAGCAGAGGTGCTGGATGTGATCGGCTGCCATGAAGACGACGAAGAGAAGGTCGGGCTCGAAGCGCTCCGCGAGCCAAAGCGCGACGTCGACCTTCTGGTCGGCGGCCCGACGGACGATCTCGAGGTCGACGCGCCCGTCCTTGCCGAGCGGAAACCGATTGTCGAGCTCGATCGAGCCGTAGCGGCGGGCGATCTCCGAGACCAGCCCCGGCGGGTGAGTCATGCCCTCCTCCCGGGCGGCCGCGTCGAAACCGGCCACCGAGAAGCCCTCGACCTGAGGGGCGGGCCACGTGAAGGGGATGCCCACGAGACCCGACCGACGGCCCTTCGACCCAAGGCGGTCCCACACCGCGGGCGCACGGCGAAAGCTCCCGTTGACGAATCGGAGGCGGTAGCCGCTCTCGTCACGCTCCGTGAAGTCCCAGATCCCATGTCGGCCGGCGTTGACCCCAGTAACGAGCGTCGCCCAGGCGTGCGGCGTGAGCGGGTGGGTCGTCGAGCGCAGGACGCCGCTGCTCCCCTCCTCGAGGAGCCGCGCGAGATTCGGAAGGTCGCCAGCGGCCGCGAGCGGCTCGATGACGTCGAGCGTGGCCGCGTCGAGCCCGACGACCGTCAGGCGTGGTCTGGGAGCGTCGCCCATGGGTCTCAAGGTACTCGCTCCGCCCAGACGCGGCGAGGGCCGCCGAAGCGGCCCTCGCTCGAGTCCGGCGTGGGGAGCGCAGCTATTCCCAGTGATCCGTCGAGGAGTTCCACCGCTGGCACGTGACGCTTGTCATGGTCACGCCGGGGGCGTCGCCGTCGCAGGCCGGCGAGCCGGCGAACGCCGAGCAGAGCGGGTCGCTGCCGTCCGTGCGGCCCGAGCGGAAGTCCGCGTCGTGGACGTCGCCGGAGCCGAGGCCCCTGAAGAGCGAGTGGTTGCAGGCGATGTAGCTTCCGCGTACGACGTCGATGTTCGTCGGGACGAAGCCGGAGGCGCCGGAGTAGAAGAACGCGCCGCCGGCCCCCTGGCACGTCGAGCGGCCGCTCCCGTAGTCCCCCACCGAGAAGTCGACGAAGGCGATGTTGCGGCCGCCCTGCAGCTGGACGCCGTCCTGATGCACGTCCGGTGCGTACCGCGGCCCGCAGTCGACGTGGCCCGTGAGCTGGATGCCCGCGCTGTAGCCGGCGCCCTGCCGGACCTTGAACGCGTCGACCCCCGGCCCGTACGTGACTCCGTCTCCTTCGACGTCGACGATCAGGTCGATCGTGGTCGGGTCGCCGTCGCCGGCGCAGCCCGTGTAGAGGTCGATCGCACCGTTCTCGCCGAAGGGCCGGCCGGGGGTGAAGTCGAGATCGACCTTCAGCGGCAGCGTGCCGTAGCTCGAGAGCGGCCGGTCGCAGAGGAACCTTGCGTCGGTCAGCCGCAGTGTCGTGCCCGGGACGCAGCCGGACGTGTCCGCTACCGTGCAGTCGCCGTCCGGGTCCGGGTCGGGCTCCGGGTCCGGGTCGGGCTCCGGGTCGGGGTCGGGGTCGGGGGGTGGATCTCCACCGACAGGCCCTGCGGGCGCCGAGGTCGCCGTCCGGGAGCCCCCAGGGTTCTCGGCGCTCACGCGAACGCGCAGAGTGAAGCCGGCGTCCGCCTCGCGTACCACGTACGTCGATTCGGTCGCGCCGAAGATGGAGGCGCACGAGCCTCCGTCGGCGGCGCAGCGGCCCCACTGGTACGAGAACGTGAGCGGCTCGGCGCTCTCCCAAGAGCCCGGCCAGGCGACCAGCGTCTCGCTTTCCTCGGTCGTTCCAGTGATCGTCGGCGGCGCCGTGTTCACGGGTGGGCAGGCGTCGGTGCGAACGCGGAGCGAGCGCAACCGCGAGCGGTCGCCGTCACGGTCGACAGCGCGAACACCGAGCGAATAGCTCTCGTCGCAACGGAGGCCCCAGAACGTGAACTCCCTGGGGTGGTGCTGTACCCCGGCACGGGCGCCGTTCCTGAAGAGGCGGTAGGCATCCGCGCCCGGCACGCGGGTCCAGGTGACAGTGACGGAGTAGGGACGAACGGTCGTGGCTCGAACGTCGGCGGGACGGTGCGGGCGGTCGCCGTGGTGGGCGCCGACCGGCGCCGCGAGACTCAGCGCGACGGCGGCCGCGATCAGGCCGACGGCGACGCGTGTCTTCGACCGGATCGAGAAAAGCAGGCAAGGGGAAGGCGTGCGGCTCATGACCGCGTGATCGGCACGCGCGGCAGGCGTCCCGAGAGCAGGGATCCCTCGTCGGGTGTCCCTGAATCGGGGGGTTGTCAGCTAATGTCGCGCGCGACGCCGTCGAGCTCAGTCGGCGCTCTCGAGCAGGCTCTTGCGACGGACCTTGCCCGTGGCCGTCGTCGGGAGCGCTTCCAGGAACTCGACCTCTCGCGGGACCATGAAGTTCTCCAGGCGGATGCGGCAGGCGGCGATCACGTCCTGCTCGCTCAGGGCAGCCCCGTCGTCGAGGACGACGAAGGCGCGGATCGCCTCGCCAAGCACCTCGTCAGGGACGCCGACGACCGCTGCCTCCTTGACGCCCTCGATGTCGAAGATCGCGTTCTCCACCTCGATCGGGCTGACCTTCTCGCCGCGCGTCTTGATGATGTCGTCGCTTCGCCCGACGAAGTAGAGAAAGCCCTCCTCGTCCACGGTGAAGTGATCCTGGGCGCAGAGCATCCGCTCCCCGGGGAGCGGCCCCTGGACGATCATCTCCGCGGTCTGCTCCGGCTTCCGCCAGTAGCCGACCATCACGTGAGGGCCGCGGACGTAGAGCACGCCCGTCTCGCCCGGGTCCACCGGCGTCATGTCCTCGCGGAGCACCATGGTCTCGGTCCCGGGGATCGCCTTGCCCACCGAGGTGGGCCTCTCGACGAGGAGCTCCGGCTCCAGGTAGCTGACCCTCTTGCACTCGGTGAGCCCGTACATCGCGAACACGAGCGCGTTCGGGAAGATCCGCGCCAGCTCCTCGTGGAACGTCGCCGGCAGGGCGGCCGCGGTGTTCGTCACACGCCGCACGCTCGGCAGCTCGAACTCCATCCCGCGCCGCATGGAGAGGAGGGTCGCGTAGACCGTGGGGACGCCGGGGAAGACGGTGGCCTCCTCCTCCTGCACCCGCTTGACGATCTGCGCCGGGAAGGCGAAGGAGCGCTCGAGCACGAGCGTCCCGCCCTTGAGGACGTTCATGAGCAGCTGGTAGAGGCCATAGTCGAACGCGAGCGGGAGCAGACCGAGGATCCGCTCGTCAGGCCCCAGCCGCAGGTACTGGGCGATCGAACCCGCCGCGAAGACCATGCTCTGGTGCGTCATCATCACGCCCTTGGGGAAGCCGGTGCTGCCGGACGTGTAGATGAGAGCGGCGAGGTCGAGCGGGATCGTTCCCGGCGCGCTCGGCTCCGGCTCGGAGCCCCCGATCACGTCCGCGAAGGAGAGCGCGCCCTCGACGCCCTCGGGCCCCGAGTCGGCCACGACGGCCTTCACGCTCGAGGCGGAGCCGGCAGCGGCCACAGCCGTCCTGGTGAGGCTTCCCTCCGTGAGAACCGCCGCCGCCTCGCAGTCGTCGAGGACGTAGAGGAGCTTGTCCTCCTTCGTCTGCGGGTTGACCACGACGAAGACGCCGCCGGCGAGCAGCGTCCCGTAGATCGCGGTGACGCATCCCGCCGAGTTGTCCATGTAGATCGCGACGCGGTCGCCCCTGCCCACCCCGAGCTCCTGCAGGCCCCGCGCCAGCCGAAGCGAGCGGTCGAGCAGCTGCGCGTACCCGAGCCTCTCGACGCCGGCGACGACGGCCTCCCGCTCCGGCATCCGCTCCGCCGAGGCGAGCAGCGTCTCGTGGAGCAGGCGGACGTTCATGCGGTGGCGCGGGCCGGCGCCTGTGGGATGCGCACCTCGTCCCCGATCACCACGCGGTCCGGGATGAGCGGCTCCGCGAGATGCGGGCTGGCCACGAAGCGCTCGTGCAGGAGCATGACGGAGAGGGCGCCTACGAGCGCCATCTCGTCGGTCTCGCTGACGGCGTCGCGCGGGGCGCCGCGCTCGCACTTCCGCACCAGGCGCGTGACCGCCTCCGGAGCCAGCAGGCCCGCGTCGGCGAGCCGCCGCTCGTCCAGGAGCTCTCGTACGTACGGCGGGGCATCGGTGCCCACGAACGCGCCCACGATCGGCGCCCGGTAGGGCCGCTTCTTGCGCGCCGCGATCTCGGTCGGGAGCCGGTGCGCGACAGCCTTCCGCAGGAGGTACTTCTCGGTCAGGCCACGCAGCCGCAGCTGATCGGGCAGGCCGGCGGCGAACTCGGCGACACGGTAGTCGAGGAAGGGGAAGCGACCCTCGATCGAATGGCCCATCAGCATCCGGTCGCCCTGCGTGTGGAGCAGGTAGCCCTCGAGGAAGGTGGCGATCTCCAGGTACTGGACCTTCCCGAGCGGGGTCATCTCACCGAACCAGGCTGGCAAGCGCGCCTCGAGCCGCTCGGCCGGGTCGCCGCGCTCCTCGGCCCGCACGAGCACGTCGTCGTCGAGGAGCGAGAGAAGCCGCGCCGTGTTGGCGAAGCGCAGGCGATGGCTGTAGAGCGGGTCGTCGGTCTCGGTAAGGCCCTTGCGGTAGAAGCCGACGAGGAAGGCGCCCGAGCGCTTCAGGTCCTTCCCGATGAAGGCGTTCAGCCGCGTCAGGAGGAGCGGCCTGAGCTCCGAATCGGGCTCGCGGGCCCAGAAGTGGCGAACGGCGTTCTCCCGGAAGAGGTCGTAGCCGCCGAAGAGCTCATCCGCGCCCTCGCCGGTCGTGACCACCTTCAGCCCGGCGTCCTGCACGGCGCCCGAGAGGCGCAGGAGGGGCGATGGCGCGGTGCGGAGCGTCGGTTTCTCGGCCAGCTCGACCGTCTGCGGGAGCAGCTCGGCGATGTCGCGCGCGCCGACCGTCGCCCGCGTGAGGCTGAGCCCCCGGGCTCCGGTGAGCAGGTCCTGATAGCCGCTCTCGTCGAAGCGCGAGTCCTCGAAGCCGATCCCGAACGCGTACAGCGTCTCGTCCATCTGCTCGAGCGCGTGGGCGACGATGGCCGACGAGTCGAGCCCGCCGCTCAGATAGGCCGCGACCGGGACGTCCGCGCGCAGACGCAATCGGGTGGCGTCGGCGAGCAGCGCGTCGAGCTCCTCAGCCAGCGCCGAGCGCTCCCCCGGGGCGACGTCGGGTGCATCCGAGAAACGGAGGTCCCACCAGCGCCGCTCCTCGCGGACACCCTCGGGGCCGACGCGGAGGTAGTGCGCCGGCGCGAGCTCGCGAATGCCGGGGAACGACGAGGCATCCGGGGAGATGCACCAGGTCGTGAAGCTCTCGACGAGGCCGGCAGGGTCGAGCTCGCGCCGCGCCGAGGGATGGCGGAGGACGGCCTTCTGCTCGGAGGCGAAGACGAGGTCGCCGCCGAGCTCCGCCACGAAGAGCGGCCTGACGCCGAAGCGGTCGCGGGCCAGGAAGAGCTCCCGTTCGCGCCGGTCCCAGACCGCGAAGGCGAAGTCGCCGTTCAGCCGCTCGAGACAGGCGGGGCCCCACTGGGCATAGGCCTCCGCGATCACCTCGGTGTCGCTGGTGGTGCCGAAGCGCCGTCCGAGGCTCTCGAGCTCGGCCCGGAGCTCGACGTAGTTGTAGATCTCGCCGTTCTGCATCACCCAGTAGCGGCCGTCCTCGCTCCCCAGAGGCTGGTCGCCGCCCTCGAGGTCGACGATCGCGAGGCGGTTGTTCGTCATCCCGAAGCGGCCATCGCGGTAGAGCCCCGTGCCGTCCGGGCCACGGTGGCGGAGCTCGCCCGCCATGGTCAGGAGCAGCTGCTCGGGGGCCTCGGAGTCAGGGCGCGCGTAGATCCCGGCGATGCCGCACATGTCCTGACGATACGGGCGACCCGCGCGAGCGGCAAGGAGAGGAAATCCTGGTCGAAGGCGCTGAAAGGCGCTGCTATGCTCAGACGGTCGCCTCGTGAGGTTGCCGGGCGACTTCTCTTTGCCCGTCATGTCGAGCCCAGAGAGCATCGAGCAGGAAGTCCGGCAGTTCCTCAGGGACAACTTCCCGCTGAGCGCCGACGGCGTCGTCCTCGACAAGGACGACTCCCTGATCGAGGTAGGCGTCATCGACTCGACCGGGGTCCTCGAGCTGATCGGTTTCATCGAGGAGCGCTACGACATTCAGATCGCCGACGAGGAGGTTCTCCCCGAGAACCTGGACTCGATCGCCAACATCACCCGCTTCGTCGGCGCGAAGACCGCCGCCTCGAATGGCGCCGGCTGAGCAGCTGACGGCAGACGCGCTCCGTCTCGACGACGCGGCGGCGGCTGCGGACGAGATCGCCGAGCGCCTGCGCGAGGTCGTCTACCGCGACCTCCGCCGGCGAGGCGCCGTCGTCGGCCTCTCCGGCGGCGTCGACTCCAGCCTCGTCGCGTTCCTCTGCGTTCGAGCCTTCGGCACCGAGCGGGTGCTCGGCGTGCTCATGCCCGAGGGCGAGTCTGCCTCGGACACCCTCGACCTCTCCAACGTCGCCGCCGAGGCGGCTGGGGTCGAGACGGTGCTCGAGGACGTCACGGAGCTTCTGCAGGCGGCCGGCTGCTACGCGCGCCGAGACGACGCCATCCGCACCGTCATGCCCGAGTACGGGGAGGGCTGGAAGGCGAAGATCGTCCTCCCCAGCCTCCTGGGCGGCTCCCGCTACAGCCTCTTCAGCGTCGTCGCCGAATCGCCGGATGGCGAGCGCCGCGAGGCCCGGCTGACCGCGACTGCCTACCGCGAGGTCGTCGCGGCGACGAACTTCAAGCAGCGCGTGCGCAAGATGCTCGAGTACTACCACGCCGACCGGCTCGACTACGCGGTCGTGGGGACGCCGAACCGCCTCGAGTACGACCAGGGCTTCTTCGTCAAGAACGGCGACGGCTCGGCGGACGTGAAGCCCATCGCCCACCTCTACAAGACCCAGGTCTACCAGCTCGCCGACGAGGTCGGCGTGCCGGCCGAGATCCGATCGCGCCCGCCCACGACGGACACGTACGCGCTCGAGCAAAGCCAGGAGGAGTTCTACTTCTCCGTTCCCTTCGACAAGCTCGACCTCTGCCTCTACGCGCGCAACCACGGGCTCCCGGCGGAGGCCGCATCCGCGGCGACCGGACTCGACGTCGAGGTGGTCGAGCGGGTCTACGAGGACATCGAGCGCAAGCGGCGGGCTGCCGAGTACCTTCACGCGCCGCCGCTCCTCGTCGCCGAGCTCGAGCGACTGCCGGCCGTCGAGTAGCTGCCTAGACGTTCGAGGGGGGAATGCGCGTCCTCGCGCCGTCCCCAGTGTGCGGGCTCCGTCGGGAGGCTCGGATCCACGGGGTCCTCCCCGAGGTTTGCACAACCCGAAAGATGAGCTATGGTCTAGGTCTTCGTGTAGTCGATCGAAAGGCGGCCCTTTCGATGAGTCTTTCCGAGCATCGCACTGCAGTACTGCTGGACGAGCATCCCCTTTGGCTGGACGGGGTGGAGCAGGTCCTGGCTCGCATCGGGATCGAGGTCAAGGGGAAGGCGACCTCGCCCGACCACGGCCTCGCGCTGATCGAGGAGCATGGCCCCAGCCTGTTCGTCACGGAGATCGAGATGGGCAACGGCCAGATGGACGGCCTCGAGTGCCTGTCGCTCGCGAAGCAGCGGGCGCCGGAGCTCAAGGTGATCGTCCTCTCGGCGTCCGGGGACGGCCAGTACGTCGACGCGGCGCTCGCTGCGGGCGCCGAGGCCTATGTCCTCAAGACGGCGCAGGCCGACGACCTCGCGTCGGCCATCCGGCAGGCGTTCGACCACTCCGTCTACCTGGCCCGGGGGCACAACGGCAAGCGCCAGCGCTCCCGCGAGTCGATCGAGGAGGCGTGGGGCCTCACCCGCCGTGAGCTCGAGATCCTGACGCTCGTGGCCGAGGGGCACTCGAACGCCCAGCTCGCACGAATGCTCTGGGTGACGGAGCAGACCGTCAAGTTCCACCTGTCCAACATCTACCGGAAGCTGAGCGTCTCGAACCGAACCGAGGCGAGCCGGTGGGCGCAGGTGCACGGACTGCTTCCGCTCCAGTCGTCCCCGAGCCCGGCAGCGGCGTAGTAGCTCACCGCCCGGATTCGTCCTCAGAAACGGAGCGCGGCCACCCCCCGACCAATCGGGGGCGGCCGCGCGCGCCCTGGAAGAGCGCCCCGAAAATCTCGCCGACATGGGCGCACGCGTCTATCCCCCGGAAGGGGGAGGCGGGCCACTTCCCGCTTGGTCTCCGGGAGGGCCCGCATCCCCGCGCGAGGGCCGTTAGAGGGAAGGCTCATGACGCCCCCGCTGAGCGGGCGTCGGCTGCGGCCAACCGGCGCCCGTGTGAGGCGACACTACTGAACCCGCCGGTCGACGACTACTAGCCGTTCGGCGAGACTAAAAACGCCAGGGCTAGAAGCGTCGCGACTAGAAAACCGGCGTCTCGCGCCAGGTCCCCCAGACCTCGCGGAGCGCGTCGCACATCTCGCCCATTGTCACGTACGCCCGCGAGGCCTCGACGATGGCGGGCATCAGGTTGCGGTCCTCGACCGAGGCGTCCGCCCGCAGGCGGGCGAGGGCCGCCTCGACAGCGGCGGCGTCCCGCCGGGAGCGGAGCGCGCGCACTCGCTCGACCTGCTTGTCCTCGAGCGCCTGGTCGATCTTGAGGATCTCGATCGGCTGCTCGTCGGGCTCCTGGTAGCGGTTGACGCCGACGATCACGCGCTGCCCCGCTTCGAGCTCGCTCTGGAAGCGGAAGGAGGCTTCGGCGATCTCCCGCTGGAAGAAGTTGTCCTTGATGGCGGCGACGACGCCGCCCAGCCTGCGGATGCGGTCGAAGTAGTCGTCGGCCTCCGCCTCGAGGCGGTTGGTCAGGTCCTCCAGGAAGTAGGAGCCGCCGAGCGGGTCGATCGTCGAGGCGACGCCCGTCTCGTGCGCGAGCACCTGCTGGGTGCGAAGAGCGATCTTGACCGCGTGCTCCGTCGGGAGCGCCAGGGCCTCGTCGAAGGAGTTCGTGTGCAGCGACTGGCAGCCGCCGAGCACGGCGGCGAGCGCCTCGACCGCGGTGCGCACGATGTTGACCTCCGGCTGCTGCGCCGTGAGCGAGACCCCCGCAGTCTGGGCGTGGAAGCGCATGAGCCAGGAACGCGGGCTCTTCGCCCCGTAGGTGTCGCGGAGCTCGCGCGCCCAAATCCGGCGGGCAGCGCGGTACTTCGCGATCTCCTCGAAGAAGTCGATGTGGGCGTTGAAGAAGAAGGAGAGGCGCGGGGCGAAGTCGTCGACGAGGAGGCCACGGGCGATCCCCGCCTCGACGTAGGCGAACCCGTCGGCCAGCGTGAAGGCGAGCTCCTGGGCGGCAGTCGAGCCCGCCTCGCGGATGTGGTAGCCCGAGATGGAGACCGGGTGCCAGAGGGGCACCTCCCGCGCGCAGTACTCGATCATGTCGACGCAGAGCCGCATGGAGGGCTCGGGGGGGAAGATCCATTCCTTCTGCGCGATGTACTCCTTGAGGATGTCCGTCTGGATCGTCCCGCGGAGCTTGTCCGGCCCCACCCCCTGCTTCTCGGCGACGCAGATGTAGAAGGCGAGCAGCATCGCCGCGGGCGCGTTGATCGTCATCGAGGTCGACACCTCGTCCAGCGGGATCCCCGAAAAGAGCTGCTCCATGTCCGCGAGGGAGTCGATCGCCACTCCCTCGCGCCCGACCTCGCCGAGGGACTTCGGGTGGTCCGAGTCGTAGCCCATCAGGGTCGGCATGTCGAAGGCGGTCGAGAGCCCCGTCTGCCCGTGCTCGAGCAGGTAGCGGAAGCGGACGTTCGTCTCCTCGGCGGTGCCGAAGCCGGCGAACTGCCGCATCGTCCAGAGCTTCCCCCTGTGCATCGAGGGATAGACGCCCCGGGTGTACGGGAACACCCCCGGATAGCCGAGATCACGCTCGTAGTCGAGCTGGACGTTGTCGGGCGTGTAGAGCGGCTCGACCGGCAGCCCCGACATGGTCGTGAAGAGCGCGTCGCGCTCGGGCGTGGCCTCGTAGAGATTCCTGCGCCACTCTTCCGTGGCGTCGAGACCCCTTCGATCCTCGGTGGCGGCCATGTGCCACGAATTCTAGGCGAGCGGCCTGCTCCTCCTTCCGGGTGAGGAAAGGCTCACCCGGATGGGTGCTTCGCGGCTCCTCATCCCGTTTTCATACCGCTTTGCGGCCACGACCCTACGCCCGGCGACGATTCGTTCGAGCAAGCGGACGCTCTTGCACGCCTGAGAACGATGACCCTGATTCCTCCCCTGCGGCCCACGGAGACCGGCTCGGCTGACGTCGAGCCGGCCGCCGTTCTGCGCGGCTCCTCGCCCGTGCGGGCAGCCGCCGCGATCGCGGCCGCCGCAGCGGTGTTCCTCGCGGTCGTCGTCCTCGCGGGCGTCGGGCGCCTCGACGCGAACGTGCCAGGCTTCCTCGAGGAGGCGCTCGGCCCCGAGAAGGCCCAGGCGCCCATGGAGCGCTCGCCGGCGACCGGCGTCGGCGTCCGAATCCATGACCAGGGCTATACCGTCTCCCACTGGGGCGCGTCCGTCTCGGTCGTCTCCGAGGACGTCGGCGGGGCCGAGTGGCGGCGCCACGTTCACGGTGTCACGCGCGAGACGGACTTCGGCACCGAGACGATCGTCGTCGACGGACGCAAGACCGAGGAGTTCCTGACCGTCGTCGAGCGTCAGGGCGAGCGGACGTGGCGCTGGAAGCTCGCGACCCGGCTGCAGCCGCGCCTGAGCCGCGACGGCGCCGTTACCTTCCTCGACCCGACCCGCCACCTGGTCACCAGCATCATCATCGACCCGGTGCGGATCCTCGACGCCGAGGGCGAGGACGTCACTCCCCACGGACTCCGCTGGGGGCTCGAGGAGGGCGACACCGGCTGGTGGCTCACCCTCGAGCTCGACGACGCCGACCTGCCGCTCCCGTACGTCATCGACCCGGCCGTCACCCACCGCGCCTCCGCGACGCAGAACAACGGCGCCGGCGCGGTGAGCCTGACGATCACCAAGCCGGCCGGCGCGGTCGAGAAGGATCTTCTGGTCGCCCATGTGACGGTCCGCAACAACGGATCGGTCACCGCGCCGGCAGGCTGGACCCAGGTCGTCAACGCCGCCTACAGCTTCTACCTCAGGCAGACGGTCTGGTACAAGGTCGCAGGAGCCTCCGAGCCCGCCAACTACACGTGGACATTCGGAACGAGCGGCGCGGCCGCCGGCGGCATCAGCGCCTTCTACGGGATCAAGACCTCCACGGCGCCCGGGCCCGTGAACGTCGCCGACACGACCCCGCAGACGGCGAACTCGGGCACGGTGACGGCGACTTCGATCACGACGACGACGAACACCGCGCTCGTGCTCGCCTTCTTCGCCGCGCGGTCGAACACGACGTTCACCCAGGCCACCGGGATGACCGAGCTCTACGAGGCCGCGGCTTCTGGCGGGATGGGCATCGCCACCGACTCGATGATCCAGATCACAGCCGGCGGGACCGGCAACAAGACGTCGACGGTGACGTCGTCGCGGAACAGCGGCACCCAGGCCTCCTTCAACGTCGACGACGTCGCGCCGAGCGGCAGCCTGACCGATCCCGGCTCTCCCCTGGCGGGAACGGTCACGCTCAACGGAAGCGCGAGCGACACGGACTCAGCGATCTCGACCGTCGTCTTCCAGCGCTCGCCCGCAGGCGCCGGCACGTGGACGGCCATCGGCACCGATACCACCTCGCCCTATTCGGCATCGTTCGACACGACGGGCGTCTCGGACGGGCTCTACGACCTCCGCGTCGTCGTTACCGACGCGGCCGGAAACGTGACCAACTCGTCCACGGTCGCGAACCGTCGCGTCGACAACACGGCGCCGGCGTCGACCACGACCTTCCCCGCCTCCGCAGGCACCTACAACACAGCGGGCTGGAACGCCGGCTGCGGCGCGATCGGCTACTGCGGTACCTACTCCGACGGCGGCTCGGGCGTCTCGCAGGTGCAGATCTCCATCCGCCAGGGCACCGGCAACTACTGGAGCGGCGGCTCCTTCTCGAGCGCGAGCGAGGTCTGGAACACGGCTTCGATCGCCGCCGGGAGCTGGTCCTACGCGTTCGCGGCGACGAGCTTCCCCGCTGACGGCGGCTACACGATCCGCGTCCGTGCTACCGACGCGGCCGGAAACGTCGAGACCCCGAGCAGCTGGTCGTTCACGATCGACCGCGCCGCGCCGCAGACGACGATCAACTCCAACCCGGCGAACCCGACCGCTTCGACTAGCGCCTCCTTCACCTTCAGCTCGGACGAGGGCGGCTCGTCCTTCGAGTGCCGCCTCGACGGCGGCTCCTGGGGCGCCTGCACCAGCCCGCGAAACTACTCGAGCCTCGCCGACGGCAGCCACACCTTCGACGTGCGGGCGACCGACGTCGCTGGCAATACCGACAGCTCCCCAGCCTCCTTCACGTGGCTCGTCGACACGACGGCGCCAAGCTCCACTACCACGTTCCCGGGCGCCGCCGGCGAGTACAACGCCTCCGGGTGGGCGGCGGGCTGCGCAACGGCCGGCCTCTGCGGCACCTACTCGGACGGCACGGGCTCGGGCGTCTCGCAGGTGCAGGTCTCCATCCGCCAGGGCAGCGGCAACTACTGGAACGGTGCAGCTTTCTCGAGCGCGAGCGAGGTCTGGAACACGGCGGGCCTCTCGGCCGGGAGCTGGTCGTACGCGTTCGCCGCCGGCAGCTTCCCGGCCGACGGGAGCTACACGGTGCAGGTGCGCGCCGTCGACGCCGTCGCCAACACGGAGACCCCGTCGAGCCGCGGCTTCACCTACGACACGACCAACCCGAGCGCGCTCTTCGGCTTCCCGGCCTCGGGCGGCAACTACACGAACGCGTCCTGGAACGCTGGCTGCGCGACGAACGGGTTCTGCGGCACGCACTCCGACTCCGGCGCTGGCGTCCAGGCCGTCCAGGTCTCGATCATGCGCGTCTCGAGCGGTCTCTACTGGAACGGGAGCTCGTTCTCGGCCGGGACGGAGACGTACCAGTCCGCAGGGCTTGCGGGCGGCAACTGGTCGCTCGCGTTCCCGGCGTCGAGCTTCCCAGCCGACGGCCAGTACACCGTCCACGTGCGCGCGCGCGACGACGCCCAGAACACGGAGGCCGGCCCGTCGCGGACGTTCCGGATCGATAACACGGCGCCGTCCTCGTCGGTGGCGTTCCCCGCAGCCGACGGGACGTACAACACGACCGGCTGGAACGCGGGCTGCGCCACGAACGGCTTCTGCGGCTCCCACTCGGACGGCGGCTCCGGCGTCCAGGCCGTCGAGATCTCGATCCGGCAGGGCAGCGGCAACTACTGGAACGGCTCCGGCTTCTCGAGCGCCTCCGAGGTCTGGAACACGACGTCCCTGGCGGGAGGTAACTGGTCGCTCGGCTTCCCCGCCGGAAGCTTCCCGGCCGACGGCAGCTACACGGCGCGCGTGCGCGCGACCGACGTTGCCGGGAATGTCGAGGCTCCGTCGAGCCGCTCGTTCATGATCGACCGCGCCGCTCCCCAGACGACGATCGACTCGAACCCGAGCGACCCGACGTCGTCCTCGAGCGCGAGCTTCACCTTCTTCGCAAGCGAGAGCGGCTCCTCCTTCGAGTGCCGCCTCGACGGAGGCGCCTGGAGCGCCTGCACCACCCCCAAGAGCTACGCGAGCCTCGCCGACGGCAGCCACACCTTCGACGTCCGCGCCACGGATATCGCCGGCAACACCGACGGCTCCCCGGCCTCCTACACCTGGCTCGTCGACACCGCGGCGCCGACCTCCACGATCTCCTTCCCGGCGGCCGCCGGAACGTACAACTCGGCGGGCTGGAACGCCGGCTGCCCGACGAACGGCTTCTGCGGGACCTACTCGGACAGCTCGGGCGCCGGCGTGGCCGAGGTCGAGGTCTCCATCCGCCAGGGCTCGGGCGACTACTGGGACGGCTCCGGCTTCTCCAGCGCTTCCGAGCTCTGGAACGACGCCACGCTCGCCGCCGGCAACTGGACGAACGCCTTCGCGGCCGGCAGCTTCCCGTCTGACGGGAGCTACACGGTCCGCGTCCGCGCAGTGGACGACGCGGCGAATGTCGAGGCTCCGTCGAGCCGGTCGTTCACGATCGACCGGGCCGCGCCGCAGACGACCATCGACTCCAACCCGGCCCATCCGACGAGCTCGACCTCAGCCAACTTCGACTTCTCCGCGAGCGAGAGCGGCTCCTCCTTCGAGTGCCGCCTCGACGGAGGCGCCTGGAGCGCCTGCACCACCCCCAAGAGCTACGCGAGCCTCGCCGACGGCAGCCACACCTTCGACGTCCGCGCCACGGACGTCGCCGGCAACACCGACGGCTCCCCGGCCTCCTACACCTGGCTCGTCGACACCGCGGCGCCCTCCTCCACCATCTTGTTCCCCGCGGCCGCTGCCGAGTACAACGCCGCCGGCTGGGACGCGGGCTGCACCTCCCCGGGGCTCTGCGGAACGTTCGGCGACGGCCCCGGCTCCGGCGTGGCCGAGGTCGAGGTCTCCATCCGCCAGGGCTCGGGCGACTACTGGGACGGCTCCGGCTTCTCCAGCGCTTCCGAGCTCTGGAACGACGCCGCACTTGCCGCCGGCAACTGGACGTACGCCTTCGACTCGGCGGCCTTCCCCGAAGACGGGTCGTACACGGTGCGCGCGCGAGCTGTCGACGGCGTCGGAAACGCCGAGGCCTCCTCGAGCCGGACGTTCGCCTTCGACGCGACTGCCCCGACCGGCTCGCTGACAGCCCCCGCCGACGGAGCGGCGCTTCGCGGCGCTTCGGTGATCGTCTCCTCCGACTCGTCGGACGCCGGCTCGGGCGTCGACTCGGCGCGGTTCCAGCGCCGACCCGCAGGCGGCGGCGCCTGGACGACCATCGACACCGACACCAGCTCCCCCTACTCCACCAGCTGGGACACCACCCCCCTCGCCGACGGCGACTACGACCTCCGCGTCCTCACCACCGACCAGGCCGGAAACACCTTCACCTCGGCCACCCGCACCGTCACCGTCGACAACACGGCGCCGAGCGCCGCGACGCTCGACGCCCTCCCGACCGCGATCCGAAACGGGCAGGAGCTGACCGGCTCCGGGGCGGACGCGACCTCTGGCGTCGCTTCCCTCGCCTATCTCTACTGCGCCGGCGCCGCGTGCGTGCCCTCGACCCTCATCGGCTCCTCGACCGCCGGCCCGAGCTACAGCGTCTCTTGGACGGGCCAGCCCGCCGACGGCGACGTCCGCGTCCTGGCGCGCGATCACCGACCGCGCCGGGAACACGCTCGACTCCGCGATCCAGGACGTCCTCGTCGACAACACCGGCCCGACCGGCTCCCTCACCGCCCCGGCCGACGGCGCGACCCTCGGCGGCGACTCCGTGACCGTCTCCTCCGACTCGGCCGACGGAGGCTCAGGGGTCGACTCGGCGCGGTTCCAGCGCCGACCCGCAGGCGGCGGCGCCTGGACGACCATCGACACCGACACGAGCTCGCCCTACTCCACCAGCTGGGACACCACCCCCCTCGCCGACGGCGACTACGACCTCCGCGTCCTCACCACCGACCAGGCCGGAAACACCTTCACCTCGGCCACCCGCACCGTCACCGTCGACAACACGGCGCCGAGCGTGACCGTCACCGCACCGACCGGCTTCGTCAACGCGGCCGCCCCCGATCCCTTCACGGCCACGGCCACGACGCCCGACGGCGACGTCCAGGACGTCGAGCTCTTCAGCTGCTCGAATGTGAGCGTCAACTGCTCGAGCGGCTCCTGGGTCTCGCTCGGGGTCGACGGAAGCGCGCCCTACAGCGCCTCGTGGCCGGTCGACCCCGACGGCAACCGCGCGCTCCGAGCCGTCGCCACCGACGGCGCCGGGAACACCGGCAGCGACGTCGTCAACGTCACCGTCGACCGCACGAGCCCGACCGGCTCGCTGACGGCGCCCGCCGACGGAACGTTCGTCACCGCGACGGTCGCGGTCTCCTCCGACTCGGCCGACGGAGGCTCAGGGGTCGACTCGGCGCGGTTCCAGCGCCGACCCGCAGGCGGCGGCGCCTGGACGACCATCGACACCGACACCAGCTCGCCCTACTCCACCAGCTGGGACACCACCCCCCTCGCCGACGGCGACTACGACCTCCGCGTCCTCACCACCGACCAGGCCGGAAACACCTTCACCTCCGGGACACGGACGGTCACCGTCGACAACTCCGCCCCCTCGACTCCGGTCGTGACGCTCTCCGAGTCGAGCCCCTTCGCCTACGCGAGCGGCGCCGAGGTCTTCGTCAACACCGACGAGACGGGGTCGTACGACGTCGAGGCGACCAGCTCCGACGCGCATTCCGGGATCGACAAGATGCGCTTCCCCGGCCCGACGGACGACTCCTCGAGCCCGTACCGAGCCTCCTACGGCTTCAGCGACCTCGCGGGCGCCCAATCCGTGACGGCGTTCAACGGCGTCGGCCTCACGGCCTCGACCCCGTTCACGGTCACGCCGGACACGGCGGAGCCGTCCGGCGGCTCCGTTGGCTACCCGGACGGCTACGACGCCGACGGCGACGTCACGATCACGGTCGACGCGGGCGCCGACGCGCTCTCCGGAGTGGCTCCGGGTGCCGCGGTGCTCGAGCGGCGCACGGTCACCCTCTCGGGCGGGACCTGCGACCCGTTCGGCGGCGGCTGGAGCGCGGTCACGAGCCCCGACACCGTGGCCTCCGGGCTCTGCGCCGAGTACCGCTACCGCGTTTCCGACCGGGTCGGCAACGAGGCCGCCTACACGTCGGCCAACGTGGTCAAGGTCGACCTCGTCGACCCGGTGGCGCCGGCGCTCGCGCTGGTCGAGTCGAGCCCGTTCGCCCACGTGGTCGGCACGGAGATCTTCGTTAACACGGACGAGACGGGCTCCTACGACGTCCAGGCGACCACCTCCGACGCGGCCTCGGGCCTCGACAAGGTCGTCTTCCCCGCCGGCGTCGAGGACACGAGCCCACCGTTCGCGGCAACCTACGACCTCGGCGACCTCCTCGGAGTGGAGACCGTCACCGCCCACGACCGCGCCGGCAACACAGCCAGCTCCGACTTCGAGGTCACCGAGGACGTCACGGATCCGTCCACGAGCGACGACACCGCTTCGATCGGCTCCACCTGGCAGACCGTCCCGGTCACCGTGACGCTGACTCCGACGGACGGGCGGTCGGGCGTCGCCGCGACCTACTACACCACCGACGGCAGCGTCCCGACGACGAGCTCGGACGAGGGCACCTCGATCGACCTCACCTCCGACGGCGTCTACACGATCCGCTACTTCTCCGTGGACAACGTCGGCAACGTCGAGCCTGTCCGCACCGCGTTCACCACCATTCGCATCGACCAGACGAGCCCGAGCGCGCCCGTGATCACTCTTGACGAGTCGAGCCAGTACGCGCATGTGAGCGGAAGCGAGATCTTCGTCAACACGGCCGAGACCGGGAGCTTCGGCGTCTCGGCGACGAGCTCCGACGCGGGATCGGGGATCCACAGGATCTCCTTCCCCGGAGGCATCGACGACACGACGAGCCCGTACTCGACGACCTACGACCTCGACGACCTGAGCGGCTCCCAGACGGTGACCGCGCACGACGTCGCTGGCCTGACGGCGAGCGCCACGTTCACGGTCACACCCGACACCGCGGCGCCGACCGGCGGCTTCGTCGACTATCCGGACGGCTTCGACGCGGACGGCACGGTCACGGTGGCGGTCGACGCCGGCTCGGACGCCCTCTCGGGCGTGAACCCGGGCTCGGGCGTCCTCGAGCGGCGCACCTCCGCGCTCTCGGGCGCCGCGTGCGCCCCGTTCGTGGGCGGCTGGAGCGCGGTCACGAGCCCCGACACGGTGCCCGATTCGACCTGCGCCCGCTACCGCTACCGCGTCTTCGACCGGGTCGGCAACGAAGCGATCTACACGCTGCCGACCAGCACCGTGAAGGTCGACCTCACGGACCCGCAGACGACCATCGACTCGGCGCCCTCCGACCCGTCCAACGACACCTCCCCCGACGTCGCGTTCTCGTCGAGCGAGCCCGCCTCCACGTTCCAGTGCAGGCTCGACGGCGGCGCGTGGAGTGCCTGTGCCTCTCCCGAAAGCCTCGCGGGCCTCGCGCGACGGCAGCCACACGTTCCAGGTGCGCGCGACCGACGCGGCCGGTCACACGGACGCCAGCCCCGCCTCGCACACCTGGACGGTGGACACCGTGGCGCCGAACACGTCCTTCGACGACATGCCGCCGGATCCGTCCAACGACGACGCGCCGACCTTCGAGTTCTCGGCGAACGAGACCGGGCTCCACCTTCGAGTGCCGGCTCGACGGAGGCCTCTGGACGGTCTGCTCGAGCCCGGAGACGATCGGGCTGCTCGCCGACGGCGGCCACACGTTCCAGGCGCGCGCGATCGACGCCGCCGGCAACGTCGACTCGTCCCCCGCCTCGTATGCGTGGACGGTGGACACCGTCGCCCCCGACACGTCCTTCTCCGTCGTTCCCGCCGACCCGACCAACGACACGACGCCGACCTTCGAGTTCTCCGCGAACGAGGCAGGCTCGAGCTTCCAGTGCCGCCTCGACGCCGGCCCCTGGGGCGCGTGCACCAGCCCGGAGACCGTCGGCCCATTGGCCGACGGCAGCCACACCTTCGAGGTCCGGGCCACGGATACCGCCGGCAACCAGGAGACCGCGCCGGAGTCGTACACATGGATCGTCGACGCAGGAGCGCCGACGCGTGACGATCACGCAGCCGAGCGGCTTCGTCAACGCTTCCGACGCCGACCCCTACACGCTGCGGGCGACGAGCCCCGACGGGGACGTCGCCGACGTCGAGTTCTTCCGCTGCTCCGACGACTCGACGGACTGCGCGACGGGCTCGTGGGTCTCCCTCGGTACCGACTCGACGGCGCCGTACGAGGCCTCCTGGCCGCTCGACCCCGACGGAAACCGCGCGCTCCGAGCCGTCGCGACCGACACCGCCTCCAACTCGGGAGCCGACGTCGTCGACACGACGATCGACCGCACAGTGCCGGCGACCGCGATCGACTCCGCCCCGTCCGACCCGAGCGCGAGCACAACCGCGAGCTTCGAGCTCAGCGCCAGCGAGGGCGGCGATCTCCTTCGAGTGCCGCCTCGACGCGGGCTCCTGGGGCGCCTGCTCGAGCCCGCAGGGCTATTCGAGCCTGACCGAGGGCAGCCACACGTTCCACGTCCGCGCGACCGACGCCGCAGGCAACGTCGACCCGACCCCGGCGACCTTCTCGTGGACGGTCGACACCGTCGCTCCGCAGACGACCATCGACGTCGCCCCGAGCGACCCGAGCGGCAGCCCGGCGCCGAGCTTCGAGTTCTCCTCCAGCGAGCCCGGCTCCACCTTCGAGTGCCGGCTCGACGCCGGTGCCTGGGGCGCCTGCGTCGAGCCCGCACGGCTACGCCGGCCTCGCCGACGGCAGCCACACGTTCCGCGTGCGGGCGATCGACGCCGCGGGAAACGTCGACGCGACGCCGGCGACCCACACGTGGACGATCGACGCGACGCCGCCCGGCGGCGGCCTGGCCGACCCGGGCCAGTACCTGCGCGGCACGGTCGGCCTGAGCGCCTCGCCGAGCGACGGCGGCGTCGGCATCCAGGGCGTCGACTTCCAGGTCTCCCCCGCGAACGCCGGCGCCTGGACGTCGATCGACGTGGACACGACCGACCCGTACGGCGTCGTCTGGAACACCACCGCGGTCGTCGACGGCGGCGTACGACCTCCGGATCGTCGTCACCGACAATGCGGGCAACTCGAGCCCGTCGGCGGTCGTCGAGGATCGCGTCGTCGACAACACGGCGCCGGGCGCGACGATGAACGATCCGGGCGCGTACCTCCGCGGAACCGTCTCGCTGACGGCGAACGCGAGCGACGCGGGCTCGGGCGTCGACACCGTCTCCTTCCAGCGCTCGCCCGCGGGCGCAGGCGCCTGGGCCGCGGTTCCTGCCTCCTGGGATACGACCGCCGTCGCCGACGGCCTGTACGACCTCCGCGTGACCGTGACCGACAACGCGGGCAACTGGGCCACCTCGGCGCCGGTGACCGACCGACGCGTCGACAACACGAAGCCGAGCGTCACCTCCTCCACCCCCTCGGACGGCTCGACGATCGCCGCCGCCGGCTCGCTGCAGGTCGTGGCGAGCGAGGACGTGGCCGGCATCGTCGGCGCCGAGATCGACGGCTCTGCAGCGCCCGCGCCGAGCATCTCCGGCGACACCGTGACGTACACGCAGTCCTTCTCGCCCGGCCCGCACCTGCTCGCCGGCGAGCTCGAGGACCTGGCCGGCAATCGCCAGCCGATCCGCGTGCACTTCACGACCTGGACGGGCGCAACTGCGGATTACCCCTATGTCGAGAAGAACACCGACTCCGGCTCGAGCACGTCCCTCCGCTCGACGAGCGACACGACCACCGTGACGGTGCCCGCGGGCGCCTGGACTGGGGCGCCGGCCGGCGATTGGCTCGTCCTGCGGATCGACCCGCAGCCCGCCGCTGGCTGCTCCGGCGGCTTCCAGCCGGCCAGCGAGATGCTCGACGTCACCGCCTACTGGGCCCTCTCCGGCTCTGCAGTGACCTCCTTCTCGCTCCCGCTCGAGATCGAGATCGACAACGCACAGGCCCACATCATCCCCGCCGTCCTGGAGAGCGGCGCATGGCGCCCGCTCGCCGAGGTGCCGGGCACCGGCCTTCCGGCCTCCTGGAGCGACGGGTTCGCCTACGACGGGACGAACATCCGGATCCTGACCCGACACCTCTCGCTCTTCGCGCTCCTCGAGGACGTGGAGGCGCCGACGAAGCCCGGCGGCTTCAAGGGAACCGTCAAGAAGGCGAAGTTCTCGCTCTCCTGGGCGGCCGCAACGGACAACTCGGGCCTGGTCTCGGCCTACCAGGTCTTCGCCAATGGCGCGCTGGTGAAGACGGTGGACGGCTCCAAGCACTCGGTCGGGATGGGCGAGTTCAAGCTCACCGACAGGCGCTCGTTCCAGGTCGCCGCCGTGGACACCGCAGGGAACGTCGGCACGAAGACCGGCGCGCTCAAGATCGTCCCGAAGCTCGCCAAGCTCGACACTCGCAGCGGCCAAGTCGGCTCTCAAGAAGCGTGGCTTCAAGACGGGCAAGGTCACCTACGGCACCTCCACGACCGTCCCTGCGGGCAAGGTCATCAAGGGCGCAGCCAGCGGCCTCAGGCTCGCCGGGGCGAAGATCGGCCTTCCGTCTCGAAGGGCGCGGGAGCTCCAGCCGCCCGGTGACGCCGGCGACGACGCCTCCCGCTCTGGCGCGACCACCTACCCGCCCCCGAGCAGCCCCACAACGCCGACGGAGGGCCAGTCGCAGCCGCCGTCCACGACTCCGCCCCCTACGGCCACCGCGCTGACGCCCGCGGTGCAGGAGTCGTTCCAGCCCCAGCACGGCCGCGTCCTTCCCTTCATCGCCCAGCGCGCCGAGAGGCTTCTCGAACATCCGCCGCGAGCTCGGCTTCGGCCTCCTGGCGGCCGCCTTCTCGATCGCCGTGGTCGCCGGCCTCCGCGCCAGGCGCCCGGCCGTGACCGGCTCGCACCCGAGCGGCGACCAGATGCTCCTCTGGGACGAGCGGATCGATCCAGGCGATCCGCCGCTTCCTCCGCCTGTCCTAAGCCGTCGGGCCGCGCGAAGCGCTACTGCGAGCTTCCGGGGCGCCACAGCGGCTCCGGCGAGCCGGCGTTCGCAGCCCGGGCGAGGATGAAGAGGAGATCGGAGAGGCGGTTCAGGTAGGCGAGCGCCGCCGGGCTCGCGTCCTGCGCCTGGGCGAGCGCGGCGGCGGCTGCGCTCCGCCCGCCGGCAGACAGCGCGGGCAACGTGGAGCTGCGCGGCGGCCTCGGTGCCGCCGGGAAGGACGAAGCTACGGAGCGGTTCGAGCCGGTCGTTGACGAGGTCGCAGAGCTCCTCCAGCCGCTCCACCTGGCCCATCGTCACGCGCAGCCGCTCACGCCGCTCGTCCGCAAGGGGGACGGCGAGGTCCGCGCCGAGGTCGAAGAGGTCGTTCTGGATCTGCTCGAGCCAGGGCCGGAACTCGCCGGGAAGCTCGCCGGCGAGGACGAGCCCCAGCGACGAGTTCAGCTCGTCGACCGTCCCGTACGCCTCGATGCGCGGATCGGTCTTCGGGACACGGCTGCCGTCGCCGAGGCTGGTCTCTCCCGCGTCTCCGGCCCGGGTGTAGATCCGCGTCAGCCGCACGGGCTCGTCCCGGCGTCTCGCCACGGCGGCGAGTATAGAGATGGAGGCGCCCGGCTACGCGCGGGGGTCGGGGACTGCGCACGGGCTCGTTCACGTTCGTGATCGCGTAGTCGAGGTGCATCTCGACCTCCTGGCCCCGACCGCCATGGTCAGGTCGAGGAGCATCCGCAGCGGCAGGCGGCTCGCCTGGGAGAGGTAGATGACCGCGCGCGTGTCGCCGAGCATCTCGGACAGGTCGGGCATGGGCCCGCCGCGCCGCGCCGAGCTGGCCGAGCAGCCCGTCGAAGAGGCCGGCCGTATCGAGGACTCCTGTGATCTTCACAGCCGGCTCGCCATCGACCTCGGCGTCCTCGTCGAGCTCGACGTCCTTCACGTACTGCGCCAGGTCGAACTGCTCGATGCCGGTCGCCTGCGTGGGCGGGATCGGGAGACGTCTGCCACACGCCGTCGGGCTTCATCCAGGCCTCGTCTCCGCGGACGACGACGGTCGTCTCCGGGAACTCGGGGAGGTCGGGCGCCTTCATCGTCATGAAGAACGCCCCGCCGGGCTGCGCGTCCCCTCCCCCGTACAGGACGAAGGGAACTCGCCGACCGGCGCTGCCATCGTCATGCGCCCGGAGAACCGGAACGACTCGACCTGGGCGAGCGCCCGGTCGGACTGCTCGAGGAGCTCCTGCGCCCGCTGCCCATCCGCGCCGGCGCACCCGAGCGGGGCCAGGGCGATCAGGAGGAGCGAGATGCCGAGCGAGACGCGACGCATGGGCCTGAGATCGGCCGGGTCGCCGCGGGAGTCAACACCCAGAACGGGGGAGCCGGTGACGGGCTACGCGACGACCAGCGCCCGGATCTCGCGCAGGTGGTCTTCCCGCTCGACGAAAGACTTCACGACCCCCGGATCGAACTGGGCCCTCGACTCGCCGACGATCTCCCGGCCGGCGTCGGCCCACGCGAGCGCGGGCCGGTACGGCCGGTCGCTCGTCATCGCGTCGAGCGCGTCGGCGACGGCGAAGATCCGCGCCGCCAGCGGGATGTCTGTCGCCTCGATCCCGTCCGGGTAGCCGCTGCCGTCCCAGCGCTCGTGGTGCGAGCGCACGATCCTGAGGCCCTCGCCCTGGAGGAAGGCGACGCCGCCGAGCATCTGCTCGCCCAGGAGCGTGTGCGTTCGCATCAGCCGGGTCTCGCCCTCGTTCAGCGGCCCCGGCTTCTGCAGGATGCGGTCGGGGATCCCGATCTTGCCCACGTCGTGGAGCAGGAAGCCGTACTCCGCGCTCGGGTCGTCGACGAGCTCCGGGCTGAGCGAGCGCGCCAGCTCCAGCGCGTAGCGCTGGACGCGCTGGGAGTGGGCGCGGGTGCCCGTGTCCTTCGACTCGAGGGCGCTCGCCAGCGCCGCGACGGTCTGCCTGTAGGCGTTCTGGAGCAGGACGCGCTGGCCGCGCTCGATCTCGAGCAGGTGGCGCAGGTCGCGCGCGTAGAGGAGGAGCTGGTGCTCGTCCTCGACCGGGCCCTCACCGCGCGCCGGGGGCGGGACGGCGCGAGCCCGCCGGTGAGCCGCTCGACGACGTCGAGGAGCTCGAGCGGGCTGAACGGCTTTCGCAGGAACGCGTCGGCGCCGGAGTCGCGCGACGTCGCAGCGTCGTCGACGGAGCCGGAGAGGAGGACGACGGCGATGCCGACGGTGCTCGTCCTCCGCCTTCAGTCGACGGCAGAGGTCGACGCCGCTCATGCCCGGCAGCCGAAGGTCGAGCACGATCGCGTCCGGACGTCGCAGCCGCACGGCCTCGAGCGCGGCCTCGGCGGTCCCGGTGTCTTCCACCTCGACGTCCACGACCTCGAAGGTCGTGCGGAGGAGTGCCCGGAATGCGGCGTCGTCGTCGACGATGAGCAGGCGCACTGGCGGCTCCCGTAATTCGGGGGAAGGCCTCGATCGGTTTGACGAGCGCGGCCTTGCCTAAAGGTAACTGTAAAAGCCCTCGCCCGTCTTGCGCCCGAGGCGGCCGGCGGCGACGTGCTCTCGCAGGAGCGGGCACGGCTCGTGCTTCTCGTTCCCGAGGCCGTCGCGCAAGCACCTCCATGATCGAGACGCAGGTGTCGAGCCCGATCAAGTCGGCGAGCGCGAGCGGGCCCAGGGGGTGGTTGAAGCCGAGCCTGGCGATCGTGTCGATCGCCTCGGCATCCGCGACGCCGTCTGGCAGCGCGTAGGCGGCCTCGTTGATGAACGGCATCAGGATCCGATTGGAGGCGAAGCCCGGGAAGTCGTTCACCTCCGCGGGCGTCTTGCCCAGCTCGCGGGAGAGCTCCGACGATCTCGCGAGACGGTCTCGTCGGAGGTGGCCGGGGCGCGAACGACCTCGACGAGGCTCATGACGGGCACGGGGTTGAAGAAGTGCATCCCGATCACGCGCTCGGGCCTGCCCGTCACCGCGGCGAGCGAGGCGATCGGGATCGAGGAGGTGTTGGAGGCGAGGACCGCCTCCGGGCCGAGCGCGAGGTCGGCGCGGCGGAAGATCTCCTGCTTCACGCCTGCGTCCTCGACGACGGCCTCCACCATCAGGTCGGCGTCGGCGAGATCGTCCACCGGCTCGACCCGGGCGAGCACCTCGGCGGGATCGTGCGGCGCGCCCTTCGCCGCGAGCTTCTCCAGGCTCTTCGCCATCCCGGCGAGGCCCTTGTCGACGGCATCTGGAGCGGCGTCGTGGAGAAACACCGTCGGCCGGACGCGGCCATGACCTGCGCGATCCCGGCGCCCATCTGGCCGGCTCCGACGACGAGGACGCGCTCGAATCGCATCGGCGGCGAGCCTACTGGAACCCAGATCGATCCGGTGGTGTACTTGAGGTGTAGATGAAGTTCAAGTTCCTCCTGGTTGCAGCAGCGGCCGCCGCCCTCGCGGGTTGCGGCGGTTCGAACGACGCGGGCGGGCCGATGACGGGCTCGACGGCCGCGACGACACGACGTCGCAACCCTCGTCGACCGCTCCGGAGGATCAGCTGCTCGCAGCGGCGAGCGACGCCGCCGGCAGCAAGCTCTTCTGGGTGGACGGGCGGACGCTCGAGCCGCTCGACGACCGCGGGGTCGAGGTGCCCTTCTTCACCTCCGTGGGCGAGCTCTCGCCCGACGGTGATCAGCTCGCGGTGGGCGAGAGCGAGGGCGGCTCCGTCCTCTTGGTCGACCTCGAGAAGATGCGGGCACTCGGCAAGGTTGACATCGGCTCCGCGTCCTACGTCGAACGGCTCCACTGGGTGAAGCCCGACCTCCTGCTCGCGTCGCTGGGCGGCACCCCGGGCAAGGTGGCCGCGATCAGTCCCGAGACACAGGAGATCCTGTCGGTGGAAGACCTCGGAGGCGCGACCCTCTACTCCCAGGAGGCCGGCAAGGAGCTGGCCGCCCTGGTCGCTCCGACGAGCCGGATCGGGCCCGCGCGGCTGGTGGTCTTCGACGGCAGCGAGCTCCGCGAGGTCGCGCTCCCCGACGTCCCCGCCGGCTGGGAGGAAATCGAGGGCACCGACGACGGCGACTACCGGGCCCGCCAGTCGGTGCCCGGGCTCGCGGTCGACCCGGAGGGCACGCGGGCGCTGGTCGTCCCGGCAGGCAACCGCGTCGCCGAGGTCGACCTCGACACGATGGAGGTCGGCTACCACGACCTGACCGCGCCCGTCTCCTTTTGGGGGCGCCTGCGCGACTGGCTGGAGCCCTCCGCCCACGCGAAGGCGATGGACGGCCCCGACCGAAACGCCGTCTGGCTCCCGAACGGGCTCGTCGCGGTCAGCGGCGCGCAGTACACGATGGACGGCGACAAGCTCGACGTCACGCCCGCCGGCCTCGTGCTCATCGATCCGAGCGACTGGAGCGTCCACCCGCTGAGCGACGAGCCGAGCTGGGTCACGTTCAGGGGCGGCGCGCTCCTCGCCTCGGCCTGGAGCATGGGTTCGAACGAGCAGAAGCTGCTCGTCTTCGCCGAGGATGGGGCGCCGCGCTTCACGCTCGCCCGCGACAACGCCGATCTCTCGCAGACGAACGGCAGCCACCTGTACGCGACGACGTCCAACGGCACCCGCTTCGAGATCGTCGACCTCGAGACCGGCGAGACCGTCGGCCGGGCAGCGCCCAGGCGCGAGACTTGGCTGCTCTACCTCAACTAGCCGTGCTGCTCGACGCAGCCCTCGCGCGCCTCGAGCCCTAGCCGGCCGGGCAGTCGACGGGACCGGTCGGCACGGGCACGATCTCGAGCGGTGCGTTCGCGTCGACGAGCAGGCCCAGCGCGGCGGACGTGTCGCCGCTGCGCCCGTCCGCGGTCTCGAACGCGAGGAAGAGCTCGAGCTCGTAGACACCGGGCGCGAGATCCACCTGCCAGGTCGTCGCCGCCCCGGGACCGAGCGGGATCCGGGCGAGGGCTGGGCGGTCGCACCCGAGCCGACGGACGATCGCGCGCCCGTCGACCTCGGACTCCTCGACGAGGATCGCGATCTCCTCACCCGGGCGGACCGTGCTCAGCTGCTCGGGCGAAGGCTGCTCCATGTCGGTGCAAAGACCCGTGCCCTGGCCCGACTCCTCGTCGACGTAGGTCACGCAGAAGCCACCGCCCACCGCCACCTGGCGGCCGGCGTCGCTCTCGAGCACGATCTCGGGCGGCTTCGTCCTCTCGGCCTCGGCGAGCGGCGGCGAGGTCGCCGTCTCGGGCACCTGCGACGTGCTCGCCGGGCTCTCTCCACTCAGCACGTCGACCGCGCCGCAGCCGGTCAGGACGGCGGAGAGCGCAAGGAGGCACGACCAGGCCTTCATGCTCGTTGAACCGCTCTCCGGCCGCGAATGTTCCTAGACCTCGAGCAGCAGCGCGTCGCCCTGGCCGCCGCCGGAGCAGATGGCCGCGAGGCCGAGCCCGCCGCCGTTTCGGCGCAGCTCGTAGATCATCGTCCCGACGATGCGCGCGCCGGAGGCGCCGACCGGGTGGCCGAGCGCGACGGCGCCGCCGTTCACGTTCGACTTCTCGGGATCGGCGCCGAGCATCTTTAGCGAATTGACGGTTACCGAGGAGAACGCCTCGTTGATCTCGATCCGGTCGACGTCGTCGATCGTCTTCCCTGCCTTGTCGAGGGCGCGCGCGGCAGCCTTCGCCGGGGTGCGGGCGAGGTAGGCGAACTCGTCGGCGATGTAAGCGGAGCCGACGATCGTCGCCAGGATCTCGAGGCCGCGCTTGCGAGCGAACTCCTCGCTCGTGACCACGAGCGCGCCGGCGCCGTCGTTCACGCCCGGGGCGTTGCCGGCCGTCGTCGTCCCCTCGGGGTCGAAGACCGGCTTCAGGCTCGCCAGCTTCTCCAGGGTCGTGTCGCGGCGAGGAGCCTCGTCCGTGTCGACGCCGTTCACGGAGACGAGCTCGTCCAGGAAGCGCCCCTCGTCGATGGCGGCGACCGCGCGTTGATGGGAGCGCAGCGCCCACGCGTCCTGCTCCTCGCGCGTGATGCCGAGCTCGCGCGAGACGAAGGACGCCTGCTCGACCATGTGCTTGCCGTCGAAGGCCGAGACGAGCCCGTCGTGGAGCATGAGGTCGATGACGGCGCCGTCGCCGAGCCGGTAACCGAAGCGCGCCTTCTTGAGGATGTAGGGCGCGTTCGACATCGACTCCATGCCGCCCGCGACGATCACGTCGTGGTCGCCGGCGCGGATCATCTGGTCGGCGATCTCGACCGCGCGCACGCTCGAGGCGCACACCTTGTTGATCGTGTCGCTCGGCACCTCCTTGGGGAGGCCGGCGCCAACGGCCGCCTGCCGTGCCGGCGCCTGGCCGGCGCCGCCCTGGAGCACCTGCCCCATGATCACGTACTCGACCTCGTCGTCGCGCACGTCGACGCGGTCGAGCGCGCCGCGGATCGCGATCGCACCGAGGGCAGGCGCCTCGTAGTCCTTCAGCGCTCCGCCGAACTTCCCGAACGGGGTGCGAACGGCGGAAACGATCACGGAGCGGGCCATCTGGCCAGCGTACCAACCGGTGGATGCGCGACCGCGCCTACGCCTGGGCCTCGGTCCGCTCGGCGCCGAGCCGGCTCGAGCCAGCCCACTCCCAAAGCGGCTCGCCGTCGAGGCTCTCGATGCGGAAGTAGAAGCCCTCGTAGCGGCGGGGGTCGCCGAGCTCCTCGAGGAACTTCGAGAGGTACTGATCCAGAAACGCCTCGGCGTCATCGGTCCGGAACGTGATCGCCGGGACGACGCCGGCCGGCTGAAGGAGGGCGTACTCGTCGAAGTGCACGCTGCTCCGCCCGTCGGCGCGGTGCACCTCACGCGAGAGCGCGCGTGGGTCGTCGAGTCCGCCGCTCCACGGCCCGCCCTCGATGTCCATCCAGGCGCCGTCGAAGGTGAGGCCGACCACGGCCGGCAGCGCGAGCTCGCGCGAGCGGTCGCGGAACGCGCCGGCGACGAGCCAGGCCTCCCACTCGCCGCGGAGGCCGGCGTCCGGCTGCGGCCCTACGACGAGCTCGGCGCCGCGGTCGGTGGCCGCCACCGTGACGCTGCGAAGCACGCTCGGCCCGACCCCCTCGACGATCGCGCCAAGCAGCGCGCGCTGCTCCGCCGAGCCACCCGCAACCGCCGGCTGCGGCGGGCCCTCGGAGCGGTGGCACGGCTCGCTGTAGCGCCCGCAGGAGTTCCCGTTGGCGACCAGGGACACCTCGTCCGCGACATACGTCCAGTTCGGACGCTCCGCCTCGCGGCAGTGGATCCGCGTGCGCACGCGGTCGCCCGACGAGTAGCGTGACAGCGTGACGCTGGGAACATCCGCCCCGGACGCAACCACGATGTTCAGGAGCAGCCCCCGGTAGGCGCTCCCCGCGGCGTCGGTAGTGCCGACCTGGAGCGCGAAGATCCGGTCCTGGTACGGCTCGAAGTCTCCCTCGACCACGAAGGAGCCGGGCTCGGAGCAGGGCGGGCCGAGGATGATCCGCTCCAGCGCGGTCGGGTATTCCACGACCGCGCTGCCGCTGTATGCGGGTGCAAGGTAAACGGCCCAGTCGTCCTCCAAGCCGACCGCGGCCGCCGGGTCGACGCCCTTGACGGCGAACACCGTCACCGTGCTCTCGCCGGAGTCACCGTCGCCGTCGTCGCACCCGGGCACCGTTCCCTCGCCGATCGCCTCCCCGAGCTCCGGCGGAAGCCGGGTTCCCGACCCCTGGTAGCGCACGCCGTTCCAGTCCAGCGCGGCGTCGCAGCTCGCATCGCTGTCGCCCTCCCCGCTGCCGGCGGCGCACCCCGCGAGGAGGCCCGCACTCACCGCGAGAAGGAGCGCGACTCGCATCGGCCGTCACAAGCTTGGACGGCGGCGGGCCGCGAAAGTTCCGTCAGCGGCCGTTGCGCTCGCGCCAGGCCTCGGCCATCGCCACGCGTTTCGCCATCGACGGATGCGTGTCGAAGAGGAGGTACGACCACGTCGGCGGGCTCGGGTCGGCCATCGCCTCCGCGGCAAAGCCGCGCCAGAGGCTGCTCATTGCCTCCGGATCCTCCGTCGTCTCGAGCGCGACCCAGTCCGCTTCGGCCTCCAGGTTGCGGGTGATCGCGTTCAGCAGCGGCAGCGCCGCGAACTGGAGGACGACGAGGACGAGCAGGGCGAGAGGAACCGCGGCGGGCTCGCGCATACCCCCGCGGCGCCTCGCCGCCCAGGCGATCAGGAACGCGCCGGGAATCGCGAAGAGGGCGTACCAGGCGATGCTCTTCCAGAGATGGTTCCGCGAGTGATGGGCCAGCTCGTGGGCGAGGACTGCCCGCACCTCGTCGTCGTCGAAGCGCCTCACGAGCGTGTTCCAGAGGATGATGCGCCGGCTGGGCCCGAGCCCGGTGGCGGCGGCGTTCGGGCTCTCCCAGGCGTCCACCCTCTGGATCCGCACCGGGATGGGCGGCAGGCCCTGCTCCTCGGCGAGGCCGTCCGCCTCGCGGACGAGGCGGGGCGGCGCGTCGCGCTGCGCCGGGATCAGGTACGGCGAGACGAAGGTGAGGAGCGCGGCGAGCCCGACGAAGACGAACGCGCCCGGTATCCACCACCAGTTGCCGAGGGGGCCGGCGAGGCCCATGACGATCAGGAGCGCGAAGCAGACGAACAGGAACTCGGCGCCCAGGGCGAACCAGTTGAGGAAGATCCACTCGCCGTAGCCGAGCTCGGAGACGTCGTGGCGGCGCTGCCACCAGAGATCGACGATACCGAAGGGGATCTGGACGAGCCAGACGATGGCGAGCCCGAGCATGCCGAGGAGCATCCCGGTGCCGATCCGGCCCGCCGCCGACTCCTTCGCAAAGCGCACGCCGTAGCGGGCGTAGACGGCGAAGACGCCGATGAGCACGAGCGCGGACGCGACGTAGCTCCAGCGGAGGAAGCGCTCGAAGCCGCGCGCCTCGTCGAGCTCGGGCTCGGGGAGCACGTCGGCTGCGGCAACGTCCGGGAGCCGTAGGCCGTCGGGGACCGACGTCTGCCAGAGCCACCACGCCGCGACCGCCCAGCCGGCCGCGAGGAGCCGCTACGACGAGAGCGACGAGCGGCCGCAGTGGGCCGGGCCATGCGGGCAGCGCCTCCGCCGGTCCTCGGCGGCCGGGCGTATTCGGTCGGGCCCGCTGAAGGGGTAGCTGTCCGTCAGGAGGTACTCGTACGCATAGGTCTGGGCGAGGTAGCGCAGGCAGTAGGCGCCGAGGTTGCGTAGGCCCTCGCGGCATGCGGCCCAGGAAGAGGCCGACGAACCAGCCGAGGAAGGCCGCGAGCCCCAGAGCGCTCCGGTGAGCCCCCAGGCCAGCAAGTGCGCGGGTATCGCGAGGGGGCCGCGGAAGAGCGTCTTGAGCCGGTTCTGCCGCTCGCGCGGGGCGATCTGAAGGTCGACCGGATAGCTCCCGGGCGTGCCCGTGAAGCCGGGGAAGGGGTTCGCGACGAGCAAGAGGAAGGCGAGGACGTGCGTCTCATAGCGGAGGTAGGCGCCGAGGAACCGGTGCAGGGGCCTCGGGCAGCCGGCCCGGTGATAGCGTCGCAAACCAGCCGAGCACGAGCGCGAAGAAGACCGCGACGCCCCAGAGGACCAGCCAGACGAGGTGCGGCATGGTCAGCAGGAGCCGGAAGAAGACCGTGAGCCGCGTGCGGCGCAGGTCGTCCTCGACGGGAGCTTCACCGGCTTCTACGGGGTGGGCTGGGTCGCGGCCGGGTCGCGCGGGTCGGCGTCGGGATAGCGGTCGGTGAGGAAGAGGAGGTAGCCGGCGGTCTGCGCCGAGTAGCGAAGGCCATAGGCAGCAGGTCCCGGAAGCCAGGGGCATCCGGCCCAGCGCGATGCAGACGAACCAGCCGAGGAACGCCACGAGGGCGACGAGCCCACGCTCCCGGAGAAGGAGTAGGCGAAGCTCTCCCACCACTCGTCCGCGCCGCCGGTGCTGGAGTACTGCCCACCCGAGCCGCCCCCCGGAGGGGCGCCGACCAGGGTCCGGTGACGAGGAGCGCCGGAACGGCCAGGACGATCCGGAACGCGGTCCTCCAGCGGCTTTGCTGGGCCGGCTTGCCGATCTTGACGTCGACCGGATAGTCGCCCGCCTCGCCGCCGAATCCCGGATAGTCGTTCGCGGCGAGGAAGAGGAAGGCAGTACAGGTGGGTGGAGTAGCGGACGAGCTTCCGAAGAAGCTGTGCAGAGGCTCGGGAAGCCGCCCGGCGAAGAGAACGAGGAGCCAGCTGACAATCGCGACGAAGAAGAGCCCCGATGCGCCAGATCGTGAGCCAGATCAGATGCGGGATCGCCAGGAGCAGCCGGAAGAAGACGGTCAGCCGCGAGCGGCGCAGGTCGTCCGCCACGACCAGGCGGATGGGATGCGGCTCCATCGCCGCCGATTATTGCCGTCTCTTGCAGACAGGCGGAGTTGACGTGCCCTGCGACGCTCGCCTACGCTCCCGGCAGATGACCCCTCCCGTCCGCACCTGGTGGGCTTGGCGCCGCGAGCGGAGCGGGAGCGTCGCCTGCTAGCGCAGAGGCATCCTCACAGCCCGCTCCGCTCGTCGACCCCCGCCAGGAGGGTCCTTTCGTACTGCCGTGACCGAAGCGCCGAACATCCACGCCGACCTGATCACCCCGCTCGGGGCCTACCTGAGGCTGCGCGCCGGGGGGCGCGCCGGCTTTCTGCTCGAGTCGGTCGAGAAGGGCCGTCTCGGCCGGCACAGCCTCGTGGGCGCGGGCACGCGGCTCGTCGCCTTCGACGAGGCCGAGCAGGAGGTCACGGCGGGCCGCCCCGTCGTCGGCTACCTCGGCTACGACCACGTCGCCGTGCTGGAGCCGACGGTTCCGCTCCCGGAGGCCGGCCCGGGGCTTCCGGAGAGCCGCTTCGTCGTCGCCGACACGCTCGTCCGCTTCGACCATGTCGCGAGCGTCGCCGAGGTGCTCGCGGGCGATCCGGCCGAGGTCTCCGATCGTCTGGCCTGGGAGGTCGCGGAGGAGGCGGCGAACGCGGCTGGAACCGCTCGAACCCGGCGCTTCCCCTCGCAGGAGGCCTACGAGCACGGCGTCCGGCGGGCGAAGGAGCACATCCGCGCGGGCGACGCCTTCCAGATCGTGCTCTCGCAGCGGGCGGAGCGGCAGACCGGCGCGTCGGCGCTCGCCCTCTACCGCTCGCTCCGGCGCATCAACCCGTCCCCGTACCACTTCCTGCTCGAGCTGGACGGGATCTCCCTCGTCGGCTCCTCCCCGGAGACCCTGGTCAAGCTCGAGGGCACGCGCGCCTCGCTGAACCCGATAGCCGGGACGACGAGCCCCGGTGCGGGTGACGCCGAGCGCCTGCTCGCGTCCGAGAAGGACAAGGCCGAGCACGTCATGCTGGTCGACCTCGGCCGAAACGACCTCTCGCGGGTCTGCGCGGCCGGCACCGTTCACGTCGTCCGCTTCCTCGAGGCCGAGCGCTACTCGCACGTGACGCATCTCGTCTCGGAGGTCGCCGGGGAGCTGTCGCCCGGGCGGACGGGCTTCGACCTCCTGCGCGCCTGCTTCCCGGCGGGGACGGTCTCGGGCGCGCCCGAAGGTTCGCGCGATGCAGATCATCTCCGAGCTCGAGGGCTACCGACGCGGCCCGTACGCCGGGGCGGTCGGATACGCCTTGCCGGACGGCTCGCTGGACACCTGCATCGCCATCCGCACCGTGATCCTGGCCGACGGCCTCGCCCGGCTGCAGGCGGGGGCAGGCCTCGTCGCCGACTCCGACCCGGCCGCCGAGCACGAGGAGTGCCTGCGAAAGCTCGCCGCCCTGGAGGCGGCGCTCGCCGACGCGGAGCAGAATGGGATGACCCAGCCGTGATTCTCCTCGTCGACAACTACGACAGCTTCACCTACAACCTCGCTCACCTCTTCCAGGAGCTGGGCGCCGAGGTGACGGTGCTCCGAAACGACGCCGTCGACGCGGACGGCGCCGAGCGGCTGGCGCCGAGCCACCTGGTCATCTCCCCCGGACCCGGCCGGCCCGAGGACGCGGGCGCCTCGGTCGACCTCGTCCGCCGCCTGGGGCCGCGCGTCCCGACGCTCGGCGTCTGCCTCGGCCACCAGGCGATCGTGCAGGCCTTCGGCGGCGAGATCGGTCAGGCGCACAAGCTCCTGCACGGGAAGGCGAGCGCCGTTACCCATGACGGCCAGGGCATCTTCGAGGGGCTCCCGGATCCGCTCGCCGGCAGGGCGCTACCACTCGCTGGCGGCGACCCTCGTTCCCGGAGGAGCTCGAGGTCTGCGCGAGCGCCGACGACGGTGAGGTCATGGCCGTGCGTCATCGCGAGCTTCCTGTGGTCGGTATCCAGTTCCACCCGGAGTCGGTGCTCACGCCGGACGGGCCCGCGCTCGGCCGCAACTTCCTCGAGGGCAAGCGATGACGATCCAGGAGGCGCTCGCCCAGCTGCTCGAGGGGCGCGACCTCACGCGCGGCGAGGCGCGCGACGTGATGAACCAGATCATGAGCGGCGAGGCGACCCCCGCGCAGATGGGAGGCTTCCTGGTCGCGCTGCGGCTGAAAGGGGAGCGCGCGGACGAGATCGCGGGATGCGCGGAGGCGATGCGCGAGCACGTCCTCTCGGTGCGACCTCGGCGGGAGGATCTCGTCGACACGGCTGGAACGGGCGGCGACGGCGCGCGGACCTTCAACATCTCCACGGCGGCCGCGCTGGTGGCGGCCGCTGCGGGCGCCGGCGTGGCCAAGCACGGCAACCGCGCGGTCTCCTCGGCGTCAGGGTCCGCCGACGTGCTCGAGTCGCTCGGTTTCCGGCTCGACCTGGCGCCCCCGCAGATCGAGCGGTCGATCGACGAGCTCGGCTTCGGCTTCCTGTTCGCCCAGGCGCACCATCCGGCCATGCGGTACGCGGCGCCCGTTCGTCGCGAGCTGGCCACGCGCACCGTCTTCAACGTCCTCGGGCCACTGACCAACCCGGCCGGAGCGCGGGCGCAGGTCGTCGGGGTCTACGCTCCCGAGCTGGTGGAGACGATCGCCTCGGTACTGGCGACCCTCGGCGCACGGCGCGCGTTCGTCGTCCACGGCGCCGGCGGCATCGACGAGCTCTCACCGGCGGGGCCCAACCTCGTCTGCGAGGTCGTCGACGGCGATGTGACGCGGCGGGAGATCGATCCGCAGGTCTTCGGCGTCCCGCGCTGCTCGTCCGCCGACCTCGCGGGCGGCACGCCCGGGGAGAACGCCGTCGTCGTGCGCGAGATCCTCGCCGGCGCGGGCGGCCCGAAGCGCGAGGCGGTGCTCCTGAACGCCGCGGGAGCGATCGCCGCCGCGGGCCATGCCACGGATCTCGCGGGGGGCTACGGCCTTGCCGCGGAGGTCGTCGACTCCGGCGCGGCCGCCGAGCGCCTGGACGCGCTCGTCACCTTCTCGCAGCAGGAGGCCGTGTCCCCATGAGCCACGATCTGGGGCCAGGCGCTTGCGGCCGGAGAGGACGCGTCGGCTGATGGGGCGCTTCAGGGACGCGCTGGCGCGAGAGGGGCTAGGCGCGATCGCGGAGGTCAAGCGCCGTTCGCCGTCGGCCGGCGACCTGCGGCCGCACGCCGATCCCGCCGCCCTGGCGAAAGCTTTCCAGGAGAACGGCGCCGCCGCGGTGTCGATCCTCGTCGACGAGCGCTTCGGGGGCACCTTCGACGACCTCGCAGCGGCCCGCGCGGCGACGACCGTTCCCTTGCTGGCGAAGGGCTTCTTCGACGACCAGGGCGACCTGCTGCAGGCGCGCATCGCCGGCGCTGACGCCGCCCTCCTGCTCCTCCGCGACGTGGACGACGAGCAGGCGCGCCTCATGCTGGGCGGGGCTCACGAGCTCGGGCTCGACCTCCTCGTCGAGGCGCACGACTCCGAGGAGCTGGCGCGGGCGGTCGCCCTCGACGCCGGCATCATCGGCGTCAACGCGCGCGACCTCGGCACCTTCGAGATCGACCGCCGCGCGCAGCTCGCCCTCGTCGCCGCCGCACCTCGAGACCGCCTGATCGTCGCCGAGAGCGCGATCGGAAACCGGGCCCAGGGGGCCGAGGCGGAGCTCGCCGGCGCCGACGCGATCCTCGTCGGCTCCACCCTGATGCGGGCGGACGACCCCGGGGCGAAGCTGACCGAGCTCCTGGCGCGGCCGCTGGTGAAGATCTGCGGGCTGACCCGCGCCGAGGACGTCGCCGCGGCGGCGGAGGCCGACGCCGACCTGGCCGGGTTCGTTCTCGCCGAGAGCCCGCGCCGCGCGGAGGCGCCGCTCCCCGTTCCGGAGACGATGCTCTCCGTCGCGGTCTGCGTCGGCGAGCCGGCGGATGCGGGCACCGACCTCGTCCAGCTCTACCCGGAGGAGGAGGGCCACCGAGCACGCAACGGCGTCCTCCTCCGCGACGGCGAGACCGTGGCGATCGTCCGTGACCTGCCCTGGCTCGGCAGCGACGCCCGCCACTGGGACGAGGCGGCGGCGGTCTCGGGCCGCGTGCTCCTCGCCGGCGGGCTCGGCCCCGAAAACGTCCGCGACGCCATCGAGGCCGTCCACCCCTGGGCCGTCGATGCCAGCCGCAGCCTCGAGCGGTCGCCCGGGGTCAAGGATCACGGGAGGATCCGCGCGTTCGTCGAGTCCGCCCGTCCCGAGGCGGTGCGGGCATGAGCGTCGCCGAGTACGGCGCCTACGGCGGACAGTACGTCCCCGAGACGTTGATGCCGGCGCTGGAGGAGCTCGAGCGCGGCTGGGAGGAGATCCGGGCCGACGCGAGCTTCGCGGTCGAGCTGAACGAGCTGCGTCGGACCTACGTGGGCCGGCCGACGCCGCTCTACCTCGCGGAGCGCGTCGGCGACGGGCGCCGGATCTACCTGAAACGCGAGGATCTCTGCCACACGGGCGCCCACAAGATCAACAACGCCGTCGGGCAGGCGCTGATCGCCCGTGGGCTCGGCAAGCAGCGCATCGTGGCCGAGACCGGCGCCGGCCAGCACGGCGTGGCCGCGGCCACCGTGTGCGCGCGCTTCGGGCTGGAGTGCATCGTCTACATGGGCGCCGAGGACATGGAGCGACAGAAGCCGAACGTCGAGCGGATGGGGCTTCTGGGCGCAGAGGTGCGCGCCGTCGAGTTCGGGACCCGCACGCTGAAGGAGGCGACGAGCGAAGCGATCCGCGACTGGATCACGAACGTCGAGACGACGCACTATCTGATCGGCTCCTGCGTCGGCCCGCACCCGTACCCGGAGATCGTGGCCGAGCTCCAGTCCGTCATCGGCTTCGAGGCGCGCGAGCAGATCCTCGAGGCCGAGGGCAGGCTCCCCGAAGCGGTGGTCGCGTGCGTGGGAGGCGGCTCGAACGCGATCGGTACCTTCGCCGGGTTCGTCGCGGACGAAGCTGTCCGCCTGATCGGCGTCGAGGCGGCCGGCGCCGCCAGCCTCGGCGCCGGGCGGCCAGGCGTGCTCCACGGCGCCCGCTCCTCGGTCCTCGCGGACGACGACGGCCAGATCGCGGACGCCCACTCGATCTCGGCCGGCCTCGACTACCCCGGTGTCGGACCGGAGCACGCCCACCTCCGGGACACCGGGCGCGCCGAGTATCTCCCTGCGACGGACGAGGAGGCGCTGGCCGCACTCCATCTCCTGGCGGAGCGCGAAGGGATCATCGCCGCGCTCGAGCCCTCGCACGCGCTTGCCCGCGCGCTCGAGCTGGACGCCGAGCTGATCGTCGTCTGCCTGTCCGGCCGTGGCGACAAGGATCTCGGCGTCGTCCTCGCGCACGAGGCATGAGCAAGTCCCTCTCGATCTACCTGATGTCCTTCCCGGAGACGCCGGAGCTGGCCGAGGCGGCCGTCGAGGGGGGCGCCGACCTGCTGGAGCTCGGCTTTCCCTTCTCCGATCCGCTCGCCGACGGGCCAGTGATCCGACTGGCCGGAGAGCGCGCGCTCGAGCGAGGAATGCGCACACAGCGGTGCCTCGAGTGCCTGGCCGAGACACGGCGCCGCGTCGGCGAGGACGTGCCTCTGATCCCGATGACCTACGCGTCCATCCTCGAGGCGTACGGCTACGACCGCTTCTGGAACGACGCGAGGGCGGCGGGCGCGACCAGCCTGATCGTCGCCGACCTCCCGCTCGAGGCGGCGCCGGAGCTCCCCCGCGTCCAGCTGGTGGCGCCGACGTCGACGAGCGAGCGCATCGAGCTCGCCGCCAGGCGGACGCACGGCTGGCTCTACCTCGTCTCGCTGACCGGCACGACCGGCGCGCGGACGAGCGTCTCGTCGCAGCTCGAGGCCCTCGTCGAGCGCGCACGGAGCGTGACCGCTGTGCCGCTCCTCGCCGGCTTCGGCATCTCGACGCCCGAGCAGGCCGCCGCCGCCGCGGCCCTCGCGGACGGCGTCGTCGTCGGAAGCCGCGCGGTGCAGGTCGCGGACGAATCAGGGCCTGAGGGCCTGCGCAGCTATGTCGCGTCGCTTCGCGAGGCCGTGGACGCGATCACCGCCCCCGACCCTCTAGACGCCCGCCGGCGCGCTTAACTCTCCAGGGGCACCCCGTCCCACCACCCGCGTCCGAGCGTACTCAGGAGAAGCACACGCATGTGTGACCGAGTGTGCCACGAGTGCAAGACCTGGGCCTCCTGACGTGGCGCGGCGCCGGGACCGCGGAACGGGGCCCGACAAACTCGGGCCCCGTTCCTCGTGCCGCACGCCCCCCGCTACGCGAGGGTGAGGACGCGCTCGCAGTTCTCGGCCGTGTCACCGGGCCGAAGCACGGCGCGATCGCGATCGTCCGCGTGCTCGCCGCAGTCGAGCGTGTCGACCGCCCCGTCGTCGGCAGCTGCGAAGAGACGGTCGTTGCCCCCCTCGCCGAACAGCTCGTCGGCGCCCCCGCCGCCCCAGAGCCAGTCGTGTCCCTCGCCACCGTTGAGGAGGTCGTCCTCGGAGCCACCCCAGAGCCTGTCTGGGCCGCCGTCGCCGTTGAGCGTGTCGATGCCCTTCTGGCCGAAGAGGAAGTCGGCGGCGCCGAGCCCCGAGACGGTGTCGTTCCCGGCCAAGGCAAGGATGAAGTCGCGCTTCTCGGAGCCGGTGAGCGTGTCGTCCCCGCGAGTTCCGCGCTGGAGGACGACCCGGGAGCGCCGCGCCGGCACGACCCGCACACGCTCACAGTCGATGGCGACGTCGCCGAGCCGGACGACCGCACGGTCGCGCCCGGCGCCGCAATCGACGATGTCGGGCATGCCGTCGTTCTCCCCGGACTGGAGGAGGTCGTTGTCGGGGCCGCCCTCGAGCATGTCGAGGCCCCGGCCGCCGTGGAGGAGGTCCGGCCCGCCGCCGCCTTCGAGCGAGTCGTGGCCGGCGCCGCCCCACAGCACGTCGGCGCCGGCGTCACCGGTGAGCGAGTCGTCGCCGCGGTGGCCGAAGAGGAAGTCCCGGGCGCCGTTTCCTGCCAGCGTGTCGTTCCCGGCGCGACCGTAGATGAAGTCCCGCTCGTCCGTGCCGACGAGCGTGTCGTCGCCCGGCGTGCCGACGATGACCTTGGCCGAGGCGGCCGGGGCGATCGCCAGCGCCGCGAGAGCGGCTGCCGCGGCGAGAAGAAGTGAGCGCTTCACGGCGTTCCTTTCCGCGAGGTGGATCGTGCGAACGCACTGAACCACCGCGCTGTATGGAAGCCGTGGGGGTTGTGTTAAGCAGCCGTAAGACTTAGCGGGCGATCCTGATCACGCGCTCGCAGTTCTGAACGGTGTCGTTCGGTCGTACGACTGCGCGGTCACGTCCGTCACCGCAGTCGATGACGTCGACCTCGTGGTCGTTGGCAACCGAGATCAGTTCGTCGTCGTGTTCACCCCCGTCGAGGTAATCCAGCCCGCTGCCTCCCCAGAGCCGGTCGTCGCCACCTTGGCCGAGGAGCTGATCGCTGTGGGCGCCTCCGATCAGGAGGTCGGGCCCATGGCTCCCGTCGAGCACGTCCTCCCCCTCGTTCCCCCAAAGCATGTCGGGGAAGGCGTGTCCGTTCAAATAGTCGTTGCCACTCAGCCCTACGAGTAGGTCGCGAAAGTGGCCGAACCAATCGTCCCAATGGTTCTCCTCGTTCGTGTCCCGCCAGAGCCGCCCCTGCACCCCGGGACCGGGGAGACGTACGACACGCTCGCAGTTGAAGGCCTGATCGCGCCTGTTGACGACCGCGCGATCGAAGCCCGCACCGCAGTCGACCGAGTCCAGGCGGCCGTCCTCATCGCCCGCCCTGACGACGTCGTTCCCGGAGCCAGCCTCGACGACGTCGCCGCCGTAGCCGGGCCAGATCCGGTCGGCGCCGTGCCCGCCGTCGAGCGTGTCGTCCCGACCCAGGCCCCAGAGCCAGTCGTTGCCCCAGTCGCCCAGGAGGATGTCGCTGCCCTCCTCGCCGTGGAGGTGGTCGCCGCCGCGGAGCCCGACGAGCACGTCCTTCCCGAAACGGCCGAAGATGTCGTCACGCTTCTGCGTGCCCACTAGTTTGTTGTCCCGCTGGTTGCCGACGATCGCCTTGGCCGAAACGGCCTGCGCCACGGCGAGCGTGACGACCAGTGCGAGGGCAAGCATGGCAAGCAGCCGCATCCATGTCCCGGGCCCCATCGGACCGAAAAGTAGTCTCGGCCGGCACGGATTTCCAGACCGGGAGCCGAGGAACCGTCTCTTCCGGGGCGTAGGCTATTCCCATGGCCAGCAGCGTCCCCCATCGTTCGTAGTGGCTGTCCTCGATTCCCGAGCGGATCGGGCCGCGAAGGAGTACGCGGCCAACCGAGAGCGCATGGAGGCGCTCGTCGCGCAGCTACGGGAGCGCACCGACGAGGTCGCAGGCGAGCGGCCGCCCCAGGCGGTCGAGCGCCACCGTGCTCGCGGCAAGCTGCTCGCGCGGGAGCGCGTCGACCGGCTACTCGATCCAGGCTCGGCCTTTCTCGAGCTCAACGCGCTCGCGGCCTGGGAGCACTACGACGGGGTGGCGCCGGGAGCGGGGATGGTCGCCGGGATCGGCGTCGTCGAGGGCGTCGAGTGCGTGATCGTCGCGAACGACGCGACGGTCAAGGGCGGAACGTACTACCCCCTCACCGTGAAGAAGCACCTGCGCGCGCAGGAGGTCGCCGAGCAGAACCGCCTGCCGTGCATCTACCTGGTCGACTCCGGCGGCGCCTTCCTCCCGATGCAGGACGAGGTCTTCCCCGACCGGGACCACTTCGGGAGGATCTTCTTCAACCAGGCGCGGATGTCGGCGAAGGGCATTCCGCAGATCGCCGTCGTCATGGGCTCGTGCACGGCCGGGGGGGCCTACGTGCCGGCGATGAGCGACGAGACGGTGATCGTCCGGGGGACGGGGACGATCTTCCTCGGCGGCCCGCCCCTCGTGAAGGCCGCGACGGGCGAGGAGGTGAGCGCCGAGGAGCTGGGCGGCGCCGACGTCCATTCGCGCGTTTCCGGGGTGACCGACCACTACGCGGTCAGCGACGAGCATGCGCTCGCGCTCGCGCGCCAGATCGTGCGCAACCTGCATCGGCCCAAGCCGGATCCGCCTTGGGATGTCCTCCCGCCCGAGGAGCCGCTCTACGACCCGGAAGAGCTGTACGGCATCGTGCCTACCGACTTCAGCAAGGGCTACGACGTCCGCGAGCTGATCGCGCGGCTCGTGGACGGGAGCCGTCTGCACGAGTTCAAAGCCCTCTACGGCGAGACGCTCGTCTGCGGCTTCGCGCGCATCGAGGGCTACCCGGTGGCGATCCTCGCGAACAACGGTGTGCTCTTCTCCGAGTCGGCGCTCAAGGGCGCCCATTTTGTGGAGCTCGCCTGCAAGCGGCGCGTGCCGCTCCTCTTCCTCCAGAACATCACAGGCTTCATGGTCGGGAAGGAGTACGAATCGGGCGGCATCGCCAAGGACGGCGCGAAGCTCGTGACCGCAGTCGCCTGCGCGCAGGTGCCGAAGTTCACGGTCATCGTGGGAGGCTCGTTCGGCGCCGGCAACTACGGGATGTGCGGCCGCGCCTACGCGCCGCGGCAGCTCTGGATGTGGCCCAACGCGCGTATCTCGGTCATGGGCGGCGAGCAAGCAGCCACCGTCCTCTCCACCGTCGGGCGGGCTGACCCGGACGAGATCCGCGCGAAGTACGAGCACGAGGGCAGCCCGTACTACTCGACTGCACGCCTTTGGGACGACGGCATCATCGACCCGATGGACACCCGCAAGGTGATCGCGCTCGGCATCTCGGCGGCGCTCAACACGCCGATCCCCGAGACGACCTTCGGCATCTTCCGCATGTAGCCCGCCGACCGCGCCGCGCTGCCGGGTCTCGGCGCTGCGCGAGTTGTGCCCGTCTGGCGTGCGTCAAAGCATGCAGGGCCGGGACACCGCGCCGACCGGCATTCAGCGGCCCGGCGGATGCCTGGGGCGCCCCGCCGGCACCGGTTCACTCTCGGCGCATTCCGTAACCCATGGGTGCGCCTTGCCTCGTTAGGCTCAGCAGCGGGTGGTGGCCCGGGGTGGCCCCGGCGGGCGGGGAGACCGCCGCTCCCGTCTAGCCGGTTGCCGCGGCGATCCACGCGGGGGCCCAGGAATCGAGAGCCTGCCGCTCGTCTGCGCCGAGACCTCGGAGCGGGGAGCGCACGTCCTCGCGGACCGGGACGCCTCGCAGCCCGAGGATCCGCTTCAACGCGGCGTGGCGCGGGAAGGCCTCGAGGCCGTCTCTGAGCTCGCCCAGCTGGGCGCTTCGCGCTGCGGTCGGCTCGCGCACGGCCGCAACGACCAGCTCCGGAAAAGCGGTGGCGAGAGCCGAAACCGATCCCTTCGCCCCCCGCTCCATGGCCGCGCCGATCAGGCTCTCGGCGCCGACGAAGATATCGAGGCCCTCGAGCAGATACGGCTCGACTCGGTCGAGAGGCGCGTCGGAGACCTTCATGCCGGCGAGATTCGGGGCGACCTCCTGCAGCCGCTCGACGACCGAGACCGGGACGGCGTAGCCGCTCACCTTTGCGAACTCGTAGACGAAGAACGGCGTCGGCGAGCACGCGGCCGCCGCGGCTCCGAGGTGGGCGAGAAGCGCCTCGTCGTCGAGCTGGAAGTACGGCGGCGCGATGACGGCGACGGCGTCCGCCCCCGCAGAAGCCGCGTGCTCGGCGAGCCCGATGGTGTCGGTGGTCGTCTGGGCGCCGCAGTGGACGGCGACGTCGAGCCGGCCGGCGCACGCCGCGAGGAAGAGATCCGTCACCCGGCGCCGCTCGGAGGGCGAAAGGAGGATGCCTTCACCGGTCGTCCCCATCGCCAGGATCCCGTCGAGGCCCCCCGCGGCCAGGAACCCGGCGAGCGGCTCGAACGCGTCCTCGTCGAGTGCCGCCCCATCGTCGCGGAATGGCGTCACGGCGGCTGCCAGAGCGCCCTTGATCACGAGGCGAACCTTATGCTGCGCGGCGATGAGCTCGCTTCGCATCGAACGTGATCGTGACGTCCTCCGGGTCACCATCGCCAAGCCCGAGCGGCGCAACGCCTTCGACGCGGCTCTGATCGCCGAGCTGACGGAAGCCTTCGCCGACGTCGGTGAGTCGCGGGCGGTCGTCCTGGCGGGAGACGGGCCGAGCTTCTGTGCCGGGGCCGACGTCGAGTGGCAGCGCTCCGCCGTCGACCTCTCCTACGAGCAGAACGTCGCGGACGCCATGCGGCTCTACCGCATGCTCGAGGCGGTCGACAGCTGCCCGGCGCCGGTCGTGGCCCGCATTCAGGGCTTCGCGCTCGGCGGCGGCTCGGGCGTCGTCGCCTGTGCCGACGTTGCCGTGGCCGGCGTGGATGCGGTCTTCGGGTTCACGGAGGTGCGGCTCGGCATCATCCCGGCCGTGATCTCGCCGTTCGTGTTGGAGCGCATCGGACCAGGCGCGGCACGCCGCTACTTCCTGACCGGCGAGCGGTTCGATGTGGAGACCGCGCTCAGGATCGGGCTCGTGCACGAGATCGCCGAGGATCTCGACGAGGCGGTGGCGCAGGTGGTGGACGGCCTGCTCGCCGCCGGCCCGGCGGCGGCCCGCGCCGCGAAGCGGCTCATCCGCGAGCGCCCGGACGGGGAGGCGACCGCCCACATGGCGGCCGCGCTGCGGACGAGCCCCGAGGGCCAAGAGGGGCTGCGAGCGTTCTTGGAGAAGCGAGCCGCAACGCTTCCGAGCGGCGGAGCCTGGGGCGTGCACTCCGGGGAGCAGGCACCCGGGTAGGGCGCCGGCTCCCGAACGGCGCAACCCACTACCCGACGCCGCTTCCTCCGGTCCCTTCGCCCCAGGTGAAGAGGATCACGAGGACGATGAACGTGGCGACGGCGAGCAGGCTCACGATGAGTATGCGGTAGATGATTCGCCTAGTTGCCATGCGCGAATCCCCATGCTCCTCCGGGGTATCCGGTCAGGCGGACCCAGGGCGTCTTGGTGTTGAAGCAGTACTGGAGGCACTGCTGGAACTTTCCCTGCGCTCGAACCCGGTACTGGCTCTTGTTGACTCCACCGTCGACGTCCAGCCCGATGTGGCCCCTGAAATCCCATGCTGAGAACTGCATGCAGCATTCGACCTCGCGCCAGTACGTCGGTGACCAAGGGTTGCTCGTCCTAATGACCAACGAGCCTCCTGCCTCCCAGCACCAGCGGATGGTCAGGATGTACTTCCAGTAGAAGTACCCGAACAACGGGTGCTTGAGGCCGCGCCACCCGTGGACCTTCTTGCACTTGATCGTCGTGCCGGCTACCGAGGTGACGGCGTCCGCCGTGAGCTCGGAGACGTCGAGCACGGTCTCGCCGTTTTCGAGCACAGTTGGCTCCTCGGTCGTTACCGTCTCCGCCGAGGCGACGGTCGCTGCTGCGAAGAACGCGGCGGCGACAACGAGCGTCAATCCGCAGCGCGCGGGCTGCCGCGGACAACGCCCACGTCCCCCGCCCGAGCCGACCCGCCACGGTGCCTTCCTCCAGATCGCCGATGCGAGCGACGTCCGCACGTTCGACCTCCCTCTTCGAGAACTGAGTCGAGGCCGCGGGCTGCGCCGCTCGAGTTCGATTTGCCTTTTCAGGATAGAACAGCGTTGCCGGTCGCGACAACGGCTGTTCAGGCCACGTCCTCTTCAGCCGACGCTCGAGGAACTCGAACCACAACGAAGCCTCGTGCCGCCGCAACGCCCCGGGCGGCGCGCTGCGGCGTCCTCGGTTGCGCCCGTAGCCTCCGGCTACGAACGCGCCCTGCGTCCTTGCATCGCACTCACCCAGACGCGCGCGGACGAAGCGTCATTCCGGTTCGAGTTCTAAGCTGAGAGCCCGCGCGAGAGGCCTGAATCGATGCAAATTCGCAAGCTCCTCGTGGCGAATCGCGGCGAGATCGCCGCGCGCGTCTTCGCCACCTGCCGCCGACTCGGCATCGCCACGGTCGCCGTTTACGCGCCCGACGACGAGGGCGCCTTCCACACGCGCCAGGCCGAGGAGAGCGTCCGCATCGCGAGCTATCTCGATCCCGCCGAGCTGGTTCGCGCGGCGCAGGAGACCGGCGCCGACGCGATCCACCCCGGCTACGGGTTCCTCGCGGAGAGCGGCGACTTCGCCGAGGCGGTCGCCGCGGCGGGAATCGTCTTCGTCGGCCCGTCCGCCGGCGGCGATTCGCGCGTCCGGGGACAAGCTCGAAGCCAAGCGGCTCGCGCGCGAGGCGGGCGTCCCTGTCGGTCGAGTCCGGCGAGCCCGGAGAGCTCGGCTACCCGTTGATCGTCAAGGCGGCGGCCGGCGGGGGCGGGCGCGGCATGCGCGTTGTCCGCTCGCCGGACGAGCTCGAGGAGGCGCTCGAATCAGCGGCGCGCGAAGCCGAGGCGGGGTTCGGCGACGGCCGCGTTTTCGCGGAGCGGTTCGTCGAGCGTCCCGCGCCACGTGGAGATTCAGCTGCTGGCCGACCGGCACGGGAGCGTGATCCACCTCGGCGAGCGGGAGTGCTCCATCCAGCGAAGGCACCAGAAGGTGCTGGAGGAGAGCCCGTCCCCGGCCCTCGACCCCGAGCTCGGGAGGCGATGGGCGAGGCGGCCATGACGTTCGCGCGGGCCGTCGGATACGAGAACGCCGGCACCGCCGAGTTCATGCTCGACGGCGAGCGCTTCTTCTTCCTGGAGCTGAACGCGCGGCTGCAGGTGGAGCACCCGGTGACCGAGCTCGTTACCGGGATCGACCTCGTCGAGCAGCAGCTCAGGGTCGCGGCCGGCGAGCCGCTCGGCCTGGAGGCGCGCGAGCCCGACGGCCATGCGGTCGAGGTGAGGCTCTACGCCGAGCATCCGCTGACGTTCCTCCCTCAGGCCGGCCGGCTCGAGCTGCTGGAGCTCCCGGACACCGTTCGCGTCGACGCCGGGATCGAGGCCGGCGACGAGATCCCCGTCGCCTACGACCCCCTGATCGCCAAGCTGATCGCGCACGCCGAGACCCGCGAGGAGGCCCTCGACGACCTCTCGCGCGCGCTCCGCGCCACGCGCGTCGCCGGCGCGACGACCAACCTCGGCTTCCTCCGCTGGCTCGTGGACCATCCGGCGGTCCGGGCCGGTGAGACGACGACCGCGTTCCTCGACGACCATCCGCCGCTGTCGCTCCCGATCCCGGCCGCCGGTCGCTGGTCGGGCTACTGGCGCCTGAACCGTGGACCCGACTGCGCCTCGACGCCGAGCTCGCCGCCCGCGCCGACCGTCGAGAGCGCGACGCACGCCCTGGACGGGGCCCACGAGACGAGCGCCCTGATCGCCCCCATGCCCGGCGTCGTCGTCCGGGTGCTCGCCGGCGAGGGCGACCGGGTGGAGTCACGCCAGCCGCTCGTCGTGCTCGAGGCGATGAAGATGGAGACGCCGCTCGTCTCGCCCTACGAGGCGGTCGTCAAGCGCGTCCACGTGTCCGAGGGCGACAGGGTCTTCGGAGGGATGCTGCTCGTGGAGCTGGAGGACTGATGGACGTCACCGACCTGCTCCCGGACCCGCTGGCCCAGTTCGCCCGCTGGCTGGAGGAGGCGCAGACCGGTGGAATCGAGATGCCCGAGGCCATGACGCTGGCGACCGCCGACGCCGCGGGACGGCCATCGGGCCGCACGGTCCTCCTCAAGGGAGCGACCCCGACGGCTTCCGCTTCTTCACGAACACCGAGAGCCGCGAAGGGACGCGAGCTGGCCGAGAACCCCTGCGCCGCGCTCGTCTTCCACTGGCCCCTGGAGCCACGGCGGCAGGTGACGGCGGCCGGCGGAGTCGTGCCGCTCCCGCGCGAGGAGTCCGAGGCCTACTTCCGCACGCGCCCGCTCGGCAGCCGCCTCGGCGCCTGGGCCTCGCGGCAGAGCGACGTCGTTCCCGATCGGGCGCGCTCGACCGCGCGTTCGCGGAGGCCGAGGCCGCGCCTACGGCGACGACCCGCCCCTCTCCGCCCTGGTGGGGCGGCTACCTCCTGAGGCCGACGCGCTTCGAGCTCTGGCAGAACCGCCCGAACCGCCTGCACGACCGCTTCCGCTACAGCCTCGGCTCGGACGGCGGCTGGGCGCTGGTAGCGCTGGCGCCGTGACGACGAGATCCACGACGTGGCGGCCGGCCTCGGCTCTGGCGCGTCGAGCACCCGGCCTGGGCGCCGGAGAGCCGGAAGTCGGGAGGCCGCGTCGACTCGTCGCCTCGGCCTGCGTCCGAGTCGCGCGGCGAGAGTCGCCGTCATCGGACCCCCTCGCGCCTCGCCGAGGAGGCACGCGAGATCTGGGAGCGCCTCGACTGCACGCCACCCCGACCGCCGTGCGTCGTGCTCAGGCCGGATCAGGTGCGCGACGTCGACCTCTTCGCCCGGCGCCTACGACGCGCCCGCGCTCGGCGGCCCGAGCTCGTTCTTCCCCCACGACGTCCCGGACACGAAGCTGGAGCCGATCTACCCGGGTAGGGAGCTTCCCGGCGGTCTCGTAGCGCTGTACGACGGCCGCGGCCGCAACGAGACGCCGCTCTGGCTGCCCGAGCAGCGCGCCCTGGTCTTCGCCGACGCCCTGACCGCGCCGGGAGGCGAGCTGCGCGTCTGGGCGACGCCGTGGCACGAGGAGCGGGCGCTCCCGGCGCTTCGGCGCCTGCTCGAGCTCCCCTTCGAGCTCGTGATCGTGTCGCACGGCGAGCCGGTGCACGACCGGGCGGCGTTCGAGCGAGCGCTCGAGCTCCGGCCGTGGGCCGGCTAGCCGAGGAGGTCCTTGAGGCGCATCGCCAGGCCAGTGTCCCCCTCGACGCGGATCTTCCCCATGAGGAACGCGCCCATCGGGCTCTGCTCGCCGCGGACGATGCGCAGGAAGAGATCTTCCGGAGCCGCGATGACGCAGTCGGCGGGGCCGTCGCTCTCGCTGACGGCGACGGCGCCGTCATCGATCTCCACGCGCCAGCTCCCTGCGCCCTCGATGTCGAAGCGATAGCTGGCCGTCAGGCCGCGGGCGCGCTCGGAGCCGCCCGCAGTCCTGGCGGCCAGGTCGTCGAAGAACTCCCGGGCTGTCTCGGCCATCAGTAGGTCGCTGACGGGGCCGCGGCGGGCTCCGCAGTGCGAACCGTACGCGACGCGGGCAGGAGAAGGGCGAGGACGATGCAGAGCGCGGGGCCGACCGCCGTCGTCAGGATGGCCGTCTGGAGGTCGACGGCGTCGGCGATCGCCCCCAGGCTCAGCGCGGCGATCCCGCCGAGGCCGATCGCGAAGCCGATCGAGAGCCCTGACGCCATCCCGACTCGGCCCGGCATGTATTCCTGGCTCATCACCAGGCTGACGCCGAAGGTCCCGATCACCGCCGCGCCCGAAAGGGTGAGCGCGACCGCCCCGATGACACCGCCGACGAGCGCGTAGATGAGGATGAGCGGCGTCGAGACGACGAACGACCCCAGCAGGACGGCCCGGCGACCGATGCGGTCGGCCAGCCTGCCGCCGATCAGGGTGCCGACCGCGCCCGCGAAGAGGAAGAGCGCGAGGAGCCCCGTCCCGTAACCCGCGCCGTGGCCGCGCGAGATCTCGTAGAGCGGGATGAACGTGAACAAGCCCATGTGGGCCAGGCTGCGCAGGCCGACGATGGCGAGGAGCATGGAGAGGCCCCACCAGTCGTTCCCCGCCGCCGCCCGCCGCGCCAGCGCCTCCTTCCCGGGCGCGAAGCCCGAGAGGTGGGGCAGGGCCACGAGGAGCAGGCCGGCGACCAGGAGGCCGGGGAGCGCGAGCAGCGCTCCGCCGTCGAGCCCGAGCCCCAGGGTGATGACGAAGAACGACGCGAGGAGCGGACCGAGCGCGAAGCCGACGTTGCCGCCCACCGAGAACAGCGACATCCCGGTCGCGCGGCGGCTCCCGCTGATGTAGCTGGCGAACTTCGACCCCTCGGGGTGGTAGGCGGCGACCCCGACGCCCGAGACGAGCACCCCGACCATGACGAGCCCATAGCTCGGCGCGACCGACGCGAAGCCCATCCCGAACCCGGCCACCGCCACTCCGGCCGGGAGGAGCCACAGTGCCTTCCTCGCGTCCGACCAGAGGCCGAACGCCGGCTGGATGAGCGACGAGCTGATGGTCGCCGCGAGGACGAGGGCGCCGACCATCGTGTACGAGAGGTCGAAGCGGATGGTCAGAAACGGCAGGAGCGCGGGCAGCGCACCCTGCGCGAGATCCGTGGCGAGATGGCCCGTCGAGAGGGCCGCCATGCCCTTGGAATCGACGCCTGCCTGCACCTGTCGAACGTTACCCCCCACGAAGAAGCCCTCCAAAGAGGAGGGCTTCGAGGGGAGAGGTATTCGCCCGCGGAGGGGAGGTGCGGGCTGGGGGGAGAGGGTGAAGCTGCGCTCTCGCGCCCTCTCTGTATCGGGAGCTCGAGGCCCGGGGCCCATCCCTCGAACGAGGCACGCCGCCGCGCCGACTCCGATCGAACCCGTCTCGAAGTGACTCAGGGCTTCGTTTTGAAACGGGTTCTTGTACCATCCCGCCTCGCTCATGCAGATCGACGTCGTCGAGGCGCCGCCGGGAGGGGTCGAAGCCGACGTCCTCGCCTTCACCGTTCGCGATCCCGTGGAGCTCTCAGGCGCCGCGGAGGGCCTCGACCGGCTGGTCGAGGGCCGGCTGACCCGACTGGTCGAAGCGGGCGAGCTCCGAGGAGACGAGGGCCACGTCGCCCTCCTGCACGCAGACGGCCGCCTGGCCGCCGCCCGCGTGGGCGCCGTCGGGCTCGGCAGCCGCGCCCTGGACGCCGACCGGCTGCGTACGGCCGCCGCAAAGGTCGCGGCGCGCACGCTCGACGTCGGCGGTGCGTCCGTGGCGTGGGTTGTCGAGGAGGACGGCCTCACCGCCGAAGAGCAGGGCCGGGCGATCGTCGACGGCACGCTGCTCGGCCCGTACGAGAACGGGCGTTGGAAGACGAAGGACGAACAGGGTGGAGGCATCGAGCGGCTCGTCCTCTGCGGGCCGGCCGCGGGGGCGGCCGGCGAGGCTGCCCGCCGCGCGAGCGTCGCCGCGGCCTGGGCCAACCGCTGTCGCGACGTGGTCAACGCTCCCGCGAACGAGCTAACGCCGTCCGGGCTCGCCGCCTGGGCCGAGGAGATCGCCGGCGGCAGCGAGCACCTGCGCTTCGAGGCGCTGGGCCCGGAGGAGATCCGAGCGGCAGGCATGGGCGCCTTCGCCGCGGTCAGCCAGGGAAGCCACAACCCGCCGCGACTGGTCACCCTGGCCTACGAGCCGCCGGAGCCCACGAGGCCCGAGCTCCGCGTCGGGCTCGTCGGCAAGGCGATCACCTTCGACGCCGGAGGCCTCTCGCTGAAGCCGGCCTACCGCATGGACGAGATGAAGTCGGACATGGGCGGCGGCGGCGCCGTCCTCGCGGCCACCGGGGCGATCGCGGAGCTCGGCCTGCCGGTGCGGATCCTCACGGTCGTCCCCTCCTGCGAGAACCTGCCGAGCGGCCACGCCTACCGTCCGGGCGACATCGTCACTGCGCTCTCCGGGAAGACGATCGAGATCTCCAACACCGACGCCGAGGGGCGCCTCATCCTGGCGGACGCGCTCTGGTATGCCCGCGAGTCCGGCGCGACGCACGTGCTCGACCTGGCGACGCTCACCGGCGGGATCGTCATCGCCATGGGTGACCTCTACGCTGGGCTCTTCGGCAACGACGACGAGTGGTGCGCCGAGATCGAGGCGGCCGCCGAGGCGAGCGGCGACCACGCATGGCGCCTGCCTCTCCACGAGCGCTACCACCGCTACAACGACTCCTCCTTCGCCGACCTGAAGAACTCCTCCGACTTCAGGCAGGCCTCGCCGATCCTGGCAGCCGCCTTCCTGGAGACCTTCGCGGGCGAAGGCCCGTGGGCCCACCTCGACATCGCCGGCACCGCCTACCTGGAACGCGGGCGCGGCGACTACTACGGGCGCCTGGGCGCGACCGGCTACGGCGTCCGCCTCCTCGCCGAGCTGGCCCGCCGCCTCTCCGGGTAGCTGTGGACCTCGACCTCTCGGCCGAGCACAAGCTCCTGCGCGAGACCGTGCGCGCGTTTGCGGAGGAGCGGATCGCGCCCGTGGCGGAGGAGCTCGACCGCGAGCATCGCTTCCCGTACGAGCTCGTCGCCGAGCTGGCCGAGCTGGGGCTCATGGGCATCCCGATCCCCGAGGACTACGGGGGCGCCGGGGGCGACACCCTCGCGTATGCGATTGCGATCGAGGAGCTGACCCGGATCGACTCCTCCGTGGCAATCACGGTCGCCGCGCACACCTCGCTCGGGACGATGCCGTTCCTTCTCTTCGGCACCGAGGAGCAGCGGCGGGAGTGGCTGCCAGACCTGGCCGCGGGCCGGCGCCTGGCGGCGTTCGGCCTCACCGAGCCCGGCGCCGGCTCGGACGCCGGCGCCACGCGGACGACCGCAGAGATCCGCGATGGCGAGTGGGTCGTGAACGGCTCCAAGATCTTCATCACCAACGCGGGCACCGACCTGAGCGCCTGCGTCACGATCACGGCGCGCACCGGCCCCGACGAGATCTCCAACATCGTCGTCCCCAACGGAACGCCGGGGTACACGATCTCGGCGCCGATGCGGAAAATGGGCTGGCGCGCTTCCGACACGCGCGAGCTCTCGTTCGAGGAGTGCCGCGTGCCCGAGGGCAACCTGCTCGGCCCGCGGGGCGCCGGGTTCAGGCAGTTCCTCGAGATCCTCGACGGCGGGCGCATCTCGGTGGCCGCGATGGGCCTCGGGCTCGCGCGGGGAGCCTACGACCTGGCGCGCGCCTACGCGGTCGACCGCGAGCAGTTCGGGAAGCCGATCTCGCAGTTCCAGGCCGTCCGCTTCGCTCTCGCGGACATGGCGACCGAGATCGAGGCCGCCCGCGGGCTCGTCTACAGAGCCGCCTGGCTCAAGGACCAGGGCCGTGAGTTCGCTGGCGAGGCGGCGATCGCGAAGCTCTACACGGGCGAGCTCTCCAAGCGCGTGGTGGACAGGGCCCTCCAGCTCCACGGCGGCTACGGCTTCATGGACGAGTACCCGATCTCCCGTCTCTACCGCGACCAGAAGGTGCTGGAGATCGGGGAGGGTACGAACGAAGTGCAGCGGATGGTGATCGCGCGCCACCTCGGGCTCTAAGTCGGCTCGAGCTCAACCGGACGCTGCTCGAGCGACAGCTGCTGCTCGAGCGGGTGGTGAGGCCAGCCGCGGACGTGATCGAGCATCTCGTCGGCCTGCAGGCGCAGGAGCCGAAGGATCCGTACGTGGCGCTCTGGACGCGCATCGACGGCTTCCGGCCGGAGGAGCTGGAGGCACTGCTTGAGGCGCGCGAGGCGGTGCGGCTGACGCTGATGCGCGGGACGATCCACCTCGTCACCGCCTGCGACTGCCTCGCCCTCCGGCCGGCGATGCAGGCGGTGACCGAGCGCATCCACTGGAGTGCCAGCCCGTTCGGGCGGCGGCTCGGCGACGCGGACCCGGGCGAGGTCGTCGCCGCGGGCCGCGAGATCCTCGAGGAGGCTCCGCGCACCCGCGCGCAGGTTCGGGACCTGCTCGCGGAGCGCTGGCCCGACCGCGACGCGGAGGCGATGGCGCACACGGTCGCCTACCTCCTCCCCGTGCTGCAGATCCCGCCGCGCGGTCTCTGGAGCCGCAGCGGACGTGCCACCCTCGCCACCGTCGAGTCCTGGCTCGGCCGGCCGCTCGACGGCGACCCAGCGCCCGACCGCACCGTCGTTCGCTATCTGGCCGCTTTCGGACCGGCGAGCGTCAAGGACGTGGCGATGTGGTCCGGCTTCACCCGCGTCCGCGAGGTGATCGAACGCCTGCGCGGAGAGCTACGCACGTTCCGGGACGAGCACGGCGCCGAGCTCTTCGACCTCCCGGACGCACCGCTCGCCGACCCGGACGCACCCGCGCCCGTCCGCTTCCTGCCCGAGTACGACAATGTCTTCCTCGCGCACGCCGACCGCTCGCGGATCGGCGACTCGGCCGACCGGCCCCGGCTCGGGTTCGGCGACGGGCGCTTCTTCAAGCTGCTCCTGATCGGCGGCTTCCTTCGGGCCGCTTGGCGCCTGGAGAACGGCAACGTGGTCGTGAAGCCCGCGCGGAAGCTCTCGAAGCGGGACGCCGCGGGTGTGGAGGCCGAGGGAGCGAGGCTCGCCGCCTTCCTGGGCGGCGCCGAGATACGCATACTCCCGGCGTGACCGGGAAGCTCTACGCGGGCGCGTCCGGGTTCTCCTACCCGTCCTGGAAGGGCGGTTTCTACCCCGCAGACGCCAAGGCGGAGGACTTCCTCCGCCTCTATTCCGAGCGGGTGAACGCCGTGGAGCTCAACAACACGTTCTACCGCGTGCCGCCCGGAGGATCAGTTCGACCGCTGGGCGGCGCAGGTCCCGGACGGCTTCCGCTTCGCGGTGACGGCCAGCAGGCGGCTGACCTCGCTTCGGGCGCGTCGAGGGCGTGGACGAGTTCTGCGGCATGGCGCGCCGCCTCGGCGACCGGCTGGGGCCGCTGCGCTTCAAGGTGCCGCAGGCGCGCGACGACGGGTTCCTCCGGCTCCTGCTGGACGCGCTCGACCCGGCGATCGCCGGTCGCGCTCGACTTCCGCCACGGATCCTGGGACGACCCGGAGGTGACGGCGCGCCTGGACGAGCGCGGCGTGGCGCGGGCGGGCGCCTGGGACGGCGCCGCCGACTTCCGCTACCTGCGCCTGCGCGAGCCGCCGTACGACGAGGCGGCGCTCGCCGCGCTCGCAGACAGAGTCCGACCCCTGGTCACGGCCGGCGTTGACGTATACGCCTTCTTCCGGCACGAGGACGAGCCGACCGCGCCGCTCTACGCAGAGCGGCTACGCGCGTTGGTCGGGGAATAGGCACCGGGAAGAAGCGGCGGGCGACGCACGCGGTATGGGTGCTCGCCCCGCCGCGCTCCTGCAGGGGACGTCCTCCCGGCGCGGGGTGCCGCGGGCAGCCGCGGCCGCCGAGTAGCTACTCCAGCCGCTCGACCGTGTAGCCCTGCCCGTCGAGCCGGGCGAGGAGCTCCTCGCAGTGCGCCTCGTCGCGCATGACGAGCGTCAGCTCGATCTCGGTGCCGGTCACGGGAAGGTCCATCCCCTCGCGGTGGTGGTCGACCTCGAGCACGTTCGCCCGCTCGTCGGCCACGAGCGCGAGCAGGCCGGCGAGGTTGCCCGGCCGGTCGTCGACGCGCGTGCGGACGACGAGGTAGCGCCCGGCGCGCGTGAGTCCGTGGCGGAGCACCTCGATGAGCATGCTTGCGTCGATGTTGCCGCCGGAGAGGAGCGCGCAGGCGGCGCCCGAGCCCTCGACCTTGCCGGCGAGGAGCGCTGCGACCGAGGCGGCGCCGGCGCCCTCGACGGTCAGCTTGCACCGTTCGCTGACGAGCAGGATCGCGCCGGCGATCTCGGCGTCGGTGACTGTGACGACATCGTCTAGGCGGCCCTCCAGCAGGCTCCGGGTGAGCTCGCCCGGGTGCTTCACCGCGATGCCGTCGGCAATCGTGCTCCCGGTCGGCTTCAGGCCGGCGAAGGGGGCGCAGGCCGCGGGCTGGACGCCGACGATCCCGAGCTCCGGTCGCAGCTCCTTGAGCGCGAGCGCGATTCCTGTCGCGAGCCCGCCGCCGCCGATGGGGACGACGACGGTCTCCACGTCGCGGTCGAGCTGCTCCGCGAGCTCGAGGCCGAGCGTCCCCTGGCCCGCGAGGACGAGCTCGTCCTCGAAGGCGTGCACGAACGTCTCCCCCACCGCCACACGCTCCTCGGCGGCCTGGACTGCGTCGTCGAAGCCGCGACCGGCAAGCACGACCTCGGCGCCGTAGCTCTTCGTCGCCTCGACCTTCGCCGTCGGCGCGTCCTCTGGCATGAACACGGTCGCGCGCACCCCGGACTCCCGGGCGGCCCAGGCGACCGCCTGGCCGTGGTTGCCGGCGCTCGCGGTGACCACGCCGGCCGCGCGCTCGGCGTCCGTCAGCTTGGAGATTCGGTTGAAGGCGCCGCGGATCTTGAAGGAGCCGGTGCGCTGGAGGTTTTCGGCCTTGAGCCAGACCGGCCGGCCCGAGAGGCGGCCGAGGGTCTCCGACGAGATGACGGGGGTCTCGCGCGCGACGCCCTGGAGCCGCTTCCGCGCCTCCTGGATCTCAGCGAGCGTGGGGCCCGTGGTCGTCGCCATGATCGACTCTGAATACCCGTTCCATGATCTCACGGACCGCGGTGAGCGGATCGAGCTCACGGCGCTGCACCTGGCCGAGCAGCCGCCGCAGCTCGTCGTCCTCCCCCACCGCGGCCTCGAGCCGTGACTTGGCCCGCGCGCTCGCCAGGGCGAAGACCTCGCCCGCGAGGTTGGCGGCACGCCGCTCGGCGAGCGTCCCGCTCTCCTCCAGGTAGCGCCGGTGCTCGCCGATCTGCTCCCAGAGCTCGGCGACCCCTTCGCCCCGCACGGCCTCGGTGAGGACGATCGGAGGCTTCCACTCTCGCTCCGTGTCGAGGGCGAGGATGGAGCGCACCTCATTCACCATCGTCTTGGCCGCCGGGTGGTCGCTCTTGTTGACGGCGATCACGTCGGGAATCTCCATGATCCCCGCCTTGAGCGCTTGGATGGAGTCGCCAGAGCCGGGCATGAGCACGAGCAGGACGGTGTCGGCGATCCCGATCACCTCGACCTCGCTCTGCCCGGCTCCGACCGTCTCGAGGAAGAGGAGCTCCTTGCCGGCCGCGTCGAGGAGGAGCGCGGCCTGCAGGGTCGTCTCCGCGAGCCCGCCCAGATGCCCCCGCGTGCCCATCGAGCGGATGAACACCTCGGAGTCGAGGAAATGGTCGGCGAGGCGGATGCGGTCGCCGAGGAGCGCTCCCTTCGTGAACGGGCTCGAGGGATCGACAGAGACGACGCCGACCCGAGCCCCTTCCTCGCGTACGAGCCGAACGAGCGCGCTGATGAGGCTCGACTTGCCGACGCCGGGGGGGCCGGTGACGCCGATCGCATACGCGTTCCCGGTCTCCGGGTAGAGCTCCCGGATCAGGTCGTAGGCAAGCGGGTCGCCGTTCTCGACGAGGGTGATCGCGCGCGCGAGCGCACGGCGGTCGCCCGCGCGGACGCCCTCCACGAGCTCCTCCAGCGTCCAGCTCCGGGGCATCTAGGCCGGCGTCCGGATGCGCCCGAACGCCTGCGCGAAGAGCTCGTTCTCCTCCCTCGTGCCCACCGTCACCCGGATGGCCCCGGGCGCGCCGAAGGGGGCGAGCGGACGCACGATCACGCCCTCGCGCAGAAGCGCGTCGAAGACCGGGCGGGCGTCCTCTCCCACCTCCGCGTAGACGAAGTTCGCGACCGGCCGCGGGGCGAGGGCGAGCTCCAGCCCGGAGCAGCGCTCGACCAGGTGCGCGCGCGACTCGGCATTGAAGGCCCGGCGGCGCGCCAGCTCATCCGCGTCGCCGAGACTGGCGACCGCAGCGTCCTGCGCGGCCTGGGTGACGTCGAAGGCGTTCCGGACCCTCTTGACGGAATCGACGACCTCCCTGGGCCCGATTCCGTACCCGACACGCAGCCCGGCCAACCCGTAGATCTTGGAGAAGGTGCGCAGCACGAGCACGTCCCGGCCGGCCTTCAGGTGCTCCTCGATCCCGTCCGGATAGTCGCGCTCGCCCACGTACTCGAAATACGCCTCGTCGAGCACGGTGAGCACGTGGCTCGGCACGCGCTCGAAGTAGGCGCTCACCGCGTCGCGCGGGATCATCGTCCCGGTCGGGTTGTTCGGGTTGCAGAGGTAGACGATCTTCGTTCGGGGCGTGATCGCGGCCAAGAGGCGCTCTACGTCGTAGGCGTGCTCGGCGAGTGGGACGCGGATCGGCGCTGCGCCCAGCTTCATCGCCGCAAGCGGATAGCTGGCGAAGGACGGCCAGCCGAAGACGACCTCGTCTCCGGGGTCGAGGGTAGCGAGGCAGAGGTAGGAGATGACGGCGTCCGCGCCGGCCGCGACCGCCACGTTCGACGGCTCCACCCCGTGCTTATCGGCCAGCGCTTGGATCAGGCGCCACGCGCCCCCGTCTGGATAGCGGTTCAGCTCGGGGAGGCCCCGCTCGAGCGCCTCGAGCGCCGCCGGAAAGGGGCCGAACTGCCCCTCGTTGGAGGCAAGCTTGACCACCCGCTCGAGGCCGAGCTCGCGCTGAACCTCCTCGACCGGCTTGCCCGGCTCGTACGGAACGAGCCCCGCGAGCGCGGGCCTGGTCAGGTCACGGGCCACGCGGAAACCTTAACCTGTTGCCCCATGGACGAGATCGGGCTCTTTCCCTTGAACCTCGTGCTCGTGCCCGGCGAGCAGGCGCCGCTGCACATCTTCGAGCCGCGCTACCACGAGCTGATCACCGAGTGCCTCGACTACGGAAACGAGTTCGGCCTCGTGCTCGAGGACGACGAGGGCATGCGCGACGTGGGCGTCAGCTGCGCCGTCGTCGAGGTGATCGACCGCTTCCCGGACGGACGCCTGAACGTCGTCGTGGAGGCGCACGACCGCTTCCAGCTCGTCGGCCTTACCGAGGGCCGCTCCTTCCGCACCGGCGAGGTCGAGGTCGTCCCGGACGAGACGGACGACGACCCGAGCGAGGACGAGGTGGAGGAGTGCCTCGCCGCCTATGCGCGCGTCGTGGCAGCAGCGGAGGCCGAGCTGGACGAGCTCGACCTCGACGCCGACTCGATCGCCTACCAGATCGCCTCGCGGGTCGACTTCGGCCCGGTGATCAAGCAGGGCCTCCTCGAGCTCCGCTCGGAGCGCGAGCGCGTCCTTCGCCTCGCGCCGATGCTGAACCAGGCGGCGGAGGCGGTCGAGCGCGAGACCGAGATCCGCCACCGCGCCGGCGGCAACGGCCGCGTCGAGCCGCTTTAGACACGGCGCCGCAAGCGGGCGATCCCGGCCGGCGCCGGCGCCCGGCGTGGGACGGCAGCGTCAGGCCGAACGGCGGACGCCGTGCACCGGGCGGCCCGAGGCCTCCCAGGCGTAGTACGAGGCGCTGGGGCCGAAGGAGCGCTCGTACGGGACGATGCGCGGGTTGCGCCCTACCTCCATCGCCCGCTGGGCGTGCCACAGCAGGTTCGGGTCGTCCCGCTCGACCCAGACGAGGATCAGGTGGACGGCCGTCATGAACTCGGCCACGTAGCTGCACCCCTCGGCCGGGCAGGGGAAGGGATCCGTCCGCACGCAGAACCAGCCGGAGTGGTCCTCGCCTGAGTCGTCGATCCAGAGCTCCTCCTCTTCGGCGAGCTGCTCCTCCTCGAAGAGGACGGATCCGCGCCTCGGTTCGCGGCTCGGTCACCTGATCACCTTGGCCATCAGGATGGCGTCGACGAAGCCGTCGGAGCGGCGGTAGTGGTCGCGGCGGTACCCCTCGCGCTCGTAGCCCAGGCCCTCGTAGAGCGCGATCGCGGCGTCGTTGTACGGGAACACGTGCAGCTCGAGCTTTCGGACGCCCACCTCGCGGGCCCAGGCTTCCGCGGCGTCCATGAGCGCGCGGCCGACGCCCCGGCGGCGGAAGGGCCCGGCGACCATCAGCCCCAGATCGGCAACGTGCTCGCTCGCCGGATGCGCGTCGCGCGCAAGAGAGATGCGCCCGACGATGCCGTCCGCCGTCTCGGCGACGAACACGGCGGCGTGAGAGTGGCGGCGCACGGAGCGAAGATAGCGCCGCTCCTCCGAGGGCGTTCGCCACTCGCCGTTCGTGATCAGCCAGCCTTCCGGCTCCGCGCCCACGGCCCGCGCCAGCTCGACGAGCGCGGCGGCGTCGCCCGGAGCGGCCCGGCGTACCTGGAAGATCATGCGCCCACCACGACGCCGGCGCCCCCTCGCCGCGGGTCGCCAGCGGCCTCGAGCGCCCCGTCGGCGCGCAGGGCGACCGCCGAGGCTCCACCGAAGAAGAGGTTGCGCCCCGCCCAGCGGTTGACCCGATATCCGGCCTCCTGCAGCGCCGCGGCCGTCGAGGCCTCGACGCCGCCTTCGAGGTGAAGCACGTTGTCGTCGAGATGCACCCGGGGCTCCCGGATCGCCCCGTCGGCGCTGAGCCCCTCGTCGACCACGCGCAGGACGATCTGCAGGATCGCCGCGCGCAGCCGAATCGAGCCCGCGCTCCCCACGACGAGCCGTGGCCGACCGTCTTCGAGCAGGATCGAGGGGGCCATCATGCTGGTCAGCCTCGCTCCCGGCCGGCTCGCCCTGCCGGGAGGGTTGAGGTCGGGCTCGCCGAGCATGTTGTTCATCTGCACGCCCGTGCCGGGGACGACGACGCCCGACCCGCAGCCGGTCGAGGCCGAGAGCGAGGCCGCGTTCCCGCGTGCGTCCGCGACGCTGATGTGGGTCGTGGACGGGACGCCGACGGACTCGGGCGCCGCCGCCAGCACGGCCGCGCGCGCGGACGCCGCGGCCGCCTCCACCCTGTCCTCGGCCAGGAGGCGGCCGGCGGCGCCGCCGCGATAGAGATCGCCCACGAAGCCCGGGCCGCGCAGCCGCGCAGCCTCCCGCATGGCCTCGGCCACGCGGGCAATCCCGTCCGGGCTCTCCAGCGGCGTCGGAGGGCCGAGCCGGTCGAGGACGCGCAGCGCGAAGGCGATCAGGAGCCCTCCCGACGAGGGCGGCGGGTTGGAGACGAATTCGTGGCCGCGGTAGGCGGCGCGGACGGGGCGGCGCCGGATGACGCGGTACGCCGCCAGGTCGGCCTCGGTGACCGCTCCTCCCCCCGCTCGAACGGCCTCGCTCACGCGTTGGGCAAGCTCACCGTAGTAGAAGACGTCGGCGCCCTCGGCTGCCAACCATTCGAGCGTCTCGGCCAGGTCGGCCATGACCACGCGCTCTCCTTCGCCCAGGGCGCGGTCGCCGCCATAGATCCGCCGGCCCTCGGAATCGCTGCGGAGAATCACGTCGAGGATCTCGTGCAGGAACGCCTGGCCGGAGTTGAGCGGCACGCCGGCGCGGGCGAGCTCGACGGCAGGCGCGAGGAGCTCGGCCCAGGGGAGGTTCGCGTACCGGCGGTGCGCGGTCGCGAGCCCCGCTGGCATCCCCGGCACGGCGACGGCCGCCGGGCCGATGTGGAAGGCCTGGGTCGTCCGCTCGTCGAAGGCGATGTCGACTGCCAGCATCTCCCCCCGCGGACCGGGCGGCAGCTCGTTCCCGGGTACCGCCACGAAGAAGTCGAGCAGGCTGTCGACCCCGTCCCGCGCCCTGTGGACGAGCATGAAGCCTCCGCCGCCCGGGCCCGTCAACGGGCTCTCGGCCACCCACGAGACGAAGGCGGCGGCGATGCACGCGTCCACGGCGTTCCCGCCCTCCGCCAGGATTCGCGCACCCGCCTCGGCTGTCAGCGGGTGGCCCGCGGCCACGGCGCCTTTCATGGCGAGAGGGTAGCGCTACAGGTCGCTCAGGAAGCTGGGCGGCTCGAGCGGGTCCGGCTCCGCGGGGCGAGTGCTCGCCCTGGCGGGCTGGCCGATGCCGGTGGCGATCACCGTCACCCAGACCTGGCCGGCGAGCCGCTCGTCGATCGTGGCGCCGAAGATGATGTTCGTGTCCTCGGTGGCGCCGCGCCGGATCACCTCCGCCGCCTCGTTGACCTCGAGCAGGGTGAGGTCCTCGCCCCCCGCGATGGAGAGGAGGATGCCCTTCGCCCCGACGAGCTCCGTGTCGATCAGGGGCGAGCGGAGCGCCCGCTCGGCCGCCTCGTGCGCCCGGTTGTCGCCTGTGGCGAAGCCGATGCCCATCAGCGCCGACCCGGCGTCGGACATGACGGTGCGGACGTCCGCGAAGTCGAGGTTGATGAGGCCGGGCATCGTGATCAGGTCGCAGATGCCCTGGACGCCCTGGCGCAGCACGTCGTCGGCGATGCGGAAGGCGTCGAGCATGGACGTCGAGCGGTCGAGCACCTCGAGCAGACGGTCGTTCGGGATCGCGATGACGGTGTCGCACACCTCACGGAGCGCCTCCGCTCCGGCCTCGGCCTGCGAACGGCGGCGTGTGCCCTCGAAGCGGAAGGGCATCGTGACGATGCCGACCGTGAGCGCGCCAACGTCCCGCGCCAGCTGCGCGACGATCGGAGCGGCGCCCGAGCCGGTCCCGCCGCCCTCACCGGCCGTGACGAACACCATGTCGGACCCGCGCAGGACGTGCTTGATCTGGTCCTCGGCCTCCTCGGCCGCGCGGCGGCCGATGTCCGGATCGGCGCCCGAGCCGAGCCCCTGGGTCAGGTCGCGGCCGATGTGAAGCTTGATCGGCGCCTCGCATTGCTTCAGCTGCTGGATGTCGGTGTTGACCGCGATGAACTCGACCTGCGAAATCCCAGCCTCGATCATCCGGTTGACCGCGTTCAGGCCGGCACCCCCGACGCCGACCACACGGATGACCGCGAGGTAGGCGGCCGAATCGGGGTGCGGAGTCGTCCGCATGCGCGGCGTCGGCTCGATCAGCCGGCGGACGGGCTGGGGTGCGGTCGGCTGGTCGGCGTACGGGCGGTCCGGCTGTTCGCGCGGCCCCGGCGCCTCCCGTTCGGGCGCGGCACCGGGCGCCGACGCCGGGTCGGCCGCGGCATGCGAGGCCTCAGGGACGCTCTCCTCGGGCGCGGATCCTCCCGGCTCGTCGCTTGCCTCGGGCTGATCGAAGGGCGCCGCCGACTCGACGGTCGCGTCGGGCTCGGGCGCCTCCGGCCCAGCGCTCTCCCGGCCGGGATCGCCTTCCTTCTGCCGCTGGGCGGCCTCGGTGGCGCGGAAGAGCTCGGCGAGCGGGCCCTCACGCATGCTGGCGCGGCGTCGCGCCATCGAGCACCTCCTTCGCGAGGTCGCGGTACGCCTCGGCGGCGCTGCCTGTCGGGTCGTACTTGAGCACGGAGCTGCCCTGGACGGGCGCCTCCGCGTAGCGAACGGTCTTCCGGATCCTGGTCTCGAACACGAGCTCGCCGAAGTTCTCCTTCAGCATCTCGACCGCTTCCTTCGAATGGAGCGTGCGCCCGTCGTACATGGTCGGGAGGATCCCCCGGATCTCGACCGTCGGGTTGAGGTTCTCGCGGATCATGGAGAGCGTGTTCTCGAGCTGGACGAGCCCACGGAGCGAGAGGTACTCGCACTGCACCGGCACGATGACGCTGTCCGCAGCCGTGAGTGCGTTGATCGTCAGGAGGCCGAGCGACGGCGGCGTGTCGATGAGGATGTAGTCGTAGCGGCTTCGCACAGGCAGCAGCGCCTTCTGCAGCGCGCGCTCGCGGCCGATCATGCTCGAGAGAGCGAGCTCGGCACCCGCGAGGTCGATCGACGAGACGGCGAGGTCGATCTCGGTCCGGTGGATGACCTCGTCCAGCGGGAGGCTGTGGACGAGGACGTCGAACATCGAGCGCTCGACCGTGTCCGGGTCCATGCCCTGGCTCATGGTCAGGTTGCCCTGCGGGTCGAGGTCGACGCCGAGGACGTTGAACCCCTGCTCCTGGAAGGCGACGGCGAGGTTGAGCGTCGTCGTCGTCTTCGCCACGCCACCTTTCTGGTTGGCGAGCGCGATGACCTGACCCAGCGTAACTCCCTGTGATGGAGACGTCCGCTTCCGCGGACGCGTGAGAATTCCGGAAAGGCCCATTGAGGGCTCCTGTTTCGTGCCAGAGTAGCACAATCCTTCATCGCTTCCCGAAGCGCAATCCGGCTTGGGGAGCGGCTCTGCGGGGTTCGACCACCTCCTCGGGGGCCTGCCGCCCGGGACGCTCCTCAGCGGCGGAGCGCGAGGAGCGACAGCATCTCGAAGCAGGCGTTCGCGGCGACGAGCGCGGTCACCCCGGCAGGGTCGAACGGAGGCGAGACCTCGACGCAGTCGAAGCCGCGAAAGTCGAGGCCGGCGAGCGAGCGGACGTACGTGAGCGCCTCCCTGCTGGACGGACCCCCGACCTCGGGCGTCCCGGTCCCGGGCGCGAACGCGGGGTCGACGAAATCGATGTCGAAGGAGAGGAAGCACGCGGCGGATCCGACGCGCTCTCGGACCCGCTCCGAGAAGCGCCCCGGCCCAAGCGCGGCGAGCTCCTCGTAGGTGAGCGCGTCCACCCCGAACCGCGCCGGCAAGCCGGCGTCCTCCGCCGCGTTCAGGGACCCGCGCAGGCCGGCCTGGATCGACCGGGCCGGGTCAATCAGGCCCTCCTCGATCGCCCGTCGGACCACGCTCCCGTGGAAGAGCTTCTGCCCGAAGTACTCGTCCCACAGATCGTGGTGCGAGTCGAACTGGACGAGGGCGAGCGGCCCGTGCACGGCCGAAAGCGCGCGGAGCTCGGCCAGGAGCACCGTGTGGTCGCCTCCGAGGCAGACGGGCGTCACGCCCGCGCGGGCGATCTCCGTCAGCGCGACGGTCGAGCGCTCCAGCGAGTCCACGGTCGATCCGGGCACCGTCGGCACGTCGCCGAAGTCGACGAGCGAAAGCTTGTCGACGACGTCGACGCCCAGCAGCGGGTTGTAGTTGCGCAGGGTGACCGAGACGCTGCGGATGCCCTCGGGCCCGAAGCGGGCGCCCGTCCTGTACACGACCGCCCCGTCGGTCGGGATGCCCACGATCGCCACGTCCACGCCCTCCAGGTCACGGACGTGAGGGAGGCGCATGAAGGTACGCGGGCCCGAGAAGCGCGGGGTCACGAACGCGTCGGGCGGCCCGTAGCGCGGCATGAGGCCGCGATTATAGGGAGGTCGAGTCGGCGGTCTCGGGCATCGCCTCCTGTCTCCTCGTCAGCTTCGCGCGACAGCCCTCGAGCGCCGCCTCGGCGCCATCCGCCGGCCCGGCCAGTGCTCCGGCGAGTCCGTCCCCGTCGACGCCGCGAGCCCCACCGCGCTCGGCGGCGAGCCAGGCCTCGCCCTCGGAGAGAAGTTGTCGAACCTCGGCAAGGAGCTCCTGCGCAGGCGCCTCCGCGTTCTGCAGGGCCTCGATCCGCTCGAGTCGCCGGATGACCGTGCGTGCTTCGTCCACCCCTCCGAGGCTACGCCTCGGGATCGCGCGGATGTGTGTCGCTCCGTGTCGATTCCTGCGCGGAAATGCCCGCGCATTCGCGCCGGTAGACGAACAGGAGGGCGGCGAGCCCGCCCAGTCCGACCGCCAGCGTGATCCAGCTCCATTGAAAGACCGGCAGAAGCGCGGCGAGCACCATGCCGACGACCAGCAGTCGGCAACGGCGACGGCGCATGAGCTCCGCCCGGGTCGGGAGTGTCATCCGGCTGCCAGCACCCGGGAGGACGAGCTGACCTGCGGCCGAGGTCGGAGACCCAGGAGGGCTTCGTCCAGCACGGCGACAAGCTCCTCCCTGGAGCCCTCGAGGAGCGTCTCGACAAGGGCCCGCCGAACGGCGTCCTCGGCCCGAGCGCCGGGGCCGTCCCCGTCGAGCAGCGCACGAAGCGCGATCAGGAGATCCTCCCGCTCCCGCGCGGTCTCGCCCAGGAGCACGGCTGCGCGCATCGCCGCCGCCCACGGCCCTTCGTCGCAACCCAGGAGCGCTTCGAGCGCCTCGCGGAGCTCGTCGGAGCGGTGGGCGCCGGCGTGGAAGAGCGCCAGCTCCCAGCGGTCCAGCGCTTCCAGCAGGTCGTCGGGCGCGTCGGCCAGCCGCGTCTGCAGCTCGATCACGAGCGGCGCCCTGAAGACGTCGAGGCGAGTCGCCTGGCCCGGCGGAACCTGAGCGGCGGTCGCAGGCATCGGCCTGACGCCGTACGGACGGAAGTCGAGCCGTTCGAAGACAACGGGGCCGGCGGCGATCGCACCGGGCGTCGCCAGCCGCAGCGCGCTGACCGCTCGCCCGAACTCACCGGGAGCGTCGGGGACGCGGCAGGCGTGCGAGTCGAGCTCCGCCTCGAGCTCGAGCACGAGGGTGCGGTCGATCTCCCGACCCCAGTCGCGTGGCAGCAAGCGTCCGGCGTCCGGCCAGGCGGCCGTCAGCTCGTTGGCGGCCGCCGGGCGTACCCGAACGCCGCGACCGAGGTCGGTCGTTCCTCCCGCGGTCAAGCCGACCAGCGGCGCGAGCGCGGCGTAGGAGCGGCGGTCGCCGTAGAGGGAGCGCTCGAGCTGGGCGTACGAGCGCTCGAAGGCGTCGTCGTCCCAGTCGAAGCCACCGCACGCCTCGGCGGTGGCGACGAGCAAGGGGACGAGGATGGTGCGCCGGAGCGCCTCGTCCTCGCCGACGCGCTGGTCGGCGTGAGCGCTCGCGAAGATGCCGGCGGCCGGCTCGTCCTTCAGCGCCGCCAGCGCCTCCCGGGCGTCCTCGCGCAAGGCGAGGCGTCCCGCCCGCTGCTCGATGAAGGAGCCGACGAGCGGACGGTACTCGTAGAGCGTCGGTCGGTTCGGCCCGGCGTGCTCTTCGAGCGCGATCGGGAGGTCGGCGCCACCCTCGAGCTCGAGACCGAGGTCGAAGAATGCGCCGAGGCAGAAGCCGCGGAGCGCAGTGAAGAGCTGCGGCGAGCGGGGAGCCCTGCCGGCCCCCCTGGCTGGCAGACGGCTGTCGGAAGCCCTGTCGGACACCCGAAACGGTTACGCCCCCGCCTCGCTCGTTCCTGCCTGGCACCCCGGGCACCAGTAGGCCATCCGGACCTCGTCGCCCTGCGGATGCGAGCGGATCCGAGTGCCGCACACGCGGCAGGGACGGCCTGCGCGCCGGTAGACATCGTGCCGACGACGCCCCGATCGCATGAGGCGCGCGGCTTCCTCGAGCAGGCCGCGAAGCTCGCCGTCGTCGAGCTCCGACAGCCGACGCCAGGGCGAAACCCGCGCCTCAAAGAGCGCCTCCGCCCTCCACATGTTCCCGATCCCGGCCACGAGCCTCTGGTCCAGCAGAGCCTCGCCGATCTCCCGTGACTGGCGCACGGCGCGCAGGCGGGAGAGCATGCCCTCGAGGTCGGGCGAGTCGGCCATCACGTCGGGGCCGAGACGAGCCACCGCGGGCGACCGGCCGCGGGTCAGCTCCAGCACCGGGCCGTTCCAGAGGACCGCCTGGCGCTCGCGGCCGCGCAGCACAAGCCAAGGCGTTCCGAACGGCTCGTGCCCGGCCGGCTCGACACGCCAGCGCCCCTTCATGCGGAGGTGGCTGCGGAGCACGAGGCCGCCTTCGAAGTCGAGCAAGAGGTTCTTGCCGACGGCGCGGACGCGCACGAGCCGAAGACCGTCGAGCCGCTCGGCCAGCTGCAGTACGGCTGCCCGTGGGTGCGGGGTCTCGACGGCAACGACTTCGCCCTCGAGGACCCGCAGGCGCTCCGCGGCACGATGAAGCGCGTCCCCTTCGGGCACGGTGAGCCGAGGCCCCTACGAGCGGAGGACGGCCCTGCGCGGACCGGCGAGAAAGCCGACCTCGACGAGGAGCGGCATCGCCTCGGTCTCCCCGACGGGCTGGCCGTCGAAGCGTTCGACGGCGAGGCGCTTCAGACCCGTCCGGCGCGCGTGCTGGACGAGCGCGCCGAGCGCGCTCCTGAGCCAGCCCTCCTCGGGATCGCGCAGCGGCACGAGCGAGCGCCCCCCGCGCTCGACGAAGAGTGCAGGCTCGCCGTCGAGGAGGACGACGTAGGCACCGGCCACGCGCGCGGCGCGAGCGCCGGAACGCTTCGGCCAGGCGAGCGCCGAGCCGTAGGGCTGCGCCGGGTCGGCCGCGGCGAGAACGAGCGCCGTCTCCGTCTCCGGCGGCTCACGGACGCGCTCCACCGCGCCGGGGAGGGCGAACTGGGCGCCGCCGAGGCCCTCGACGAAGTAGCCGCGACGGCAGACCCCGAGCGTCTCCAGCTTCCGGAGCTCACGATAGACAGGCGCATACCCGCCCGGGATGCCCTCGGCCCGGACACCGTCGCGAGTGACGATCCCATGGCGCTCGAGCAGCAGCTCGGCCAGCGCCCGGGCATCCGGCTCGCCCGCGAAGAGGCCGCCCGCCGCCGACCAGCGGCCCTGGGTGGCCGTGATCGCATCCGCGCGCGCGCGCGAGAAGCGCCGCGGCCGCTTCTGTGGCCTCGGCGCCTGGAAACGGCGGCTCGCCCGCAGAGGCTGCCAGGCGTCGTTCGTCACCTCGCCGGCCCAGACGAGATCCCAGAGCGCGGGAAGCGCTGCCTCGCCCTCGAGGTCGGTCGCCGCGAGGAGATCGAACCAGAAGAGTGCCCCGCCCGCGAGCGCTGTCCGGATCGCTCGCGTGAACATCCTCCTCCGGAGGCGGGAGCGCGCCGGGCCGCCCGAGCGCGGAGCGCGTCCTCCCGGAAGTAGAGGGCAACACGCTCGAGCCCGGCACCCACCCAGACGACCTCGCCCGAAGCCGTCAGCTGGTCGAGCCACGCCGGCTGGTAGCCGGGCACGCGCCGGGGCAGCACGTCGCTCTCCCAGAGCGCCACCGGGAGCGAGAGGCCCTGGAGGGGGACGAGGGACTCCCGGAGCGTCGCCCGCCGATCGACTCCCTGCCAGCCGGGAAGGAAGCGGCCGAGCGATCCCTGCTCGACGGGCTCCACCTCCTTGCGGAGCCGGGCCAAGCTGGCACGTCGAAGTCGCCGAAGAACATCCGGGTCGCACCACTCGCGCTCGGATCCGCCGGGGCGCAGCTCGCCCCGCACGAGATCGAGCGCCGCGAGCAACGTCTCCATTCGCTCGTGCTCGAGGCCGAATCGGCGGGCGGCTTCGTCGGTGGTGAACGGCCCGCGCCCGCGCGCGAAGCGCCGAAGGATCCAGCCCAGCGGATCCTCCCCGGCGTCGAGATAGGCATCGGGTAGGCCCGCAGGAGGCATCGCCCCGAGGGCGTCCCGATATCGCCCGGCGTCCTCGGCGGCGATCAGGCGCTCGGCGCCGGCGACGCGGATGCGCACTGCCCTGCGCTCGGCTTCGAGCTGCCCGGCGAGCGCCGGGTCGGCCTCGTCGGGAGCGAGGTCGCCGCGCCGCAGCAGAATGTCGTGCAGCCCGTCGGCGCTCGGCCGGCGAGCCTCGTAGCTCCCGCTCCACCTGCTCGAGCGCGTCGGGGTCGATGAGGTCGCGGAGCTCCTCCTGGCCGAGCAGCTCCTTCAGGAGGTCGCGATCGAGGGCCAGGGCCTGCGCCCGGCGCTCGGCGAGCGGCGTGTCATCCTCGTACATGTAGGTGGCGACGTAGTCGAAGAGGAGCGAGGACGCAAAGGGCGACGCGCTCGCCGTCTCGACGGCGACGAGATCGATGCGGCGTTGCCGGAGCGCGTCGAGCAGGCTCCGCAGGGCAGGCAGGTCGAAGACGTCCTGGAGCACCTCGCGGTAGGTCTCCAGGATCACGGGAAAGTCGGGATAGCGGCGGGCGACCTGGAGCAGTCCCTGCGCCTTCAGCCGCTGCTGCCAGAGCGGCGTGCGCTGGCCCGGGCGGCGGCGCGGGATCAGAAGCGCGCGGGCCGCGTTCTCGCGGAAGCGGGCGCCGAAGAGCGCCGTGCCGCCCAGCTCCGCGACCACGAGGTCGTCGAGCTCGTCCGAGCCGACGAGCAGCTCGTCGAGCGAGTGGCGGCGCCTCGGCGTCGGGCAGGTGGAACGCCACGCCGTCGTCCGACCAGATGAAGTTGACCTCGAGGCCGAGCGACTCACGCAGGCGGGCGGCCAGCGCCAGGGCCCACGGGGCGTGCACTCGCGCTCCGAAGGGCGTCAGGATGCAGAGCCGCCAGTCGCCGATCTCGTCGCGGAAGCGCTCGACGACGACCGCTCGATCGGAAGGAAGCACGCCGGTCGCCTGCTCCTGCTCGCGGAGGAACGTGAGGAGGTTCTCCGCGGCGCGCTCGTCGAGCTCGTGCTCGGACACCAGTCGCTCGCGGGCACGCTGGTCGTCGAGGCCGACAAGCTCCCGGCCGGTCTGCCCGATCGCTTCACCGAGCTCGTACGGACGGCCGATGCCCTCGCCCTTCCAGAAGGGCACGAGGCCCGGGAACGCCCGGCGCCGGCGAGACGAGCACGCGGTCGCGGGTGATCTCCTCGATCCGCCATGTCGAGGCGCCGAGCAGGAACGTCTGGCCGGCCCGTGCCTCGTAGACCATCTCCTCGTCGAGCTCGCCGACGCGCCCGCCGCCCTCCACGAGGTAGACGCCGAAGAGGCCGCGGTCGGGGATCGTGCCGGCGTTCGTGACCGCGAGCCGGCGAGCGCCTTCTCGGCCCCGCAGGAGCCCGGCGACCCGATCCCAGGTGATGCGCGGTCGCAGCTCGCGCGAACTCTTCGGACGGATAGCGGCCGGCGAGCATGTCGAGCACGTTCTCCAGCTGTTGGCGCGAGAGGTCGCGGAAGGGCCAAGCCCTGCGGACGAGGTCGTGGAGCTCGTCGACGGAGATCTCCTCCTGGGCGCAGACGGCGACGACCTGCTGGGCGAGGACGTCGAGAGGATTGCGCGGCACGCGGGTTTCCTCGATCAGCCCTTCCTTCATGCGCCGGACGACGACTGCCGACTCGAGCAGGTCCGCTCTGAACTTCGGGAAGATCCGGCCTTTCGACGCCTCGTCCAGCCGATGTCCCGCGCGGCCGACGCGCTGGAGCCCGCGCGCGACGGACTTCGGCGACTCCACCTGGACGACGAGGTCGACGGCGCCCATGTCGATGCCGAGCTCGAGCGACGACGTGGCGACGAGGCACGGGATGTCGCCCTTCTTCAGCTGCTCCTCGACCTCGACACGCTGCTCGCGAGCGAGCGAGCCGTGGTGCGCGCGCGCGATCTCCTGTTCCGCCAGCTCGTTCAGGCGGAGCGCCAGCCGCTCCGCGAGGCGGCGATTGTTGACGAAGACGATCGTGGAGCGGTGCTCGCGGACGAGCTCGAGGAGCGCCGGGTAGATGGATGGCCAGATCGAGCCGCCCTCGCCCGGCTCGCGCATGTCCTCGAGCGGGACGACGACGCGAAGATCAAGCTCCTTGCGTGTGCCCGCGTCGACGAGCTCGATGGGACGGCCGCCGGACACGAAGCGTCCGATCTCCTCCAGGGGGCGCTGCGTGGCCGAGAGCCCGACGCGCTGCATGGGCCCACCGACCAGGCGCTCGAGCCGCTCGAGGCTGAGCGCCAGATGAGCTCCGCGCTTGGAGCCGGCGACCGCGTGCACCTCGTCGACGATCACGACCTGAACGCCGCGGAGGGTGTCGCGGGCGCGCGAGGTGAGCATGAGGAAGAGCGACTCCGGAGTCGTGATGAGGATGTCCGGCGGCCGTTTCAGCATCGCCGCCCGCTCCTTCGGAGGCGTGTCCCCGGTGCGGACGGCGACCGATAGCTCGGAGCGGATCCCCGCGAGCGGCCCCCGCAGGTTTCGCTCGACGTCGTAGTTGAGCGCCTTCAGCGGGCTGACGTAGAGCACCTGGGTGCCTTCTCCCGGCCGGGCCCGGTCGAGCGCCCAGAGGAACGCCGCCAGCGTTTTCCCGGAGCCGGTAGGCGCCTGGATGAGCACGTGACGACCCGTCGCGATCGCCGGCCAGCCTCGCTCCTGCGCGGGAGTCGGGCCGGCGAACGTCTGCTCGAACCAGGTGCGGACGTCCTGGCTAAAAGGCGCGAGCGCGCTCACTCGTCCAGCGTACCCATTGCGGCAGGTCATCCCGGCGGCGATTCTGCTCCCCTTACTCCTCTGGGGCACCCCTCTCCCACCACCCGCTTCCGAGCGTAACGACAAAAGGCGCACACCGGGCGCGTGCAGTGTGCCGGGGGGTCGCGAGTGTGTGCAACGAGACACGGCGACTAGAATCTTTGGCCATGGTCGACTCATGAACGCCGCCCGGCCGACACACCTCTACTTCACGGGCGACGACAAAGCCGATCGCTTCCTCGCCGAGGAGCCGCTGGCGCTGCTCGTCGGCTTCGTGCTCGACCAGCAGGTCACCGTGCAAAAGGCCTTCTCGGGCCCGCTCGAGATCCGCCGCCGGCTCGGCAACTTCGACGCCTCGACGATCGCCGGCACGGATCCCGGGCGAGCTCGAGGAGCTCTTCCGGCAGAAGCCCGCCATCCACCGCTTCCCGGGGAACATGGCCCGACGCGTGCAGGAACTCTGCGCAGTCGTGGCCGAGGACTACGGCGGCCGCGGCGGAGCGCGTCTGGCTCGAGGCCGAGAGCGGCGAGGACCTGGAGCGGCGGCTGCTCGCCCTTCCGGGAATCGGGACCGATGAAGGCCCGATCGCTGCTCGCGATCGTCGGCAAGCGCTTCGGCATCCGCCCGCCCGGCTGGGAGGACGTCGCGCCGACGCACCCGACGCTCGGGGACGTCAACTCCTACGAGGCGCTCGAGGACTACCAGGCGAAGAAGCGCGCGCACAAGGCGTCGCTGCGCGCGGCGAAGGCGTCCGGTTAGCCCACCTCCGCGAGCAGCGACGCCCGCGCCTCGCGCACCATTTCGCGCGCGATCACGATCCGCTGGATCTCCTGCGTTCCCTCGTAGATCTGCGTGATCTTGGCGTCGCGCATCATGCGCTCGACGGGGTACTCCTTCATGTAGCCGTAGCCGCCGAGGATCTGGACGGCTTCGGTGGTGACCTCCATGGCCGTGTCGCCGCAGAAGAGCTTCGCCATCGCTGACATCTTGGTGAGAGGCTCGACTCCCTCGTCGATCGCCATTCCGACCTTGTAGAGGAGCCCGCGCGCGGCCTCGCACTTCGTCTCCATCTCGGCGAGCTTGGCGGCGATGAGCTGGTGCTCGGCGATCGGCTTGCCCATCGTCTCCCGCGTCTTCGCGTACTCGAGCGCATAGTCGGTGGCGCCCTGAGCGATGCCAAGCGCCTGCGCCGCGATCCCCGGGCGGGAGCGGTCGAGCACGCGCATGGCGATCCTGAAGCCGTCACCCTCCTCGCCGATCCGGTTTCCGGCCGGAACGCGGCAGTCCGAGAGAAAGACCTCGCCGGTGGTCGAGCCCTTGATCCCCATCTTCGGCTCGATCCGGCCGACCTCGAAGCCGGGCGCATCGGCCTCGACGATGAACGCCGAGATGCCGCCGTGCCCGGCGGTCGGATCGGTCTTGGCGAAGACGACGTAGACCCCGGCGACGCCCGCGTTCGTGATGAAGCGCTTCGAGCCGTTCAGGACGTACTCGTCGCCCTCGAGCTTGGCCTCGGAGCGCATGGCTGCCGCATCCGAGCCCGAGCCCGGCTCGGTCAGGGCGTACGCCGGAAGCCATTCTCCGCTTGCCAGACGCGGGAGGTAGCGCTCCTTCTGCTCCTCGGTGCCGTCGTTCTTGATCGCAAGGGCCCCGAGCTCCTGGAGGGCGAGGATCAGACCGGTCGTCGCGCAGACCCTGGAGATCTCCTCGACGGCGACCAGGACCATCAGCGTCCCCGTTCCCGTGCCGCCGTAGCGCCCCTCGAAGGGAAGACCGAGGATCTCGTGCTCTCGCAGCAGCTCGACCATGTCCCACGGGAACTCGCCGGAGCGCGTCGATCTCGGCGGCCCGCGGCGCGATGCGCTCGCGCGCGAGCGTCCGGACGAGCTCGCGGATCTCGCGCTGCTCGTCGGAGAGCGGCTCGTACCCCACGTCGCGGATTCTAGTGTTCGCAGCGGGCGCGCACGGAGCGCCGGAGCGTTCACGTTCTGGCGAGGATTGTGCACGACTTGCCACGGTTCGCGCGCCACTGCGTGCGCTTTTCGGCGTTACGCTCGGAAGCGGGTGGTGGGAAGGGGTGCCCCGTGGGAGTTAAGAAGCCCCGGCGACCTGTGGCTCGTGAGTCCAATCGAGGTCGCGAACGGAGAGCGGCACCCTGACGACGCGGTTTTCCGGGCGCTCGGACGAGAAGACGTAAACGCTCTCCTCGGTGGCGAGCGCCGTCCAGCGGTCGTCCGGCGACCAGGCGATGGCCAGCGCGGCGGGCACCCCGTCCGGGCGGCCGACCTCGCGGCCGTCTCGGGTGAATACTCGAGGGTTCGGGTAAGGCCCGAGAAGCGCGTAGTAGCGACCTCGCGGGCTGGGGCGGATCGCGCGAGCGTCGTAGACCCACCAACGCGGGTGCACGAAGAGCGGACGCGCTCCCTCGAACCCGGCGAGCACGCGTTCGCGCGGCTCGTAGGTCGAGTCCGCCAGGACCACGTAGCGCTCGTCGTCCAGCGCGACCGCCTGGACCGCGCGGAACCCGGCCTTGGCATCGATCCCGATTCCTAGCCCGGGCTCAATCGCGCGCGACAGCTCCTCCCGCGAGAGCACGACCTGGACGGCGCCGTAGCCGAGCCCGGACCAGACGACCTCGCCGTCGACGGCCCCGAGCCCTCCGGTCGATGTCGCCGGCCGGCACATCTCGAACGACGGCGCAGGCGCCGGAGCGAGCTCGGGGAGGGAGACTGCGTGCAGCCGGCACTCGTCGTCGGAGTACGTCAGCACACCGCTCACGCCGGCTTCGCGAAGCTGCCTGGCCGCCAGCTCCGCGTGCTCCCCGAGGCCCGGAATCGTCGGCGTCCCGGCGGCCCGGGGGAAACGGGGCGCTCTTCGCCCCGCAGCGCGTCAACGCCCGCGGCGAGCCCGAGGGCGGCGACGGCCCCGGCCAGGAGCCAGGTGGCAACCTTTCGGACCGCGATCAGCCAGTGGTAGCACGGATCCGGACGTGCAGGTGGTTGTCGTGGTTCCAGATCACCTGCACGACTCCGCGCGGGCCCGTGAAGCCCGTGTTCGGGCCGACGTAGACGAGGTCGGCCCCGGCGGCGACGAAGCGGTCGACCAGATCCTGCGCGAACCTGCGGTTGATCTCGGAGACGCGCAGCGGCGGTCGCTCGGCGCGATCGTGCCGCGGGTAGTAGACGTCCGCGTCGAGCCCGTTCTGGTGCGTGACGTGCACCGGCCCGAAGGGACCGCCGCGGCGCCGGCTGAGGTCGCCGATCCCCACCCTCGGCGCCCCCGGGTGCGCCGCGGCGTACGCATCGATGACCCGGAGCACGAAGCGCACGAGCCGGTCGCTCCCCCAGCGCCGCGAGGCGCGGTTGGGCACGCGGTGCAGGAGGGGATCCCACGTAAAGAAATGCTCGCCCTGCGCCGGGAACCTGACGCCGCGCACCAGCCGTCCCGCCGAGGGCTCGCCCAACGCGACCGAGCGCCGCCAGGCGATCTCTGGCGCGGGCGTGGCCGGCTCGATCGCCACCGGCTCGCCGTCACCCGGGTCGACGAAGCCCGCGGCGGGCACCGAGACGACGAGCGCGACGAGCGCGAAGGCGACGGCGATGCGCACGAGAACGTCTACGAGCGGGGAACCGGGCTGGGTCCCGGACTTCGGGGAGAGCCCGTACCGTATGATTCAGGTGCTTGCCGCTTACCTCACGGCCGGCGTCCTAGCGACGCTGCCACCGGCGCAGCCCCCACAGGAGTGGAACGCCGTCCTCGGCCACTCCCACAGAGGTCACCCGATCCGCGTGCACCGTCGCGGCGACTTCGGGAGCCCACGGAAGATCCTCGTCGTGGGCTGCATCCATGGTGACGAATGCGAAGGCATCGACGTCACGCAGAGGCTGCGCCATGGGCCGCTGCCCGCCGGCCTCGACCTGTGGATCGTCCACAACCTCAATCCGGACGGCCGGCGGCTCGGCACCCGCCTGAACGGACGCGGCGTCGACCTCAACCGCAACTTCGGCTCCGAGTGGATCCCGATCGGGAGCCGCTGGGATCCGCAGTACTCAGGGCCTCGGCCGTGGTCCGAGCGGGAGACACGACTGGCCCGGCGCCTGGTGAAGCGCATCCGCCCCGACGTCACCATCTGGTACCACCAGCCCCAGCACGTCGTGCGCGCCTGGGGCGGAAGCCGCGCGAAGGCCCGGCGCTACGCGCGGCTCGCGCGCGAGCCGTACCGCTCCATTCGCTGGCTCAACGGGACGGCGCCGAACTGGCAGAACCATCGCTTTCCCGGCACGGCGTCCTTCGTCGTCGAGCTTCCGGCCGGGCGGCTCGCACCGGCCGCGGCCGCGCGGCACGCCAGGGCGATCAGGCTTCTTCTCTAGCTCGCGGCAGGTTGCTCCGGAACTCTGGCCGTGTCCTCGAGGAAGCGCGCGAGTCGCTCGGCCTCGTCGTCGGCAAGCGAGACCGCCGCCTCGGCACGAGGGGTCGTCCCTCCGCCGCTCCAGACGCTGAAGCGGACGTGCCGGTGCTCCTCGGTGTCGCCCAGGTAGCGGGAGACGCGCAGGGCTTTGGCGGGATCGTCCTCGACGAGCGGGTGCCCGGCGAAGAACTCGACGATCTTGGCCCTCTGGGCGGCCGCGCACCACGGGCAGAAGCGGAAGCGCTCCTCCACCTCGCCGCGGCAGCTCGCGCACGCAGGCATCGCCAGGCCAAGGGTACGACGGCGGCGGGACCTGCGCAAGCGCGCGGCCCGTAGGTCTCGACGATGGACCCTTCTGTGGCGCCCGCTCGTATAGTCGGCACGCGATGGCGGGCGCGGGCCGCGACGAGCGTGCCTGGGTGCGCGGCGCCCAGGCTGGGTCGGCCTCCGATTTCGAGGCGCTCTTTCGCGCTCACTGGCCGCGCGCGTACCGCGCAGCCTTCCTGGTCGTGCACGACGCAGCCGGGGCGGAGGACGTGGCGCAGGAGGCGTTTCTGGCCGCGGTGCGCGCCCTCGACCGCTTCGACAGCGCGCGCCCGTTCGGCCCCTGGCTCCACCGGATCGTCGTCAACCGGGCGATCGACTGGGCCCGCGCACGGGCGCTGCGGCGCGAGGTGGGCGCCGGCGAGACGATCGAGGGGGTCGCCGCTGAGGAGCGGGAAGATCCCGCCGCCCCGCTCCCCGAGGGCGTCGTCGCGGCGCTGGCCGCGCTCTCGCCCGACCACCGCGCCGTCGTCGTCCTCCGCTACGTCCTGGAGTACACGCCCGGTGAGATCGCGCGCATGCTCGACCTTCCGAGAGGCACCGTGAACTCACGGCTTCGCAGGGGGCTCGACGCTCTCCAGGGCGTGGTCGGCCCGGAGGACAGCCGATGAACGAGACTCGTGCCCGCGACTCGCTCCTGGCCGTGCCCGTCCCGGACGAGCTGGAGGCCCAGCGGCGCAGCTGGTCAGTCGTGCGCAGGGCCTACGCGGAGCGCGAGCCGGCGCCCGCACCCAGACGCCGGTTGCGGCTCCTGGTTGCGGTCGCCGTAATGGCCGTGCTGGTGGCAGCGGCGCTTTCCCCGCCCGGGCGCTCGGTCGGCGGCTGGATCCACGACCGCGTGGCCGGCGAGGAGGCCACGGAGCCCGCGCTCGTCCGGCTGCCGAGCGCGGGGCGGCTTCTCGTCATCTCCGAGCAGGGCCCCTGGATCGTCAGAGTCGACGGATCGAAGCGCCTCCTCGGAAGCTACGAGGACGCATCCTTCTCCCCGAACGGGCTGTTCGTCATCGCCACCGGCGGACTCCGGCTCGTCGCGGTCGAGCCGGACAGCGACAGGCGCTGGTCCGTCACCAGGCCGACGCCCGTCGCGGACGCCCGCTGGGCGCCGAGCCCGGGCTTCCACGTCGCCTACCGCGAGGGCGAGACCTTGCGGGTCGTCGGCGGCGACGGCACGGGCGACAGGCTGCTGGCTGAGGACGTCGCCCCGGTCGCGCCCGCCTGGCGACCCGGGGAGGGCCGAACGGTGCTCGCCTATACCTCCGCGGACGGCCGCGTCCGCGTTGTCGAGGCCGACGGCGAGCAGCTCTGGGTCGCCGACCCCGGCGCGGCGCCGGAGCAGCTCGTCTGGTCCGACGACGCGGGCGTCCTCCTCGTGGTCACGTCAGGCCGACGACATCCTCTCTACAACGCCGGTGGAAGACCGGCCGGGGCCCTGGAGACGCCCGAAGGTCAGGACGTGCTCGACGCGGCGTTCGCTCCCGGCACGCGCGACATCGCGTACACGGTGTTCGACCCCGGGAGCGGCCGGAGCTCGATCAGGCTCGGGAGCCAGCAGCTCCAGCAGGGCCAGGGGCGCCTCGAGGACCTCGTGTTCTCGCCGAACGGAAGCTGGCTCCTGACGGGTTGGTCCGAGGCGGATCAGCTGCTCTTCCTGCGCCTCCCCGGCGTCAGCCGCATCGTCGCGGTTCCCGACATCCGGCGCGAGTTCGACCCGGGCGGCGTCGGCGCGACGACGTTCCCCCGCGTGGCCGAGTGGTGCTGCGCGGGGACTGGCTAGTAGCCGTAGCCCGAGTCGTCGTCGGTGGTCGTCTCGTCCGTGGTGGTGCCGGCTCCGCCGCCGCCCACCGTGATCGTCCCCTCCATCCCGCGTTCCCGGTGGTCGCCGACCGGGCAGTAGATCTCGTACTCGCCGTCCTCGCCGAGGTCGACGTCCAGGTCAGCCGACTCGCCGGGGTCGAGGTCCGCGGTCTCGACTTCGCCGGCCGGGCCTTCGACCTCGAGCGCGTGCACGACCCCGCCCTCGTTGACCACGTGGAACGTGTAGGAGCCCGGCTCGAGTGGGATCGCCGAGGGCTCGATGACGAACTCGCTGAGGGCGACGTCGACCACCGCGCCGGCGCCGCTCGGCGCGGCGCCCTCGTCGGTCCCCTCCTCCCCACCGCAGCCTGGGAGGAGGAAGAGAGCGAGCGCGGCGAGGAGGAGGCGGCGCATCGCAGATCCATACGCAGCAGCGCCTGAACCGGTTTTGGTGTCGCTTGTCGCGAACCGCGACATGGGCTCGAGCGAACCAGGCATGCCCACGAGACACCAGATCAGGGAGACACGATGAAACTCAGAACGCTCCTCGCGCTCCTCGCCGTCAGCGCGTCCGCAGCCCTCGGGCTCGCAGCGTGCGGTGGGGACGACGACGATGCCGCCTCCGACACTCCGGCGCCCGCCCAGACGGAGACCGGCGGCATGTCGGACGACATGGCGGTGGCCGCGGACACCATGAGCCCGGCCGCCGACCTGCGAGTCACGCTGGACTCGCTCCTCGGCGAGCATGCGCTCCTCGCCGTCGCCGCCACCCAGAAGGGGCTCGACGGCGCCGAGGACTTCGAGGCTGCGGCAGCAGCGCTCGACGAGAACTCGGTCGAGGTCGCCGATGCGATCGGATCCGTCTACGGCGACGAGGCCGCTGAGCAGTTCCTCGACGGACCGAGCCTCTGGCGGGATCACATCTCGTTCTTCGTCGACTACACCGTCGGCCTCGCCGGTCAGGACAAGGCCGCACAGAAGCAGGCCGTCGACGACCTGACGGGCTATACGGGCGCGTTCTCCGGCTTCCTCGCCGAGGCCACGGGCCTCCCGCAGGAGACCCTCCAGGAGGGGCTCGTCACGCACATCACGCAGCTGAAGGGCCAGCTCGACGCCTACGCGAAGAAGGACTACGCGGAGGCATACGACCTCACGCGCATGGCCTACGCCCACATGTTCGAGACGGGCGACGCTCTCTCGGGCGCCATCGCGGAGCAGTCGCCCGACCTGTTCCCGCTCGAGCCGGCGACGATGGCCGCCTCCGACCTGCGGGTGACGCTCGACCGGCTCCTCGGGGAGCACGCCGTCCTGGCGATGCTCGCCACGCAGAAGGGCTACTCGGGCGCGTCCGACTTCGAGGCGATCGCCGCCGCGCTCGACGAGAACTCGGTCGAGCTCTCCGAGGCGATCGGCTCCGTCTACGGCGACGAGGCCGCCGCGCAGTTCCTCGACGGCCCGAGCCTCTGGCGCGACCACATCAAGTTCTTCGTGGACTACACGGTCGCGTTGGCCGAGAAGGACGAGGCGGGCCAGCAGGAGGCGGTCGACAACCTCACCGGGTACACCGGGGCGTTCTCCGGCTTCCTCGCCGAGGCGACCGGCCTCCCCCAGGAGGCGCTCCAGGAGGGCCTGACGATGCACATCACCCAGCTGAAGGGCGCTCTCGACGCCTACGCGGCAGGCGACTACGAGGAGTCGTACTCGCTCTTCCGCGAGGCGTACAAGCACATGGTCGCGACCGGCGACACGCTCGCCATGGGCATCGTCGCCAAGAACGCGGACATGTTCTCCCGTTAGGTCGAACCGGCCGTCACCGGGCTGCGAATCACGTACAGCCCGGTTGCGAGCCCCCCGGCTCCGGCCGACGCCCCCGGTGACCTCCCTGCCGTCACCGGGGGCGTCGGACTATTCTCGGGGCGTGATCCTGGAGAACGGCGTCGTCCGCACCCTCGATACGTCGCTCCCGAAAGCCGCCGCGCTCGCGATCGCCGGAGAGCGGGTCGCGGGCGGGATCGGCACGCACGAGACCGCCCTTGCGAGCCCCGAGCGCGTCGACCTCGGCGGGAGGTGCGTCCTTCCCGGGTTCACGGACTCACACGTGCACTTCCCGACGTGGGCGCTCGCCCAGCGCCAGGTGCGCCTGGAGGGAGCCGCGGTCGCTCGACGACGCGCTGGCGCGGGTCGCCTCGGCGGTCCGGGAGGTGCCGAGCGGGCAATGGCTCCGGGGCCTCGGCTGGCGGAGCGGCGAATGGTCGCCTGCCGCCGAGCCGACGAAACAGGCGCTCGACTCGATCACGGGCGACGTCCCCGTCGCGCTCATGTCGAAGGACTACCACTCCCTCTGGCTCAACTCGACGGCGCTCGCGCTCGCGGACGGCGAGCTCCAGGTGCCGGGAGGCGTCGTCGAGCGCGACGAGCAGGGCGAGCCCACGGGCGTCCTCCGGGAGGAGTGCGCCTGGCACTTCCGGGATGTCTACGTCCGCCCCACCGAGGACGAGATGGTCGACGCCTGCCGGGAGGGGATCCCGCTCGCGCTCTCCCGGGGAGTGGTGGCGATCCACGACAAGGACGGGTGGCTGGGGGCGCTGCGCGTCTTCCAGCGGCTCAAGGACGAGAGCGCGCTGAACCTGCGCGTCTGGCAGTCGCTCCCCTGGGACCTGCTCGACCGCCTCGAGGAGGTCGGGGTCGCGTCCGGACTGGGCGACGAGCTGCTCCGGGTGGGGTACATCAAGGCCTTCCTCGACGGGACGCTCGGCTCGCGGACGGCGCTCCTGCTCGACGGCTCCGGCGTCGAGATCGTCGGCTACGAGAAGTTCGTGGACATCGTCCGCCGGAGCGCGCGCGCCGGCTTTCCGGTGGCGGTGCACGCGATCGGCGACCGTGCCAACCGGCGGGCGCTCGACGCCTTCGAGGAGACGCAGGACGAGTGGCGCCCCCGCGGCCTCCGCCAGCGAATCGAGCACGCGCAGCTGCTCGCGCCGGAGGACGTGGGCCGCTTCGCCGAGCTGGGCGTCGCCGCCTCCGTCCAGTTCAGCCATGCCCCGTCCGACCGCGACCTCGCGGACGTGTTCTGGGCGGGGAAGACCGGGGGCGCCTACGCGTTCCGCTCGCTCGTCGACTCTGGCGCACTCGTGGCGAACGGCTCCGACGCGCCCGTCGAGGAGCTCGACCCGCTCTTCGGGATCAGGGCCGGCGTCACGCGCTCGCTCGACGACCGCGAGGCCTGGCATCCCGAGCAGGCGGTGACCGTGGAGCAGGCCTTGCATGCGACCTGCGTGGCCCCGGCCTGGCTCACGCGCGACGAGCGACGCCGCGGCAAGCTCCTCCCCGGCTACCTGGCCGACCTCGTCGTCCTCGACCGCGATCCGCTCGACTGCCCTGTCCAAGAGCTCGGCGAGGTCCAGGTGGTGGCGACGATGCTCGGCGGCCGCTGGGTGCACAATCCCCCGCCCTGGGACTGAGGGACTGCAGGGCTACAATGCGCATATGCGCACGATGCGACCCGTCCACGACGAGGAGTGCGCGGTCGCCTGTACGGCCGACATCATCGGCTCGAAGTGGACGGCGATCATCGTCCACGACCTTTCAGAAGGTCCGCGGCGGTTTTCCGAGCTGGAGCGCTCCTGCCCGGGCATCAGCCCGCGGACGCTCTCGGAGCGGCTGCGCGTCCTCGAGCAGGACGACATGATCGAGAGGCACGCCGCGGCACGGCGGGCCGAGTACGAGCTGACGGAGAAAGGCACGGCGCTTCTCCCGATCATCGAGGAGATGCGCCGCTTCGGGCATTCCTGGCTCGTCACCGACGAGACCCACACGCACGCCCACGGCGGCAAGAGTGTCGCTCCGGCCGCGTAGAGCGGTTCTCGTCGCCGCCCTCGCCGCGACCGCAGTCGGCCTGACCGCGGCGCCCGCCTCGGCCAAGGAGGACGTGGAGGCGACGCTGACGGCGCCGATTCCCCTCGACGCTGCGCCCGGCGACGAGATCACCGTCGCCTGGAAGCTCTTTTCCGTCGACGACGAGGGAGAGCGGCAGCCGTTCGGAGCATCGGGCGTGATCGTGCAGCTCGAGAGTGCTTCCGGCGGGACGCCGACGGTCGGCTTCGCAACGGGGGACGGTGGCGGGAAGGGCAGCTTCGAGGCAGTGGTGTTCGTTCCCGAGGGTGGAATCGGCGGCATCGCGATCGGCCTGGGCGGAACCGCCTCCGACTCGGCCGGTACGCGCGCAAGCTACGTCTACTTCCCGGTTACCAACAGCCCGTTGCGGGCAGTGACTGATCCGACCCTTCTCGAGGCCGTGGCAGCCCCGGGCGCGCCGGCACCCGTCGAACCCGCCGCGAGCTCTGGCGGTAGTTCGGGCATCTGGATCACAGTCCTCGCGCTCGCCGGCCTCGGGGCACTCACCGCGGTCGTTGTGCTCCTAAGACGCCGCCGACACCCAGCAGCCGCAGCCTAACGTCGCACCAGGTTCCGCACGACGAACGTGAGGTTCGCAGGCCGCTCGGCCAGGCGGCGCATGAAGAACCGGAACCACTCCGGGCCGTACGCGGCCGCCACCAGAACCTTGTAGCCGCGGGCCGCCAGATCGAGCTGCAGCTGCGGGCGCACGCCGTAGAGCATCTGGAGCTCGAAGCGGTCGCGGCCGATTCCCTCCCGCTCGGCGAAGGCGAGGGCGTGCTCGATCATCCGCTCGTCGTGCGTGGCGATCGCCGTGTAGCCTCCGCCGGTCAGCGAGCGCTCCACGAGACGCAGGTAGGCGGCGTCCACGTCCTCCTTCTTCGGGTAGGCGACGGACTCCGGCTCCAGGTACGCGCCCTTCACGAACCTGAGGTTGGGCGCGAGCGGGAGCAGGCTCTCGAGGTCGCCCGGCGTCCGGTAGAGGTAGGACTGGAGCACCGTGCCGACGTTGTCGTGCCCGGCGTCCCGCAGACGTCGGTAGACGTGGAGCGTCGAGTCGACGAGCCCGGAGTGCTCCATGTCCAGGCGGATGAAGTTTCCGAGCTCGCCGGCGCGTTCGACGACCCGGCGGACGTTCTCGTAGGCGAGCTCCTCGTCGATGTCGAGGCCGAGGTGCGTCAGCTTCACGGCGACGTTGGTCCGCAGTGACTCCGCGTCCAAGCGGGCGAGGATCACGAGGTACTCCTCGACCACCTCGCGCGTCTGGGCGTCCTCGAGGACGTCCTCGCCCAGGAGCGTCGTGTTCGTGTGGAGCCCGCGCTCGTTCAGTCGGCGGAGGACGGCGACGCAGCTGTCCAGATCCTCGCCCGCGACGAAGCGGGACGCGCCCAGCCGCAGGCCGTGCCGGTCGGCGAACCGGCGGGCGCGCGGGCTCGCTGACGACGCCAGGATCGCCTTGCGAAGCGCGCCGTTGACCGCCCGGCCGATCGCCACGGTCAGCGCAGGTCGCCGAGGGCGACCAGCGTCTCCCGGGCGGCGTCGACGCCGAGCGGGATGTAGCGGGCGAGCAGGCGCTCGTTCGGCGAGTGCATGTTCGCGTCGGGCAGAGCGAAGCCGGTGAGGATTGTGGGAATGCCCCGGTCTGCGAGCGCGGGGACGAGCGGGATCGAGCCGCCCGAGCGAAGCAGCAGCGGCCGGCGGCCGAGCACGCGCTCGAAGGCGTCCTGCGCGAGGCTCACCGCAGCGGCGTCGGGCGGGATCAAGCCGGGCGGACCGGCCGACCGCCGCTCGATGTCGAGCTCGGAGCCTTCCGGGGCAGCCTCGCGGAGGAGGCGCTCGAAGGCGGCGGCGATCTCCTCGGCGTCCTGCCCGGGCGCGAGGCGGATGGAGACGTTGGCCTCGGCGAGAACCGGCAGGACGGTCTTCGTGAGGGCTGACTCGCCACCTTGGATCCCGTTCACGTCCACGGCCGGGGCGGCGAACGTGCGTGGGTAGAGATCATCGGCGGCGTCCGCGTCCATGGGCCTGGCGCCCGCCTCCGCGAGGACGACCGCGCCCGGATCGAGCTCCTGCCACGACCTCAGCTCTTCCTCCGTCGGCGGCGCGACGCCTGCTCGCAGCTCGTCAGGGAGTGCGATGACCGCGTCGAGCGTCCGCATGAGCGCGTGCACGGCGTTCAGGGCGGCGCCGCCGAACATGCCGGAGTGGAGGTCGCGCTCGCCGCTCCGCAGGCGGACGTGGAAGTAGACGAGCCCGCGCACCGCCAGGTCGAACGCGGGCACGTCCTCGCGGGGCATGCCGCTGTCGAAGATGAGGCAGGCGTCGGCGCCACGCTCGTCGGCCGCGAGGAAGTCGACGATCGAGTGGCCGCCGATCTCCTCCTCCCCGTCGAACGCCACCCGGACGTTCACCGGCAGCGCCCCCTCTTCTGCGAGCAGCCGGGCGGCCTTCAACAGGAGGTAGGAGTTGCCCTTGTCGTCGACCGCGCCGCGGCAGTAGAGGTAGCCGTCGCGGATCTCGGGCTCGAACGGGTCCGACTCCCAGAGCTCGAGCGGCGCCGGAGGCTGGACGTCGAAATGGCCGTAGAGGAGGACGGTCGGCGCGTCGGCGGCGCCCGCGGAGGCGCGGATCTCGCCGACGGCGAGCGGGTGCGTCGTCGTCTCGACCAGCTCGGCCTCCCCGCCGGCCCCTTCGACGAACTCGCAGAGCCACTCCCCCGAGGCGCGAACGTCCCCGGCGTGGGCGGGGTCGGCGGAGACGCTCGGGATGCGAAGCCAGTCGGAAAGCTCGGCGAGCCAGGCGGGGTCGACTGGGCGGTTCACGCGCGAGAGTCTACGGGCCGCGAGTCGACGCATCGTCCTGCTCGGGCTCCTGCTACAAGGCAGTCTTTAGAGCAAGCGGGCGACGTACACCGGCGAGCCGAGCAGCGCGCGCCGTCCATGACCGTCGAGGACCCCTCGTGCCTCGGAATAGAGGTGCCGAACTGCGAGGAACTCGAACTCCTCCTCGGTCTCCTTCCAGCCCAGAGTGAGCTTGAAGACGGCCTGCTCCCAACTGAGCGGGCTGCCGGAAGCGTTTCGCCCGATGAGGCCGTCGGCAACGGTCGACACGACCGTGGCCTCCGAGAGAGCGCTCGGGGCCGTGTCGTTGGCGCGCACGGCGTCCGGATTCGCGTGCTTGAGAGACCCGCCGAGTGCAACGACCGTCTTCTGCGTCGTGGCACTGAAGACCACGACGGGCGGATGCACGTCATCAGAAGGTCCCCACCGCATGGGCAGAACTCCCTCGAAGAACCCCCGCGGGTCGTCGACGGAACCAATCTTCTGTTCGTCTGCCAGGTGAGCCCTCACGGCCATGATCATCGCCTCACGGGTCTCCCGTGTCGGGCTCTTCGAGAATGCTGCCTCGATCACCTTCACGCTGACCTTCAGCGAGACCGCCACTCCCTCGAGGATTCGGCGAGGCACCTTGCCGCGGAAGTCACGGAGCTTCCGGTCAGAGACGTAGACGTAATCTCTGAAGGCCGCTACCACGCGCGCATTGTCCCATATCGCACATGCCCCGGTCGGCGTGCAGCGCGGGGTCTCGCCCGTCCGACCTAGTCAGGCGACGTCGCGGAGCTTCTGCGCCTCGGCCAGCGCCTGCAGCTTCTTCAGGCACTGGTTCTCGATCTGGCGGACGCGCTCGCGCGTGACGTTGAACGTGCGCCCCACCTCGTCGAGCGTGCGCGGATGCTGGCCGTCGAGGCCGTAGCGCATCTCGAGAACGCGCCGCTCGCGGAGCGAGAGCGTCTGGAGCACGCGGCTGAGGGTCTCCTTGCGGAGTGCCATCGCCGCGGCCTCGTCCGGCGCCGGCGCGCTCTCGTCGGCGAGGAAGTGCCCGAACTCGGACTCCTCCTCGTCGCCGACGGGCTTCTCCAGCGAGATCGGAGCCTGCGCGCTTCGCTTGATGTGCCCGATCTCGTCGGAGTCCAGCTCGAGCTCCACGGCGATCTCCTCGATCGTCGGCTCGCGCCCGAGCTCGCCGAGCAGCTTGCGCTCGATCCTGCCGATCTTGTTGAGCTTCTCGACGACGTGCACCGGCATCCGGATCGTGCGCGCCTTGTCGGCGAGCGCCCGGGCCACCGCCTGGCGGATCCACCAGGTCGCGTACGTGGAGAACTTGAAGCCCTTGCGATAGTCGAACTTCTCGGCCGCGCGGACGAGCCCGATCGTGCCTTCCTGAATCAGGTCGAGGAAGGGCAGGCCCTGGTTGCGGTAGTTCTTGGCGATCGAGACCACGAGCCTCAGGTTCGACGCGACCATCTTCTGCTTGGCCGAGTGGTCGCCGCGCTCGATGCGCTTGGCGAGCTCGACCTCCTGCGCCGCCGTGAGGAGCGGGATCTTGCCGATGTCCTTGAGGAAGAGCTGGAGCGCGTCCGTCGAGACGTCCCGCGCCTCGGGCTCGAGATCGAGCTCGCCGGCGTCGTCGGCGTCGTCGACGATCTCGATGTGGAGCTCCTCGAGCGCCGAGTAGAACTCGTCCAGCTGCACGGGCTCGAGCTCGTCCCCGAGGGCGAGCGCAATCTCCTCGTGCGTGAGGAAGCCCGCCTCTTGCCCCTGGCGCACGAGCGCCCTGGCGTCGTCATGGTCGAGCATGACGCCCACTTCGCTCCCCTTCCTCTCCTCGAAATCCCCTATCCCGTCTCCTCAACGTAGCCGGGACTGGCGACTTGTCAACGGCCGCTTCGCCGCAACTTTCCTCCACGAGCGCAGCGACTCTTGCACGGCGGTCGGACGTTCGTCATGCCCCTTTTGGGGGACTGTGTTATTCCGTGTCTTCGAGACGGTCGAGGAGCCGCTCGGCTTCCCGCCCATAGAAGCCGTTCGGATCGGCCTCCCGGGCCAGGTCGAGTTGTCGGATCGCCTCCTCGACCTGCCCGATCCAGGAGAGCGCGAGGCCGAGGTGGTAGCGGACGACGCCCTCCTCGTCGGAGTCGGCGAGCGGCCCGAGCCGGGAGAACGCCTGCGAAGGATCGTCCTTGTCGAAGCGTCCGATCGCGGCGGCAACTGTCGCCGGCAGGCTGTCCGGGTCGGCCTCCAGGGCCCCCTCGAACGCCGCGCGGGCGGAGACCGGCCGACCAACCCGCTGCAAGGCGATGCCGTATACGAGGCGCTCCTCCGCGCCGCCGGTCGCCGCCTGCCGCTCGAGCTCCGCCAGCTGCTCCTCCGGCGAGAGGCCCTCGAGCTCGGGCGGCGCCTCGAGCGGAGCGACGAAGGGCGGGCGGCCGGGAGCAAATTGCGGGTTGAGGAGGTCCTCCGCGCGGAGCGCCGCAGGAGAGTCGGGCTCGACCTCCTCCGCTGCGCGCCATTCCGAGCGCGCCCCGTCCTCGTCGCCGCTCGCCAGGAGCGCGAGGCCGAGGTGGAGGCGCGCCACGCCGCTCGACGGGGTCTCCGCGGCGAGCGCCTCGAGCCGTTCCACCGTGCCTTCGGGCCAGGAGGCGATCGCGGCGCCGACGGCAGCCTCCACGGAGCCGGGGTTCTCGGCGAGGAGCTCCTCGAAGAGGGCCCGGCCCGCCGCGCGGTCGCCCGCATCGACGAGCCGCTCGGCCTCCCGAAGGGCCTCGGCCTCGTCGTCGCTTCGGACGAGCAGGCCCAGCTCGAGCGGCGGCGCCGGGAGCGCGGCGTCGGTGGTCGCCGCCGGGAGCGGGCTCCTCCTCGCCCTGGAGGACGGCGACGCCGACGACGAGCGCCGCGGAGGCGGCCGCTGCCAGGCCGACCAGGACGCGGGCGCGGCGCTGAGACACGCCGCCGAGGGTAGCTCCCGGCCCTTGCGGAACGCGGTGGCGAGGTAGCTATACTTCGTGAAGCAATGCCGAGCTACCGCGAGCTCCTGCAGCAGGTCAAGAGCGAGATCGACGAGATCGACGCTCAGACCGCCGCGGAGCTCCGCGAGGCGGAAGCGCCCGTCTTCGTCGACGTCCGCGACCGAAACGAATGGGACGAGGGCCACATTCCGGGCGCCGTCCACGTGCCGCGCGGCAACCTCGAGTCCCGCATCGAGGGCGCCGTCCCCGACCGGGACGCGCAGATCGTCGTCTACTGCGCCTCCGGATCGCGGTCGGCCTTCGCCGCGAAGGCGCTCGAGGAGCTCGGCTACGAGAACGTCTCCTCCCTGGCCGGCGGCTTCAACGACTGGAAGCGCAACGGGCTCGGCTTCGACCTTCCGCGCGCGCTCGACGAGCCGAAGCGGCGGCGCTACTCCCGTCATCTCCTCATCCCCGAGGTCGGCGAGGAGGGGCAGCTCCGCCTCCTCGACTCTCGCATGCTTCTGATCGGCGCCGGGGGCCTAGGGTCGCCCGCGTCCCTCTACCTGGCCGCTGCAGGCGTCGGAACGCTCGGGATCGTCGACGACGACGTCGTGGACGACTCCAATCTCCAGCGCCAGATCGTCCACTCCACCGAACGGCTCGGAGAGTCGAAGGCCGAGTCGGCCAAGCGAACCATCGAGGCGCTCAACCCGGACGTCACCGTACGGGTCTTCAACGAGCGGCTCACCTCCGAGAACGTCGACCGGATCCTCGGCGAGGGCTGGGACGTGATCGTCGACGGGGCCGACAACTTCCCCACCCGCTACCTCCTGAACGACGCCTCCGTCTGGCACGGCATCCCGGTCGTCCACGGGTCGATCTTCCGCTTCGAGGGCCAGACCACGGTCTTCAAGCCGAAGGAGGGGCCGTGCTATCGCTGCCTCTTCCCGCAGCCGCCGCCGCCGGAGCTCGCCCCGAGCTGTGCCGAGGGCGGCGTGCTGGGCGTCCTGCCAGGCATCGTCGGGTCTCTCCAGGCCAACGAGGCCCTGAAGCTCGCGCTCGGGATCGGCGAGCCGCTCGTCGGCCGCCTGCTCCTCTTCGACGCGCTCGAGACCCAGTTCACCGAGATCAGCCTGCGCCGCGACCCCGAGTGCCCGGTCTGCGGAGACAACCCTACGATCACCGACTACATCGACTACATCGAGTTCTGCGCCGGGGGAAGGGCCCACGTCACATGATCAGGGTTCGCATCCCGCCCACGTTGCGCACCGAGGTCGGCGGCGCGCGCGAGGTCGAGGCCTCCGGCTCGACCATGCGCGACGTGCTCGCCGACCTCGCCGCGCGCTTTCCCGGCCTCGGCCGGCAGGTTTTCGAGGACGGCGACGGCATCGCTCCGTTCGTCAACGTCTACCTCGATAGCGAAGACGTCCGCACGCTCGACGGGCTCGACACGCCCGTGCGCGAGGGCTCGACGGTGATCCTGCTCCCGGCGATGGCCGGCGGCGAGCGGACGCTCACCCCCTCCCTCCTGGAGACGGTCGGCTCGACGCCGCTCGTCGAGCTGCCGCGCCTCGTCGCCGCATCCCGAGCGTTCGGCTCTTCGCCAAGCTCGAGGGCCAGAATCCGACGGGCTCCATCAAGGATCGCGTCGCCAAGGCGATGATCGAGGCGGCCGAGGCTTCCGGCGCGCTCGAGCCGGGGCGCGAGCTCCTGGAGCCGACCAGCGGCAACACCGGCATCTCGCTCGCATTCGTGGCTCGTCTCAAGGGCTACCCACTGACCTGCGTCATCCCGAGAACGCCACCCCCGAGCGCCTCAAGCTGCTGGAGCTGTACGGCGCGCGGCTCGTGTTCTCCCCGGCCTCGGAGGGCTCCAACGGCGCGGTGCGGCTCGCTCTGCAGATGGCGGAGGACGACCCGCGCTGGTTCATGCCCTTTCAGTACGGCAACGAGGCCAATCCCCGGGCCCACTACGAGGGAACGGGCGCCGAGATTGCAGACGCCCTCCCGCAGGTCGACGCCCTCGTCGCCGGTCTCGGCACCGGCGGCACCCTCATGGGCGCCGGGGATCGCCTCCGGGAGCCCTTCCCGGACCTGATCGTGGCGGCGGCCGAGCCGCTCCAGGGCGACCTCGTCTACGGCCTGCGCTCCCTCGCGGACGGCTACGTCCCGCCCGATTCTCGACGTCTCGAGGCTCGACCGGAAGCTGCTCGTGACCAACGAGGAGTCGGTGGCAGGCCTGCGCCTGCTGCTCGAGCGCGAGGCGATCTTCGCCGGCGTCTCCTCGGGGGCCGTGATCCACGTCGCCCGCCGAATCGCCGAGGAGCTGGAGGAAGGCGTCGTCGTCGCAGTCCTCGCCGACGGCGGCTGGAAGTACCTCTCCGCCGACTTCTGGACGCGACCGGCCGGCGAGGTCGGCGCGGCCATGGAGGACCGCCTCTGGTGGTGATCCCGGCCGAGGTGCGCTCGGCGCTCGTCGAGCACGCCGAGGCGGAGCTCCCGAACGAGGCCTGCGGCCTCCTGGCGCTGCGCGACGGCGTCGCCGAGCGCTTCTTCCCGGGCCGGAATCGTGCCGGGAGCCCATACCGCTTCGAGCTCGAGATCGACCCCGAGGTCTGGTTTCTCGAGGACGACGGCTACGAGCTCGCCGTCTTCCACTCCCACCCCGCCTCACCCCCCCGCCCGTCCCGGACCGACGTCGAGTCGATCGGGCTCTGGACGGGGAAGCCCTACGTGATCCTCTCGCTCCGCACCGGCGAGCTGGCGGCCTGGACGATCTCGGACGAGGCCGTGAGCAGCCTGCCGCTCTCGTAGGCTGGCCGGGAACCTTGCCGGCGCGCCGCCGGTCAGAGAGGCATGAAGACCTTCACGCTCATCGCACTCGTGCTCGCCCTGGCCGCGCTCTCTGCCTGCGGCGGAGACGACGACTCCGGGGGCACCCCAGGAAGCGTCATCTCCATCGACCAGGCGCTCGACTCGGACTCCGACGAGCCGCTGCTCGTCAGCGGCAACCTCCTCGCCCAGGGCGACGATGTTCGTTTCTGCTCGGCGCTCGCCGAGTCCTTCCCGCCCCAGTGCGGAGGGGCCTCGCTCGTCGTCGAGGGCCTGAACCTCGACAAGCTGGACGGCCTCGTAACCGAGGGCGACGTGCGCTGGACCGACCGCCCCATCGAGCTGCTCGGGGTTGTCTCTGACGGGACGCTGACCGTGAGCGAGAATGCGCGCTGATGGCCGTCGAGCACCCGGAAGGCTGGAACGAGGTTCGCGGCGCGCTGCAGCGCGGCTTCCGCTTCCAGGACTTCGCCGAGGCGATGAGCTTCGTAAACCACCTCGCCGAGGTGGCCGAGGAGGCGAACCATCATCCCGACATCTCGATCAGCTGGAACGCGGTTACAGTCCGCTGGTGGACGCACGTGAAGCGAGCGATCACCGAGCGCGACGTCGAGCTGGCTCGCCGCACCGACGAGTTGGCCTCGTCCTCCTCGTCGCGCTGATCGCCCTGGTCGCCGCCGCGTGCGGCTCGGACTCCGGCGACGACGAGCCCGCCGGGGGCGCGGGCACCGAGGAGGCGCCGGCGACGGAGCTAACGATCACGGTCTGGCCCGAGGGCCCGGACGGCGAGTCGAAGAAGGCGACGGTCACCTGCGACCCGCCGGGCGGCACGCATCCGAACCCCGAGGCGGCCTGCGCGGCCCTGGCAGCCGATCCCGAGGCGCTCGACCCGGTCCCTCCCGACGTGGCGTGCACGATGATCTTCGGCGGGTCCGAGCAGGCTACCGTCGTCGGCGTACTCGACGGCGAGGAGATCGACGCGGCCTTCGAGCGCTCCAACGGCTGCGAGCTCGACCGCTGGGACCGCATGGCGATTCTCCTCCAAGTCGGGGATTGACGCCCACTCAGACCGGGCACACAACGTGAGGATGAGGCCCGCTCTCCTCGCCGTCGTGGCCGCAGCGCTGCTCGCTCCAACCGCGCTCGCGGCACCGCTTCCGGAGGCGCCGGACTGCCCGATCTTCCCGGCCTCGAGCGTCTGGAACAAGCCGGTCGGCTCGCTCCCGAAGCACAAGCGGTCGGCCAAGATCGTGAAGGCGATCGGGGCGGATCGGTACGTGCACGCCGACTTCGGCTCGGGCCTTTGGAACGGCGGCCCGATCGGGATCCCCGTGACGGTGGTCGATAGCTCCCAGCCCTCCTTCGCGGTCAACTTCCACTACGACGAGGAGAGCGACCCCGGGCCGTATCCGATTCCGCCCGACGTCGCGATCGAAGGCGGGCCGTCCGCCGACGGCGACCGTCACGCGATCATCGTGGACAAGGACTCCTGCACGCTCTACGAGCTCTTCGACCTCTGGCCGGAGTGGGACGCGGGCTCGGGGGCGATCTGGGACCTGCGCTCGAACGCGCTGCGCCCGCGTGGCTGGACGTCGGCCGACGCCGCCGGCCTTCCGATCCTGCCGGGGCTGGCACGCCACGACGAGGTGGCGAGCGGCGTCATCGACCACGCCCTCCGCTTCACCGTGCAGCGCTCGCGGCGCGCGTACGTCTACCCGGCGCGCCACTTCGCGTCGAGCTACACGAGCCGCAGCCTCCCGCCCATGGGCCTTCGGCTGCGCCTTCGCTCCGACTTCAAAGTCAGGAGCTTCCCGTACCAGGCGCGGGTCGTCCTCCGCGCCCTGAAGCGCTACGGGATGATCGTGGCCGACAACGGCTCGAGCTGGTACATCTCGGGCGTCCCCGACCCCCGCTGGTCGAACGACCAGCTCCACTCGCTCCATCGCGTGAAGGGGTCGGACTTCCGGGTCGTGGACACCTCGAAGCTCAGACCCTGACCGGCACGCCCTCGGCGGCGGAGCGCCGCAGCGCCGCGAGGGCCCGCGCCTGGCCCACGGCGTCCTCCCGGCCCAGGAGCGGCTGCGCCTCACCGGCCACGGCGCGCGCAAAGTCTTCGAGCTCGAGCAGGTAGGAGTCGGCCTCGGGAACGGGGATCCGCTCCATGCCGCCGTCGTCGCGGAGCTCGATGCCCGGACGGGTGCAGAGCCACGGGTCGTCCACAGTCAGCCACCCGTCGGAGCCCACCGCCTCGAGCGTCGCCCTGAACGGCGCGCGGAGCCCGGAGTCGAAGAGGCCGAGAGCCCCGTCGCGGAGGACGAGACTGCCGGTGAAGAGCTCGTCAACCCCGGTCGGGCCGAGCACGTGCTGCCCGAAAACGGCCCCGGGCTCTCCTGCGAGCAGGCGGATGCCGCTCACGCAGTAGGCGCCGAGATCGAGCACCGAGCCGCCTCCCAGCTCGGGATCGAGGCGGATGTCGGGCTCGCGCTCGAGGAGGAAGGTGAACGACGTGCGGACAAGCTGCAGCCGGCCGATCGTTCCCTCGAGAACGAGCTCTTCGAGGCGCCGGGTCTGCGGGTTGTGCCGGTACATGAACGCCTCGGCGAGGACGAGGCCGTTCCGCTCGGCGAGATCGAAGAGGGCCTCGATCTCCTCCGGTCGGTCCGACAGCGGCTTCTCGCAGAGGACGTGCTTGCCCGCCTCGAGCGCCTTCCGTGACCACTCCACGTGCAGCGAGTTCGGCAGCGGGATGTAGACCGCGTCGATGCCGGCGTCGGCGAGGAGCGCCTCGTAGCTCCCGTGGGCGCGTTCGATCCCGTGCTCGCGGGCGTACGGCTCGGCAGTTTGCCGCTCGCGGCTCCCGACGGCCACGACGTCGACGAGCCCACTCTGGCGGGCGGGAGCGAGAATCCGGCGGTTGATGCGCGCGGTCGAGAGAAGCCCGAGGCGCAGCGGCTCAGCCAAGCGCGGCGAGCTCCTCCTCCGTCAGCTCGAGCTCCCCGGCGGCGACGTTCTCCTCCAGATGCACGACCGAGGCGGTCCCGGGGATCGGGACGACGACGGGAGAGCGCGCCAGGAGCCAGGCGAGCGCGACCTGGGCCGGAGTGGCGCTGTGGGCGCTTGCGATCTGCCCCAGCGGGCCGCCGGGCCGCGCAAGGTCACCAGCGGCCAGCGGGTACCAGGGGAGGAAGGCGATGCCCTGCCGCTCGCACTCCTTGAGCGCGTCCTCGGCCGAGCGGTCGGCGAGGCTGTAGCGGTTCTGGACGGAGGCGATCGGGACGAGCTCCTGGGCCTGCCGGAGCTGTGCGACGCTCACATTCGAGAGGCCGACGTGGCGGATCTTGCCCTCGGATCGCAGCCTGGCGAGCTCGCCGATGGTCTCCTCGAACGGGACGCTCGGATCGGGCGCGTGGAGCTGGTAGAGGTCGATGCGATCGAGGCGCAGACGGATGAGGCTTCCCTCGCATGCCTCGCGCAGGTGCTCCGGCCGCCCGTCCCGGGGCCATGCCCCGGACTCCGTGCGAAGGAGCCCGCCCTTCGTGGCGATGACGAGACCGTCCGGATAGGGGTGGAGCGCCTCGGCGATCAGAAGCTCGCTCACCTCCGGGCCGTAGGCATCGGAGGTGTCGATCAGGTCGACGCCGAGCTCGACCGCCCGGCGAAGCACGCGGAGCGCGTTGTCGCGGTCGTCGGGCCACCCGAGGATCTTCGGCCCGGTGATGCGCATCGCTCCGAACCCGATCCGGCGAGCTTCGAGGTCGCCGCCGATCCGAAACGTGTCAGGCAAGCGAGCCACTCGTTCACCCTAGCTACGGCCGTGTCCCCACCGGCCATGCCCGGGGGTCAGACCCCTGGGCATGCCGAACGGGTCAGGCGGAGAGCTCGCGAGCCACCGCGGCGTAGATCTCGGCGCAGCGCTCGGCGCTCGCCAGGTCGACCCACTCCTCGACGGCGTGGGCGCCCTCGCCCGCCGGGCCGAAGACGACCGTGGGGATTCCCGCGGACGAGAGCAGGGCCGAGTCGGCCCAGAAGGGCACGCCGACGATCTCGGGGTCGCCGGCGTGGCGGGCAACGAGCTCGGCAATCGGCGCGCTCGCCGGCGTCTCGAACGGCTGCCGCCCGACGACGACGCGGATCTCCCCGTCGACCTCGCCGAGCAGCGCGCGCAGCTCGCCCTCGACGTGCGCGTCCGTCTCCCCGGGGATCGTGCGCCGCTCGCCCTTGAGGAGGCAACGCTCCGGATAGCTGGAGAACTCCTGTCCGCCTTCGATCACGGACGCGTGCAGCGAGCCGCTCCCGAGCAGCGCATGCGTCGGATCCGCGCGGAGGCGACGGTCGAGCTCCTGGATGCCGACGAGGACGTGGCCCATGTGCGCGATCGCGTCCACGCCCAGATCGGGCCGCGAGCCATGCGCCGCCCGGCCCTTTGTCTCGATCTCGAAGCCCACGAAGCCCTTGTGGGCGAGCGCGAGTCGCATCTCCGTGGGCTCGGAGACGATCGCCGCATCGGCGGAATACCGCTCCACGACTCGAGCCGTGCCGATGCTCGCAACCTCCTCGTCGCAGACCGCGGTGACGAGCACGTCGCCGCGCAACCCGGCGCCCACGGCGTCGGCCCCGGCGACCATGATCGCCGCCAGCCCGGCCTTCATGTCGTAGGAGCCGCGTCCGTGCATCCGACCGTTCTCGACGGAGGGCTCGAAGGGGTGCTGCATGCCTCCCACCCCGACCGTGTCCATGTGCGCGTTCAGGAGCAGGGACTTGCCGCCCCCCGAGCCGCGGGCGACCCCCACCGCGTTGAAGCGCCCGGGCGCCACCTCCTCGACCTCGACCTCGAGCCCCGCGCTCTCGAGCCAGCGAGCGACGAAACGCGCGATCTCGCCCTCTCCCGCCGCGCCCGCGATCAGGTCGGGGTTGATCGAGTCGATGCGGACGAGGTCCCCGAGGAGCTCCGCCAATGCGCTCACTAGTCTCTGGGCCGCGATCCTACGTCTCGGCGCTGGCGGCTTCCTCCGGAGCCTCCTCGTCCTCGAGCTCGCGCTCGACGAACTCGACCTCCAGGCGCTCGATGCGCTGTCCGTCCACCTCCACGACCTGGAAGCGGAGCCCGTCGTAATCCACGTCGTCCCCGGGCTGGGGCGCGCGGCCGAGCTCGCCGAAGACGAACCCGGCCACCGTGTGGTAGTCCTCCTGCGGCAGCCCGGTGTCGAACTGCTCGTTGAAGTCGTCGATGGTGAACGTCCCGTGGATGCGGATGCGGCGGTCGTCGATCCGCTCCACCGACTCGTCGGGAAGGTCGTATTCGTCCTCGATCTCGCCGACGATCTCCTCGAGCAGGTCCTCGAGCGTCACGATTCCCTGGACGGCGCCGTACTCGTCTACGACGAGGGCCAGGTGCTGGTTCTGGCGCCTGAACTCCGCCAGGAGCGACGCCAGGTCCTTCGTTTCCGGGACGACGTAGGCGGGACGGACGATCCCCTCGATGACGACGTTGTCGATGCCCATGTCGTAGAGGGCGCCGAAGAGGTCGCGGACGTGGAGGATGCCGATCACGTCGTCGAGCGAGCCGCGGTACACGGGATAGCGGGTGTACGGGGAGTCGATGACCGCTGCAAGCGCCTCCTGCGGAGGAAGCTCGACGGAGAGCGCCACGACCTCGGGCCGCGGGACCATCACGTCGTGGGCCTCCTTGTCCGCGAAGTCGAAGACCTTGTAGAGCATCTCCTCCTCGGCCTGCTCGATCTCCTCGGTCTGCGCCACGATCAGGCGGATGTCCTCTTCCGTGTGCATGGTCATCCCGGCAGGCGCCGGTTGGACGCCGAAGAGACGGGCGATGCCGTTCGCGGATTTCTGCAGGAGCCAGACGAGCGGATGGGTGATCCGGCCCAGCCAGTCGAGCGGGACGGCGAGCCAGACCGCCATGCGCTCGGCCCGCTGGAGCGCGATCGACTTCGGCACGAGCTCGCCCAGGACAACGCTCAGGTAGGTCAGGATCAGGAACGAGAGGAAAAACGCGACGCCGCGTGAGAGCCAGTCGCCGAAGAAGCCCGAGAGGAGCGGCTCTCCGACCGCACCGAGCAGGATCCCGAAGATCGTGATCCCGACCTGCACCGTGGAGATGAAGCGAACCGGCTCGTCGAGCAGCCCGAGCGCCGTCTTCGCGCGCCGGTTCCCGCGCTTGGCCAGCTCCTCGAGACGGCCGCGCCGCGCGGTGACGAGCGAGTACTCGGCGGCCACGAAGACCGCATTCCCCAAGACGAGCAGGAGAATGACGATGACGCGGAGGAAATCGCTCACAGGCGCGCCGACCCGTGAGCGTCGGTACTAGGCGGTATCTCGTCCAAGTGTCGCACTGAGGATAGCGCAGGGCTCAGAGGTCGACGCCCGCGGCCAGCGTCCGCAGAGGCTCGAGGTCGGGCGAGAGGATCGCCAGGTCGGCGCGGTAGCCGGGTGCGATCCGCCCACGGTCGGCGAGACCGAGCACCTGCGCGGGGACGAGGCTCGCCATCCTGGCGGCCTCGGCCAGCCCGAAGCGCGCCATGCGCGCGACGACAGTGGCGCCGCTCCGGTCGCCGCCGAGGAGCGACCCGTCTCCCCGATGGTGCGGCGAGGGCACCTTGTCGCTCGTGAGCGCGATCCTGCCGGGCCCCGCCACGCGGACGGCGAGCTCCTCCAAGAGCGGATGCAGGTGGCGGCCGTCTGGGATCAGCCCGATCGTCGCCCGCTCGTCGAGGAGCAGCGTGAGGACGGGGCCGGGCGAGCGTGCCCGCGGCGGCTTCATCGCGTTCCAGAGGTGCGTGGCGAAGCGCGCGCCGGCGTCCAGCGCCGCGCTCGTCGTCAGGTCGTTCGCGTGCGTGTGGCCGAGCGCGGCGACGATCCCGGCCGCGGCCAGCCGCTCGACCGCGAGGAGCGCGAGCGGGAGCTCCGGCGCCAGGGTGACCAGGCGAACGAGCTCGGACGCGTCCGCCCACTCGTCGACGACGCCGAGATCGACGGGCGTCAGCTCCTCGACCGGGATCGCACCAGCCGCCTGCGGGTTCAGAAAGGGCCCCTCCAGGTGGAGGCCAAGGCAGAGCGGGTCCTCCACGGCCTCGACGCGGCGCGTGGCGAGCAGGTAGCCCGTGACGCCGGTCGCTGCCAGGCCCTCCGGGTCGTACACCTGCAGGTCGATGAAGCCCGGGAAGACGAGCGGCTCCTGGGTTCCGCCCTCGCGCCGCTCGACCGTGGCGATGGCTCCGTCCTCGACGACGAGCGTTCCCGGGAAGGGGCCCTCGATCGGGTCAACGAGAAGTCCCTCTAAAGTGTGACGGCTTCGCACCCGATCTATCATCGTGCCTGGGGAGCGAGCCGCACTATGTCCAACGAAATCACCTGCCTGATCGCCGACGACCACGAGGTCGTGAGAGAGGGGCTGCGCCTCTCCCTCTCCCGCGCGCCGCAGATCCGCGTCGTGGGCGAGGCTTCGGACGGCGCGAGCGCGGTCGCGGTCGCGGAGCGCCGGCGGCCGAACGTCGTGATCATGGACGTGCGCATGCCCGGCATGGACGGGCTCGAAGCCACGAAGATCCTGGCGGAGCGCCTGCCGCAGACGGCCGTGCTCATCTTTACGGCGTACGGGGAGCGAAGCCTCCTCGGCCGCGGTCTCGAGGCGGGCGCCAAGGGCTACATCTTGAAGGAAGCGCCTCATCAGACGCTGCTGCGGGCGATCGAGAAGGTCGCGAGCGGCGAGGGCTACGTGGATCCGGCCCTCATGCCGGCACTCCTCACGCGTGAGCGGGAGGAGATGCTCACCGGGCGGGAGCGCGAGATCCTGCAGCTGCTCGCCGACGGGATGTCCAATGCGGACGTGGCGGCGAGGCTCTTCATCAGCCAGGAGACGGTGAAAAGCCACGTCCGGCACATCCTCGCCAAGCTCGAGGCGGACACGCGCACCCATGCAGTCGCCATCGCGCTGCGGGAATCGATCATCGACTGATCGCTACGCTCAGGGGTGAGCGTGGGCGCTTGGGCTTCTCGCAACGCACGCGGCATCCTCGTCGCCTGCACGGTCGGCGCGGCGTTGGTCGGCGCGCTCGGCCTCGCGTTCGGCGAAGCTGCTGTCGCGGCCGGGGGCCTCGTGGCCTCGACGGCGTTCTTCGGAGCCTTCGCGCTCTACCTGATCGTCTCGGAGCGGCGACGGCACGAGTCGGCCGAGGACGAGCTCCAGGCCCAGGCGACGTTCCTCGAGTCGCTGGTCGACTCCATCGGGGCGGTCTCGTCCACGCTCGACGCGACCGAGATCCTCGACCGCACCTGTGAGGAAGCCAGGCGTCTCTTCGACGCCCGCAGCGCGCGCATCCTCCCGGCCGGTCGCCCAGACGGCGACGAGGCTCGCCCCGGCGGCGAGCGCATGATCGTCCCGCTGGCAGTCCACGGGGAGCGCCTCGGCGATCTCGAGCTCACCCGCACGGCGCCGTTTCACCGCTGGGATCACATGCGCGCGACCGTGCTCGCGGACTTCGCCGCCCGCGCGGTCGAGAACTCCCACCTGCTCGAGGAGGCTCGCGAACGGGAGGCCGAGCGAGAGCGCCTCACCGAGCGTCTGATCACGGCGGAGCAGGACGAGCGGCGCCGCCTCTCGCTCTTCCTCCACGACGGGCCGCTCCAGTCGATGTCCGGTATCGCGCTCATGCACGACGCGGCTCTCGCGGCGCTTCAGGACGGCCGCAGCGACGACGCCGCGAAGGTGATCGAGAACTCGCTGGAGAAGGAGCGCGACACGATCCGGGTGCTCCGCGACCTGTCGTTCGCGATCGAGCCGCTCGTCCTGCGCGACGCCGGGTTCTTCGCGGCGGTGAGGGCCCTCGGCGACCAGATCGAGGCCACGCACCGGATCACCGTCCTCACGGACGTCGAATCCGGCGAGCTCCTCGGGGAGAAGACCCAGGTAGCCCTCTACCAGATCATCCGCGAGTCGTTGAACCAGGCGGTGCGCCGACGGCCGTTGAAGATCGAGGTCGCGGTACGCCAGCGGGAGGACGGCGGGTTCGAGTCCGAGATCATCGACGACGGCGTCGAGGAGCGCCGCCGAGCGTCCATCGAGGCGATCGACGAGCGCGTGAAGATTCTCAACGGCCGGCTCTCGATCGAGAGCGGCGAGCACGGCGGCACGCTGGTTCGCGTCGTGGTGCCTCCGTACGTCGCCGCGGCACGCGGCGGCTAACGCCTCCGCGTCACAGCCGTGGCGCCTGGATCCGCACTAGACTTGCGCCGGATGCACGTCGAGAGGAAGTACCTGCTCTTCGTCTCCAAGCCGTCTGGCTACGAGCTGCTCGAGCGCGACGGCGAGCCTCCGGCCGCGGGGGTCGAGATCGAGCTCGAGGAGGGCGCCCGTTTTACGGTCGTCAAGCTCGGCCCGTCGCCCCTCCCCGATGACGGCCGCGCCTGCGCCTACCTGCAGGCTGCCTGACCCCCCCACCACCACCAGACCGTCAATCGAGCGCGTCCTCGGCGGCGATTCGGCCGAGGACGAGGGCAGCGGCGAGGGCGCTCGACCAGCCGCCCGTCGAGATGCCGCCCACGTCCGCCCCGGCGGCCCACAGGCCGTCGGCGGCTCTGCCCCGCATGTCGACGCGGATGCCGCCCAGCGTCGTCGTGATCGCGGCCACGACCTGGATCCGGGTCGCGCCGTCGGCCCGCTCGACCGGGGCTCCGGACTCCCGCGCCGCCTCGATCGCCTCCCCGATCGTGCGGTCGCGGACGCGCTCGCCCCTCACCTCGTCGCGGACGACGTACCAGGCACTCGCGCCCGGCTGAAGCGCCGTCCACTGGACGACGTCGACGTCTGCCCAGTGGCGGGGCTCGAAACGATCCCCGCGGACGTTCTCGACGAGCGCGTGGCGCGCGTAGACCTGGGCGAGCGGCACGAAGTCGCCGGGCTCGATACGGGGCGCCGCGGCCAGATTCCGGCCGTAGAACTCGTCGAGCCCCGGCGACAACTCCGCTCCCCGGGCGAGGGCGAGCCTGAGGCCGTCGCCGGCGCTCCACGGATTGGCGCGGAGAACGAGATGCTCGGGGGTGATGTGGCGTCGCACGAGCTCCGGATCGCCTTGGAAGCCCCCCGTGGCAAGGATTGTCGGAGCGTCGTCGGGAAGCTCGGTGAGCGCGGCGTCCAGCCGGATCTCGCCGGCGCGGCGCGCCAGCGCCTCCGTCAACCCCCGTGGATCGACGCGGACGCCGGTCGTGCGCGGGTTGCCCGTCTCCCGTGCGACGACAGGAGCGCCCAGCGACTCGACCCAGGCGAGCGCCTCGTCGAGCCCTTCCCAGACCACGCGTTGGAGCGTCGGATCGCCATCAGGGCACTCGGCCCGGAAGACCTCCCAGTCGCGGTAGCGCCAGACGACGCCGCTCGAAAGGAGCATCGAGCCGCCAGGGTGGGAGCCCTTCTCGTGGACGACGACCTCGGCGCCGAGCTCGCGCGCGCGGGCCGCCGCGGCCAGGCCCGCCATGCCGGCGCCCGCGACCACGAGGTTCGGCACCGGGCTACGTGAGGGAGAACGTCGACTTGTGCTCGACGTACTCGAGCTTGATCCGGTTCGGGCCCCAGACGAAGACCGCGTACGTGTTGGGCGCGTCGACGACGTCGGCGATCTCGAGGCCGCGGCGCTCCGCCTCCTCGATGTGGTCGTCGGCCGACTCCACGCGCAGCCCCAGGTGGTTGAGCAGAGGCCGCTCGCTCTCGCCCGGATCGCCCTGCTCGAGCAGGATCGACGCGTCGCCGGCGCGGAGGCGGCCGTCTGCGGAATCGAAGCCGAGCTCGGCGAGCTGGGCGAACGTCGCGTCGGGATCGGGAACGCGGAAGGCCACGTGATGGAGGTCGTACTCGACGCCCTCGTCTACCTCGACGAGAGCGAGCCGTAGTCCCTCGCCGGCTTCGAGCTCGGCACGCCCGTCCACCCGCTCGACCTCCACATCGGCAGGGAGAGCAGCCAACGCCTCCTCCAGATCGAAGACCCGAAGGCCCACCCGCGCGAGAACGCCCTGGTCACGCGGCCCCTCCGCGGCGAACAGCGTGAGCTTGCCACGCCGCGCGTCGGAGCCGAGGAGGGTGAACCTCTCGGTCCGGTCGACCACGTGCACGCCGGTGTGCGAGGTAAGGAAGCCCGCGAGCGCGTCGCGGTCGGCGACCCAGAGCGCCACATGGTCGAGAGTCATGATCGTCATCGGTCGGAGCGTACCCATCTCCTGTTTGTGTCGAACGGCCGCTCCGTCTTACGCATTCCGTCGGCCCGCGGCGGGCGACGTAGAATCGCTCCCGTCACCAGCTGAGGAGGTTCAGCCCGATGCTCACCTTCGGCGTCACCGTTCTCCCGGATCCGCCGCATACGCGCTTCCTCGAGCTGATGCAGCTCGCCGAGGCGAACGGCTTCGACCACGGCTGGACCTACGACTCCCACATCCTCTGGCACGACGCGTATCCCCTCCTGACCCTGCTCGCCACGCAGACGGAGAAGCTCAAGTTCGGGCACTGCGTCACGAACCCGGGGACGCGGGAGCCGACGGTCACGGCGAGCGCCTACGCGACCCTGCACGCCATGTCCGGCGGACGGGCCGTCATGGGCATCGGCCGCGGGGACTCCGCCCGGCGGGTGATCGGGCAGCAGCCGGTGAAGATGGCCGAGTTCGAGGCGTCCTGCGCGATGATCAAGGAGCTGATGAACGGGCGGCCCGTCGAGTGGAACGGGAAGGAGCTCGAGCTCGCCTGGGCCAAGGGCCGCGAGCCCATCCCCATGTACGTCGCCGCCTACGGGCCCCGGGCGCTCGGCGTCGCGGGACGGGTCGGCGACGGGGTGATCATCCAGCTCGCAGACCCCGTGATCATCCAGTGGATCATGGAGCAGGCTCGCGCGGCCGCCGTGGAGGCCGGGCGCGACCCGGACGAGCTCGAGTGCATCGTCTGCGCGCCCAGCATCGTCACCGACGACCTGCAGGAGGCCCGCGACGCCGTCCGCTGGTTCCCAGCGATGGTGTCGAACCACGTCATGGACCTGATCGAGCGCTACGGCGAGCACTCCGAGATCCCCGGCGAGCTCACCGACTACGTGAAGGCGCGGAAGTTCTACGACTACAAGGATCACAGTCGCGAAGGGGCCGCCCACGGGGAATTCGTCACCGACGAGATCGCCGACCGGTTCAGCGTGATCGGGAGCGCCGACGCGATCAAGGACAAGCTCCGCGAGCTCGACTCGATCGGGGTCGACCACTTCAACATCTACCTGATGACCCACGGGCAGGAGGAGATCCTCGCCGCCTACGGTTCCTCGATCATCCCGGAGCTCCGGCAGGCCGCCGTCTGATGGCGGCGGTCCACGAGCACCTCTTCGACGTTTCCGCGGCGAAGCGGCGACTGGAGGACGGAAACGGCGGCTACGAGATCGTCCACACCTCACCGGGCCTCGAGGTGGGCGTCTACGTGCTCGTCGCGCCGGAGCCCGACCGCCAGCAGCCGCACCAGGACGACGAGGTCTACGTCGTGCTCGAGGGCAGCGGCACCCTCCAGGTCGAGGACGAGGAGGTCGACCTCGCGGAGGGCCAGGCGATGTTCGTCGGCGCCCACGCGGAGCACCGCTTCACCGCGTACGAGCGCCTGAGCCTGCTCGTCATCTTCACCCGCCCGACGTGAGGGGCCTGGCCGCCGCCACCGGAGCGGGCGTCGCGCGCCTCGGCCTCGACGGAGACGGGTGGCAGGTCGAGCTCACTGCCCGAGACAGCGCCATCTCCTGCCTCGCCCGCGACCCACGCGACCCGGACTACCTCGTCGGAGGCGGCCGTGCAGCCGGCGTCTGGCGCAGCGGCGACGCCGGCGCGAGCTGGGAGCGCCTCGACTTCCCGCAGCCGGACGTCTTCTCCGTGGCGGTCAGCGCAGCGGACGGCGCCGTCTATGCGGGCTGCGAGCCGAGCATGCTCTTCGTCAGCCGCGATCGCGGTGCGCGGTGGGCAGAGCTCGAGAGCCTGCGTGAGATCCCCTCGGCTCCGACCTGGAGCTTTCCTCCCCGACCGTGGACGTCGCACGTGCGCTGGATCGCGCCGAGCCCGCACGACGCCGACCTGCTGCTCGTCGGGATCGAGCTCGGCGGAGTGATGCGAAGCGAGGACGGCGGAGCGACCTGGAGCGACCACCGCCCCGGCGCCCAACCGGACTGCCACTCGCTCGCCTGGCACCCGGAGGCTCCCGGCCGCGCCTACGAGGCGGGAGGCGGGGGCACCGCGTGGAGCTTCGACGGCGGGGCGACCTGGGAGGCCGCCGACGCCGGCCGCGACCGGCACTACGCCTGGGCCGTAGCCGTCGATCCGACCGATCCCGACTGTTGGTTCGTCTCCGCGAGCACGGGGCCGTACGCGGCTCACGGTCGAGGCTCGGCCGAGGCCCATGTCTACCGCTGGCGCGGGGCCGGCCCGTGGGAGCTGCTGGCCGGCGGCTTGCCGCAGCCGCTCGACGAGATGCCGTACGCGCTGGCGTTCACCGACGACCTGCTCGTCGCAGGGCTCGCCGACGGGACGATCTACACCACCCGGGACGGCGGAGAGTCCTGGAAGCAGGATGAGCTCGCGGGAGAGGCCCCGGAACGGATCCTGGCTTTCGCCTAGCGCCGTGCGCCTCGTCGACTCCTATCCCGTGATCGTGACCGAGCGGATCGGCGAGTGCCGCGACTTCTACGCTCGGCTCGGCTTCGAAGTCACGTTCGAGGCGGACTGGTTCGTCCTGCTGAGCAGCGAGGGAGCGCCGTCCTTCACGCTGGCGTTCATGCACGCCGAGCATCCCTCCTCGCCGCCCTCGCCGGCGGCGTACCGCGGGGACGGCATGTTCCTGACGCTCCAGGTCGCCGACGCCCGCGCCGAGTACGAACGGCTCGTCGCGGCCGGGCTCGAGCCCGACCTGATGCTGACCGACGAGCCCTGGGGCCAGCGTCGGTTCGGCGTGGTCGATCCCGCCGGCATGTGGGTCGACGTCGTCGAGCAGATCGAGCCGAAGGCCGGCTGGTGGGATCCCTACGTGCCGGGCGACCCTCTCTAGGCCCGGCGCCCACGGTCGGCCAGCTAGGCTCCCGCGGCCCGCAGGGCCAGGCTCACCACGCGAGCGAGGGGCTCGGGCACCTCGACTCCCTCGGACGAGAAGTGCTCCCAGGCCCGCTCGGGCTTGTTCGAGCCCCCGTGCAGGCCGGTCACGCCCTCGAAGTCAGGCTCGAGCACGATCGTGCGCGCACGGCCGGCGATCGACGCGATCAGGCGATTGAGCTCGATCTCGGCGGGAATCGGCTGCTCGCCCGCGCTCGCGTCCCGGTCGTGGACGACGACGAACGGGATCCTGCACGCCTTGCAGATGCGCGCGAAGACCGGGATGTTCGACTTGCCGCCGCACTCGACGATGGAGACCTGCGCCCGATCGGCGTCATGGCCGAGCGCCGCGAAGATCGTGGGCAGGACCAGCTTCTCGGTCCGGCCCTCGACGAGGATCACGGAGCGCGCGAGGAAGAGCTCGCTTCGCTCCGCGTCGAACTCGCTGACGACCCTGAAGGCCTCGTCGGCCTCGAGCGGCTCCGGCTGAACGATGTGCGTCCCGCGGCGGGCCCCGTGGCGAACGAGAACGAGCTCCTCCAGCCGGGCGACGTTGAGGAAGGCGGGCGCGTGGGTCGAGTAGATGACCTGGTTCCCCTCGGCGGCCACCGCCCGCAGGCGACGGTAGAGGTACCGCTGCGTCTGCGGCCGCAGGAAGAGCTCGGGCTCCTCGATCAGAAAGACGACGCCGGTCACGCCGGCCTCGCGGCACGCATCGGCACCGGCGACGAGCGCCGAGGCGCCGCTCGAGCCCGAGGGCCGCACGGGCGAGCCCTCGAGCGCGCCGCGAAAGACGCGCACCGCCTCCTCGACTCGGCCCGGCTCGCCGTCGAGCGCGAAGAGCGGCCCCGAGCGCGTCGTGGCCGGAAGGAAGAGAACGGGCGGCGCCCCCCTGCGCGTGGCGCGCGGCGTTCCCGGCGGACGCGCGGTCACCGCGATCCGGCTCCCGTCCGAGAGCCGGGCCTCGACGGAGAGCTCGCGCGCTCGGCCGCGGAGATCCTCCGGGCCCGGCGGCACCGCGGGATCGAGCAGGGCCCGGATCGCGCGCAGGAGATTCGACTTCCCGGAGCCCGCCTCGCCGATCGAGCGCCGTCACCGGCCCGAGCCGGAGCTCGACGTCCCGCGCGGAGCGGTAGGCGCGCACCCGGACGGTCTCCAGGAAGGGCACCGCGCGACCTTAGCGGGGAGCTAGCTCGTGGTTCGCGCCGGACGTGGGTCCGGAAGGGGCGTCAGGACGTGCTCGAGCCGCTCGCGGAGCGGCTCGAACGCGGGCGGCAGCGACAGCGACTCGCCGAGCGTGTCCAGCGGCTCGTCGGCCGTGAAGCCCGGCCCGAGGGTCGCGATCTCGAAGAGGACGCCGCTCGGCTCGCGGAAGTAGATGGAGCGGAAGTAGAAGCGGTCGATCACCGGCGTCGGCCGCGCGCCCGCCTGGGCGACGCGCTCGCGCCAGGCCTCGTGCTCGTCCGTCGGCGACGACCAGGCGACGTGGTGAACGGTGCCGGCCCCGGACAGCGCGCGCTCGGCCGGAGGCTCGTCGTAGACGTAGAACGAGCCACGCTCCTCCCCGCGTACCTCCCACGCGCTCCTCGCGGTCGGCTCGAAGGCAAGCGCCTCCTCCAAGAAGGTACGGCTCGCGTCCGGGTCGGTCGCGTACGCGCGAGCTCCGTCGAAACCTCCGAGGGCGAGCTCGGCCGGGATGTCAGGGTGGTTGGCCCGGAGCGGCTCGTCGTCCGTTTCGACGGCGGCCAGCTCGAGCCCCATGCCTTCGGGGTCGTCGAAGCGAAGCCGAAGGCCGTCGAGCTCGGAGTTGATCCCCTCGTCGCCGAGTCGGTGCACCCAAAACGAGAGCGCCTCTTCCGAGGCCACCCTGAACGCGACGGTATGCACCATGCCGGCGCCCGCCCTCCCTCGCGGCAGGCCCGGGTACTCGAAGAAGGTGATGTCGGAGCCGGGGCTCCCCCTCTCGTCGGCATAGAAGAGGTGGTAGACGGTCGGGTCGTCCTGGTTGACCGTCTTCTTCACGAGCCGCAGGCCGAGCACGCGCGTGTAGAAGTCGACGTTCTGCGGCGCGTCGGCAGTGATCGCCGTGACGTGGTGGATCCCTTCGAGCTTCATGGCCGTTCCTTCCGTCTTCGCCCTCAGTTCGAATCTTCGTTCTCGGTACCCGTATTCCCCCGAGATGATGCCCGCCGGGCGTCGGGGTGCCGGAAGGCGGGCGACCACCGCCGTCGGGCAGGTCGCTGCCGCCAGCCTGCTGCCCTCGAACACGACCGGAGGCAGCTACGAAAAGCCGCTGCTCGCTACGAGCCGGCCAGCTCCCGGTAGCGGAAGCACGAGACCACGTGGTCGTTCACGAGCCCGGCCGCCTGCATGAACGCGTAGCAGACGGTGGGGCCGACGAAGCGGAAACCGCGGCGCTTCAGCTCCTTGCTCATCGCCTTCGAGACCTGTGTCTCGGCCGGAAGCTCGCCGAGCGTCTTCCAGCCGCCGACGAGCGGCTCGCCGTCGACGAAGCCCCAGAGGAGCTCGGAGAACGTGCCGAGCTCCTCCTGCACCTCGAGCACCCGCCGGGCGTTCTCGACCGTGGAGGCGACCTTGAGGCGATTGCGGACGATGCCGGGGTCCTGGAGGAGCTCCTCGACCCGGGCCTCGTCGAAGCGGGCCACGGTTTCGGGGTCGAAGCCCTCGAACGCGCGGCGGTAGCCCTCGCGCTTCCGCAGGATCGTCGACCACGACAGGCCCGCCTGCGCGCCCTCCAGGGTTAGGAGCTCGTACAGGGCTCGGTCGCCCCGCTCGGGAACGCCCCACTCCTCGTCGTGGTAGGCCGCGTAGAGCTCGTCGCCCTCGGGTACCCAGCTGCACCGCTCCACGACGGACAGCCTACGACGAGGCCTCGAAGGCGTGGCGCAGCGCCTCGCGCATGACGGAGACGTCGGCTACGAGGCCGGCGAGCATGGCTCGGTGGATCGCGGAGCGGCGGTCAGGAGGAGGTTGATCCCGGCCGGGTCGCGGACGAGCAGGCCGGCCGGCCGGTTCTCTGGCTCCTGGCCGGCATCGGCGACCCGCCCGGCGACCAGGTCGCGCTCCTCGGCACTCGGGAGCACGATCGTCGCGTATCGAAGCGCGGCTGACCCCTCGGGTGGCGGCGAGGCGCCCCGGCTGTGCCAGACGTTGGCCCCGATGTGATGGTGGTATCCCCCGGCGGCGAAGAAGGCCGCCGAGCCGAAGAGCTCGGCCGTCAGCTCGAAGCCCAGCACGTCGCGATAGAACGCGACTGCCTCGGCGACGTCTCCGACCTGCAGGTGGACGTGTCCCATGTCGGTGCCCGCGGGCAGGCCGCCGAACGACGCCGATGCCGGGGCATCCAGCTCACCCAGGAGGGAGTCGACGTCGAGTGGATCGGTCACCATCCCGCTCGCGACCTTGCCCTCCCACACCTCGCGCGGCCGGTCGTGGTAGATCTCGATGCCGTGCCCGTCCGGGTCGGTGAGGTATATCGCCTCGCTGACGAAGTGATCGGACATCCCGAGCAGCGACACCCGGTCACGGGCGGCGTGGGCGAGCCAGTGCGCGAGGTCGACCCGCTCCGGAATGCGCAGGGCGAAGTGATAGAGGCCGGTGTGCTGCCCGGCCGGCTCCGCCCCCGGCTCCTCGACGAGCCCGAGCAGCTCGAGTCCTCCGGCGCCGAGCGAGGCGCGACCGCCCTCGCGACCGATCAGGTCGAGGCCGACCGCGTTGCGGTAGTAGCCGAGGGAGCGCTCGAGGTCGCCGACGGTGAGCTCGACGGCGCCCATCCGTGTCGCGGCGGGAATGGAGACCGTGCTCGTCGCCATCCCGCCACGATAGCGTGGTGGCCTCGATTTCTTAGCACGACGGATGGTGACCGGCGTCGCTCCCGCCGATCTGTTGGTCGTCGCGTACCAGCTTCGGCTAGTCCACGAGCTTGCCCGTCATCGCGTGGATGGCGATGCGCCACATGACGAGGCCGAAGGCGACCAGCACGCCCAGGCGGGCGAGGTCGGCCCAGCTCTCGAAGCCGAAGACGGCAGCCCGGACGAGCTCGACGCACTGGTAGAGCGGGTTGAGGTTGGCCAGGACCTGCGCCCACTGCGGGAGCGTGTCGATGGGGAAGAACGTCCCGGCGACGAGGAAGAGCGGCGTCAGCACCGCGCTGACCACGTAGTTGAAGTTCTCGAAGGACTTGGCGAAGCCGGCGATCGAGATCCCGAAGTTCGCCCAGCCGAAGCCCGACACGAACGCGATCCCGGGGACGAGCAGCATCCCCCAGGAGGGGTCGAGGCCGAAGAAGATGGCCACGATCATCGGCACGCACCCGAAGACGCTCGCCCGCATCGAGATCCAGAGCGCCTCGGCCGTCACGAGCTCCTCGGTGTCGACCGGAGCGGCGAGGATCGCGTCGTACGTGCGCTGGAACTGGTACTTGACGAATGTCCCGAACATGGCCGGGAACGCGCTCGAGAAGAGAACTGCCGTCGCCACGATCCCGGTGCCGATGAACTCGACGTAGTCGTAGCCGCCGACCCGGTCGACCAATGCGCCGAAGCCGAAGCCGAAGGCGAGCAGGTAGATGGTCGGCTCGACCGTGGAGGAGAAGCTCGCCGAGCGCCAGTAGGACGAGAAGTTGACGATCTCCCGGACGAGCACGCCCGTGATCGCCGGGCGTTCAAGGCGGCCGAGAGTCGTCGTTCGGCCGGTGGCGCGCGAGACGCTCACTCGATCTCCTCGCCGGTGAGGAGGACGAAGACGTCCTCGAGGTTGGCCGGCCGGCGCTCCCCCTCGGGGACGAGCCCGTCGCCGCCCTCGATCCCGAGCACCGAGATGCTCGTCCCCGTGCGGCGCGTGGCGAAGCCGGCCTCGCGGGCTTCGAGCTCGGCCTCGACGAGCCTCGCAGGGGAGCCGTAGACCTCGACGGCCTCGCGCCCGGCGTGGCGCGCGACGAGCTCGGCCGGCGGGCCGGAGGCGACCGCGCTGCCGTGCGACATGATCAGGACCGTGTCGGCGAGCCGTTGCGCCTCCTCGATGTAGTGCGTGGACATGAGGATGGTCGTCCCCTCGGCCCGGAGCGCGTCGATCAGCGCCCAGAGCTCCTGGCGAACCTGGGGATCCAGGCCCACTGTCGGCTCGTCGAGCAGGACGAGGCGCGGCTGGTGGACGAGCGCGCGGGCGATCAGCAGACGCCTGCGCATCCCCCCGGAGAGCTTGTCTACCCGGCTGTCGCGGCGATCGCCGAGCTTGGCCATCTCCAGCGCGCGCTCGATCGCGGCGCGTCGGTCGGCCCGTCCGATCCGGTAGAGATGCGTGAAGACGAGCAGGTTCTGCTCGACCGTCAGCGAGGTGTCGAGGTTGTCGAGCTGAGGGGTGACCCCGCACTGGGCGCGGGCCGCCTTGGACTCCTCGGGCAGGCGGAAGCCGAGCACCTCGAGCGTGCCCTCGTCGGCGATCGCCTGGGCGGTCAGAAGGCGCATGGTCGTGGACTTGCCCGCGCCGTTCGGCCCGAGCAGGCCGACGCACGTGCCCTCGGGCACGTCCAGGTCGAGCCCGTCGACGGCGGTGATCGGCCCGTAGCGCTTGACGACGCCGCGCAGGCGGATGGCGAGCTGCTCGCTCATACGGTCAGCTTGCCAGGCAGCGATCGCTCTATGCAGCCTCCGTCACCGGCTCGCCCTCGGCATGAGGCTCCGGCGCCGCGGACTTGAGGAGCAGGCCGCCAACCACCGCCCCGGCGGCGGCGAAGACCGCACCGACCAGGAAAGCAACGTGATAGCCGCTGTTCAGCGCGACGAGCGAGTCCTCGCCGGAGGCGAGCAGGTCGTCGGTGCGGGCCGCAGCCAGGCTCGCGAGAACGGCGAGGCCGAGCGCGCCGCCCATCATGAACGAGGTGTTGACGACGCCCGATGCGAGCCCGGCCTCCTGCGGCGCGACCCCGCTCATCGCGGCGAGCAGGATCGGGTTGAAGCCGATGCCGGCGCCGAGGCCGACCGCCAGTGTGGCCGGGAGCACGTCGATCACGAAGCTTCCGTCCACGGGCGCGCGGGCGAAGAGGAGCAGGGAGAGCGTCATCAAGCCCAGTCCGACGAGCAGCGGTGGCTTGATGCCGAACCGCATGACGAGCTTGTCGGAGTAGAGCGACGAAGCGCCCCAGATCACCATCGAGGGCAGGTAGGCGAAGCCGACCTCGAGAGGGGTGTAGCCGAGCACTTTCTGGAGGTAGAGGGCGGAGAGGAAGAAGTATGCGAAGAGCCCCGCGGCCATGAGGATGCCGACCACGTTGGCGGCCGAGACGTTGCGGTTGCGGAAGAGCCCGAGCGGCACGAGCGGCGAGGCGATCCTGGCCTCGCGCACGAGGAAGAGCCCGAGCAGCACGACCGCACCCCCGAGCATCCCGAGCGTCTGAGCCGACGTCCAGCCGATCCGGTTCCCGTTGACGATCGCGTAGACCGCGAGCATCAGCGAGGCGGTGATCAGGACGGCGCCGGCGACGTCGAGCCGACTGCCTCCTGCGATGCCCGGAGCCGCCGGCAGCAGCCGCAGGGAGAGAGCGAAGACGAGCGCCCCTACCGGGAGGTTGACGAGGAAGATCCAGTGCCAGTTGAGCACGTCCGTGAGCACCCCGCCGAGCAGCACGCCGGCGACACCGCCGCCCGAGAGGACGAAGCCGAAGATGCCCATCGCCTTCGCCCGGTCGGCTTGCTCGGTGAAGAGGGTCATGACGAGCGAGAGCGCCACCGCGGCGACCAGCGCACCGCCGAGCCCCTGCACGGCGCGCGCCGCCACCAGCTGGCCCTGCGACGCGGCCAGTCCGCAGGCGAGCGACGCAAGCGTGAAGAGCGAGATCCCGACCAGGAACATGCGCCGCTGGCCGAACAGGTCGCCCAGCCGGCCGCCGAGCAGGAGGAAGCCGCCGAACGTGAGCAGGTAGGCGTTCACGACCCAGGCGAGGGACGTCTCCGAGAAGCCGAGGTCGGCCTGGATCGACGGCAGCGCGACGTTGACGATCGTCCCGTCCAGGACGATCATCAGGTCGCCCAGGCAGAGGACCCAGAGGGCGAGCCAGCGAGTTCGGCTGTTCATGGTCACTGCGATCGTCCTTTCGGCGGAGCTCGAGGTCGGTCTCGAGGGATCAGACCGTCAAACGAAGCGGAACTCATCGGTCTTCCGTCGATGACTTTGGCCGCCTCGGCCGGTCATGTCTCGCAGATGGCCCCAGGGCCGACCACGATCGTCCTCTCCCTCGGCGGCCCGCTCGCCCGAGCCGACCTGCCCGCGCTCTGCGACCGCGGGCGCGCCCTCCTGGACGCGAGCGGCGCCGACGTCCTCGTCTGCGATGCGAGCGGGCTCGCGGAGGCGGACGCCGTCGCGGTCGACGCCGTCGCCCGGCTCCAGCTCACCGCCCGGCGGCTCGGACGCCGGATCTGCGTGCGTCACGCCCCGATGGAGCTTGAGGAGCTCCTGCGACTGACCGGCCTGGCGGAGATCTGCGGCCTACGCGCGAAACTCGAGCGGGAGCCCGAAGAGCGGGAAGATCCTCTTCGTGTCGAGGAAGAAGGTGAGCTCCTCGATCCGTCCGCCTGAGAGCTCCAGCACCTGCAGCGCCCAGGGCTCGTAGCCCTCGCCGCCGGGGACGGGACGGTACTGCCCGAATGCCGGCGAGCCGTTCGCGGCCAGCGTGGGAACGACGCGCGAGTTGCGGCAGGTGATCCCCGGCCCGATCCACCAGGTGAGAATGTCCTCTCGGCCCCTCAGCCAGAGGTCGTAGGGCGGCATGGACTGGGTGGCGTCCTCGTGGATCAGGGATGTGAGCGCCTCCATGTCGTAGCGCTCGAAGGCCTCGACGTAGCGGTCGAGGAGGGCGCTGGTCTCCGCGTCCAGCTCGTCGGCCTGGCAGCCCCCCTCGACGTCCGCGGACTCGAGGGTCGCCCTGGCGCGCTGGAGGGCGCTGTTCACCGACGCGACGCTCGTCTCGAGGAGCTCAGCGACCTCGGAGGCCTTCCAGCGCAGCACCTCGCAGAGGATGAGCACCGCCCGCTGGCGCGGCGGCAGCTGCTGCAGGGCAGCCACGAAGGCGAGGCGCACGGCCTCTCGCTCGACGGCGACCTCTGCGGGGTCTCCCTCCGGAAGGACATGGCCGGTGGGGATCGGCTCGACCCACGTCGCCTCGGGAAGCGTGTGCAGGTTGGCGATGTCGGGCTCCCCGGCGGGCCCGAGGTCCATGGGCCGGGCGCGCCGCTTGCGGCCGTTCAGGAGATCGAGGCACACGTTCGTGGCGATGCGGTAGAGCCACGAGCGCAGCCCCGACCGGCCCTCGAAGCGCTCGAAGCTCCGCCAGGCGCGCAGCAGGGTCTCCTGCACCGCATCCTCGGCCTCGAACGGCGAGCCCAGCATCCGGTAGCAATAGGCGGTGAGCTCCACGCGGTGCTGCTCGAGCCGGGCCTCGAGCTCACCGGCCTCGCGCGTGACCGTGAAAGACGAATCCCTCACGGGGGACCATGGTACGCAATCCGCGCGTTCGGCTGCCGCTACGCGGTCGTTATCCTTCTTGGGCACGCTGGGGCTCGCAAGCCATCACAGGAGGAGACATGGGAACGACAACCCAGGAGCCGGCAACCGCGGCTCGTCTGCAGCTGGGAAGCGAGGCACCGGACTTCGAAGCCGAGACGACGGAGGGCCGCATCCGCTTCCACGAGTGGCTCGGCGACTCGTGGGCGGTGCTCTTCTCGCACCCGAAGGACTTCACGCCGGTCTGCACGACCGAGCTCGGGTACATGGCGAAGATCAAGCCGGAGTTCGACCGTCGCGGCGTGAAGGTGATCGGCCTCTCGGTCGACGCGCCCGAGGGCAAGGAGGCATGGGCGGACGACATCGAGGAGACGCAGGGTCATCGCCCCAACTACCCGATCATCGCGCGACGCCGACTTCGCCGTCTCGAAGCTGTACGGGATGCTGCCGGCCGACACGAGCGGCGATCCGGGCGAGCGCACGCCGGCCGACAACCAGACGGTGCGGAACGTGTTCGTCATCGGCCCCGACAAGGCGATCAAGCTGATCCTCGTCTACCCGATGACGACCGGCCGCAACTTCGACGAGGTCCTGCGCGTGCTCGACTCGCTGCAGCTGACCGCCACGAAGAAGGTGGCCACGCCCGCGAACTGGAAGCAGGGCGATGACGTGATCATCGCCGGCTCGGTCAGCGACGAGGCCGCCAAGGAGCTCTGGCCGGACGGCTGGGAGTCGCCCAAGCCCTACATCCGGATCGTGCGGCAGCCGTAGCGCTCTGAGCACGCCTTCAAGCGATACGAGAAAGGCCCGCACGAGCGGGCCTTTCGAGTTAGCGGGGGCAGGATTTGAACCTGCGACCCCCGGGTCATGAGATCTGAGGTTCTGAATGATCACTCTGAGCTGTGCGAGTGTTCAGGAATGTCGCTTGAACGGGGTGCGCTTCCGGGCGCCGGTCGAGTCAGATCGGAGCTCCGTGCTCTACTTTCGCAACGGCCTCACTTCGGATCGAAAGGACACAGATGCGCGCCTTCACGCTCGACAGCTTCGACAGCGCCCCTCGTTTCCGCGACGACCTCCCGATACCGACCGTCGGGGCCGACGACGTGCTCGTGCGCGTCCAAGCCTCATCGGTGAACCCCGCCGATGCAGCGATCGCGTCCGGGATGCTCAAAGGGATGGCCGAGTACGAGTTCCCGGTAACGCTCGGACGCGATTTCGCGGGCGTCGTCGAGCAGGTCGGCGCGAACGTCAGCCAACACGCAGCCGGGGATGCGGTCTACGGGTTCGTTCGTCACGCCAGTCCGGCCGTGCACGAGGGAAGCTGGGCGGACTACGCAGTCGTTCCCCAAGGCTTGGTGGGGCGGAAGCCCGCGAGTGTCGATGTTTCATCCGCCGGGGTTGCGCCAGTCGCGGGCCTGACTGCTATCGCCGGACTCGATGCCCTCGAACTGTCGTCAGGTGAGAGCGTTCTAATCATCGGGGCAACCGGAGGCGTCGGCACCTTCTTCGTCCAGCTCGCGGCAGCGGCAGGGGCACACGTGATCGCTCCCGCCCGCGACGACGACCGCGAGTATCTCGACGAGCTTGGAGTCAGCGAGGTCCTCGAGCGCGACTCCGATCTCATCGAGCAGGTCAGGGAGCGCTTCCCCGAGGGCGTCGACGCGCTTCTCGACCTCGTGTCCTTCGCTCCCGATGCCTCCGTGCTCAAGGAGGGCGGGCGGTTGGCCTCCCCCCTTGGTGCGGCCGGAGAAGGGCCAGGACGCGCGAACGTAATGGCATCGGGAACTACCGAGAACCTCGAGCGTCTCGCGACCTTCCTGGAAACCGGTGCGCTGCGCCCGAAGATCCAAGACACGTATCCGCTCGAGCAAGCCGGCAGCGCCCTCGAGTCCCTCACGGGCACCCACACGCGGGGGAAGCTGGCCATCGCGAACGCCTCCTAACGAGACAGGTATGTAGGTCGAACCTCCCGAGTAGAGCCCTTTCGGGTGGGCCAGCGTTCGCGAATGTCGCCTTAGCGGCTCAGGCCTCCGGATGGCCCTCGTCGTAGTGCGGGAGGCCGTCATCTGGGATGTCATCCCAAGGCGCCCGCGAGGCGACGAAGGTGTGGAACTGCGGGCGGATGCCGGGCTCGCCGTCGAGCGACCCGAGGCGGATGGCGACTTCGTCGCCCTCCGGCCATTCCGCGCCGAACAGGCTCGAGCCGCAGACCGAGCAGAAGGCCTTCACTCGGCCGCCGTCCGGCCTGAAGACGCGGATCAGCTCCTCACCAGCAAGCATCCGGAACGCCGCTCGCGGGATGCGCCCCTGCGTTTCGCCGAAGGCGCCCGAGTGCTTACGGCACCGCGAGCAGTGGCAGTGATTGGCCCAGCGGAAGGGCGCCGTCACCTCGAAGCGGACGCCACCGCAGAGGCACGAGCCGTGAAGTGGGCTCTCCGGGCTCGGCTCTGCGGCCACGTCAGGTGGAGTCGGCCTGGTCACGACGGAAGCCTAGATCCTCTTCGGGATCAACGGAGCCACATTCGAGAAGTCGGACCGCGGCGTGGGCGAGCGTGCTCTCGCCCGAGTCGCGCCATTGAGGAGGCTTGATCGGCCGGAACCGAGGTCAGAAAGACCGGACCCATCCCTCAGAGGCAAAAATTGGGCAAAAGTTAGCGCGGGCGATCACCGGACGGAAACAGAAAAGCCCCGTTTCCAGGGCTTTTCCAGTAGCGGGGGCAGGATTTGAACCTGCGACCTCCGGGTTATGAGCCCGGCGAGCTACCTGACTGCTCCACCCCGCGGCGCAGGCGCAAGGATAGCATCACATTCGTGCCCTGGTGGACCTGGCTTTGCCTCGGGATCTTCCTGCTCGCGCTCATGGCGGCGGCGGTGTTCGCGGCCTTCGCGTTCGGCCGGATGAAGCGCCTGGGCGCCGCATCCGCGGCCATCCGGGCCAAGCTCGACCAGGTCACACTCCTCGCGGAGGAGATCCAGACGAAGCAGGAGAGGAGCCAGGAGCACCTGGAGGAGCTGCAGCGCCACCGCGCTCGGACGGAGGCCTCAATCGCCAGGCTCCGGGTGCTGACGTCGGCGCTCTCGGAGGCGACCGGCCAGCCGCGCCGGCTGAAGAAGCGCTACCTGTCGAAGTGACCCGCGTCGGGGCGGTCGACCTGGGGACGAACTCGACGCGGCTGCTGGTCGCGGAGGTCGACGACGACGTCGTGCACGAGGTCGAGCGCCGGCTGACGATCACCCGCCTTGGCGAGGGAGTGGACGAGCGACGCCTCCTCCTGCCGACCGCGCTCGCGCGTGTTCGCAATGCGCTGGCCGACTACCGGCGGCTGCTCGAAGCCTCGGGCGCCGAGCGCACGCTGGCGGTGGCCACCAGCGCCGTCCGCGACGCCGAGAACGGCGAGGCCTTCCTCGGGGAGATCGAGTGGAGCTACGGCTTCGACACGCGGCTCCTGAGCGGCGACGAGGAGGCACGACTGACCTTCGCAGGCGTCCGGGCGGGACGCGAGCTCGCACCGGACACGCTCGTGGTCGACGTGGGTGGCGGCTCGACGGAGCTCGTCCTCCCCGAGTGGCACCGGAGCCTCGATCTCGGCTGCGTCCGCCTGACCGAGCGCTTCCTCCGCTCGGACCCGCCGACGCCGGACGAGCTCGACGCGTGTCGCGAGCACGTTCGCGCGCTGCTTCCGGGAGAGCCGAGGCCTGCGCACGCGATCGGCGTCGCCGGCACGGTGACGACGCTGGCCGTCCTCTCGCTCGGCCTCGACAAGGAGGATCCAGCGCTCGTTCACGGCCACCGGCTGACGAGGTCCTGGATCGACGCGGAGTCCGAGAGGCTCGCAGGGCAGCCGGTCTCCGAGCTCAGGCAGATCCGCGGCCTGCACCCCGACCGGGCGCCGGTCATCGTCGCGGGAACGCTGGTCGTCGCCGAGATCCTGCGCCATTTCGGCCTGGCCGAGCTGGAGGTCAGCGAGCACGACCTGCTGCATGGCGCCGCGCTCGCGGCCGCGGAGCTGCCCGCGCGCGCCGAGGGGCCCGCCCCACCGGGCGCCTATACCTGCTGCTAGTCGTCCTCGGGGGCGGGCGGCGGCTCGTCCTCGGCCAGGCGGCGCACGACCGGCTCGCGCGGGAGGACCCCCAGGAGGCGGCCGTGCTCGACCACCGCCACCCGCTCGAGACCGTGGTGGGCCATGAGCACGAGGGCCTCGTCGAGCGGCGTCTCGGGAGCGACCGTCGGCAGGTCGGGATCGGCAAGATCCCGTGCGGTGAGCTCGCGGAGGTCGCGTCCCTCGGCGACGGCCGCCACGATCTCCACCTCGCTGACCGAGCCGACGAGCCGCCCTCCGTCCGTGACGAGCACGTGCATCACCTGCGGCTTCGCGAGGACGCCGGCCACCTCGCGCGCCGGCGCATCGGCCTGGAGAACGCGGGGGTCGGCGACGAGTGCCTCCCGGACGATCATCGGCGGAGTCTACGCCGCGTGCTCCACCTGGAGGGTGAGCCCGTCGAGGGCGACGACCCGCACCTCCTCTCCCGTCGCGGCACCCTCCGCGCAGTGCGCGCGCCAGAGCTCGCCCTGGACACGCACCTGACCCAGAGGAGCGCAGGGCGTGACCACCCGGCCGGTGGCCCCGACCAGCGTCTCCGGTCCCATCTGAACGCGCCGGCGGCGCGAGTACCAGAGCCAGAAGCCGGTCTCGGCGATCTCGACGACCGCGGCCAGAATGATGACCGGGACGTCCCATTCGTCCGGCAGGACGAAGATCGCCAGCAGAATCGCGCCGATGAGGAGCATCGGCCGGATTCTGCCCGCTGGTGCTTACCTGACGAGAAGGAAGCCGATTGCCACGCGCCCGCTGACGACCGCGTCCTGTCGAACGCTCGACTGCGCGCGCAGCCTGCCGGCGTCGCCGAGCCGCAGCCGCGCGACCAGCGCGTCCCCCGGGGGCTGGTTCTCGAAAGCCTTGAGTAGCTGGTCGAAGGTTTGCTCCGTGTCGTCGACACATTCCTCATCGACGACGAAGCACGGGACCTCCGCGCCGATCGAGCCGCCGCCGAGCACCTCGATGTAGCCGCTTCGCCTCGCGTTCGTGGGAACGCGCAGCGAGAGGTCGACGGTCTTCGTCCCGGTCGTGTGCACGGGCCTGAGGACGGCGCGAAGGCGGATCCGCTCACCGGGCTTGGCGGCGACGAAATCCTCCTCCTGGTACCTCGAGCCGGTCCAGACGAGCAGGCGCCTCACGTCGTAGCGCTCGAAGGCCTCCTGCACGTCGAGCCTCGGCACGTCGATGCTCGTCACCTCGACGTCCTCGCCGTCGAACGCCTGCAGGACCTCTGCGGTGAAGGCGACCTCGACCACCGAGTCGAAGGAGATATCCGAATCCGAGGCATAGACCGTCGAGCGCGTCAGCTCCCACGAGGCGCCGGCGTCGCGGGTCCCGCGAATCGAGTACTCGATCGCCGAGCTGCCGGGTCCGATCCGGTCGATGGTCACGTCGACGTTCTGGAAGAGATGCGTGAAGGCGAGGAAGGGCAGGAAGTCGGGGAAGACCGCTTGGCTCGCCCCGGTACGGGTCCTGCCCAGGTCGAGGTCGGTGACCGTTGAGGTGATGGGCGACCCGGCCGGCCCCTCACCGAGCACGCCGGCGATCCCGGCGAGGCGATCCTGCGTGAGCGTGCCCTGGTTCTCGGCGATGTTGGCGAGCTTGTAGCTGCCGAAGATCGGGTCCTTGACGATCGTGATCGTGTCGGCGGCGCGGATGGCCATGGTCGTGTCGCCGGTCCAGTTGAACGGGTGCCCGAAGGCGACCACCTGGTCGCCGCAGACGAGCGTCGTCGTCCCGATGCCGGCCACGGTCACGTCCCCGAGGGACATCGCCGCCGCGAACGAATCCCCCGCCCGCAGCCGGCTCGACGGAGGCGACGGGTTGTTGGAGGCGGACGAGCCCATGTAGGTGATGAAGGGCAGGCCCTGACGGTCGATCTCAGCCTGCATGCGCTGCAGGCCCCGGTCGGTGAGCCCGGACGCCGAGAGCGGGGTCTTCAGGCGCGTCATCGCGGCGGTCTGCGTGACCGAGAGGCCGGTGGCCGCGGCCATGCGCGCCGCCAAGGCGTTCGTGACCTTCACAGTCGTGAGGCCGGAGACCGCGCCGATGTCGAGCAGGTCCTCCATGTCCTCGGCGGGAGTGAGGCCGGCGAGGCTCGATCCGCCCCCGGCGAGCCCGTAGGCGATCGCGCCCGCGAGGCGGTCCCTGCCGTCCCTTCGGAAGAAGACCGGCGATCCCGAAGCTCCGGCCCAGAGCCCACCCGCTTCCGTCACGGCTTCGCCGGAGAGGTCGACGATGATGATGTCGCGGCCGGGCCCGACCGCGTCCCTGAGGATGCCGAGAACCTCGGCGCCGAAGGTGGAAGGCGTGCGGCCGCTGGTCACCGAGAGAGCGGTTCCCCGCATCCCGGTCGAGACCTCGTCGAGCGGCAGGATCGACGGACAGTCGCTGGCAAGGCTTCCCGACCTCGCGCCCGTCGCGGGGCCGACGCCCCACGCCGCAACCGCGACCGCCAAGGCCAGGAGGCCCGCGAGCGCCCTTGGGCCGCGCCTCTGCGTCATATCCTCGCTCTCCCTCCGGTCACGCCGGTCCCCACCGGCGCAGAATGCTGGAAGCCTCAGCATGAGTGTTCTCGCTGCTGCTGCCAAGTCCCTGCGGTCATTCCTGGACGAATGGATGGGTGCGGTTCACGACGAATCGAGTGCCGGGGGTGAGATTCGAACTCACACGCCCTTGCGGGCAGAGGGTTTTAAGCCCCCCGCGTCTACCGTTTCCGCCACCCCGCGCGCGGGTCAGTTGGAGCCCTGTTGTAACTGATCGAGCTCGAACTTCTCGGGGCCGTCGCCCTGGGGGCCGCGAAAGTCATCGCTGAAGTCGTTCAACGCCTCCTCGTCGAACGAGTCGCAGCGGAGCATGTGCGTCCACGAGGTGGCCACGATCTGGTCGGCGAGGGTCGGGTCCTCCTCTTCGAGGTCGGCCGCGAGCGGTGCCACGAGGAGGCCGCGGGGATCCTGTTGGTACCAGTTGGCGAGGCTGGCGACCGCCTGGTCGGAAACCTCGCTCCCGTACTGGACGACGACGCCCCCGTGCTCGAGGTTGTGGACGTAGTTGATCTGGGGCACCGGCTGGTCGTACAGGTTCCAGATCGCCGTCGCCGGGTTGTGCAGGCCGCTGGTCGCGGGAATCGAGTTGTACTCGTACTCCTCGGGCAGCTCCTCGACGTGGCCCGCCTCGAGCGCGCCAAACGTCTGGAAGGTGCAGTCGCCCTGGGTCGATGGCCCCGACGCGGAGCTGTCGTCCCCGCTGAGGATGAAGGCGGCTCCGATTGCCCCGGCGCCCACGACGATCGCCGCGGCGAGGCCGATGAAGATGATTCGCGTTCGGCGCGGGCTGGCCTCGTGCTTGTAGGCCTTGGGCGCCTGAACGGGTTTCTTGGGCGGTGTGGGGACTCGATCCTTCTTGGCCACGCGGCTGAAAAAGGTATCAGGCGGTCGCGCGCTCCCCGGCACCCAGGAACGCCGCGACGGAGGCCAGATCCCCGACGAGCGGCGCCGGCGGAAGAGCCTCGAGGAAGCGACGGCCGTAGCCGCGGGTGCGGAGCCGCGGATCGAGAATCGCCACCACCCCCCGATCGGCGTGCCCGCGGATCAGGCGCCCGAACCCCTGTCGAAGCTGGAGCACAGCGGCCGGGACGGCGTACTCCGCAAACCAATCCCCACCGCCCTTGGCGATCCGCTCGCACCGCGCTTCGACCAGCGGGTCGTTGGGCGCCGCGAACGGCAGCTTGTCGATGACGAGGAGCGAAAGCGACTCCCCCTGGACGTCGACGCCCTGCCAGAAGGTCTGCGTCGCGACGAGGACGGAGTCCACCTCGTCGCGGAAGCGCTCGAGCAGCCGCTCGCGCGGGGCCTCACCCTGCACCAGCACCGGGTACGCGACCCGGCGCGCGAGCCGCTCGGCCAGCGCGTCGAGCCGCGCATAGGAGGTCGTGAGAACGAGGGCTCTCCCCTCGGAGAGACGACAGAGGGAAATGGCTTCGTCGGCGAGGCGCTCGTCGTAGCCGGGCGAGCGCGGCTCGGGGAACGCGCGCGGGACATAGAGAAGCGCCTGCTCCCGGTAGTCGTATGGCGAGGGCAGCGAGACCTCACGGGCGTCCTCGAGCCCGAGCCGCCCGCGGAGGAAGCGGGGCTCCAGCGTCGCCGAGAGGAGCACGCAGACGGCCTCGCGCTCCCAGAGCACCTCACGCAGCGTCTCGGAGACGTCGATCGGCGCCCAGGCGAGCGCCCCCTGCTCGGCCCAGGAGACCGTGTCCTCGTCCTCGACCGCCAGGCACGCTCCCAGGTCGTCCACGGTGGCAAGGGCTCGGCGCGCCAGCTGATCGAGCTCCTCGCTCCCACCGCGCAGGGCCTCGGCGAGCTGGACGAGCGCGGCAGCCAGCGCAGCCGCGGGGGTGGCCGCCGCCTCGACGTCGGCCGGGCCCAGGCGCCGGCGCCCGCGTCCCGGATCGAGCCCCGCGAGCAGCTCTCCGCCGCGACGGTCGATCGCGTCGAGCGCCCGGGCCGGCAATGCCCGAGCGCCTTCACGGCAGGCGCGCTCGACGTCGCGGAGCAGCCGACGCAGGCTCCCGAGCGAGACGCGCCCGCCGAACCAGGCCGCCGCGCTTTCCTCCAGCCGGTGGGCCTCGTCGAAGACGACCGCGTCATGCTCCGGCAGGACGCCCGCGGCCTCGCCGGTCCTGGCCCGCACCGCCAGGTCGGCGAAGTAGAGCGCGTGGTTGGCGATGACGAGCTCCGCCTCCTGCGCCCTCGCCCGAGCCTGCTCCGAGAAGCACGTCGCCAGGAACGGGCACCGCCTGCCCGCGCACCGGTCAGCACCGACCGCCACCTCATCCCAGAGGGTCGGCCGCGGCTCGAACGAGAGCTCGGCGCGGTCGCCGGTCTCCGTCGTCGCCATCCAGTCCGCCAGGAGCTCGTACTGGGCCGCGTCCCCGGCCGTGCGGAAGAGGGGCAGGGCCAGCGTGTGCAGGCTCTTCCGGCAGAGGTAGTTCTGCCGGCCCTTGAGGACTGCGACATCGAGGTCGCGCCCGAGCGCCGCCGAGGCTGCCGGGACGTCCTTGGTCAGAAGCTGCTCCTGGAGCGCCTTCGTCGCCGTCGCGACGACCACCTGCTTGCCGGACTCGAGCGCCGGGATCAGGTACGCGAGGCTCTTGCCGATGCCGGTGCCGGCCTCGGCGAGCAGGTGCTGACCGCGCTCGAGCGCGTCGGCCACCTCCTGCGCGAGCGCAGCCTGCTCAGCCCTCGGCTCGTAGCCGGGAAGCGAGGCGGCCAGCCGCCCGCCGCTGCCGAAGAACGCGTGCATGGTCGGGACGCCGAGGGTAAAAGGCCCGCCGGTCAGCATAGAACATGCGTTCGTGTTAGGCTGTCGCGTCGTGGAACAGCGCGTGAGCCTGATCACCCTCGGCGTCGCCGACCTCGCCCGCGCCAGGGCCTTCTACGAAGCCCTCGGCTGGACGAGCGGCGCCGCGCCGAGCGACGACGTCGTCTTCTTCCAGGCTGGCGGGATGGTCGTGGCGCTCTGGGGACGGGAGCAGCTGGCCGAGGACTCGACCGTCGAGGACGCCGGCGGCTGGGGCGGGGTCACCCTCGCCCACAACGTGCGCTCGCCGGAGGAGGTCGACGCTGCGCTCGCCGAGGCTGAACGCGCGGGAGCGACGATCGGCCGCGCGGGAGCCCCGACGTTCTGGGGCGGCTACTCGGGCGTCTTCGTGGATCCCGACGGTCACCCGTGGGAGGTGGCGCACAACCCGTTCTGGACGCTCGGCGACGACGGGTCGATCCGGCTCGGCTGACGCCCTTTCGGCCGCGGCCCACACGGATTACCCTCTCGGGCATGGTATCCCTCTTCCGGCGATCCTCGCGCCGACGCGCCGAGCTCGAGCGGCGCCGCCTCTATATCGAGAGCTACTCGTTCCCGCGGGCGCTGCGCGAGAAGCTCGCGGCACGCGCCGACCTCCACCTGAGCGATTCGCAGATATCGCTCGTCCTCGACGGCCTCCGCTCGTGGTTCGTCGCGTGCCTCTACGCCGACGGGAAGACGCTGGGGATGCCTTCGAAGGCGGTCGACGTTGCCTGGCACGAGTTCATCCTCATGACGCGGGAGTACCAATCCTTCTGCGACGAAGCCTTCGGTTACTACCTCCACCACAGCCCCGAGGAAACGATGGACGAGAGCATGCCGGCCGCGCTCAGGCGAACGCTTCTGACCAGCGAGCGGGAGCTGATGGTGCCGGGCTACGTCGGCGTCCCCTTCCTCTTTGCGCTCGACTCGCAGCTCGGCATTCCCGACGGGCAGGAGTGGACCTCCGAGGAGCTCGACGGCCTCCGCGACTCGGGCTCGGCGAGCTTCGGCGGCGTGTTCGGCGCGGACGGGGACGCCGGCCCAGGCAGCGACGGCGGAGGGTTCGGGGGGGATTCCGGTGGCGGTGCCTCGTGCGGTGGGGGAGGCGGCAGCTGTGGAGGCGGGGGCAGGCTAGCGCGCTCTGAAGCGCGGCTGGCGCTTCTCGAGGAACGCCGCCAGTCCCTCGCGGGCGTCCGCGGTCTCGAAAAGCTGCTGGCAGAGGGCGGCCTCGCGGTCGAGGGCCCGCTCGAGCGCTTCGCGCCCCGCCGCGTCGAGCAGTCGCTTCGACCCCGCGACGGCGAGCGGGGCGAGCGAGGCGATCCGCTCAACCACCCGCCGCGACTCGGCGTCCACGTTTTCGACGACGACGTCGACGAGCCCTAGGCGCCGGGCCTCGTCAGCGTCGACGAGCTCGCCGGTCAGGACGAGGCGGCGGGCCGCCCGCGGCGCGAGCAGGCTGAAGCCATTCGAGATGGAGAGCCCGATCGCGACCTCGGGGCAGCCGAAGCGGGAGGCGGGGCTCGCCACGCGGATGTCGCACGCGGCGGCGAGCTCGCAGGCGCCGCCCACGCAGACTCCGTCGATCGCCGCGATCACCGGCTGCGGAGCGGCCACCACCTCCCGCGTCAACCGATTGAAGCCCGTCAACGTCGCCGCCCACTCCTCCGGCGTCAGCGTCGCCGTCTCGCGAAGGTCGTCGCCGGAGGAGAACGCGCCGCCCTCGCCGTGCAGGACGATCGCCCGCGCGTCCGTGCCCCCCGCCTCGGCGAGTGCCCCACCGAGTGCGGCCAGCGTCTCGCCGTCCCAGGCGTTCAGCCGCTCGGGCCGCGACCAGCGGATCCAGACGCCCGCGCCCTCGCGATTCACCGTGAGACTCATGGGCGCTCCTCCCCGTCGTAGAGGCGGTAGAGGCGCTTCGCCTTGGCCTCGGTGCGCGGAAGCGTGGCCGCCCGGACGACGCAGGTGAAGCCGAGGCGCTCCTTGACCGTCGCCGCCAGCTCCTCCTCCCTCCCCTCGACGCCCTCGACCAGCACCTCCACGGGCGGCTCGACGGGAAAGCGCTCGAGCACGACGGCGAAGCGGTCGAGGCCCCGCTCACGCACCAGCCCCTCGAGCGAGCTGGGGAAGACGTTGACGCCCCGCACCCTGAACATGTCGTCGCTGCGCCCGGCGACGCGAAAGCGGAAGCCGGTCCGTCCACACGGGCACTCGACGCCGAGGATCTCGGCCAGGTCGCGGGAACGGAAGCGGAGCACCGGCGTCGCCTCGCGAGCGAGGTGCGTGAAGACGAGCTCGCCGGTCGCGCCGGGCTCGATGCTCACCGGGTCGCCGGACTCGGGGTCGACCAGCTCCACGAGGACGCCGTCCTGACCGGAGAAATGGAGGCCGTCACGCTCCTCGCATTCCGCCGCAAACGTGCCCCAGACGTCGGAGAGCCCGTAGGTGTCCCGCATCGTGGCGCCCCAGAGCCCCTCCAGGCGGGCTCGCGTGCCCGCGAGCTGGCCCCCGGGCTCGCCCGCGACGATCAGCTTCCGCAGGCCGAGCCGGCCCGGGTCGAGCCCGCCCTCCTGCGCGGTCTCGGCCAGATGGAGCGGGTAGGTCAGGGTCGAGAAGAGCGCGGTCGGGCGCAGCTCGGGCCACACCTCCAGCAGCCGCCTGCTCTGGCCCAGACCGACGGGCACCATCGTCGCGCCCGTCTCCTCCAGAGAGTCGTGGTCGATGAGCCCGCCGGTGTAGAAGCTGTAGTTGAGGCAGTGGAGCAGCACGTCGTCGGGCCGCGCGCCGGCCGCCCAGAAGGCGCGGGCGCCGATGCGGGCGGACGTCCGCAGATCCTCGGCGGTGTACCCGAGCACGAGGGGCTTCCCGGTGGTGCCGGAGGTGAGGTGGACGCGGACGACCTCGACGGGATCCGCGCAGGCGAAGTCGCCGAGCGGCGGGTCGGCTTCCTGCGACGCGCGCAGCTCCTCCTTGGTCGTGAACGGGATGTGGCGCAGATCCTCGGCGCTGAGAACGTGCTCCGGCCGCACGCCGGCGCCGCGCAGCTTCCGCCGCCAGAACGCCGAGCGCTCGTAGCAGCGCGCGACCTGATCCGAGAGGAGGTCCTCCTCGAGACGCCGAGTCCATGCTGGCGGCATCGTCTCCGTGCGCTCGTCGAAGTACGCCGCCCACTCCACGCCGCGTAGCGTACGGCTAGACCTCGGGCGGGACAATGCGGCGCGAGCCCAAGCTCGCGCCGACCGAGGCGGCGATCACGAGGAGGATGGCAAGAGCCTCGATCGCGCTCGGCACCTGCGCGAGCGCGACGGCGCCCGCGAACGCGGCCACCGCCGGCTCGAGGCTGAGGAGGATCCCGAACGTCGCCGCGGTGAGCTGGCGGAGCGCAGCCAGCTCGAGGGCAAACGGGAGCACCGAGCCGAGGACCGCGACCGCCAGCCCGACGGCGAGCACACGCGCCTCGAGGAGCGCGCTGCCTCCGGCCGCGAGCCCGAGCGGCGCGAGCACGACCGCGGCGACCAAGAGCGTCAGGGACAGCCCCGTCCCCACCGACCAGTCCTCGAGCATCCGCTTGGCCAGCAGGATGTAGGCCGCCCAGCCGGCGGCGGCGCCGAAGGCGAAGGCGAGACCGGCCGGGTCGAGGTCGACGCCCGGGCTCCCCAGCAGGGCCACCCCGGCTGCGGCGAGCCCGATCCACAGGAAGTCGCGCGCGCGACGCGACCCGATCACGGCGACCGCGAGCGGCCCCAGGAACTCCACGGTCGTCGCCAGGCCGAGGGGAATGCGGTCGATCGCCTGGTAGAAACAGGCGTTCATGAACGCGACCGCGCCGCCGGCCGCGATCACCCAGCGCAGCGGCCGAGGCCCCGAGGAACGAAGCGCCCTGGCATTCAAGGTGAGCAGCAGAACCGCTGCGAAGCCGACCCGGAGCCAGACGAACCCGAGCGGGCCCACCCACTCGAAGGCGACCGTCGCGAGGGCGGCGCCGAACTGGACTGAGAATGCCGAGCCGACGACGAGCAGCGGGGCCGGCGCGTCCCGGACGCGCGCTAGGACCGAAGACAGGACTCGAGGGCGGCCAGCGCCCGCTCGACGTCGGAGGAGTCGTTGAAGTGATGGAAGGAGAACCGCACGGCGCCGAGCCGCGGGGAGACGATCACGCCTGTGTCCGCAAGCGCCGCCGCGACCTCCGGTCCGTCCCGGCCCGGGAAGCGGGCGATGACGATGCCCGCACGGCGGTCGTCCTCGGCCGGCGTCAGCACCTCGGCCCCCAGGCGCTCCAGTCCCTCGCGGAGTTCGGCGGCGAGGGCGAGGTCGTGGGCGAGGACGTTCTCGATGCCGAGGTCGAGCAAGTAGTCGACCGCGGCCGTGAGCGCGGCGCCGGCGGCGTAGGCCGGCGTCGAGTACTCGAGCCGCCGCGCCGCGCGAGCGAGCGGGATCGTCGTCGCGTCGAAGGCGATCGCGTCCTCGGTCGACTTCCAGCCGACGAACGGCGGATCGAGGCGCTCCCAGAGCTCGGGGCGCAGATAGCAGATGCCCGCTCCGGGCGCCGAGCAGAGCCATTTGTAGCCCGAGGTGACCAGCACGTCCACTCCGAGCGCAGGCGCGTCGAGCGGCACGACGCCGGCGGACTGCGTCGCGTCGAAGACGATGGTGGCATCGACCGAGCGCGCCAGCTCCACGAGCCCGGCCGGGTCGAGCCGGTGGCCGGTCGCGTACTGGACGTGGCTGACGCAGATCACCGACGTGTGCGCGTCGACCGCAGCCGCGATCGTGTCCAGGGAGAAGGCGGAAGGATTCGCGAGCGCGGGCGCGAGGCGCACCTCCGCGCCCGTGTCGCGCGCCACGCGAAGCCAGGGGTACGTCACGCTGGGGAACTCGACGTCGGCCGAGACGACGTTCTCGCCGACGCCCGGCTTCAGCCACCAGGCGACCTGGCAGAGCGCCTCGGTCGCGTGCGTGACGACCGCGACGTCGTCGGGGCCCGCGTTCAGGAGCCGAGCCGCCGCAGCGCGCGGGATGTCGCCGACCCGCTTTTCGATCTCGTCGTCGAACCCGACCGTCCCACGGCCCGCTATCTGGCCGCCGAGCTCCTCGGCCGCATGCTGCACCGGCAACGGCTCGAGCCCGATCGAGCCGGTGTTCAGGTAGACGACCTCCTCGAGCACGGGGAAGTCGCTTCGCGGAGAGAGGGCGGGGCGGCCGCTCACGCCTCGGGCGGTGCGTTGACCTCGAGGGTGAGGACGTCCGGGCGATGGTAGTGCCCGGCCGGGTCGAAGCGCTGGCGCTCCTCGTGCAGGCGCGCGGGGTCGAGCTCCGCGTAGAGGATTCCCTCCTCGTCGTAGAGGGGGCCGGCGAGGTAGGCGCCGTCCGGGCCGAGGATTGCGCTCCCGCCGCGGCCGATCAGGTCGAGCCCGTCGAGCGCCTCGCGCAGCGGAAAGTCGTCCGGGTAGGCCGCGGCCCGCTGGAAGTGGCAGGGCGCGACCACAAAGGCCCTGGACTCGCGGGCGATGTGGACGAGGGTCGCCTGCCAGGCGTCCGAGTCGTCCGCGGTCGACGCCACGTAGATCTCCACCCCGGATTCGTAGAGGGCGAAGCGGGCGAGCGGCATGTAGTTCTCCCAGCAGATGAGCCCGCCGAGCCGGCCGAGCTGCGTCTCGATCGCGCGAAGGCCGCGCCCGTCTCCCTGTCCCCAGACGAGCCGCTCGTGATTCGTCGGGACGAGCTTCCGGTGGTGGAGCGCGAGGCGACCCTCCGGGTCGTGGTACAGGAGGGTGTTGTAGAGGGTCCCTGGGCGCTCCGGGTCGAGCTCCGTGACGCCGGTGACGAGCCAGACGCCGTGCTCGCGGGCGATGTCGCCGAGACGGTCGGCGTCGGGGCCCGGCACCTCGACCGATTCCTGCGCCAGGCGGGCGAAGGCGGCTTTGGCACGCGGGTCGTCCCAGCCGGCCAGATGCTTGGCCCACGCCGAGGACGGATACGCCGGGAGGTAGGCCTCCGGGAAGACGACGAGCTCCGCTCCCCGGGTGGCGGCCTCCGCCGTGCGCTCGGCCAGGCGCTCGACCGAAGCCTCCCGATCGAGGACGACGGGCTCGATCTGGGCGCAAGCGACGGTGACGAGTTGGCGCACGAGGAGGTTCTACCGAAAAAAGCTGCTCTTTGCGGAGAGTTGCTCGACCGGGCGCTTGACGGGCTGTCGGGGCCGCGGCTAGGGTGGCGCTTGCCAGATCCGGTAAGCCCTCGGGCTCGCCGGATTTGGCGCTTTAACGAGACGGTTGTCCGTCCGACGGCATCCCTACTGTTCGTCGGCCCATGATCGGGACCGTCGTCATCCTCTTGGTCGCAGCCGCCGCCGCGGTCGGCGCCGTCTGGCTCGTGCGCGTCCTCCGCGCAGACTTCGCGCGCCACCGTGACGAGAGCTCCGAGCAGCTCGCGGGGCGGAACACCGAGATCGACCGTCGGCTCGCGGGCATGACCGAGACCATGGATCGCCGCTTCGGCGAGCTCGACACGAAGGTCGACCGCCGCCTCGGCGAGATGGACGTCAAGGTCGACAGGCGGCTGGCGGGGATGACGGAGACGTCGACGAAGATCCATGAGCGCCTCGGGAAGGTGGACGAGGCGACCGCGCAGATGAACGAGCGCGCGAAGGACTTTCAGCGCTTCGAGCAGATGCTGCGTCCGCCGAAGGCCCGCGGCGGCGTGGGCGAGCTGCTGCTGAAGCAGCTCCTCGCCGACGTCCTACCCGCGGACAAGTTCGCGCTGCAGCACGGCTTCCGAAGCGGCGAGCGCGTGGATGCGGTCATCCGGCTCGACGGCGCGCTCATCCCGATCGACGCCAAGTTTCCGCTCGACAACTTCCAGCGCGTGGTCGACGCCGAGGACGAGCAGGCGCGCGAGCTCCACGCGAGGGCCTTCGCCCGCGACGTAAAGGGCCACATCGACGCGATCGCCGATAAGTACATCCGTCCCGAGGAAGGAACGTATGAGTTCGCGTTCATGTACCTGCCCGCAGAAGGCGTCTACTACGAGCTGGTCTGCAACCGGATCGGAGGTGACGCGAACCCTGTCGACCACGCGCAGAAGCGGAAGGTGTTCCCCGTGTCCCCCAACACCTTCTCCACCTATCTGCTCACGCTCGCCCAGGGCTTCAAGGGCCTGCAGATCGAAGAGCACGCGCGCGAGGTGATGGCGTACGTCGCCGACCTGAACCGCGACTTCGCCCGCTTCAAGGGCGACTTCGAGCTGCTCGGCAAGCACCTGGGCAACGCCCAGACGAAGTACGGTGACTCGGAGAAGCGTCTTTCGCGCTTCGAGACGAAGCTCGAACGCGCCGCCGAGTCCGGGCCGGTCGAACGCGAGTCGGTCGAGCCAGGCGAGCTCGCGGAGCTCCCGCGCGCAGCCGACGCCGCGTAGCTCCGCGCTCTTTTCGACTCGGCTCCTATACTCGCAGGAGGGACGATCCGTGGAGTTCAGTTGGTTCTTCCTCTGGCTCGGCGTGGCATTGCTGGGCCTTGGCCTGCTCCTGCTACGGACCTGGTGGCGCGAGCGGCGCTTCCCGGGCGCGGCGCTGACGCTTTCGGCCGGCCTGCTCCTCGTCGCCTCGTCGGTGCAGGAGCTCTTCATCTTCGGCATGGGCGTGACCGGCCGCTGGGAGGTCGACTCCACGCCGTTCGTCGCGCTCTCGATCCTCGCCGCAGCGCTCGCCACCGCGGTCTGGGTCGCCCTCGCCACGCGCCGCGGCCGCGAGAGCCTGCGCCGGGGGGCATCACGGCCTCGGCGCATCCAGGAGCTCGAGATCCTCGGCGCCATCGCACGCGTGAGCTCCCGCGCGGGCCCCGTCGAGCAGGTCGGCGGCGACATCCTCGAGACGGCCGCCCCCGCCGTCGGGGCCGAAGCCGCGGTCCTGCTCCTCTACGACTCCAATCGCCGCGTCCTGAAGGCGGAGGCGGCGAGCGGAATCCCCGAGGAGCTGTGGAGGCCCTTCGAGATCGAGGTCTCGGATGCCTTCAACCAGGTCTTCCTGGCCCAGGGAAGACCGCTGGTGGTGGACGACGTCTCAGGCGAGCGGCGCCTGAAGATGCAGCTCGCCCGGGCTCTCGGCGCTCGCAGCGCGCTCGTCGTGCCGATCCGCTACGAGGGCCGTTCGGTCGGGACCCTGAGCTTCTACGCCATCACCGCCCCGCGCCGGTTCGACGGCGTCGCGGTCGCGGTCGCCGAGCTGATCGCCAACGAAGCCGGCGACGTCCTCGCGCGCACCCGGCTGCAGGAGGAGGTGCAGGAGGAGCGGGAGCGCGCCGCGCGCGTCCTGGCCCACATCGGCGACGGGGTCTTCCTCGTCGACGGCGCCGGCATCATCCGCCTCTGGAACCCCGCCCTCGCGGCCGTAACTGGGCTCGCGGCCGGGGACACCCTCGGCCGCACGCCGCACGAGGTGCTTCCGGGCTGGGCGGCGATCGAGCCGCTGGTGCCGGTCGCGAGCGCTCCCGCCTACGCGGCCAAGCACGCCGAGACGCTGCCGCTCGAGCTCGGCGACCGAGAGCTCTGGATCTCGATCTCGGCCGTCCAGTTCCCGGACGGAACCGTCTACGCGCTGCGCGATCTCACCGAGGAGCGCGGCATCGAGCGGCTCAAAAGCGAGTTCGTGGCCACGGTCTCGCACGAGCTTCGAACGCCGCTCGCGGCCGTCTACGGCGCCGCGATGACGCTTCGCCGCCAGGACGTCGAGCTCGACGACGACCATCGCCGCCGCCTCCTGGCCGTGATCGCCGGCGAGTCCGACCGCCTCGCGCGGATCGTCGAGCAGGTGCTGGCCGCCAGCCGGCTCGACTCCGGGACCTTCGTCTTCGCGGTCGAGCATTGCGAGCCGGGCCCGTTAGCGCTGCAAGTGGTAGAGGCGGCCCGGACCCATGCCCCCAACGGCGTCCAGATCGAGCTCGCGCCGGGCGGCGACCTTCCGGCCGTCGCCTGCGACCCCGACATGCTGCGGCAGGTGCTCGCCAACCTCGTCGAGAACGCGGCCAAGTACTCATCGGAAGGCGGCAGCGTGCACGTCTCGCTCGGCCGGCACGAGGGCCGCGTGCTGTTCGCGGTGCGTGACGAGGGGCTCGGCATTCCGCTCCGCGAGCAAGAGCGGATCTTCGAGAAGTTCTTCCGCCTCGACCCCAACCTCACGCGCGGGGTCGGCGGAACCGGCCTCGGCCTCTATATCTGCCGGGAGCTCGTTCGTCGGATGGGCGGCAGGATCTGGGTAGCCTCGCGTGAAGGCGAGGGGTCGACGTTCTTCTTCGAGCTACCCGTGGCCGAGTCCGGCCGCCGGCCCGCGGACGCACGACCGGAGCCCGCTCCGGCCCAGGCCCGCGCGCGCTAGACCAGCGCTCAGTAGCGGAGCAGCGCCCCGACGCCGCCGTCGACGTCGAGGTCCTCGCGGTGGCGCACCGCCCAGACCCGCCCACCGTGGGCGAGGGTCTGGTGGACCGCGAGATCGAGCCCATCATCGGACTCGTCGAGCTGGGTTCCGTCCAGCGGGCACTTCGACCCCGTGACTGAGAGCCGGCCGCAGGCAGGGCAGCGCTTCGCCAGGTGGTTCGCCCCGTCCCGAAAGAGCAGGAGCTCGATCCGGGCGTCGGAGGCAGCCTCGAGCGTTGCCTGCCAGCCCGAGGAGGCTCGTCCGTTCCGGCCGAGCTCCTCGCTCCAGCGATCGACGACCTCCGTCTCCTTCGCCGCCTGCCACCGCTCCAGCACCGGGGCCGCTACCGCGAGCAGCTCAGGAGGCTGAGCGTGGGACTCGGCGTGCGCGACCCCCGCGATCATGGAGCGCGCCTCCCGGGAGAGCAGGCCTTCGAGCTCACCCCAGGTCTCCTCGTTCGTCACCACCACTACCTGCGGCTTGCGGAACCGGCGCACGAAGCGGTCGAGCTCCTCCGCCACGCGCTTGAGGTGCTCGTGGACGAGCTCGTCCGCGTGGCGCTGCAGGCGGGCCTGCGCCCAGCCACCCCGGTCATGGCGCCTGGGTTGCTCCTCGAAGTGATCGGCGAGATCTTCCAATCGGCCAGCCCGCAGGCGGTAGAAGCGCCCCTGCTCGCGGCTGACGACCAGGACGAGGGCCCCCTCGCCCCTGCCCACGAGCGGGACGAGCGGAGCCAGGTACAGCAGCTGCCCGACCTTGATGCCGTCCGGCACGACCTCGGTGAGCGGCAGGGGGCGCCAGACATTGTCGAGCCCTGCGCAGAAGATGGCGAGGCCGTGGGCGCCGTTTCGCTCGAACTCAGCCTCGAAGTAGCGGCGAATCCGCTCGAGATCGTCCCGAAGCGCCAGGCGCTGCTGATGCGTGAGCTCGCGGGCACGCTCGTCCTTCTCTCTCGCTGCGCCGTCGAGCAGCGAGTTCAGCCGCGTCTGGGCATCGCCGGCAGTGGGAACCAGGCTCGGGTCGAGATCGAGGTAGACGCTGATCGCGAACCCGTTCTCGGCCTCGAAGCCGGCGAGGTCACGAAGCTCGTCCCAGGTGACGGTTCGTGCGATCTGGTTCCCCCTGGAGGGTGTGTACGTTTCCGTGCGAGCCAGAAGCTACACAATGGAACACGATCCCGACGGCCCTCGTTTAACAGATCGTAAGGAAGGAATTCGACAGAGGTGAAGCGAGTGAACTCGAGCGACGTGCGCGAAGTCATTGTGATCGGCGGGGCCGCGGCGGGATACACCGCCGCTCTCTATGCCGCCCGAGCGAACATGAACCCCCTGGTGATCGAGGGCGTCAGCTGGGGCGGCCAGCTGATGATCACGAGCGACGTGGAGAACTACCCGGGCTACCCCGCCGGTGTCCTCGGGCCGGAGATGATGCAGGACTTCCGCAAGCAAGCCGAGCGCTTCGGCGCCGAGTTCGTCACCGACGACGTGACGAAGGTGGACTTCTCCGAGCGGCCGTTCCGCGTCTGGGTCGGCGACGACGAGTTCCGGGCGGAGACCGTGATCGTGGCGACGGGCGCGAACGCCCGCCAGCTCGGGCTCCCGTCCGAGCGCTCGCTCCAGGGCCGTGGGGTCTCCTACTGCGCGGTCTGTGACGCTGCGTTCTTCCGCGACCGGGACATCGTGGTCGTCGGCGGCGGCGACTCCGCGATGGAGGAGGCGACCTTCCTGGCCAAGTTCGCGTCGAAGGTGACGCTCGTCCACCGGCGCGACCTCTTTCGGGCCTCGCCCATCATGGTCGACCGCGCCCGCGCGACCGACAAAATCGAGTTCGTCCTCGACTCCGTGGTCGACGAGGTCCTGGGCGACGGCGTCGTGACCGGCGTGGTCGTTCGCAATCTGAAGACGGACGAGCGCACCGAGATCCCGGCGGAGGGGCTCTTCGTCGCCATCGGCCACGACCCGACGACCGAGCTCTTCAAGGGACAGCTCGACATGGATCCCGACACCGGCTACCTGCGCACGAAGGGCAAGACGACGGAGACGAACATCCCCGGAGTCTTCGCGGCCGGAGACGTCCAGGACGACGTCTACCGCCAGGCCGTGACCGCGGCAGGCTCGGGCTGCATGGCGGCGCTCGACGCCGAACGCTGGCTGGCGGCCGAGAACGACCGACTCGCCGATGCCCTGGCTGCGCCGCGAACCTAGGCTCACCAGCTAGCTTTCCTCCGTGCCGTACTTCATCTGCCCGAACTGCCGGCGCCGCTCGGTTGACGACGACGGGCGCGAGGGCCTCACGGGCAGGCCAGTCGCCTGCGCGAGCTGCGGCTTCGGCTTCCTCTTCGAGATCATGGACGACTATTACCCCGCGCCCGGCACCGGCTTCGTCGTCTGCAACAGCGAGGGCCGGATCATCGCCACGGGCCAGGGTTTCTTCGAGCTGACGGGCTACCGCGAGGGTGACCTGCTCGGCCACGAGGTGATGCAGGCGCTCTTCGAGCCGGAGGGCAACGGCCCCACGCCCGCAGCGCTCTCCCTCGAGTACGGCGTCCGCCGCTTCGACCAGCGCCTGACGCTTCGGACTCGCGCAGGCGTGAAGAAGGTCGTGCGCGCCGACTTCTTCCCGGCTTACGACGAGGACGGCGGGCTCCTCGTCGCCGTCGCGCCGCGCTAGAGTCGTGGCCTGACTAGACGCGGCTCGACGGGCACAGGTCGCTGAGAACGCACTCCTCGCAGCGCGGCCGCCGTGCGTCGCAGACGCGGCGGCCGTGCCAGATCAGGAGATGCGGGAAGCGCGCCCAGTCCTCGCGCGGGACGAGGCGCATCAGGTTGCGCTCGATCTTCACCGGGTCGCTCTGCTTCGTGAGCCCGAGCCGCTGCGAAAGGCGGCGGACGTGCGTGTCGACGACGATGCCCTGCGTCGCGCCCCGCTCCGCCGCGACGACATTCGCGGTCTTCCGGCCGACGCCCGGGAGCCGGACGAGCTCGTCCAGGCGCTCCGGCACCTCGCCGTCATGCTCCGCGAGCAGCATCCGCATCGTGCCGCGGAGGTTCTTCGCCTTCTGGCGGAAGGTGCCCGTCGGGCGAATGTCCGCCTCGAGCTCCTCGAGCCGAACGGCGAGGTAGTCCTGGGGACGGCGGTACTTGCGGAAGAGCCTCTCGGTCACCCGGTTCACCGTCACGTCCGTGGTCTGCGCCGAGAGCATCACGGAGACGAGAAGCTCGACGGGGTCGCGGAACCTGAGCGCGATCACGGCGTCCGGGTGGGCCTCCGCGAGGCGGCGGATGATCTCGCGAATTCGCTCCCGCTTCGGAGCGACCCGCCGACGCGCCTCCCGGACGTAGCTACGCGGTGCCGAGATCGCCATCCGAGGCCGGTTGTAGGTTGGCTGGGTGGCTCAGGACAAGCCTCGCAAGGATCGGTTCGAGCGGCGCACGATCTGGGTCTTCGTGCTCGCGGTCGTCGCCTCCGTGTTCCCGTTCGGCCTCATCTCCTTCAGCGGGCCGGAGGTCTGGAACGTCGCGCTCTTCGTGGCCGCGCAGGCCGCGCTCGTCGTCGCCGTAGCGGCCTCGGGCCTCGCGCTCGCGCCGCCGACGACGGGCCTCCTGCCCGCACAGCTCCGGCGGGATACCGGTGAGCTGCTCTTCTGGGCCGTCGCCCTCATCTGGCTGGCCGTGCTCCTGACGGCGGTCAGCGTCTCGATCACTGCGGTCGACTCCATCGGGGATCCAGGTTTCTAGACCTCGGCGTACTCGGCCGGCGCCTGCACAGACAGGAGCCGTGGGCCCGCGCAGACCCTGTCGAGAGCCGGGCAGCCGGCGCAGGTGAACTCGCTCGGCGTCGGACGAAAGTCGCCGGCGTCGATCCGGGCGATCGCCGCCGAGAGCTCGTCCTCAAGCCCGGCCAGGTCGGCGCGTGCGAAGGTCGTCGACACGACCGCGTCCCGGCGCTCGAGGAAGTGGTAGACGACCTCGACCTCGTCCACCCCGGTCCGGAAGCAGGCCAGGGCGTAAACGAGCTGCTGCAGGCGGTAGTCGGCGTGGACGATCTCCTCGGGCGCTCCCTCCGCGAGCGAGTTGGTCTTGTAGTCGAGGACGAGAGCGCGAGCCCCGTCGCTCCAGTGCACGTCGAGACGCCCGTGAAGGAGGACGCCGTCGTGCTCGAAGGCGAACGGCCGCTCCGGCGCTGCGCCTTCGAGGCCGGCGATCCGCCGCGCGAGGTCCGACTCGCAGTACGAGACGACGAAGGCGCCGATCCGCTCGAGCTCGTCGTCGGTTGCCGCTGGATACCACGCCCTCACCGGCTCGACGTCCGGCACCGCCGGCGCCGCCAGGTCGACCGTCTCGAGGAGCTTGTGGACCGCATCGCCGATCTCCGTCGCTGCCAGGCCGGTCGCGCCCGGAACCGTTCCGTGTGCATCCGACGGCCGCATGCCCGCCACGCGCTCCGCGTAGTAGCGATACGAACAGCGGTCGAAGAGGGCGAGCGCACTGTAGGAGAGCCTCCGCACCCTGTGGAGCGGGGGCTCGGGAACGGCCGCCAGCTCCGGCAAGCGCGGCGCGAGGGGCGGGAGCGGTGCGAGCTCCTCGCCGACGAAGAGCGTGAGCTGGCCCTCCTCCGGCGCTTCCGGCGAATCCTCCGGTGACGGCTGCGCCGGCTCCGGCCGGTGGCGGTCGACCCGAACGAGCAGGCGCGCGCCGTCGCGGACGAGCTCGACGGGGGCGTCGCCCGCAGCGTCCAGCTCCCGTGCTTCCAGGCGGCCGAGGACCCACCCGATCGGCGTCGCCTGGTCGGCGCGGCGCGCCGGGTCGATGGCGCCGGAGACGATCAGCCGGTCGACGGCCCGAGTCATCGCGACGTAGTAGAGGCGGAGGCGCTCGGCGCGCTCGGCCTCGCGCTCGGCCTCCCGCACCTGCTCGTACTCGAACGCCGGCCGGCGCGAACCGGTGGCCGGATCGGCGACCCTGAAGCCGAAGCGGCCGTCCGGCAGGCAGAGGATCTCGTCGGGCGAGGGCGCGTTCCGGTCGCGGCCCGCGTCGGCCACGATCACGACCTTGAACTCGAGCCCCTTCGCGGAGTGGATGGTGAGTAGCCGGACGGCATCCGCGTCCTCCTCCTCGGCGACGGCCTCGAGCTCGCGGGCGCCGACGGCCTCCTGCTCGCGCACGAAGCGCACAAAGCCCTCGATGTCCCGGCCGCGCAGCTCCTCGAAGGAGCGCGCCAGTCGGGCGAGCTTGCGCATGTTCGCGTAACGGCGCCGCCCGTCCCATTGCGCGAGGACGGCGAGGTCGTAGTCGTGGTCGGCAATGATCCGGTCGCAGAGCTGCTCCAGGGGGAGGCCGTTCGCCGCGGCCGAGAGCCGCTCGAAGCGCTGGAGAAACGCGCGGCAGAGGCGCAGGTCCTGGTCGGAGAGCTCCCCGGGGAGGCCGCGCTCGAACGGCAGGTAGAGCGGCCGCCTGGGGGCCGCTCTACGCAGGAGGACGAGGGCGTCGTTCGAGAGCCCCACGAACGGGGAGGCGAGGACGGTGAGCAGCGCCTCGTCGTCGTAGCGATTGTGCAGGAGGCGTAGGTAGGCCAGCAGGTCGACCACCTGCTGTTGGCCGAAGTAGCCACGGCCGGTCGCACGGTAGGTCTGCAGCCCCGCCCGGCGAAGCTCGTCTTCGTAGTGATCGGCGTCCGTCCCGGCCGCGAACAGGAGCACGATCTCGCCGGCGCTCGCCTCGCCCGAAGCGACGAGCTCGCTGACGCGAGCCGCGATGTGACGCGCCTCGGCGCGGCGCCAGTGCGTCGAGGTTCCTGCGTAGCTCGACTTGTCGGTGACGAGCAGTTCGACCGGCGTGCCGAAGACGGGGTCGGGGAAGCGCCCGGCAGCGGCGAGCGGCTGGAACTCGTCGCCGAACTCGCTCGAGAAGAGGTGATTGACGGCCGCGAGCACCTCGGGGCGCGAGCGATAGTTCTGCGTGAGCGCGAGCACGCCGCCCGACCGCTCGCGACGCTCGCGGAAGACCTCGACGTCCGCGTGGCGGAAGCGGTAGATGGACTGGAACTCGTCGCCGACGAAGAAGAGCTCCTTCCCGTCCGGGCCTTCCGCGAGGAGGTCGACGATCTCGCATTGGAGCCTGTTGGTGTCCTGGAACTCGTCGACCATGATCGAACGGAAGCGCCAGCTCTCGCGCTCCCGCACCGCCGGGTCGTCCCGGAGCAAGTCGCGCGCGGCGAGCTGGAGGTCCTCGAAGTCGAGCGCCGACTCGCGCTCCTTCGCGGCGCCGTACGCGACGCCGAACCCCTCCAGGAGCGTCTGGAGGAGGTCGCGATCGCGCGCGGCAAGCTCGTCGAGCGCGGCTTGCTCGACGCCGCGCCGGGCCTCCTCGTAGCTCGCCGCCCACTCGCCTGTGGCCTTCAGCTCGCCCAGGTCGAGCAGCCGTTCCGGGAGCATGCGGTCGTCCAGGAGCTCGAGCGCGCGGCCGGCGGTGCCGCGGGCGGTCTCCCCCGCCTCCTCGTCCGCCGTCAGGAGGAGCGCCGCTTCTCGAAGCTGCTCTTTGCGCTCCTCCAGACGGACCCGCTCGCCCAGCTCGAGGGCGAGCGGTCGTCCCGCCGCGCGCAGCGTCTCGTGAACGCCGGTCAGCATCCGGCGAAGGGCCCGGACTCCGTAGGTCGAGAGCAGGCCGAGCCGCTCGTCGTCGCCCTTGTCGCAGAAGTCGCCGAGCGCCTGCTCGAACGCCTCGCGCTGCAGGACCCGCGCCTGCGCGTCGTCGAGGACGCGGAAGCGCGGGTCGATGCCGGCTGCGAAGGGATGCGAACGAAGCAGCCGGTGGCAGAAGCCGTGAATCGTCGAGATCCACGCCGAGTCGAGCTCCCGCGCGAGCTCGGGACGATCAGCCTCGACGAGCCGCTCGCGGATGCGGTCGCGGAGCTCGCCCGCAGCACGCTCCGTGTAGGTGATGACGAGCAGCGAGTCGACGTCGAGCCCGCGCTCGCAGACGGCCTTGACGAAACGCTCCACGAGCACGGTCGTCTTGCCGGTCCCAGCACCGGCCGAGACGAAGACGACGCCGGGGGCCTCGATGGCCGCTACCTGCTCGGGGTTCGGAGCGTTCACTGCCGCCTCACCCGGCACATGGGGGCGAGATCACACCACGAAGGGCAGCCGGCGTCGCCCAGCGGATCGTGCCTCACGTCGCCGGCCCGGATGCGCTCGACGAAGCCGCTCGCGTGCTCGGTCGCACGCTCGATCTGCGCCCAGAACTCGTCCTCGTCGCGATAGTCGTTGCGCTGGAAGCCGGCGATGCCGTCGTCGCGCTCGCCCGCGCGGAGGAGCCCGCGAGCCTCCCGCTCTCCGGCCAGGGCGCGGTAGAGGCCGCCGAGCGGCTCGATACCGACGAGATCCCGGAGCACGAGCATGTAGAGGGGGATCTGCAGCCTGAGCTCGGAGTCGATCTTCGCCGCCGAATAGGCCGTCTTGCCCGACTTGTAGTCCCAGACGATCCCCCGCGCGCTGAACGGGTCGACGTCGATGCGGTCGATCTTCCCGGAGAGGGAGAAGCCGTCGAGCGCAAGCCCGCGCTGCAGCTCCGGCGCGGAGCGCTCGGTTCCGAACGAGACCTCGAAGCGGCGCGGCACGAGCGGCGAGGTCGACGCCGCCTCTTCGCGGACGAAGCCCTCGAGGTCGCGCCAGAGCCGGCCCTCCAGCTCCCGGCGCTCGAGGTCGGTGAGCTCCTGCCGCACTCCGTCGAGGGCGTCCTCAAGGCAGCGGCGCAGGAAGCGGACCGCCTCCTCGACGCTTACGGCCTCGACGCGCTCGGAGCCCACCTCCTTGGGAAGCCCCGCATAGAAGCGGTGCAGCGTCGTGTGGGCGATCGACCCCCGGAGCTTCGCGTCGACCTCCGCGTCGATCGAGCGCGGCGACAGCACCCGCTCCACGAACCAGATGGACGAGCACGACGCGAACGCCTCCAGCTCGGTGACGTTGAAGCTCGCCCGCCCGCCGAGCTCCGCCAGCACTGCGGGGTTGGTCAGCGCGGTCCGGCGCTCGAATGCGGAGCGGGCACGCTCCAGGCGCCGCTCCCAGCCGTTCGCGGCTGCGAGGGCGCCCGCCTCGCTCGCGTCCCGCTCTGCGAGCGCGGCCAGCGCTCGGAGGCGCTCGCGCTCCGTCGGCGCCTCTTCGAGCTTCCAGGTGAGCGCGGAGAGCGGCCGCCGCCGCGTCCACCGCGTCACGTCCGCGGGATCGAAGAGCGCGCGAGCCTCGTCCCAGAACGGGCTTGCCAGCCGCGGCGCGCCGTCGTCGGTCGCCGCCTCCCGCACGAGGTAGAGGCGCCGCGAGGGGCGCGTGCAGGCCGCGTAGAAGAGATAGCGCTCGCGGGAGACGGGGTCCGGCCGGACAAGCCGAGAGCGGGAGCGCTCGTCGAGGTCGCGGCGGACGTCGTCGTCGAGAAACGGCGACGGATTGGCGCGACGCGGGAAGCTTCCCTCCTCCAGCCCGAGCACGAAGACCGTATCGAAGCGGCGAGTACGGGCGCGCAGGAGGTCGAGCACGGCGACTCGCCCCGGCTCGGCCTCCGAGGCCAGGCGCACAGGCAACCGCTCGAGCGCGGCGAGAACCTCCTCCGGCGCGAGCTCCCCGGCCAGCTCGCGCCAGCCCTCGAGCTCCTCGAGCAAGCGGCTCACCCCCTCCCAGGCACGCAGGTCGAGACGGGAGGCTTCACCGACGGGCGGCGTTTCGAGCCCGTAGGCGCCTCGGAGCATCGCTCGCGCGAGGACGCGCACCGACTCGATCGGCGTGGGGGCAGCCCGGACGTCGTCGAGCGCTGGGAGGGGCTGCCCTCTCAGGGCGACGACCCGCTCCTCGATATTCGAGCGAACTCCCAGGCCGCGTAGCCGCCCCTCGAGGTAGTCGGCGGAGGCCCGCGGCAGGCCCGAGTACGGGGAGCGAAGGAAGCCGAAGAGGTCGCGGCGGCTCTCGCTCCGCCATAGGAAGCGGAGCGCGGAGAGAAGCGAGTGCCCGAAGGGCGTGTGCCCGAGACGAGCTCGCCCCTCGATCGCGTACGGGACTCCCGCCGCTCCGAGGACGGTCTCGAGCGGGGCTCGCAGCCGGTCGATTGACGGGCAGACGAGCCCGACCGACTCGGCAGGCGTTCCCTCGCGCAGCAGCCGCAGCACCTCGTCGGCGACGAGCTCGAGCGACCCCCGGGAGCCGGCGCCCTCGAGGAAGCGAACCGCCCCCTCGAGCGGAGGGGGATCCGGGCGCAGTCCGTCAGCGAAGAGTGCGCGCTCGAGATGAGCCAGCGCTGGATGGGCGATCTCCGAGTACGCAGGCGGCAGCTCCTGCACCGCCGCCCCGGCGAGACCCGAGAGGTCGGCGGCCGTACGGCCGAGCGAGGCGAACGCGGAGCGGCCGGGCTCGTACGGGAGCGAGACGTGGACGTCGGCGCGGCCGGCGAGGGCCTTTAGCAGCTCCCACTGTGCGCCCGTCAGATCCTCGAAGCCGTAGGCGAGGACGGGCCTGCCGTTCCAGGCTTCGAGCTCGCTCTCGACGCGCGCGGCGGCGTAGGCCCGCTCGCGGTCGCGATCCCAGAGCTCCAGCCGATCGAGCTCGTCCCGGTAGGCGGCATAGAGCACGCCGAGGTCGTCGCCGATCTCGCGCGGCTCGACGAAGCCCGACTCGAGCTCCGAGATCGCCCCGAGGAGCGCGTCTCCGAAGCCCGCGAAGCGGGAGGAAGGGCCGAGCCCGTTCAGGCTCGCGCCCGCGAGCGCGCGCCGGAGGACGAGGGCTCGCTGCGCCTCGGTGGCGACTCTCCGGCGCGCCGGGCCACCGCGAGCGATCGTGCGGAAGAGGTCGTCGAACGTGCCGATCTCGCCCCCGAGCAACGCCTGGGAGCGCGCGAGCAGGTCGCGCTCCACGCGATCGACCTCGGCCCGGTTCGGGACGACGAGAAACGGCTCGCGGTCGAGGTTCTCCAGATACCAATCGAGGAGCCGCGAGACCTTTCCGGCGTTCGCCGGGCCAACCAGCAACGCCAGCGGCACCGATCTAGTCTAGATGTCCGGCCGGAGACCAACGCGCCCACGTCGGACGCCGGCCGGAGATCGAAGTGCGGAGGAGAGCGCTACGCGGCCGACTTGGGCTTCCGGCCGCGGCGGGCCGCGGGGCGGCCGGGCATCGAGCCGGCACAGTTGTCGCAGAGGTCGCCCGCCTTGGCGCCGCGACGGGCGTCGGTGTAGGTGACGCGGAGCGCCGCGCCCTTTCCTTCTCCGACCTCTGCACCGCAGTTGTCGCAAACGAGGATCGTCTTCCGGGCCACGTCATTCCTCCCCAATATCGATGTCAATGAAGAGGAGAAGATAACGGAAATCGGCGCGGCTACTCGTGGGTAATGTACGCATCCGAGAACTCGCCCATCTCATGGGCGCTGCGCGAAACGTCGTTGTCCTCGACCTGCACGTGGGCCCAGTAATGCGAGACGATCCCATAACCCTCGCGCATGCTGTCGGAGGACTCGTGGTCGGGGCGAACATCCGTAATGGAATTCCCACGGATATCGCACATCGAGTAGTCGCTACAGAGGATGCCGATCCCGAGAGCATCCTCCACCACGTTCCCCTCCACCGCCACCATGGCCATTTCGGTCACCGTGATGCCGCGCAACGTCGTTTGGCGCACGTGGTTGTCCCGGGCCGTCGCGTGAACCGAGTCCAGGAAGATGCCTTCCTGCCCGCCTGTCAGCAGGCAGTTCTCGACAAGGCTCGGCGCCAGGTCGGCAGTGAACGAGATATCGATTCCCTGCCCGAATTCGTTTCCGAGCATCGAGATCGAACAGTCGCGGATCGTGACCTGACCACGCCGGACGTTGATCCCGTCGAGCGTTGCGCCGCGGATCGTGACCCGCTCGATGAGGACACGTTCGGCCAAGTCGACCTGAATGCCGTGCTCCCCTCCGATCACGGTGACGTCGCGGATGGTGACGTCACTGGCTTTGACGACGATTCCCCCGCGGACGACGGCTCCCGGCTCACCCACGAGCTGCTGTGAGTGGCCGAGGACGAGCGGGCCCTCGTGGACACCCGCGGCGAGATGGACGACGGGCGGTTGAGTGGCCCATGCGACCGCGCCTGCGGCGGCCAGGACGACGAGCGCCGTCGCCGCCACGCCGGCCCCTGCCCGGCCAAGCTCGCCCCCGTCCTCACCGTACGAGAGCCGAGCCAGCGGAAGGACTGCGTGACCCAGGATCTGGGCGAGAAACCAAGCTCCGGCATAGAAGACCAAAGCGGCCGCAAGAGTCGCACCGACGTTGAGGAGGCGTCCGAGACCCATGACCGCGGCTAGCTCGAGCAGGCCGAGCGGAAGCGCAGCCCACCCGGGCTGATAGGGAAGGAGCCGGTGATAGAGCGTCAGGTCGAACGCGAGCCCAACGCCGAGCATGAGGCCTGCGAGCTCAACCGGCCACCAGGCTTGAAGCGCCAGCGCGACCACGCAGGCCCCCAGGAGCGGGGCGAGCACGACCGCCAGCCGGGACTCCAGCCGTCCCCTCAGCGTGTACGCCATGCCTGAACCTTCCGGAGGAAGTGCCGAGCTGCGTACTTTGCACCCATAAGCGTGTCGGCGGCCGGGTACGACCACTGAGCCGGCGCGCCGGCCACGGCGAGCGTTCGCCCCGCATCGGTGAGCGCGGGCACGGTCGAATCGGGCGCCAGCACGATCCAGTCGTCGGCCGTCTCGAGCCCGTGCTCCGCGACGAGCCGCCGGAGCAGCGCGTCATTGTGGAACCCGCGCCTGAACCCGGTGGCGCAGATGATCTGTCGAGCGCCGTTCACCTCGGAGGTGACACGGAAACGCCCGTGGTGGCGCGCGTGCTCGAGCGGCTCGTCCCAGGTGCTCCCCGGAGGGTAGGACGGCGCCAAGTGGCGCCGCAGGAACGTGACCCGCTCATCCGGCGGCGTCTCGTGGTAGGCGGCCAGCCCGCGCCGGGTGAAGAGCTCACGCGGAAGGTTGAGCGGTCGCCGCTCCGGCTCTCGCCGACGGACGGAGACCACCGAGGCGCCCGCGGCAAGGGCGTTGAGCCACTCCGTCGCTGCGGCCATGCCCGCGCCGACAACCTCAACCTCGTCTGCGTACTCGTGCGGGTCGTAGGCGTGGACGACGCGCGGATCGTCGACAAGCTCATCCGGGAAGGCAAGACCCGGATGCCCCGGGGCGAGGAGCACGTGTGAGAAGACGCCGTGCTCGTCCAGCTCGAAGCCGCCCTCCGCAGGCCGAACGCGCCTTATGCGCGCGAGGTAGAGGCTCTCGTCCCAGCTCGTCTTCGCACGGAGCTCCTCGACGTGCTCGAGGAACTCCTCGACCGTGGGGTGATAGCGGTCGCACACGCTTTCGACAAGCGGAACGACGCTGCCCTGCCGCATGGCCGCGCGCACGGCGAGGCCGGGAAAGGAGGTCGGCGCGCAATGGCCGTCGCTCTCTGACCGCATCCGCCGCTGGCGGATCGCCGCCGAGCGAACGCGCCACACGGCCGCCGGGTCCGGGTCCGTCCCGAAGACGGCGATTTCGGCCGGCTCGAGCCCCCCTTTCCGGAGGGTCGCATAGGCGCAGAAGCCGGCCAGGCCGCCTCCGACGATCGCACACACTCTCGACACGGTTACTTGACCGACCCTGCCAGCAGGCCCTCGACAAAGTACCGCTGGAAGGCAAAGAAGACGATGAGCGGGATCGCAAGGGAGATGAAGGTCGCGGGCGCGATGATCTCGATGTTCGTGCCGAACGCGGCCAGCTGCTGGTAGATCGCCACGGTGATCGGCTGCGTCTCCCGCCCGAAGACCAACGCGACGAGAAGATCGTTCCACGTCCAGAGGAACTGGAAGATCGCGAGCGAGGCGATCGCCGGCAGCCCAAGCGGCAGGATCAGCCTGACGAAGATGCGGATCTCGGAGGCACCGTCGATCCTGGCAGCCTCCAGCAGGTCCTTCGGGATCCCGATGAAGAAGTTGCGCAGGAGGAAGATGGCAAACGGGAGGCCGAAGGCGGTGTGGAAGAGGATGAGGGCGAACACCGTGTCATTGATCCCGAACGTCTCGTAGAGCCTGAACATTGGGATGAGCGCCATCTGAAGCGGTACCACGAGCAGGGCGATAACGATCACGAAGAGCCAATCCCGTCCCGGGAACTCGAGCCAGGCGAACGCGTAGCCAGCGAGGGCGCCGACGATGATGGGGAGCAGCGTGCCGCCGATCGCGATCCAGATCGTCGTCACGAGCGACGAGGTGATCGTCTCGTTGCTGAAGATCGCCGAGTAGTTCTCGAACGTGAGCTTGCTCGGCTCCGAGAAGATCTGCCACCAGCCGCCCTCGAGGTAGTCCTCGGCCGAGAGCAACGACGTGATGAAGAGGCCGATCGTCGGAACGAGCCAAAGGAGCCCGAGGACCACCAGGAGGATGTGCACCGGCGCTCGCCCGAGGGAGCGAATGATGCGGCTCCACGTGCTTTCGCGCACGACCTGCGGCTGCCCGACAGCGTCGGCAGTTGTCATCAAGCCTCCCTCCGGAATCGGCGGACATTCAGCAGCAAGACAGGGATGACGAGGACGAAGATGAAGACCGCGATGGCCGACCCAAGCCCGAGGTTGCTCGCCCCTCCAAACGCCGTCCGCCACATCGCGAGCGCCAGGACGCTGGCGTCGTCCTGAACCGAGCCGGGGGCGACGGCAATGACGATGTCGAAGACCTTGAGGACGTTGATGAGCATGGTGATGAAGACGACCGTGAGGACCGGGGCAAGAAGTGGTGCGGTCACCCGCCGGAAGACCTGCCACTCGCTTGCGCCGTCCGTGCGCGCAGCCTCGAGGACGTCGCGGGGGATCGAGGCGAGCCCCGCAACGGTCACGACCATGGCGAAGCCGGCCCAGATCCAGATGTAGGCAATGATGATCGAGGGTGTGATGAGACGCGGGCCCAGCCACGACACGCCGTTGAACGGCTGCGCGAAGGTTTGGGCGCCAATACCGACTACGTAGGAGCCGGGCTCGACGTCCTCGAAGGCGAACGTTCCGTCGGCCTTGGTCGTCGTCGAATCCACACTTTCGCCGTCGGCTGTCGTCAACGCCACGCTCACACCGGGCAGGCCGACCTCCTCGGTCTCCACCTCCCCAGGGGTGCCGCCGCCGGGCTTGAAGTCCCGCCAGACGACGCCGTTGATCCCACCCGAGAGCGCCTCGGGGAGAACGGCCTGCACGGCATCGTCAGGGACCTCGTCAGCCGAGACACGGGTGAGCCCCAGCGGGACGACGGAGCCGGGCTCGACTGGCTCAGCCAGCGTGAGCCCCCCTTGGGGCGTGCCGACGACGACGTCGGTCGACGGCGCTGCGTCTGAGAGGACTCCCGGCGGGTTGACCGCGTCCTTCACGGCCCCGACGGCGGCGTTGATCGCTCCTTGTTCCGGGTCCTGCTGGTACATGATCCGCCAGGTGACTCCGGCCGCGAACGCGGAGATCGCCATCGGCATGAAGACGGCCGTCTTGAACGCGACAGACCAGCTGATGCGCTCGATGAGCACGGCGAAGACGAGCCCGATAGCGGTCACCAGTGCCGGAACGACGAGCACCCAGATCGCGTTGTTCTTGACGGCCGTGAGCAGGACGTCGCTGGTGAAGATCTGCTCGTAGTTGTCGAACCAGACGAACTCGTCACCCGAGCGACTGAAGAAGCTGCGGATGATCGTCCGGATCGTCGGATAGATGACCCAGATCCCAAGAAAGAACAGGGTTGGCGCCAGGAAGCCGGCGGCGACCGCGTAGTTCCTCCAGTTGCGGGCCTCCCCCGCCGGCGGCGGAGCCCCTTCCGCGGGAGGCTCCGCCGTGATGCTGGCACCGCTCACGAGCAGCTCTTCCTATTCGCCGTACGCCTTCGCGGCTGCGGCCTCCATCTGCTTCGCGATCCCGTCCACGTCGTCCGGATTGGCCACGAAGTCCTGGAACAGCTTCCAGAGACCCTGGCCCTCCGTGGCACCGAACTCCGAGGGCTGGAGGTCGGAGAGGTCGAACACGAACGTCTCGGCCTCTGCGATCGCGGTCGCCGTCTCCTGGGTGATCGGATCGGGGTAGGAGCTCGGATCGACATTCTGATTCGCCGAGGAGAACCCTCCGCGACCGGCCCAGATTGCATGCGCCTCAGGGGTCGCGAGGTACTCGACGAACGCCCTCGCGGCAGGCGAGTCCTCGAACATGACGACGAGGTCTCCACCGCCGACGACTGCCGGCGAGGAGTCGTTGATCGAGGGGAAGGCGAAAACGTTGTAGCCCGTCTCAGGCTCGAGCGGCGATTCGACGACTCCGGGCACGAAGTCGCCTTCGATCACCATGGCCGCCTTCGGATCCTCGGCGAAGACGTTGCTCACCGAGGTCGCGAAGTCGGACTGCAGAGCGGCCTGGGTGCCGCCGGCGATGTTGTCCGTGTCGCCGACGATCGCCGCCATCTCCGTCAGCGCGTCCTTGACCGACTGGTCGGTCCACGGGATCTCGTGACGCGAGAGTTGGCCGTACATCTCGGCGCCGGCCGTCCTCACGTAGATGTTCTCGAAGAGGTCGGTGAGGGTCCAGCCCTCAGCTCCGCCGATCGAGTACGCGGGAAGTCCCGAAGCCTTGATCGTCTCGGAATTCGCGAGGAAGTCGTCCCACGTCTCCGAGGCCTCCACCCCCGCGTCCTCGAAGGCCTGGACGTTGTACCAGACCGTCGACTTGTTCGCGGCCTTGAAGAGGAGCGCGTACAGCTGGTCCTCGAACGTGCCGACCTCGATGACCGACTCGCCGAAGTTCTCGCTGATGACGCCCTCGGCGAAGTCGATGGGCTGGAGTGCCCCCCGCTCTACGTACTGCTGGACGAGGCCCGGCTGAGGAACGACCGCGACGCTCGGCGGGTTGCCGCCCTCGACCGCAGTCGAGAGAACCGTTGGCAGGGCGTCGCCCGCGGAGTCGTACGTCACGTCGACGTCCGGGTTCTGCTCGGTAAAGCCGTCGATGACCGCCTGGAAGGACGCTTGCTCCGGCCCCGACCAGGTGCTCATGACCGAGACCGAGCCCGATACTGCTTCGCCCTCGGTAGCGGCGCCGGTTGTTGCTCCGCCCGCGTCGTCGTCGTCCCCACCGCATCCGGCGGCAAGCACGGAGAGCGCGAGCACCACCATGAGTGCGAGGAGTTGGCGATGCTTCCTCATCTGCTGGCTCCTTTCGTCGTTCCGTCGTCGTAGATCCCGGCTCCCGTCTCGAGGTCGAAGAAGTGGACGGCGCTGGTGTCGACAGCGAGCTCGGCCGTCTCACCCGGCCGGAGGGTGGAGCGTGGGCTGATGCGGCCCACAAGGGTCGTTTTCGCCTCGGCCTCCTCCTCCAGCTCCTCGCCGATGTCCGCGGCGAGCTCGCGAACGTCCTCGGTGAGCGCCGGCTTCGCGTCGATCGAGATGTGGACGACAACCTCGGAGCCCAACGCTTCCGTAAGCAGCACGGTGCCCCGCAGCCGCCGGTCGGCGGGCGTATCGGTGACGAGCGCAGCGTCCTCGATGTGCTCCGGGCGGATCCCCAGGATCACAGGCTTGCCTTCGTACGAGTGCAGGGCGGGGCGCGCATCGAGGGCGTCGGCGCCGAGGGTGAGGTGCTGGTCGCCGATCTCGACCGCCAGACTCCCGTTCTCGCGTGCGAGCCGGGCTTCGAGCATGTTCATTGCCGGGCTCCCGATGAAGCCGCCCACGAAGAGGTTCACGGGGGCGTCGTAGAGATCTTGCGGCTGTCCAACCTGCTGCAGCTCGCCCTTGCGCATGACGGCTATCCGGTCGCCCATCGTCATGGCCTCGACCTGGTCGTGCGTCACGTAGATCGTCGTCGTCTCCAGATCGTCCTGAAGACGACTGATCTCGGCACGCATCTGAACGCGGAGCTTGGCGTCCAGGTTCGAGAGCGGCTCGTCCATGAGGAAAGCCTGCGGGTCGCGCACGATCGCACGGCCCATGGCCACGCGCTGGCGCTGGCCGCCCGAGAGGGCACGGGGCTTGCGCTTGAGGAAGCCCTCGAGCCCGAGGACGCGCGCTGCCTCCTGCACACGCCGATCGATCTCGCTCTTCTTCTCCCGCTTGAGTCGGAGGCTGAAGGCGATGTTGTCGTAGACCGTCAGGTGCGGGTAGAGCGCGTAGCTCTGGAAGACCATCGCGATGTCGCGGTCCTTCGGCGGGACGTTGTTGACGACGCGGTCGCCGATCTTGATTACGCCCTCCGAGATGTCCTCGAGGCCCGCCACCATGCGAAGCGCGGTCGTCTTCCCACAACCGGACGGCCCCACGAGGACGACGAACTCGCCGTCCTCGATGTCCAGGTCCATTCTGGAAACGGCTCGAGTGTCGTCCGGGTAGATCTTGCTCACCCGGTCAAACGTGACGGCGGCCAGCGGGAAAGCCCCCTTTCTCCTCTGCACCGTTGGCGCGGCGAGCTTACCACCTGTTCTCATTTCCCCGCGAGGGCCCTCAGTACACTCCGGCGCGATGGAGACGCGGACGATCGTCGTGCTGGAGGGGGACGACACCGGGCAGGAGCTGCTCGACGAAGCGCTCAGGGTCCTCGCTTCCGACGTGACCGGGCTCGACCTCGCTTTCCCGCGCTTCGACCTCTCTCTCGACTCCCGGCGCGGCACGGACAACGAAGTGGTCCACCAGGCTGCGCGTGCCGTTCGCGAGCACGGACTGGGGTTGAAGGCGGCGACGATCACCCCGGAGAGGTCGGGCGACGTGGGCAGCCCGAACCGGATTCTCCGCGAGGAGATCGGGGGTCACGTGATCGTCCGCACCGGGCGGCGGATCCCCGGCGTCGTGCCGATCGGCGGCGCCCACTTTCCGATCTCGGTCGTCCGCATGGCGGTCGGAGACGCCTACGGCGCCAAGGAATGGCGGGAGGGCGGTGGAGAGGAGGAGGTCGCGTACCGCACCGAGCGGATCGAGCGGCGGATCTGCCGCGCGGTCGCCGAGTTCTCGTTCCGCCACGCGGAGCGCACGAAGGCGAAGGTTTTCGGGGGGCCGAAGTACACCGTCTCCCCCGTGTACGAGGGCATGTTGAAGGAGGAGATGGACGCCGCCGCGGAGCGCCATCCCGAGGTCGAGTACGAGCCGCAGCTGATCGACGCGACCTTCGCGCTCCTGATCAGCTCGGCTGGAGAGCCGCTCGTCATCCCGGCGCTCAACCGCGACGGCGACATCCTCTCCGACCTCGTCCTGCCGCTCTTCGGCTCGATCGCGGGCTCGGAGTCCCTGCTGGTGGCCTTCAACGAGGACTACACGCCGCGCGCGCTCGTGGCCGAGGCCGCGCACGGGACGGCGCCGGCGCTCAAGGGGAAGGACGTGGCGAACCCGATGGCGATGATCCTCGCCGGCGCAGCACTCCTCTCCCACATCGACGACCAGGAGGCGCGCACGGCCGGCCGCGCGATCCGCGAAGCCTGCCTCGAGGCGGTGTCGGCGGGCACGCGCACGGCCGACCTGGGCGGGCACGCGTCGACGACGGAGTTCACGGACGAGGTCATCGGCCGCGTGCGGTCCAAGCTCGAGGTCTGGGCGACGCTCGGCGACGTCTGAGCCGCCGCGTCAGCCGTGTAGCCGGTAGAAGCGGAAGACCTCGTGCTCGATCGGGAGCACCTCGACCTCGGCGAACCCCGCCTCGGTCGCATAGCGGCGCACGGTATCCGCGCGCATGACCGCGCCGGTCCCGGCCGACGGCGTGTCCCCGAGCCCGACCGGCAGGCAGCAGAGGATGCTGTACGTGTACACGAGGCGTTCCACCTCGTCACCAGGGGCGGTGAACGTGTCGGCAACCCGCTCGTCCATGACGACCACCGCACCGTCCGCAGCGACGAGACCGCGCAGGGAACGCAGCACGTCGACGGGCCTGGACATGTCGTGGAGCGCCTCGAAAACGGTGACCAGCTGGTAGGAGCCGGCCAAGTCAGAATCACCCGCGTCGCGCACCTGAACGCTCACCCGGTCGGCGACCTCGGTCTCGGCGACGTTCCGGCGCGCGAGCGCGACTG
>CAWISL010000006.1:0-84270 GCA_963838795.1 uncultured Actinomycetes bacterium
GACGACGACGGTGCCGTCGTCCTCGAGGGGATCGCGACAGCAGTCGCTCACGGCCTGGAGGATAGCCATGGCCGTAGCCGCAGCCGTCGGGCTTTCGAGGGTGTCGAGAGCCCCGCGGATCCCGTCCAATCCAAATAGCCCGCCCATGTCGGTCTTCCGCTCGGTGATGCCGTCCGTGACGAGGATGAGCCGCTCGCCCGTGGCCATTTGACGCTCCGCCAGCTGAAGGGTCGGCTGGTCTCCGCGGGTTCCCAGCGACGCGTGAATCGGGCCCTCGAGCGTGCTCAAATTGCCGTCAGTGTCAACCGCCATTGCGTCTGTGTGTCCGCAATTGGCCCATGTGAAAGTACTGGTGGACGCATGCCAACGGGCCAGGATGGCCGTGACATGGAAGTCCGGGTTTCCTAGCCCACGTACGGTCTCGTTCATCGCATGAAGCGCCTCGCCGAGGTCGTCGCCGCTTCGTCGGGCGGCGCGAAGGGCGCCAAGCACCGACGCGCCGAGCCCAGCGACTGTCGGGCCCGTTCCGGCAGCCTCGGCGATCGCGAGCCAGGCCCCATCACGGTTTTCGACGAAGTCGAACCAGTCTCCACCGACTTCGTAGGTCGGCAGGATCCCGCCTGCCAACTGCGCGCCGGCGATCCGCATGATCCGAGGTGGGAACAGGTCTGCTGGATCTCCGCGGCCGGGGTCGTCGGTTTCCGCCGCCGTGCCGCCTCGATGAAGTCCGTGTAGTGGTTCGCGAGCTCGAGGGCGGCGGCGCCCTGCTTGGCGATGTCCTCCAGTTGCGCGACCGGCGTGCCGATGCAGAGAAAGAGCGCCGTGACGCGGCCTCGCAGCCAAAGCGGCTCGGCGACGCAGCCGGGAAGTTGCTGCCGTAGCCTTGTCTCGTAGGCGGCGAGCCCTTCGGGGACGATCTCTGGGCCGAGAGCCGGCGGCGCCTCCAGTTCTTCGGGGAAGTTGTCGGAGCCGGCGAGGCGCACGAGCTGCGATCCGTCGATGTCGACGACATAGAGGGCGACGGCGACGCCCGCTGCCCGCCGGGCCTCGGCTACCAGCTGGTCGGGAACGAGATGGGGAGGCACCTCGTCGAGAACGTGTGTGACCTCGAGGGCAAGCGGGCCCTCGCGTCCTAGCCGCCCTGGTGCGCGAAACGGCAGCGTGGCAATCCGCCCACTCGGCGGGGTCGCCCGTTGCTGGAGAGCCCGCTCGAGCGCCTGGCGGCTCGAGAAATGCCGGTACAGGGTCGACCGGCCGACCCCCGCGGCCGCGGCGATCTCGATCATGCTGGTCCGCCGGTCGCCCGCGAGGGCGGCGGCCGCGTCCAGGATCCGCTCCCGACTGGCAACCGCATCCGCACGCGTGGGACCGCGGTCGCGCTCGACACTGTCCACCTCGTCCGGCGTGCCGGAAGGCTCACCCATCGCAGGGCTCAAAGTACCCGGTCCAGACCGGGGTCTGCCCTGGGAGCTGCCCATTTTGGGCTTTCATTGTCCCACATTGGTTCGAGGATAGAGGTTTATGTTCCTCTTGCTTGGGCAGAGTGTCCTATGTGCCCGGTTTGTCGGGACACGTCAAATAGCAGGAAGGGGTCATAAATGGCAACGACGGATGTAACGAACAGAGGGGTCGGCGAGCGCCACGACACCGCCCCGAGGCCGCGCACGGTCGCTCGTTTCTACAACGAGACCAAGGCGGCGATCAAGAGCACGGAGTTCTACGCCTATCTGGTCACGTTCGCGGGGATCTTGATCGCAGCTCAGGTCATCAGCGACGACAGCGGCACGGGCGCCAGCGGCGACGCCTTCGACGCCAACCGCGCTTGGCTCTACCTGACGACCCTGACGGTCGGCTACATGATCAGCCGCGGTCTCGCCAAGGCAGGTAGCGCACATCGCGACCAGGACGTCAGTCGCCACTCCGACTGACGCGGGTCGAGCAATGCAGCCCCGAAGGCCTTGGCGGCCCGGGACTGGGCAATTCCAACCGATGAGAGGAGCACCATGAATCAATTCGAAGACGGCGGCAACTCTGTGGCCGAGCAGGCAAGAGGCCTCAAAGAGGAGGCCAAAGACCGCGCGTCGGGCACTGTCAAGGAGCAGATGGACACCCGTTCCACACAGGCGGGGGAGCAGATGCAGAAGGTTGCCGGGGCGATGCGCCAGTCGAGCAATCAGCTTCGGGAGCAGGCGGGAGAGACCCCTGCGAAAGTGAACGACGCGGTCGCCGAGAAGGTCGAGCAGCTTTCCACCTATCTCACGAACGCGAATGCGGACACGATGCTCTCCGATCTGGAGAACGTCGCACGGCGGCGGCCGTGGCTGGTGGCCGGGGCTGCGACCGTGGTGGGGTTCGCTTTTTCCCGCTTCCTGAAGGCGTCGGGCCGCACTCGCTACGAGCAGGCGTCTGGCTCCTCACAGCAGCGCCGCGAGCTGCCTTCCACTCCTCCGTCGTCCTCTCAGTCCCCCGCTCGCGCCGCCGAAGCGAGAGCGATCGCTGCGCCAGTTCCGAGCGCACGGTAGGTCGGCGGCATGCAGAACCGAAGCGAGCCACCGCAGGCAGCGGATCACAGTACGCCCGAGCTCGTCAAACAGCTCGCCGACGACTCGGCGACGCTCGTGCGCCAGGAAATCGAGCTGGCCAAGTCCGAGATGAGCGAGAAGATCGATGAGCTGAAAGCGGAGATCCGTTGGTCGCTCGAAGAGGGGCGGGCGGTCACATCCGAGAACCTCAATGCAGTCAAGGGCGAGGCGAGCATCAAGGCGAAAATCATGGGCGCCGCCGCAGGACTCTACGGTGCGGGTGGTGCGATCGCATTGCTCGGCCTCGGTGCCCTGACCGGCGCGTTGATCCTCGCACTCGACGGCGTCATGCCGAACTGGGCAGCGGCCCTGCTCGTCGGAGCCGTCTACCTCCTGATCGCGTACCTCCTGTACCGGTCGGGCAAGGGCCGGATGAGCAAAGCAACGCCGTTTCTCTCACCGAGCACGATTGACCGCGTCAAGTCGAGCTACGGAGAGCTGGCCGAACGGCGCAAGGCACGCGTCGTCGAGGCTCTACCGGTTCCAGAACAGACCATCGAAACGCTGAAGGAGGACAAGGAATGGCTCAAGAACCCGACGCTATCCGGGAGGAGATAGAGGACACCCGCGAGCGCATGAGCGAGACGGTGGACGCCCTCAGTTACAAGGGGGACGTCAAAAGCCGGATGAAGAACGCTGTCTCGTCGCAGAAGGACAAGCTGATGGGAACCGTTTCGGACAACACCCCGGATCCAGATCAGGTGAAGGAAAAGGCGAAGCAGGGAGTTGGGATCGCAAAGGAGAACCCGGTCGCACTTGCCGTCGGTGGCCTCGCGCTCGGCTTCCTCGGTGGTCTACTTGCACCCTCCACGCGCATGGAGGACGAGAAGATCGGTGACGTTTCCGACAAGGTGACCGACACGATCAAGGAGACGGGTCAGGAGGCGATGGAGCGCGGCAAGTCGGTCGCCCAGGAGGCGGTAGGAGCCGCCGAAGAGTCCGGCAAGCAGGAGGCTCAGAAGCTGGGCGAGGGTCTGAAAGAGCGCGTCCAGGAGACTCAGGCCGAAACCGTGCCCCAGCCGTAAGCCCACAGAGCGCGCGAGAACGCGCACAAAGGATCTCGCGCTCTCTGGAGCGGTGGAGGGGCCGGTGACTACCCGGTCCCTCCAGCTCCTACTCCTGCCGGAAACCCATGCAGCGTTTCAACCTTGTTCACGACTGAAGCGACCATTCTCGGACTGGCTATCGGCGTTCGCGCGCCGGCTGTTCCTGTTCGAAACCGCCCCGTTCCAAGCTCTGTTCCGGACCTGGAGCGGAATACCGACCGACGACAATCCACTTCACTGGAGGTCCGATGATCCTGCGTCTTGACCGTATCGCCACCGAACTGCCTCCGCCCTCCGACCCTGATCCTGCCGCCGCCGCCGCGGTCCAGGAACTCATGGGCGGACGCTTCGGCGAGATGTCCACGTTTATGAACTACACGTTCCAGTCGTTCAATTTCCGCAACCGGCAAGGCGCGAGGCCGTTCTACGACCTGATCGCCAACATCGCCGGCGAGGAGTTCGGCCACATCGAGCTCGTCGCGGCGACGATCAACACGATGCTCACGGGTGCCACCCCGACGAACAACGGCAAGGCGCCGAGCGACTCGCTCGCCGAGCTGAAAGGGATCGGCAACCCCCATCATTTCCTCGCCGGCGGGCAGGGTGCGCTTCCGCAGAACTCGCAGGGACGCCCCTGGAACGGTGACTACATCTTCTCCTCCGGCGACCTCGTCGAGGATCTGACGCACAACTTCTTCCTCGAGACCGGCGCGCGCAACAACAAGCTGAAGGTCTACGAGATGGTCGACCATCCTGCCGCCCGTGCTTTGACCGGCTACCTGCTCGTGCGCGGCGGCGTCCATCAGGTCGCTTACGCGCGCGCGCTCGAGAACCTCACCGGGGCGGACATGATGAAGCTCTTCCCGTCGCCTCGTATCCCGACGGACAAGATTCCCGAGTGCAGGCCGCACATCAAGCGCGGTGACCATCTGCGCCTGTATCGCTTCTCGCCCGAGGACTACCAGGAGCTCGCCGCCGTCTTCAACGGCTCGCATCCCGAAACGGGCGAGGATCTGACAGTGATCGACGAGGCACCCGAGGGCGCGCTTCCCCACGACCTGCCTTCCCAGCCGGCGGTCTTCTCTCCCGACTACGCCCCCGAGGAGATCGCCGAGATCGCCCGGAAGCTTCGTGAAGCGGCAGGACTGCCCAAGGAGCCTACGGGTGCTGTTGCGAACGACAGGGCCCAGACGCGCCGCGCCACCTCGGCGTCCCGCAGGCGCACCACCAAGGCGTCGAGCTCGAGGTCGCAAACGAAGGGAACGACCAAGCCCAAGGCAAGGGCGGGTAAGTGACGCCCGTGCAGCAGCAGGCCGAGTGGACCTACGAGGTGCCCAAAGCGGGAGCGGGTTCGGCTGGGCTCGAGGAGTATCAGGTCGAGACGAGCTCAGGCGAACACACGGGGAAGGTGATGACGGTGCTCAGGAAGGAAGAGAGCATCTACCTCGCCGTCGAGACTGGGACCCCTCCAATCAAGCGCGATCTTCGAGCCATTCCCTGGGGCAACGTTGCGGAGGTTGATCACGCTGCTCTGACCATCCGGCTTCGACCATCGGTCGACGTCGATCAGGCTCTGAGGCTCGACCCTGGCAAGGCGGTGGAGGATGGGCTGGCGGATGCGACCCTCGCCGAGCCTCCGGAGGAAGGTCCAGGGCCCTTCGATCCTGACGCATCCGGGCCGGTGGATCGCACTCTGCCCTATGCAGCGACCTTTGCTCTAGCGGCCTTCGGTCTGCTCGCACTCTTGGCTATCGTCGCGCTCGCCTCAGCCGTCGACGCCGGCTGGATCTGGGTGCTGCTTGCAGTTCCCGCCGCGCTCCTGTTGGGAGCCCTTGTGAGTGGTTACAAGCTTTTCCGGCGACCGTTCGAAAGCAGCTGAACCTCTGTCGATGCTGAGCGGAGACCACGCTTCGGGAGGCCGTCGGGTGCGCATCTACGGATGCTCACGCTGCCTCGGTCTTTCTCTGTTCGTCTCGTTGGTTCTAACGATCCTTGTCAACGTCCTGATCCGCCTGTTCTAGGGACGAGCGACAAGACCCTGTATGCGGCGCACGAAGCTTCTCATCCACCTCAAGTCGAGCCTGTGGTTCGTGCCTGTGCTTTGCGTGCTGGCCGGGGCGGCTCTCTCGTTCGGGACGATCGCTCTCGACCGCTACTTCGGTTACGAGGCGCTTCCGACCCGCCTTGTCGGCGGCCCAGATGCTGCGGCATACATCCTTTCGACCGTGGCCGCTTCGATGGTGAGCCTGACTGCGCTGGTTCTCACGATCACGATGGTGGTCGTCCAGCTCGCGATGGGTCAGTTTTCTCCCCGCATCGTGCAGCGCATCCTGCGGGACAAGCCGAGCCAGCTCGCGATCGGCCTTTTCGTCGCGACGTTCGTCCACGCCATCCTCGCGCTCCGCGAGGTGACCATCAACGGAGACGGCACGGGCAACGTGCCAGGCATCGCGGTCGTAACGGCGTTCGTACTCGTCCTCCTGAGCATCGCAGTTCTCGTCGTGTATGTGCACCACATCGGACAGGCACTCCGCGTCTCGGCGCTCATCGAGCTCGTCGGCGACGAGACGCGCACGCTTCTCGACAAGAGGTATCCGGACAAGGGGCAGGCTCTCGACCATCAGCAGGACTCTCTTCCTGTCGTGAGCGCGAGGGAGTCGGGCGTGGTCACGGGGATCGGCTACGAGCAGCTCGTCGAGGAAGGACGACGTGCGGACTGCCGGCTGGAGCTTGTCCCGGCCCTCGGCGAGTTCGTTCCCGCGGGCGGCCCCCTTTTCCGTGTGCACGGGGAGTCCACTGCTGTGGACGGGGATCGATTGCACGAAGCTCTGATCCTCAGCTTGGAGCCGACGCTCGATGAGGACGTCGCCTACGGCGTTCGACTCCTCGTCGACATCGCGGAGCGCTCGCTCGCTGACTCGCCTTTTCAAGACCCCACCACCGCTGTGCAAGCGATCGACCGACTGCACGACATCCTGAGGCAGCTCGCCCGCAGGCCCTTTCCTGACGGTCGGCATCTCGACGAGGCGGGACAGGTCAGACTCACCATGCGAACCATGAGCTGGGAGGCATACGTCCATCTCGCCTTCGACGAGATCCGCTTAGCGGGGGCGGGCTCGCCTCAGGTGACGCGTCGGCTGAAGGCGGCTCTCACTGATCTCAGGTCGATCGCGCCTCCCGAGCGAGTCGGGATCATCGACCTCCAGCTCGACCTACTCTCGACTACCACGGAGGCGTCCCTCAGCGACGAGCGAGACGTTGAGCTCGCCCTTCACGAAGATCGAGAAGGAATTGGCGCCGCGGCCAACTCGATCGACGGCACGACGCTCTCGTCACCTGAGAATCGTCCCCGCCGCGGGTAACTAACGTGCGACCTAGGCCGAAGCCCGGGCTCTCCGCTTAGTCGGCGGGTGTAGGAACGCCGTGCGGGCGGCGTCGAGCCGAAGAGCTTCGACCCTCGAGAGTTGGTCGTCAGCCCGCTCGGCGAGCCGCCAGAAGTCATGGCGGCCAATGCGGTCCTCACTTGAAGCCACATCATCGAGGGCCTGCCACATCGCCCTCTTTCCCGCGATGCCGATCACCAGGCTCTCGAGCTCCACGACGCGCGCGAGTGGTGTGTACTCGAGGAGGCCGCCGTTCGGCTTCAGCCGTCGAATCTTCTCCAGTGTCCACCCGGCCGCCACTTTGGTGCGAGAGACGTCGGCCCCCACGTCATGCATGATCCGTCGCAGGGTCCGTCGATCCTCCGCGATCTCGACGGTGAGCTCGGCCAAGGGCTCGGCGAATTCTGTGCCTTCGTTGTTCCGATGACAGCGCTCAACGAGCTCGAGGCCGAACGTCGCTCCCGCGAGATGATCCTGCAGGTAGATGTGAAGTGCGGCGGCCACGAGGTGGTCGTATCCTGTCGTGGCGGCACGGAAACGTCTGCGCGCGTCCGCCCCTAGGAGCCGGCCGCCGGCTCAGTGAGCTCTTGACGCGCGAGACCCTGTTGTGGCGGGGCCCTGGAGAAGCTCGCCCACCGCGGTGAAGCGCGAGCCGTTGCAGGGGCATTCCCATTCCTTGTCCGCCTCGCTCCAGGCGACGAGGCAGCCGAGGTGCGTGCAGCGGGCTAAGAGGACGTGCTTCCTCGGGCACGCCGGGTACGTCGATTCGAACGTCGGGCCCGCGGCGAGGTCAGCCTCGTTGAGCTCGAGGGGGCGCTCTGCGAGCGCCCCCTCTGGTGCCGTGCTGCGGCGACTCAGATTCGCTCGCGGAGCTCGTCCTTTGCATCCTCGAGGCGCTCCTTGGCCTCGCCGACCTTCTGCTGTGCCTGTCCCTCTTTCTCGCGCAGTTCGTCGTCGGTGAGCTTGCCCTCGCCTTCCTTGAGCTTGCCTTCGACCTTGTCCCGCATGCCTTCGGTCTTGTCGCCCATGGTTGACCCCTTTCAATCCGCTGGTCGGACCTGCTAGGTATCCCGTCCTGATCGGTCGGAAACCTGACGGGCGCGTTTGGTGCCGGCCCGCGCGGGTACCGGAGTTACGCATGGGATCGAAGCTTGTCTACCGGCCGTTTGGACTGCTGCTCAGCGTCACCAGCGGGCTGCTCGCAGGCGCGCTCTTCAAGCAAGTGTGGAAGCGGGTCTCGGACAAGGAGGGCCCGCCGAAGGCAAACGAGAGCGAGTACGGCTGGAAAGAGCTCCTGGCGGGCGCAGCCATCCAGGGCGCGGTCTTCGGCCTCGTCAAGGCGGCGATCGACCGAAGCGGGGCGCGGGCCTTCGAGAAGGTCACGGGCTCCTGGCCGGGGGACTAGCCGAGCCTTCCGAGCCCGATCCGGTCGCCTTGTGCACGCGGCCGAGTCATCGGGAAGCCCGGAGGCGCGTGTTCGGGCTTCCTAGACGACGTCATGGGCCTGCCGTGTGAACGCCCGGCCAGCGCGTACATGCCCGCTCCTGCTGTCGGGAGCAGAAGCCAGCGTGCGCGTGGCATCGTTCGCCGTCCCTCCTTGCCCTGCGCCGCATCGGCAACGTTTCCCAGCCGCTCGCCGACCTCGATGATCTGTTCCGAGAGTCTCTGTGATGCTCTTGTCCCAGTCGACGGCGGCGGTGCTCGAAGACGACCCGATCGAGGGGATGGATGTTTGTGAGCTCGGCTCGCACCAGCTCAAGGACTTCGAACAGCCCGAGCGGATCTCATTAATCAGCCCGTCGGCCGTTGGTGGGGCTACGCCGGAACGCAGACCAGCTGTCGATTCAGGAGGTCGTGCGCATCCCTGACCTCCTCGACTCGCCACTCGCCCTTCTCGGGGAGCGAGAGGACGTCACCCTCTGTGATCTCACCGGTGAAGCTCGTGAAGTCTGAGTTCTCCGGCTCGTCACGGTCCGGGTACTTGAGAATCAGGTGGTAGTCGACGGGGTCGACCATAAGGGTCCTCCTTGCAATCGGGCGGCGCCCGCCCCTGCCCCTGCGGGGCGGGCGCCTCGTGCGTGACCGTCGCTAGGCGGGCGAGGCCTCCTTGGCGTTTTCGTTGCTCAGGCGCGTGGCGATCTTCTCGACCTCGCGCAACGTCTCTTTCTCCTGCTTGAGGTTCTCGTCGAGGAGGTCGACGGCCTTGTCCTCGCCCATGGCCTTGGCCATGCGGCGCAGGCCCTCGTACGCGGCGATCTCGTAGTTCTCGGTCCGCGCAGCGGCGCCGACGTCGACGATGTCGACGAGCGAGGAGGCGCTCTCCTCGATCAGCTGGTCGTGCTCCTTCTTGAGGCCCTCGAAGCCGACGCACTTCTCGACCTCGGGCTCCTCGCCGAGCAGCTCGAAAACGTTCTCAACGTTGACGACGTGCTGCCGGGTCTGCTCGAGGTGGCTCTTGAGCCCGGACTTGAACTCCGCGTCGGAGACTTCGCCGATCAGCTTCGGGAGCGTCTCCTCTGCCAGCGCGCGCTCGACATACAGGATGTCGCCGAGTTCGTGGAGGAAGAGGTCACGAGGTGTTGTGAGCTCAGGCATTCGTGTCCTTTCGATTGGGGTCGAACCCTCGGCTACCCATCGAGGCTGATCGGTAAGCGCCGCTTGCACAGATCGGCCCCAGAGCGAAACGGCCTCTCCGATCGAGGCGACGCCAAGACTGGTGACGAAATCGGACAAGCACGCTCAGGCGCGAGCGGAGCGGCTTGCCATTTTCATCGGGCTCTGGCCACCAACATTCCTTCTGCTCGGCAAGGTCCTACAAGACCTCGAAGCAACCCCTAACGAGCAGGTCGAACAGGCGCGCATGAAGATCGCCGCCTAGTCCGGTTGCCAACGATGGAGCGAGCCGCGACGAACTCGTGTGCCCGCTCCTCATCTGCTCTCCGCAAGAGCTTCGCGCGCGGCTTCGTCGAATGGGGTCAGATCGAAGGGCACAAGCGCGCGGATGCGCTCGTTCTTCGCGACCGTCGGGTTTCGGAGGCCTTCGACGAGCGGCCGGGCCACATCCGCCCGCGCCGGTGTGACGAGCTCGATCCAAAGTGCTGAGAGCCACGGCGTCAGAAGCGGCACCTCGACCAGGCGGGGTAGGTGGCCCTTGATCCGCCCGACCCGTCTGATCATGTCGGCGTAGCTCATGACCTCGGGCCCGCCAACGTCGTAGGTCTGCCCTAACGCGTCCTCGTTTCCGCACACGCCGGCGAGATAGAGGACGACATCGACGAGCGCGATCGGCTGCGTCGGCGTCCTGGCCCAGCGCGGGAGGATCATCGCCGGCAGGCGGTCGACGAGCGCCGCGATCGTCTCGAACGCCGCGCTGCCCTTCCCTACGACCATGCTCGCTCGAAGCGTGGTCACGGGCACCGAGCCGGCGGCCAGTCGTTGTTCCGTCTCCCGGCGGCTGCGCAGGTGCGGCGAGAGGTCATCCGCGTCGTCGCCGAGCCCGCCGAGGTAGACGATTTGGCGAAGCCCAGCCTTCTCGGCTGCCCTGGCGAACCCGTCCGCGCTGCGCCGCTCGCGTTCCTCGAATCCCGCCTTGCCAAGCGAGTGCACGAAGTAGTACGCAGCCTCGGCGCCCTCCATTGCCCCGGCGACGCTTTGTTCGTCGTTCACATCGGCGCGCACCCAGCGCACGCCGTGCTCGTCCCGGCTCTCCTCGGGCGAGCGCGAGACCGCCGTGATCTCGTGGTCGCCGGTGAGCACGGTGACGAGCGCGGCTCCGATCGTCCCCGTCGCGCCGAAGACGACGACCTTCATACCCACTCTCCGGCGAGGAGGGCGCGAAAGTAGCGCTTCGAGACGGCCTGGTGGAGGCGGCGCTGCACCTGCTCGTAGAGCGCGCCGGTCCACCCAGGCCGCCCCGGAGGCGCCGCGAAGCGCGGAAAGAACCCCGTGATCGCGGAGGCGAGCGCGAGTGGCGGACCGGCCTCTTGCGAGAAGGAGATCGTCCCACCGGCCCTACGCACGAGGAAGCCGTTGACGATGGCGTATGTACAGCGCACGCCCTCGTCTGCGACCGTCCGCTGGGGCGGTCCGAAGGCGAGGAGGACGAGGCCACCGGGCCGCAGGCGCAGCTGCACGCTCCCGTCTGCGTTCACGTTCGTCGGGACGAGGCCGCGCATAAAGCGCTCGACCTCGCGCCAGTAGAGGGCGCCCAGCTCTCCGGCGCCTTGCTCCGTGGCCTCGACGACCGCCCCGGCGCAGCCATTCGCTGCTCCGAGTCGATCGCGCCGTCGTCACGGCGCTCGGAGGACGTCGACCAGCCCGAAGGTAACGCCCGCACAACGCGAGTGTAGGCTGGGTCTCTGTGCGCGGCGGCAGCGCACCTTTCGAGTGCTCCGACCTGGACGTCTCGGGAGGCTGCTCGCGACCTCCGCGCCGCTTAGCCGAAACCGCAAGTTTGGGAACGTTCGACTGGGGATGAGAGATCTCCTGCACGTTGAACCGGAACAGCAAGGTGAGCCTGTAGCCGGGCTCCCTGGGTTGCTCACAGTCGCCAGCCGCGCGCCGGTCCGAAGCAGGAGCACGGAGCTCATCCGCTGGTTTCTATGAGCGAGCGAGCTGGCTTCCTCAACCCGGCTGACCGACGGCGATGCTTGCGGACTTGTCACCGCCCAGCACCCAGACGTGTCGCTCGGCCACGGCCCTGAAACCGGCGCGTTCGTACAGCGGGAGGGTCAGCCAGACGACGCTCACCGCCTCCTCATCGGACCAGGCGATCCAGGTCGCCACGTCCTCGTTCGCGTTGACGTTGCGGCCCAGGATGCGCGCCAACATGGTCCGTTCGAAGCCGTGCCCTTCGGCGGCAACGTCGATTGCCCGCGAAAGCTCCTCGCCTGTCCTGACGCGCCGCACGTCAAAGTTACCGGGAGGTGGCGGTGGACAGGAATCCAGCCACATCAAGGGTTCCGACAGCTGCTCCGGGACGAATCCGGCCGCCAGCAGCGGCGCGAGGGCGCCATGGTCGATGCCCGTAGGGACGGAGACGACCGCCGGAACCTCGGCCCTCTCGACGAGTCGAACCAGCGCCTCGCTACTGACACGATTCGCGTCCGACAGGAGCACGCAGATGTTCACGTCCGTGTGGTCCTTGCGACTCAGAACGGCCAGCCAGCCGAGCCCGTGCTCGACCGTCGGGTCGGCTGCGGAATGCAGACGGGGCGAGGTGCTCGGCAAAGCTAAGCCAGAGCGCGTCCGCGTCCATGTGGGGCGCGGTCAAGGAGTTTGACGGGCCGCTGCTTCATACTCCTCGATCAGCGACTCGATCGCCTTCAGCCTGATGGTTGAGCCGTCTTCTGGTTCGTCCAGCCGAGCGCGCAAGCGGTAGAGGGTTTTGAGCGCCTCCTCACGCACATGCGGGTCCTGCTTCGGATCCATTGGAGCGGGGATCGGCCTCCTCTAGGTACTCCTCAGCGACGAACTTCTCGACAACTGCATACCCGGCGCCTTGAGAGATAACCCTCTCGATCTGCCCAATGTAGTGATCAGGCTTGATCAGGAACCAGGTGGGGTCCGAGCGGACACGTTCGTACTCCGAGTTCGTCAGCGCAATGAATTCCATGCAGTCCCTGTTGCTGCACTCGCACACGAACTCGGTCATGTCCTCGCCTTCAGCAATGTCCTGGATCCGTTCGTTCACTTCCCGGTAGAGAGCCTGGTTGCGCGCAAGGCGTTCGTGGGATGCAGACATAGAGGACTCCCTTCTCGCTCGGCGCTAAGCGGTCTCGGTCGCACTCAGCAGATCGAGCAGGTCGCCGATCTCTTGATCCATCTGGGCGGGATGGCGCATCTTGGCGCTCCGGTCGATCGAGTAGTGGTTGCGGCGACCGACCTTCTTCCGCTCGACGAAACCTGCCTCGATCAGGTCGGCGACGATTCGCTGCGCCGCCCGCTCGGTGATTCCAACCTTCTCCGCGACATCACGGAGGCGCGTGTCTTCGTCACGAGAGATGCAGAGCAAGACCTGCGTATGGTTCGTGACGAATCGCCAAGGCTTCGAACCGTCACGACTTGACGTTCGCGACTTACTTATCGTATGTTTCTCGTCGTCTATGCGGGCCAACGTACCAGATCCGGACGCCGATCGCACCCACAGGTACGTTGCTCGAGGCGCTCCGATTGAGATCGGGGTGGAGACACTCGCCGACGGCACAGCGCACGTGTCCGTACGGGGCGAGGTCGACCTTGCAACCGCGCGTCACCTAGAACGCGTGCTCGCGGATGCGACCCGAGGCGGCAACCACGACGTGCTCGTCGGGTTCTCGTACGACAGCTTCATCGATTCGACCGGGCTGAACGTTCTCATCCAGGCTGCGCGGCGCTCGCGCACGAACGGCAGCTCATTTCGGGTCACAATCGAGAACGCCCACACCCGACGTGTTATCGAGACGATGGGCCTCGCCGAGGGCCTAGGTCTCTAGCATCAGGGTGCAACGGAGTGCCGCGTCCGAGCGGACGCAAAGTAACTGGTAGCGCAAGGGCAATCGCGTAGACCAAGAGGACGGCGCCCAGGTTGAGCCACGGCACGTGAACGATCGACTACCTGAAGGTGGAGGGTTTGCGAGGGAAACCAGGGCGGGCATTCACGTTGGATGGAAACCGCAACACCTTCGGCACGCAGGGCGGCGCGGAGCCGGTGGACCGAGCGCTTCGGCCGTCTCGGGTTCGTGGCGAAAGGGTGCGCTCTACGCCATCATCGGCCTGATCGCGATCAAGGTCGCGGCAGGGCAGGGCGGAAACGCCGAGGACCAGAAGGGGGCACTCACAACTCTCGCGGATGAGCCGTTGGGGATGGTGCTGCTCTTCGTGCTCGCGCTAGGCCTGTGCGGCTATGCGCTCTGGCAGCTCGTCGAGGTCGTGACTGGCCGGCGGGACAAGGACGGGGTCGAGGACTATGCCGAGCGAGCAGCCTCAGTCGGACGGGCTCTTGTCTACGGCGCTCTTGCGGCCTTCGCGTGGGCGATCGTCGCCGGTAGTGGCGGAGGGGCGAGCTCGAGCGGTTCCGAGAAGGAGCAAACGGTCATGATCCTCGACTGGTCCGGCGGCGTCGCGCTTGTCACGATCGTCGGCCTCATCGTGATCGGGATCGCGGCATATCACGGGTACACGGCCGCAACGCAGGGGTTCCTCGACGACCTCGAGCGTGCCCGCATGAGCGAGAACGAGAGGCGCACTGCGACCTCTTTCGGCACCGCGGGGCACGCCGCCCGCGGCGTCGTCTTCGCTCTCATCGGTGTCTTCCTCGTGAAGGCTGCGCTCGAGTACTGGGTGTCGGAAACCAGTACGGGGGTGTCAACTTGGGTCGTGGTCCTGCCGGTTCCTTCGGCAGAGCCCGGAGCTCGCGTGTCTATTCGTTGAACCCGCGACCCCCCGCCCCGTAGTAGCTCCCCACTTCCGAGCGGTAAGCCTCGTCGCGATAGGCCGACTCGTTCATTTCGGGCGCGTCCTTGATCTGGTCCTTCCTACGCCTGACGAAGATGGTCTCGTCCTCCATGTCGATCCGATCGATGACTCCAGCCGGAAGAAGCACCTTCTTGCCGAAGATCCATGGTCCGGTATCGACGACGATGTAGCTCGAGCCGACGTCATACGTGGCTTCGTCGACCTTTCCGATGCCGCCGTCGAGGGCCTCGACGCTGTAGCCGGCCACGTCCATGGGGCGGCCGACGTCGGCCACAGAGGCGCCCTGCTCCTTGTAAGTCCAGATGTCAGTACCAGTCATGTGCGACAGACCCCTTTCGTTTTTCCTCAGAAGATCCAGATGAGCAACACAATGATCACGATGATGGCCAACACAGTCCCGACCCCGATGTACACGTCTTCCCCCTTTCCCTTTGTCGCTTGTCCGGCACGCCCTAAGGAGGCGAGCTCGGCCTGCGTCGGTTTGTCGCCAAGCCCGACTGACGGCGTCAGGCTCCCCAGAGCCGCTAAGGGGAGCCTGACGCCAGACGCCAATCGTTCCCGCCACACGCAGTCGTAAACCTGCGGGCCTAAACGCCGCCGCCCTTGCGCTGGGGAGCATCCGCTCCGCCTGAACCGTGATCAAAGCGCGATCACATCCCCCAGATCGAGAAGGTTATTTCCCAGCACGAGGGGTATGCCGTTGTCGAGAAGCTCATCGCCGAGGACTACAGGGAGGAGACCGACCCCTTCAGATGAGTCCGACGAGTCAAGACCCGCAGGTGGATGAGGAGGCCCTTAAAATCCTGTATCGCCTGCGTGCAGAGTTCCGTAAGCGAAGCGATCCTCCGTCCATCCTCAAGGCGATCGAATCGTTGATAGCGGAGTACGAGGAAAAGAGCCCTAGTCCAGGAGGTGGGAGCGCGAGCCATGTCTCTCTCTGACGAACGCCTCGCCAAGAACGAGAGTCTCTTTCGCGCAGTGAACGAGCGCCTCGACGAAATCGGCGAAGCAGTCCCGTGGTCAAAGACGACCGACTACCTGTGCGAGTGCAGCGACACGACGTGTATTGAAACGGTCGAGCTCACGAACGACGAGTACGAGCGGGCACGCTCTCGCCCGACGGTGTTCATGCTGGTTCCTGGCCACCAACGGCTCGAAATCGAGCGGGTTATCGAGGAGAACGAACGCTTCTTGCTCGTCGAGAAGATCGTCGCAGTCGACGAGATCATCGAGCAGGATCCACGCTCCAACGAGGCCGGCAGAGCGTAGAGCGAGACGGCTAAGCTCGCCCACCGAAGCAGGCACTTCGCTCGCCAGCTCGAGCCCGCGCCGACGCACGAGCTCAGCCAACGCGGTTACTTGAGCCACGTCCCAGACAACCATCTAGGCAACCGCACCCGCAAGCCGTAGCCTCACCTTGCCGGGGCGTGGGCAGGGTAGTCCTAGGGAGTCCTTGCGGCCCGCGTCCTGGTCGGTTTGGAGCGAGAAGGTGTCGGGCGCCGGACCGCAGAGTCGGCGCCCGAAACACTGACCCCGTACCGTCATAGACGCACGACGGGCGCCGAACTTGCGCTAGTGCCCATCGGCCTGCGGCCAACCGAGGGGCAAACCGAGAAATGCGGGGTGCGCATCCCCGGGGAGAGCGAAGTTGTCGACGCCCGTCTCCGCGGATGTTGCCAGGAAGGCGTCTTCATGGCCAGAGCGGCGCGGCGGCCTCTCGCGGTCCGCGCTCAGTCCGTAAACCTGCGCGGATCCCGGAATGCGGGGAGTACGTCGAGCCACTGAAACCCGCATGGCTCCACGATCGGCCAGCAAGCGCCAACTACCTGAGAACCCCGTGGAGGTTCAAGTCCTCTCATCCGCATCGGTCGTCTGAGCAGGCGTTTCTATTCGCTCACGGGTTCGGCGGTGTCCGAACCATGCCCAAACGGATCACAGACGAGCCGTACTTCGAGGAGGCGGCCAGGCGCGGCTAGGAGGCGTCACTAGCGCAAAGGCACTCCCCAAGGCCGAGGCTCGGTACCGGCCGATCCCCGTCTCGGCGGCTTCGCGCTCGCAGCAGGCCTCGTCTGCCTGAGCGTCGCAGGGGCGATACTGGCCTCTTGCCTTGTGCGGCGGTAGGATCCTGGTGGTCCGGCCGACGTCTGGAACAGGGGGTCATCGGCACGCGACTCGCGGTCCTTCTTCTCTTCCTCGTGGTCGCGCTTGCGGCTGCGAGTCCCGCCGCCCTCGCGCAGGCCCCGGGAAACCCCTCCGAGAAGAAGGCCCAGGGGCCCAAGCAGGACAAAGAGGCGAAGAAGGAGGCCAAGGAGGCCGAGAGAGCGGAGAGGCAGGACGACCGAGACGATCCGGGCGAGGGGGAGGAAGGCGACGAGGACGAGGACGAAGGAGAGGACGAGGAAGGTGAGAGCGGTGGGGCGCCGGGAAGCGGCGGATCCGGCGGGGAAGCAGGCGGCAATGAATCGGGCGGCGACGACGGATCGGGAGGCGAAGCTCCGCCGGGTGAGCAGCGGTCGACCGAGGGCTCCGGGTCGGCAGGCAGAGGCGACCGAGGTCCCCTGGTCATGAATGCCGGTTGTCTCGAGCAGTGCGCGTCGCCCCGCGACCACGCCGTGGGCGGAGAGGGAGACGCGAGCCTCACTTCCGCCAACCCCCCCACCCGGTCGCTTGCGGGAGGAGCGTCGCTGGCGGACGTGAGTGCTGAAGGGGGGGCCGCGTACGGTCGAAGCGCCCTGGGCCCCGCGACACACGCGGATGGTGACCCGGGCGCGCTCGCGCTGTTACTGCTTACGATGCTCCTCATGCTTATCGGTCTCGGCGGGGGTCTCAGAGCGCTTCACGGCAGCCTCAAAGGCTGACGAGGATGGCCTTGGAGATCCTGGGCGGGCATCGCGTGGCTCTGCTTGGCTCTCGGTGTTTAACACGTGCAAGCCGGGCGAGCCGGCAAGGTACTCCGGGCCAAAAGCAGCGACCTGGGCAGCCGCGCCGCGAACCCTAGCCTGTCTCTAGCCCAGGGTAGTTCCCAGGGTGTCCTTGCGGCCCGCGCCCCGGCGAGCTGGAGCGGCAGGTCAAATCCCGCCTCCGCCCATGGGACCGCCTCCTCCGCCCCAGCCACCCCGGGCGACGAGCTTCGAGCGCCGGAATGGTCGCAGTTCAGGCGAAAACCCAGCAAGTCCCTCCTCGGCGAAAACGGACACTTTCTCGTCATCGGGATCACTGTGGCGCTCGAAGTGGACGCAGTCAGGTCGGGTGGTCGAGGCGCTGAGGGTTACATAGCCTCTCCGAACCGTTTCGACCACACATAGGCAGAGCCGCCGTGGTCCTTGATGAAGGCTCGTGCGCGCCGCGAGATGTGGATGGCACTCTCCGGCACCAGTCGATCCTTCCAGGTTGCCCGCGTGCCCTCAAGCCGAGGCGCGGAGGGCTAACGAGCCCACCGAATCAGCACCTCGCTCGCCCGCTCGAGCCCGCGGCGACTGACAGTTCTCTAGGGATCGTGCCCTCGATCACAACCCCGTCCGTCGGTGCCTCCCGCTCAACCTTCTCGAAGCGGGGCATGGCCCGCCGGTGACTTCCGCGATCCAGAGGGCGAACGCGGCTGGCCAGTCCTCCTCGGGGATGCCGTGCTCTTCGATGTAGCGGTCGAAGTCAGCCCAGCGGCTCACAGCGCCCAGGGTAACCGGAGGCTCGAAGGTCATCGACTGACTGAAGTGATAGCCCTTCTTTTCAGGACGCGAGCTAGTCGACGGCGTCCGTCGCCTTGTAGTGCTTTCGGTCCTCGACCCTCGTGACGGTGAGACCCTCCGCGGGCCGCTCGACATGCACGCGATACCGCCGGTGTGACCAGACGCCGAACACGGCGGCGATCGCGAGGTAGCAGAGGTACTCGAACCAGGTGTTGAGGTAGAGGATGGGCAGGCACACGAAGAGGAGACCGAGGACCATGAGCGGCCCCGCGAGCCAAATGGGAAACACGATGTCCGAGAGGCGGCGTCTCATCCCTCGTGATGATCGGCTCGGCGGGGTCGTGACTTAAGGTCGCCTTCCGACTCGCTAGCTGGCCCAGCGGAATACGTGGCTCGCTCGCCCGCTCAAGCCCGCGCCGACGGACGAGCTCGGCCAACGCGGCCGCGATAGCCTACGGCGGCTGGCGAGGCATGCCAGCGATCGCGCCGTCACAATCCTGGCACGCTGGAAACAAACAGGAACAGGAGCTAGAGGAGAGGAGATCTCATGTGGTGGGGTATCGGAATCGGCGCCGTCCTGTACGTGGTTCTATTAGTCACACTCGGGGTCATGACGTTGCGGAATGGCCACGGCTGGTTGTTCTTTTTTGGAATCTTCTTCCCACTGCTCTGGATCATTGGCGCGTTCATGCGACCGCCCGGCCAGTACGCCTGAGCAGCTCTCGACGATCGACATTTCCATGCCCGCTTCGCTGCGCCTCGTGGCCGTTCAGGCCCCGTCTAAAACCGCCATCTTGTCGCCCAAGCGACCACGTTCTAGGCTCAGTTCGGGCCGGGCAGGGGTGCAGCCGATCGGGTTCAACTAACCGCCCGGCCCTCAGAAGCCCGGTGGCCAATCCGCGCCCAAACGTCCGAGAACCCGCTTACGGAGCCGAGCGGCGTTCGGGGTACCCCAGTGCTCGCAACCCTAGGAGCCAAGCCACTTCGCGCCACTTCGCCCGCTCACCCGCCTTCCCCCCTGAGAACCCCTTGGAGGTTCAAGTCCTCCCATCCGCACTAGGGCCGATCAGTCGGCCCACGCGCCGTCTCGCCAGAAGTACGCATGTTGCCCGGGTAGGGGTTCGGACCCGCCGTGCGCAGTCGTCTCGAACGGCTTTCCGTCGTCGTCGATGACCACCGTTCCCTCGCCCTCGTCGTCCGTGTAGGCGAGGCGCAGACGCCACTGCACATGCTCCTGCACGGAGACGGCGTAGATGTCGAAGACCTCGAGCTCCGTTCGTGAGACGCGGTATGGGAAGTGGGTCGCTTCCTCGCCTTCGTCGGCTACGTACGTGACAGTTGGCGTCGGCTCGTCGAGCTTGATCTCGAAGTAGCGAACGGCCTGGCCGGCGCCCTGGCCGTCGTAGGTGAGGAGCGTCCCTTCCAGGGGCGGGCGTCGACTGACGATCTCGACGTCGAGGCTGTGCAGCGTCACAGGTGCGTCGCTGCTACCTCGGATGACCAGCCTGAGAACCGTCGCGAGAGCGTCAATCCCGCCCATCTCCCTGGCCCACCGGAATCGGCCCTCCTTCTCCTCACCGTTTGGGGGCGCTCCGACCTCGGCGATCGGACGCTGAACAATGAACTCGGGGTTGTGGAACCGCCTGGTTGTCTCGATCAGGTCCGGATCCTTCACCACCTCCACCTGAACAGCGGCAGGAGCAAGTCCGGTCCGTTCGCTTGTCTCCTCCCAGAGGGCGGGGGCCAATTGCGCTACCGCCCAGGCCAGAAGGCCCGAGCCGACGAGAGCTCCTATGCGCCGCGGCCACGTCGACAGCCCTCGACGAAGCACAGAGCGCGCTCGCTCGAGGTCGTCGCTTTGGCGTGGAGGCTGTGCGGGCATCCAGCACTCACGAACATCCGCGCCGCACGGTGCAGCATTGAGACAGCCAGCTCATCGAGCTTACGCCGAACCTACCAGGCCTTCAAGGCGTTGAACTACCGGACGCGCGCGTAAACCCCCGTCGGCTTCGCGTACGGCAGGAGCTCGGGGTCGTAGTAGAGGAGCTCCATCGCGTCGAGCGCTTCCTTCCTAACCCGCGCGCTGCCGGCGCCGGTTCTCGTGCCCGTGACGTGGAAGTCGTCGTCGGCGAGCTCGCCGAAGCGCGCCTCCCACACCGCGACGGTGTCGCCGCGCGAGTCCTTGCCGCGGGTGAAAGTGCCGTCCGGTTCGGCCAGCACGAAGCGGAACGTCAGGTAGCTCCCCGTCTTCGCGTCGTCGCCGGCGCCGCCCGGCCGGTTGGTCTCGAGTGCCGCGGCCACCTCGATCTCCGGGAGCCCCTGGTGGAGGGGCAGCAGGCTCGGTGCGTGGTCCGGCCCGTTCTGGACGTAGAGGCCGCTCGACGACTCGGCGAGGCTCGCGCTCAGCAGGTTCGCGACGAGAGGGGCGAGGTCGGAGAGCTCGACGAGCCTCGCGAGCGGCGGCGAGCCTGACTCACGCATCTGCTCGTCGATGAGATCGAGCTTGCGGTAGGCGAGCTCGATCGCCTGGCCGACCATGCCGGTCCTGAGGCCGGTCACGGAGCGGAGGTGCGAGTTTTCGCTCAGGTGCTCCTGCTTCGGCCGCCTGCCCGCCGGCTCTGGAGGAATCTCGACGTCGGGCTCCGAGCCATCGTCCACGCCGTGCTCGGCCTCGGCGACGAGCTCGGAGAGGCTGAGGCCCAGCGCCTCCGCCAGGTTGGCGGCGACGGCGAGCGTGGGCTGTCTGGAGCGGCGCTCGAGCAGGCCGATGTACGTCCGATGGACGCCCGCCCGCTCGGCGAGCTCGTCCATGGACATGCCCCCCTGGCGGCGCGCATCGGCGACCAGCTGGGCGACGGTATCGCTGAGCTCGATCCCCCGCTCGGACATAACGGCCACTCCAAGGTTGCCAAGGCAGGCCCCGGATTTCTACGAGACTATAGTCTCTGGGCCGACTAGTAGTTGCGAGCGGGGGTCGGCCGGGGCGGCGTTCGGTACGGGCTGGGCCAACCCTGACCCGGGTCGAATCCCCAGACCCTGACGAGATCACTGGTGCTGCTCCGCGACTGCGCGTGGCTGTAGGTCCACACGGTCTCGCGCACGGTGCCCGTCACTCGGACGATCTCGAGCGCGCTGACGATGCCCTCGCGGCCCGGGTCGCGGCGCTCGAGGAATGCGAAGGCGAAGTCGACGGCGCCGCCGAAGTCGGAGGTCTCGAAGCGAAGGCCCAGGTCGAGGCCGGGCTCTCCGGCGAGAACCTCGTGAACCTCGTAGCGTTCGTGCTCAGCCGCATGGCGTGCGGTCTCGGCCATGCTGCGACTCCTTTCCGGTTCGAACGGTAGGAGCCGGCCGGCATCCGTACAATCCCTCGAACGGGGAACGGGCACGCCCGCCTCGTCTTTGCCTCCAGCGAGGACTACAAGTACCTCGGATGCGGGTTGAGACCGTTCCCTGCTCGGCCGATGGAACATGCGATGAGAGGGCTCTACGACCTGTGCCGGTCCCCGCGGGGGAAGCTGGCCCTCAACCTCGGGGTCGGGGCCTTCGCCGTCTCGATCTCGGTGCTCGCGGCGCGGCACTTCGCGGGCATTGGCTGGCCGTTTAGCGGGGCCAACGCCGGGCTTGTCGCGGCCGCGGGTGTCCTCTTCCTCGTCGCCTACGCGTTCAAGGCCTTCGGCTGGCACCGTCTCTTCGCTCCCCACGAGCGCCCGCAACCGCTGACACTGGGCGCCGCTTGCGGGGCCGCCAGCGTCACCGGCGCTGCCCTGCCGGGGCGCTTCGACGACGTCGTCCGGGTCGCGGTGGTCCGGCGGGCGACCAACGGTCGAGCGGGCGTCGGACCGGTCTGCCTCTCACTCTTCATGCTCGGCTTGATCGACACCGCCGCGCTCATGCCGCTCGCCGGGACGGCCGCGGCTACAGCCGACGCATCCGGTGCCGTTCGGATCGCCCTCGGGGTCGTCGCCTTCGCAGGCTTCGGCGCCGCGGTCGTGATCGCCGTCCTCCCGCGCCTCATGTCGAGCGGACGCCTGATCCGCTTCCGCATCGCGCGCTGGCTCGGCGCGCGGGTGATCCCGCCTCGCGACGCCTGGCAGGCGTGGGTGCTCGTACTGGCCTCCTGGCTCACACGGGCCTTCGGTCTCTTCCTCCTCCTCCACGCGCTCGGCTTCGCCCTCTCGCTGCCGCTGGCGATCGCGTTCCTCTGCGGAGCTGCCGCCTCCGGTGCCCTTCCCATCGCCCCTGCGGGCGCAGCCACCCAGGCCGGGGCCGGGGCCGCGATCCTGATCGCCAGCGGCGTCGGCACGACCAACGCGATCTCCTTCGCCGTGGGAGCGCAGGCGCTCCTGATCCTCGCCGGCGCTACCGTCCTGGTCTTCGCCGCCCTCTGGCACGGCGGCAGGCGGCTCGCGCTCGCCGTTCTCTAAGGGAGAGCCGCGAGCACCTTGTCCGCGTGCCCGTCCGGCTTCACGCCGGGCATTGCCCTCGCCACGTTCCCGTCGGCGTCGATGACGAATGTCGAGCGCTTGATCCCCATGGATGTCTTCCCGTACGTGGTCTTCTCGACCCAGACGCCGTAGAGATCGGCGACCTCGTGCCCGGGGTCGGCGAGGAGCGTGAACGGGAGGCCGTACTTCTCCTTGAACTTGACGTGGGAGGCCTCCGTGTCGGGGCTGACGCCGAGAACCGTCGCGCCGCGCTCCTCGAGCTCGCCGTAGACGTCCCGCAGGCCGCAGGCCTGCGTCGTGCACCCGGGCGTGTCGTCGCGCGGATAGAAATAGAGGACGACGGTGCGCCCTCGCAGGTCGGAGAGGGAGACGTCCTCACCCGCGTCGGAGCGCAAGGTGAAGTCGGGCGCGGGTCGTCCTTCCTCGACTGGCATGCGATCTCCAACGCTACCCGGTCACGTCGAGCTGCGCGGGCTGCGAGGACGGGGACGGCGCGTGCTCGGGAGTGGCGGGAGGCGAGAATAGTAGGCTGCGGGCGGTGCGCGAGCTGCATGCGTTCAACGCGGTCGTCCTGATCGTCGCCAGCGGTCTCGCGGCCGGCTGGGGCCTCGTCTACGCCTGGCGGAAGCGCACCCCCGGGCGCGTCTACGCGCACCTGCTCGCTCTCGCCCAGGCGCTCCTGATCGCGCAGGTAGCGCTCGGCCTCCTGCTCCTCTCAGACGGGAGCCCCTCGCCCGACCGGCTGCACGCCGTCTACGGGGGCCTGGCGCTCCTCGCCGCGCTCTCGCCCTGGGTGTACGCGCCGCCCGTGCCCGCGAAGCGGCTCCTCTGGTTCTCGGGGGCGGCGCTCGTCGCCACGGCGCTCTCGATTCGGGCCTACACGACCGGCATATGAACGTCGCGCGCCTCCGGCTTGCTCTCGCGGGGGAAACCATGTTTCCCCCGCGAGCCCCCTTCTTTGACGCAGTGAGGGAACCTTCCGGTTCCCTCACACACCCTCCACACGTTCATAGGCCGGTTGGCCTATGAACGTGAACCCGACGCTGAGGGCGTTCGGGATCCTCGTCCTGATCGCCGCCGTGATCACGGTCTTCCAGCTCGGCTTCGGGCTGGTGGTCGTGGTCCGCTTCCTGCAGGTTCTCTTCCTCGTCGCGATCGCGTACGTCCTCATCGTGCTGTGGCGCCGGAACCGGGAGGAGATCGGCATGTGGTCGACGCGCTCGCGGGTCGTCTTCTACGGCGGCGCCGCGCTGGCGATCGCCGCGGTCGGCCTCGCCTTCACTCCGTGGTTCCCGACGAGCGGGCTCGAGACGCTCTCCTGCATCGCGGCCGTGGCGGCCGGCGTGTTCGGCATGTGGCGCACCTGGCGCGACGAGCACACGTACGGCTACTGAGAGCCGGACGGCACCCGCGCCGACGCGCCGTCGAGCGAGTCCAGGATCTCCCGGATCTCCAGGGCGGTGCCCACGAAGATGGGCGTGTCCCGCTCGGTGTAGCGGCTCGCCTCGGTCTCACGCAGTGTCTTCATGAGCTGGAGGAAGTCGGACGGCTCCTCGCACTCGAACGCGGTCATGAACTCCTGGTCGTCGATCCCGAACGAGTACGTCGTGTGGTTCGTGATCGTGACGAAGCGGCTTCCGACCGCGGCGTGCTCCTGCATCGCCCGGCGGCGGTCGTCCATCGAGAGCGAATACCACTCGCGCTTCTTCACGAACGGGTAGACGACCAGGTACGGGGCCCCGCGCGGCACGACGCGACGTGGACGCTTGCTCTTCTGCTCGAAGTACTGGGAGGGCTCGCTCGCAGCGAGGTAGGAATATGGCGTCGTAAGCCAGCCGGCCAGCGGCGTCCCGTTGAGCGCGGTGCCGAGCTCGCGCAGGTCGTCGTAGCGCTCCGTCAGCTTCCAGAGCATGAGGTCGGCCTCCGGGCGCACGCCGACGAGGCTGTATGGGCGCAGCTCCATCCGCTCGGCCCAGTCCTCGACCACCTCGGCGAAGGCGTCCTTGGCGGCGGCGCGCTCCTCGATCGGAAGCCGGAGCCAGGCCGGATCGGCCTTGTAGAGCGTGTACGCGACGTATTGCGTCGAAGTCTCCGCTGACACGGCTCAATCGTACCCACTCGTGTGACAGCCTCCCTTCTACGCTCGGGGTGGGCGCGGCGCGTCCGCCGGCGGGCAGGCGGGCGCCCGCGGCCGCTGATGTCGTCAGGCATCTACAGGTCCGCGACGAGAGTGGCCCAGCCGAAGCGCTCGGCGCCGACCGGCCTGCCGTCGAGCGGGTCGTAGAACTCGTTGAGGCCGTCGCGCTCGACGAGCTCGCGGGAGCGCTCCGCGATCCTGTCGGCGATCTCCTCGTAGCCGTGGCCGCGAAGGCCGCCTGCGAGGAACCAGTTCGTGTTCAGCGAGAGCGGCCCGCGCCAGATGAAGCGGAAGCCACGCAGCCGGTGGTCGCGGAGGAACGTCGGCTCGTCGAGCGCGACCGAGGGGACGGGCCAGGGCGCGCCGAACGTGCGCGGATCCTCGAGATGCTCGACCAGCCGGCCGGCGATCGCCGGCGGAAGGTCGGGAAGCACGAGCGGCATGAGCCCGTGGATCGTCTTCACCCGCGAGCGCCGCTCGTCCGGGCCGGCGAGGTTGACGAACAGGCCGAGGCGATCGTCCCAGCAGCGCTCCATGAGCGTCTCCGTGACACGAGCGGCCGCCTCGGAGGCCCAGCGCGCCGTCGCCTCACGCCCGGCGCGCTGCGCAAGCCGGGCCAGCGCGCGCAGGCCCTGGCCGTGAACCGCGTTGACGAGGACGTCCTCCACGTGGTGCCGGTAGCGGCGGAAGATCGCCTCCGTGTCGTAGTTCGCCAGCTTGTTCCGGAGCTGCGGGAGCCTCGTGCGGACGAAGAGCGCCGCCGGCGTGACCCGGCGCAGCCCGATCACCTCGTCGTACACCGGGCTGAAGTCGAGCCCGCTCTCGAACTGGGAGATGATCGAGATCAGCCCGTCGTCGTCGGGATCGCGCACCGCCGCGAGGTAGCGGTAGTAGCGCTCCAGCTGCGGAAGCGCTTCGGCGAGAAAGCCGGTTGCGCCCGCGTCGACGGCGCGCTCCACGGCCTGGGCGAGCACCGGCGGCTGCATCTGCGCCGTCGTGTGGGGCGTGCGGTGGAACGGCACCCGTCCGGCGGTTCGGCTCTCGAGGTGATGCCATTGCAGCCGCGAGACGAGGTCTCCCTTCCAGAAGACGACGTGTGGGACGAGCCCGTCCGGCTCCTGCACGGCCAGGAGGCCGCGGAGCTCGTCCGCCGCCCGCTCCGCGTCGAAGCGCGACCAGGCGATCGCGTGGAAGCACGAGTCCCAGAACCACTGGAACGGGTAGTCGCGCACGCTCGGCACGGTGAAGCGATAGACGCGGCCGTCCAGCTCGCCGGTCTGCGTGTTCGCTTCGAGCAGGTCGTGCGCGCGCTCGTCGAGCGTCTTCTCGGTGCGGGTCGGCGCTATCCCCCCACCGTAGGCGAGACTCGGGAGTGCGGCTAGGTTTCGGACGCGACGGCCAGCGTGACGCCGGCCTCGGGCATCTGCGTCACCTCGGCCCGGCGCATGAAGAGGCTCTCCCGCGACATGAGGAAGAGCTCGGGAATGATCTCGGCGCGCACCTCGCCGCGGGCGAAGACGCGCACGACGGAGCTCTGCGAGACGACGACGGCGATCGCGCCGGTCGTCCGCGAGATCGAGGCGGCCGCGGCGTGACGCGTACCTAAACCAGGGAGGAAGTTCTCCGGCGCGCTCACGTCGACGTCGATGAAGCGCCCGGCCGAGACGAAGGTGCCGTCGTCGGCGAGCAGGAAGGCGCCGTCGAGCTGCGCCAGCTCCTTCACAGTCTCCCGGAGCTCCGGCCGCTCGATACGGAGGAGCTCGCCATCGTGGCCGAAGAGCGGGTCGAGGATGAGCGGCCGCGACTGATCCGTGACGACGCCGACGTCGCCGATCACGAAGAGCGTCCCGATCTTCCGCCCCTCGCGTCCCTCGCGGGCGAGCTCGACTGCGAGGTTGACAACCTCTTCGAGCGTGCGCCGGCGTTCTACGGAGCAGTGCGTCGTCTCGCACACAGCGCCGAAGGTCGCGTCCAGCATCTTGTCCCGCCCGTTCAGGCCCATCGACGAGTAGAAACGACCGCGGCCGGCGCTCTGTTCCCTAGAGTGACCGCGTGCCGGAGCGGCTCGCCGCCGTGATTCGCGACAACCAGCCCTGCATCGTGCTCACCGGCGCGGGGATCTCGACCGACATAGTCTCGAAGTACCCAGCGTGCGCCTTGCGTCGGTACCGCCGAGGTCATACGCTCGGCCAGAGAAATTGACGCACCGGAGCCGTACAAGCACGGCCGATCCAATCGTCGCAATCGACAGCTCGGAGATCCGGGAAGGAAAGATCGACGAGCTCAGGGCGGGCCTCACGGAGTTGGTCGAGTTCGTCGAAGCCAACGAGGTCGAGGTGATCGCCTACAGCATCTACATCGACGAGGTCGGCAACCGGATGACTGTCATGCAGATCCATCCGAGCTCCACGTCGATGGAGCTCCACATGAGGCTGGCGGGCCCGATCTTTCAGAAGTTCACGGAGTTAGTCGTGCTCTCGAGGATCGACTTCTACGGGACGCCGAGCGACGCCCTGTTGGAGCAGATGCGTCAGAAGGCTGAATTGCTTGGGAATGCCCGCGTTGTGGTGAACGAGCTTCACGCTGGGTTTGCACGATTTGGAGCTGGCTAGGCCGGACGCCGTGCGCCCTCTGTCGGCGACGGACACGGAGGCGGCCAAGCTAGCTCGGCTGATCGTCGAGCACCAGCCCTGTGTCGCGCTGACTGGAGCGGGCGTCTCAACCGAGAGCGGCGTCCCGGACTTCCGCTCCGCCTCCGGCATGTGGGCCGAGTTCGATCCGCGCGAGTACGCGACTCTCGGCGCCTTCCGGCGGGATCCCGAGAAGGTCTGGCGCTTCTATGCGCCGCGCTTCGCCATGCTCACGGAGGTCGAGCCGAACCCCGCGCACTTCGCCCTCGCCGAGCTGGAGCGGCGCGGGCTCGTACGGGCGATCGTCACCCAGAACATCGACCTGCTGCACCAGCGCGCCGGGTCGCTGGACGTGGTGGAGGTGCACGGCTCGATCCGGACGTCGTCCTGTCCCGGCTGCGGCGCGGTCTATGCGCTGGCCGACGTCGTGCCGCTGATCGAGGCGCACGGCGCGCCGCCCTGTCCCGCCTGTGGCGCGATCCTGAAGCCTGACGTCATCTTCTTCGACGAGCTCCTGCCGGAGGACGCGATCAATCGGGCGGTCGAGCTGGCGGAGGAGGCGGCGCTGCTGCTTGTCGTCGGCTCGTCGCTCGAGGTCTACCCCGTCGCCGACCTGCCGCGCTCGACGCTCGCAGCCGGGGGCAAGGTCGCCGTCGTGAACCGGACGCCAACGTGGGTGGACACCCGCGCCGACCTGGTCGTCCACGAGAGCGCTGCCGAGACGCTGGCGGTAGTCACGGGGGCGCTCGGCTAGTTACGGCCGGAGGCCGGGGGCCGCCGAGAAGCGGGGGTGTACCTGGCTAGGCTAACTCCGACATGGCCACCGCAACGGAGACGACCCGTGGGGAGCGCATTGAGACGCAGCTGAAAGGGCTTCCCGCGAAGCCGGGCGTCTACCTCTTCCGCGACGCGAAAGGCACAGTTCTCTACGTCGGCAAGGCCAAGTCCCTGCGCCCGCGCGTGCGCTCGTACTTCCGCGGCGGAGACAGCCGGCTCGGGCTCGACCGGCTGATCGAGCGTGTGGAGCAGATCGAGGTCATCGTCACGTCGACCGAGGTGGAGGCCTTCCACCTCGAGCAAAACCTGATCAAGCGCCACAGGCCGACCTTCAACGTCCGCCTGCGCGACGACAAGAGCTACCCCTACATCGCGGTGACCGTCGAGGACGAGTACCCGCGGGTGATGTTCACGCGGGAGCGGCATCGGCGCGGGGTCACCTACTTCGGGCCGTACGCCTCCGCGAAGAAGGTCCGGGAGACGCTGGACGTCTTGAACCGCGTCTTCCCGTATCGGCCGTGCGAGGGGCCGCAGCCCGGCCGCCACTCGGGCATTCCGTGCCTGGACTACCACATCGAGCGCTGCCTGGCCCCCTGCGTCGGGTACGTCACCAAGGAGGACTATCGCCGGATCATCGAGCGCGTGATCGAGTTCCTCTCGGGCGATTCGCGGCCCGTGCTGCGCGAGCTGGAAGGGAAGATGCGCGACGCGGCCGAGCGCCAGGAGTTCGAGGAGGCGGCCCGCTATCGCAACAGGCTCACGGCTGTCAGGCACCTAGCCGAGCGGCAGGCGGCCGACAAGCGCGCCATCGGGACGGTCGACGTGATCGGCATCGCGGCGAGCGGCCGAACGGCTGCGGTGCAGATCTTCCCGCTCCGCGGAGGCCGGTTGGTCGACCGGCACACGTTCTACCTGGAGAACGAGGCCGGGGAGGACGTCCCGCAGCTCCTCGAGTCCTTCTGCCTCGAGTACTACGGCGGCGCACCGAGCATCCCTCCGCTGATCGTCGTCCCGCCCGACGTGGGCCCGACCGACGCGCTCGCCGGGTACCTGTCCGACCTGCGCGGCTCGCGGGTGGAGGTGCGCCCGTCGCGCCGCGGCGAGAAGCGGCGCCTACAGGAGCTGGCCCAGCAGAACGCCGAGCTGGCGCTCGAGAGCGACGCCGCCAGCCGCGAGCGGAAGCGCCTGCGCCGCATCGAGGCGCTCGAGGAGCTGCGCGAGTGCCTCAACCTCGAGAGCCTCCCGATTCGCATCGAGTGCTTCGACATCTCGAACATCCAGGGAGAGTCACCCGTCGGCTCGATGGTGGTCTTCCAGGACGCCATGCCCAAGAAGGCGCACTACCGGAAGTTCGGGATCAAGGGCGTGGAAGGCCCCGACGACTTCGCGATGATGGCCGAGGTTGTCTCCCGCCGCTTCGCCCGCGCGAAGGAAGTGACGGCCGAGCGCTACGACGAGGGCTTCGCGGCGATCCCCAACCTCGTCGTCGTCGACGGCGGCAAGGGGCAGCTCTCGGCCGCGCTCGCCGCCATCCAGGCCTACGACCTGCCTCGCGTCGCGGTGATCGCGCTGGCGAAGCGGGAGGAGGAGGTCTTCGTCCCGGGCCGGTCGGAGCCGATCGTCCTGCCCAACGACTCGGCCGGCCTGCAGCTTCTCCAGCGGATCCGCGACGAAGCGCACCGCTTCGCGCTCGGCTTCCACCGCCGCCGCCGCGACGCGAAGGCGCGAGAGTCGATCCTGGATGCCTTGCCCGGCGTCGGCCCCGCGCGCAAGCGGGCGCTGATTCAGCACTTCGGCTCGCCGGAGCGCCTGCTCGAGGCGAGCCCGGAGGAGCTGGAGGGCGTCCCCGGCGTCCCGGCCAAGGTCGGCCGGGAGATCCACGCCGCGCTCCATCGAGCCGGCGGCGCATAGCGGCAGGGCCGGCCCGGGAAGCCCCGAGCCGGCCCAAGTGCCACAGGCCGCCGCGCTCAGCGCAGCGAGATCGCGACCTGCTCGAGGAGATCCATCGCGTCCTGCATCCCGGCTTCCATCCCGGACTCGATGTGGGCGTCGCGGTGCTCCTTGCTCGAGTGCTCCACGAGGATCGTGAGCGTCGTGCGCCCGTCCACCTCGGTGAGGGTCAGGGTGTCCAGCGCCTCGGCGTCGGGCATGCCCTCGAAGACCTCGGTCGAGACGAGCCTCTCGTTCGGGACGATCTCGCGGTACTCGCCGTGGAAGCCGACCTCGAAGCCGCCTTCCGCGATCATGACGTAGCGCCAGGTGCCCCCGACGCGCAGGTCGATCTCGGCGACGGTCATCTCGCCGCGGTTCGCATGCCACCAGCTCCGCACGAGCTCGGGGGTCGTCCACGCCTTGTAGACCAGGTGCTTGGGCGCGTCGAACTCCCTGGTGATCAGGATCTGCTCGTTGGTCGGGAGCGTCACCGTTGCCGTTCCGCTACTCGTTGCTGCCATCGTCTTCCTCCTTCTCTTTGAGTTCCTCCAACACGAGATCCAGCCGGTCGAACCGCTCCGACCACGAGCGCTCGTAAGCCTTTACCCAGTCGTGGATGGGCTTGAGCGCGTGGCCGTTCAGCCGGTAGAGCCGCTGCCGTCCTTCGTCGCGCACCTCGACCGCCCCCACTTCCCTGAGCACCCGCAGGTGCTTGGACACCTGCGGTTGGGCCAGGCCGAGCGTCGTGACGAGGTCGTTCACGGGTCGTTCCCCGCCGGCGAGGACGTCCAGGATCTGCCGCCGCCGGGGCTCCGCCACCGCGTTGAACGCATCCGCTGTCGTCGCTGCTCGTGCCATGGCGAGCATCATATACCTATATAGGAATATGTCAACTGCCCTGCCTCCCTTCCGTCGCAGCAGTAGCCTGGAGGCGATGGACGCGCTGCCGGTCGCGATCTGGAGCGACTACACCTGACCGTTCTGCTACGTCGGCCTCGCCCGGGCCGAATGGCTGGAGCGCCGGTTCGGCGCGCAGGTCGACTGGTTCCCCTTTTTCCTCCATCCCGAGTACCCCGCCGAAGGGTTGCCCCGGAGCGACCTGGAGCGGCGCTACGGACCGGGCATCCACGAGCACACGGAGCGTCTGGTCGAGGCCGCCGGGCTGACGTACGCGCCCTCGCCGAAGCTCCCGAACACCTTGCACGCGCTCGAGGTGACCGAGCTCGCCCGCGACCGCGGCCTGCACAAGCCGGTGCATGCGCGGCTCATGCACGCGTACTGGTCGGAGGCGAAGGATCTCGGGGACGACGACGTGCTCCTCGACCTCGCCTCGGAGGCCGGGCTCGACCGTGACGAGGCGGCCGATGTCCTCTCCGATAGCCACTACGCCGATCGGATCGTCGCCTCGACCCAGGACGCGAACCGGCTCGGGATCAACGCCATCCCCGCGTTCGTGCTCGACCGGCGTCTCCTCGTCCTCGGCGCCCAGCCCGAGGCGGCCTTCGAGCAGGCGGTCGCGCAGCTCGAGGACGACGGCCCGCCCTCGGGCGATTGACAGCTGCTCGAGGCCGTGGAATTCTCGGCCACGAGGCGAGCTCAACCGGGAAGGGAGGGGTCATGGAACACCACGGCTCGGAGAGCTACTACATCCTCGGCGAGGGGCTCCTCGGAGAGAGCGACGGCGGGCGCGAACGCGTCCTCGCAGCCGCGGTTGAGGCCGCCGCGCCGCCGTTTCGCTTCACGAGGCTCGGCCCGAAGGGGCCTCCGCTGTCCGATTCGACGTTGGAGCGGGTCGCCGATGCGATGACCGCAAGCGACAGCCGTCGCGAGTCGCGGATCCCGGCCGGCTACACGTACCTCGGCCAGTTCGTCGATCACGACCTCACATTCGACGAGACGACGGTCATGCTCGGCGAACGGATCACGCCCGCCCAGCTTGTTCAGGCTCGCTCGCCGAGCCTCGACCTCGATTCGCTCTACGGCGCGGGCCCTCAGGATCCGGACTCGGCCAAGTTCTACGACGACATCCGCCTCAAGATGGGGAGGACCGACGCAGTCGGCGGCGACAGGGCGCGGCAGGGCTTCGACCTCCCGCGGCGCTCGAGCGGGACCGCGGCGGAGCGGCGTCAGGCGGTGATCCCCGACAGGCGGAACGACGAGAACCTCGCCGTGGCGTCGACGCACCTGGCCCTCATGCGCTTCCACAACCGCGTCGTCGACCGGCTGGCGTCATCGGTTCCACAGGCTCAGCGGTTCGTGAGAGCCAGGGAGCGGGTCGTCAAGCACTACCAGTGGCTGCTCCGCCACGACTACCTGCCGCGAATTTGCGACCCCGCGGTCGTTCGGGACGTGTTCACGAACAACCGCAAAGTGTTCGAGGTGGGCGCTGCGCCGACGGACGTCCCGACGATGCCGATCGAGTTCTCCGTCGCCGCGTTCCGGCTCGGGCACAGCATGGTCAGGGACGAGTACAGCTGGAATCGGCGCTTCGACTTCGGAAGCGCCACGCTCGGTCTCCTCTTCGACTTCTCCGGCCTGAGCGGTAGCCTCGGCGGTGGGCGGCGCCTGCCCAGCAACTGGATCGCGGACTTCCGCAGGCTCTTCGACTTCGACCAGGCCGACCGGGATGATCTGACCGTCCCAGCCGCGAGGTTCAACCGCGCCATGCGGATCGACACGGCGGTCGTCGGCTCGCTCCGGAGGCTCCGCCGGGTCACGCCCGGCGAGACGCGCAACCTTGCCCTCCGCAACCTGCTCCGGGCCAAGATGCTGCGGCTCGCCACCGGCCAGCAGATGGCGAGGCTCCTGCGCAGCAAGGGCGTCGCGGTGACGACGCTCACGAAGGCGCAGATCAGAAACGGCAGCAACGGCGCCGAGCTCGACGGGCTCACCGCGGCGCAGCGCGACGCGTTCCTCCGGGACACGCCGCTCTGGTTCTACATCCTGCGAGAGGCCGAGCTCGGCGGCGGGAAGCTTCGCGGGGTCGGCGCCCGGCTCGTAGCGGAGACGTTCCACCGCGCGATGGAGGGGAGCGAGTTCTCGATCGTCCGCGAACCGACTTGGCGCCCGACGCTGGGGCCGGACTCGACCACGTTCCGGATGGTCGACCTCCTCCTGTTCGCCGCGAACGGGAAGAAGTCGGTGATCGCGCCCTTGGGTTAACTCCCGTCCGGGGCCATGAACGGGTAGCGATAGTCCGTCGGCGGGACGAAGGTCTCCTTGATCGTCCGCGGGCTCACCCAGCGGATCAGGTTCCAGAGCGAGCCGGCCTTGTCGTTCGTCCCGGACGCGCGCGCGCCGCCGAAGGGCTGCTGGGCGACGACCGCGCCCGTGGGCTTGTCGTTGACGTAGAGGTTCCCGGCCGTGTAGCGGAGGACGTCGGAGGCCTCGATCACGGCCTCGCGCTCGCCGGCGAAGATCGCCCCGGTGAGCGCATAAGGCGCCGTCTTGTCGATCAGCTCCAGCGTCTCCTCCCAGCTCCCGTCCGGGTAGACGAAGGTCGTGACGACCGGGCCGAAGAGCTCGTCCCGCAGAAGGCGGAAGTCGGGATCCTTTGTGCGGATGACCGTCGGTTGCACGAAGTACCCCTCGCTGTCGTCGTACCCGCCGCCGACGACGACCTCGCTCTTCGCGTCGGCCTTCGCCTCCTCGATCGCCTCCTTCTGCGTGGCGAACGAGCTGGCGTCGATGACGGCCCCCATGAAGTTCGAGAAGTCGGAGACGTCGCCGTACTTGAGCTCCCCGACCTGCGAGACGAGCTGCTCCTGGATGGCCGGCCACATGCTCTCGGGGGCGTAGACGCGTGAAGCGGCCGAGCACTTCTGGCCCTGGTACTCGAAGGAGCCGCGCAGGATCGCCGTGGCGACGGCCTCGGCGTCCGCGGTCGGGTGCGCGACGATGAAGTCCTTGCCGCCGGTCTCCCCGACGATGCGCGGGTAGCTGCGGTAGCCGGCGATGTTCTCTCCGATCGTCTTCCACATCCCCTGGAAGACGGCTGTCGAGCCGGTGAAGTGGACGCCGGCGAGATCGGAGCTCGCGAGCGCCGCGTCGCCGATGTCCTTGCCCGAGCCGTAGACGAGGTTGATGACCCCGTCCGGGAGCCCGGCCTCCTGGAAGATCCGCATCGTGTAGTAGGCGGAGAGCATCGCCGTCGAGGCGGGCTTCCAGAGGACGGTGTTGCCCATGAGCGCCGGCGCGCCGGTGAGATTGCCGCCGATGGCGGTGAAGTTGAACGGCGAGACCGCGAAGACGAAGCCCTCGAGCGGCCGGTACTCCAGGCGGTTCCAGACACCCGGGCTCGAGACGGGCTGCTCTTCGTACATTCGCGTCATGAACGCGGGGTTGAAGCGCCAGAAGTCGATCAGCTCGCAGGCCGCGTCGATCTCGGCCTGATGGGCCGTCTTCGACTGGCCCAGCATCGTGGCCGCGTTCAGGGTGTCGCGCCACGGTCCTGCGAGGAGCTCCGCCGCGCGGAGGAAGATGGCGGCTCGTTCCTCCCAGGGAACGCGATGCCAGTCCTCCCACGCCTCGGCCGAGGCCGCGATCGCCGCCTCGACCTCCTTCGGCCCGCCCTGGTGGACGTCGGCGAGGACGTGATCCTTGTCGTGCGGCATGACCGCCTGCTTCGTCTTCCCGGTCTGGACATCCCGGCCGCCGATCACGAGCGGGATCTCGATTCGCTCGTTCTTCATCTGCTCGAGCCGGAGCTGGAGGCTGGCGCGCTCGGGCGAGCCGGGCGCGTAGTCGCGGATCGGCTCGTTCACCGGCGGCGGGACGCGGAAGATCCCCGGAGCGCTCACGACTCGGCATTCTATGGGCGTGGGCATGGACGTGGTGGCGTACGACGTGCCGGCCTGGGGGGTCGGCGAGCTCTACTTCAAGGCCGGGAAGCTCCTCTATCACGAGCTCCCGCGAGCGGGCTCGTCGGGGGCAGACCGCTCGGAGCATCCGCTCGCCGAGCGCGTGCTGGCGTATTTCCGCGGCGAGCGCGCCTCCTTCAGGGACGTGGAGCTCGACGCGGACTGGGCGACGCCGTTCCAGCAGGCGCTCGCAGAGGCTCTGCGGGCCGTTCCCTGGGGCGAGGTGGTCACCTACGGCGAGCTGGCGGCGCTCGCAGGCCGCCCTCGCGCGCCGCGCGCCGCGGGGACGTTCTGTGCCGAGAACGCGTTCCCGCTGATCGTCCCGTGCCATCGCGTCGTCGCCTCGTCGGGGCTCGGGAGCTACGGCTCGCTGGGCGTCGAGTACAAGCGGCGGCTGCTCGCGCTGGAGGGCGTAGCTCTCTGAGCCTCTCGCAGGACGTGCGGGAGGAGCTCGCGGCGATCGAGCCGCGGAAGGCCTGCTGCCGGCTGGCCGAGCTCTCGGCGCTCGTCCGCGGCGCCGGAAGCGTCCACCTGCGCGGCGGGGGCCGCATCGCCGTCCACCTCGAGCTGGCGAGCGGACCGGTCGCGCGGCGCGCGTTCGTGCTCTTGCGCTCCTACGGTGTCCCTTGCGAGATCAGGACGTACAGGCGGCGTGCCTTCGAGCAGGCGACGCGCTACCAGCTCCATCTCGAGGACGATGCCCGCGCCCTCCAGGCGTTGAACGAGGCAGGCGTCCTTGATGCCAACCTCGCGCCGCTCGAGCGGCCCCCGAAGCGGGTCGTCTCCCGGACCTGCTGCCGGGCGGCCTACCTCCGCGGCGCCTTCCTCGCAGCGGGGTCGGTGAGCGGCCCGCGCAACGCCCACCTCGAGCTTCGCGCTGCCGCGGCCGGAGCGGCGACCTTCCTCGCCGAGCTTGCCGCCGCCGAGGGCTTCTCGCTCGCCGTGTACGAGCGCAGCGGCCATGCCGTTGCCTACGCGAAGGGGACGGAGACGATCGGCGAGCTCCTCGCCTTCCTCGGCGCCCAGGAGGCCGCGCTTCGCCTCGGCGAGGAGGCGGTCGTGGCCGCGACCCGGGCGCGGGCGAACCGGCTCGCCAACGCCGACCACGCCAACATCGTGCGCACTAGCCGCGCCGCCGACGTCCAGCTGCGCGCCATCCGCCGCCTCGAGCGCGAAGGCCGGCTAGGGGAGCTGGCGCCCGAGCTGGGGGAGATCGCCCGGCTGCGGGTCCGCCACCCGACGCTCTCGCTGCGCGAGCTCGCCCGCCGCTGCGAGCCCCCGGCGACCAAGGCCGCCGCCCATCGCCGGCTGGCGCGGATCCAGCGCCTCGCCGAGCTCTAGCCCCGTGACGAGAGCGGGCCGGAGGGGAAGCTCCGAGGACGACCTCCCCCTCCGCTTGCGCCCACGCTCCGGACCGTGGCGCCGAACGGGGTCTGAATCCGACGCCGGACGAGCGTAGACCCGCTCTCCCGGCGAGCCTAATCGGCACAACCAGGAATTTCCACCATTCCCGCGCCGATAGAATCGCGCCGCGTCGAAACGTCGAGGGAGGCAGTATGAGCGTACGGGTGGGCATCAACGGCTTCGGGCGGATCGGCCGCAACTTCTTCCGCTCGGCCCGCCTGCGCGGCGAGGACGTCGAGATCGTGGCGGTGAACGACCTCGGGGACGCCGCGACGATGGCCCACCTGCTCAAGTACGACTCGGTGCTCGGCCCGCTGGACGCAGACGTGGAAGCGACCGACGGCGCCATCGTCGTCGACGGCGCGGAGCTCAAGCTCCTGAACGAGCGGGATCCGTCGGCGCTCCCCTGGGCGGACCTCGGCGTGGACGTCGTGCTCGAGTCCACGGGGCTCTTCACGAAGCGCGAGCAGGCGCAGCTGCACCTCGACGCGGGCGCCCCGCGGGTCCTGATCTCCGCGCCTGCGACCGATCCGGACGTGACGCTCGTCCTCGGGGTGAACGAAGACGCCTACGACCCGGATCAGCACCGGATCGTGTCCAACGCCTCCTGCACGACGAACTGCGTCGCGCCGCTCGCCAAGGTCCTGAACGACGCCTGGGGCATCCAATCCGGGTTCATGACCACGATCCACGCGTACACGAACGACCAGCAGATCCTCGACCTCCCGCACAGCGACCTGCGGCGCGCGCGGGCGGCCGCGATCAACCTCATTCCGACCTCGACCGGCGCGGCCAAGGCGATCGGCGTCGTCATCCCGGCGCTGAAGGGCAAGGTGGACGGCGTCTCCGTGCGCGCCCCGGTCCCGGACGGGTCCCTCACCGACCTCGTCGTCCGGCTCGGCGCCGAGGTCACCGCCGACGAGGTCAACGCCCGCTATCGCGAGCTGGCCGATACCGGGCCTCTCGCAGGGATCCTTCGGTACACCGACGAGCCCCTCGTCTCCTCCGACATCGTGGGCGATCCCTACTCGTGCATCTTCGACAGCGAGCTGACGATGGCCCATGGCAGCATGGTCAAGGTCTTCGGCTGGTACGACAACGAGTGGGGCTACAGCTCGCGGCTCGTGGACCTCGTCCAACGCCTCTAGGACGCGACCGGAGTGCACCGCCCGCGCTCGGTCGAAGGCGCCGAAGTCGCCGGCAAGCGCGCGCTCGTCCGCGTCGACTTCAACGTGCCGCTCGAGGAGAGGCGCGTCGCAGACGACACGCGGATCCGCGCCGCGCTGCCGACGATCAAGCTCCTGCTCGACCGCGGCGCGTCCGAGGTCGTGCTCATGTCGCATCTCGGGCGGCCCAAGGGGCCGGACCCCGCCTTTTCGATGGCGCCGGTCGAGGCGCGGCTGAGCGAGCTGCTGCCCGACGACCGGATCCGGCTGCTCGAGAACACGCGCTTCGACCCGCGCGAGACCGCGAACGACCCTGAGCTCGCGCGGGAGCTGGCGGCGAACGGCGACCTCTTCGTCAACGACGCCTTCGGATCGGCCCACCGCGCCCACGCGTCGACCGAAGGCGTCGCGCATCTGCTTCCCGCCTACGCCGGGCTCCTGCTCCTGCGGGAGCTCGAGGAGCTCGACTCGTTGCTCGAGGGCCCGGAGCCGCCGTTCGTCGCGGTTCTCGGCGGCGCCAAGGTGGCGGACAAGATCGGCGTCCTCAGGGCGCTCGGCGAGCGGGCGGACAGGATCCTGATCGGCGGCAAGATGGCGGAGGAGGTCGAGCGCGACGCCGGGTACGAGCTTCCGACCGACGTCGTCGCGGCTGCCGCCTTCGAGCCGGACGCTGAGGCCCGCGTCGTCTCGTGGGACGCGGTGCCGGACGGCTGGCTCGGGCTCGACGTCGGGCCGGCGACGAGCGAACGGTACGCAGGGTGGATCGCCGAGGCGCGTACCGTGTTCTGGAACGGGCCCATGGGCGTCTTCGAGTGGCCGCGCTTTGCGGAGGGGACGAGAGCGGTGGCCGACGCGGTCGCTGCCGCCGACGCGCACACGATCGTGGGCGGCGGCGACTCGGTGCGGGCCGTCGAGGAGCTCGGGCTCACCGATCGGATCGACTGGATCTCGACCGGGGGCGGCGCCGCGCTCGAGCTGCTCGAGGGCAAGGAGCTCCCGGGCGTCGTCGCCATCCCGGAGGCGTGAGTGAGAACCGAGCAACGACGGCTTAGGAGGAACCCGTGAGAGCGATCGTCCAGGACCGGTACGGCCCAGCGGATGTCTTGGAGCTCAGGGAGGTCGGGCGCCCGTCGGTCGGCGACGGCGAGGTGCTCGTGCGTGTGCATGCGGCCTCCGTCAATCCTCAGGACTGGCACATCATGCGGGCCAGCCCCTTCATCGTCCGCGCGTCGGGGTACGGGCTGCGCATCCCGAAGAAGCCAATCAGGGGAACCGACGCCGCCGGGCGGGTCGAGGCGGTTGGCAAGAACGTGACACGGTTCCGGCCGGGTGACGAGGTGTTCGGCTGGTGCGAGGGTGCGTTCGCCGACTACGTGTGTGCCGACGAGAGCCAGTTCGTCTCGAAGCCGGCCGGTCTCTCCTTCGAGAGCGCCGCCACTGTCGCCATGGCCGGCTGTACTGCGCTCCAGGGGCTTCGCGACGCGGGTGCCGTCCAGCCGGGCCAGGAGGTCCTGATCATCGGCGCGGCGGGAGGCGTGGGCACGTTCGCCGTGCAGATCGCCAAGGAACTCGGCTGCCGCGTCACCGGTGTGTGCAGCACGACGAAGATGGAGCTCGTCCGTTCGCTCGGCGCCGACCACGCGATCGACTACACGAACGAGGATTTCACGCGTGGCGAGCGGCGCTACGACCTGATCTTTCAGCTGGCGGGGACCGCGTCGCCCTCTGCTTGCAGGCGCGCGCTCACCCCGCACGGCACGCTCGTGCTCAGCAGCGGCGAAGGCCGGTTCGCCGGCATCGACCGCATCGTGCGGGCGCTCGTCTCCTCACCGTTCGTCGGCCAGCGGCTGCGAATGCTCCTCACGAAGGAGACGAACGAGGACCTGGTGACCCTGGCGGAGCTCATCGAAGCCGGCAACGTCACGCCGGTCATCGACAGGAGCTATCCGTTGAGCGAGGTCCCCGAGGCGATCTCGTACGTGGAAGAGGGACACGCTCGAGGGAAGGTCGTCATCACGCCGTGACCGGACTCGATAGGCTGGAATCGGTGGGTGGCCCGCGGCGGCCCCGCGTCAAGAGGACATGTCCGTGCTGATCGCCGGCAACTGGAAGATGTTCAAGGGGCCTGGGGAGACCGCGTCTTTCTGCTCCGAGCTTCTCGATCTCCTCGACGACGACGAGGGGGGCGTCGACATCGTGGTTGCGCCGCCGTTCGTCTCCCTCCAGCCGGCCGTCGCCGAGCTCGACGGGAGCCGGATCCGCGTCTTTGCGCAGAACGTCCACTGGGAGGAGGAAGGGGCGTACACGGGCGAGATCTCGCGGTCGATGCTCATCGCCGCCGGCGCCTCGGGCGCGATCGTCGGCCACTCCGAGCGGCGTCAGCTCTTCTGCGAGACGGACGAGACGACGGCAAGCCGTGTGCGCGCCGCGCTCGACGCCGGCCTCGGCGTCATCGCCTGCGTCGGCGAGACGCTCGAGGAGCGGGAAGCGGGGGAGACCGAAGCCGTCCTCCGCCGTCAGGTCGAGGCAATCGCCGCCGCCGTCCCGGAGCCACCCGGGGAGCTGGACGTCGCCTACGAGCCGGTCTGGGCGATCGGGACGGGCAGGACCGCGACGCCCGAGACGGCCCAGGAGGCGCACGCGCTCATCCGCGGCCTCTATCCGGTGGGGCGGATTCTCTACGGCGGCTCCGTCAAGCCCGAGAACGCCGAAGAGCTGCTCGCCCAGCCGGACGTGAACGGGGCGCTCGTCGGCGGCGCCTCCCTCGACGTCGCCTCCTTCCTCGAGATTTGCCGGACGGCCGCCCGCCTTTCCCGCTCGTAGCGCTCGTCGTCCTCGACGGGTGGGGGTGCGCGCCGCCCGGGCCCGGAAACGCCGTCGACCTGGCCGACACGCCGGTCTTCGACGCGCTCTGGGAGCGCTACCCGCACGCAACCCTGCGCGCGTCCGGCGAGGACGTCGGGCTCCCCCCCGGCCAGATGGGAAACTCCGAGGTCGGCCACCTGACGATCGGGGCGGGCCGCGTGATCCCCCAGGACCTCATGCGCGTCAACGAGGCGATCGACTCGGGTGCCTTCTTCGAGAGCCCGGCGCTCACCGAGGCCTTCCGGCGCGCGCGGGAGCGGGGCACGAACGTACACCTGCTCGGGCTCGTCTCCTACGGCGGCGTCCACTCCCATATCGACCACCTGCGCGCCCTGCTCGAGCTCGCCCGTCGCGAGAGCATGGCGGAGCGCACGTACGTCCACGCCTTCACGGACGGCCGGGACGTCTCGCCGACCTCGGCGCGCGACGACCTGGCGGAGCTCGTCGCCGAGGGCGCGCGGCTCGCCACCGTGTGCGGCCGCTACTACGCCATGGATCGTGACCAGCGCTGGGAGCGCACCGCGCGCGCTCTCGCCGCGATCACTGCCGGCGAGGGCGAGAAGGCCGTCGACCCGGTTGCGGCCATCGCGGCCTCGTATGCACGTGGCGTCACCGACGAGTTCGTCGAGCCGGTCGTCCTTGCCGCACCGCGCCTCGGACGGGAAGACGTGGCCGTCCACTTCAACTTCCGCCCCGACCGGGCGCGTCAGCTCTCGCAGCGGCTCCTGGAGGAGGAAATCGACCTCACGACCATGACCCGCTATCGCGACGACTTCGACTGCCCGGTGGTCTTCGAGGAGCAGGTCGTCGAGGACACGATCGCCGAGGTGCTCGCCGAGCACGGGCTCCGCCAGCTCCACGTCGCCGAGACGGAGAAGTACGCACACGTCACGTACTTCCTGAACGGCGGCCGCGAGCGGGAATGGACGGGCGAGACGCGCATCCTCGTCCCCTCGCCGCGGGACGTGGCCACCTACGACCAGAAGCCGGAGATGTCTGCGGCCGAGGTCGCCGACCGCTTCGCGGAGGAGCTCCCGAACGGCTACGCGTTCGCGATCGTCAACTACGCCAACCCCGACATGGTCGGCCACACAGGGGTGATCCCGGCGGTGGTGCGAGCCGTCGAGGCCACCGACGCCGCGCTCGGCCGGACGCTGGCCGCGGTCGAGGCCCTGGGCGGGGTCTGCGTCGTCACAGCCGACCACGGAAACGCCGAGCAGCAGCTCGAGAGCGACGGCGTCAGCCCGCATACCGCCCACACGACGAACCCCGTGCCCCTCGTCGTCACGCTGGCGGGCGCCGCGCTTGAGGAGAGCGGGGGGCTTGCCGATCTAGTACCCACGTGTCTCTGGCTACTGGGAGTGCCAACGGCGGAGGGGATGAGCGGCAGGAACCTGGTTCGCTCGGTGTAACCCCGGAGCTATACTCCGCTCACCCCGCGGCCAGGGCCACACGCGTGCCTCTTCCTCAACCCGACCATCTCCTCCTTCGGCGAGCGCAAAAGGGGGACGAGCGCGCCTTTCAGGCGATCGTCGAGATGTACGAGGGGCCGGTGTTCAACTACGTGCTGCGCATGGTCGGCGACCGGGCCCTCGCCGAGGACCTGACGCAAGAGATCTTCCTCCGGATCTATCAGGGTCTGCCGGGGTTCTCGCTTCGTTGTCGCTTCACGACGTGGCTCTTCCAGATCGCGAAGAATCGGGTCCTTGACGAGCTTCGCGCGCGCGAGCGCAAGCCGCAGGTGATCGTCACCCTCGACGACCTGCCTCCGCTCGAGGTCGTGGACACGCCGCCCGAGCGCACCGAGGTGATCGACGCCGTCTGGCGCGCGGTCGGAGCCCTGAATCCCGACCTGAAGATGGCGCTCCTCCTCCGGGACGTCGTCGGCCTCTCGTACACGGAGATCGCCGACTCCCTCGAGATCACGCTCGCCACGGTCAAGTGGCGGATCTTCAAGGCGCGCGAAGAGGTGCAGCTCGCGCTCGAGCGCGAGGGCATCGAGGTCGAGGTCTCGCGCCAGCCCGCCGCTCGAGCCGAGACGCTGTCCTAGGAGGCTTAGGGCGACGCAACGAGCTCGATGCCGCGAGCGAGGTCCTCGTCGAGCTCGAGGGCTCGGCGGATGCCGTCGGCGTTGTGGAATCCGACGCCGTATGTGTGTCCGCCCACCGTCCAGATCAGGACGACATGGTCGGAGAACGCGCTCCCTGCGTTCGTCGCGCCGGGGGCGTACACGGCCCGCATTCGCCAGCCGTTGACCGTCACCCAGCCGAGCGGGCGGACCCGAGCCCGCGGATACCACGCCGGGCCGTTGACGACCTTGGCATAGCTCCGCAAGGGGCGGGGCGTTGCGGTGATCACGAGGTGCTGGTCCGCTGTCTCGCTCGACCCCACCACCCAGTTCCGCCACGAGCGACCGCAACCACCGATCCCGCCGGGACCGATGACGTCGAGCACGCACCGCGTCACGCCGGCTCCCCGGGTCGCTCTCAGTCCCGGTGGAATTCGCGTCGGGCACGGCACCGGATATCCGACGACCCTCGCCGTCGACAGGCACGTCGCGCGCAGGCTCGTCGGCGCTGGAGCCAAGGAGAGGCTTACGGGCGCGCGCTCAGTCTGGACTCCTGCCGGCTCGCCGTTCTCGGTGCAGCCGACGGCGGCAACGACCGCCAGCAGAACCGCACCATTCCGAACGACACTAACCACCCCGAACCCTACGTTCAGGGATCGCTCTCGAGTCCCTAGACTCCGTGCTCGAGTCGCGCGGCGAGCGCCTCGGGAAGGCCGCGCTCCCGGATCTCCGCCTGCGCCTTCTCGACGTCGTACTCGACTCGCCTGAACGTGGCCCGGCGCGCTCCCAGGTCGAGCAGCAGCCAGGCGGCGCGCGGATCTCCGTCCCGTGGCTGGCCGACCGAGCCGGGGTTGAGCAGCCAGCGGTCGTCCACGAGCTCGGTCTCGGTTCCCTCCGCGGCGGTGGCGAGCGTCGTCGTCGAGAGTCGGAAGACGAGGGCGATGTGGCTGTGGCCGACGAGGACGAGCTCCTGCGCGGTCGCCGCCATGCCGGCATAGGCGATGCCGGGAGAGAGGACGTACTCCCAGACCGGGTCGCGCGGGCTCGCGTGGAAGAGGCCGACGGCCTCGCGCTCGCCCATAGGCTGGAGGCCCTCCAGGAACGTGCGGGCCTCCGGCTCCAGCACACCGATCGTCCAGGCGGCGGCGAGGGCGGCATCCGGCGAGAAGATCTCGAGGTCGAGCCGGCCGAGGGCCGCGAGGTCGTGGTTTCCTATCAGGCACACGTCCGCCCGCTCGGCCACGACGGCGCAGCAGCGGTTCGGGCGCGGGCCGTAGCCGACGAGGTCGCCCAGGCACCAGATCTCGTCGGGCGCGTCCTTCTCGATCGAGCCGAGCACCGCTTCGAGGGCCTGGAGGTTCCCGTGGATGTCAGAGACGACGGCGACGCGCACGGCAGGACGGTAGCGAAGGGTCTCGGGCTCGTCTCGCTCGGCCTGCTCTGGGTCGCCGCGGCGGTCTTCCTGTGGCGCACCGAGGTGCCCGACCTCGCGCTCGCCGACCTCGACCCGCGCGACTACTTCACCTCCGCCGAGCTCGCGCGGATCGACGACTACAGGCGCGTCTCCCGCCTGCTGCTCCTCGGCTCGGTGGCGGCCGAGATCGTCGTTCTCGCGCTGCTCGTGTGGAAGGCCCGCCCGCTCGCATCCGCGCTCGAGCGGGGAGGCCGGGGACGTGTTCGCACCTCGGTGCTGGTGGGTCTCGTCGTCGTGCTCACCGTCTGGCTGACCGGCCTGCCGTTCGCGGCGGCGACGCTCGTCCGCCGCCGCGACTTCGGGCTCTCCGAGCAGAGTTGGGGCGGCTGGCTCGCCGACGAGCTCACGTCGCTCGCGGTGCAGGCGGTGCTCGTCTCGATCGCCGTCGCCGGGGCGGTCTGGCTCGCGGGGCGCCTCGGCCGCCGCTGGTGGCTCGTCGGCGCGCCGGCGCTGGTTGCGATCGCCGCCGTCTTCGTCGTCGTCCAGCCGCTCGTCGTGCAGCCGCTCTTCAACCGCTTCGAGCCGCTGCCGGACCGCGAGCTCGCCGCCGAGGTCCAGGAGCTGGCCCGCGGCCTGGGCGTCGACGTCGACGAGGTTCTCGTCGCGGACGCGAGCCGGCGGACGACCACCGCGAACGCGTACATCGCGGGTCTCGGCCCCACCCGCCGCGTCGTCCTCTACGACACGCTGCTCGACGGGCGCTTCACCGACGGGGAGATCCGCTTCGTCGCCGCCCACGAGCTGGCCCACGTCGAGCGGCGCCATCTCTGGAAGGGCCTCGCGTGGTTCGCGCTCCTGGCCGTTCCCGGCGTCTTCCTCCTCGCGTGGCTGACGGAGCGGCTCGGCGGCCTGGGCCCGCGCCTGGTGCCGCTCGGGCTCGCCTTCGCCTTCGGGTGGATCCTGGTCACGCAGCCGCTCGCCAACGCCGTCTCCCGGCGCTACGAAGCCGAGGCCGACTGGCTCGCGCTGCACGTCACGCGCGACCCGGCGAGCGGCGTCGCTCTCGACCGCAACTTCGTGAGGACGGGGCTCGCCGACCCGGACCCGCCCGGCTGGGTGACGGTCCTGTACGGCACGCATCCGACACCGATGCAGCGGATCGCGATGGCCGAGCTGAGCCGCTAGGAGGGTTCGCTCTCGCCCTGCTCGGGGAGGTTCCTGATCCCCTCTCGGGTCGACCACTTCGACCACGAGTCGGTCATCGCATCCATCAGCTCGCGCATGAAGCGCGGCGACATGTTCACGCGGCTGACAACCACCCCCGGAACGTCGCCCTCCTCGACCTCATGGTCGATGCGGGCGAAGGTGAGCGTGAACTCGTAGTCCGAGAAGCTGACGTTGGCGAAGTTCGCGTAGACGCCCGCCAGGTTCTCAGGGTCGAGATGGATGTTGAGCTGCCGCTCGGAGCGGTCGTCCTCCACGGCTCCCTACGATATACGCCATGGAGGTGGGGAACACTGCGGCGACGGCGCTTCGCCGGCTCGAGGAGGAGCTCGCGCAGCTCGCGGGCGCGCCCGTCGCGCTCGAGCGTCCGGCCAAGGACGAGCACGGCGACTACGCGACCAACGTCGCGCTCAGGCTTGCCGGCGGGCAGAGCCGGCCGCCGCTCGAGATCGCCGCCGAGCTGGCCGAGAGGGCGATGGCGCTCCCCGGCATCGAGCGCGCCGAGACCGCGCCCCCGGGTTTTGTGAACCTCTGGCTCGCGCCATGGTGGTACGGGGAGGCCCTGGCCGAGATGATCGCCGCGGGGAGCGACTACGGCGCGCGTTCGGCGGAAGCGCCCGAGCGGGTGCAGGTGGAGATGGTGAGCGCCAACCCCACAGGCCCGGTCACCGTCGCGGCCGCGCGGAACGGAGCCTACGGCGACTCCGTCGCGCGCCTGCTCGACTTCGCGGGTCACCACGTCGAGCGCGAGTACTACTACAACGACGCCGGAACGCAGATGGAGCGCTTCCGGGCGTCCGTCGAGGCAGCCCGCCGCGGTGAGCCGCCGCCGGAGGACGGGTACGCGGGCGATTCCATCGCGCAGCTCGCGACGCTCGAGGGGGACCCCGTGCCGCACGTGCTCCGTCAGATCGAGGAGAGCCTCGAGCGCTTCCGCATCCACTTCGACTCGTGGGCGCGGCAGAGCGAGATCGAGCGCCAGCTTCCCGAGCTCCTGGAGAGCCTCGACACGTACGAGAGCGAGGGCGCCGTCTGGGTGCGGTCGACCGCCTACGGAGACGAGAAGGACCGGGTCCTCATCCGCTCGCCGGAGCGGGGCGGGCTCCCGACCTACGAGGCCGCCGACATCGCCTATCTCAGAGACAAGCTCGAACGGGGCTTCGAACGCGCGATCTACGTCCTCGGCGCGGACCACCACGGCGTGCGCGGCTGGTTCGAGGTGATCGCGCGCATGCTCGGCTACGACCCCGGACGCGTCGAGGTGATCCTGTACCAGCTCGTCCACCTGACTCGCGGCGAGGGCGTGGTCAAGATGGCGAAGCGGCGGGGAGACGTGGTCACGCTCGACGAGCTCATGGACGAGGTCGGCGTCGACGCGGCCCGCTGGTATCTGGCCGCGCGCGGCCCCGATCAGGCGATCACGATCGACGTCGACCTCGCGCGGGAGAAGAGCGAGAAGAACCCGGTCTATTACGTGCAGTACGCGCACGCGCGGATCGCGGGCATCCTCCGGAACGCCCGAGACGCCGCGCCCGATCCGCACGCGCCGGCCGACCTCGCCCCCGAGGAGCGCGACCTCGTCAAGCGCCTCGCCGAGTTTCCCGCGCTCGTCGCGGAGGCCACCGAGCGGCGCGGGCCGCAGGCGCTGCCCACGTACGCCATCCGCCTCGCGGACGACTTCCATCGCTTCTACCACCATCACCGGGTGCTGGAGAGCGAGACGCAGGGCTTCCGCCTCGCGCTCGTCACGGCGACCAAAGCAGTCATCGCCCGGAGCCTCGACCTCGTCGGGGTGGAGGCGCCGGATCGGATGTAGCCCTTCTAGCTCGCCGCGGCCTCCCAGCCATCGTACTCGCCGGATCGTGTAGCCGCGAGTGCTTCGAATTTCGGTCGCATGACGGTGACCGTGCCCTCGTCGATGACGGTGTCCTTCTTCGCCAGGGCCAGCCAGGGGTTGGGCGGGTCCGTGTCGGCGTCCGCAGAGGGCTGCACCTCGACTGTGTAGCCGTCGTCGCGGAGCTCCGACGCCGCGTCGTCGGCGCCCTCCCTGGTCGGGAAGTAGAGGAAGTGCAGCACCTCCCGCGGCTTGCTGAGGTCGGCTCCCAGCAGACGGAGCTGCTGGACGATCAGCTGGTCTCCGTCGGCGGGACTTCCGTTCGCGGCCGGGCGAAAACGGTCCAGGAAACCCATCCGTTGACCTCCTCTGCTTGCTCTCCAAGCTTGTTGTCGGCATGCGGTGCCGGCCGCTGAAGAAGAGCATTGGCCGGGCCTTGCGCCGGGCGTGCCCGGCTGCGATCGTCGCGTCGCGGAACACGACATGGAGGAGGCAGGAAGATGCTGGAGCAAGCACGCATTGCGGCGATCGTTCCGGTCTCGGACGTCGAAGCGGCGATCAGCTTCTACGGAGACACGCTTGGACTCAGGCTGAAGGAGCGGCGGAGCGACCTGCCGGAGAACCGCGAGGCCGAGTTCGAGGCCGGCGACGGGACGCTGCTCGTCTACGAGAGCGTCGGCGCGGGGCAGAGCAGGCACACGGTCGCCGGCTTCCGAGTCGACGACATCGACGCGGCGGTCTCGACCCTGCGGGAGCGCGGCGTCGTCTTCGAGGAGTACGACCTCCCGGATCTGAAGACGGAGGGCGGGATCGCAGCCGTCGGCGACGTCCGCGCCGCATGGTGCAAGGATCCGGACGGGAACATCCTCGCCGTCGAGTCCGTCAAGAGCGGCTGAAGCCCCCGGGTTACCGAGGACATGGCAGCTACTCGGGGCTCGGCGGGCCGTCGAAAGGGCCCTCGGCGAGCAGCTTGCGGAAGGCCGGATACTGGCCGAGCTTGCCGACGGTGACGAGTGTGTCCGCCTGCTGGATCACGTCGCCCGGCTGCGCGCCGGCAACGGGCTCGGGCTCGCGGAGGATGGCGATGATCGTGATGCCGGTGCGCTGGCGGAACGCGCACTCGGCGAGCGTCCTTCCGATCGCCGGGCTCGTGTCAGGGACGGCGACCCATTCGATTGCGAGCTCGCCGAAGGCCATCTCGAGCTCCTCGACGATCTTGGGCCGCTCGTAGGCGCCGCCGATGATGGCGCCCAGCTGGCGTGCCTCGTCGTCCTCGAGCTGGATCACCGCCTGCGGCTCCTCGTCGCTCGAGTGCGGGAACCAGTAGAGCTCGCGTTGGCCCTCGTTGTGGAGGATCACAGTCAGGCGCCCACCGTGCGCGGTGAGGCAGGTGTACTTGACGCCAACGCCGGGCAGGCGCGTCTCACGGAGCTCGCGGGCCATGTTTCCCTCCTTCTGGAGCCAGTTTAGGCGGCGTGGGGAAGAGCCTGCGCCCGATGCGCTTGGACTCCTTCATGAGCAGGACGCCGATGAGGGCCGTGGCGAGAACGTAGAGGCCGGCGATGGCGACGAGATCGCGCCTGGCCGACGCGCTGATGGCGGGGTTGGTCGCCGCCACCTGGGCGAGGATGACCGTGAACTCGCCGCGGGCGACCAGCGCGGTCCCCGCGTTGAGACTCTGGCGCGGCGTGAAGCCGCCCACCCTTCCGGCGGCATAGGTGCCGCCCAGCTTGCCGATGACGCTGAGGACGACTGCGAGCCCGATCAGCCACCCGAGTGAATCGAGCGCCCCGAGGTCGATCGAGAGCCCGAACACGAAGAAGAAGAGGGCTCCGAAGATGTCCCGGAAGCTCAAGAAGCGCTCCTCGAGCTCGTGGCGGGCGGACGTGTCCGAGAGGATCACGCCGGCCATCAGGGCCCCGATTGCCTCCGAGAGTTCCAGCCAGTGGGAGATCGCGCTCATCCCGATCAGGAGCGCGAACGTGAAGAGGAGGAAGAACTCCCGCGGCATCCACTCGAGGAAGCGGTCGATGGGGCGAGCGAGCCAACGGGAGGCGGCGAGCGAGACGATGATGAACGTGATCGCCTTGAACGCGAGCGCGAGCGAGTCCTCGATCCCGCCTCCGCCGCCTCCCGCGAACGCGAGCACGAACGCGATCGCGATGTCCTCGACGATGAGGATGGCGAGCACGAGGTCGGTCTCGTCGTCGGCCAGGCGCCGGAAGTCGATCAACCCCTTCACGGCGACGGCGGAGGAGGAGACGTAGATCGCCCCGGCGAGGATGAGGGCAGCGACGGAGAAGCCGAACGCGGCCACGCCGATGATCAGCCCCAGGCTGGCGTTGACGACGAAGTCGATCGTCCCGCCGACCCCGAGGTGCATACCGCTGCGCCTGAGGCGGTCGAGCGTGAACTCGAGGCCGAGGAAGAAGAGGAGGAAGATGATGCCGAGCTCGGCCACGAACTCCGTGACCTCGGACGGCTCGATGAAGCTGGTGATCTCGGGCTCGTTGGGGCCGAGCAGGAGGCCGGCGAACAGGTACGCCGGGATGGCGGAAAGGCCGAAGCGGCTCGCCACGAGGCCGAGCGCGGCGAGGACCGTCACCGTCACGGCGAGCTGGCTGAGCGTCACCGCTTTTCCTCCCGTCGGATGGTCGGGATCTTAGGGTTCCGGCGTGTCGTAGGATGCCCCAGGCATGGCGGACGGCGCCGTCCCTGATCGGAACCTCGCCCTCGAGCTCGTGCGGGTGACCGAGGCGGCCGCGCTCGGGTGCGGGCGCTGGATCGGCCGCGGGGACAAGATCGCCGCCGACCAGGCCGCCGTCGACGCGATGCGGGCGATGCTCGACACCGTCTCGATGAGCGGCGTCGTCGTCATCGGCGAGGGCGAGAAGGACGAGGCGCCGATGCTCTACAACGGCGAGGAGGTCGGCAACGGCCAGCCGCCGGAGGTCGACGTGGCCGTCGACCCGCTCGAGGGCACGCGCCTCACGTCGGTCGGACAGCCGAACGCGATCGCGGTCATCGCCGTCTCAGAGCGAGGGTCGATGTTCTTCCCCGGCGCCGCGGTGTACATGGACAAGCTCGTCGGCGGGGAGGAGGTGGCCGAGGCGGTCTCGATCGACGCCGCTCCGGGCGAGAACGTCAGGCGGGCCGCCGAGGCGAAGGGCGTGAAGCCGAGCGAGATCGCAGTCGTCGTCCTCGACCGGGAGCGCAACCAGACGATCATCGACGGCCTCCGCGAGGCTGGCGCCAAGGTCAACCTGATCACCGACGGCGATGTCGCGCCGGCCATCGCCGCCGCTCGCCAGGGCACCGGGGTCGACCTGATGATGGGGATCGGCGGGACGCCGGAGGGCGTCATCGCCGCCGCGGCCGTCAAGTGCCTCGGCGGCGTCGTGCAGGGCCGGCTCTGGCCCCGGAACGAGGAGGAGCGCCAAGCGCTCGTCGACGCCGGCTACGACCCCGACCGCGTGCTCACGACGGACGACCTCGTCGCCGGCGACAACGTCTTCGTCTCCGCCACGGGCGTCACCGACGGCGCGCTCCTCCGCGGGGTGCGCTTCACGCGGGGCGGCGCTCAGACCGAGTCGGTCGTCATGCGCTCCCGCTCAGGGACGGTCAGGCGCATCGAGGCCCAGCACGCGCTGGACAAGCTCGAGCGCTTCTCGGGCCGCGAGTATCGCTGAGCCCGGCCTACGAGACCGTCGCCAGCTCCTTCTCCAGCTCCGGCGTGTAGCTCCCGTCCCGCGCGGCGCCGTTCATCCGCGCGCGATGGGCGAGCGCGTCCTGGCCGGCCTGCACGTTGGCGTCCTCGCCCTTCCAGGCCTTCAAGGACGGCGCCTGGAGCGCGCGTCCGTAGGAGAAGGAGAGCTCCCAGGGCTGGGGGCCGAGCGCGTTCATGGCGTTCAGGTTCGCGGTCGCCTCCTCGTCGCCCTGGCCTCCCGAGAGGAACACGATCCCGGGCACGGCCGCGGGCACCACGGCGCGGAAGCAGCGGATCGTCGCCTGGGCGACCTCCTCCGGCGTGGCCTGCTGTGGGCACTCCTTCCCGGAGATGACCATGTTCGGCTTCAGCAGCATCCCCTCGTAGACGACACGCTGCGAGAAGAGCTCGTTGAAAACGCTCTCGAGCGTCGCCTCCGTGACCTCGTAGCAGCGCTCGAGCGTGTGGCTTCCGTCCATGAGCACTTCCGGCTCGACGATGGGGACGAGGCCGGCCTCCTGCGAGAGCACCGCGAAGCGGCCGAGCGCGTGGGCGTTCACGTGGATGCAGTAGGCGCTCGGGATCTTGTCGCCGTCGATCGCGATGACGGCCCGCCACTTCGTGAACCTCGCTCCCAGCTCTCGGTACTCGTCGAGCCGCTCGCGAAGCCCGTCCAGGCCTTCGGTGACCGTCTCGCCCTTCGCCCCGGCGAGCGCCTTGGCGCCCTTGTCCACCTTGATCCCGGGGATGACGCCGGCGTCCTGGAGGATCGTCGTGAAGGGCACCGCGTCCCTCGAGGACTGCCGGATCGTCTCGTCGTACAGGATCACCCCCGAGACGTGGTCGCCGACGCCCGGCGTCGTGAAGAGCATCTCCCGGTAGTCCCGCCGCTTCTCCTCGGTCGACTCGACCTCGATCGACTTCAGCCGCTTCTCGATCGTCCCGGTGCTCTCGTCGGCGGCCAGGATGCCCTTTCCCGGCGCGACGAGCGCCTTCGCGATCGCTTCCAGCGTTTCCTCAGCCATCACCAGCTCCTCTCCGGGTTCTCTCCACCCAGTATTCCACCCGTTCTGGCGGGGGACTACTGCGGCGTCCGCACCGATGCGCTGCGGGCCGTGCTCCGGCTCTTCACAATCGCTGCCGCGCGCGATATAAGCACACTTGCTACTTGGGGAGCTAGGGGAGAGGAGACACCATGAGGACCACGGTTCTCGCGGCGGCGCTCGCGACGCTGCTCGTCCTTTTCGGCGTGCCTACGGCGAGCGGGGTTCCCGGCGCCGCCGGCGTCATCGTTTCGGACGGTATTTCGGATCAGCCTGCCGGTGCCCACGGCTCGATCGCGGAGCCGTTCCTGGGCGGACAGGACCCGGCTAGCGCGGCACAACGGAGCGGGCGCGGGCTGTCGCTGATTGGCGCGCTCAAGCTTGATCCCTTCAACCTCGGCGTCCACGGCGACGTCGCAGGTTGGAAGGACCTCGCCTTCATCGGCAAGTGGCGTGAGGCCTGTCCAGGTACGGGTGTCGACATCATCGACATCAAGCGGCCGAGGCAGCCCGTCAAGATCGCGGACACGCTCGACTACGCCGACACGTCCATGGAGGACATGCAGGTGATGAAGATCCGGGGCCGCGACATCCTCGGTATCGGCCTCCAGGACTGCGGCAACAGCGCGACGGAGGGAACGGTCGGGCTGGAGCTGTACGACATCACCAACCCGCGCAGCCCGCAGTTCCTCAGCCTCTTCAACGGCGAGGACTTCGGGATGGAGGCCGAGCACGGCCACGTCCACGAGCTCGACCTCACGAGAACGCCCGACGGCCGGACGCTCGCGCTCCTCTCGTCGCCGGACCTCGAGGCGCTGACCTCGAACCCGCCGCTCTTCGACGACGGCATCGGAGATCTGCTCATCGTCGACATCACCGACCCGTCGAATCCGACGCTCGTCAGCCACTGGGGCGTCCTCCAAGAGCCGGCGTTGGGCCTCGGCGTCTACCTGAGCGTCCTGGCCGGAGGAGACGCGCGGACCCTCGACCACAGCGTGCGGGCCAACAAGGACGGCACGCTCGCCTACGTCTCCTACTGGGACGCGGGCTTCATCATCCTCGACATCAGCGACCCGGCCGACCCGGTCTTCCTCGGGCGCACCGCCTACGCGCCGGGTGAGGAGGGGAACGCCCACTCGGTGGACGAGTCGCCGAGCGGCCAGCTCCTCGCCGCCGCCGACGAGGACTTCAGCCCGTTCGAGCTGCGGTTCTCGAGCAGCGCCTTCCCGGGATTCCAGGATGCGTTCGAGGGCGCCTTCACGGTGCCGATCGTGACGCTCGACGACCGCGCGATGGACGGCGAGGTCGTCCACGTCGGACGCGGGTGCCCGGCGGACGCGGCGCTGGGCCTTCCGGTCGCGGATCCCTACCTCGCCGACCCGGCGGGCAAGATCGCGCTCATCGAGCGCGGCGTGTGCCGCTTCGACAACAAGATCGCCCGGGCACAGCTCGCCGGGGCGATCGGGGTGATCGTGTACAACAACGCCGCCAACGGGGAGACCCCGGTGTTGATGGGAGGGGACAGCCCGGTCCTGCTTGGCTCGCCGGACGTGATCGGGACGGTCAACACCATCCCCGCCGTCTCCGTCGTTCGCAGCACTGGCCTCCTGCTCGTCGGAGGGACGCCGCCGGTGACCGCCAAGGCCGAGGCGTTCTTCAACGGCTGGGGCGCTCTGCGCTTCTACGACATCTCCGACCCGGCGAACCCGGTGCTGCTCTCGAAATTCGCCACCGCCAACACGAACAACGCGGACGTGGCGCTCGACGGGATCTGGAGCGTCCACAACCCCGAATGGCACGGGACCAAGGTGTTCGCGTCGTGGTACAGCGACGGCATCCGGGTGCTCGACCTGAGAGACCCGACCGCGCCTGAGGAGGTCGCCTTCTGGACGGGTGCCGGCGCACCGGCGGATGCACCGCCGGTCAACATCTGGAGCGTCGTCCCGCACCAGGGCCTGCTCCTCGCCAGCGACCGGAACTACGGTCTCTACATCCTCAAGCTGGGACGCTAGAAGCGACCGCAAAGACGAAGGGGCCCGGACTGCCGGGCCCCTTCGGTTGCAGTCGAAATCAGGTGAGGAAGCCGACGACCGTCTGGAGCCGGGCGACGATCGCGTTTCCCATGACCGCGAACAGGAGGACGAGCACGGGTGTGATCACGCCGATGACGACCGCGTACTCCGTCATCGTCTGTCCTTCGCAGCGCCTCAGCTGTTTCAAGCCCAAAGCAGATTCCTCCTGCTGACCCGGGCGGGTGGTGGCCGCACGCCGCACGTCCGATTTGCTCTTAATCGTCGTCAGAAGTGCTGCCTTCGGCCATCCCTCCGATGAGCCATTGGAAAACAGGCTCGGTGGTAAGGTTGAGCGGCTCCAGGCGGACGTAGCTCAGCTGGTAGAGCATTGGCTTCCCAAGCCAAGGGTCGCGGGTTCGAGCCCCGTCGTCCGCTCTCGTGAACGAGCACGAGGGCTCCCGTCTCGGCGCGCTCGTCGAGCGTGTCCGCCGCCCGTTCACCGGCTCGAACCGGCGCGCAGTCGCAGCCCGTTGGGCGCTCGCCGTCGCGCTTTTCCTCGTCTCGCTCGTCGTCCTCGTCTTCCTGAGCTGGCTGCTCCGGGGCGCCGGGCTCTGGGGCGACCTCGCCTTCGCGATCGTCGTGACGACGGGAATCTTCTGGATCGCCCGGCAGGCGGCGGCGTTCTTTCTCCACGAGGATGCAGGCAGGGCGCTGCCGCGCGCCTTCGCGACCACGATCTTCGTGCTGATCGGGATCCCGGTCGCCTACGTCACGCGGCCGTGGGGGCTCGTGCTGCTGCTCGGCCCGGTCGTGGTCTGGGCCGTGTGCCAGTTCGTCTACTGGCTTCGCGAGAAGCGTCACGGCACGAAGCCGAAGCCCTATCCCGTCTTCTGGCAGGCCGAGGTCACGGGCGTCGCGCTCCTCGCCGTCGTGCTCTTCGTCGCGCCCTCGGTGGGATCGCCCGACCGCGTCCCGCGGGCGGTGCCGGCGGCCGACCTCGCCGGCGGCGAGCAGGACCTGGCGGTCGCGGAGCGCTTCAGGCCGCTGCTCTTCTTCGACTCGGGCGAGCGACGCTTCCCCCTGGACGTCCAGGACGCCATCGCGGACGACCGGGTCCAGATCTGCCGAAAGGCGGTGGGCGACGACAACTGTGCCCTCGTCGAGAGCGCGGAGCTGATCGACGAGAACCAGGACTACCTCGAGCTCGAGGAGGCCCCGGGCACGCCGCGCGGCGGGAACGACACGAGCGCCGTCTACTACCACGTCACGCGCCCCGAGGCGGACGGGCTGGTCTACGTCGACTACTGGTGGTTCTACTCGCGCAACCCCTCGCCGGTCGCCGACAAGGTCTTCTGCGGGCCCGGTCTGCGAACGCCGCCCTTCACGTGCCAGGAGCACGCCGGCGACTGGGAGGGGCTGACGATGGTGCTCGCCCCGTGCACCGACTGCGAGCCCGTCGGAGACGAGAGCCTCGCTCCGGTGGAGGTCCGCTACGGGCAGCACGAGCACGTGGTCGCCTACGACTGGAGCGAGGTGCTGCTCCCGCTCTGGAGCGCTCTCAACGTCCCGGGAGCCGCGGCGATCGCCGAGACCTGGCGCGACGTCGTGCTCCCGGCGATCGCCGACGCGGGCGACCGCGCAGTCGCCTTCGTCGCGCGCAACAGCCATGCCTCGTACCCGAGCCCGTGCTTCGGAGGCTGCAAGCAGGAGACCCGCGACCTCCCGGAGGCCGTCCACGACGGCACGGTCTCCTGGGCGCACAACGAGGAGTGCGAGGAGTGCGTAAAGCCGCTCCCGCTCACCGCGGCGGGGGAGCCCGCTCTCTGGAACGCGTTCCCCGGACGCTGGGGCGAGCAGCATTGCATCCTCGCGGGCGCCTACTGCGACCTCTCCGGCGCTCCCAGAGGGCCGTCCTTCCAGCGGCGCTACCAGGATCCGGCCGGTGAGGTCGTCGAGATGTGCCTCAGCGGGACACGGCTCGACCGCTGCTGATCAGGCCTCCGCCGCCGGGTCGCCCCACGTGTGCCAGGCGTCGATCTCGACGAACACGGTCGTCCCTCGGTACTCGCGGTCCTCGTAGGGCTCGCCCTCGTAGCGCTGTGAGAGGGCATCGATGTCGGCGAGATCGTCGTCGCTTTCGAAGTCGACTGCCCGGCCGAGGATCGAAACGTGGGAGTACCAGTTGTCCCCGAGCACGGTCAGGGCGACGTGCGGGTTGGCACGGATGTGCCGAAGCCGGTGGCTCTCGTGGTCCATGGAGAGCATCACGCGACCGCGCTCGTCGATTCCGTACCAGCAGGCGGTCGTCACGGGCGCGCCGTCGGCCCGCACCGTCCCGACCACCGCGTGGCGTGGCTTGGCGACGAAGCGCTCGAGCTCAGGAGGCAAGGGTGCGGGCGGCAACCCCGGAAGTCTAGAACGCCGCTCTGTAGAACGAGTAGCCGCCCTCGGCGACGGCCCGGCCGGCGAGCCAGCGCGTGAGGACGATGCGAGCGGCCGAGACCAAAAGCCACGACACCCCGGCTGCGCAGGCGAGGTAAGCGCTCGAACTGGCTAGGCCTGCGTCATCCCGCGCTGGAGCTGGGCGACGTAGGCGTTGAGCTCCTGCTCGCGGCGCTCGAGACGGTCGCGCAGCTCGGCGAGCTCGCTCTCGCGCTGCTCGAGCTCACCGCGCAGGACCTCGAGCCGCGCGGTCTGGCGGACCTGGTGCTCGTCCAGCTCCTGCTCGCGGACGTCGAGCTCGCGCCTGCGCTCTTCCATCAGCGTCTCGGCCTCGGCAAAGGAGCGATCGCGCTGGGCGACCCACTGGGTGTCGAGGGCGTCGGGATCGAGCAGGTCCCGATGGAACTGGGCCAGCTCGCGCTCCCTGTCGGCGAGCCGGCGCTGTTCGACGCGCAGCCGGTCGCTCTTCTCGGTGAAGCCTTTCTCCCGCGCGGCCAGCTCGGCCTCGGACTCGATCAGCTTCTGCAGCCGGTCGCGAACGGCGTCGGTGGCGGCCGCGACAGCGGCGCCGCGCTCGTTGACGCTGTCGAGCGCCCGGTCGAGCGCTTGGCCCAGCTTGGCGGGCATGGGGCCAAGCTCCTCGAGCGCGCGCTCCCGCTCTTCGAGCTGGAGCTCGGCGCCTTCCAGCGCCTCCTCGCGCTCGGCAAGCTCCTGGCCTCGTGCGTCCAGCTCGGCGCCGCGCGCGTCGAGCTCGGCGGCGCTCTTCGCCAGGTAGCTCTCGAGCGAGCCGCGAAGCTTCTCGGTGATTCCTCCGGACATGGCTGGATCAGGCGGCCAGCGGGCCCGGTGCCCGAGGCCGCACGAGGTCGCCGCCGACGAGGACGAGCTCCGGGGTCGTGCGCTCGACCCGCTCTCCCTCGAGGAGGAGCACGAGGTCGCGGCTCGACGGCAGAGGAGCTCGCTCCCGGATGTGATCTACCCGCTCGAGCTTGGCCCGAAGGCCGGTCCCGAACTCAGGAATACGCGCGGCGTGGTCGTTCATGCGGCACCTCGAATCATCGACAGCTTTAGAGCTGCGTCGTCCCCCGTTCGGGGTACCGCTCGCGGGTGTTCAGTCCGGCTTACTGAACGACCCGGCGGGCGGCCTCGAGCACGACGCGTCCCGCCCGCGAGAGCCGCCACGGGCTCACGCGGCCGATCCGGTCGCAGGGCATGTGCCAGCAGTGGTCCCAGCGCCACTCGATCCAGGCCGCCGGAACGCCGCCGCGGGTGAGGTCGTCGTGGTCGGACTGGCCGGTGTCGCGCAGGTAGCTCGCCCGGATGTCGAGCCTGTCGGCCGCCCTCAGCAGCCTGCGCGCAGAGCGGTTCGGCCTCGCCTCGAGGCCGCGGATGTTGAGCGTCCAGCCGACGCCGACCATGTCGATGGAGAGCGCCAGGCGGATGGACTCCTTGTCAGCCTCCGAGAACGATCGCGTCAGCTTCCGCGACCCGAGGTGCCACCCCGCCCCGGTGTAGCGCCGCTCCTCGGCGCCGAGCGCGGCGACGAGAACGCCGGGCTCGTCCTGGAGGTACTGGGCGAGCATGAGCATGACGCCGACGCCGGAGGCGTTGTCGTTGGCCGCGCTCGTATGGGGCACTCCGTCCATGTGGGCGACGATGACCACCTCGATCGGCCCCGGCGTCTGGCCGACGACGTTCCGGGAGCGGCGCGTCTCCCCCGGAAGGTCAAATCTCTGCGTGCGGACGTCGTAGCCGAGCTCGGTCAGGCGCTCGCGCACGATCGCGGCCGCCTGTTGCTCGTGCCGGCCTCCCGCCGGCCTCGGGCCCAGCTCGGCGAGCTGGCGCGCCCAGTGCTTCGCCTGGCGGCCGTCGAACGCAGCCGCGGTCGACGGAACGGCGAGGACAACGATGGCGGCCGCGAGCACGACCCCGAGAACCAGACGGCGCATCAGCGCGCCATGGTAGCGATGATCGGGGCTGGTATCGTCGGTAGCGATGAGCGAGCGGCTCCAAGGGCTTCTCCGCACGGCGTTCCCGGGGGCCCAAGAGGTCGAGATCGTCGACCGCACCGGGGGCGGCGATCACTTCCATGTCACCATCGTCGACGGCGCGTTCGGCGGGCTGACGCTCGTCCAGCAGCACCGGCTCGTCTACGACGCGCTGGCCGAGCCGCTCTCGGACGGCACCATCCACGAGCTTCGAATCACCACGAGAGGAGAAGGATGAGCGACCTCCGCGACCGGATCAAGGACACGATCGAGCAGGAGCCCGTCGTCGCCTTCATCAAGGGCACGCACGAGCAAGCCTACTGCGGCAACTCCGACCGCGCGCTCCAGGCGCTGCGCGGGGTCGGCGCGGGCTTCGCGACCGTGGACGTCCTTCCGGACCCGCGCATCCGCGAGGAGCTTTCTGCCCTCTCCGACTGGCCCACGATCCCGCAGGTCTTCGTCGCGGGCGAGCTCGTCGGCGGCGCAGACATCATCCAGGAGCTGGCCGTGACGGGTCAGCTGGAGGCGACCCTGAACGAGAAGCTCGGCGAAGCGTGGCGGAGGCCGGGCGACGAGCGCACGGTGTCGATCACGGAGGGCCCGGGGCTGCGGGTCGTTCCGGGCGGCTAGCCGCGCCCAGCAATCGCGCGGATTGCCTGGCTCGACTCCTCGTCGGGAGGACTCGACGATGACTGTCGCTGAGCGATGCCCAAGCGTGGTTCGCCGACGCTCCGGCGACGACGTCTAGGCGCGCGCGAGGTAAACGAGGAACTCGTCGTCGGGCGTCGGCGCCGCGTCGTTGTGATCCCCGCGAACCTCAACGTTCGCGAACCCGGCGCGCTCCAGGAGAAGCATCAGCTCGGTCGGGAAGTACATGCGCATGGAGAGGGTGTGCTCCTCGGCGGCGACCCGCCTGCCGTTGGTGAACTTCTCGACGCGGATCTCGAGGACGAGCGTCTGGTCGAGCGGATCGATCTCGAGCGTGCGCGTGCGGATCTCGAACTCGCTTCCGTCCGAGGCGCGTCTCCTCTCTCCGGACTCAGTCCACGGCTCAGGAAGTCGCTTCCGTGGTTCACTGGTCCATTGCGGCCAGAGCCGCACATTGGCCCATGGCAATTCGATATCGAGCACCAGCATGCCGCCCGGCTCGAGCGACGCGTGGAGACGCCGTAGCGCCTGCTCGTCCTGCGCTCGCGTGCTTCCAAGGCCGAAGACCCCGCACGCGACGATCGTGCGGTAGCGCCGAGGCGGATCGAGCTTGTGCAACGGCTGGACGAAGACCGTCGGCTCGAGGCCCTCGCGTCCGGCGCGCTCGCGGCAGAGCGCCACCATGTCGGCTGACGCGTCGCAGCCGTCGATGTCGAGCCCCGAACGTAGCCAAGGTATGAGGAGCCGACCGGTCCCGCACCCGGCGTCAAGCGCGGGCTGCCCTTCTTCGACGAAGGGGCGGAAGTACTGGATCTCCGGGCCGTCGATCTCGAACTCGGCCCACCATTCCGCGACGATGCCGTGATGCCACGTCCGTGTCGGGCCGTCGCTCATCTCAGCGAGATCCTCGCACCACTCGCCCACGCTGTCACACGCGCGAGCCGAGCAGGATCTCCTTGATCGCCTGGTGGCTTTCCTCGTCCGGCGACTCGGAGATGACGGTCGCCGGGCGGTCGAAGCGGGTGAGCGCCTCCTGCAGCGGCTCCGCTCGCAACGTGCCCTCGCCGTAGGAAAGGTGCTTCGTCTCGTTCCGGTTGGCGAAGGCGATGTCCGAGAAGTGAACGTGGAAGGGGGCGCCGGGCTCCAGCACCGCGTCGGCCTTCGCCAGCGCCTCGGCGAAGATCTCGACCTCCGTGTACACGCCGTCCGAGGTCGCGTGCAGGTGGGCGAAGTCGAGCACCGGACGAACCCAGTCGACGTGCCCGGCGATCCAGATCACGTCGTCGAGCGTGCCGAGGTCCCGGACGCGGCCCATGACCTCGACGCCGAACGGCACCGCGCGGCCCTTGCCCTCCAGCCGTTCCCGCAGCGAGCCGAGTTGGTCGGCGACCGCCGCGAGCGCAGCTTCGCGTTCACGGCCGAGCAGGAACCCGGGGTGGAAGACGACGAGCTCGGCGTCGCAGGCGACCGCGACGCCGGCCGAGTGGTCGAGCATCCCCGTCGCCATGTTGTACTTCTTGTCCCGCTCGAGGTGGCCCATGAAGCCGGCGATGGGAGCGTGGACGGAAAGGGCGATGTCGGCCTCGCGGGCGAGCTCGCCGAAGCGCTCCGCCCAGGGATAGTCCATCCAGAACTTGCCCTCGAAGTCGATCTCGCAGGCCGTGTAGCCGCGCTCGAGAAGGAGCTCGACGGCCGCTTCGGGACTCTCGCGGGAGGGCACACGGGCAGGGCCAACGCGGGGAAGGCTTGACGCCACGCGGGCCAGCGTACTGCTCCGTCCGATCGGCTGGCTACCTTCAGCCCATGGCCAAGCGACCTTCCCGCATCGACCTGCTCGAGCTCGACATCGACCTGCGACTCGCCGATCTCTGGGGCGAGGCGTGCGGCGTGGGCGAGTGGAACCTCGAGGTCGTCGCTGCGTTCCTCCGCGCCGCCTACGGGAAGGGGTACTGCGACGCGCTTACCGAGGATGCGCCGGGAAGTCTCTGCCGCGACCACGGCTACCGGATCCCGGACCGGCGGCCGATGCCTACCCCCGAATAGCGGACACCGGCCGCCGGTAAACTCGAGGCGTGGCAAGACGGCGCAATCCGGTGCGCCTCGTCGTCGCGCTCTCCGTCGCGGCGGTGCTGGCGGTCTTCCTCATCTGGACGAGCCTCGCAGGCGGGACGCCCTCCCTGCAGCCAAGCCAGCTCGAGGGGAAGACGGGCGAGGTCGGCCTCGCGGGCATCGTCGTCGGCCCGGTGGAAGGCGACGCGCGCGCCGACGGGCTGCGGTTCACCCTGCGAGACATCGAAGGCGACGCGACCGTGCCCGTCGTCTACACGGGCTCGGTGCCCGACCTCTTCAAGGTGGGCCGTGAGGTCTACGTGAAGGGGGAGCTGACGGGCGGCACCTTCGTGGCGACCGAGGACTCCCTCGTGACGAAGTGCCCGTCGAAATACGCTCCGGACAGCTAGCGCCGTGCCAGAACTGGGCCGTGCAGCGCTCGTTGCCGCCCTCGGCCTGATCCTGTACGCGGCCGTCGTCGGCGGCTACGCGGCGTGGCGCGGCCGGCGGCGGCTGCTCGACTCGGCGACGAACGCGCTCTACGCGGCGTTCGCCGCCGTGGGTGTCGCTTCGCTCGTCCTCCTCGCCGCTTTGGCCGGGCGCGACTTCGCCTTCGACTACGTCGCGCGCTCGACGAGTCGGGAGCTGCCGCTCGGCTACACGCTCGCCGCCTTCTGGAGCGGGCAGGAGGGCTCGCTCCTCCTCTGGCTGCTGGTGCTCACCGGCGCCGCCTCGGCCGCGATCGCGCTCAACCGGAGGCTCGTGCGCGAGGTGCTGCCCTGGACGGTTCCGATCGTGGCCTGCGTCGCGCTCTTCTTCGCCTTCCTGCTCGTCGTGATCGCCAGCCCGTTCGCCACGCAGTCGGCGCCGGCCGACGGCGCGGGAATGAACCCGAGCCTTCAGAACCCCTACATGATCGCCCACCCGCCGATGCTCTACCTCGGCTACGTCGGTCTGACGATCCCATTCGCGTTCGCCATGGCCGCGCTCGCCTCCCGGCGCGTGGACGAGCGCTGGATCGTGGTCACCCGCCGGTGGACGCTCGCGGCCTGGACGTTTCTCGGCGTCGGGATCCTCCTCGGGGCGAAATGGGCCTACGAGGAGGTGGGGTGGGGAGGCTGGTATGCGTGGGATCCGGTCGAGAACGCGGCGCTCATGCCCTGGCTGGTCGCGACAGCTTTCCTGCACTCGGTGATGGTCCAGGAGAAGAAGAACATGCTGCGGGTCTGGAACGTGATCCTCGTCGCCGGCGCCTTCGCGCTCTCCCTCTTCGGAACGTTCCTGACGAGGAGCGGCGTGATCAGCTCGATCCACAGCTTCACGCAGTCGTCGATCGGCCCGTTCTTCCTCGGCTTCATCGCGGTCGTGGTCGCGTTGTCGATCGCGCTCATCCTCTGGCGTCTCCCGTTGCTCAGGTCGCCCACGCGGCTCGAGTCGCTCGTCTCGCGCGAGGCTGCGTTCCTCTACAACAACCTCTTCCTCGTCGCGCTCGCGCTCACGATCCTCTGGGGCGTCGTCTACCCGCTCGTCTCGGAGGCGGTTCGCGGCGTCGCCGTCTCGGTCGGCGCGCCCTACTACGACTTCTTTGCGATCGTCTTCGGGCTCCCGCTCGTGCTCCTGATGGGCATCGGCCCGGTGGTCGCCTGGCGGCGCGCTTCGCTCCGCTCGCTCGCCGCTCAGCTAGCTTGGCCGGCCGGCGTCGCGCTGACGACCGGCGCACTGCTTCTGCTTCGAGGAGCGGGGTCGAGCGTGGCGGGCCTGGTCGGCTACACGTTCGCGGCGTTCGTGCTCACGACCATCGTGCTCGAGTTCGTCCGCGGCACGCGGGCGCGCAAGTCGATCGGGTCGGACGGCTGGTGGGCCGCCTTCTCTGGGCTCGTGGCGCGGAATCGCCGACGCTACGGAGGCTATATCGTCCACGCCGCGATCGTCGTCCTCCTCGTCGGCGCCATCGGGATCGGCGCCTTCTCGACGACCCGAGAGGGGCGCCTCGCGCCGGGCGAGCCCCTGACCGTGGGCGACTACCGCCTCGTCTATACGGGGAGCGAGGAGCGGCGCGGCGCGAACGCGCAGGAGGTGCGGGCACAGCTCGACGTCTACCGCGGGGACGAGCGGGTCGGGACGATGGAGGCCGGCAAGAACAGCTACTTCGCCGAGGAGCAGACGTCGAACGAGGTGGGCATCCGCACGGACTGGCTCCGCGGCGAGGATCTCTTCGTGATCGCCGACCGCTTCTATCCGGACGGGTCGGTAATCCTCGAGGCGATCGTGAACCCGCTCGTCAACCTCATCTGGCTCTCCGGACTGATCTTCGTGCTCGGCGCCCTGGTGACCATGTGGCCCGACGCCCGCGAGCAGCGACGGCTCGCCGCGCGCTTCGCGGCCGAGGGCGCGGTGGCCCGAGCATAGGTCGCGATGGAGATGGTTGCTCTGGCCCTCGGCGCGCTGCTCGCGGCCGCCTGCGTCCTCTACGTCGCCCGCCCGCTTCTCCGCTCCGGCGGCGGGGACGCGCTCGCCACCCGGGATCCGGAGGAAGAGCGGCGGCTGCGGCTCCAGGAGGAGCGCGACCGGGCCCTTGGCGCTCTCAAGGAGCTCGAGTTCGACCACAGGACAGGCAAGATTTCCGGCGAGGACTACCGTGCGCTCGTCGGCCCGCTCCGGCGAGAGGCCGGCCAGGCGCTGAAGGCCCTCGAGCATGAAGATCGTGCGGACCGGGAACGAGAGGAAGCCGATGTCAGTCGTTGAGTGCCCCACCTGCGGAGCGGCGGTGCCCGCCGAGTCATCCTTCTGCGCCGAGTGCGGGAGCCCTAATCCCGTCGCAGAGGGGGTCGAGACGCGCCTGCGCAGGTACTGGACGGCGCCGGACCTCGGCCTCCTTGCCGGGATCGTCCTCGCCTGCGCCGGGGTCGTCCTGCTCGGCGTCCAGACGTGGCTCTGGGCCGCGGTCGCGCTCGTGGCCGCCGCTGCCGTCTTCCTCATCCGCTGGGAGGCCGGTCGTCGCCGAACCGGCGCGGCGATCGCCAGGCTGCACGCCCACCGGCGCATCGTCGGCGCTCGCTCGCATGGCCAGATCGAGCTCTTCCGGCTCCGGCGCGAGCTGGCCGAGCTCCAGGCCGAGCGGAGCCGGGCCTACCAGGAGCTCGGGCGTGCGACGCACGCGGGCCAAACGGACGTCGCCCGCGCCGCGACCGCTCAGGTGGACGTGGTCTGCGCACACATCAGCGCCAAGGAGGCTGAGATCACGGCGCAGCTGCAGCACATGGAGGAGCGCGTTCGCCGGGCCCAGGCCGAGATGACGCCGACGCAGCGCGCCGAGGCAGCCGCAGAGCCCGTTCCCGAGCCGTTTCCGCCCCCGGACGAGGGGACTCCGCCGGGCCCCGCGCGCGTTCCGGAGCCCTTCCCGGAGCCGTTGCCGGAGCCGTCTCCGGACGATCCGCCGCCCGAGCCCGAGCATCCGCCCGCGCCCGAGACCCGACGCCGTCGGGCATCCCGGACATCGAACACCTGATCGGTCGGCGGCGCACGGCGGCCGCCCGCCGTGCTACAACAGAGGCCGTTCGAGTCCGAAGACCTCCGGTGGGGAGGCGCAGGGAGCCCTGCATTCCCGCCGAAATTCGTTCCGGTGGTTGACGCTCGCCGCATCTGTCTAGCAGCTGCGCTTCTCGGCGCGCTCGTCGTGCTGGGCGTCCCGGCGGCCCTCGGCCAGTCCGCGTCCGACCGGAAGGCGACGCTGGACCGGAAAATCTCGGGTCTGCGCGACGAGATCGAGGCGGCGAAGCGGAAGGAGGGAGCGCTCACCTCAGACATCGAAGCCGCGACGCAGCGCATCGACGCGCTCGGGGGCGACATCGGCGGGCTCTCCGACCTGATCGCCGACCTCGAGTCCGACCTTGCCGCGCACGAGCGGCGGCTCGCGGTCCTCGAGGAGCGGGTGGAGGAGCAGACGCGCGGGATCGAACACCTTCAGGGGCAGTTCGTGATCGCGCAGGCGCGTCTCGAGGAGCGGCTCATCGAGCTCTACCAGAGCGAGGAAACCGACGCGTTCGAGATCCTTCTGCAGGTCCAGAGCCTCGACGAGATCGTCGACCAGCTCGAGTACTTCGAGTCGATCGGCCGCCAGGACAGGGCCATCGCGGAGCAGATCCAGACGCTCCGGGACGAGCTCAGGGTGGCGCGCGAGGAGACCCGGCTGACGAGGGTCGAGGTCGCCGTCGAGACCCGGGCGCTCGCGCGCAAGACGGCCGAGCAGGTGGCCGCGAAGGAGGCGCTGGTCATTCAGCAGAGCGCCTTGGCCGCCGCCCGGGCGAACCGCCAGAGCATCCTCGTGTCCGTGCGCGAGCACCGTCACGCGGCCGAGGAGGACGTCGAGGCGATGCAGGCGCAGAGCGCGAAGCTCGCCGCGCAGATCCGCGCCTCGACCGGCGGCTCCGGCGGAGGCTCGACCGGCAGCGGAACATCGTCGAGCGGCTTCATCTGGCCGGTGCAGGGCGTCGTCACGAGCGGTTTTGGCTGGCGCTGGGGGCGCATGCACGAGGGGATCGACATCGCCGCGCCGAGCGGGACGCCGATCCGCGCCGTCGCCAACGGGAGGATCATCTATACGGGCTCCATGAGCGGCTACGGGAACATCACGATCATCGACCACGGCAACGGCCTGGCCACCGCCTACGCCCATCAATCGGCGTTCTACATCGGCAGCGGCCCGGTCTCGCAGGGAACGGCAATCGGCGCGGTCGGCATGACCGGGAACTCGACCGGGCCGCACCTCCACTTCGAGGTGCGCGTGAACGGGTCCCCGGTCGACCCGATGGGCTATCTCTAGCGTTCCGCGGCCAGCCGCAGGCCGAGCGCGACCAGCACCGTCCCGGTGACGGCTTCGAGGGCCCGCTTGACTCCGGTGCGCCTGAGGAAGCCCTGCGCGCGGGAGACGACGAGCGCATAGGCAGTCAGCCACGCCAGGGTCATCGTGCAGAAGAGAAGGCCCAGCAGGAGCAGCGGAGCGAACGCGGGCTCCCCGGCCGGGACGAACTGCGGCAGGAGGCTGGGGAAGAAGGCGGCCATCTTCGGGTTCCCCAGGTTGCTGACGAGGCCCTGCCGCGCCGCGACCCGAGGCCGGAGAGCAGGCGCCCCGCCGGCCGCGACTTCCCACGCGCCGCCGCGCCAGGCGGCGACGAGCGTCTGAACGCCGAGGTAGACCAGGTAGGCGGCTCCGGCAAGCCGCACGGCTGCGAACGCAGGCTCCGAGGCGAGCAGAAGCGCGACGACCCCAAGGCTCGTCGCCAGCGCCCACACGGCCTGGCCGCCGACCACGCCGAACGCGGTGGCGATCCCGGCCCGCCGGCCGCCGAGCAAGGTGTTCCGGATGGTGAGCGCCGTGTCGGGCCCTGGCGTCACGATCACGAGGACGGCGACTCCGAGGAAGCCGATCAGCTCGGCGGGCATGCTGGGCACTAGCCTACTCGTCCGTGACGTGCACGTCGGGCAGGCCGCGGTAGCGCTCGTGCAGGTCGAAGCCGTAGCCGAGGAAGAACTGATCGGGAATCGTGAAGCCGACGTAGCGCATCGGCAGGTCGTCGACCAGCCGGCGGTAGGGCCGGTCGAAGAGGGTGCAGACGGCGATGTCGGCCGGGTCGCGCAGCGTCAGCGTCTTGACGACGTAGTTCAGCGTCATGCCCGTGTCGACGACGTTCTCGACGAGAAGGACGTCCCGCCCCGCGATCGGGAGCTCGAGATCCTTCAGCAGCCGGATGCGCGTGCGCCCGCCCAGGTCGCCGCCGTAGCCGGCGAGGACGAGGAAGTCCATCGCATGCGGGATCGCCACCGCTCGGGCGAGGTCGGACGCGAACATGAAGGCGCCCTTGAGCACGGTGACGAGAAGAAGGTCGCGGCCGGCGTAGTCGCGGGCGATCTCCGTCCCGAGCTCGTCGACGCGCGTCGCGAGCTCCTCCCGGGAGAGATAGACCTCGCCCGGGCGAGGCTCTACGTAACGAGGTTCAGGCCGTATTTCTGACCCAGCCGCTCGAAGTCGCGCCGTGTGAAGAGCTTGACCTTGACCTCGGGGTACCGCTCGCGAAACTTCCGGATCTTGCGGTTCTTCCGCGTGACGAGCGACTGCTTCATCACGGTGACCTCGAGGTAGAGCTCCTGCTCCGGGAGGTAGAAGTCGGGGGTGAAGGCCTCGACGACCCGTCCCTCCTCGTCCGTCTCGAGCGGGAACGAGCGTGGCTCGTACTCCCACCGGATGCCGTAGTAGTCGAGGAGGCGCGCACACTCGACCTCGGCCTCGTTGGCGAAGACGGTCCCGGAATACTCCTGGAAATCGCCGCTTTCTGGGCGCATCCTCCTGAAAAGGTAGCAACGACTCCGGACGGCCACCCCTAAGATTCGGGTACCGCCGTCTGCGAAGGGGCACAGGCTGTTCAAGATCGCGCATTTCTCGGATCTCCACTGCGGCTCGCCGTACTTCGTGCCGAACCTGGCCGACCGCGCGATCATGGAGATCAACGAGCTCGAGCCGGACATCGTCGTGTGCTCCGGCGACCTGACGACGTTTGGCTTCCAGCAGGAGTACGCCGAGGCGAAGAGCTACCTCGACCGGCTCGAGTGCGAGCAGGTGGTGGTCGTTCCGGGCAACCACGACTCGCGCAACGTCGGCTACATCCACTTCGAGGAGCTCTTCGGCGAGCGCCGGCGCACGCTTCACGTTGGGGGCGTCTCGGTCGTCGCCGTCGACTCGTCCGAGCCGGACCTCGACCACGGCGTGATCGGACGGGGCCGCTATCCGTGGATCGAAGAGCAGTTCGCGGAGCCCGCCGACTTCCGTATCTTCGTCCTCCACCACCACCTGCTGCCGGTGCCTGGCACCGGGCGCGAGCGAAACGTGGTCTACGACGCCGGGGACGCGCTCGAGGTCCTCCAGCACGTCGGCGTCAACCTCGTCCTCTCGGGCCACAAGCACGTGCCGTACGCCTGGCGCCTCGAGAACCTGTTCGTCGTGAACGCCGGCACCGTTTCCTCGCTTCGCCTCAGGGGCAAGACCAGGCCGTGCTACAACCTGGTCGAGATCGAGGGCACGCACGTCGACGTCTGGCGGAAGTATCCCTTTCACGGTCAGGAGCGGATCATCCAGTTCTCGACCGAGACCCTCGAGTACGAGAAGTACACGGCCCGCATCGAGACGGAGCTCACCCGACGGCAATGAGAGCGCTTGCGCTGGTCGACGGGGAGCACTATCCCGACGTGGTCGTCGAGACCCTCGCGTCGCTTCGCTACGAGGTCGTCGGTGCGGTCCTGCTCGGCGGGACCGAGAAGCTTCGCGACGGCGTTCCCGACTACGGCGTCCCGCTCTGGAACACCTTGGCCGACGCGCTGGTCGAAGTGAACGTGGACGTGGTGGTCGACCTTTCGGACGAGCCGGTCATGGCCCCAACGCGCCGTTTCCGGCTCGCCTCGCTCGCACTCTCCCATGGGATTCCGTACGTGGGAGCCGACTTCAGGCTCGATCCGGTCCGGTTCGCGCCCTACGCGCAACCGGCGCTGGCCGTGATCGGGACCGGCAAGCGAGTGGGCAAGACGGCGGTGGCGGGGCATGTTGCCCGGCTGCTCTCGGGCGCGCGCGAGATCGTCGTCGTCGCCATGGGCCGCGGCGGCCCACGGGAGCCGGTCGTGATGCAGGCTTCCCCGTCCCTCGCCGACCTGCTCGCGCTCTCGCGCTCGGGTGTCCATGCCGCGTCGGACTACCTCGAGGACGCGGCGCTCGCCGACGTCGTCACGGTCGGCGCCCGGCGTTGCGGCGGCGGGCTGGCCGGCCGGCCGTTCGCCTCCAACGTCGAGGAAGCCGCGCGGCTCGCGGCCGAGCTCGACCCGGATCTCGTCCTGCTGGAGGCGAGCGGGGCGACGCTCGTCCCGGTCGAGGCGGGCGCAAGGATCCTGGTGGCCGGCGCCCACCAGGAGCCGGAAACGGTCACGGGCTACCTCGGCGCCTACCGCCTCCTCCTCAGCGACCTCGTCGTCCTCACCATGTGCGAGGAGCCCCTCGCGACGCGGCGGCAGATCGAGGACCTTCGCCTGGCGATCGCTGCTGTCGACCCGAACCTGCCAGTGATCGCCACCGTGCTGCGCCCGCGTCCTGTCGAGCCGGTGGCGGGTCGACGGGCGGTGTTCTTCTCCACGGCCCCTGCCGCCGTACATGACAGGCTGGGCGAGCACCTCGCGCGCGAGCACGGCGCGGAGATCGCCTTCGTGTCCGGCAGCCTGGCCAACCGCGAGGCGCTGCTCGCCGAGCTCGAGTTGCCCCAGGTGGCCGGCGCCGAGGTGTACGTGACGGAGATCAAGGCGGCGGCGATCGACGTGGTCGCCGAGACAGCCGAGACCCGCGGGATCCCGCTCGTGTTCGCGGACAACGAAGTGGTGCCGCTTCCCGGCGAGCTCGACCTTGACGTGGCCGTGGAGGCCCTCGCGGACGCGCTCGTCGCCACGGGGGCCGCGACATGAACAGCGACCGCCGTCCGCCCGAGGCACTCCTCTCCGAGGACGGGAGGCTGCCCTACTCGAAGGGGCTCATGGCCAGGACGCTCATGGGCACCGGCATCCGTCCCGAGCGGGCCTACGACCTCGCCCGCCTGATCGAGGGGGAGCTGATTCGCACCGAGGAGTACCAGGCCGTCGACGCGGAGCGTCTCTACGAGGTTGCGGCGGCTGTTCTCGCCGAGCACGAGAACGGCGAAGCCGTGCTCCTCCTGCGCCGCCTCCAGGCGCTTCGCGAGCTCGACCTGCCGATCGTGCTCCTCGTCGGCGGCGCCACCGGGACCGGCAAGTCCACCGTGGCGACCGAGATCGCCCACCGTCTCGGCATCACGCGGGTCACCTCCACGGACACCGTGCGCCAGACGATGCGCGCCTTCTTCGCTCAGCGGTTCATGCCCTCGATCCACTATTCGAGCTTCGAGGCTGGCCCCGCGCTACGCATCCACGAAGGCGAGGAGGTCGACGCGGCCCTGCTCGGCTTCAAGGAGCAGACCCGGAACGTGCTCGTCGGCGTCAAGGCCGTCATCTCGCGCGCGCTCGAGGAGAGCTACTCGATCGCCGTCGAGGGCGTCCATCTTGTCCCCGGCGCGCTTCCGCGCTCCTACGACGGGGCCGTCGTCGTCCAGTGCATGCTCGCCATCGCCGACGAGCACGAGCACGCGACGCATTTCTATGTCCGTGACGCCGGCTCGCAGGGCCTGCGGCCGATGCAGAAGTACCTCCGGTCGCTGCCCGAGATCCGGCGAATCCAGGACTACCTCGTCGAGCGCGCCGAGAAGGCGGGGGTGCCGGTGATCGAGAACACCCGGATGGAGACGGCGGTGAACGCGATCATCCACCTTGTGCTCGCCGAGGTCGAGCGCGCCCGGGACCAGGCTCGAGCCTGAGTTGAGCGCCCAGGACCCGCGCTGCCGGTGCGAGGCCTACGCGGCCGTCACGGAGCGTGCGGCTCTCGCTGGGGCGCGCTGGCTCGGGCGCGGCGATGTGAAGGGAGCGGAGGAGTCGGCGGCGACCGCGATGCGGGAAGGGCTCGACGCCCTCGAGATCACGGGCCGGGTGGTCGTCGGAGGCGACCAGGAGGCCGACGCGCTGGCGATCGGCGGCATCGTCGGGAGCGGCGGCCCTGAGGTCGACCTGGCGGTCGACCCGCTCGAAGGCCGAGCGGTGGTCGCGCGCGGCGACTACGGCGCCATGTCCATGATCGCGACCGGCGAGTCGGGGTCCTTCCCGCGCCTGCCGCAGATGTACATGCGCAAGATGGCCGTGGGCCCGGTCGCCCGCGGCCGGATCGACCTCGGGAAGTCGATCGGTGAGAACGTCGCGGCGATCGCCGACGCGTACGGTCGCAGGCCGGCCGACATCACCGCGATCGTCCTCGACCGGCCGCGCCACCACGACCTGATCGAGGAGATCCGCGCCGCCGGCGCACGCATCAAGCTGATCCAGGACGGCGACGTCACCGCGTCGATCACCGCCGCCGTGCGCGGCACCAACGACCACCTCGCCGTCGGGATCGGAGGTGCCCGCCAGGCCGTGCTGTCCGCGGCTGCCCTTCGCTGCCTGGGCGGCGAGCTCCAGGCGCAGTTCTGGCCGACCTCGCGCGACGAGATCGAGCAGGCCCGGGAGTACGGGATCGACGACCTCTACAAGGTCTTCGAGACCGACGAGCTCGCCCCGGGCGAGGTGATCGTCGCCGCCACCGGGGTCACGAACGGCGACCTGCTCCGGGGCGTTCGCTTCCTGACGGACAGCGCCCGCTCGCACTCGCTCGTCATGTGCACCCGCCACAACTGGGTGCGTTTCGTCGACGGGATCCACTTCTTCGCCCGGGAGCGGCGCGAAGAGGTACGCCTCCTCGGTTGATGCTCGACCGGCAGCCAGCGCACTCGTGGCTGGCGGCCGCGACGCAGCGCCGGATCGTCACGCTCGCCTTTGCACGTACCGCCAGTACGCGACTGCAGGCGATCGCGGCGCCCGGCTCGGTCGCAACCGTCCCCACGAGCACGCCGGCCACCCGCCGAACATCTAGGCTTAGGGTATGCCCACCCGCGAGGACATCTTCGAGGCGTTGCGGGTCGTGGAGGACCCTGAGCTCGGGATGGACATCGTCGAGCTTGGCCTTCTCTACGACGCGGAGGTCGAGGGGCCGAAGGTGCACGTCACCTACAGCCTGACCTCGATGGGCTGCCCGGTCGGCCCTATGATCGAGCAGCAGATCCAGGAGGTCGTCGAGAGCCTGGACGGCGTCGAGCAGGTCGAGACCGAGCTCACGTGGGAGCCGCCGTGGAGCCCGGAGCGCATGTCCGACGACGCCAAGTTCATCCTCGGCTTCGGCTAGAGGGCAGACTCGACTTTCGGCGAGTCCGGACAGGCCGTTCGGCGGTGGGGACGCTCCGCATTCCCGCGCACACTCAAACCATGGGTGAGCGGGCGATCCCGAAGCGGACGTCCCTGGCGGAGGACACGCGCGTTCGACGCTGGCGCAAGTCGCAGCTGATCGCCCTCGGCTTCAGCGCGAGCGACGCCAACGCGCTCACGAGGGCGCCGGTCGACCTCGGGGAGGCGCGAAAGCTCGTGGCGTCCGGATGCCCGCACGAGATCGCGCGGCGCATCCTGCTCTAGAGGTCGTTACGCGCCGACCTTGAGGACGACCTTGCCGAGCTGGCGGCCCGCCTCCAGGTGCTCGTGCGCCGCGGCCGCCTCCTCGAGCGGGAAGACGCGGTCGACTACCGGCTTCGCCCGGCCGCTCGCGACCAGCTCGTAGACGGCCTGAAAGTCCGCCTGCGTCCCCATCGTCGAGCCGACCACGGTGAGCTGCTTCCACCAGATGCGGTGCAGGTTCGCAGGCGGGTTCGGGCCGCTCGTGGCGCCGCAGACGGCGATGCGCCCTCCCGCAGCCGCCACCTGGAGCGACGTCTTCCAGGTCGCCTCGCCGACGTGCTCGACTACGACGTCGGCGCCGTGACCGTCCGTCACCTCCCGCACCGTCCCGGCGACGTCGCCCTCGGCGTGGTTCACTGCCGCGTCCGCGCCCAGCTGGAGGGCACGCTCGAGCTTCTCGTCGCTCGACGAGGTGACGATCACGCGCGCTCCCAGCGCCTTCGCCACCTGGAGCGAGGCAGTCGCCACGCCGCTTCCGATCCCCCACACGAAGACCCACTCGCCCTCGCCGAGCCCGGCCCGCGTCACGAGCATCCGGTAGGCGGTCTCGAAGACGAGAGGGAAGGAGGCGGCCTCCTCGAACGAGAGGCCGTCCGGAAGTGAATAGACGTAGTCAGCGGGGAGCGCGATGAGCTCGGCATGCGTCCCGTCCATATGCTCGCCGACGATTCTGGCCCCCTCGTCGAGGCCTGGGTTGATGACGACCGCGTCGCCCTCGGCGAAGCGGTCGACCCCGGCGCCAAGCCCGACGACGACGCCGGCCCCGTCCGCGCCGAGGATCCGCGGCTTGGGAGCCGAGGGCAGCCCCCGCCGCAGCCAGATGTCGAGGTGGTTGAGCGAGGCTGCCTCGAGGCGGATGAGCACCTCGCCCGGTCCGGGTGCGGGATCGGGCGCGTCCTCGTACCTGAGGACCTCCGGCCCGCCGTCCTCGTGGATGCGCACGGCCTTCACGGCGCGATCGTATCGGGTGAGCGGTGCTACCTTGCGGGCGAGATGACGAGCGCGGAGCTCGCCCAGCTGGGGGAGGAGCTCGGAATCGACGTCGTCGGCGCCGCGGCCGCGCGGCCGTACGCCGAGACGGAGCGGGCGATTCGAGAGCGCAGCGCCCGCGGGCTCTTCGCCGACATGCGCTTCACAATGGCCCAGCCGGAGGTCTCCTGCCACCCGGAGACGCTGCTCCCCGGCGCCCGCACGGTCGTCTCGGCCGCGCTCTGCTACTACGCGCCCGGCCCCGAGCCGACGTCGGGCGAGGGACGCCTGCCCCGCTACACGTGGGCCGACCACTACGCCCAGCTGCGCGAGAAGCTCGACGCCCTCGGCAAGCGGCTGGGCGGCGCCTACCGCGTGCTCGTCGACGCGAACCAGCACGTCGACCGCGAGGGCGCGGCGCGGTCCGGAGTCGGTTTCTACGGCAAGAACACCATGCTGATCACGCGCGCGCACGGCTCCTGGGTCGTGCTCGGGACGCTCGTCACCGAGGTCGAAGTCGAGCCGACGCCTCCGCTCGAGCTCGACTGCGGCTCGTGCACGCTCTGCATCGAGGCGTGCCCGACCGGAGCCCTCGACGAGCCCGGCGTGGTCGACGCGACGAAATGTCTCTCGTACTGGACGCAGGCGCCGGCCGCGATCCCGGAGCCCTACCGGAAGGAGCTCGGGTCTCAGGTCTACGGCTGCGACATCTGCCAGGACGTGTGTCCCTGGAACCGCGGGGTCGAGAAGCGGCGCGCCGGCGTCCGTCCGGAGCCCGACGCCGAGCCCGTCGTCTCGCTCCTCGACTGGCTGCGCCTGCCCGAGGAGGAGCTGCGCGAGCGCTATTCGCGGCTCTACTTCCCGCGCAACGACCCGCGCTACCTGCGGAGAAACGCTCTTGTCGCCGCGGGCAACGCCGCCGATACAGGGTTGGTGGAAGCCGTGCGCCCGCATTCCGAGGGCGACGACCAGCTGCTCCGCGAGCACGCCGAGTGGGCACTGGCCCGACTCGAGGGCCCGGATGAGCGCTGAGCTCGAGCGCCGCCGGCGCACCGAGATCTGGATCGCCTGGGTTCGCGTGTTCGCGGTGCCGTTCGCCGCCTTCGAGGTGGCGATCGTCGGAGACGAGCACCCACCCGGCTACGAGCGCTGGGGTTGGGCGACGGCGGCAGCGCTCTCGCTCGGCGCGGTCGCCTTCTTCTGGCTCGCGCGCCGCCCGCTCGACGGCAAGGCGCTCGGCCGCATCGGGTTTCTCGCCCTCGCCTTCGACACGGCCATCGTCTACGCCTTCGTGTTCGTCTACACGTTCGAGCCGAGCACGCCGGCCTGGGGGATCCTTTACATCCCCGTGATCGAGGGCGCGCTCCGCTACGGGATGAAGGGCGGCGCGCTCGTCCCGATCGTCGTGCTCCCGCTCGTCTTCCTCGCCGAGTGGTGGCGCGCGGAGGAGTTCGGTCCCCCGCCGTTCGATCTCGACCACGTCACGCTCCCGTTCGGGCTCCAGATCCTGATCGGCCTCGTCGTCGGCTGGCTCGTCGACCGGCTGCGGGCCGAGACGACAATCGCCGAGGCTCGTGCCGCGGAGGCCGAGGACCTGCGCGACCGGCTCGGGCGCCGCGCCGACGTGCTCGAGGCAGTCAACCGTGCGGCCCGGGCGCTGGGCTCGTCCCTCGACCAGGACCGCGCGCTCGCCGCCTTTCGGGACGAGCTGCAGAGCATGATCGCGTTCGACCATCTCCGCATCGAGGTGGCGGCCGCAACCGACTCGATCTTCGCCAGCGCCGCCGGCCTGGGAGCCGGTCAGGGAGGCGACGAGGTCGTCGCGCCGCTGACGCTCGGGGACCGCGCGCTCGGGACGCTCACGGTGGCGCGCGAGGCCGGGCCGGCGTTCACCTCGGAGGAGGTCGAGATGCTGACGCTCCTCGCGAGCCAGGTCGCGGCGGCCGTCGAGAACATCCGCGCGTACGAGGCCGAGCGCAGCGCCGCGGAGGAGCTTCGCCGCCTCTCGTCGCTGCGGGCGGACTTCGTCTCCATGGTCTCCCACGAGCTGCGAGCTCCGATGGCCTCGGTGATCGGCTGCGCCCAGACGCTGAACCGGCGCTGGCGCGAGCTGACGCAGGAGCAACGGGAGTCCTTCCTCGGGTTGATCGAGAGCGAGATGTCGCGCCTCTCCGACCTGGTGGGCGACGTGCTCGACACGTCGCGCATCGAGGCCGGCACGTTCCCCTACTCCTTCGACGCCGTCGACGTCGAGGAGCTGGTCCGGGAGACGGCGGCGGTCGTCTCGCTGGGCCAGGACGAGGTCCGGGTGACGACCCGCGTCCCGCCGACGCTCCCACCAGTGCAGGGAGACCGCGAACGGCTGCGGCAGCTGCTCTGGAACCTGCTCACGAACGCGGTCAAGTACACGATCACGGGCGACGAGATCGAGGTGGCGGCCGCGAACGAGCAGGACGTCGTCGCCGTCAGCGTGCGCGACCACGGGCCCGGCATCCCGCCCGAGTCGCAGCGGCTCATCTTCGAGAAGTTCGGGCGCGTGAGCCAGGACGGCGGCTCGAAGCCGGGAGCGGGCCTCGGCCTCTTCATCGCGCGCTCGATCGCCGAGGCGCACGGGGGGACGCTGGACGTCGAATCGGCGCCAGGCTCGGGGGCGACGTTCACCGTGCGGCTGCCGCTGGCGCACGCGTGACCTTCGCCTGGTACGCGACGAAGGACGGGCGCGTCCGCATCTCCTGGGGCGGCAAAGCGGTGGTCACCCTTGCCGGTGCCCGCGCCGCGCGCTTCCTGCAGGAGGTCGACGGAGCCGACGCCGACGCCGAGCAGCTCCTGCTGGCCCGGGTGACGGGCAACTTCAAGCGCGGCAACGAGCGCCGCTAAGGGCCCTCGGTCGCGCCCTGGGATGACTAGCGGGCCCGCGCCGGCCGCTTCGCCAGCGCGGCGTTGAGCTTCTTCGCGCGCGCGGCGACCTCGGTGCGAAGGTCCTCGGGCTCCAGCACCTCGGCGAAGCCTCGGTGGGAGAGGATCTCGCCGACGAACCAGTCGGTGCCGCCGACCCCGACTTCCTCGAGCGCGTACCCCTTCGCCAGCGGCAGCGCCCCCCGCTCGATGCGCCAGCGTGCGACCTCGGGGTCGAAGAGCACCTTGGCGACGCGGACGTCCCGCAGCTTGCGGGGCTCGAGGCCGGGACGAGGGTCGAAGGTCTGCTTCTGCAGCGTCGCCCGCCGCATGCGGTCTAAGCGGAAGCTCCGCTGCGCGTCGCGCGTGCGATCCCAGGAGTGGACGTACCACCAGGGCAGTTCGCGCTCGAGGGCGTGCGGCTCGATCAGGCGGACACTCGTCTCCTCGCCGACGGCCACGTACTCGATCTCGACGAGCCGCTGTTCACGGATCGCCTGCGAGAGCGTGCGGATCAGCTGCTCCTCCTCGGTGCCGGCCTCCGGCTCGGTCGGCTCGGGCATCGCGAACTCGCCGAAGGTCTCCTCGAGCTTCATGCGGACGCGCTCGAGCGGCGTCTGCGCCTCGGCGGCGATCATCGGGCCGACGAACTCGAGAGCGAGCCGGATGGCGCGCGCCTCGAGCGGCGTCAAGCGCGGCGGCCGCCGGAACGCGTCGCCAAAGAGCTCCTTGTCGACGCGCACCTCGTCGCCGTCGAGCGACGCGTAGACGGCGTAGCAGCCGCCGCCGAAGTTGACGAGGTTGAGGAGCTGCAGATGGTCGTCCAGCTGGTCGTACGGAATGTGAAAGCGCTCGACGAGCTCCTGCGCCGGGATGGTCGCGCGAGTCTCGTCGCCGCAGCGTGCAAGCAGGTGGGCGAGTAGGGCCTGGAGGACGCCGAAGCGCTCCGGGGCGAGCGGCCCGGCGGGGCGCTCCAGCTGCGCCGCTTCCGGCTGGGCTTTCGGACGCGGCGGCTTGGTGGGCTCGCGCTCGTGGCGCTCGAGGACACGGTCGAGCCCGGCTTGCACTTCGACCAGCAGCTCCGGCGGGGAGAGCGGACGCGCACGGCCCTCCTGGCGCAGAGCCCACCCGGCGAGCAGGTCGAGCCGCGAGTAGGGAGTCGTGAACGTGCCGTCAACGACCTCGCCGCGCTCGACCATGCGCTCCACCCACCAGGCGGTGTCGGCGTCGAGGTCGAGCTCGGCCTCGCCGACGGCCTCGCCGTACTGCCAGGGCTGACGGCCGCGGAAGTCGGACGGGTCGTACTCGGGCATGCGGAAGTCGCGCTCGCGACGCGTGGCGAAGCGAATGTCCCCGACGATGCGCGAGACGCGGAAGGTGCGCTCGTCCTGCTCGTCGAGGTCCCGCCCGATCAGGTACCAGGAGCCGGCCTCGGGCAGGAGCGCGTACGGGTTCACCGTGCGCTCACGCGTGCGGTTGCGCGAGATCGACCAGTACGTGAACTTGACGGTGCGCTGCTTGGAGATGGCGCCCTCGAGCTTCGTCAGGCGGCCCGACATCTCGTCGGAGTAGTCCGGGTCGCGCACCTCGACGCGGAGCGCGCTCTCGGGCGCCGCCTCGAGCTGCGTCGGCCGGCCGAGCGCGAGGTTCTGGAGCGCGAGCCGCAGCGGCTCCGCATAGGCAAACTGGCCGTCGAGGAGGTGGAGCGCGATCTGCAGCGCCGCGAGCTCCTCGTCGTCGAGGTCGAGCTTGGGCAGGAAGTACTGCTCCGCGCGGAGCGTGTAGAGCTCCTCTCCGGTGAACTCGTCCCGCTGGGAGTGAAGGGGCACGCCGAGCGCGACCAGCTCGCTCCGATCGGAGTAGAAGCGGCGTGCGAACGCCTCGTCCGACATCTCCGAGTAGCCCTCGACCACCGACTTGATCTCGCGCGCCGTCAGAGGCCGCCGCTCCGCCATGAGGAAGGCCACGAGCGAGAGCTGCCTGATCAGCTTGTCGGTGTCGTGCGACACGGTTCCTATCCTTCCATGCCGTGGTGATCGTCGCGCATCTCGACCTGGACGCGTTCTTCGCAGCCGTTGAAGAGCTCGAGCACCCCGAGCTCGCCGCACAGCCGCTCGTCGTCGGGGGAGACCCCCGCGGCCGGGGCGTGGTCGCGACCGCCAACTACCTCGCCCGCGCGTACGGTATCCGTTCCGCGATGAGCTGCGCCGAGGCGCTCAGGCGCTGCCCCCAGGTCGTGTTTCTGGCGCCTCGCCACCGGACGTACTCCGAGTACTCCCGGACGGTGTGGGCGGCGATCCGCGAGGTTGTCCCGACCGTCGAGCGGACCGGGTTGGACGAGGGGTACCTCGACGTCGGCGAGGTGGCTCCCGACTTCCGCCGGGCCCGCGTCGTCGCCGAGGCCGTCCAGGCCGCGGTCCGAGGCGCGACGAGCCTCTCGTGCTCGCTCGGGGTGGCGAGCTGCAAGGTGGTCGCCAAGGTCGCGAGCGACCGTAAGAAGCCGGGCGGGATCACCGTCGTGCCCGCCGGCCGCGAGGCAGCGTTCCTGGCGCCGTTTCCGGTGCGGCTCCTGCCCGGCGTCGGCCCGAGGGCGGAGGAGCGGCTGGCGGCGGGCGGCGTCGAGCTCGTCGGGCAGCTTGCGGCGCTCGGGGACGGCGAGCTCGCCCGCCTCCTCCCCGGGAGCGTCGGCCGGCTCCTGCGCGACCGCGCGCAGGGAATCGACCCGCGCCCCCTCGCGGAGCCGGTCGCCAACGTCTCGATCGGCCACGAGGAGACGTTCCCGCGAGACGTCACGGACCGCGAGCGGCTCCATGACGAGCTCCGGCGCATGGCGCTCCGCGTCGCCGCCCACCTGGCGGAGTCGGGCCAGGTCGCGCGAACGGTGACGACGAAGCTGCGCTATCCGGACTTCTCCATCCGCAGCCGCTCGGCCACGCTGGCGGCCGGGCTCTCCGACGGCGAGCGCATCGGCCAGCTCGCGTGCGACCTCCTCGACCGCGCGCTGGCGGACCGGCCGGGGGCGCTCCGCCTCGTAGGCGTCACGGTCTCGAAGATCGAGGACTTCGAGCAGCTGGCCCTGAGCTAGTCGATCAGCGCGTCCAGCCCGCGTGTAAGGCCGACGCGGCTTTGAACGGAGCGGATCGCGAGCAGCGTGCCGCCGACGTACGGTGCCGGGCTCTCGCCCGGGTCGTGGCGAAGAGTCAGGCGCTCGCCCGCCGCGGCGAACACGATCTCCGTCGAGACGACGAAGCTGGGCAGCCGCACCGAGTGGACCTGCGTGCCGGCCACGGTCGCGCCCCGCGCCTCGACCGGACCCAGCAGGCTGTCCAGCGGCCGGGCGAGCGTCGCGCCTCCGGGCTCGCCGAGCCGCTCGGCCAGTTCGCGCGACGTGCCGCTCGGGACGTCCGGCTTCCCGGCGCTCGCGTAGTCGATGATCTCCCAGGCAGAGACATGGCGGGCGATCTCGGCTGCGCTCCGGGAGAGGAGCGCCGCCAGGAGCGAGAAGTTGCCGGCGGCGATGACGCCGACCCCGGCGTCGCGGGCGCGCCGGTCGATCTCCTCGAAGTCATCCGCCGTGAGCCCGCTCGAGCCGACTACGGCCGCGGCGCCCCCGGCGACGGCCGCGAGAACGTTCCCTTTGACCGCCGCCGCGTCGGTGTAGTCGACGACGACGTCCGCGCCGGCGCCCTCGAGCGCCGCGGCGACCGAGCCGAAGACAGGCGCGCCGAGCTCCGCGAGGGTCGTGCCGGCGGCGGAGCGCGAGACACCCGAAACGAGCTCGAGATCGTCGGCGCCGGAGATCGCCGCGGCGATCGGGCGGCCGGTCCAGCCGGTTATGCCGGCGACGCAGACGCGGATCATGCGCACGAGCCTAGCGCGGGGCGACGATGCCTCGGATGACGTGCAAGGAGGCGCTCGCGCGCCACCGCCCAGACACTCGGGAGCTGGCCGGACGTCACCTCGAGCCGAGGGGCACGCGGTCTAGCGTCAACCGGGCACGATCCGATGATACGACGCCTGCGTCGGCGCCGCCAGGCGCGCTCCTAGGCGGCTGCGGGGCGCGCTTCGAGGTGCTGGTGCGACGGGCAGTACTCGCGCTCGGGGAGGGGCGTGCGCTGGCACGGCTTCCCCTTGCGCGTGGTCGCCCGACAGCGAGCGATGCCGCCGTCGAACGCGCCGGCCTCGATCTGGGCCTCGATGTACTCCACCGCGGCGCCGATCCCCTCGGTCACAGCCCAGGCCACCTGCGCCTGGTACGTGATCGGGAAGTAGCGGCGAATGTCCTGGAAGAGGGTGCGGTCGGGGTGCGCGAAGTAGCGCGGATCCTTGGCGAGCCGCTCGACGCACTCCTCGCACGCGGCCAGGACCTCCCGGCGGTACTCGAGCTGCTTCTCGGGCTCCGCCCACGGGTCGATGAGATCCTTGATCGACCGATAGATCGCCCTGGAGTACTGATACATGCGAGTGAGAATCCTCTCGTGCGCTTGCTCACTCACACGCTATCCCTTGCCGACGTGAAATGCCTGCAAATCATCATTAACATCGGGTTAAGGAACGCCCCCAAACCGCTCCGTCGGGCAGTCTAACACGGCCTGCGCGGCTGTTACAAAGTCGGGCCCGTGGCGCCCGTTTCAAGCCTAGTCGGCAACGCGCCGGACGTACGCGGTTGGGAAGCCCTTGCTCCGGGCGTTCGGGAGCGCGCCCTCGGCCTGCGTCTCGCTCGTGTAGACGCCGCTAAACGTGACGTAGTAGCCCGGGTTCAGGCTGTCGTAGTCGGAGGAGTTCAGGACGCCGACCTGTCGGAGGCCCGCGTTGATCGCCTGTTGCGCGGCCGACTCCGCGGGGCCGCGCCCCTCGCTGATCGGGGTCGAGCGCAGGATCACAGTCCACCCGTCCGTCCCGGCCGGCCAGGAGATGATCGTGTTCGCCGTGGTCGTCGTGCCCTGCGTGCTCGTCGTCGGCTGGGTCGACGTCGTGGGCTGGGTCGACGTCGTCGGCAGCGTCGTCGTGGTGGGGAGGGTGAGGGTCGACGGCGTAGTGAGCGTATCCGTCGTCGGGATCACCGGGACGGTGTCGGTCGTCGACGCCGGGCTCGAAACGCCCGGCGCGGCATCCGGCTCGTCGTCGGTGGCCGCCAGGGCCACGATCGCACCCGCCGCCAGGGCCACCAGGAGGAGAGCTCCGAGAGCCGTCCAGAGCCAGATCGGCGACTCTCGCGACCAGACGATCGTGCGTGTGTAGCGCTGACGCGGGAGGGGAACGAGGCGTAGCCCGCATTCGAGGCAGTACTCCTGCAGCGGGTCGTGCGGTGCGCCGCAGCGCGGGCAGTTGCGCTCCCCGTACTGCGGCTGCTGCCGGCCTTCGCCTTCGTCTGCGGGATCGGGCTGTCTGCCCGCGGGCGGCGGATCGTGAGGAGGGGCGCTCACAGCCGGCCCTGGAGCTCGTCGTCCGGCGGCGGCCGCACCATCGTCTCCTCGACGGGCTCCGGCGCGGGATCGTAGTCCTCGGCGGCAGCTGGGTTCCCGCAGAACGAGCAGAAATTGACCCCGGCGGGAAGCGGCTGGCCGCAGTGGATGCAGGTGAGTACCGGTGGGGTCGTGGGAGCCGCCCGGCCGCAGTGCCCGCAGAAGTGGACGCCCGGAACGAGCGGCCCTCCGCACACGCAGTAGGTGGCGTTCGGGAAGCTCCGAACGGTCGCTTCGGCGACCAGAAGGGAGTCGACCTCGTGCATCCGCTGCTCGAGCGCCAGAACCTCGTGCGCGCGCGACACGAGGAGGTCGGGGTTCCAGCGGTCGCGGCGCACCATCTCGACGGTGAGGCCGCCGACGTCCCGCATCTCGATCTCGCGCTGCTCGGTGAGCGCGCGGCGCTCGCGCTGGAGCCGGGCGGGATCAGGCTCGGGCGGCGGTACCGTCGTCTCGACAACCTCCACGACCTCGACCACTTCCGCTCCGGGGTCGGGTGGTCGGGCCTGGCGGGAGGAGTCGTCGTTCATGCGTCCAGGCATCGCAGACAGCCGTCGAGTCTAACGGACGCCCTGGACCGCCAACCCTCGTCCAGACCGGTCAGCGGGCGATCACGACGAGCCGCTCCTCGGTCATCTCGCGCACCGAGTAGTGCGGCCCCTCCTTTGTGTTCCCGGACGCCTTCACGCCGCCGTACGGCATCTGGTCGGCCCGGAAGGTCGGCGCCTCGTTGACCAGCACGCCGCCGAACTCGAGCGCCGACCCGGCCGCCATGGCCGTCTCGAGGCTCCGCGTGAAGATCCCGGCCTGCAATCCGTACTCGGTGCCGTTGGCTAGGTCGAAGGCCTCCTCCAGCGAGTCGTAGGGCGTGACGGTGCAAAGAGGGCCGAAGACCTCGAGGCACGAGACCTTCATCTCGGCGCTGACGTCGCCGAGCACCGTCGGCGCGATCAAGCCCTCCTCGGTGGTCTCGCCGCCCGCGAGCACGGCGGCGCCCTGGGTCTTCGCCTCGTCGATCCACTCGAGGACTCGCTCCTTCGCGTCGGCATCGATCACGGGGCCGACGTCCGTCGCATCGTCGGCAGGGTCGCCGACTCGCAGCGCCCCGACCTTCGGGAGGAAGCCGGCGAGGAACTCGTCATAGGCCGCGCGCGCCACGTAGACGCGCTGGATGGAGATGCAGCTCTGGCCGGCGAAGGAGAACGCGTTCGCAGCTGCCTTCGTCGCTGCCTCCTCGATGTCGGCGTCCGCCTCCACGATCAGGGGCGTGGCGTTCCCGAGCTCGAGCAGGACCTTCTTGCGGGCCGCGCGCTCGCGCAGCGTCCAGCCCACCTCTGCGGAGCCGGTGAAGCTGATCAGGCGGACGCGCTCGTCCTCGACCAGCACTCCGCCGATCTCCGACGCCTGGCCGACGAGGACGTTCAGCCAGCCGGGGAGGAGCCCTGCCTCGGCCTCCAGCTCGGCGAGCAGGAGCGCCGAGAGCGGCGTCTGGCTCGCCGGCTTCAAAACCACGGCGCAACCGGCCGCGAGCGCGGGCGCGACCTTGTGGGCGACGAGGTTGAAGGGGAAGTTGAAGGGGGAGATCGCCCCGACCACGCCGATCGGAAGCCGGGTGGTGTACGCGACCTTGCCCACGCCGGCGGGGCTCGCGTCCATGGGGACGACGTCACCGGCGAGCGTCCGGGCCTCGGCCGCGGCGGTGCGGAAGGTCGAGACGGCCCGCTCGGCCTCGACGCGGGCGGTCTTGATCGGCTTGCCGGCCTCGTCGCAGATCGTCCGCGCGATCTCCTCCTGGCGCTCGGCGACCAGGTCGGCGGTGCGATCGAGGATCTCTGCGCGCGCGTGCGCCGGCAGGGGTACGGCCATCGCTCGCGCTGCGGCGTCGACGGCGCGCTGCGTCTCGCTCGCCCCGGCCCGGGCCACCCGCCCGACGACGTCTCCGGAGTAGGGGGAGCGCACCTCGTGCCACTCGCCGGTCTCGACCCACTCGCCGTCCAGGAGGAGCTTTCGCTCGCGGGCCGTGACCGCCATGGCGCTATTCAAGCACGCCGTCAGGCACTCTGTCGGAGCCGTGATCCGCCTAATCCCTGTGCTCGTGCTCTTCCTCGCGGCCTGCGGCGGCGACGATCGCGAAGTACCGCCCGAGATCCGCGAGACGCACTCCACCCTTGGTGGGGTCGCGATCTCCGACACCGGTGCGACGTTCGAGCTCGCCCCGGGCGCGCACACGAGCCTGAGGCTCTCGAGCGACTACCGCTGGTCCAAACCGGTCGTCGAGGGCCGCGCGGTCAAGCTGAGCCGGGTCGACTACTTCCAGGACCCGGGCTTCTCGGAGTGGATCGTCTGGGGGGTGCGGCTCGGCACGTCGACGATCTCGTCGCTCGGGACGCCGGCCTGCGCCGGCCAAGACGGCTGTCCCGACGAGCCGAGCCGGTTTCAGGTCGAAATCACGGTCGCTGGATGACGGGAGCCGACGTGCGCAAGGTGGGGGTGGTCGGTCTCGGTACCATGGGCGCCGGGATCGCGCAGGTCTGCGTGCAGGCCGGCATCGAGACGGTCGGCCGCGAGGTGAGCGACGAGCTCTGCCAGCGCGCCCGCGAGCGGATCGCCCACTATCTGGGCCGCGGTGTCGAGAAGGGCCGGCTGAGCGCGGACGAGCGCGACGCGGCGCTTGCTCGGCTGACGACGACGACGGAGCTCGGCGGTCTCGCCGGGTGCGACCTCGTGATCGAGGCGATCGTGGAGGAGCTCGACGCCAAGCGCGAGCTGTTCCGCGTCCTCGACGACGAGGTGGGGGAGGCCGCCGTCCTGGCGACCAACACCTCGGCTCTCTCGGTCACGGACGTCGCCGCTGCGACCGCACACCCGGAGCGCGTCGTCGGCATGCATTTCTTCAACCCCGCGCCGGTGCTGCCGCTGGTCGAGATCGTGCGCACGAAGCTCGCGTCTCCCGAGGCCG